>NZ_FOYY01000003.1:0-505842 GCF_900112445.1 Thiomicrospira sp. ALE5 | reverse complement strand
TGAGGGTCTTCCCCACGCCCGTGGGGGTGTTTCCAAATTAGCCGCCCGATAACCCGACCGCTTAAAGTCTTCCCCACGCCCGTGGGGGTGTTTCTTCTAAACGCGGGCACAGGTGATCATTTTACGAAAAGGCAGCCCGATTATTTAAAAACCAAAAATATATAGTTATATTTATCGTCTTGTTAAAATCTTAGATGTTCAAGATGGTTTTGAGTAATGTATCGTGCTCTGTAAAGGAAATTAAGTATGAAAATGATGACGCTGGACGAGTTAAAACAGGAAGCGTTTAAAAACCCTTATTTTAAAAAAGAATATGATGCGCTAGAGGATGAATTTCAGTTTATTGCGACCTTATTAACTATGCGCCAAAAAGCAGGTTTAACGCAAGATGAGCTTGCTGAAAAAATGGGTACAACTAAACGCAGCATAATCCGTCTAGAGTCTGGATCAGGTAATCCTGGTTGGAAAACCCTGCAAAAGTATGCGCATGCCTGTGGCTTTAAAATTCAGCTGCAATATACACACTAAAATCCTTTAGACAATCTATCGCTAACCCTTAGTGCTCTTTAAAAATATCGAATTTTAGCGATGATTAAAAATAGTGCATTTATTCACCGTAATATGTTTGAGCTCTAATAAGCAAGACGATGCAGCGACCTTCTTCTATTCGATAGACAATCCGGTCCTGGAAACTTAGGCGAATAGAGTAATAGCCTTTTAAGTCGCCTACCAGCGGTTTGCCGCTTTGTGGTGAAATCGAGATTTTGTTGCGCAAAATATCACAGGTGCAAGGTTTCTTGCAGGCTTTCATAATCATCAGCCGACATGATGATGGCATTGCCCGATTTGTGTTGCACTTCAATAATCTCGTGCTGCTGATTCGCTTGCTTAATGATTTCAAAATCCGTCTAGGTTGGCTTGCAGATGTCGGCTTAGGCGTTGTTGGTCAGCAAGATATCATCTAACGATAAGCCTTCTTTTTGCCAGTTAATGACGGTGAGGATTTGCTGCAGACTTCTGCTCGCGAAAATCTATGACGCAAGCGTCAAATCCTGCTTAAACTCCGCCATAAATGTCATCAGCCGCGCCAGGATGTTATCGACACCGCCGGCGATATTGGATTCAACATTCAGTGCTAACACGGGATCATGCAGCGATAGCCTCAGCAAAAACCAGCCTTGTTCATCGTCGGCTTGGCAGGCTACGCGGATACCTTCGTAATTATTGGGTACTTGTCGCCAGCCAGGTTGTTTTGCCACATAGTGAGTCAAGGCATCCAGCACCTGTTGGCCATAGTGTTGGAAGTCGGGCTGCAAAATATGAAAGCGGCATTCTTGTTCTTTAACCGGTTCTTGCAGGGTGGTAATCAGGCTGGTTAACGACCGATTTTGTAGTTTTGCTTTGGCCAGCTCAATAAGTAATTGCGTGACCAAGTAGGCGCCGTCATCTAAAAAGTAGTTGTCTTTTAATGCGGCATGCCCGGATGTTTCAATGGCTAAAGGCGTTAATACACCTTGGTTATTTAAGCGGATCGCTTCGTTGATGATGTTTTTATAGCCACGCTTAAAGCGATGATGCTTGCCTTGCAGTTGTTGTTCAATAAAATCAGTTAAGCCATCAGAGGTGACAGAATCGGTCACAATGGTTGCCCCCGGTGCGTCTTTAAGCAGGATGGCGGCCATCAGCGCAATTAAACGATTGCGGTTAATGGCCTGTCCGTGTTCATCGACGGCGGCACTTCGATCCACATCGGTATCAAAAATTAGCCCCAGATCGGCTTGGTGCTGTACTACAGCAGCACAAATTGATTGCATCGCTTGAGCATCCTCGGGGTTGGGCACATGATTGGGAAAATGACCATCAGGCGCTAAAAATTGGCTGCCTTGGGTATTGGCACCCAGCGGTAGCAAAACCTTATCGACAAAGAAGCCACCGGCACCATTACCGGCATCAACAATAATCTTTAGGCCTTTTAATGGTTGATGATAGTCACTAGCCAGTGCGCAAAGGCTTGGCCAATCGAGTTGGCATGGGCGGCGGTTAAATTAACCGGTTGATCGGCGATGCCGGCAACCGCCACGCCTCGAATGTCTGAACCATTTTGTAGTCGCACCCATGACGCCTGCTCCATAGACCACCTCGTTTAAATAATTGACGCCGTTTAGAGTATAACGCGGGGTGTTGGTTTACCTTAATAAATTAAATGTTAGTCGTTATTAGGCAGAAGTGCTAGAGCGTCCTCAAAGTCATAGTTTTCAATATGATTTTGAATCTTCTGTAGTGATTCGGGGTTCAAGTATTTTGCAAAATAGGCATGGTTTTCGTCAAAATAAATCGTTGATGTGCCATCGTATTCTTCAAGCAGCGTTTTGAAGTTAAGTAAAATGTCCGGCCAGTGTGATTCATCAATGACTTGTAGATTATGAGATTGCTTGGCTTGTTGTTCAACACAAAACTTGCTTAGCTCATTCATTGAGCGTTCAAATGAGCTTAACCAGGCCTGGTCGATTAACGACAACGCATGGTCTAATTGTTTTGCACGTACGTTATTTTCAATATCGCCTAAACGCTGCGCATATTCTACAAAACCAAAAGTGGCACACAAGCCTTTGAGCGTATGCGCTTGGCGCTCGCTTTCTTGCTGATTTTCGATTTTCAAGGTCTGCTGCAAAGCGGTTAATCCCGTGGCATAACGTTTGACAAAGTCGCATAGGGACGAAATTAGCAACTGTGGTTTGCTACCAAGGTTTTGTTTTAGCACCTGGGTGTTTAAACCAGATATTGCAGCTAAATCCGTTTCAATGGTCGCATCATCTTCTTGCTGAACCTCGATCCGCTGCGTTGCGCCTAACCAGTGGGCTAATAGAGTGTATAAGCTCGGCGGGTCAATCGGTTTGGTAAAGTGTGCATCCATGCCGGCGGCTTCACAGCGCTGACGCTCCTCCTCAAACGCATGGGCTGTCATGGCAATAATAGGTATCGTCAGACCCGCTGCACGCATTGCGCGGGTTGCACTCAAACCATCCATCACCGGCATTTGGATATCCATCAACACTAAATCAAAGGCCTTACCGCTTTTTGTTGCAAGATAAAGTGCGATTTCGCCATTATCTGCGCTAATGACCTCTGCACGGGTTTCTGCCAAAAGCTCTTCGGCAATCTGTTGATTAATCGGATTGTCTTCCACCAATAAAATACGCTTACCGGTTAAGTCCGGATAGCCCTCAAGGTCTTCAGCTGACTTCACGCTTTGATCACCAAAAAGCAAGCCACGCAGTTGGGCTGAAAATACCGGCTTCATCAAGGTATGATCAATTGAGGCGGTTTGAGTCATATCCCCCAGCTCAGACACATCGTAAAATGACATCAATACACAGTGTTTTGCCAGCTGAGGATAAGCTTGCTGAATCTCCTGTATGAGCGTTACGCCATCTTTTTCGGGCATTTGCCAGTCGATAAACGCCCAGGCAGGTAACGCTTTAGCTTCGGCAAGGTATTGCTGTGCTTGTGTAGGCGAATCAAAAATTACCGATTCGATGTCAAATAGTGCTAACTGCGCACTGACCTGTTGAGCAGCGAGGGGGTGATCATCAACAATCAGCGCTGTTTGTTCAAGAGCTTGGCAATTAGAATGGCAAGGTTGATTTTCAAAACAAACATTCGTTGTGAAGGTAAATCGACTTCCAACACCCGGTTCACTGCTGACGGTTAAATCGCCCCCCATTAAGCGCGCCAAATTGCGAGAGATCGCCAGGCCTAATCCAGTACCGCCGTATTTGCGGGTGGTGCTGGCGTCGGCTTGGGAAAACTCGGTAAAGAGTTTTTGTATTTGCGCCTCGGTCATGCCGATGCCGGTATCTTCTACCACAAAACTCAGCATCCAACTGCTTTCATCGAACCTAACCTTAAGCCGAATATAACCCTGCTCAGTAAATTTCACTGCATTATTCAGCAGATTGATTAAGATTTGACTTAACCGAGTGGCATCGCCATAAACTTGAGACGCATAACAAGCGGTTAACTCCGGTGCAATATCGACCACAATTTCTAAGCGTTTAGTGCGCGCCGCAACCTGTACCGGCAAGATCGCATCTTGAAGCAATTGTTCGATATCGAGTTTAATTTCTTCTAGTTCAAGCTTGCCGGCCTCGATTTTTGAGAAATCGAGTATGTCGTTGATAATCGTCAGCAAACCATCAGCCGAACGTTTAATCTTTTCGACATAGTCACGCTGTTTTGCATCAAGTTGTGTTTTTAATGCTAAATGCGACATGCCTAAAATCGCATTCATCGGGGTTCTAATTTCATGGCTCATGTTGGCGAGGAAGTTCGACTTAGTCACCGCCGCTTGTTCCGCATTGCGTTTTTCGATTTCTAGCTTTTCCAACAATTCTTTTTGCTCTGTGGCTTGGCGCAAACTGGCAATCAGTACACCACAGGTATTATTAAACGGCTCTAAAAACTCCGCTAAATCGAGCGAATAGTCATCTGGGCTGTTAGCAATACCATAGACACCAATCAATTCACCGGCTTGGAAAATAGGCACACCCATGTATTTGCGCAAGGGTGGGTGACCATGCGGTGTATGACCGCCACGCGGGTCGTTTTGCATGTCATTGCCAATGATAATCTGCTCTTGATACATCGGCATGCCAATCATGGTTTCGCTGCTGCAAAGCAGCATATCTTGGCTTTTGAGCTTTTCATAGAGTTCGTAAGACGGTTCATCCCACGAAATATTGGTAATCGCGTGAATTTTAAGGCAACGCTCGCCGTCTTCATGAAACAACACCTCGCCGATAAAACCCTGTTCACTGTCGGTAATTTCTAATAGACTGTGTAACAAATCATCCCAAACCTGATCTTGGTTATCGGTAATCGCCACAAACTCTTCGGTTGCTTTTTTTAACGCAGCCAACAGCTTAGTTCTTAAATCTGTTGCCTTCAGTTGTTTTTCACGTTCACTTAAGTCGGTTACGATACCAATAAAACTTAGTGCGTTACCATTTTCAACTCGGCTAATCGCAAGATGAATTGGAAACTCTTCTCCCTGTTTATTGATAGCGGTGACTTCACGCCCCGTGCCAATAATTTTGTTGATGCCGGTTTCAACTTGATTAGCCACATATTGGTCATGGTGTTGGGCATAAGACTGCGGCATCAGGATATTCACGTTCTGCCCAAGTAGTTCATCTTGTGGATAACCAAATAACCTTAACGCTGCTTGGTTAACACGAATAATTTCTGCTCGTGCGTTAATTTGAATAATCCCTGCGGCAGCGGAGTTTAAAATCGCTTCGTTTTCTTGTAAGGGTATAATCGCAAGCTGCCTGATGCCTCTTCCATAGCCGATTAATAATCCCAGTAAAATAAAAGTACCGATTAGCCACAGTAAATGTTGAAGGGTTTTGTCAAGCATACGTTGGCGATATGCGTCTCTTAACTGCTGCTCGATAATGTGCAGTGTCTGGTTAGTTTGACTATAAAACGGGCGCGATACATCCGGCCCGAAATTAATGTGTTGGTTCGGTTGATAGGTTTTGTCCAACATTGGTTGGATATAGTCAGCAATCAGCACTTGATAGAGCTTCGCATCCTGCTCCAAATGCACTAATAATTCTGTCGAAAACCTGTCACTGTTGGATGTTAAATGATTCGTTAGCCTATTAAACTCCAATTGACTTCTATCAAATCGGGCACGCAATAACTCACGCTGGTCAAATTGTGCTGATGCATCCATAACGCGCACTGTGCTTAAAATCATCGATAACCCTTCACGATAATTCAAATACATACGTAATAAAGTCATATGGTCGGTAATCAACGGCTCGGAAATCGGCGTTTGAAAAAACAAATTGGTCATCGAAACAACAAGTTGGGTGTGGATATTGATGCCCTTTAGCTGGAACTCTTCCGCTAAAGACTGGCATGAATCCGCAGTTTGACATCGGTAAAGCTGATCACGCTTCAAGTCAAACTCTGTCGTTAAAATACGAAGATATGGTATATCGGCGCTTGTTTGATTTAACAAATCGGTTGAGAAGGCTAAATCCGCTAAACGCAGGGTATCGGTCGTTAGAGTGTCCAGTTCATGCTCAATCACAATGTCCGGAGAATAACCAAACACATAACCACGTCGTGATTCCTGCGTAATCGCAAAACCATAGTCAATCAAGGTTGAGAGACCATCCAATTGCTTTTGATAGTCAAATCTCTCCTTAAACAGCATCGCAGCATAACCTGCCATCGCAATGACCATGACTAAAGTGATGACAAACGCTGTCGTTAAATGGCGATTTAAACGCTGTATTGAGTTTTGCATTTGACCAGGCCTGGTTATGAATTGGGAACTAAACGTGAGATTTTGGCAGCCAATGTTTTGGCATTAAACGGTTTGACAATAAAATCATCCGCACCGGCTTTTATCGCCGTTTGCACTATGCTAGAAGCGGTATCCGCCGTGATCATCATAAACTTGGAAGCGGCCAAATGAGGCAAGGGTTTTACTTGGGTTAATAAGTCTACGCCGCTGAGATTGGGCATATTGTTATCCAGCAGAATCAGGTCAAACGGGCGTTTTTGCAATATCTGTAATGCTTTTTCTGGGCTATTTAAAATAGCAATTTTTCTATAGCCCTCGGCATACAAAAACGAGCTAATTAGCGAGCACATTTGCGGCGTATCATCGACAAGCAAAATAGAGAGTTGTGTATTTTCTTTTGGTTTTTCTAACATAGTGTCTAAATCGTGGTTAATCTGCCCATTGTTGACTAATTGCTAAGACCTCTGATTCAACTCGCACAAAACAGGCAAACAATTCAGGATCGAAATGTTTTTCACTCATATCCTGCATAATCTCAAGTGCTTTATCATGGCTAGAGGGTTGTTTGTAAGGTCGTGAAGAGCGCAGGGCATCATAGACATCGGCTAGTGCCATCAAACGACCCGCCAATGGAATTGACGTGCCAGCTAGTTGATTAGGGTAACCACTACCATCCCATTTCTCATGGTGGCTAATGGCAATGGCTTTGGCCATATCTAAATAATCGCCATAACTGCCCATTGACTTTGCCGCTGCCTCCAAAATGTCGTAGCCACGTTGCGCATGACTTTTCATAACTGCAAATTCGTCATCGGTAAGTTTGCCCGGTTTTAGAAGAATGTGATCTGGTATGGTTATTTTACCAACATCGTGTAATGGGGCACAGCGTGTCATCAGTTCAATATCAGAATCATTCAACTGCAAATGGGGTAAGTTGCGCTGCGCTTGCTGTGCTATCAATCTGACAAAATGCTGGGTACGTTTGATGTGCATGCCGGTATCTTCATCGCGGAACTCTGCCAATGAAATCATTACGGACAAGCTAGCATCTTGAAGATGATAAATGTCACTCAAACGCTTTTCTAATTTTGCTTCAAGGTCATTGTTTTGTTGGCGCAAACTGTCGTTGTAGCGTTTTAATTGCAACTGGGTGCGAATGCGTGCTTGCAATACACTAGGATTGATCGGCTTTGTGATAAAGTCGTTACCACCGACTGCTAATGCCTTCTCTTCATCTTCAGGTTCATTAAGTGCAGTTATAAATAAAACAGGAATTGATTGCGTGGCAGGGTTGGTTTTGATCTGCTGACACACTTCATAGCCATCCATATCAGGCATCATGACATCTAACAACACTAGGTCAGCAGTAATTTTTTCCAGTAGTTTTAATGCTTTAATACCCGAATTTGCTGACTTTACAGAATATTCGTCCTCAAGCAAGCCGTTGAGAAGAGTTAGGTTAGCAGGTGTATCGTCAACACAGAGAATGATGGGTTTGGACATTTTAAGCCTGTCTTTTTCAAAATTACTCAGCAACTCTACACTATTAATCAAATTTGGGTTTAGAAAATTTCGTATTTTGGTCTAGAACTGTTGCTGCTAAATGTTCAATTATTTAATTACAGTTCCATTTAAAGCTTTAAAATAACGCACATTATGTTTGGAGTGTTGCCATGGCATCGTTATTGGATCAAATGAAAAAAGCAGGGCTGGTGAATGAGCACAAAGCCAAGCAAGCTAAAAAAGAAAAATATCAACAGACCAAAAAACAGCGTCAGCAGGGTGGCAAGTCTGTTACGACTACGGCAGATTTGGCAGCAGAAGCCGCAGCGCAAAAAGCTGAAAAGGATCGCCAGTTAAATTTAGTGCGCCAGCAGCAGCAAGCAGAAAAAGCCAAGCAGGCCGAACTGAAGCAAATCTTATCCGTGCATGGTTTAAAACATTACAGTGGTGAGCAAACGTTTAATTTTGTGGATGGCATCCAGGTAAAAACCTTGGCGGTGAATGACAAAACCCATGCAGGCCTGGTGGCCGGGGCCATTCGTATTGTGCGTTGGGAGGGGAGCTATGTTTTAGTGGCGTCCGAGCTCACGGATAAAATTAACCAGCGTGATGACCAAGTGTTGATACCACTTGCGACCGATGCGACAGCCAATGATGGCTTGTCTGATGAAGACCGCGACTACTATGCTAAGTTTGCCATTCCTGATGATTTAGTTTGGTAATGACTCGCTTGGGTTACTCGTGTATCTTGTTATAATGGCATTTTGGTTGGAAAATTAGAGTATGGCACTTCACGAACAAGTCCTTAAAAATGTGTTATCGGTGCCGGTTTATGATGTGGCGGAGGAAACGCCATTAGAACTGGCGCCGTTGTTATCGCAAAAATTACTCAACCAGGTCTGGTTAAAGCGCGAAGATTTGCAGCCGGTGTTTTCGTTCAAGTTGCGCGGCGCCTATGCCAAGATGGTCAAACTTACGCCCGCACAACAGGCGGCAGGGGTCATTGCTGCGTCGGCAGGTAATCATGCGCAGGGCGTGGCCCTGTCAGCCAAAAAAATGGGTATCAAAGCCATTATTGTGATGCCACAAACCACGCCGCCGATCAAGGTGAACGCGGTAAAGCGCTTGGGCGCTGAAGTCGTCCTGCACGGTGAGGCCTTTGATGAGGCGGCGGTTTACGCTAAACAATTAATGCGCGAGCAGGGCTTAACCTTTATTCATCCTTATGATGATGAAGATGTCATTGCCGGACAGGGCACAATTGCACTAGAAATATTACGCCAACATCCTAAGCCTTTTGATGTGGTGTTTGTGTGTGTCGGTGGCGGCGGTTTGATTGCCGGTATTGCTGCGGTCTTAAAACAAATTTGGCCCAAAACGCGTATTGTTGGGGTAGAAGCTGAAGATGCCGCTTCGATGACCCAAGCCTTAGCCGCAAAAGAGCGGGTGGTATTACCGCAAGTCGGTTTATTTGCCGATGGCGCGGCGGTCGCCCAAGTCGGTGAAAAACCGTTTGAAATCGCTTTGGCTTGTGTGGATGAAATGATAACAGTGTCAACAGACGAAATTTGTGCGGCTATTAAAGATGTGTTTGAAGATACGCGGGCTATTTCTGAACCAGCAGGTGCGTTGGCCGTCGCGGGTTTGAAAAAGTTTGTCCAACAACGCGGTGTGTCTAATTTGAGTTTGGGCGCAATTGTCAGTGGCGCGAATATGAACTTTGACCGCTTGCATCATATTGCGGAGCGTACTGAGCTAGGTGAAAAACGTGAAGCGATTTTTGCGGTCAAAATTAAAGAACAGCCGGGCAGTTTTAAACGTTTTTGTGAAGATTTAGGGGCGCAGCGAGTCATTACCGAGTTTAATTATCGCTATGCCGATGACCAAGAAGCCTTGGTGTTTGTGGGAGTGCGCACCAGCGGCGGCTATGCCGAACAACAACAGCTAGTTGGGCATTTACGCGAGCTGGGTTATGAGGTGGAGGATATGTCCGACAACGAGTTAGCCAAGTTACATTTGCGTCATTTGGTGGGCGGGCGCGTCCCCGGCCTAGCCGATGAGAAGGTCTATCGTTTTGAGTTCCCTGAACGCCCAGGCGCATTGCTTAACTTTTTAAGCCGCATGAGTGTTGAGTGGAATATTAGTTTGTTTCACTATCGTAATCACAGCGATGCGTTTGGTCGCGTGTTAGTGGGCGTGCAGGTGCCTGATCAGCATCATGCTGATTTTGAGGCCTATTTAGATTGCTTAAAATACCCCTATGTGTCTGAGCAGGACAACCCGGGTTATAAATTGTTTTTAAGCTCTAAATAAACCGCTGGGTAAGAAAACCGCTAAGTAGGTTTAAGCAGGCTTGCGCAAGATTAAGCAGGCCTGCTGATTGTGGTTAATCGGCCTGTAAGGCTTGCAGCAATTGCTTGGGTGTTTGGCGCAACGGATGTCGCTGGGTCAGCCAACCAATCAGAAGCAATAACAGTGCACTTATCACAATGGCGCTCAGCCATATCCAAGGGTTAAATCCTACGCTCAGTTCTAGCCAAAAATGCGCAATCAGCATACTGGCTAGTTGGCCTAAACTAGCCGCAAATAGACCGCCTAACATACCGATTAACACAAACTCGGTTAAACCAATCTTAATAATGTCCGCTTGTTTAGCGCCGAGCGTTCGAAGTAATAGCCAGGTTCTCAGGCGTGCTAACTGGGTCGATTGGGTGGCGGTAAACACGACCACTAGGCTGGCCACGAGCGTAAACATATAGAGCAAGGTGACGGCCATCGCTGCTTGACTCATAATGTCTCGAATTTGGTGAATCATAGCCCGCGCATCGACCCATAACACCCCTGAAAACTGTTCATTAATCGCTAAACGCAATGCTAGCGTAGCCGTTTCATCCAGGTTAGATTGGAAATTGGTAATGTAGGTAATAGGCAAAGACTGTTCAGTGGGTTCTAAAATAAAAAAGAAGTTTAACCGAAAGCTTTGCCAGTCGACTTCACGTAAGCTGCGCACTTGATACTGGCGTGTTTCACCAATCAGGTCATAGGTCAGCACATCGCCTAACGCTAGGCCAAACAGTTCGGCAATCTCCGCTTCGATTGACACACCAGGTAGGTCGGTTTGCCATTGATTATCGGGTAGCTGCGCCGTGATACGGTTATAGTCGGGGGGCGCTGATAATACCGCAATATTGGCTTCGCGCTCCAATAGGCGTTTAGCGCGCGGTTCGTCAAATTGGCTGGCACGCATCGGTTGGTCATTTTTCGCCACCAACCGACCTCGTACCATGGGTACTAGTTCGGCGGTTAAATTTTGCTCGGCTAAGAGTCTCGCGACACCTTCATGTTGATCCGGCTGAATATTCATCACAAAGGTATCAGGCATATCGGCAGGCAGGGTAGCTTGCCAGGCGTTGAGTAAATCATGACGCACAAATGACATGACCAGTAGCACAAAAATCACCAAGCCAATCGCAACGAGTTGCGTCACTACCAGGCCTGGTGCCCGTGTTAAACCAGCAATGGCGACGCGTAACCAACCTCGGGTAAAAGGTTGAATCTTAACTAGACCCCAAAGTAGCAGGCCTGCTAGCAGGGCTAGTAATGCGCCGCCAATTAATAAGCTTGGCAGTGCCCAAATGAGCAGCTGGTTATTGAGCAGCAGGGACATCAGTAAGAATAGCAGCACCAGGCTGACTAATAAGGCTGTTAAGGCACTTTTAGGGCTTAAATCTTGGCGTAACACACTGAGTGGCGAGACTTGCATGGCACGATAAAACGCCGGCCAAGAAAAGGTCCATAGCGCGAGCGTACCACTGAGCAAGCCCAATAGCATGGCGGTGCCAGGCGCAGCAATCACCAAGGGACTAAAGTAATTGGCCAGCACCGGTGTGAGAAGATAAAACAAGGCCAATCCCAACAGGATACCTAGACCGCTTGCAAATAGGGCTAGAAAGGTTAATTGGAGTGCAAATAAACTCACCAAGCGGCGGCTGGTTGCACCGGTGGCGCGTAATAGTGCTAGCGTCGCGGTCCAGCGTTTTAGATAAAACTGGCTAGCTATCAGAATCGCCAGGCCTGCTACGAGTACGGTGGCCAGGGACGCCAGGTCTAAAAATAGCCATGCGGTGTTAAGTGCGCGTTCAAGATCTGGGGTCGGTGCGCGGGCTTGAATGATTTGCCAATGCGGTTCGTCGGCTTCAACCAAGCGTAAATAGAGTTCATCTAGGGCTTGTGCTGCGCCACTAAACCCAAGCTCGAAGGTTGCCCGGCTGCCTGGGCCGAGTAAACCTAAGGCGTCAATCTGTTCAATTGGCAAAATAACCTGTGGCGCGAATTGACTAAAGGTGGCTTGAAACACATCTTGATCACTTAACCAGTCGAGCGCAATAAAATCTCGCGATCCAAGAGTCAATTGATTGCCCAGTTCTAGTCCTAGCAGGCCTGCTAATTGTGGATCAGCGAACACGGCGCTATCGCCCAATTCATTTAAGCTTTTGTGGTTTTGTGTGCGCAGCTGTCCTCGTAATGGATAGTTGGCTGATACACCTTTGAGCATGACCATTTGAAATTGATCTTGGTGCAGTGCCATAGTGGTCAGGCTGAGTGTTTCGCTGGTGGCCAACTGGTTATCCGCTGCCCATTCCTGCCAGCTGGACTCAATCGGGCGAGTAGAGCGGATGACCAGATCAGCGGATAAGGATTCAGCCGCTTTGCTCAACATGCTTTTTTGCACTGTTTGCGCGACCTGTTCAACCAAGGTCACGCTGGTGCTGGCAATCACTACGGCAATCCATAGCCACAACCAATCGCCACGACGAATGCCGCGCCAAAACCAACGCAGTGCCGTGTTAATTAGTGGCATAGCTGATCCTCAAGGAGCAGACCCTGTTCAAGACGGACTTGGCGTTGGCAACGCGCAGCATAGTCCACGTCGTGGGTGACGAGAATTAAGGTGGTGTGATCTTGCAAGTTAAATAGCAAATCCTGCACTTGATGAGCGGTGGTTTCATCCAAGTTGCCAGTAGGTTCATCGGCAAACAAAATCTTGGGTTGGGTGACGAGGGCGCGTGCAATCGCGACGCGTTGTTGTTCGCCACCCGATAGGGATTGTGGCCGATGGTGTAAACGGTGAGTCAGGCCTACTGATTCCAGCGCTTGCTCTGCGCGTTGCTTGGGCTGATCTAGGTTAAAGAGTTCCAGAGGCATCATGACATTTTCGAGTGCGGTTAAGCCCGACATGAGTTGAAAGTTTTGAAACACAAAGCCCACTGATTGGGCGCGAATTTGCGCACGTTGATCTTCATTAAGTTGACTTAGATTATGGGATAGCAAGCGCACATCACCGCGTGTGGCGGTGTCTAATCCGGCCATTAAAGCAAGTAGTGTGGATTTTCCGGAACCAGAGCGCCCTACTATCGCTAAACTTTGTTGTGGCTCGACTTCTAGTTCACAGCCCTTTAAGATAGCCAAAGGTGAAGACGCAGAGGATACTTCGTAATGAACATTGTGCAAGCTCAAAATAGAATTAGTCGGGTTGTCAGTCATGGATTATGTTCTCTTTATCATCCGTTAGTGCGTGTGATAACGCTGCTACTTGTAAGTTGGGTGTTACTGTTAGCCAGTCAATCGGCACAGTCCTCTTCATCTACCTTGTTGGTTTTGGGCGATAGCCTGAGTGCGGCTTATGGTATTCCGCAAGAGAACGGTTGGGTGTCCCTATTAGACCAAAAACTGACTCAGCAGACTATGCAACAATTAAAAAACGTACAAGTGATCAATGCCAGTTTGAGTGGTGAAACCACCTCGGGCGGTTTGCAGCGTTTACCAGGCCTGCTGGCACAACATCAACCCGCTTATGTGATTATTGAGCTGGGCGCCAATGATGCCCTGCGCGGTCAAAACTTGAATCAAACTCAACGCAACCTAGCGCAAATGATTGAGTTGAGTCAGCAGCAGGGCGCCAAAGTGAAGTTGTTGGGTATTCGATTGCCGCCTAATTATGGGCCGGCGTTTGATCGACGTTTAGCGCAAATGTATCTGCAGTTGGCTGAAGAATATCAGGTGCCGCTCGATCCTTTTTTTCTGGCTGATGTGGCGTTGAATCAGGAGTTAATGCTAGATGATGGCTTACACCCCAATGCCGCCGCTCAACCTATTATTCTAGCGAGACTTTGGCCACAGTTGCAGGCCTGGTTAACCGAATGATTTGAGAATACGTTGCTTGTCGCGATTCCAATCGCGCTCTTTTTCGGTGGCGCGTTTGTCATGCAGTTTTTTACCTTTCGCTAAACCTATGTCGATTTTTACTCGACCTTGGTGCCAATGTAAATTAAGAGACACAACGGTATAGCCTTTTTGATCAACCTGGCCCATTAAACGGTCAATTTGACGCCGGTGCATCAATAATTTACGCGTCCGCAATGGGTCGTGGATTTGATGAGAGGAGGCTGTAATGAGCGGGGTAATCAGCGCACCAAATAACCAAGCCTCATTGTTTTTAAACAGAATGTAGCTTTCGTTAATTTGAACCTTACCCGCACGCAGGCTTTTGATTTCCCAGCCTTCTAACACCAGGCCTGCTTCAAAGGTTTCTTCAATGAAATAATCGAAGCGCGCTTTGCGGTTTTCGGCGATGCGATTAGAGTGGTTTTGTTTCTTGGATTTTTTTGCCATAATGACTCGCATTATAACCAAGTTTGCTCAAAAAAAGACGGCTATGAAAAAAATTTCCCGCACCGCTTTATTAAATTACTCGGCAAAACAAATGTATGACGTGGTAAACGATGTCGCACGTTATCCGGAGTTTTTGCCTTGGTGTGGTGGTGCGCGCGTATTAATGGCGGATGAGCTTTCCATGCAAGCGGAAGTGACGATTGCTAAATTGGGGTTGAAGCAAGTATTCAAGACCCAGAATCATCTGACGCCGAATCAGCGTATCGAAATGCGTCTTTTGGAAGGCCCGTTTAGTCATTTACAGGGTGAATGGACCTTTAAAGCATTGGGTGAACAGGCCTGCAAAATTAATTTTGAGATTGAGTTTGAAGTCAGTTCTGGCCTATTAAAGGTAGCGCTCAATAGTATTTTTGAGCAGATTGCCAATACCTTTGTTAGCAGTTTTGTTGCCCGAGCGGAGCAAATTTATGGCTAATCTAGATAACAGTGACGTTGCGCATTCCGACACGAATTCTGACTGGATTGTGGTCGAAGTGGCCTATGCCTTGCCTGATAAACAGTCTTTGTACTCGTTGCGTGTGCCCCTCAATACCACTGCGATAGATGCCGTTAAGTTAAGTCCGCTGCAGGCAGACTATCCTGAAGCTGTGCTGGATAAGCTGGGTATTTTTAGCCGTCCAGTGTCGCAAGATACCTTATTACGTGATGGTGATCGGGTTGAGGTATATCGCCCGCTAAAAGTTGATCCCAAAGAACGCCGCCGCAAGGCGGCAGCACAATAAGTTGCGATAGGTAGATTGAAGATATTAGGCGTTAAAGTTTGATTTTTCGGCTTTGTTCTTTAATGACTTGCCAGTTTGACAAGAAACCTTGCTCATCAAATTCTAAGCGTAAGTGACCGGCTGCATCTGGATGATTGTTTTGTTGGCTAGTGGCATAGGTATAATCCCAAATATGTGGGCGAAACGGATGCTGGCCATAGTGAGGCCCGAGTAAGCTGCGCACTTGTTGTTTGCTTAGCCCTACTTGCAGCTCTTCAAGCATTGCCGGTTCGATTACAATACCTTGTGCAATAGGGGCTTTAAAGGGTTTTATGCCACCACATCCGCTCAGAAATAAGCCAAGAATTGCAATCCAGCTTAGGTGTAATATTGGTCTTTTTCTGCTCATATACCTTCCTAATTTAAATCGGTTTGACGCTTTACTTGAATATCATTTACAAATAGAATCTTGCTGTAGAAGATTTGACACCATGGTAAGCTAAAATTTTATTTATTATAGACAAAAATGTGTTGAAGCTGAGTATTAGTATAAAATAATAACAAATCTCATAAGTGGAGTCTTTAAATGAGTGGTCATGAGTTAAAGCGTGTGGGTTTGAAAGTTACCTTGCCAAGACTAAAAATTTTGCAAATTTTAGAGTCAGCCGGTGACCAGCATCATTTAACCGCCGAAGACGTTTATAAAATTTTGATTGAGCAGGGCGAAGAGGTTGGTTTAGCAACGGTATATCGCGTGCTAACCCAATTTGAGCAGGCTGGGATTGTGCGCCGGTTAAATTTTGAAAATAATATTTCTGTGTTTGAATTAGATACTGGTGACAATCACGATCATTTAGTATGCTTAAAATCGGGCTTTGTTAAAGAGTTCGTTGACCCAGTTATTGAAGATCGCATTCGTGATATAGCCAAAGAAAACGGCTATAACCTGTGTAATCACAACCTAGTCATTTATGGAACGCTAGAGTCTGAAACACCTGAAGTTAATCGCAAGTAACATCTAAAGCACTTTAAAACGCTTTGGCCTGATTTAAGAGTTCTGATGCTAGGCCAAGCGTTTGTTCTGTAATTTCAATACCACCAATCATCCTCGCTATTTCTTGTGTTCTCGCCTCTGCCGTTAAGGGTTCCACTTGGGTTTGCGTTTCATCTTGAATATTTTGCTTGGCTACTTTGAAGTGATGGTTGCCATAGCTGGCGACTTGTCCTAAATGGGTGACAGCAAAAACCTGGCGTTGATGACCCAGTGTGCGCATTTTTTGACCTACAATTTCAGCGACTGCACCGCCTATGCCAACATCCACTTCGTCAAAGATTAGTGTTGCGGTGTGGCTCACTTGAGCGCAAGCGACTTGTATGGCTAAGCTTATTCGTGATAGCTCACCACCTGATGCAATTTTGTTCAATGGCTGTGCAGGTTGGCCTGGGTTGGTTTGAACAAGAAAGTTAATTTTGTCTTGACCGAATGCAGACAATGCGCTGGGTTCTAGTGCCACCTCAAAGCGTCCTTTAGCCATGCCAAGCGCCTGCATCGCACTAGTAATGGTTTCACCTAGAATGTTTGCGCTGTGTTGACGTGCATCACTTAGTGATTTGGATGCGGTTTGTAGTGAGCTGTAAGCCTTGTTAATTGCCGCTTCTAGTTCTTCTTGGAACTGGTCATGCTGAGTAAAAGCGGTAAGTTGCGTATTAAGCTCATCAAAGTAATCCGCAAGACCATTGGGGTCAAGGTGGTATTTTTTTGCTAAAGCATGAAGTTGGCCCAGTCGTGTATCAACCTCGTCTAACCGATAGGGGTCTAATTCAATTTTATCACTGTAATGGTGCAATTCACTGGCGAGCTCTTGCACTTCGATAAGTAGCGTCTCTAATCGTTGCTGTTGTTGCGCTAATTCCGGGCTATAGCCGGCCGCGCGCTCGATCTCGTGCTGTGCTTTGGTAAGAAAGCTAACGGTACTGTGTTCTCCATCTAGATGTTCAGCCGCATTTAAGCCAGCTGTTTTAATATCATTGGCGTGGGCAAGTGTGCGCTGCTCTTCTGCAAGCAGGTCAAACTCACCTACTAGCGGTTTGACTTTGGCAAATTCCTGTTGCTTGAATGTTAAAAGTTCAAGTTTGGCTTGCGCATCTTGTTGTTCGTCTTGGATTTGTTTAAGTTTTTGAGTCAGTTTATGCCAGCTAGTGAAGGCGGCTTTAACCGCAGATACTAGGGTGTTATGCTGACCAAATCGGTCTAATAGATCGCGTTGGGTATCAAGGTTTAGCAGAGCTTGGTGTTGGTGTTGACCATGTACGATGATCAGTTGTTGCCCCAGTTCTTTGAGTTTCGTTAGAGTGGTTGGGCGGCCATTGATGTAAGCTTTTGAGCGACCATCGGCGCGAACACTTCGTTGAATGATGCAATTATTGATTTGGTTTTCGTCGTCAAGGTCATGCTGTTGTAACCAGGCCTGCTGATCGGGGGCATCGCTCAAATCGAATTCGGCCGTCACGGTGGCTTTATTTTTGCCATGTCTGACTAGGCTAGAGTCGGCACGCTCACCCAGTATGAGTCCAAGGCCATCAAGTAAAATTGACTTACCAGCGCCTGTTTCACCGGTTAATACGCTGAGTCCCGGCTTAAAATCAAGTTCAAGCTGGTCAATAAGGGCTAGGTTTTGAATATGTAAATAGACGAGCATTATAGTTTTTCACCCCAGTGTAATTTAGCACGCAGTAGCCCAAAGTAGTCGTGACCACAAGGGTGAATAAGTTTAATAAAATGTTGATGTCTTTGTACGTGGGTACGATGGCGGGCATTGATCTCATAAGTGATTTGGCCGTCACATGTAATCCGTGCGATACCGCTACAGTTTTCATGGGCGCGTAATTCAATGTGACTGTCACCATCTACAACAAAAGGGCGATTACTCATGGTATGGGGATTGATAGAAACCAAGGATATTACGTTAAGGCTTGGATCAACAATAGGTCCTCCTGCTGAAAGTGCATAGGCTGTTGAACCTGTTGGTGTGGCAATGATCATCCCATCAGAACGTTGGCTTTTAAGAAAGCGGCCGTCAATGAAGGTTTCAAACTCAATCATTTTGGGTGCGTCAGGTTTATGAATCACTACGTCATTGAAAGCGAGGTGTTCAAATACTTTTTCATCAAGATCGTAAATAGTAACGCTGAGTAAATTACGATCTTCACAGTCATAGGTGCCATTCAATACATCTTCCATGGTGTTAAGCATGGTATCTGGTGAAACATCCGCTAAAAAGCCTAATCGGCCAAGGTTAACGCCTAAAATCGGTTTTTGTTGGTCAACGACAAAACGGGCTACATCTAAAAAGGTGCCATCGCCACCGACGACAATTGCCAGATCAAATTGACCAAGCATCGCCTCGCGGCTTAGCAAGGGCACACCGTAACGTTCAACAGGAAAATCTTGGCAGGATGTTTGATCTAGCAGTACTTTTTTATTGCGATCCTGAAAAAACTTGATGAGTTTATCAATGCTTTTCCAAGATTGAAAACCGTTGTATTTACCAAAAATTGCAATACGATCAAACATAATGAAACCTGCCGTTGTCTTTACTAATCTGAATTATAGCTGAAACTATCATGCTTTTAAGGCGTTAAAAATCGATCAGTAGAATATTTTGGCCGAGAAGGGTTGAAAGAGAAAAATAACCCCCCATATTGTTTATGAATTTTAATTAGTTGTAGGAGTCGTGCATGCAGCAGCCAGAAAACAAGACTGAGCAGCAAAAAAATCAAAGTGAGCTGTCAGATCAGTCAGAGCAGCAAGCGGTTGAAGAGCAGATGGATGAGCAAGATGCTCAAATTGAGCAGGATCATCAGCAGGCTTTTGATGACGCTGAAGACGAGTTTGATCCCATGGCTGAATTAGCGGCCGCGCAACAACAAGCTGCGCAACATTGGGATGCATTATTGAGATTACAAGCTGATATGGAAAACTTGCGCCGTAGATCGCGTATTGATGTTGAAAATGCACACAAATATGGTGTCGAAAAGCTCCTAAATGCATTAGTACCCGTTGCTGATAGCTTGGAGCTAGGTTTAGATGCGGCAAATAAACCCGAAGCCAATGCGGCGTCAATTCGTGAAGGGGTCGAAATGACCTTTAAACAGCTTTTAGATGTGCTGGCTGACTTCAATGTTGAACGCATTAATCCAGTGGGTGAGAAGTTTGATCCTCAAAAACATGAGGCGATGACGATGATTCCATCACCCGATCATGAAACAAATACCGTTGTAGAAGTGTTTCAGAAGGGGTATGCCTTAAATGAACGTTTGATTCGACCTGCGCGGGTTATTGTGGCCCAGTAAAAAAAATGGCTGTGCTGCTTGAAATAACCAAAACAGCACCTATTAAGTACACAAGAACAACATAAGCTTTTAAAGATTAAATTGAATTTGGAGATTAAAACATGGCAAAGATTATTGGTATTGACCTAGGCACCACTAACTCATGTGTGGCGGTCATGGAAGGCAAAGACATTAAAGTTATTCCAAACGCAGAAGGTGCGCGTACCACGCCTTCGATTGTGGCTTACACAAACGATGGCGAAGTGTTGGTCGGGGATTCGGCTAAGCGCCAGGCGGTAACGAATCCGAAAAACACCTTGTTTGCGATCAAGCGTTTGATCGGCCGTCGTTTTGAAGATAAAGAGGTTAAAAAAGACATTGGTATGGTGCCTTATGCGATTGTAGGTGCTGACAATGGCGATGCATGGGTAGATGTTGATGGCAAAAAAATGTCGCCGCAGGAGGTGTCTGCGCGTACCTTACAAAAAATGAAAAAAACCGCCGAAGATTACCTTGGGCATGAAGTGGCTGAAGCGGTTATTACCGTTCCGGCTTACTTTAACGACGCGCAACGTCAAGCGACCAAGGATGCGGGTAAGATTGCTGGCCTTGAAGTTAAACGTATTATCAACGAGCCAACTGCGGCGGCTTTGGCTTACGGTATGGATAAGGCGAAGGGCGACAGCAAAATTGCTGTCTATGACCTAGGTGGCGGTACGTTCGATATTTCGATTATCGAAGTCGCGGATTTAGATGGCGAAAAGCAAGTTGAAGTGTTATCAACCAACGGGGATACCTTCTTGGGTGGTGAAGACTTTGATAAGCAGATCATGGATTATTTGGTCGCGGAGTTTAAAAAGGACCAAGGTGTTGATCTAACCAATGATCCGCTAGCCTTGCAGCGTTTACGTGAAGCGGCTGAGAAAGCAAAAATTGAATTGTCATCGCGTGAGCAAACTGATATCAATCTACCCTACGTTACCGCCGATGCGTCTGGCCCTAAGCACATGAACATCAAAATTACTCGTGCGAAGTTTGAATCATTGGTCGAGGATTTAGTGGCACGTTCGATTGAGCCTTGTAAGATTGCACTTAAAGATGCTGGTTTATCAGCGTCTGAAATTGATGATGTTATTTTGGTTGGGGGTTCAACACGTGTGCCGATGGTGCAAGCACGTGTAAAAGAATTTTTTGGCAAAGAGCCTCGTCGTGATGTTAATCCGGATGAAGCGGTGGCAATGGGTGCCGCGATTCAGGGTGGTGTGTTGTCTGGTGATGTGAAAGATGTGTTGTTGTTAGACGTATCGCCTCTGTCGCTGGGTATCGAAACTATGGGCGGCGTCATGACCAAGCTGATTGAGAAAAACACCACGATTCCAACACGTAAGTCACAGGTATTCTCAACCGCTGAAGATAACCAAACGGCGGTAACGATTCATGTGTTGCAAGGTGAGCGTGAAATGTCATCAGGCAACAAGTCGTTAGGCCAGTTTAATTTGGAAGACATTCCACCGGCTCAGCGTGGTATGCCGCAAATCGAAGTGACCTTTGATATTGATGCTAATGGTATCTTGAATGTGTCAGCGAAAGACAAGGCGACAGGTAAAGAGCAAAACATTACGATTAAAGCTTCTTCAGGTTTAACCGATGAAGAAGTTGAACGTATGGTGAAAGATGCCGAAGCGCATGCGGAAGAAGATCGTAAAATGAAGGAGCTGGTTGAGGCGCGTAACCAAGCAGATGGAATGATTCATGCTACTCGTAAAGCCATGACGGATGCTGGTGATGATCTTGACGCAGCTGAAAAGGATGCGATTGAAGCGGCCATCAAAGATGTTGAAGAAGCGATGAAAGGTGATGATAAAGCTAAAATCGATGAAAAGGTACAAGCTTTAGCCGCCGCATCGCAGAAAATGACTGAAAAAATGATGGCGAAGCAACAGCAGCAAACCGCAGGCGCTGAGCCAAATACTTCTGATAATGCAAAACAAGATGATATTGTGGATGCAGAATTTGAAGAAGTGGATGATTCGAAAAAGTAATTCAAACTTAATTTTTTAAATTAGTGTAATGAGGCAACGGCTCGAATGAGCCGTTGTTTTTTGCACAAGTTACTAGCTTGAATAGATGCTGAGTCGTCTATTGAACCTATTAACTTTACATTGAGCCAAGCAGCAGAAGACAGCAACTATGAGTAAACGAGATTATTACGAAATATTATCCGTCGCACGTAACGCTACCGAGCAGGAGATTAAAAAAGCCTATCGGAAATTAGCGATGAAGTATCATCCAGATCGAAATCCGGATGATCCAGATGCTGATTCTAAGTTTAAAGAAGCAACTGAAGCCTATGAAGTGTTAAGTGACCAGCAAAAGCGGGCGGCTTATGACCAGTTTGGTCATGCTGGCGTGCAAGGCGGTGCTCAGGGCGGTGGTTTTGGCGGCGCAGGCTTTGGCGATGCATTTAGTGATATTTTTGGCGATATTTTCGGTGGTGGTTTTGGTCGTCGGGGTCCTCAGGCCGGTGATGATATGCAGTACGACTTGGAAATTACCTTAGAGCAAGCGGTTAATGGTACTGAAGTTGATATTCGTATTCCCTATGAGGATACTTGTGATGCTTGTGGTGGCTCAGGCGCAGAGCCAGGCACATCGGCTCAAACCTGTCCAACTTGTGGTGGAGAGGGACAGGTTCGTATCCAGCAAGGTTTTTTCTCGGTGGCACGCACCTGTCCAACTTGTCATGGTCGCGGTAAGATTATTAAGTCCCCTTGTAAAAAATGTCGTGGCGAAGGTGTGCTCACTAAGCACAAAACCTTGTCGGTGAAAATCCCCGCCGGCGTGGATAGTGGCGATCGTATTCGTTTACAAGGTGAAGGAGGGCTGGGCGAAGCAGGTGCGCCACGGGGTAATTTGTATGTTCGGGTGCGCGTCAAGCGTCATGCTATTTTTCAGCGTGATGGCGACACGCTTTTCTGTGAGTTACCTATTTCCTTTGCAACGGCGACCTTGGGCGGCGAAATTGAAGTGCCTAGTTTAAATGGCAAAGCGCGTTTGAAAATACCGGCGGGTACCCAGTCAGGACAACGCTTTAAGTTGGCTGGCAAAGGGGTGAAGTCTGTTCGTTCGAGCCGGGTTGGAGATCTAATCTGTGAAGTGAATATTGAAACGCCGGTTAAGCTAACCAGTGAGCAAAAGGCGTTATTGAAAGCCTTTGATGATAGTTTGCATGGTAAGCATGCTAAACATAGCCCAAAATCTCACTCATTTTTTGATGCAGTAAAATCTTTTTTTACAAGTGATGATAGTGAAACAACGAATAAGGATAAAAAATGAGTGAGCTAAGTCGCATAGGTATTTTAGGCGCATCAGGCAGAATGGGTAAATATTTGATTGAAGCAACCCTAGCGGCACCAAATTTGGTGCTGGGTGCAGCAGTTGAACGTCCCGGTTCGTCTTTGGTGGGTGTGGATGCTGGAGATCTTGTGGGTGCAGGTCCACAAGGGGTTAAAGTTGTTGATAATCTAGCTGACGTATTAGATGATTTTGATGTTTTGATTGATTTTACTCGCCCTGAAGTTACTTTGCAGGCACTAGGTTTATGTGTCCAAGCTAATAAACGTATTGTTATTGGTACCACTGGATTTGACGAAGAGGGGTTGGCTGCGATTGATGATGCCGCCACTAAGATTCCGGTTGTGTTTGCCCCGAATATGAGCGTGGGTGTGACCTTAACCTTAAAGTTGCTAAAAATGGCGGCAGAAGTGCTTAATGAAGGCTTTGATATTGAAGTGGTTGAAGCGCATCATCGTCATAAAATTGATGCACCCTCTGGCACGGCCTTGCGTATGGCAGAAGTGGTAGCTGACACGCTGGGGCGAGAGCTTAAAACCTGTGCAGTCTATGGTCGTGAGGGTAACACCGGCGAGCGTGACCCGAATACGATTGGTTTTGCCACCGTGCGTGCCGGCGATATTGTCGGTGACCATACCGTGATGTTCGCCGGAATTGGGGAGCGTGTTGAAATTACGCATAAGGCATCGAGTCGGATGACTTTCGCTAAAGGTGCAGTGAGAGCTTGTGAGTGGCTCGGCTGTCAACCTAATGGTCTCTATGATATGCAAGATGTATTGGGCTTACGCTAGTTTTTGGAATAAGTGTGGATTTCAGCTAGACTTGAAAGGGCTTATCGATTAAAATTCGCTCAATTTGAAATTGATTTTATGACTCAAAATAAAAGGTTGGCATGAAGTCATCTTGTAGACATTATTTAGGACGGAGTTGACTCTTTGAAAGGAGTTAGCTCCGTTTTTTTATAAGCGAATTTAGACTTTTCGGGGCAAAACATGGAAGCATCAGCGTTACTGGCACTGGCCGATGGCACGCTTTTTTGGGGGCGTTCAATTGGTGCGCAGGGAGAATGTGTGGGTGAGGTGGTTTTTAATACCTCTATGACGGGGTACCAAGAGATTTTGACCGACCCGTCGTATTTTAAACAAATTGTAACTTTGACCTATCCACATATTGGTAATGTTGGTGTAAATGAAGAAGATACAGAGTCGCCGAATGTTATGGCGCAAGGTTTAGTTGTTAAAGATTGCCCAAGTTTAATAAGTAGCTTTCGTGCAACGCAAAGTTTGCCAGACTATTTGATTGAGCAGAATGTGGTCGCTATTGCAGACATTGATACCCGAAAGTTGACACGTATTCTTCGTGAAAAGGGCGCGCAAAATGGCGTCATCGTTGCTGGTGATAATATTGATGCTGATGCAGCTGTTGCCAAGGCGCAGGCTTTTGCTGGTTTGAGTGGCATTGACTTGGCCAAAGAAGTGACAACAGAAACAGCCTATCAATGGCATGAAGGAACATGGCAGCTTGGAAAAGGGCATATCGACCGTCAGGCTGAAGCAACATACCATGTTGTTGCCTTTGATTATGGTATCAAACGCAATATTTTACGGATGCTTGCCGATCGAGGTTGTCGTGTAACAGTTGTGCCTGCTAAAACGACGGCTGCCGACGTTCTGGCAATGAATCCTGATGGCGTGTTTTTATCTAATGGCCCTGGTGATCCTGCCCCATGCGATTATGCGATAACGGCTATCCGCGAAGTCTTGGCAGCACAGGTGCCGGTATTTGGTATTTGTTTAGGCCATCAGTTGTTGGCATTAGCAGCGGGTGCGAAAACTTTAAAAATGAAATTTGGTCATCACGGTGGTAACCACCCGGTTCAAGAACTTGATACAGGTCGGGTGATGATTACGTCACAGAACCATGGTTTTGCCGTTGACCCAAATAGTTTGCCGGCCAATGTTAAAGTGACGCATAACTCTTTGTTTGACGGCTCGTTACAGGGTATCGCATTAACCGATAAACCTGCTTTCAGTTTTCAAGGTCACCCAGAAGCTAGCCCAGGACCACATGATTTAGCACCGCTATTTGATCAGTTTATTGCCCAGATTAATCAGTACCGTTCGGCCTAAGCGTTAAAGGTCACGAATTAAGGAATTGCCATGCCAAAAAGAACAGACATAAAAACGATTCTAATTATTGGTGCCGGTCCGATCATTATCGGCCAGGCCTGCGAGTTTGATTATTCGGGTGCTCAAGCCTGTAAGGCGTTAAAGGAAGAGGGCTTCCGGGTAGTGCTGGTTAACTCAAATCCAGCGACGATCATGAGTGACCCAGATTTAGCTCATGCCACCTACATCGAGCCAATTACTTGGCAGGTCGTAGAGAAAATTATCGATAAAGAGCGTCCAGATGCGATTTTGCCGACCATGGGTGGGCAAACCGCCCTTAACTGCGCGTTAGATTTAGCGCACAACGGAGTATTAAAAAAATATAACGTTGAACTAATCGGTGCAAGTGAAGATGCTATTGATAAAGCCGAAAACCGTGATCGATTCCGTCAGGCGATGACCAAAATTGGTTTGGATATGCCTTATTCAGAGGTTGCGCACAATCTTGATGAAGCTTGGCAAATTCAAGCTAAAGTAGGTTTTCCAACCGTTATTCGTCCTTCGTTTACCTTGGGTGGTTCAGGCGGGGGTATTGCTTACAACCGTGAAGAGTTTGAGCAAATTTGTAAGTTTGGTTTAGATTTATCACCGACGAACGAATTATTGATTGAAGAGTCCATCTTAGGTTGGAAAGAATATGAGATGGAAGTTATTCGCGACAAGAAGGATAACTGTATTATCGTCTGTTCAATTGAAAACTTTGATCCTATGGGGGTGCATACCGGTGACTCGATTACTGTTGCACCTGCGCAAACCTTAACGGATAAAGAATATCAGATTATGCGTAACGCCTCACTGGCTGTACTGCGTGAAATCGGGGTTGAAACGGGCGGTTCGAACGTTCAGTTTGCGTTAAATCCTGAGACGGGTCGGATGATTGTTATTGAGATGAATCCACGTGTATCTCGCTCTTCAGCGCTAGCATCTAAAGCAACGGGTTTCCCGATTGCTAAAGTGGCGGCTAAATTAGCCGTGGGTTATACGCTTGATGAGTTAAAAAACGATATTACCAACGGTGCGACACCGGCGTCGTTTGAACCGTCAATCGATTATGTCGTGACTAAATTGCCACGCTTCACATTTGAAAAATTCCCGCAAGCTCAGGCGCGCCTATCAACTCAAATGAAGTCGGTTGGTGAAGTGATGGCGATGGGTCGGAACTTTAAAGAGTCATTGCAAAAAGCCTTGCGTGGTTTAGAGACCGGCATGGATGGCTTAAATGAGATGATTGATTTTGCCACTACCGATGATAAGGAAGTGCGTGATATTTTACGTCGAGAGCTGCGTGATCCTGGCGCCGATCGCATCTGGTATGTTGCGGATGCGTTTCGTGCTGGCTGGAGCATAGAGCAGGTGTTCGATGTATCTAAGATTGATCCGTGGTTTTTGGCACAGATTGCTGAATTAGTGGAATCAGAACGTCATATTGTGGCTAAAGGTCTAGATGCACTTGAAGCAGACTTTTTAAAGCAACTCAAGCGCCAGGGTTTTTCTGACAATCGTATTGCGGCCTTACTAAAAACAGATAGTGCATTGGTTAGAAAGTACCGCCATACTTTGGGTATTCGCCCTGTCTATAAACGTGTTGATACCTGTGCGGCTGAATTTGCAACGTCGACAGCCTATTTGTATTCGACCTATGAGGATGAATGCGAGGCAGAACCCACTGACCGCGATAAAATTATGGTGTTAGGTGGTGGTCCAAATCGGATTGGCCAAGGCATAGAGTTTGATTATTGCTGTGTGCATGCCGCGATGGCACTCAGTGAAGACGGTTATGAAACTATTATGGTCAACTGTAACCCAGAAACCGTTTCAACCGATTACGATACCTCTGACCGCCTGTATTTTGAGCCTTTAACGCTGGAAGATGTATTGGAGATTGTTGCGATAGAACAGCCTAAGGGTGTCATCGTGCAATACGGTGGTCAAACGCCATTGAAATTAGCGCGGGATCTTGAAGCTGCGGGTGTGCCGATTATTGGCACGTCACCTGATTCAATTGATTTGGCTGAGGATCGTGAACGTTTCCAGCAATTATTAAATAAATTGAACCTGCGACAGCCACCGAATCGAACGGCGCGTCGTGAGGATGAAGCTATTACGCTGGCAAAAGAAATAGGCTATCCACTTGTAGTACGGCCTTCTTATGTATTGGGTGGCCGTGCAATGGAAATTGTATACTCCGAAGAAGACCTGCTACGCTACATGAAGTTTGCTGTTAAGGTATCTAATGATTCGCCAGTATTGTTAGATCGTTTCTTAGATGATGCGGTTGAGCTGGATGTGGATGCGATATGTGATGGCGAGCAAGTTGTTATTGGTGGACTGATGGAGCATATTGAGCAGGCCGGGATACATTCTGGTGATTCGGCTTGTTCATTGCCACCCTATAGTATTAAAAAATCAGTTCAGGATGAAATCAGGCACCAAGTCGCACAAATGGCGAAAGCCTTAAATGTGGTTGGGTTAATGAATACGCAGTTTGCCGTTAAAGGTGATGACATTTATGTGCTAGAAGTCAACCCGCGTGCGTCACGCACGGTGCCATTTGTTTCAAAGGCGATTGGGCACCCTCTAGCTAAAATTGCCGCGCGCTGTATGGCTGGGAAGTCCCTGGCTTCACAAGGGTTCACGGCTGAAGTGATGCCGAAGCATTACTCAGTAAAAGAGGCGGTGTTCCCGTTTATTAAGTTCTTGGGTGTGGATCCTATTTTGGGTCCGGAGATGAAATCGACCGGCGAGGTTATGGGAGTAGGCGCAAACTTCCCGCAAGCTTATGCTAATGCACAGTTAGCGGCGAGTACCATTTTACCGAGAGAAGGTAGGGCTTTCTTAAGTGTGCGAAAAGCGGATCGTGTGAAGGTGATTGAGCTAGCAAAAGCATTACTGGCTAAAGGATTTAGCATTGTTGCTACAAGGGGTACGGCGAATTCGTTGCAAGCTGCTGGGATTGATTGTGAACTGGTCAATAAGGTTGCAGAAGGGCGACCCAATATTGTCGATGCGATTAAAAACGAGGAGATTCAGTTAATCGTGAATACGTCAGATGGCTCGGTCAGCATCAAAGATTCTTCAGGTATTCGACGTGAAGCCTTAATGCATAAGGTTTGTTATACAACAACGATGGCAGGGGCGTTTGCAACTGTCGCTGCAATGGATTATTTGGATGATCAACCGGTTCATCGTCTACAAGATTTAAATTAATTTAACGACTATAATTGTTGTAGAAGCTGGTGTCTTAGGCACCGGCTTCTTTGCATTTTAAGGAGCAAATGACTATGCAAAAGCAACCTATGACCAAAGAAGGCGCAGATAAATTACAAGCGGAATTAAATCGCTTAAAAAAAGAAGAGCGTCCACGTATTACGCAAGCTATTGCGGATGCGCGGGAACATGGTGATTTAAAAGAAAATGCTGAATACCATGCAGCTAGAGAGCAGCAGGGATTAATTGAAGCGAGAATAAAGCATATTGAGGGTGTACTTGGTCACTCGCAAATTATTGATGTTACCCAAATTGAGGCCAACGGTAAGGTCATTTTTGGTGCGACGGTGAAGCTGCTAAATATTGATAATGATCAAGAAGTGCTTTATCGCATTGTGGGAAATGATGAGTCTGATGTTAAACAAAATAAAATTTCTATTAACTCACCTATTGCCCGAGCGCTAATTGGCAAGTCAGAGGGCGATGAGGTTGTGGTTCAGGCACCAAGTGGCAATATTGATTATGAAGTTTTAGAGGTGCTCTATCTTTAATTTATTCATAAGTTAAATTAATAAGGAAACGTTAATATTCTATTTGGTTAAGACTTGCAATTTGATCAAAAAGCAGCGAAAATTAACAACGCTAGAGAGGCAAACCCTATTTGGAGTAATCGATGAAGCAATTAACTCTTAAAGCTTTGTTACTGTCTGGTGTTGCAGCATTTTCTATGAATGCACATGCTGCATCAGTCTATGATCAGTGTATTGCAGATGCAAAACTATTGATCGAGGCGGGTATTCAAGGTGGTAATACTGCAGCGCGTGAAGTACAGCAGGCAACTACTGTACAACAATGTCGCGAAGAACTGACTCGCATGGAAGTTGCGTATGAAAGCCAATGGCGCTATGAAAAAGACGGTAAAGAGTATGTTCGTGCTCCTTACTCAGTTATGACTCCTGAAGATCGTTTAAAGTGGGCTACCCTTTTTAACGCGATCGACACGAAGAACTTCATGGGCGTTCGTTACCTGATGGCAGTTTACTATCGTCAATAATATTGACACTAGGTGATGCATCTCAAAAAAGCCGACTTTGTCGGCTTTTTTTTTGTGCGTACTACAGTGTCTAATTTTTAAAAGGGATCAATGTGTCTTTTTTTGAGCAGGTACACCAGTGTTTGGTAGCCGTAGATCTAGAAGATAAGCTTAAGCGGCTTGATTCGCTTGTTGTCGACTGGAGTGAGGGCCAAACTGACTTTTTGCCAACAAACTATATTGAGCGTATTGCTGATCCTGGCCGTCCTGCACGACCCAAGCTGGTGCTACCCAAAGATTTAATGCGCCGTCGATTAGGCTCGCCAGAAGGGCATGCTGCTCTGATGCACGCTATTGCACATATTGAATTTAATGCCATTAATTTAGCCTTGGATGCGCTGTATCGTTTTCAGGATATGCCACGAGACTATTACGCTGATTGGTTGGGTGTTGCTACTGAGGAAGCCTATCATTTTCAGATGATTCGTGAGCACTTAGCTAGATTGGGCTATGAGTATGGCGATTTTACAGCTCATAATGGTTTATGGTTAACTACCTACGAGACAGATCATGATCCTTTAGTTAGGATGGCAATGGTTCCTCGCACGCTTGAAGCAAGGGGCTTAGATGTTACCCCGGATATGATTAAAAGATTACGAGCCATTGGTGATCATCGTGGCGTTGAAATATTGAAGATTTTACTGCGTGATGAAATTGGACATGTTGCTGTGGGTACGCGTTGGTTTAGGTACTTGTGTCAACAGCAAGGTCTGAATCCTTTTGACGCTTTTCAGTCTATTCTTGATCAGTATTTTCATGGTGATATTCGTGGCCCTTTTAATTACCAAGCGCGTGCAGAAGCTGGCTTTTCGAGTGAGGAGATTGCTTGGTTAAAAGCGATGGAAGCGCAGACTTTTGAGAAGTCGTCATGAATATCGGTATCGATTTAGGTGGTACCAAAATAGAAATTGCGCTGGTGAATAGTCAGCATGAGATTATTTATCAATACCGTGAACCGACTATTAGAGGGAACTATGCTGACACCTGTCAGCAACTTATTAAGTTAATTGCGCAAGTGGAGCAGACGCATAACCTGTTCAGTTTACCTATTGGGATTGGTATACCCGGTAGTATTGCTAAACAATCTGGTTTGGTTAAAAACGCTAATTCAACCTGGTTAAATGGTCAGCCATTGTTGGCTGATTTGAATCGTGCACTTGGTGGACGTGTGCGGATTGCCAATGATGCCAATTGTTTTGCTTTGTCGGAAGCTTTGTTTGGTAACGCAAAGCACGCAGAATCGGTATTTGGCGTGATTATTGGTACAGGCTGCGGTGGTGGTCTTGTTATCAATGGTCAATTAATTAATGGTGTTAATGGCATTGGCGGTGAATGGGGTCATAACGCCATGCCCTGGGTGGACGATGGCAGTCTGGTGAATTGCTATTGTGGCTTACAAAACTGTATTGAAACCTATTTATCAGGTCCCGGTTGGCTGGCACGCAGCCAACGTCGCTATGGTGTTGATTGGGTCGATGCTAAAGCTATTTATCAAGACTTTAAGCAGGGTGGTGTTCAGGCGCAGTCTGCATTTGATGATTATGTTTTTAACCTAGCTAAAGGTTTAGCAAGTATTATAAATATCTTTGATCCAGAGGTTATTGTCTTGGGAGGTGGCTTAGGGCAAATGTTAGAGCTTTACGATCGGGTTCCAAACGTTTGGCAAAATTGGGTATTTAGCGACCAGATAGATACCAAGCTTATTGCGCCAAAGCTGGGTGACTCAAGCGGTGTATTGGGTGCTGCAGGTCTTTGGCCCTTTAAATAGTAGGTGAGCGTATGTTTATCGTTTATAGTCCGGAAGGGCGGCAAAGTCTTGCAACGCGATTTGAGCGTCCGGTTAGTCTAAAAAAAGTTGTGCAGCCAAGTGAGGTTCAATTAAACAAAACGTTTTTAGAACAAGCCGCAGATAATCGACAGCAAGGTGAAACGCAAAAGCCATCCCCTCAAATAGCGGCCTATCAAGAAACCAAAGCGGTTGAGCATGATCACCATTTGGTGGTTAAGGCGTTTGAGATAATGAGTCAACCCGTGGTAAGTCTAGGTGATGACGCTAGTCTGGAGCAGGCTTGGTCGCTAATGCAGCAGCAAAAGGTACGTCATTTGCCGTTACTTCATGACCAGCGGTTAGTTGGCATAATTTCTGACCGTGATTTATGGCAACATCATAATCTAGGCGAGCTTTGGTCAACAGAACCGGGATCGGTCATGTGGCATGCTCATCGGCAGGTCATTACGACACACCCTGATGCCGATATTCGTCATATTGCTTGGGTTATGGGTGAGTATAAGGTAGGTGCGTTACCTGTTATGAATGATGATGACGCATTGTTGGGTGTTATTACAAGAACGGATTTGATTGTGCGTTTAGCCAATCAACCCGCCTTGGAGCTCTATGCCTAATTATTGCTGTTGTTGCATTTCGGCAACGTCAGCATGAACCTTAGCCATGTCTAGATTTAGCATTTCTTGAATGCCTTGTTCAAAATTGCTGGCAGGTAAGGCGCCAGGATTAGCATAAACCACGACTTTTTCTCGCATAAAAGCCAGTGTTGGAATAGAGCGAACTTGAAACATGTTGGCGAGATCGGGCTGTTCTTCAACATTAACCTTGGCAAACATGATGTTGGGGTGCTGTTCTGCAGCCGCTTCAAAAACAGGGGCGAACTGTTTGCATGGACCGCACCATTCAGCCCAAAAGTCAAAAATAATCATCTCGTGTTCTGCAATAAATGTATCAAATGCTTCAGCGGTTAGGTTCACTAAGGCCATACTTTTCTCCTCATTTTATCGGTTTATAGGCCGGGTGTACCGCCCTCTGTTAAGCGTTTAGGGTCAAGTAGTTTGACCAGCGTTGTGCGGTCAAGGTCTGTTAGCTGTTCAGCGACATCTATAACGGGTTGCCCAGTTTGGTACGCTGTTTTAGCAATCTCAGCCCCTTTTTCATAGCCTACCACACTATTTAGTGCTGTGACTAGGATAGGGTTCACTGCAAGCGCGCGTTCTAATTGGCTAAGGTTAACTTTAAAGCCAACAATGGCTTTATCTGCGAGTAGATTCATCGCATTCGCTAACATTTCAATTGAATTCAGCAGGTTGTTGGCTATCATCGGTAGCATAACGTTCAATTGGAAGTTGCCTGACTGTGCGCCGATGGTTACTGCGGTGTGGTTTCCGGTAACCTGTGCGCAGACCATTGCGACGGCTTCAGGAATTACCGGATTGACCTTGCCTGGCATAATAGAGCTACCGGGTTGTAATGCAGGTAACTGTATTTCAGCTAGGCCTGCTAGGGGGCCAGAGTTCATCCATCGTAAATCATTCGCTATTTTCATTAAGCTGGCCGCAAGCACATTCAGTTGACCACTTAATTCAAGTGCTGTGTCTTGGCAACTTAAGCCAACAAAAAAGTTATCCATTGGCTGATAGTTTGTCTGATGCCTGTTGCTTAGGTGTTTGCAAAATGCCACGGCAAAGCCCTTAGGCGCATTAATGCCTGTACCAACAGCGGTACCGCCCAGAGTCAACTTCGTTAGGCGTTGTTGGGTGTTATTTAGGCGTGCTAGGTTGTCTATAAGTTGGTGACGCCAGCCAGACAGTTCCTGTGCAAATTGAACAGGCATGGCATCCATCAGGTGAGTACGACCTGTTTTAACGACATCGGCTACTTCAAGCTCTTTAGCTTCTAAGGTTGAAATTAGGTGAGCAAGTGCAGGCTTGAGTTGACGGGTAAGTACTTGATTGGTACTAGCATGAATGGCACTTGGAATAACATCATTGGAGCTTTGACTCATATTAACATGATCATTAGGGTGGATATCGACCTGAGTCAGTTGCGAGGCAAGAGTCGCTATGACTTCATTCATGTTCATATTGGAGCTGGTGCCCGAACCTGTTTGGAAGACATCAACAGGAAATGCTTCCATGGGACAGTTCTGTAGGATGCTAGCAACAGCTTGTTCGATAGCATGGGTTTGTTGATCGGTTAATAAACCTAAATCATTGTTTGCCTTAGCACAGGCAAGTTTTACTTCAGCTAGCGCTAAAATAAAAGCTTGCGGCATGCATTGGCCGCTAATGGGAAAGTTTTCTACAGCGCGTTGAGTTTGTGCACCATAGAGTGCATCTGCGGGAACCGTCATTTTTCCCATACTGTCATGAACGTCACGTGTTTTTGTCATGCTTGTTATGCTCCAAATTTAACTCCGCTCATTTTAACCGAGAATACAAGGGATGTGGGGTTAGCTAAAAAACTCTGAATAAGGTTTTTGTGTGCGTTTTATGTAAAAAAGATTGTTGTAAAAATTTTTTACATGGTAATATGCACACCAGTAATTTAAGTCATGTTACCTAAATTTTATCAGGTAAATTTTTAGCTAAAAAGTATTAAAGTCTGTAGGGGTGAACTATGGCAGAAAAAATCAAACTAGTGTTGGCAGAAGATCAGGAGCTAGTGCGTGGCGCTATCAAAAACTTAATCGAGTCTGACAAACGCTTCGATGTTGTTGGTGAAGCCGGAGATGGTATTGTTTGTATGGAGCAGGTACGTGCTACTTCACCTGACTTGGTTGTGATGGAGTTAGCCTTACCCAAGTTAAATGGATTCAACACAATTTCACAGCTAAAACGTCGTCATCCAAAAGTAAAAATTATGGTGTTAACCTCAGCATTAACGCCAAGTGTCTGGGTTGAAGCTTTGGAAATGGGTGTCCATGGTATTGCAACTAAGTCAGTCGCAAAGTCATCGTTGCTTAATGGTCTAGAGCAGATCGTAGCAGGTAACCTGTATGTTGATGACATGATTAAACCTCATGTTATGTCGGTGATTGATGACGCCAGTCCGATTAAGAAAAAGCGCAGCATGCGCAAGCTTTCGGTGCGTGAAAAACAGGTAACTAAATTGATTGCTGAAGGCTTTAAGACCAAGGATATTGCTGTGATGCTTGATATTAGTGACCGTACTGTTTCAAAGCACCGTGAAAACTTGATGACTAAACTAGGTGCAACATCGCCTGCTGAAATTACGCACTATGCTACGGATACCGGTTTAACAAAAGTTGACATAGTAGAAATTGAATAAATAAAAAGCCCCGAAATGGGGCTTTTTATTTAGCAGTGCATGGAAAAGGTTATTGGATTTTTAGGTAAGCATAGCCTTGGCTTTGCAGAATCGCAATATCAAACACACCAGAACCGACTAGTTGTATACCATCATAAATTTTACCTGGGTCTAGGTTAATTTCATTGCGGGTATGATCACAAAGCTTAACTTGTACACCGCGCGAATTCATTAAAGCGTCTAGTCGCCCTTGTAATTCTTCACGGCGCTCTAGTAACGCCTCATCATGCTCATAAGGCGTGCCAGCAAGAGCATCGTCAGTGACAAATCGTAACCCATGGCCTACAAAGACCAAGTGTACGTCTGCTTCCATCAGTTCATTTTCATACGCGTTCATAATATTGTTGATTGAGGTAAGTGTAGCTGAATAGCGAGTTACGTCGCTAAAATCAACATGATAAACCACTTTTGCACCTTCATCGGCGGCATGACCAGCCGTGCTTGCCAAGCCTAATGTTAGTGCAATTGCAAGGGATTTGAACCAGTTTTTCATGATGTATCTCCTGTTGTTATTACTAAAAAAGCTTATTTTTGTAGTGGGTTAAAATAGCGATTAGGCCATTTTAGTGTTTTCGCGACTGCGCTTAATCGCACCAATCGCTTCCTGAACGCGATTAAATAAATGACGGCTGTCTTTATCTGTATCGCGTAATTCTGTCACGCCTGCTTTACTAGTCAAACAAGTTGTGGTGGTTTCGTCAAGGCGTATTTTTTGTGCGGTGATTTTTTCTTGAGCCAGTTTGGCAATTCGAAAGGCGTCTACCGCTTTTACTTCATCCAAAACCACCATAAATTGGTCACAACTTAAGCGACCTAAATAGCCTAAATCTTTGCAGGTCACCTCCAGTGCATGTGCAGCTTGCAAAATAGCCTGGTCACCCATCTCGTGGCCATAGCCGTCGGTAATATTTTTAAAACAATCGAGGTCAATTTTAATTAAAGACAAGGGTTGTCGGTTCATTCGCGCTTTGTTGATCAACTCATCACACAGATTAAGAAAGAAATCTCGATTATAGAAGCCAGTTAGCGCATCATTTTGTGACAAATGCTCGATTTGCTCTTCCATGTGTTTACGTTGGGTAATATTGATAGCCAGCCAGATGACTGCCGGTTGTCCGTAAGCCTCACTGTCAATTGGATAAACGCGCGCTTCGTACCATTGCCCACCTGTTGGTCCATTTGGGTCTATTCCCTGAACTTCAGTGTTGGCAAGTTGGTACTCAATATCTTGTAGCGATTGGGTTTTAATGGCCTTTTGAACGACATTTAAAAAGCGCATTGCCACTTTTTCAGGTAATACTTGTTGATAGGTTTTGCCAATGAGTGGGTGACCGTCGGCGTATAGACTGCGTTCGTTGCCACCAATAATGTCTAGATACGTGCCATCTTGTCCCATTACAAAAATGGGATCAGGCATGGCATTAGCGATCGCGACTAGGTGAGAGGCGAGGTGTTGCTGTTGGTCTGCCATGCTTAGCTCCTCAGACTTTAATGGGTTTATATTTAATACGATGAGGCTGTGCGGCTTCCGCACCTTTGCGGCGTTTTAAATCAGCTTCATAATCCGAAAAGTTGCCTTCGAACCATTCAACATGCGAGTCACCCTCAAAAGCGAGCATGTGCGTTGCAATACGGTCAAGGAACCAACGGTCATGCGAGATCACCACTGCGCAGCCAGCAAAATCAAGCAGAGCCTGTTCCAATGCGCGTAGTGTTTCAACGTCTAAATCATTGGTAGGTTCGTCAAGCAGCAATACATTGCCGCCCTTGCGTAGGGTTTTAGCTAAGTGAACCCGGTTTCGTTCACCGCCTGATAGATCGCCAATACGTTTTTGTTGATCGCCACCCTTGAAGTTGAATCGTGAACAGTAGGCGCGCGTATTGACTTCGAAATTGCCGACCATGAAGATTTCATCGCCTCCTGAGATTTCTTCCCAGACAGTTTTGTTGTCATCCAATGCATCACGACTTTGATCAACGTAAGAAAGTTGTACAGTATCGCCAAACACAATGTCACCCGAGTCAGGCTGTTCTTGTCCAGTGAGCATTTTAAATAGTGTTGATTTACCGGCGCCGTTAGGTCCAATAATACCCACTATGCCACCTTGTGGGAGTTTAAAGTTTAGATCTTCAATCAGTAAGCGGTCGCCAAAGCCTTTACTGATGTGGTTGACTTCAATGACTTTTTCACCTAAACGCTCCGCAACGGGGATGAATATTTCATTGGTTTCGTTGCGCTTTTGATTTTCAACACTGCTTAATTCTTCAAAACGTGCCATACGGGCTTTTGATTTGGCATGACGCCCTTTTGGATTGGCTCTTACCCACTCAAGTTCTTGTTTGATGGTCTTTAAACGTGCGACTTCTTGTTTCGCTTCCTGTTCTAGGCGTTGTTCTTTTTGTTCCAGCCAAGAGGAGTAATTGCCTTCATAAGGAATGCCTTGGCCACGATCCAGCTCCAAAATCCACTGGGCGGCATTGTCAAGGAAGTAGCGATCATGGGTAATAGCCACAACGGTGCCAGGGAACTCAAGTAGAAAGCGTTCTAGCCAGGCAATCGATTCAGCATCCAAATGGTTGGTGGGCTCATCTAACAACAACATGTCAGGTTTGGATAAAAGTAATCTACAAAGCGCCACACGACGTCGTTCGCCACCGGATAGTTTGGTGACATCCGCATCCCAAGCGGGTAAGCGCAGTGCATCGGCGGCGATTTCAAGGGTGCGTTCAAGGTTATGTCCGTCCATCGCTTGGATTTTGTCTTCAATCTCAGCTTGCTTAACAGCGAGTTTGTCAAAGTCAGCATCGGGTTCAGCATAGGCGGCATAAATGGCATCAAGGTCAGCCATGGCCTGTTTGACTTCTGCTACAGCTTCTTCAACGTTGCCACGCACATCTTTGTTGGGGTCAAGCTGGGGCTCTTGAGGTAAATAGCCGACTTTTATGCCTGGTTGCGGACGCGCTTCGCCTACGATGTCCGTATCAATACCGGCCATGATGCGTAAGAGGGTGGATTTACCCGAGCCATTTAAACCTAGTACGCCAATTTTGGCGCCTGGAAAAAAAGATAATGAAATATCTTTAAGAATGTATTTAGATGGGGGAACCACTTTTCCAACGCGATTCATGGTGTAAACAAATTGAGCCATTCGAAATCCTATTTAAACTAATGGTTAATAACGCTCTTAACTTTACCTAAGTTTGTGCAATTGTGAAAGTCGATCACGCTTTTTACATGGTGTATTTTTGTAACTACTGTTAAAATTAGTGAAATTTTTAAAGTAGCCTGATGTAAGTTGGAGTAGATAAATGTTTAACCAAGCCATGACGATTGCTGGATATGATGATGATGTTGCTGTTGCAATAGCCAATGAAGCCCAGCGTCAAGAAGATCACATTGAATTGATTGCCTCTGAAAACTATACCAGCCCACGTGTTATGGAAGCGCAAGGTTCGGTATTAACTAATAAGTATGCGGAAGGCTATCCCGGTAAACGTTATTATGGCGGTTGTGAACATGTCGATGTGGTCGAAGCTTTGGCGATTGAACGTGCTAAACAACTTTTTGGTGCTGACTATGCGAATGTGCAACCTCACTCAGGTTCACAAGCCAACGCACCGGTATTTATGGCCCTTTTAGAGCCGGGTGATACCGTGTTAGGTATGAGCTTAGCGCACGGTGGCCACTTAACGCATGGCGCAAAAGTGAATTTTTCAGGCAAAATCTACAACGCTGTACAGTATGGTCTAAACCCTACAACGGGTGAAATTGACTATGAACAAGTTGAAGCTCTCGCTAAAGAGCATAAGCCCAAGTTAATTATTGCCGGCTTTTCTGCTTACTCGCAAATTGTTGATTGGCAACGTTTTCGTGATATCGCTGACATGGTCGGTGCGTATCTGTTAGTGGATATGGCGCACATTGCAGGCCTGGTTGCCGCGGGTGTTTATCCTAACCCGGTGCAAATTGCCGATGTTACTACAACCACAACGCATAAAACCTTGCGTGGCCCACGTGGTGGTTTGATTCTAGCTAAAGCCAATCCAGAAATTGAAAAAAAATTAAATTCATTGGTATTCCCTGGTACTCAGGGTGGCCCTTTAATGCACGTCATTGCGGCTAAAGCGGTCGCATTTAAAGAGGCAATGGAGCCAGAATTTAAAACCTATGCTCAGCAGGTTGTTAAAAACGCCCAAGCCATGGCACAGGTTATTTTAGAGCGCGAATTAGACGTGGTTTCGGGGGGCACCAAAAACCACCTATTCTTAGTAAGCTTAATTGAAAAAGGCTTAACCGGGAAATTGGTTGACGCTGCACTGGGTGATGCGCATATCACCATTAATAAAAACTCAGTGCCAAATGATCCTATGTCACCGTTTGTTACCAGTGGTATTCGAATTGGTACGGCGGCCATCACAACACGCGGTTTTAAAGAGGCCGAGTGTGCAGAATTAGCGGGTTGGATTTGTGATGTTATTGATGCCTGTGATCAAGCTAATGAAACCTGGGATGATGCGGTTATTGACCAAGTTCGTCAAAAAGTCAGTGCATTATGTGCACGCTTTCCTGTTTATAAGGCTTAATTAGGGCGCCCAATGCATTGTCCTTTTTGCAATACCCCTGAAACAAAGGTAGTGGACTCGCGTTTAGCCGGTGAAGGTAACCAAATCCGCCGGCGCCGCGAGTGTCTCAATTGTGGCGAACGTTTCACGACTTATGAAAGCGCTGAGTTGAGTCTGCCGCGAGTGATTAAATCCAATGGTAATCGTGAAAAGTTTGATGAATTGAAGTTGCGTCAGGGCTTGCTAAAGGCATTAGAAAAAAGACCGGTCGCCAGTGATCGTATTGATGATGTTGTCCAGCAAATTATCAAGCGATTAATGGCGGAAGGATCTAGAGAAGTCCCTGCGAGTCGAATCGGTGAGTGGGTGATGAGTGCACTTCGTGATTTAGACCCTGTAGCCTATGTGCGCTTTGCTTCAGTCTATCGTTCTTTCCAAGACGTAGAAGCTTTTCGTGAAGAAGTGGAAAAGCTGATGGCGTTAACCGCTGCTAAAACCTAACTGATTTCTAGATGTCATATTCCCTTCAGCCTTCCCATACCGATTTAATTTGGATGAATCGCGCCCTCGATTTAGCTCAATTAGGACGTCTATCTACGCGGCCTAATCCTGCAGTGGGCTGCGTCATTGTAAAAGGAGGGCAAGTGGTTGGCGAAGGTTGGCATCAGCAAGCAGGTCAACCTCATGCTGAAGTTTTAGCTCTTCGCCAAGCAGCCGAGCACGCCAAAGATGCGACCGCCTATGTCACCCTAGAGCCTTGTTCACACTTTGGTAAAACGCCGCCCTGTTGCAATGCGCTTATCGCAGCCGGCGTTAAACGGGTCGTCATTGCGATGACTGATCCTAATCCGTTGGTGTCAGGCCGAGGCATAGCTGCCCTAGCTTCAGCAGGCATTGAGGTTACGCAGAATGTGGCTAGGGCACGTGCTAAAGCTTTAAATGCAGGGTTTGTGATGCGAATGCAAACGGGTAGGCCCCTGGTTAGTCTAAAGCTGGCGACCAGTTTAGATGCTAAGGTGGCATTAGCTAATGGTGAAAGCCAATGGATTACTAACGAGCTCGCTAGACGCCAAGGCCATCTGTTACGTGCGCAACACTGTGCCATTGTGACCGGCATTGATAGTGTCATTGTTGATGATCCGCAACTGACAGTGCGGGTAAGTGATGATGATCTAAACAAGCAGGGCTGGTCGTCACAGCGACGAGTCGAACCCTTTAAGGTGGTATTAGACAGTCATTTACGCTTGCCTTTGACAGCAAAACTCTGTGCACAGCCTGATAAATTAATTGTGTATACCACTCAAACTGCGCAAACCAAGCAGGCGACTAAGTATGCGCAATTGTTGGATTTAGGGGTAAAGGTCCATGTTGTTGCGCAAACAAATCATTCGCGTGTTGAGCTGATTGACGTTTTGAACCACTTAGCAGCACATTATCAGTGTAATAATGTCATGATAGAAGCAGGGGGCACGCTGGCCGGTGCGATGTTGAATCAGCAGTTGGTGGATGAAGTTCATTGGTTTAGTGCGCCCACTGTGTTAGGGCCGGATGCGCAAAGTGCTCTGAACCTATTGCCTTTGCAGCATTTAGAGCAGGCGACGTACTTTGAGCTGCAAGAGCAGCAGCTTTTGGGCGATAATTTTTATCGACGCTATCAGTGTGTAAAAGCATAAGGGATTAGAATGTTTACTGGAATTATTGCAGCCGTTGGACAGATTAAAACGATCGAAACAAAAAATGGTGATTGGCGCTTAACCGTTAACACAGGGCTGCTTGACTTAACCGATGTCGCGTTGGGCGATAGTATTGCAACGAATGGTGTTTGTTTAACGGCCGTTGAGCTTGGCACAGATTATTTTGTAGCAGACGTGTCTGCTGAAACGCTTACAGTCACCACTTTAGGGGCGATGAAAGTAGGTAGTCAGGTAAACCTGGAAAAAGCGCTTCGTTTAGCGGATCGTTTGGGTGGTCATCTGGTGAGTGGTCATGTTGATGGCGTAGGTGAAGTAGTGCGCATATCACAAGATGCGCGCTCTTGGCGTTTTTTGATCTCGGCCCCAGAGGCGATTGCCCATTACATTGCTCATAAGGGTTCGATTTGCATAAACGGTATTAGTCTGACGGTTAATAGCGTTCAGGGCCATCAATTTGACATCAATATCGTGCCTCACACGATGGAAAATACGAATATTAAAACTTGGCAAGTCGGTACGCGACTCAATTTGGAAGTCGATTTATTAGCGCGTTATTTAGAGCGCTTGCTGGAGGGAAAGTCAGCAAAGGCGCCTTCAGCAATTACCGCTGAGTTTTTGGCAAAAAATGGCTACTAGTTAACAGATTAACGACAAAAGGTTGGGCAATGGAATTAAGTAGTATTGAAGAAATCCTAGCAGATTATCGCGAAGGCAAAATGGTCATTTTGATGGACGATGAAGATCGCGAAAATGAAGGTGATTTGCTTATTCCTGCGGCAAAAGTGACCCCTGAGGCGATAAACTTTATGGCGCGTTATGGGCGCGGGCTTATTTGTTTGACCTTAACCAAGGAACGCTGTCAGCAGCTGCATCTGCCCCTGATGGTGCGTGACAATCAAGATCCACACGGCACCAACTTTACTGTTTCAATTGAGGCTGCCAAAGGCGTATCAACCGGTATTTCAGCGAGTGATCGAGCAATAACCGTGTTAGCGGCTGTCAAAGCGGATGCGCAACCCAGTGATATTGTGACTCCAGGGCATATATTCCCATTAATGGCCAGGCCTGGTGGTGTATTAACCCGTGCTGGTCACACGGAAGCCGGTTGTGATTTAGCGCGTTTAGCAGGCTATGAGCCAGCGTCGGTGATTGTGGAAATTATGAATGAAGATGGCTCGATGGCGCGTCGTGATGATCTAGAACGCTTTGCTCAGGAGCATGGTCTTAAATTAGGTACGGTAGCGGATTTAATTCAATATCGATTACAAAATGAAAAAACGGTTGAGCGTGTGTCTTCATGTAATCTACCGACACGTCATGGTGAATTTAAACTTTATGCTTATGAGGATCGTTTGGATCATAAAGCCCATTTTGCACTGGTTTGTGGTGAGATAAAACCAGACGAGTCTACCTTGGTACGTGTGCATATGCAGGATACGCTGTGTGACATGCTTGGCTCACAACGCAAAGAGTGTGGTTGGTCACTGGATGAGGCTATGCAACAAATTCAGGCCGCTGGGGCAGGTGTGATAGTCGTGTTAAGGAAGCATGAAGAAGCAGTGGATTTGCTTGATCGTGTGGCACGCTATCAATTAGCGGACAGAGGGATTCAGCACCCAGACAGCTATGTAGAAGATGATGCTAAGACCTATGGCTTGGGTGCCCAGATTTTGGCTGACCTAGGGGTCACGCGTTTAAGGGTAATTGGGTCTCATTGGAAATTAACGGGTTTAAGCGGTTTTGGACTGCAAATAGAACAATATATTGATAAACAGGAAAAATAGTCATGAAAACATTGGCAGGAAATTTACAAGCAGACGGTCTAAAGGTCGCCTTGGTTGTTGGGCGTTTTAATAGCTTTGTTGTTGAGCATTTAGTGTCTGGAGCGGTTGATACGTTTGTTCGCCATGGTGGTGATACGGAGAACTTGACTCAAATATTAGTGCCAGGCGCGTTTGAAATTCCACTTGCAGCACAAAAAGTAGCCGCATCAGGTGAATATGATGCGGTTGTTGCTTTGGGTGCTGTTATTCGAGGTGGTACGCCGCATTTTGATTATGTAGCGGGCGAGTGTGCGAAAGGTTTAGGGCAAGTTATGTTAGATCATAATGCGCCGGTATCTTTTGGTGTATTGACTGTTGACTCTATTGAGCAAGCCATTGAACGTTCAGGGACTAAAGCGGGTAACAAAGGTGGGGAAGCCATGTTATCAGCTATTGAAATGATTAACTTGTTAAAGCAGATCTAAGTAATGAATGACAAAGGTTTGGAAAAACTTGATCTGGCTGATTTAATCAAGCAACCATCAGAACTAGTGGATGATCATTCAAAGCCGGTTAGTCAGCGCACCATGACCCGTCGTGCTGCTGTACAAGCTTTATATCATTGGACATTAAACCCACAAGACACTTACCTCATTGAAAAGCAGTTCTATGAGGAGGGTTGGCTAGGTGGCGTTGACCGTGTTTGGTTTAAAGACATTCTTAATAAAGTTACCGAAAATGTGACGACGTTAGATGCAGTTTATGCGCCTTTTCTGGATAGGTCGGTCAAGTTAATCAATCCGGTTGAGCGCTGCATTTTGCGTTTAGCTGTATATGAATTGCAAGATCAAATACAGGTGCCGTCTAAGGTCATTATTAATGAAGCCGTTGAGCTGACTAAGTATTTTGGTGCTGAGGATTCACATAAGTACATCAATGGTGTAACTGATAAGGTTGCCAAACAAGTGCGACCAGCAGAGTTTGACGCTTAATCACCTTTATGGAATTTGACCTCATCAATCGGTATTTTGCTCCGCTAGGTAAGGGGCTAGCGGAGGCTGATCTCAGTATTGGTGACGATGGTGCCGTTATTACGCCGCCAAAAGATAGTCAGTTAGTTGTGGTGACCGATACCTCGATTGAAGGTGTTCACTTTCCTTTATTAACGTCTCCATTTGACGTTGGTTGGAAGTCTCTTGCCGTCAATTTAAGTGATTTAGCTGCAATGGGCGCGCGTCCCGCTTTCTATTCGCTCGCATTAACAATTGAAAAATATGACCAGGCCTGGTTGGCTGCATTTACAGGAGGGTTGTGCGCGATGATGCAAAGCCTTGTTGATGATGCGGCTATATCCGCTTTACCATTGGTTGGTGGTGATACTACGCGTGGTCCTTTGAGCATTACGATTACAGCTCATGGATGGGTAAGGCGTGGCTGTGCTATACCACGCAGTGGTGCTCAGCCAGGGGATGGTATTTTTGTGTCTGGTCTGTTGGGCGAGGGTGGCTTAGGTTTAAGCTTAGCTTTGGCAGCTCAGCAGCCCAACAATGCAGCCGAAGTGCAGGCATTAACAAAGTTAAATCGGCCTAATCCAAGGGTGGGCTTAGGTTTGGCTTTAGTTGATCTAGCAACGAGTGCTATTGATATTTCAGATGGTTTGTTGGCTGATTTAAATCATATTTTACAGGCGTCAAAAGTGGGCGCTGATCTTGATATGACGGCTATGCCGATGAGTAATGCGGTTAAAGCATGGGCGGGCGCTGATTGGCTTAAACCAATTAATGCAGGTGACGATTATGAATTGTGTTTTACTTTACCGCCTCAACACTGGTCAAAACTAGCCGACCTGAGTAGCCAGTATGCTGTCAAGCTTACTAAAATCGGTCAAATAACAGCGCAGAAAGGTTGTCGCTTAGATGGTCAAGCCATAGCGACGGCTGATTTGACTAGCGAACAAGGTTTTAATCATTTCGCTAGTCATCTGAAGTCTTAAACTAGCTACGCTGAATCATGGCTCGACGAGCACGTACACCTTCAGCTAAAACGTCTAATAATGTTTCACTCATTGGCCAGTCGATACATGCGTCAGTAATGCTTTGTCCATAGGTTAGCGGCTGGCCGGGTGTAACGTCTTGACGACCAGCAACTAAGTGGCTCTCTACCATAGCTCCCATGATATTCGTTGTGCTTGCAGTAAGTTGTTCGCTAATTGAGCGTGCGACGTCCATTTGTTTTAGATGGTCTTTAGCGCTATTGGCATGGCTGCAGTCAACCATTAATTTGGTTTGTACTGCCGCTTTTTGTAACTCTGTAATAGCTTGTTCGACATATTGGGGCGCATAATTGGGGCCATCATTGCCGCCACGTAGAATAACATGGCAATCTTGGTTGCCTGTTGTGGAAAAAATGGCTGAGTGGCCTTGTTTAGTTAAAGACATAAAAATATGTGGTCGGTTTGCTGCTCGAATCGCGTCAACCGCGACTTTAAAGCCACCATCTGTCCCATTTTTAAACCCGACTGGACAGGACAGGCCAGAAGCAAGTTCTCGGTGGCCTTGGCTTTCGGTGGTTCGTGCACCAATTGCACCCCAGCTAACTAGATCTGAAATGTATTGTGGTGAAATTAGGTCTAAAAATTCTGTTGCAGCAGGTACACCTAGGCTGTTTACGTCAAGTAAAAAACCGCGTGCTTTTTCGAGGCCTTTGTTGATTTTGAAGGTCTCATTAAGGTCTGGATCATTAATCAATCCTTTCCAGCCTACTGTTGTGCGAGGTTTTTCAAAGTAGACTCGCATTACAATCAACAAGTCTTGTTGGTGCTTTTCAATTTGAGTGACAAGCTTTTCAGCATACTCAAGTCCAGCTTGGGTATCGTGGATTGAGCATGGTCCCATTACTACGAGCAACCGATCATCTTGACCATTAAGAATGGCTTTTATAGCCTCTCGCGTCTTAAATACCGTAGCGGCAGCTTGCTCGCTAATTGGAAATTTTTCGTGCAATGCAATCGGCGGCTGCACTTCAGTAATATGATTAATGCGGAGGTCGTCGGTTTTAAACCTGGTCATAGCGGCCTGATCCTGAAGCTGATTTATGAAATTGCAGGTATTATAGGGTATTTGTGCCTAGAGACCAAAAGTGTTAAGCGATTAAACGAAAAAATATTGCTACTCTTAGTTATAAACTATAAAGAAGGTTAGTTATTTCAATAATCCTTGGGTATTAAAAAATCTTATTTATGCTAAAATTTGCCACAAGTTTTTAATGAATAAGAGAAACTCATCTTGGCGCAACATTGCAAATTTATTATTGAAGGTTTTACTGAAGACGGTCGAAAGTTTCGTCCGAGTGACTGGATTGATCGTATCTCGTCTTTAATGGCATCTTATGGCGCATCGCAGCGTTTAGTCTACTCTGATTTAATGCACCCTGAACTCTATAATGGTCAAAAGTGTCTCATTATTGATACAGAGTTGGAGATTAAAAACCCTGGCATGTTTGAGTACGTGATGGAGTTTGCCAAAAGTAATAACCTGAAGATGACTAAGGTTTGTGAGGTTGTTGAGTCTAAACTGGGTTCCTAGAATCTAGATTTATTAGTAACGCTTCACCTTAGGCTACGTGGCAAGCATCACCAGCAGTATAATAACCCAGCCAGCCATCGCTAGACTTGGCCCAAAAGGCATCATGCAGTTGAGTTGTCCGTTATAACGCCAGCGTTGCCATAAGCTGATAAATAGTGCAATCATCGCTGCTATTATCAAAATAAGCGGTAAGTTTTGTAAGCCAACCCAAGCGCCTAGTGCGGCTGTTAATTTAAAATCACCATATCCCATACCTTCCCGTTTTGTGATGGCGAAGTGTAGTTGATAAACTATCCAGAGTAATAAATAGCCAAATGCAGCCCCTAGTACTGCTTGCTCAAGTGTTACCCATTCAAACATGATATTGGCCAGCAAGCCAAGCCACACTAGTGGTAGAGTTAAACTGTCTAGTAATAGCTTGTGTTCTTGATCTATCTCGGCGCTTAGTAATAGCCACCAACCCAGCACGGTTGCGACAAGCGTGCTGGTAAGATCGTTAAAGATCAGCATACTTAGCAGTGGGATAAGTAGGCTAATTATTTCAATGCGTTTTAGTTGTCTTGCGCGCTGATCATTTAGTGGTTGGAGACTTTTCTGCCAAAAAATTAAACGCTGTAGTAAATAACTTTTTTGATGCCACCGTGTGCCGGGTTTAAAGACGTGGCGCAATGGGCGCAGTAAAACCCGTATTTGAGTGGCTTGGGGTTTAAATAGTAAACGAGGGAGTAGATAGGTTAATTTGAAGATGATTTGGCTTGCGATCAAACTGAACACCAATATCATCACTAGACTTATGGCTGGGTAATCGGGCAAGTTAAATGGCAAGGTGGTTAGTGACATGCCCGCTATTTAGGCCTCAGCTATCAATTTCGGAGTAAGTGACATAATTTCGATCATTTTCCCAGACACGTATTTGGTGCATCTTGAAGAGGTCTTGGTCAAGGCGTTTGGCTAGTTCATTAAACAAGTATTGTGCGATATTTTCTGCTGTCGGATTGGTGCGTTGAAAATGCGGGTGGTCATTTAAATAGCTATGATCAAGTTCGGCGATGACCTCTTTAGCATGATGCTTTACTTGTTTAAAATCAATGACCATACCAATGTCATTTAAAGTATGGCCAATTACAGATACTTCTATTTTCCAGTTATGACCATGAAGTTTTGCACAATCACCGTCGTAGCCAATTAGGCGATGAGCTGCGGCAAAGTCAAGTTGCGTGGTTAGAATAAAGTTTTTTTTCATGGTCTATCTTAGTGCCTGATTTGTAACTGAATATATGCTTAATTATAACGAATTTAGTGCTCACGTTCGCCAATAAATTGAATGATTTCAGCTAAAAAGCGCAGGTCATCGTTAATGGCTGGGTGGGTCTGTAGTTGGGATAAGTATTGAAAGGCTTGACTGATTAATTGGTCGCGCATGATTTTCGAATGCGCTAGACCAAGCAGGCCAGGGTAAGTGCTTTTGCCTAATTCAGAATCACGGCCTTGGGTTTTTCCTCGTTTTTCGGTGGGCGCCTCAATATCTAAAATATCATCTTGAATTTGAAACGCGAGCCCAATAGCGTCCCCCAAACCCACTAAGATAGGTTGTAAGTCCTCATAGTAAGGAGAGGTTATGGCGCCAAATAACAGGCTGACTTTGATCAATGCGCCCGTTTTAAGTTGATGCAGTTGGTTAAGCTGGTCTAGGTTTAAAGGCGTGTTTTCTCCTAGCATATCCAGCATTTGTCCTGCAATCATGCCTTGTGGTCCAGCTGCAGTTAAGAGCGTTTGAGTGGACAGTATTTTTTGGTCGCTAGACAGGTGATTTGATTCAAGCAATGTTTGCAATGCCAGGCCTTGAAGTGCATCACCTGCTAAAATTGCGGTAGCTTCACCAAATGCAACATGACAAGTCGGCTTTCCACGACGAAGTACGTCATTGTCCATGGCTGGTAAATCATCATGTACAAGCGAGTAGGCGTGAATAAATTCAATGGCCGTTGCACAATCAAGTAGTGCGTCATGATTGAGTGCCAGTGCGTCGCCAAGCGATAAGCAGAGTGCGGGTCTTAAACGCTTGCCTCCTTGAGCGCTGGCATAGTTCAATGCCTCTATTAATGGTGAAATTAAAATGTCTTGATCAGTAAATTGCGCTATCTTGACGTTTAGGTGTTGGTTTACCTTGGTTTGTATGCGCGTCAGTTGTTCATGTTGCATACTTAGCGTTTACCTTCACCGCTTACTTTGATGAGTAGTCGATCTAGCCAGCGTACAGGTAATAGGCGGCGTAAAATGTGGAATAGGTGTGTGGGTAAGGTGATAGCGTACTGGGCTTTAGGGCGTTTAGCTCTAAGTGCTTTAAGTGCTACTTTAGCGACCGCCTCGGCAGGCAGCGTAAATGGAGCGGGAGCGGTATTGGCCGTAAGGCGGGCTATCATGTTTTGATAGGTTTGTTCGTGTCTGCTAGGTTGGTCGGCGACCCATCGTATAAAGTTTTGATGGGCATTGTGTCTAAATTGACTCACAATTGGGCCGGGTTGGAGTAGTGCAATGTCTATCGGTTTTGATGCAAGTTCTATGCGCTGAGTGGCGGCCAGTCCTTCAAGTGCAAATTTACTGGCATTGTAGCAGCCTCGAAGACTCATGGGAGTAAAACCTAGCACCGAACTATTGTGTAATATGCGGCCATAGCCCTGTTTAAGCATTTGTTTGATGGCAAGTTGAGAAAGTTGGTGGGTGCCAAAAACATTGGTATGGAACTGCTCTTCTAGCGCAGCTCGACTGATGTCTTCTAGTGCACCAGGGATGCCAAAGCCGGCATTGTTGAATAAGCAATAAATTTGTCCACTTGCAATCTCCAGTGCTTGTTGCCAGGCCTGGTTGACACTATTTTGATCAGCGAGGTCTAATTGGACTAGGCCTGCAAAACCATAGGCTGCTAGTCTTTGTTGGTCATCTGTTTTGCGATAGGTTGCAATAACATGATAGCCATGCCGTTGAAGCAACTCAGCTGTTGCCAGTCCAATGCCTGAAGAGCAACCGGTGATTAACACGTATTCATAAGGCCTAATTGGCCGGCTCGATAGTGTGGGGTACATAGTTTTAAGGTTAAATTTATAATAGGAGCATAATACTAGCGGAAAAAACCAGCTGAAACAATGCGTTGATTTTCAAAGATGGCCGCAAGTGACCGATCAAATTATGTATAATAATGCGCTTAATTTTGGATTGACCATGACTCTACTAAAGCGATATTTTATTGCGGGTTTAATGGTGTTGCTGCCTCTGTGGATCACCTTCGAAGCAATATTATTTTTGATGGGTATTTTTGATCGCAGTTTGCGATTGATACCAGACCAGTATCAGCCTGAAGTGTTGTTAGGTTTCGCTATACCCGGTTTTGGGTTGATTGTGTCATTTGCTATCGTAGTGATGACCGGGATGCTGGTAGCCAATATCCTAGGAAGTCGCATTGTGAGTTGGTGGGAAAGGTTTCTATCTAAGATCCCGCTTGTAAGGTCTATTTACACAGCGGTTAAACAAATTGTTGAATCCTTTGTTGGTACAGGGCAAAAAACATTTCAACAGGTTTACCTGGTGGAATATCCGCGCAAAGGGCTGTGGACGCTTGGATTTAAAACCAGTGGTTTGATGGGGGAGGCGCAAACAAAAACAGGCGCGCCATCTGTTATCAACTTGTTTATACCAACCACCCCTAATCCCACATCAGGCTTTTTTATCATGGTCAATGAACAGGATATTGTTGAACTAGAAATGTCAGTGGATGATGCGTTAAAAATGTTGATTTCAGGTGGTGTCGTCGTCCCACCGTGGCAGCAAGTGCCGTCAGGGTCAGAGCAGCAGCAAGAATTAACGCTTGCTTCGCCAGATGAACGCGCGCTTGCTGGCGAGGGTTCAGCTGCAAAGTTTTAATAGAATGTATTTAAAAATCATATTTCGTTTAAGTTTTATAAATTGAAGGATAAACAATGCGTACACACTACTGTGGTCAGGTAACAGAAGCATTAATTGGTCAAACTGTCAGCGTGGCGGGTTGGGTTCATCGTCGTCGTGACCATGGTGGCGTTATTTTTATTGATTTACGCGATCGCGAAGGTTTGGTGCAAGTAGTCGTAGATCCGGATACCGCAGAAATCTTTGCTAAGGCTGAACATTTACGTTCTGAGTGTGTATTGCGTATCAGCGGGATTGTTCGCGCCCGTCCAAAAGGCACCGTGAATGCTAACTTAGCGTCTGGACAAATCGAGATGCTGGCAAAAGAACTGGATGTGCTCAGCATGGCAGAGCCGATTCCATTCCAGCTTGATGATAAGCAGGTGAGTGAAGAGGTACGCTTGAAGTATCGTTACATCGACTTGCGCCGTGATGAAATGCAAAAAACCTTAATGCTGCGTTATGCGGTAACCCGTTCAATGCGTAATTACTTGGATAATAACGGCTTTATTGATATGGAGACTCCTATTCTCACCAAGTCAACGCCTGAAGGTGCGCGTGATTATCTGGTGCCAAGCCGTACCCATGAACATAAGTTTTTTGCGCTACCACAATCGCCGCAATTGTTTAAGCAGTTGTTAATGATGTCTGGCTTTGATCGCTATTATCAAATTACCCGTTGTTTCCGTGATGAGGATTTACGCGCGGATCGTCAGCCGGAGTTTACTCAGTTAGATATCGAGACCTCGTTTATGGATGAAGACGGGGTGATGGGATTGATGGAAGGTTTGACCAAGACCATTTTTAAAGAAGGCATTGGCGTTGAATTTGATTATGATTTCCCACGAATGAGCTATGCGGATGCGGTGCAAAAGTATGGCATTGATCGTCCAGACTTACGCATTCCGCTTGAACTGGTGGATGTGGCAGATTTGTTACAAGATATCGAGTTTAAAGTATTTGCTGGACCGGCCAAAGATCCAAAAGGCCGTGTGGCGGCATTATATGTGCCGGGTGCGGGCGAGATGTCGCGTAAAGAAATTGATGATTACACCAAATTTGTCAGTGTTTATGGCGCCAAAGGTTTGGCTTACATTAAAGTGAATGATCTTGCCGCCGGTATTGATGGCTTGCAGTCGCCGATTGTGAAATTTTTCCCGGATCAAGTGATGCAGATTCTTGAGCGTGTGGGCGCTAAAAATGGTGATATTGTGTTCTTTGGTGCGGATAAAGCCAAAATAGTTAACGAAGCGCTGGGCGCATTGCGCGTTAAGATCGGTGAAGATCGTCAAATGTTCACCGATAAATGGAAACCAGTATGGGTAGTCGATTTCCCGATGTTTGAAGAAGATGAAAAAACCGCGCGCGTTGCGGCCATGCATCATCCATTTACGCAACCTAAAGCAACCACCGAAGAAATTTTAGCCTCAAAAAATCCAGGGAAAATGTTAGCGCGTGCCTATGACTTGGTGATTAACGGTATTGAAGTTGGTGGCGGTTCAGTGCGTATTCACGATACTAATATGCAGGCAGCCGTGTTTAAGCTGTTGGGAATTAGTGATGAGGATGCGGCGGAGAAGTTCGGCTTCTTATTAAATGCGCTGAAATACGGTTGCCCTCCGCATGCGGGTATGGCGTTTGGTTTAGATCGTTTGATTATGCTGATGGCTGATCGTGAATCGATTCGTGATGTGATTGCTTTCCCGAAAACACAGTCCGCGGCCTGCTTGTTGACCGAAGCACCAGGCCTGGTAGACTTGGCACAATTGCGTGAACTAAACATCCGTTTGAATAAAAAACTAACTGAGAATACAGCGGGTTAATGGCACAGTTAGCAACCGATATTCCACTCGAGCTAGTGGCACGCATTAATGAGCTTGCGGCCAATGCGCCGCGTTTAATGCCGATTAAGCAGACTGAAAAATCGGCTCTAATTGCGCGGATAAAAGTCTTATTAGCCAAGCACCGAGCTCAGTTAGTCGCACATTATTATGTGGATGCCGATTTGCAAGCCTTGGCTGAAGCAACAGGTGGTGTTGTTGCTGATTCGTTAGAAATGGCAAATTTTGGCGCGCAGTCAGACGCTGATGTATTGATTGTCTGTGGTGTGCGTTTTATGGGCGAAACGGCCAAAATGTTGAGTCCAGAAAAAACAGTGCTCATGCCTGATCTTAATGCGACCTGTTCATTAGATGTCGGCTGTCCAAGTGATGAATTTGCGCAGTTTTGTGCGCAGTATCCTGATCGCAAAGTGGTGGTGTATGCCAATACCAGTGTTGAGGTGAAAGCCTTGGCAGACTGGGTAGTGACTTCGGGTAATGCACTGGCGATTGCGCGTCATTTGAAGGCGCAGGGTGAGAAGATTATTTGGGCACCCGATCAGCATCTTGGTCACTGGATTGAGCAAGAAACCGGTATCAATATGATTCGCTGGATGGGGCATTGCATTGTTCATGATGAATTTAAGGCTTTTGAGCTTGAGCAGCTTAAACAGCAGTATCCAAAAGCGAAGTTGTTGGTTCATCCTGAATCTGCGGCGGCAGTGGTGGCTTTGGCCGATGTAGTCGGGTCAACGAAAGTGCTGATTAATGCCGTACAATCCATGCCGGATACGCAGTTTATTGTGGCGACCGATCAGGGGATTTTTTACAAGATGCAGCAGTTAGCGCCCAACAAACAATTAATTGTTGCGCCTACTGACTCAAAAGCGAAGCAATGTATTAGCTGCGCTAACTGTCCTTGGATGGGTATGAACGGATTGGAGAACCTAGCGACTGTTTTGGAGGCGTTAGATCAGGATGATCAGGTGCTGGCTCAGCATGAAATACGGCTTGATGAGCAAAAACGTCAACAGGCTTTGGTGGCATTAAACCGCATGCTTGCGTTCTCGCGTGAACAGGGTTTGGTAAACCCTACCCCAAATACTAATCGATAAAAAAGAGAGATAAGTATGGCAGGACATAGTAAATGGGCGAATATTAAACATCGTAAAGCCCGCCAAGATGCGAAAAAAGGCAAAATTTTTACTAAGCTAATTCGTGAGTTAGTGGTGGCCGCCAAAGCGGGTGGCCCTTATCCAGAAGATAATCCTCGCTTGCGTGCGGCAGTGGATAAAGCCTTGCGTGAAAATATGAAACGCGACACCATTGATAAAGCGATTGCACGGGGTGCGGGTAATCAAGAAGGGGACGACTACGAAGAGATTCGTTATGAGGGCTATGCCCCTGCCGGTGTAGCGGTGATGGTGGATTGTTTAACCGATAATCGCAATCGCACCGTGGGTGAAGTGCGACATGCCTTTACCAAACACGGTGGTAATTTAGGTACAGACGGTTCGGTGGCTTACATGTTTGCAAAACAAGGCTTGATTCAGTTTGAACCAGGCCTGGTTGAAGATGCCATTATGGAAGCGGCTATTGAGGCGGGTGCAGAAGATGTTAAGGCTGACACAGATGGCAGCATCGCTGTCGTAACCGCACCGGAGGACTTGCATAGTGTGGCGGACGCGTTAGCAAATGCCGGTTTTACGGCTGCACAGGTCGATGTAAATATGGAAGCGGATATTAAAGTCAGTTTAGACTTCGATGATGCTCAACGAGTGATGGCAATGATAGATATGTTAGAGGATTTGGACGATGTTCAGCAGGTCTATACCAACTTAGACATTTCTGATGAGGTGATGGCGCAGTTAATGGCCGCTGAATAATGCCAAGTAACCGGCCAAGTCATCGAATTTTGGGGATAGACCCTGGTTCACGCAAAACTGGGTTTGGCGTAATAGAATCCGGTCGATACCATCCAAAATATTTGGCTAGCGGGGTGATTCGAGTCGAAAAATTTGCTGGCACTGAACGTTTGACGCGTATTTTTCAATCAATTGGAGAATTGATCGAGCGTTATGACCCCCATTTTGTAGCGGTTGAAAAAGTCTTTGTTCATAAAAACCCGAGTTCGGCCATTAAGCTTGGGCAAGCGCGAGGTGTAATTCTATGCGCAGCGGCTTTGCAGTCTCGCGATATTATTGAATATACCCCAACACAAGTTAAAAGCACGATTGTTGGTCAGGGTCATGCTGGAAAAGATGCTGTGCAGTTTATGGTGAAGCAGTTATTACGTTTAACTGAAGTTCCGCAAGAAGATGCGGCCGATGCCTTAGCCTGTGCTTTGTGTCATGACCGCTATTTAACACTGGGAATTGATCCAGCGAGTTTGTCAAAAGGCACGCATTTTAAATAATGGCGTTATCCAACACCAAATAGGGTATGAAATGATCGGCTTTTTACATGGTACGCTTGTCGCAAAACAACCGCCTTTATTATTACTCGATGTCAATGGTGTGGGGTACGAATTAGAGGCGCCCATGTCTACCTTTTATGCACTACCGGAAGGGCAAGTGCAGGTCAAGGTATTGACGCATTTGCATGTGCGTGAAGATGCCATGCTCCTTTATGGTTTTGCAACAGACTCAGAACGTCAGTTATTTCGCGAGTTGGTCAAGGTGTCCGGTATAGGCACCAAAATGGCCCTTGCAGTCTTATCAACCTATTCTGTTCAAGATTTTAATCATTATATCCATACGGCTGACACGATAGCGCTTGCTAAGGTACCGGGTATTGGCAAAAAAACTGCTGAGCGAATGGTCATTGAAATGCGTGATCGGCTGCAAAAAGTCTTTGGCAGCAGTTTGCAAGCCACATCGCAGTCAGGTGATACAGCCTCTTCATATCAAGGCTCAAATTTAACCAAGCAATCGGCTATTGCAGCTTTGGTTTCTTTAGGGTATAAAGAAGCCCAGGCGGAATCCTGGGTTAATAAAACCTATGATGATTCGTTGTCACTTGAGCAGGTAATTAAGCAGGCGTTATTACAGGTTAGACTATGATTGAAACAGATCGCATTATAGGTAGCCAAGAACAGGACGACGATCTGTATGCAATGCCTAAAATTCGACCGCAGTTTATGCAGGACTATATTGGGCAAACGGCGGTACGAGAGCAGCTCAGTATGTTTATTGACGCGGCAAAAATGCGTCGTGAACATTTGGATCATGTCTTATTGTATGGCCCACCAGGCTTGGGTAAGACAACTCTGGCTAACATTGTTGCCCAAGAAATGGGCGCGACATTACGTCAAACATCGGGGCCTGTGCTGGATAAGCCTGGCGATTTAGCGGCTATATTAACGCGTTTAGAACCGCATGATGTATTGTTTGTTGATGAAATACATCGTTTGAGCCCAGTGGTGGAAGAAATTTTATATCCTGCCATGGAAGATTTTCAGTTGGATATTGTGATTGGGGATGGTCCGGCAGCCCATAGCGTAAAAATTGACTTACCGCCTTTTACATTAGTAGGTGCAACGACGCGAGCAGGCCTGCTAACTTCACCATTGCGTGATCGCTTTGGTATTGTGCAGCGACTTGAATTTTACAATGAAGCAGAGTTAACTCAGATCGTTTCGCGTTCAGCCAATATTTTGGGTGTAGCCTGTGAACAGCTGGGTGCGACAGAGGTAGCTAAACGGTCACGTGGAACGCCGCGTATCGCAAATCGTTTACTTAGACGGGTTCGTGATTTTGCACAGGTCGAAGGTAATGGTGTGATTACTCAAGCCATCGCCAGTGCCGCGTTAAATTTGCTTGAAGTTGATCCAATGGGATTGGACAAGATGGATCGACGACTATTAGAGAAAATCATCGCACATTTTGATGGTGGCCCTGTCGGTATTGAAAGTATGGCAGCGGCTGTAGGTGAAGAGCGTGGTACCATTGAAGACGTTATTGAACCTTATCTGGTACAGCAGGGATTTATGATTAGAACGCCAAGAGGCCGTGTTGCGACAACAAGGGCTTATCAACATCTTAATATTGCAGCAAAAGAAAAGGATTAGCTGAATGGGTGATCATTCGATTATTGATTTAATGTTAATGGCCAGTCCAATTGTACAATTGGTCATGGCCATTTTGGTATTCATGTCAATCTCTGCATGGGCGATTGCTTTAGCTAAGTCGCATCAAATGCGTAAAGCGAAGCGATGGATGACTGAGTTTGAAACGATTTTCTGGGATTCTGAGGACTTAGGCCAACTGTATCGCCAAGCTGCGCAAAAAGATCCTGCTGAATTAAAAGGGCTAGAGCGTTTATTTGAAGCCGGCTTTCAGGAGTTTGTGCGACTTAAAAACCAAGGTGTACAAGATGCCAATGATTTAATGTCGGCTAGCCACAGGGCGATGAAGATTGCGTTAGGTCGTGAAACGGAACGTCTTGAGCATCGTCTATCCTACTTAGCAACTGTGGGGTCATCTGCGCCTTATATAGGTTTATTTGGAACGGTAATTGGTGTTATTCATGCATTTCAAGCTCTAGGCGATTCACCTAGTATGACGCTGGCCGCTATTGCGCCAGGGATTGCAGAGGCGCTACTTGCGACTGGAATGGGGCTGTTTGCTGCGATACCTGCGGTTATTTACTATAATAGTCTAACTAATCGTGCCGATAGACTTTTGAGTGAGTATGAGCACTTTGCTGAAGAGTTTTTGGCTATCCTACAACGACAAGCTCATGCGAGCTAGAAGGAGCGGTCAGTGAACTCTAGTTTACGGTCCAGTCGTGATAAAAAACGTTTAATGGCGGAAATAAACGTCGTTCCTTACATTGATGTGACCTTGGTGTTGTTAATTATTTTTATGATAAGTGCACCATTAGTACATCAAGCGATCACTGTAGATCTACCTGGCACACCCGAAGTAGATCCATCGGTTGAATCTGTACAGCTCACGCCACCGTTTATCATCACGGTGACACGTGATGGTTTATACCATACCAGCGAAAATCCGAATGAGCACCTGACGGCGGCCGAATTGTCCCTGTTAGTTGCTGAGGTGGTTGCACGTAGTCAGTTAAATGAAGAGTTCTCCGTTATTATTGAAGGCGATCGTGAGGCACCCTACGGTCGGGTAGTTCATTTATTTGTATTGCTTAAAAATAATGCTGTGCCCAATGTATCGCTGATGACACAACCGGAGGAAGAGGCGTGATTGGTTTTATTAAGCGTCATCCTTATGCTGTTGGACTTGCGATTACTTTTCATGCAGTTATTGCTGTATTTTTAATCGGCAATTTCTGGTCTAAACCAATTGTTATTGCGGTAGAAGACGCTGGGCCAGCACTTATCGAACCGAAAGTGGCGCCTCAGATGCCCCTAACTACGATGACAGTGGATCAGGCATTAATTGATCAGCAGCTTGAACGCATTCGTGAGCAAGAGACGCAACGCCAGGCAGAACAAGCACGTCAATTAGCTGAAGCGCAAGAACGTGAACAACGTATTGCACAACTTCAACGCCAGCAAGAAGAGGAATCTCGTCGTGCAGACCAAGCTCGGCGTGAAGCGGAACAGGAACGCCAAAGGATTGCAGCCGAGCGTCAGCGTGCTGAAGCCGAGCAACGTCGCGCTGAAGAAGCGAGACGTGTTGCGGCACAAGCAGAGCAGCAACGTGCTAGAGCCGAGCAAGAGCGTGCTCGCGCTGAACAACAAGCGCGTGAAACGGCGCAACAAGCAGAACGCCAACGCCAGGCCGAAGAACGTCGGCTAGCTGAGTTGACTGAGCTGCAAAAACAAGCTGAAGCAGAGCGAGTAAGAGAAGAGCAACGTCAGCTTGAACTTGCTGAGCAAGCTCGTCAGCAAGAAGCAGAACGAGCACGGCAAGCCGCCATTGCTGAAGAAGAGGCGCGACAGCGAGAAGCCGCTAGGCAGCGAGAAATTAGGAATTTGCGTCAAAGTTATGTTTCCTCCATCACGGCTAAGGTGCGTGAAAATTGGCGAACACCTGCTGATATATCATCAGACGCTCAATGCGAGCTTGTCATAGTGCAAGAGCGAGATGGCAGCGTAGTGAGTGTCAGAACTGAGCGGTGTAATGCACCGGCAACGGAGCAGTTTAAACAAGCGGCCGAGCGTGCCGTATTACGTGCTTCTCCCTTGCCTCAAGCGCCTGTGCCAGAGGTTTATGAGCGTACTATTCGATTCGTGTTTAAACCCTAACATCCTAATAATTAATCAGAGGTACTGATTTATGCGTTATAACGCTGTGCGATATAAGTTTGCAAGCTGGACAGCAGGCCTGGTTATGTTAATGGCGAGCCAGTTTGTCCAAGCGAATTTGGTTATAGAAATTACCGAAGGTTTTGAAAACGCTATTCCCGTTGCGGTCGTGCCTTTTAATGTAGAGGGGCGTGGTGCAGCGCCACAGGATGTTGGAGAAATCATCCAGAATAACCTACGTCGTAGCGGGCGTTTTGCCCCGGTCGCTACCAACCGATTGCCACAGCGTCCAACAGCATTCGAGGCTGTTGTATTTGAGCAGTGGCAGCGTTTAGACGTTGATCATTTAATAATGGGGCAACTTATCTTACGTCCAGACGGTAGTTATGATATCGATGTGCGTTTAGTTGATGTATTACGTCGTCAACAGGTTCTTGCCAAACGTTACCAGCAAGTGCCAGCAAATCGTTTGAGACAAGCTGCGCACCAGATTTCTGATGAGTTATATCATGAATTAACGGGTGTTTGGGGGGCTTTTAATACTCGATTAGCCTATGTCACTGTCCGTGAAGAAGGTAATGAACGCAGCTATTCACTCGATGTGTCTGATTCAGATGGCCATAATCCTCGAACAGTATTGCGCAGCCGTATGCCGATTATGTCGCCACGCTGGTCGCCTGACGGTCGTCAGATTGCCTATGTATCTTTTGAGGCAGGTCGATCTATTATCGTGTTACAAAGTCTTGATGGCCGTTCTCGCGAAGTGATTGCAGAGTTTACAGGGATCAACAGTACACCTGTTTGGTCACCAGATGGGCGTCAATTAGCGATGACGCTGTCAAAAGATGGCAGTGCAAACTTGTATGTGATGAATATGGCTAATCGACAGTTGCGGCAATTAACCAATCACCCCGCCATTGATACTGAGCCAAGTTGGAGTCCTGACGGAGCTGCGCTCTATTTTAACTCCGATCGGCGAGGGCAACCTCAGATCTTTAAGTTAGACTTAGCAACGAATGTCATTACACGCGTGTCTTTTGAGGGGCGTTATAACGCCAGTCCAATGGTATCACCTAATGGGCGCCACCTTGCCATGGTACACGCAAATAACGGTTTTAATATTGGCATTATGGATCTTACTAATGGAGATTTTAGACAAGTAACCCGGACGAGCTTGGCTGAGTCGCCTAGCTTTGCTCCAAACAGTGATATGCTTGTTTATGCAACAAATAACAGGGGGCGTGGAGAATTAGCTGTTATTTCTGTTGATGGGCGCGCTTCACAAGTATTGCGTGTTCAAGACGGTCAAGTTCGAGAGCCTGCATGGGGGCCTTACCTGACACCGCCTCGAATGCAATAAATTTTAGCCTTTTTCAATTGGGACTTATAAATATGAATAGCGTAAAGTTACTTTCAATTTCACTTGTTGCATTTACGATGGTGGCGTGTACAACGCTTCCAGAAGTAGATTTATCTGATGAGCCAGCGCCTGTTGTAGCAGACGATAGACGTGATGGAGGGGGGCTATTAGAGAATCGAGGTATTGAAGTCGTACCTCTAGAAGGCGAGGCTGGCTTCGAGGCGTTGGATCTAACTGATGGTCAAATACCAGGCCTGCTGCCTGACGAAATTACTGCAGAGATGGAGCCGATTGTTTATTTTGGATTTGACCAATACTCGGTAGATGAATCTTCTATGGCGGTGTTACGTTATTATGCTGATGTGATGCTTAATGACCCAGGGTTAACAGTTAAGCTTGAAGGTCATACCGATGAGCGTGGCAGTCCAGCATATAATCTTGCGTTGGGCGAGCGACGAGCTATTGCCGTATTGGATGTCATGAAGGCCTATGGTATTGCAGAGAACAGATTGATGGCCATTTCATTTGGAGAAGAGCGTCCAGCTGTATTTGGTCAAAGTGAAGAAGCCTATTCCATGAACCGTCGCGTTGAATTGAATTTTAGATAGAGGTTGTTATGCATAAGTGGATAGTGGTAGTAGGTTTGATAACGCCAACTTGGGTGTTAGCCCAGACGTTGGATCAACGCGTTGAGCGCCTTGAACAGATTACTAACAATCCCATTACAATTCAATTAGGTCAACGCCTAGATTTTCAAGCTAATGAACTTGCTGAAATACAAGATCGTCTTGATCGTTTGTTGTTTCAAAATCAGCAGTTACAGCGCCAACTTGAACGCCACATCGAGCAGTCTAGTCAGAGATTAGCTGAACTCGAAACAAAATTAGAACTTGCTGGTTCAGTTGTTAAGAATCATGATAGGGTTGACGACAAGCGAATGTCTGCTGTCGAGGAGTGGGGGACTGACTTGGCCGTATCTGATTCTTCTTTAACGGATGACTCTGCTGATGTTAGGGAGGGTTTTGTTCTTGGGCAGCCTAGCCCAGTGGAATCGGGTGATTCAATGGGTGAGATGCCTTCTGCAACAGATTCAATGCAGCAGGAATACGATCAGGCTTTTGCGCTTTTAGGAACAGGCGACTATGAGGCGGCACAGCAAGCCTTAATGGCGTTTATTGAGCGTTATCCAAGTGAAAATTTAACCGCAGATGCGTATTATTGGTTGGGTGAATCTTGGTTGATTCAGCAAGACTTTGGCCAAGCGTTGCAAGCTTTTGAGGTGATTATTAACGACTTTAATGATCATTCTCGATTACAAAATGCACTATTACGTGGTGGTGATAGTTTAGTCGGGTTGAATAACCTAGACCAAGCGGTTGAGTTTTACAATCGTGTGCTTGAATCATTTCCGCAAAGCCGGACGGCACAGAGTGCTCAAGAACGCCTGACGCGCCTGCAGGTGCTAAACTAATGGCGACGGTAGATAAAACCGCCGTCATTTTGTTATCAGGTGGATTAGATTCTGTCACCTTGCTTGCACTAGCACGAAGTGAAGGCTACCAGTGTCATACGCTGAGCTTTGCTTATGGGCAACGTCATACGGCGGAACTGGCGGCGGCGGCAGACCTTTCAATGCAATATGGCGCAAAGTCACACCGAGTCGTGCCAATTGATTTAGGTAGCATTGGTGGTTCTGCTTTAACGGACCACAGTTTATCGGTGCCAGTTGACGGCGTAACCGATCAAATCCCCATTACCTATGTGCCTGCGCGTAATACAATATTTTTAGCCTATGCATTAGGGGTGTGTGAAGTTCTCGATGCCGATGCTTTATTTGTGGGTGTCAATGCCGTTGACTACTCAGGTTATCCTGATTGTCGACCAGAGTTTATTGATGCTTTTCAATCTCTTGCTAATTTAGCGACTAAAGCCGGTGTGGAAGGTCATGGCGTGGTAGTTCAAACCCCACTTATTGCGTTGTCAAAAGCCGAAATTATTAAACTTGGCGTTAGTTTGGGTGTGGATTACAGTCAAACAGTGTCTTGTTACAGTGCTGATGAGCAAGGACGTGCTTGTGGGTTATGTGATTCATGTCGGTTACGCAAGCAGGGTTTTTCTCAAGCAGGCCTGGATGATCCGACGCGATACCAAGCTTAATTCTTGTTAAGTAATTGATTTTTTGTGTCCTCTGGTTCTCGTATTTTTCATAATAAAAAAATGTCACAAAAAGTTAAGAAAAGGCTTGCGCTTCCTAGGTTGGAATGTATAATACGCACCATATCAACGAGGGTCGTTAGCTCAGTTGGTAGAGCAGTTGGCTTTTAACCAATTGGTCGAGCGTTCGAGTCGCTCACGACCCACCACATTTCAAGACCCTATCCATGTTTGGATAGGGTTTTTTTTTACTTCAAATTGTCATTTTTTTGTTATATTTCACATTTAGGCCGGACTTCCGTTTTCAGCAGGCTTCTGAGGGCATCATCCTATGTTAATTACCTTTACGGCGTTGTATTTATTTGTGGCTATTGTGATTGGTTTGTTAGCCGCAACTAAAGTCAAAAATATGGGCGATTACGTATCGGCCGGACGCAGTCTACCTATATGGATGGTAACGGCGATGGTGTTTGCAATCTGGTTTGGCGCTGAAACGGTGTTAGGGGTACCAGCAGAGTTTTTACAAGATGGGCTAGGCGGCATTATTGCCGATCCCTTTGGGGCCGCCTTGTGCTTAATATTGTTTGGGGTGTTTCTAGCGCGTAAACTCTATCGCATGAATCTGTTAACCCTTGGCGACTTTTATCGCATTCGCTTCAATCGTAATGTTGAGTTGATTGCATCAGTGGCGATTGCAGTGTCCTATTTGGGTTGGGTGTCGGCACAGATTATGGCGCTGGGTATTGTGTTTAATGTGCTGTCAGATGGTTCTATTAGTGTTTTTAACGGCATTTTAATTGGCACAGGTGTGGTACTCATTTACACATTATTCGGTGGTATGTGGTCCGTTGCGGTAACGACCTTTGTGCAGATGATTGTGATTGTACTAGGCCTGCTATTTATCGCTTGGTACTTGTCTGGAATGACTGGTGGGGTGATGCCGGTCATTGAGCATGCGGCTCAGGCTGAACGTTTTGTGTTTATGCCTGATTTAAATACCATTGCAATGCTGGCATTTATGTCAGCGTTGCTGACAATGGGCTTGGGCTCAATTGCTCAACAAGACGTGTTTCAACGTGCAAACACGGCAAAGAATGAATCGATTGCGGCCTGGGGTACCATTAGTGGCGGGTTGATTTATTTGGTGTTTGCTGCTGTGCCTATTTTCTTGGGTTATTCGGCGTTCTTAATTAATCCAGACTTGGTTAATCACTTTATGGCGATAGATGCCCAGTTAGTCTTGCCATATTTGGTGAAAGAACATTTACCCTTGTATGCACAGGTTATTTTTTATGGTGCCTTATTATCAGTGATTATGTCTACCGCCTCGGCAACCATGTTGGCGCCATCGGTGATTATTTCTGAGAACATCTTAAAAGACTTCATCAAAGGCTTAAGCGATCGTTATTTATTATTGCTAACCCGTGGTGTGGTGATTGCGTTTGCCTTGCTGGTCGCCATTTATACGCTTTGGTCGCTGGAACAAGAAACCTCTATTCATAAGATGGTTGAAAATGCCTACAAAGTCACCCTGGTGGTGGCATTTGTGCCTTTAGTAGCGGGTCTATATTGGAAGAAAGCCAGTAATGGCGGTGCGTTGTTAGGGATTGCTTTGGGTGTGGTCACTTGGTTAAGTTTAGAATATCTGTTCCCAGGCCTAGAAGAGAGCTTACCTGCGCACTTTATTGGTTTCTTTATGGCTATCGCGGGTATGATTTTGGGGTCCTATTTGTGGCCGAAAAAACCAACACCTGAAGCGGTTCAACCCGCGGATGATGTGACACCAATCTCCTCAGCTCAGCCTGGATGAGCGATTATAAAGTTGATGGATTTGCAGCCACATTAGAGCAAGTGGCGATTATTGAGGCCGCTATGGCAGGCAAAAGCTTTGCGGTGCCTGCCTTTGCTGGCACCAGTAAAACGGCGACGCTTAATGCGATAGCACAACATCAACCGTTTAAAAAAACCTTGTATCTCGCCTTTAACAAAGCGATAGCGCAAGAAGCCCAAGCCTTATTTCCTAATTGGGTGGAGTGTCGAACAGCGCATAGTCTAGCGTATCGTTATGTCGTGCAACCGAGTCAGCCTATGTTGCAAAAGCTGCGTGCCGGCGGCGGTTTTATTCCCTTTCAAGATATTGAAGCCTATGCTGAGAAGACAGCTAATTGGCCCACCTTTGGACGTAGTCGTTTTCAAATAAATCTAGCCATTAGTGAAACTCTGAGTGGTTTTTGCAATTCTGCGGATAGCGAACCCGATGCGTCTCATGCCCCTGAGTCGCTGCAAGAGTGGTTACGAACGCTTAAGCCACATGAGCAAAGCGCATTCTTAACCCCGCTGATTGCCAGTGTACGTGCGCTTGCTCAGGCCATGTTTGATGAAGCCCATCCTTGTGCAATTACCCATGATGGCTATTTGAAGCTGTTTCAGTTACGTCGTCCGCAATTAAGTTATCAGCTGTTATTTTTAGATGAAGCCCAGGATACCAATCAGGTGCTTAAAGCCTTGCTGACACAGCAACAGGCGCAAAAAATTTGGGTGGGTGATCAGCATCAGCAAATTTATACTTGGCGCAAAGCCAGCGCGAGTTTGTTAGGCGAGCCTAAACAGCATTATCCACTGACGCAATCCTTTCGTTTTGGGCAGCATATTGCCAAGCTAGCCAATTTACTGTTGCAACAAACGGGCGAGCAGCGTGAGTTAAAAGGCTTGGCTAAAGACTATCCTGTGAACACGCATTTTGATCCTTATGCCGCCTATACCGTGCTATGTCGTACCAATGCTAAGGTGTTTGAAGTGGCCGAGTTTTGTATTGAACGTAAAATTACCTTTGAAATTAATGGTGGATTGGATCAAGTCGCAAAATTGATTGAATCAGCGTTTGCACTCTATCGGGGTAAATTACAGCAGGTGAAGGTCAGTGATTTGGCGATTTTTACCAGTTGGCAAGAGTTTACTCAGGTGGCGGATGAGGCACAGAAAAATGAATGGAAAAATATTATTAAATTTGTAGAAACCCACCGAGAGCAAACGCTAGCGCGTATTGCACGTTTGCATCAACACTGTGCGTCGGGGTCACGCCAAGCATCACAGGTTTTTATTAGTACGGTGCACAAAGCAAAAGGCTTGGGCTTTGAGCAGGTGCTCTTAGCATCCGATTTTGAGGTGCCGGAGGTCGATGCGCCTGATTATCAAGAGCAACTGAATGTGCTTTATGTTGCGATTACGCGCGCTAAAAAAGTGCTTAAGTTACCCAAGGCACTCAACCAGTTTTTTGCTAAATTGGCTGAACAAGAAGCGACTCAGCCAAAATCCAGGGCTAAAAAGCTGGCTTAATCTTCAACAGATACCATCGGATAAGGGTGGGGTTCGATGGTCACCAGGCCTGTTGCTTCGCTTTGCAGTTGGCCAATTGCGGCTTCAAGTGATTTAACCGTAGCGACGGCGAGCACTTGTGTGCCGCTAAAGATATCAGCGGTGGCCGAGACGACTTCAAACTTATGTTTTTTCTCATTGTCGTCCATTAGACTTAACTCTGACCCCGGTTCAAGATCAACCAATTGGGCGAGCTTTAAGCGAAACATGCGTTTGCTGGGTTGGCTACGATAATGCAAGCGCGCAATAATTTCCTGCCCGGGATAACAGCCTTTTTTGAAATTGATTTGCTCAAGCTTATCAAGATTCAAAAACTGGGCAATAAATTGTCCAGACGTCTGGGCATTAACACTGGGAATGCCAGCTAAGATTTTTAGCAATCGCCAATCCAGAGAGTTGGTCGCTTCACCATTGCGTTTAAGTGCATCCCAGGCTTTTTGTGCTGTTGCAACGGGCGCAAAAATTTCATAACTATGATAGGGTCCGGGTACTTTAATCAAGGTTAGGTCGGGAAAGCCTTCATCTTTTGCTTGGGCCGTATTAAGCAATTTTTTCAATTTAACATCCAGGCGACGCTGAATTTCTAAATCGGCAAACTGGCCGGCATAGCCAATTTTGATCCAGTCTTGGCTGACATCGGTTAGGGTTACTTTAGAGCGCATAATAAACATTTGTAGACGTTTTTGGATGGTGTCCTTGAGGCTGCCATCAAAGCTTAGATAATAGTTGTCGCCCATTTTAAAAACTAACATGATTGCTAGAACCTGACCTTTTGGGTCACAGTAGGCGCTATAGCAGGCCTGGTCCTCGCTAACGAGTTTTATGTCATTGGTAAATTGACCATTTAAAAAACTGAGCGCGTCGTCGCCACTGACTTCAAGCAGCGCATCATGGGCAAGGCTGGTTAATGCCGGACCATGAGTTAGGATAGTCCGCTCTAGTTCAGGAAACTGTAATGCTGTAATCGCACCCTGTTCGTTTAGAGTGGCTTGTTGAGCGGTTAAAAAGGTCTGCCAGTCATTATTAATCATGTGTCTTCTCTATCTGCTTAAAGTTGGACGAAATTGGGTTATGATAACCCTATATGGGTTAATTGCTTATTTTCAAGTTTAGATAGCTAACAAGGTAAAACATTATGAGTCGCAACCAACAAGAATTTTTAACCTTTATGCTCGGGCCTGAGCAATACGCCATCAATATTTTGTGCGTGCAAGAAATTCGCGGATGGCATGAGCCTGATCCCTTACCCAATGTACCAGATTACGTGCGCGGGGTCATTGATTTGCGTGGAACCTTGGTGCCGGTGATTGATTTAAGAACAAAGTTTAAACTTGATGCGTCTTTTACTGTAACCACGGTGGTAATTGTTGTGCAAATGGGGCAGGGAGATGATGTCAGAACACTAGGATTGGTGGTGGATGCTGTGTCCGATGTTAAGACATTTGATACTGAAAACTTGCAACCCGCACCCGATATTTCATCCAATGTCGACCAGCAGTATATCCTTGGATTGACGAGTATTAAAGATCAGCAAGATAAGGCTAAGATGGTTATTTTGTTAAACCTAGAAAAGCTTATTGCGGAGAGTTTGCTAAATCAATTAGGACGAACAGCTTAAACGTAAACCTTTTTGTTGTAGGCTTGGTCTATTACTGTAGTCTTGCCATTGCGTTGAAACCTCAAAAGGGTTTTGCAAGGCTTGGCGTAAATCATCTACCCAATGGGTATCCCCAGATTCTGCTCGCTCAATCGCTTCTTGGGCAATATAGTTTCGTAAAATAAGCTGGGGATTGTTGTTTAAAATCAACATGTTGCGGTCATTTTCTGATGACGTTTCAAAGTCTAGTCTTGCTTGATAGTCCCGCCACCAGGCCTGGTAATCGCTGAGTTGACTGGCTTGTTGTGCTTCAAAATCTTGCGCCAATTCACGCCAAGTGCAGCTCCAATCTAGTCGGTGCTTATCCATCAAAACAATCAGTTTGGCGACTAATTCTTTGTCGCTTGGCTGAGTCTGAGTCAAGCCAAGTTTTTGGCGCATTAAATGGATGTAGTGGTTGTTATATTCACTGACATAGTCATTAATAATGGCGCTACGCGTAGCCTCACTTGGAATCAGGTTGGCAAAGCTGGCGGCTAAGACCTGACAATTCCATAAACCTATTTGCGGTTGTTCGTTGTAGGCATAGCGGCCTGCATGGTCAGAGTGATTACAAATGTAACCTATCTGACAATCATCTAAAAATCCGTAGGGGCCATAATCGAAGGTTTCGCCTAAGATTGAAAAGTTGTCGGTATTCATGACACCGTGATTAAAGCCAACGCTTTGCCATTTAGCAATAAGCTGGGCCGTGCTGACCACAATTTGGCGTAGTAATGCCGCATAGGGGTTGGGTGAATCAGCTAAATGAACAAAATGTTGGGCAATAACGTAATCAGCCAGTTGTTTACTGGCATCGGCACCAACTTCAGCGGCCCATTCAAAATGACCAAAGCGAATATGACTTGGGGTTAACCGTAGTAGCGCTGCACGGGCTTCCGGTCCTTCTCGCCACACGGTTTCTTGATTGCTCACCACGCTTAATGCGCGACTGGTTGGAATGCCAAGTCCGGCCATAGCCTCACTCGCCAAATATTCTCGAATACATGAGCGGAGGACTGCACGACCGTCACCGCCACGTGAAAAAGGCGTACGCCCCGCGCCTTTTAAATGCCAATCATAGGGAATATCATGTTGTTGTGATCCTTGTCCTAACAATAGGCCGCGACCATCACCTAAATCGGGGTTGTAGTATCCAAACTGATGTCCGGTGTATTTTTGTGCAATGGGCTCGTGCGAATCGTCAAGGATTCCACTGGCTAAATTAAGTAGGGTTTTGTCGTCGAAAGCGATGGCGTGTTGTGCAATCAGCGCTTCATTGCGGGCTATCCAGTGGGCGTCAACGAGCGGTTCAGGCTGACAGTGTCGAAAGAATGTTGAGCCTAGTTGGCAAAAGGGTTGTTGAAAGGGTGTAAAAGCTGACATGCTATTTCCGAGTGAATTAGTAGGTTATTGCATTATTGTAGAGTGAATAAGCCCATTTGCAAATAGCATGTTACCTTTTTATGTCTAGCACTCTATTTTTTATCATGTTTAAATAAGAGTACCTGGCCGTTAATGCAGTAGCGTAAATGGGTGGGGGCAGGGCCATCTTCAAACACATGACCCAAATGAATGCCGGTACTGGCACTGCGCACTTCCGTTCTAATCATGCCATGAGAGCGATCTTTTACGAGGCTCACCGCATTGGGCATTACGTCATAAAAACTGGGCCAGCCAGTGCCGCTATCAAATTTGGTATCACTATGGAACAAGGCTACGCCTGACAAAGGGTCAAGGAACCAGCCGCGCCGTTTTTCCGTTAAATAGGGGCCACAAAAAGGGCGTTCAGTACCTTGTGAAAAGGCGATATATTGTTGTTCCTCGGTTAATAGATACTGACCTAACCAGCGCCAAAATGCCTCATAGGGCGCATCATATGGGCCGGTAAATTCACCAACAGGGCGGCCATGGTGTTCAAACTGCAAAGTCAGTGGCGTGTCGGTTGCTGTGTTGCTTGCCGTATTGACGCGGCGTATCTCAAACGGCAAAGGATAGGTTTCAAGTATGGCGTGTAAAAAAGCCTCGGTAGTGTGATTTTTACTGGCGCCATAGATAACTAAACAGCTATTAGGATAAGGATTGAATCTTGTTGCAGAGGGATAGGCTACGCCAGTACCGCCTAACCCGCAATAGCCATTGGGGTTCTTTTGTAAATAGCGTTGGTGGTAAGTCTCGGCGGGGGTGTAGTGAGTTAATCGGGTGATTTCAGTGGTGATCTTAGGCAGGCCTGCTGCAGTCAAAGCCTGTTGATAGGTTGCCTTACTGGCCTCAGCAATCGGCAAGTCTTGGTCACTGGCGGTAAAAATGGCACTGCGGTAATTACTGCCGATATCGTTACCTTGACGATCTCCTTGGGTGGGGTTGTGACTTTCCCAAAATCGCGCTAATACGTGTTCAAGGGTAGTTTTTGCCGGGTCAAACCATACTTTAACCACTTCAACATGGTTTTTTAAATCACTTAATCCTAAGCGCAACTGGCGTTCATGAGCGAGAATCGCCTCATAGCTGGCGGTAATTTCACCATTTGCGTAGCCAGACTCCACATCCATGACGCCCTCAAGCGTCAACATTCTTTTTTCAGCACCCCAAAAGCATCCCATGCCCAGTACGACATAGGGATAGGCATTATCCAGTGAATTATTGCTCATTGTGTTTATCCCGTTTAGTTTTGGTTTAAATCTTTGATTTCATAGTGTCTATATAGTAGCGCGTTTGCCATGACAGGGCGTCGTGAAGATTTTGTAATACTTGTCTCTTAAAACAGTTTTTGGCACTGAGTTTGCTTAATAATCTACATTAGAATTTAGGTGAATAGCTATGTTTGACAATGTATTTGGAGTTCACGAGCAGGCGCTCAGATTGCGCCAACAGCGCACCGAGCTGCTAGCCAGTAATTTGGCCAATGCGGAGACCCCTCATTTTAAAGCACGTGACATTGATTTTCGTGCGGCCATGACAGGTGCCTTAGCAGATCAGAATACCATGGGAATGGCTAGAACACATGGAGCTCATATCGGAAGTGCTGATGGGGGTGCGTCAGGTTTAGTTCAATATCGCATGCCTACTCAGCCATCAATCGACGGTAATACGGTTGAGACTCATATTGAGCAAACATTGTTTACCGACAACGCTTTAATGTACCAAACAACACTTGAGTTTATTGATAATCGTATTCAGCGCATCAAAGGTGCGCTCAGAGGGGATTAAGGTCATGTCATTATTTAATACCATGTCTATTTCGGGTTCGGCGATGCATGCACAAACGGTGCGACTCAATACCATTGCCTCAAATATGGCGAATGTCGATAGTATCAGCAGCAATCAGGAAGACACGTTTCGATCAAAACAGCCTATTTTTGAAGCGGTGTTGCAAGGTGAGAGGGGGTTGCCAAAAGGCGGTGTAAGGGTGCTGGATATTACCGAAAACCCTCAGCCATTGGTAAAAGAGTATTTGCCCAATCATCCTATGGCTAATGAAGAAGGTTATATTTTCCGCCCCAATGTAAATGTAGTTGAAGAAATGGCAAACATGATGGCTGCATCGCGTAATTACGAAACCAATGTTGAGGTGCTTAATACCGTTAAACAGTTGGCGTTGCGTACCATTCAATTAGGAAAATAAGGAATAGATTATGAATACGCTACCGATTAGTACGGGTGTTAAAGAATCCTTGAGTACGCCGAGTAACGCGGGCGCATTTGCGCCAAGTCAGGAAATGGGTCAAAAAGAATTTTTAATGTTACTGACCACGCAGCTTATGAATCAAGACCCGACGCAACCTATGGATCCGACCGCGTTTGTCAGTGATTTAACCCAAATGAGCCAGCTAGAAGCCACAACAGAGTTAAACCGTTCTGTCATGGCGATGACAGCCGGCTTTCAAAACTTGCAATTAATGCAAGCCAGCAGCTTAATTGGCAAAAATGTTCAAGCGCAAGGTGAGGTGATGTCTCATACCGAAGGGCAAGCTAGTGGGATGCGTCTAAGCACTGATCAGAGTTTGAGTAATGTGCAGATTGTGATTACAGATAATCGCGGTGTGGTTCGACAGCTAGATTACCCTGGGTTATTGAATAGTGGTGAAACAGGGTTTAGTTGGGATGGTCTTGACAATAACGGCAGCATGGCACCCAGTAATAATTACCGTGTTGTGGCATTTGGTTTTGATGGTGATGGCGAGATTCAGCCGGTTAAAACGGTGTTAGGTACGCAGGTTCAGTCCGTTAGTGTTGAACCCGACGGCGATATGTTGTTAACCCTATCGACGGGTGAAAGGGTATCTATGAAGGCCGTTCGTGAAATTGGTGGCTAAGGCGGTTAGCCAAAGAATTCGTTTAGAGGAGAAGTATAATGGCGGTTTATTATTTCAATGCTTTGAGTGGTATCAATGCCATGTCGCAAGGTTTGTCAGTTGTTTCTAATAATTTGGCCAACTCACAGACAGTTGGTTTTAAGACCTCGCGTGCTGAATTTGCTGATTTGTTTTCAGGAGCGCAAAACTCACCTGGCAATGGGGTGTTGGTTAATAGAATTGTGCAAGATTTTGGTCAAGGCACCATTACGGCAACGGGTAGGGAATTAGACCTGGCTGTGGATGGGGAAGGTTTCTTTATTTTGGAAGATAGCAGTGGCCAATACAATAACTTATATACGAGAAATGGTTCATTTAAACTTGATAAAGATGGCTTTGTAACTGATCAAACCGGTAACAATTTACTTGGTTTTAACCTTAACCAAGCTTTGTCCACTGAAACCAATCCAGTATTTGAAACTGCGTTAAATCCAATCAACTTGGCCGATCTCAATAGAACACCAAGAGCAACGGATGAAATGACCTACAATATTAACCTTAATGGTCAGTCACTTCGTAATGTTGATCAAAATCTTCAATCAATTGACGATGATGATGATGACCATTCCGTAGGTGCAACAAATAACTTGCAACGCCTGCTAAATCCCACAGGTCCGGATGGTTCGTACCAAGGCTTTCCAGATTTTACTTACCCAACGACTATATTTGATAGTTTAGGTGGAGAGCATGTTCTTCAGGCCAATTTTTTTAAACGTGATGTTGTGCCTGAAGAAGTGAATGGCGTACCTAATTCGGAAGGACAAAAATACACTTCGTGGCTTGTTCAATACACAGTTGCTGATCGAGATGGAAATTTAACAGGTGAACTGGCCTCTACCAATGGCGATCCCTTAGGTGTAGGCGGCTTTAATGGCCAAGTCTATGAGCTACGTTTTGATACGAATGGTCAATATTTAGGCGCGTATCAACCTGTTGATTATGCTGCAGGAGACGACCCTGCAACAGCAGCAGGTGTTGCTGTGTTTGATGAGGATACACCGGTTGACACGCGTGATTTAGCATTAACCGCTGGTTGGGCAGCCGTTCAGGGTCAGCCCACTTTAAATTTTTTAATTAATCCGCTAAATGGTGCAACCGATCCTTTGGGAGGAGAGATTGTAGGTACGCCTGAAAACTTTCAAATCAGCGTCAATTTTAATGATATGACCCAGTTTGCGGGTGATAACTTACTGCGTGGTGTTACACAGAATGGTTTTAGAATCGGTGATTTGGTGGGAGTATCTATCGATTCAAATGGTACGATTGAAGCACGTTACTCAAACGGTCGAAATGTGGCGGTTGCTCAACTCGCCTTGGGTAATTTTAATGATTTAAACTCGCTTGAAAAACTCGGCGGTCAAATGTATGCCGAATCCTTTGCTTCGGGGCCAGTGCAAATCTCGCGTGCTGGAACCGGTACGGTTGGTAATGTTAGAGCGGGTGCACTTGAATTTTCCAACGTGGATGTGGCTGGTGAGCTGGTAAAAATGATTCAGTTACAACGCACCTATCAGGCCAGTGCGCAGGTCATTTCAACATCGCAGGAATTAAACAGAACAATTCTAAACCTCTAATTTTAGACTTGATTTTGTTGTTGGTAAGCCAGAGATCTATCTCTGGCTTTTTTATTGGCTGGTTTTTTAACGCTAAATCGGTCAAAATAGCGCGATTTTATTAGTAACCCTTGTTGAAGGTACTGTCATTGAAACGCCAAGATTTTTATTTTGAATTGCCCGATGAATTGATCGCACAGCAGCCAACAGCTGAACGTCATGCTAGTCGATTATTGGTGCTAGAAGGTGATAGGCTTCAGGATAAGCAGTTTGTTGATATTCTTGATTTTATTGAGCCGCATGACCTTTTAGTCTTCAATAACACTAAAGTCATTCCGGCACGGCTGTTTGGTCAAAAAGCGACCGGCGGGCAAATTGAGTTGCTTATTGAGCGCATCATTAACGATACCCAGGCTTTGTGTCATATTCGCTCATCTAAGTCGCCTAAAGCGGGTGCAAAGTTGTGGATAGAAAATGCGTTTGAAGTCGAGGTAGTGGGGCGCGAAGGGGCGTTGTTTTTAGTGGCGTTTGATCCTGCGAAAACACCACTTGAATGGGTCGAAGCGCATGGCCACATGCCACTGCCGCCTTATATTGAACGGCCGGATACTGACACTGATAAAAACCGTTATCAAACCGTCTATGCCGCCAGGCCTGGCGCGGTTGCCGCGCCCACAGCGGGTTTGCATTTTGATGAAGCCATACTTGCCGCAATCAAGGCTAAAGGGGCGGGCATAGGTTTTGTGACGTTGCACGTCGGCGCGGGCACCTTCAAGCCTGTACAAGTTGATGACATTAGCCAGCATACTATGCACTCGGAGTGGTTAGAAGTGCAACCAGGTCTGGTCGAACAGGTGAAGGCCGCACGAGCCAAGGGTGGGCGCGTGATTGCGGTAGGGACGACCTCGGTGCGGTGTTTGGAATCGGCGTCTAAAAATGGCCAACTTCAACCTTATACCGGCGATACCGATATTTTTATTAGCCCGGGCTATCAATTTCAGCAGGTGGATGTGCTGTTAACCAATTTTCATCTACCTGAATCAACACTGATTATGTTAGTGAGCGCTTTGGCTGGTTATCAACAAACCATGGCGGCCTATCGTCATGCCGTTGAACAGCGTTATCGTTTTTTTAGTTATGGTGATGCGATGTTGGTGTTTAACAAAGCGCTCAGCAGAGAAGAATGAATTTATCAAGTTTTACGCCGTTGAAGCGGAGCCTATGTGCTCCAGCGACGCCTCTTTTGCGCAGCAAAAAGCCGAAGGAGTCGGGGCACATAGGTGTAAGCGCATTGAATAATCTAGTCAGGAATAAGGTTTAAATGAAATTTGAATTAGACAAGCAGGATGGTCGTGCGCGGCGTGGACGACTAAAGTTTGCGCGCGGGACGGTTGAAACGCCTGCCTTTATGCCGGTTGGTACCTATGGTTCGGTCAAGGGTATGACACCAGAAGAGATTACGGATACCGGCGCGCAGATTATTCTGGGTAATACCTTTCATTTGGCGATCAGACCAGGTACCGAGATTATTAAATTGCACGGCGATTTGCATGATTTTATGCATTGGCAAGGGCCAATTTTGACCGATTCTGGCGGTTTTCAGGTGTTTAGCTTGGGTAAGATGCGCAAGATTACCGAAGAAGGCGTCACCTTCGCGAACCCAGTTAATGGTTCCAAAATATTTATGGGCCCGGAAGAATCAATGCAAATTCAGCGCGATTTGGGTTCGGATATTGTGATGATTTTTGATGAATGTACCCCTTATCCTGCTAGTCATATTGAAGCGGATGTATCTATGCGGTTATCGTTACGTTGGGCGCAGCGTTCTAAAGATGCCCATGGTGATAATCCATCGGCCTTATTTGGCATAGTGCAGGGTGGTATGTGTGCTGATTTAAGAAAAGAATCGGCTGAAAAATTACAACAAATTGGTTTTGATGGTTATGCGATTGGCGGTTTGTCGGTGGGTGAACCGAAAGAAGACATGAAGCGCGTGCTGGATGCGACTGAGCCATTATTGCCAAAAGACAAACCCCGTTATTTAATGGGTGTCGGCAAGCCTGAAGATATTGTCGAGGCAGTGCGTCGGGGCATTGATATGTTTGATTGCGTGATTCCTACGCGCAATGCACGCAATGGCTTTTTGTTTACCCACAGCGGCGTAGTTAAAATTCGTAATGCCGTGAATAAAACCAGCCTTGAGCCGATTGACGCTCAATGCGATTGTTATACCTGTAAAAACTATACCCGCGCCTATTTGCATCATTTAGATAAATGTGGCGAAATTCAGGGCGCACGGCTCAATACGATTCACAATTTACATTATTATCAGACGCTGATGCGCGACATTCGCCAATCAATTGCAGAACAGCGTTTTGAGCAATTTGTAGTGGACTTCTATATGGCGCGTGGTCTTGAAGTACCGCCCTTGTAACGCGAGCCAGTTAAATAGGGTTAAAAAAGCTGATTTTTAGGGTAAGTTGTGCCAAAATACGGCGATTGTTTATTTTTGAATTTTAAGGAGTAGGGCATGGATTTTTTTATTAGCAGTGCATTGGCTGATGGCGGCGGTTCGGGTGGAGCAGGCTGGGAAGGCCTTATTCCGTTAATTTTGTTGTTTGTGATCTTCTATTTCTTGTTGATTCGCCCACAACAGAAAAAGGTTAAAGAACACCGTAAACTAGTGAGCGAAGTTCAAAAAGGCGACGAAGTTATTACCTATGGTGGTATTGGCGGGAAGATTCGTGACTTGGATGACGCTTTTTGTGAACTTGAAATTGCGCCGAACGTTATTGTTAAACTAGACCGTCAAAATATTGCACGTCTATTGCCAAAAGGCACCTTAAAAACAGCGGGTGTTGGCGGTAAATCTGCTGATACCGATTCCAAAACAGAGAGCAAATCGGACGACAAAACGGACGATACCGCTGAGTCAGCCGCTACTGAAAATAAAGAAACCAAGTAATGTGACTTGGTTGATGAAAGGGGCATTGGCCCCTTTTTTCATCGCGGAAATATTATGAGTAGCCCACTTTCTATAGCCCAATTTAGCTAAAGGCTTGTTTTATGTTTGAATCGCAACGTCAGATCATCTCAAATCGTTTTCCGGCTTGGAAATATCTGCTAGTTATTGCCGTCATTGTAGTGGGTCTGACCTATGCAATGCCAAATATGTATGGTGACGATCCTTCTGTCCAGATTTCGTCTGTGCAAGCTGACCAATTTAATGCCAATACGACTGAGCAGATTGAACAGCGTCTTGCTCAAGCAGGCCTGGTTTCAAAGCAGTTGAACTTTGATGGTAATCAATATCTGATTCGTTTTGATGATGTTGATACACAGTTGCAAGCAAGTGATTTGATGCGGGAGTTATTTGGTCGTCAAGCTATTGTCGCTTTGAACCTTGCCCCAGCGACACCCAGTTGGTTGCGGGCGTTGGGTGGCCAGCCAATGTACCTTGGACTCGACTTGCGTGGCGGTGTGCACTTTTTAATGGATGTTGATATGGATGCGGCTGTTGCCAACGCCTATCGACGTTTTGATGATGAGGTGCGTAATCTGCTAAGGGATGAACGTGTACGTTATCAAACAGTTGAATATCAAGATGAAACACTACGGGTTATTTTCCGTTCGTCTGAAGCGCGTGACCAGGGGCTTGTAATTATCAATCGTGAGATGGGAGGGGAATTACAAACCCGTGCGCTTGATGAAGAGGGCGAGGCTATGGTTGAAATGCGTTTGGCAGACAGCGTCATTGCTGAGACGAAGCGTTTTGCATTGCAACAAAACATCACAACCTTGCGTAATCGTATTAACGAATTGGGCGTGGCAGAACCGGTCATTCAGCAACAGGGTGAGCGCCGGATAGTGGTGCAGTTACCCGGTGTGCAGGATACCGCGCGTGCTAAAGAAATCCTGGGTGCGACGGCGACGCTAGAGTTCCGCTTAGTGGACGAGCGCGGCGATGCGGAGCGTGCTGAACGCACGGGTGCCGTGCCACCGAATACACAGTTATTTAATTTCCGTGATGGACGCCCTATTCTGCTGCAACGTAATGTTATTGTGACCGGTGAAAGTGTCATTAACGCCCAGTCTGGGATCGATGCCCAACAAGGTTCACCACAAGTGAGTGTAACGCTTGATGGTGCTGGTGGTCGCAGAATGTTAGCGACGACACGCGATAACATTGGTAATCGCATGGCGGTGGTTTTTATTGAAAGCCGTGTTGAAACAATTGAGCGAGATGGCGAAGAAATACGTGAGCGAACTGTTACGCGCGATGTTATCAACGCCGCGGTTATTCGTGATCAGTTTGCAAATCGCTTCCAAATCACTGGTTTATCAAGTTCGCAAGAAGCGCAAAACCTAGCGTTGTTACTTCGTGCTGGCGCTTTGGCGGCACCGATGGAAATTGTTGAAGAACGAACAGTAGGGCCCAGCCTAGGTCAGGACAACATCAATCAAGGTTTGATGTCGGTGATTGTGGGCTTTATTTTGGTGCTTATCGTTATGGCATGGCGTTATAAGGCCTTTGGGATGATTGCCAATGTGGCACTAACTGTAAACTTGGTTGTGATTGTTGCAGTATTATCTTTACTACAGGCAACTCTTACACTACCAGGTATCGCAGGGATTGTATTAACGGTCGGGATGGCGGTGGATGCCAACGTCTTGATATTTGAGCGAATACGTGAGGAAATGAAGAAAAGTTCGATTCAAACGGCCATTCATGCGGGTTATGAAAAAGCCTTTGTCACCATTGCGGATGCCAATATCACCACATTGATCGCGGCCATTGTGTTGTTTAGTTTTGGTACCGGGCCAATCAAAGGGTTTGCGATTACCCTTACGATTGGTGTCGCAACCTCTATGTTTACTGCCATCTTATTAACACGGGCTTTAGTAAACTGGCGTTATGGCAACAAACGTGTTACCAAGCTGTGGATTTAGGAGTGAAGCATGAGTAAGCAATTAAACGTAGCACCCCTTAAGCGTACAGCGGGTTTATCAAGTGAGTCAACGCAAGATAGTCAGATGGATGCCAGTGTTGCGCCGCTAGATTTTGGCAAAATAGATTTTATGAAGGTGCGCCGTCCGGCGGTTCTATTATCCATTCTGTTTATTATCGCATCGGTGTTTGGTCTGTGGTACAAGGGGCTTAACCTGGGTGTGGATTTTACCGGTGGTACGATCATTGAGCTGACATACCCGCAGGGAGCGGATTTAACCGAAATTCGTAGTCACCTAGTCGCGGCAGGCTATGATGAGGCACAAGTACAGCATTTTGGTTCATCCCGAGAAGTATTGATCAGGATTGCGCCACGTGATGATATGGCATCAGCAACACTAAGCAATGAAGTCATTACTGCGCTGCAAGCTGCCACGGATCAGGTTATTGATATGCGTCGTGTTGAGTTTGTTGGGCCTCAAGTTGGTGAAGAGCTAACTACAGATGGTGCATTGGCAGTACTTTATGCCCTGTTTGGTATCTTAATTTATGTCGCGTTGCGTTTCGAGTATCGATTCTCTGTCGGGGCTATTGCTGCCTTAGTTCATGATGTCGTTATTACATTAGGTATATTTGCTTGGACACAGATACAGTTTGATTTAACGGTACTGGCCGCTATTTTGGCCATAATAGGCTACTCCCTTAATGATACCATCGTGGTGTTTGACCGAATAAGGGAAAACTTTAGAACTGTGCGAACGGGCACAGCCGCAGAGGTTACCAACAAAGCGCTCAACGATATGTTACCTCGTACTATTATGACGTCCTTAACGACCTTGTTGGTATTGCTTACCCTTTTTATGCTGGGTGGTGAAATTATCCATGGTTTCGCAACGGCGTTAATTATTGGTGTCATAGTCGGTACCTATTCCTCGATCTATGTTGCCGGCAATACCGCCTTGTTGTTGGGCGTTTCAAAACAGGACTTAATGCCACCGGTTAAAAAAGAGGGCAATGCGGAAGACTTGTCGGAAGATGAACTCTACAAGGACTTTTTAGCACAAGAAGCAAAACGCAAAACGCCCGAATAGTTACCTTGCTTAATGTTTTTAGCAGCAGTCTCAAATCATTTTGAGACTGCTGTTTTATTTTCAACTGTATATTTAGTAGTAGATTGAAGTCATGTCAATGATATTAGAAACCACTCGTCGTCGCACCTTTGCAATCATTTCTCACCCCGATGCGGGTAAAACCACAGTAACCGAGAAGCTATTGCTATACGGTGGTGCGATCCAGATGGCCGGTGCGGTTAAAAGTCGTAAAACTGAACGGGGTGCGACATCTGATTGGATGAAAATGGAACAAGAGCGTGGTATTTCAGTTGCTTCATCCGTAATGCAGTTCCCTTATAAAGATGCCATGATGAACCTGCTAGATACACCAGGGCATGAAGACTTTTCTGAAGATACCTACCGTGTACTGACTGCAGTGGATTCGGCACTGATGGTGATTGATGTGGCTAAAGGTGTCGAAGATCGTACGATTAAGCTGATGGAGGTTTGCCGCTTACGTGATACCCCTATCTTAACCTTCATCAATAAACTCGATCGCGAAGGTAAAGAACCTATTGAGTTGTTGGATGAGGTGGAAGACGTTTTGAAAATCGAATGCGCCCCAATGACTTGGCCGATAGGGATGGGTAAGCGTTTTAAAGGTATTTACCATTTGTATGACGATTCCATTCGCTTGTTTGCACAGGCCGATGGTCAGCGAGCTGGTGAAGGTGAGTTAATTAAAGGTTTAGATAATCCAAGACTGGATGAATTAATTGGCGATATGGCCGATGAGTTGCGTGATGAAATAGAGCTTGTTCGGGGTGCCAGTCATGAGTTTGACTTAGAACGTTTTTTAGCAGGTAAACTGACGCCGGTATTTTTTGGCTCGGCGGTCAATAACTTTGGACTACAAGAGTTGCTCGACGGTTTTGCTTTATATGCACCGCCGCCCAAAGGTCGTGAAACGGAAGACCGATTTGTTAAAGCAGACGAAGACAAAATGACCGGTTTTGTATTTAAAATTCAAGCCAACATGGATCCCGCACACCGAGATCGTGTTGCATTTATGCGCATCGTATCCGGTAAGTATGAAGCAGGCAAAAAACTCAAACACGTGCGGATTGGTAAGGACGTTAAAATTTCCAAAGCGATTACTTTCTTAGCCAATAAACGTGAGCAAGCACAAGAGGCCTATCCGGGTGATATTATTGGCTTACATAACCACGGCACAATTAAGATTGGTGATACCTTTACCGAAGGCGAAATTTTAAAATTTACTGGCATCCCAAACTTTGCGCCAGAGTTATTCCGTCGCGCACGCCTAAAGGATCCGATGAAAATGAAGGCCTTGCAAAAGGGTTTAACGCAGTTGTCTGAAGAGGGTGCCACGCAACTCTATCGCCCCATCAACAATAATGATTTAATTTTAGGTGCGGTGGGTGTGCTCCAGTTTGAAGTCGTGGCACAACGATTAGCTGATGAGTATAAGGTGGCATGCCAGTTTGAACCCGTCAATGTCGCTACTGCGCGCTGGATCATAGGTGATAAAAACGAGATTACCAAGTTTCTTGATAAGGTAAGTGATAACGTCGCTTATGATGCCGCCGAACAACTAGTCTATATTGCACCGACTCGGGTTAATCTGCAATTAATGGAAGAGCGCTGGCCTAAGCTAAAATTTGTGGCAACCCGAGAGCACTAATTGTTGCAAGTTAGGTTATCAATCAATAGGGCATGCGTAATCTATTTACGAATGCCTGCAAGCGCAATGACATGATTACTATATCCATCCTCGTTTTTAAATTCTCGATAACCTTTGCTCATGAAAAAATAGCATAGGTAAAGGGTGTCATTAATCAATACCTCAACGATACCGTGTTCACCTGCCGTAAATTTGGTTAATTTTTCAGGTAATTTAAGCTTTTGACCTGCTTGGACGTTATTCGTATTTGACGAAATAACATGTCCTTTACTGTCTATAAAAGCACTGAAACTTGCGGCCGCTAATGAATCTCTCATGAAGTCGGGCGCAAAATCATCCAGTATGGCTTTAAATTGAGGCTCACTGTCGAATACGATTGCAATCGCGCCAAGATTCTGGTTAGTTTTAGATTCTTTAACCGGTGCATAATAGATATAAGTGGGTTTATTGTCATAATATGGAGAACAGCTAAAGTCAGATACCTTATAAGCTTGAGAACTGGTGATTTTGAAACACTCTTCGAGATCATGCTTGTGCTGGTACTTTGATCCAACCCAGTGAGATTCAGATGGATTTGATACTGCGATAATATTGTGGTCATTATCAATCAAAATAAGGTTGGTATAAACAGTATACAAACTATTAATTTTTGTTAGCGTTTGTTGGGCTTTTACTTGCAGATTTACAAACTCATTCGAGTTGTGAAGGGTTGCACGCAAGCAAGCAATGAGTTGCTCATCAAGTGACCACCAGCGCACATCATTGGCGCGCTCATAGAGATTGCGATCCATTATTTCAGCAGAAAGTAATGCGCTATTCTCGAGCTTGGTGGTGACGATATTCAAAATAACATTATGTAAATGATTGATAAAGCGATTAAATGTGTCAGAGATAGTTTGACTGATTTCTTGAAAACTTTCTAAAACCGGTAAAAAAGCAGAGACCTCGCGTTTTAACGAATTTATTTTGCCGTTAAGGATAACGATTAACAGCAGGTTTTTGACCATTAAATTCGTTTGCGTAAGTTCGTGCAGAAACAGGGGACTTTGCTCATCAATTTGTTCGTTACATTCATCTTGAATGGCTGAACTTTGATGGTTGTGAATAGCGGCCTTAACATCAAGCGATGCCTCTCCCAACCAAGGCAACCCTTTGAATCCTTCATAACCCTTAGTTTCGCGTGCTAAAACTAAAGACGATTGTTGGATAAGAGGGTTTTTTGTTGATTTGGGTTTGCCCTGAGTTTTTAACACAGGGTAAGCGCCGCTGTTATTACTGGCCAGTGTTGTTCCGTGCTGGTCGGTTAATCTCATTTTATAGGCCGAGCTGCCCATATTTAAGGTGTCAAATATGCCTTGCATTTCATCATAAAAGTTGAAATTAAGCATCAAGTAACCCAGGAGGTCATTATCTTGAATAATTGCTTTCACGTAGAGCAGGTGATGTGTGTTTGGCTTATAGAAAGAACAGGGGCCAAAGTATTCCACGAACTGTCCCTGTTGCAGCCGCCTATCTTGTAAAAAAGCATCGTTAAAATGAAAAGTTGTATCGGCCTGCTCTAAACTGTAAGCAAGGGTAAAATTTGGCTTAATTAACGCAATGTCATCGTAAACAGTATACTTGGCAACGTATTCGGCAAGACGTTTATGAATGGCGTGTTTTTGTGTTTCATCGGGGGAGGCGATGGACAAAAAGTCTTTGATTGACTGGTCTTCGGTTAAAAACCCTACGTCAGCCGTTCGTTCAAAAAGATTGCGATTAATGATGTCAATGATGGCCTGTGTTTTGAGTTGTAAATCAGACTTGGCCTGACTTTCATAACGTTCAATAAGCGCAGACATCATTTTGTCACGCAGCCGTTGAAACTCTTCTTGAGTTTCAACTATAGATACCAAAAGCTGCGGGTCAATGTTTTGGTTGTTAATTTTGCCTACCATAGCGACGGTAGTCCACCAGAGGTCTTGGTTATCTAGTTCGCTAAGGTAACCTTTAACCTCGGGTAGTGCAGCAATCAGTTTGGTAAGAATATCGTTGTTGTTTTGATGCTGCATAGGGAGTCCTATCTAACTATGTAAGAAGTGATTCACTTTTCGAGAGATTCTAAGTATTTTTCAACGTCTAGCGCTGCCATGCAACCCGCGCCCGCAGAGGTGATGGCTTGCTTATAGACTTGATCCATCACATCGCCAGCTGCAAAAACACCAGGCACGGAGGTCGCTGTTGCATTGCCATCTAAACCGCTTTTAACCTTAATGTAACCATTCACCATTTCAAGTTGGTCTGCAAAGATACTGGTGTTGGGTGTATGGCCTATAGCAATAAAAATACCTGCTAGCTCTAAATCCTGTGTTTTGTCGCCGTCACGTTCACGAACTCGTAAACCGGTTACGCCCATTTTGTCGCCTAATACCTCATCCACCACATGATTATAAATAATTTTTATATTGCCTTCTTGGGATTTTTTGATTAGTTGATCAGAAAGTATTTTTTCACTGCTAAATTTGTCACGACGGTGAATAACCGTGACCTCAGACGCAATATTGGACAAGTACAAGGCTTCTTCTACAGCCGTATTACCCCCACCGACCACGGCGACTTTTTGATTACGATAGAAAAAACCATCACAGGTTGCACAAGCCGATACGCCTTTGCCCATAAATGCTTTTTCTGAGTCCAACCCTAGATATTTTGCGGACGCACCCGTTGCAATAATCAACGCATCACACGTGTATTCACCGCTATCGCCAGTTAACTTAAATGGACGCTGTGATAAGTCTGCAGTGTGAATATGATCAAATAGGATTTCAGTACCAAAACGTTCAGCGTGTTGTTGCATGCGTACCATTAAGTCTGGGCCTGTTAAGCCCTCCGGATCACCTGGCCAGTTGTCAACTTCTGTTGTTGTGGTAAGTTGGCCCCCTTGTTGTAAGCCTGTTACGATAACAGGGTTGAGGTTAGCTCGCGCAGCATACACGGCTGCTGAATAACCGGCGGGGCCAGAACCAAGAATTAACAGTTTGCAATGTTTAGTGGTCATGATTTTTCCTTTCAATTAGTATCCTGAACAAGTTTAGGTCTTATTATCTAACAAGCTTATGTTAAAATTTTAACAGTTTTTAAGTAACGTTTAACAGTGACATTCCTTAATATTATTTGGGTTTGGCACGGTTTGTAAGAGTATCACTCTAGCAACTTTTCATAGGAAATGCATTGGACTTTAAACAAATAGCCTCGTCTTCATCATCAGACCATACTACCCAGCAAGGTTCACCTTCTCATTGGATGTTAAAAGACATTATCTTTATAGCAGGTTTTGCACTGGCACTGTTTCTGTTGTTAGTGCTTTATAGCTATCACCCAGATGACTTAGGTTTCCAACAGGCAGGTCAAACTGATGTGGTTGCAAACTATGGCGGTGCAACCGGTGCCTGGCTGTCTTCAATGCTATTCTATGTATTTGGTGTATTTGCGTTTGCTTGGTCGTTTGGTTTATTAGTGATTAGTTGGTTAGCCTTAAGGAATCGGCGGAATGAAGAGTTCGATATTGCGCGTATTGCGTTAAGTTTAGTCGGTGTCGCGTTAATTGTAGTCGGTGGTGCATCCTTTGCTAGCTTGTTTGTTAATCCGGATCAAACCTGGGTCACCTTACCGTTTTATTCAGGTGGTGTCGTCGGGTTTGAGTTAAGCCGTTTTTTAGTAGCCCAATTTGATTTACTGGCCACAACGTTAATTTTAATCACCCTCATGGCAGTCGGCTTGAGTCTGACGCTTGCCCGCTCATGGCTATCCATTTTTGAACAGACGGGTGATGGTTTTTGGCAAACAGTCGCTTGGATGAAACCCCGTTTATCAGGCTTGCTACATTATGGGCTGACTCAACAAAAAAGAATTCCTTGGCAATCTATTAGAAATAAAGGACTGGAAAGGTTATATGCCTTAAAAGAGACGGTGGCGGGGCGCAAGGTTCAACCTGCAACTGCAAGTGAAACCCAGGATACATCACAGCGTAGAACGCCGACGATAAAAAATATTGATATGCAGAGCACTGACGAGGCAGCAACAGAAAAGAGCACAAAAGGATTTGATTTTGCCAATCTAAAAGATGTGGCAAAAGGCCTTAAGTCGCCTAAATTATTTGGTAAACAAACAGATTCAGCTTCAGTTGTTACGGAACAACTAAAAACGCCAAAAGTAAGGCTTGTAGCGGATCAGCATAGTCAACCTAACAACACTATAACCAGTGCATCGCCATCCTTAGGTGATGTTACGGATTTAGCAGTAAAACCCACACCTAGTCTAAGACAAGTTGCGGCTGCTAGCCCTAAGCCGGGTGATCTGAACTATCAGATCCCCGGTGTTGAATTGCTTGACCCTCCCAAGGTTTATAAAGATCGCTATACGTCTGAACAACTTTTGGAGCTGTCAAAGTTGCTGGAAACACGTCTACTTGAGTTTGGTGTAACAGCCAGTGTTGAAGCCGTGTTACCAGGGCCTGTCGTCACACGCTTTGAGCTGATGCCGGCACCCGGTGTCAAAGTAAATCAAATTAACAATCTTGCCAAGGATTTGGCGCGGGCGATGTCAGTTCAGTCGGTGCGCGTGGTTGATGTGATACCGGGTAAACCGTTTGTGGGTATTGAAATCCCTAACGACAATCGTGAAATTGTGAGTTTTAAGGATGTGCTTCAGTCTGACGCATTTCAGCACAGTGAGGCGTTGTTAACCTTAGGTTTGGGTAAGGATATTGAAGGTCAACCGGTTGTCGCCAACCTGGCTAAAATGCCCCATGTCTTAGTGGCGGGTACGACCGGTTCGGGTAAATCGGTTGGGGTTAATAGCATGATCATCAGTATGTTGTTAAAAGGGCGCCCAGACCAAATTAAATTCATCATGATTGATCCCAAAATGTTGGAGTTGTCAATTTATGGCGATATCCCTCACCTACTAACCCCGGTGGTTACTGACATGAGTGATGCGGCAAATGCACTGCGGTGGTGTGTGTTTGAGATGGATCGTCGTTATCAATTGATGGCCAAAATGGGCGTGCGTAACATTGCTGGCTTTAACGAAAAAGTCCAAGCAGCCATTGATGCCGGTACGCCAATAGTCGATCCACTGTTTGAACAAGCGGCTAATCATGGAATGGCGATTGCGGACGAGCCTCCTACGCTAACGCCGTTACCTTTTATTGTCGTCATCATCGATGAATTTGCCGATATGATTATGGTAGTGGGTAAAAAAGTAGAAGAGCTCATTGCGCGTTTGGCGCAAAAGGCGCGGGCATCGGGCATCCATTTAGTGCTGGCTACGCAACGTCCGTCTGTTAATGTGATTACGGGTTTGATTAAAGCCAATGTCCCAACACGTATCTCTTTTCAGGTGTCGTCTAAAATTGACTCGAGAACGATACTAGACCAGATGGGTGCTGAAAACTTGTTAGGGATGGGTGATATGCTCTATTTGCCACCCGGTAGCGGATCCCCGATTCGGGTACATGGTGCGTTTGTTTCGGATGATGAGGTGCACCGCGTGGTGGACTTTATTAAGCAGCAAGGAGAGCCACAATATTTGCCGGAAATTACCCATGATCATGAAAATGCGAATAGTGCAGCAGCAGGGGGCGTTGATGCCGATGACGCCGAGTCTGATCCATTGTATGATCAAGTCGTTGCGTTTGTGGTTGAAGGTGGACGAGTGAGCATTTCAATGGTGCAACGTCGTTTTAAAATTGGCTATAACCGTGCGGCGCGCATTGTTGAGGCTATGGAAGCAGCGGGTGTTGTATCCAGTATGCAGGCCAACGGTGTTAGGGAAGTGCTTGCGCCTAAGCCGGATCGATAATCTAAATTGAGCGCTAGTTATCAAATGTTAAGGAATACTATGAGATTTTTACCCACTATGCGTGGACTGTTATTTACGATCAGCCTAATACCAGGCCTGGTGCTGGCACAAACAACGCACCCGCTTCAACAAACGATTGATAAGGTGGTTACTTTTCAGGCAGAATTTGTGCAAGAGCAGCCTGAGGAACAATTTTTTCGGGTTAATCGTGCGTTTGGGGAGTTCTATTTAGCTCGCCCAGGTATGATGCGTTGGAACTATACGCGCCCAGACCCGCAGCAAATTCTAGTTGATGGCCGTCATTTGTGGGTCTACGAACCAGAACTAGCGCAGGTGACTGTACAAAGAGTGAGTGAGATTCAAGGTGATATTCCACTTGCATGGTTATTGTTTGAAGAACCTATAGAGCAAACCTACCGGATTATTAATGCGGGTGAGCGACAGGGATTAACCTGGTATAACCTAAGACCGCGAAGCGCGACTTTTTTCCAGAGTATTGAAGTGGGGCTTAAAGATGACCAAATTAAGGCTGTCTGGATGTATCAAGGCCCTGATGAGGTGACCAAGGTGACCTTTAGCAATATTCAACAAAACCAGCCGATTGCTCATGAACACTTTGAACTCCAACTTGATGGTAATGTCGACTACTTTGGTGAGTTTTAAGCGTGTCGCTGTTTGCAAGCAGGCCTGCTTATCAACCGCTTGCTGAACGGCTACGTCCTCAGCGTTTAGCTGACTTTGTCGGGCAAACGCACTTAGTGGCACCGGGTCGCGCTATCGAACGTGCTTTAGCGCAACAGCATTTGCATTCAATGATTTTTTGGGGGCCGCCGGGAACGGGTAAAACATCATTGGCGCGTTTGATTGCTCAGCAATCGCAACGACTATTTTTGGCTTTGTCAGCGGTATTGGATGGGGTTAAAGAAGTCCGCAAAGCGGTGGAGCAGGCGCAAGCTGAGCGAGAGCTGACCGGCCAATCGGCGCTATTGTTTGTCGATGAAGTTCATCGTTTTAACAAGGCGCAACAAGATGCGTTTTTGCCTTATGTAGAAGATGGCACGATTATTTTTATTGGCGCCACCACCGAAAATCCGTCATTTGAATTAAATCGCGCTTTGTTATCACGGGCACGTGTTTATGTGCTAGAAGCGCTGACACAGGTCGATTTACACCCCTTGCTTGAACGGGCTGTTGCTGTATTGGCTACCGAGTTGGGCCAAAACATTCTACTTGAAGATGACGCTCAAACCTGGCTGCTAAATGCTGCTGATGGTGATGCGCGGCGTTTATTGAATAGCTTAGAGCAAGTAATTGATTTTGCAGTAGATTCGCCAGCAGGCCTGGTGATTAAGGCTGATATTTGTCGCAAAGTAATAGCGCGTGGTTTAGCAGGATTTGATAAGCAAGGTGATGCCTTTTATGATCAAATATCGGCACTGCATAAATCGGTACGCGGCTCTGACCCGCAAGCTGCTTTGTACTGGCTGACGCGTATGCTAGCTGGTGGGGCTGACCCCCGTTATTTGGCACGGCGGTTAATTCGCATGGCATCAGAAGAAATAGGCAATGCCGATCCACGTGCGCTAGCGACGGCGATTGATGCCGCGCAGGCCTATGAACGATTAGGTTCGCCAGAAGGGGACTTAGCACTGGCACAAGCAGCGGCGTATTTAGCGGTTGCGCCCAAATCCAACGCGGTCTATGTGGCCTATAAACAAGCATTAAGCTGTGCTAGAGACACTGGGCATCTGCCCGTGCCCAAGCACTTACGAAATGCGCCAACCGAACTCATGAAGCAGTTGGACTATGGCGAAGGTTATCGCTATGCCCATGATGAAACAGATGCTTTTGCCGCTGGTGAGTGCTACTTTCCGGATGCCATGTCAGAGCAAGCGTTTTATCAACCGGTAGAACGTGGCTTAGAAATTAAAATCAACGCCAAAATGGCAGAGTTAGCAGAATTAAATCGACAATCGCCAATACAGCGACGGTGTGATAGGGGGGAGTAATGACCTTGATGTTTTGGGTAGCGATTGCGGTCGGAAGTGCACTCGGCGGTATGGCGCGCTTTGCGATGTCGCATGCCACTTATGAGTGGTTGGGACGGGATTTTGCCTGGGGTACGCTCGGTGTCAATGTCACCGGTTCATTTTTTGTCGGCCTATTAACCCTGCTATTGTTAGATAAGTGGGCGGTATCGGCGGAGTGGAAAGCGTTTTTAATTGTCGGATTTTTAGGTTCATTTACCACCTTTGCCACTTTTTCTTATGAAACCCTGCAGTTTATTCAGCTCGGTGAGTGGTTAAAGGCCGTGCTTAATATCCTTGCCAGTGTGTTATTGAGTATCCTGGCGGTATTGATCGGTTTTTGGGTGGCTAAACAATTTTTAGTTTTATAACACAGGTAATACAGAGAGTAGTATGTTAGATACCAAACAACTTCGTAATGATATGGATGAGGTCCTAGCTGGCCTGGCCAAACGCAATTTCTCGTTTGATTATGCACAATTTCAAACCCTTGAAGCACAACGCAAACAATTGCAAACGCAAACAGAAACCTTGCAAGCCCAGCGTAACCAAAGTGCTAAGTCTATTGGTCAGGCCAAAGCGCGCGGCGAAGACATCGCTCCCTTACTCGCCTCGGTTGACGATTTAGGCGCACAGCTTGAACGTAATAAACAGGCATTAGATTCAGTGCAACAGCAACTAGAACAGCTGTTATTGTCTATTCCAAATTTACCCCATGATTCGGTGCCAGCAGGCCTGGACGAGTCAGGTAATATCGAAGTGTCACGCTGGGGGACGCCGCGTGAATTTGATTTTTCCCCATTGGATCATGTTGCAATTGCCGAGCAACGCGGCTGGTATGACAATGATGCCGCCACCAAAATTAGTGCCGGGCGTTTTGCGGTGTTAAAAGGGCCGATGGCACGTCTGCAGCGTGCTTTAACGCAATTCATGTTAGATACCCATAGCCACATTCATGGTTATGAAGAAGTCTATGTTCCCTATCTGGTTAATCAAGATAGTTTGTTTGGTACCGGGCAGCTGCCTAAGTTTGCCAAGGATCTATACAAAATAGAAAAAGATGCTGAACATGATACCAGTGACCGTGATTTGTATCTAATCCCGACTGCTGAAGTGCCGATTACTAATCTGGTGCGCGGTGAAATTGTCGATGCAGCAAACTTGCCGTTAAAATTTGTGGGTCATACGCCGTGTTTTCGCTCTGAGGCCGGTTCTTATGGCCGGGATGTGAAGGGTTTAATTCGACAGCATCAGTTTGAAAAGGTTGAGCTGGTGCAGCTGGTTCATCCAAACGATTCCTATATGGCGCTAGAGGCCTTGACTGAACATGCCGCCTCAATTTTAGAAGCCTTGGAATTGCCTTATCGCAAAGTGTTGTTGTGTGCCGGTGACATGGGCTTTTCAGCGGCGAAAACCTACGATTTAGAAGTATGGTTGCCAGGGCAGCAGGCCTATCGAGAAATTTCGTCTTGTTCGAATTTTGAGGATTTTCAAACGCGTCGCATGATGGCGCGTTATCGAGAAGACCAAGATAAGCCGCAACTCTTGCATAGTCTTAATGGTTCAGGTTTAGCGGTTGGGCGCACGTTATTAGCGGTTTTAGAAAACCACCAACAAGCCGATGGGCGTATTGCCATTCCAGCCGCGCTGCAGTCTTATATGGGCGGACTCACGCATATATAAAAACTCGCAAAAAAAGCGGACGGGTGTTGCAAAGTCATTTTTTTGCTCTATAATACGCCCACATAACAAAGGTGGACTGGCTGAGTGGTTTAAGGCGGCGGTCTTGAAAACCGTTGTAGGTTAATAGCCTACCTGGGGTTCGAATCCCTAGTCCACCGCCATTATTCTTAAAAAACCCGACATAGTTCGGGTTTTTTTATATCCTAAACTTCGCTCCATTATTAAAGCCCAACCAATCAATATTGGGAAACTCTTTGCCATGACAAGCCCTCAAACCTTCAATATTGCTGATATTTTATTGTTTGACGCGCTAAAGCATTCAGACGAGCGTGGTGATTTCTGTGAAACATTTCGCCAGGCCTGGTTAACCGAGGCGCTTGGACAGAAGGTGGATTTTTGTCAGCATAATCTTGTCAGTTCTAAACAGGGCGCGTTGCGTGGCTTGCATTTTCAACGTGCGCCTTATGCACAAGCCAAGTTGTTGCAGGTATTAGAGGGTGAAATTTTTGATGTCATGGTTGATTTGCGCCGCTCAAGTCAAACCTTTGGCCAACATCTTGCGCTCAGACTCACTGCTGACCAACCACAAACCCTCTATATACCACCAGGCCTGGCGCATGGCTATTTAGTATTAAGTGGAGCGGCCAAAGTGTTTTATCAGGTGGATGGTTATTATCACCCTGAAGCCGATGCCGGCTTGGCCTATGACGATCCGTGTTTAGCCATAAACTGGCCCAAATTAGCTTGCTCCTATTTGCTATCGGCCAAAGATCAGCAACATCCGACTTTAGCCGAGCTTGATGCGATGGGTGGTTTGTTTGACTAAACGTGTCTTAGTTATTGGTAAAACGAGTCAGTTGGGGCAAGCACTTCAAAAATGGGTCAAACGAAGCTATAACAAGCCAGACTCATGTCATTGCGAGCGAAGCGAAGCAATCTCTCAAACCGTCTATGACTTCACTTTTGTGGGTCGGGAGACTCTCGATTTCGCTCATCCGCATTCAATCCCCAGTTTTTTTGCAGACAAACGATTCGATTTCATAATCAACTGCGCGGCTTACACGGCGGTCGACAATGCCGAGTCCGAACCTGAACTCGCTGATCAAATTAACCATCTTGCGGTTAAACAATTGGCTGAAACGGCCAAGACAAACGATAGTGTTCTGATTCACATCAGTACAGATTATGTATTTGATGGACAGCAGCATCGTCCTTATATCGAAACAGATCCGGTTGCACCACTAGGCATTTATGGCGCAACCAAGCTTAAAGCTGAGCAGGCCTGCTTGAGTGTTAATGCTAAGGGCGTAATTATTCGTACTAGTTGGCTCTATTCGGAGTTCGGCAATAACTTTGTAAAAACCATGCTACGCCGCGGTGCAGAAGGCAATAGCCTAAATGTTGTTTGCGATCAATTTGGCAGTCCCACTTATGCTTCTAATTTAGCCAAGGCTATCATGGCTGCTATTGCGGGTCGCCAATGTGTTGTAGCGAACAAGGTGAAGACTGTGTCCGATATGTCAATTTATCATTACTGTGACGAGGGCGTTTGCTCTTGGTATAACTTTGCTACTACTATCTTTGAGATAGGTGGGGTTAATTGCCATGTCAACCCGGTTACAACTAAAGACTACCCAACTGCAGCAAGGCGTCCGAATGACAGTTCAATGAGTAATGCTAAAATCAAAGCTGATTTTAGCTTGAACATTCCATCCTGGCGAGAGGCATTATCTGTTTGCTTAAACGAGTTAAAAAAGAAATAGGGCTAATCAAGCCCTTGGAACTTAAAAGGCTCGGTTTCTTCAAACAAGTCGTTAGCTTTACCACTTACAAAGGGGCCGTGATCCAGCGTTAGCTTTTTAACTGGCGCGCCCTCACTTAAATCCATTTGTTTTAAATCTACCCATAACACCGAAGGAGTAAGCACGTTTTCAAAGTAATAGACTTTGTTGCGTTGGTCGGAAACGGAGCGCCAACGGGTGTTAGAAATATGAGGCTGATTGGGTGTGGAAATACCATAGGGTACGGATACATTGCGAATAACACTAAATACACTGGCGATGGCTGTTTGCGTATCGGTCGTTTGAGGAATCGCGTTGATGTAGTAAGCGGCACGTACAAAACGATCAGCCGCACGGTTAGAGCCCGGCAGCATAATCGTACCCGGAATAGTGTCCCAGTAGCCTTGAATAGCGAGCTGCTGTTCATATACCGGATCATTGGTCATGACTTGATAAGTGCGATCATGATGAATCACTAACTCGCCGCCCACATATTCAAAAATGGCGCTGTCGCCTGTGGCGTCCGACAAGGATAAATGTACCGTAGTGAATTTGTCAGTGCCGGGAATAAAATCGGTCACAATAACAAACTCTTCTTTGCCGAGTTCAGTGACCGCTTCAGCCACGGTAGCAAAGTTATCCAGTGCATACTGTGCCCAAGCTGCAATCGTTAAGCCGGGCTTATCACCTTTAGGGTTAAATACTGGGTATTCTGAATCAACTAGCCAGAGCAGATTAGCCACTAACCCTTTTTCATTCATGCCATCCGGTGTGGCAATATCCCAAGAGCTCGCGGCAATACTGCCATAGCGTGATGTCCAAGAGATAGAATTAGGCCCCACTTCGCCGTGTCGTGTCATACCGCGAGGAAAGGCCCAAAGATTGGCCGGGATGTCAATGGAGAAGTCCATCGTGCGCCCGGTAATAATGGTGTTATCGGGGCCTTGATAGACCACGCGGGTGCAGGCTTGACTCTCACTGATTGTAAGTGGGTTAAGGCCAACCAGACCGGTTAATCCTATCAGTCCTGCCGCAGCAAGACTTAAACGCATATTACGCAGACGCATGGGACAAACTCCATTAAAGATTAGTGTTGTACGCCGCCATCACCGTGTGCATGCCCATGATCTAATTCTTCAGCAGTGGCGGTGCGAATGTTCATGATTTCAATATCAAAAGTGAGATCTTGGCCCGCCAGCGGGTGGTTGGCATCAACCATGATCATGTCGCCGTCAATGGCTTTGATCACTACCGACTGCATACCTTGGTCAGATTGCGCTTCAAAACGCATCCCCACTTCAATATTATCGACGCCTTCAAACAAATCACGTGGCACTTGTTGAATCAGCATGGGTTCGATTTCGCCATAAGCCTCTGCAGCAGCAATGGTGGCGTTAAATTTAGCCCCCACCTCCTTATCGGCCAATTCAGCTTCTAGGCCGGGAATTAAATTATGGTGACCATGCAGATAGGCAAGCGGTTGACCATTAGACTGGTCTAACACGTCGCCTTCGGCATTGGTCAAGGTGTATTCAATTTGTACAACATGGTCAGCAGCAACTTTCATGGGGTTCCTTTGGTTTTAGGCTAAAATATAACTTTTTATCATAACCCTTTATGGGTGAATTATCAAAAAGGATCGCGTATGTGGGACAGCGGGTATTTATGGTTAAAAGTGTTTCATTTATTATTTATGATGTCATGGATGGCAGGTATTTTTTATTTACCACGAATTTTTGTGCACTTTGTCGATGGTCAGGTGGCTGGCCAGCAAGTGACACGTTTGGCTATTATGGGCCGTAAGCTGTGGAATTTTATGACCATTATGATGGTGTTAACGGTTATTACGGGAGTGTGGTTGTGGCTAGGGTTTGGTTTTAGTGGCGGATGGTTGCATGTCAAATTGTTATTGGTGGCTTTATTAATTGCCTATCATTTTTGGGCGCGCAAAAGGGTGCTGGAAATGCAGGCAGGGCATTTAGACCATTCGGGTATCTATTATCGCTGGGCTAACGAAATCCCGTTATTTTTGACCTTCGGTCTATTGGTGATGGTGGTACTAAAACCTTTTTAGCGTCTTTTTAGCCTGTTGTTTAGTATGTAATGATGCGCGGGTTCGCACTGGGTGCTTAAAAAGAGTAGAATGCGCGTTTATTTTTGATTTAACAGGAACAGTGTTTTGATCTCTACCGCGAATATCACCATGCAGTTTGGCGAAAAGCCGCTTTTTGAAAACATCTCGATCAAGTTCGGCGGCGGTAACCGTTACGGTTTAATCGGCGCCAACGGCTGCGGCAAATCGACTTTTATGAAAATCCTCGGTGGCGATCTTGAACCCACCGCTGGTCAAGTGATGCTCGACCCGAACGAACGTCTGGGTAAACTGCGTCAGGATCAATTCGCTTATGAAAGTTTTAGCGTCATCGATACCGTGATTATGGGGCACGCGGAACTTTGGGAGATCAAGAAAGAACGTGACCGCATTTATGGTCTAGCTGAGATGTCGGAAGAAGACGGTTTGAAAGTGGCTGAGCTAGAAGTCGCCTTTGGCGAAATGGACGGCTACACCGCCGATGCCCGTGCCGGTGAGTTGTTGTTGGGTTTGGAAATTCCGGTCGAAATGCATTATGGCCCGATGTCCGAAGTCGCTCCCGGCTGGAAATTGCGCGTGTTATTAGCGCAGGCACTTTTTTCTAATCCCGATATTTTGTTGCTGGACGAGCCGACCAACAACCTGGATATCAACACCATTCGCTGGCTAGAAAACATCTTAAATGCCCGTAACAGTACGATGATTATTATTTCCCATGATCGTCATTTTTTAAATAGTGTGTGTACTCATATGGCCGATGTCGATTATGGTGAAATTCGGATTTACCCGGGCAATTATGACGAATACATGTTGGCCTCGACCCAGGCACGTGAGCAATTGCTGTCTGATAATGCCAAGAAGAAAGCCCAAATTGCCGAGCTAAAAACCTTTGTGAGTCGGTTCTCGGCGAATGCCTCCAAAGCCAAGCAAGCAACTTCGCGCGCCAAGCAGATTGATAAAATCGAACTGGCCGAAGTTAAACCTTCTAGCCGTATGAATCCGTTTATTCGTTTTGAACAAGAGAAAAAATTATTCCGTTTAGCTGTAGAAGCAGAAAACATCAGCAAAACCTTTGACAAAGCGCCGGTGTTTAAGCGTTTTAGTGCGTTGGTTGAGGCCGGTGAGAAGATTGCGATTATCGGCCCGAACGGGATAGGTAAAACCACCTTGTTACGCGCACTGGTTGGCGATATTGAATTAGATGCAGGTCAGGTTAAGTGGGCGGAAAATGCCAGTATTGGCTATTATGCGCAAGACCATGCCCATGAGTTTGCAATTGATATGAGCCTCTTTGATTGGATGAGCCAATGGAAAAAGCCGACCGATGACGAACAAGCCGTGCGCGCTATATTGGGTCGGATGCTATTCTCGCAAAAAGACATTGATAAGTCGGTTAAGGTGTTATCGGGTGGTGAAAAAGGGCGGATGCTCTTTGGTAAGCTGATGATGGAAAAACCCAATGTGTTGTTAATGGACGAGCCGACCAACCACATGGATATGGAGTCGATCGAGTCGCTCAATATGGCATTAGAAGAGTATCCCGGTACAGTGATTTTTGTTAGCCATGATCGCGAGTTCGTTTCCTCACTTGCCAAGCGTTTGTGGGCGATGTCTGCTGATGGCATTGAAGACTTTAATGATAATTATGAAGCTTATCTTGCTCACAAGGGCTGGGTTTAATAGAGTTGGTTTTAAATTGAGATCGCTTCGGCCTACGGCCTCGCGATGACGTCACTAAAGTCTTACAAGGTGTCATTCCAGTCATATAAAGGAAACACTAGAAAAGATATGCCTTAAATGAGTATGCTGGAGTGAGGAGGAGAGACTAAGTTGTCAATGGCTCAGAGCCACTCGCGATGCGAAAGTCTCTCCTCACTCCGGCGCCCTAAACCTCTTTAAACGGGTGAGGTCAAAGCCTCTTTAACGGATATGACAAGGTAAGGGAACCAGCACTCCAACGCAATAAAGGTATACTACTATGTCACTGAAATCAAAATTTTTTAGCTCATTGGCGCACGCCAAAGCGATTGGGATTGATGTTTCTAAAGCAAAGTTAGATATCTGCTGCTTAACTGAACAAAGCGATATAACAATTGAGATCCACAACGACGCCGAACCCATCCGTGAGTTTGTTGAATGGCTAGTAAAACATCATTACTGCCACAAGATTATTATGGAATCAACGGGGCATTACCATTGGTTAATGGCGGTTGAGTTGTCAAAACACAATTTGGATTTACGGTTAATCAATCCATTGCTATCGAGCAAACATGCCAAAGCCGGCATACGTAAAACAAAAACGGATAAGGTCGATGCCTATCGTTTAGCGACCATGGCACTGACAGAGCGTGACTTACCAGCACGTTGGCATAAGGATGCAAAGTGGGTTGAAATCCGCCATAAAGTTGGATTGCTCAAACAGATGGAGCAGTCGATTCAACAACTCAAAAGTGCGATCAGCGATCATGAAGAAGCCTTGGCCAAGATCGGTGTGCTTGAAGATGAATGGTTATTAACTTTAAAACGCCAAGCTTTTGAGCTGTCAAAAGTGAAGCAAGCGAGTGAAAAAAGCTTAACGGAGTATATGCATAAAAGCCTGAGCTCAGAACGGCAAAAACGCTTCCAATCGATCCCGGGTGTTAGTCCATACTTAGCGGGATTGCTGGATGTATTTATGCAGGATGGGGTCGGTAGCGTCAAGTCTTGGGTCGCTTTTGTTGGGCTTGATATCGGTATCAAACAAAGTGGAAGCTGGCAAGGACGTTCGCGACTGAGCAAGCGTGGTAATGCTTATTTGAGAAAGCGGTTGTATCAAGCGGCTTGGGGCGCAAAACAAAATAATGCAGAGTTCAAAGCGTATTATCAGCAGCTGCGAGAACAAGGGCGCCCTTATGTGGAGTGCTTGCTCATATTGGCACGAAAGATATTAAGAATCGCGTATAACTTGTCGCACAAAAGCGAAAACTATATCGGGAAAATGTGGGCTAAATGTTGACATTTCCCTTTAACGGGCATTGCGAGCGAAGCGTGGCGATCTCAATTTCAATTATTATTTTTTATTCTGGGCTTCAACCAGCGTTTTGATTTGCTGTTTAAGTTCATCCATCTCCGCACGAATATAGTTAATATTTTCGTAATTCTGCCGGTTATGTTCCTCGGCATGCGTTTCCTCTTCTTTCGCCTCATTCATCGCATCAATGATAATCCCGATAAATAGGTTTAGCACCGTAAAAGATGTGACGATAATAAATGGAATAAAGAATAACCAGGATTGTGGATAGACTTCCATCACGGGGCGGACAATCCCCATCGACCAAGATTCAAACGTCATAATCTGAAAGAGCGTATACATACTCGCACCCATGGTACCAAACCACTCAGGGAAGGACTCACCAAATAGATTAGTACTCATGACCGCGCCAATATAGAACAGAATCGCCAGAAGGCCTGCTACCGATACCGCACCAGGGATAGCGCGTAACATACCACTGACGACGCGACGCATACTGGGCACGGCGTTGACTAAACGCAATAGACGCAGAATACGTAATGCACGGAGCACTTCTAGGCTGCCAGAACCTGGTATTAATGCGATGCCAACAATAATAAAGTCAAAATTATTCCAACCGTTACGGAAAAACTGCAAGCGATAGACAAAGAGTTTCATCAGGATTTCGACCACAAAAATGGATAAACACAAGGTGTCTAACCAATCGAGGGCATTAATCACGTCATTTGAGAGACTTTTAGAGGTTTGAATGCCTAAAATCGCCGCATTAAATAGGATGACCCCAATGATAAAGTTACCAAACCATTTTGCTTCAACAATCTGTTGAACACGCAAGGTAAGAGAGCCAGCTGTCTGAGTCATGATGTGTGTAAGTTCCTTATGCTTGAATACGAGTTAATTTTTTTTACAAATTATAGAGATGTTGCGCATTGATGCTAGTGTTATGATTAAAAAAATACTAAACCTACCGAGGACCGTGTCGTGAGAAATCTACTAAAGTTAATGTCGAGTGTTGTTTTGGTGAGTTGGATAACGTTATTCGTTTTGCCTGTTGCCAAAGCGCATAGCGATGCGACTTATCAGTTTGTGATTGAAAGCGGTACCTTAACTCATTTACGGCAGCAGTTAATCCTAGCGCCCCAAACGCTCGAGGTGAAAACCGGTGAGGTGGGACAGATGGGGATTCTGGTGCTTGGCGAAGAGGCTGCACGCGATCAGATTTATGTGTTTGTGGATTTGTTAACCACGACCTTTTATTTTGCCGAACGCGCAACAACACCGAACGAGATTATGCGTGAAGCGCGTCGTTATGGCGGTATTTTGCGTGCATCGGCAGATCGCTTTGATCGACCAGAAGGTCATTCTGCCCACGTCAACACACGCAATACGCGATTGGTGGTTAATGCACGACGGCTGCAGGAGTGATTTATCTCAACCTGGATGCTAAAGGCGTGGTTTGTTTGATTGCGGTCTATAGCTCGTGTGTGATGATCCAGCTAAACCCATTGCGATTACTAAACATGGTAAGCCCTGCGCCGTGCTTGAACCGTTTGATAAGAACAGGGATGGTTTTATGAATGCGCTTGAACAATGGCGTACAAACAATCAAGCTAACATGGTTGATGAAGGTTTTGAGCCGGTTCGCACCGAGGACAAGGGGCGGGAGTTTTCATGGTAGAGGCGAGTTATTTGCTGGATATGAATGTATTATCCGAAGCCGTTAAACCTCAGCCAATCAGCAGGTATTGTCTAATCTAAAACAGGCATCACGCTCAGTTTTGTCGATAGTCAAATTGCCGCTATTGCCATCGTCAACGGTCTAACACTTGTAACAAGAAACGTCATCGATTATCAAGCGATACCGCATTTGAAAATAGAAAATTGGTTTGATTGAAACCCACTTTGAGTCAATTGACGAGCTGGTGAAAGGCGTGGCAAGTCTCAGTCCAAGGTGCTTGTTTGTTCTGGATTTTGATATCAGAGCCGTCTAGCATTTTAGTGAGTAAAAATCCAAATAGGCCTAGTCGTATGTACGGTTTTTGTATATACTTTTATGTATATATAAATGGGGGCAAAAATGGAAGCAAAAATTTTTCAATCCGGCAATAGCCAAGCGGTACGCATTCCGAAAGAGTTTCGTTTTGACGTGACCACTGTCGAAATTTTTAAACGTGGTGATGAAGTGGTGTTAAAGCCTAAACCTAAAAACCTCGGTGAGGTTTTTGATTTGTTTGATGGTGTGTCGGATGATTTTATGGCGAATGGTCGTGGCGATGAATTGCCGCAAGAGCGTGAGGCCTTGTAGCTATGTATATGCTAGACACCAATATCTGCATTTATATCATAAAAAACAAACCGGCAAGCGTGCGGGCGAAATTTGAGCAAATGCAGATAGGGGATGTAGCGATGTCTATGATTACCTTTGGCGAATTGGAATATGGCGCGTTACGCAGTCAGAATGCAATAAGGCAGTTGCAGATTATTGATGATTTATCTCGTTATATTCCTGTATTGGCGATGCAACAAGAGGTCGCAAAAACCTATGCGGAAATTCGTGCTGATTTGACGAGTAAAGGCACGCCGATTGGTAATAATGATTTGTGGATTGCCGCGCACGCACGCACTATAGGTGCAACCCTAGTGAGCAATAATACAAAAGAGTTCGTCAGAGTCGATGGTTTAAAGCTTGAGAATTGGGTTTAAATTAACCTCTTTTTAACCCGACAAAACCTGTCGCTAAATCCTAGGCTCCTGCTAGGATTTTATCCGCTGATTCGTTACATTACCCATCACTTGAACCTAATACGAGTAAAATAATATGCCGGATTTAATGGGTGTCGATTCATTACATTTGGCGCCCCAATTTAAAAGACGTAGGGGATAACTTCTTGATTGATCTTGCTGTAGCGGCCAATGTGAAATTTACTCTAACGAATAACCTAAAAGATTTTAGCAAGGCACAACTTAGGTTTGATTCTTTTTCAATTATCACTATTTGAAGAAGGCCTGCAGTTGCTGGATAAGCTTAAAGCCCCTGAAAACTGACTTTGGTACGCGCAAAAAGCGATTGAAAATAATTGGTCTCGTAATATCTTAGTGATGCAAATCGAATCGAGGTTGCATTTACTCATCTTACCTTATCATGATGTAACGAGTATTTTGAGCAGTGAAATACTATATAGCAGATATCTAGTGCAACTAAACAGGCTTATCCTAAACAGGCTGAGTCTAGGATTTAGGCCTGCCGGATGATTTAGATTTTTATTAACTGCGTCACCACTGGATCAGCACATTGCTACAAACCGAGAACCTGCTTCAAGTGGCGCGCATGGCAGGTCACAAGTCCACCAAGATGATTGAAAAACATTATGGTCATCTTATCCCTGACCGCGCCAAAGCGAGAATTACCATGCGATTAGACCGATTAGCCCAAGGCAATGCGTGAGATTACAAGCAGCTAGATGCCCAACTTTATGAGTTGCGAATTGATGTAGGCAAGGGCTGGCGCGTTTACTGTACACATGAAGGTGACAAAATAATCTTGCTCATGTTGGCGGGTGATAAACCAAAGCAACCCAATGATATACAAACACTAAGGAGCTGGTTAAATGAAAAAACTTGAATCTGTACCCTATGATTCAGCGGATTACCTGAACACTGAAGAGAATGTTATGGCTTATCTCGAAGCCTGCCTAGAAGAAAATGATCCTGAGTTTTTTATCTATGCGTTGGGCGTGGTCGCACGTTCCAAAGGTATGACGGAAATAAGTCATCGCACCGGATTGGGCCGCGAAAGCCTGTATAAGTCATTCGGCGAAGGCAAGCATCCACGATTTGAAACCGTCTATAAAGTCATCAATGCGCTCGGCTTAGAGTTCCGCTTACAGCCGCAAGCAAAGGGTGGCATCGGCTAAAATCTTGGAGTCAATGATAAGTTTTGATTTTATTGGTACGACCGAGTGGATTCGAACCACCGACCTCACCCTTATCAGGGGTGCGCTCTAACCAACTGAGCTACGGTCGTATATTTGGAAGCTATACGGAACTTGTAGTTGGTACCAGTGGGCGGACTCGAACCGCCACGCTTTTAAAGGCACCGGATTTTGAATCGCACTTATTTGGCAACCATTGTTGCTTGAAGTAGGCGCATATTAAACCAAGAATGCCCACGTTGCAAGGGGTCGCATAGGATTTATTTTAAAAAGAGTGCACACCAAGTGCATACCACGTTGGCCAAGTGTGCATTTTTGAGGGGTAATAAAATCAATGGGTTATGAATCGGGGTGCACACCAAGTGCATACCTTTTTAGGTCATTTTGAGGGTTTTTGACTGCCAAAATATCACTTAATTCTAGCCCACGCTGTTGGCAATAGATTTTGCATTTCAAGATAGCTTCGTTTTGAATCTGTCGTACTCGATCCGGTGATATGCCAAGCTGAGCGCCAATTTCTTTACAGGTGAATTCTCTCATTAGTGACAATCCTCTAACCTTATAAAAAACGCCCTTTCGGGCGCTTGGTTGCTAATGCACAAAGGAGTGTTGCCATTAGCTGCCGCGGTTGCTTTGGAACGAGGTGACTCACGGCTAAAACCTCTGCCACGTTATGCGGTTATACCGCCCCTGCGTGGCTCAGGGGACTTGCTATCGCTAGCAATTACACAGGTTTTGAACCCAATACCAAAAACTTCACCGCTTCCGGGTTAGTTACGGCACCGCCTAAGCGCTTACGGGCGTAATACTTAACCCAACCCGGCTTGGTGAATGAATCACGCTGAACGGTAACGCCCAAGCGATCAACCACGGTATACGCTTCGTTGAAATCACCGAACACCGCGCCCACTTCATCAGCGGCCAGGCCTGGCATATCCTCAGCGATAAACACCGGATAACCTAAAAGGCGATCAGGCGCTCCGGCTGTGATAGCAGGCTCGAACAAATAGCGATCTTGGCTGTCTTTCAACTTGCGGATCTTTGACTTCATTGCACGCGTCATCAACCATGACGCACCGTTCAGATAAGCTGATTTCAATGAATCAACCATATCAATTAGCGCATCAGGGTCGGTGATGTCAGCATCTGCACCGCTATAGATTGAACCGATCTGATATTGATCAGGATCAGCGCCCCAAGTGAAGTCATCATTAGCCACGCTGTTGTAGGTCAAAAGCCCACGCGGTTGGCCTAAGCCATCACCAAGCAAGAATGCTGCTTCTTCTTGGCGATTAAAGCGACTGGCTAACTTGCTCTGTAACCACTGCTCAACATTGAAGCTCGAATCTTCAAGCATCTGCAAGGTGACTTCCGGGTTGGCGTAATGCTCATGCACGGTGATTTTGTGACGTGTTAAGAAGCTCGCGTCAGTCTTAGCGCGTGGATCAAGTTCGCCAATCCAATCTGATAGCGGCTCGCCACGATCAACCAATACTTCCAAGCTGTCGCTTGCCGTGGTCATGGTGCTTGCTAATTGGCGCATTGGGTTAGTTTCGCGGATCTGTTTAAAAATCCGGTCAGCCCATTGCGAACGTACTGAAACGCCTTGCCCGTCACTGGTGACGCTCAATTCTTTGCGCTCAATCTCAGGCATTAGGCCTTTCTGCAAAAACTTATGCAGGTCAGGATCTTGTTTCGCTTCATAGCGATCAACGTCACCGCGAACGAATTGGTTTTTCTGTGCAAGCTCAACCTCAATCAGCTTTCTATCTAGCATTTCAAACATCTGTTCAGTTTGATTAAGGCGGGTTGCGATTTCGTTTGAGCGTTGCTCAACAATGGTTTTGATCTCGGTTAAATCAGTCATGATATTTCTCTCTCATAAGTTAAAAGTTAAGTTTTGAATCTCACTCAACTGGTCACATATAAGAGTGCTTGCGCGGCTCTCTTGTGCCGGGTTGCGCGTTGCTGAGTTAAGGCAATGAGTGCTTGCGCGGCTCATTCTGATTGCTAGCCAATCAGTAGAAACCATTTTCCACGCTTACCAACTGGCCAGGGCTGGCAAGGTCTAGGAAATCGCTTCTAGTAGATTCCAACGCTTCAAAGATCAGATTAAAACTTTTCTTATTGGCGCTGATAACTGCTCCGGCCACTGAGTTCACAAGGTCATCATGTGCGCCCGGGGCATGGTCTATGCTGTCTTTACCACTTCGGCTAGTCCGTCTTTCAAGGCTAGTGAATTGGGTCAGGATCTCAGCATGGTCTAACAACTCCACGCGGCCGCTATTAATAAGCGGTAACGTGTCGCGGTATAGGTCGCTTCTTGGTCGGTCACTAATGCGGTATTGAATGCCGGCCTTAGAAAATAGCTCGCGTGGAAATTCACCGGCATAGCGGTCGCCAGTGACTTCACTAATTTTGTATTGCTTGAGTAGTGCCGCGTATTCTTCAACAACGGCCGCGGGGCTAAACGGTGGCTTGATTGAGCGCACCGCATCAAGCACAACAATGTCATCTTCTTTATGTGCAATCGATAGTGTCCACGCGTCTTTTGATCCACCGCTTGGATCTGTAAAAGCCACGTATTTAATTTCGCTAATCGGTTTTAACTCGCGTCGGTTTGGCACGGTGCAAGATTCAACGCTTTCACGTGAAATAAAGCTTTCAACGTCTGTTCTAAATTGTGCCAAGTATTCAGCTTTAGCCGCGCTTGGGTCGCGGTCTAGTGCTTGGGTGACGACTTTCTCAGGCAAGCTTGGATTCATGGTGCGACTAGGTGCTTGGGCGACTAAGATTTCATTGTTTTCTTTGCCGAAATAGCGCTTGTATGAATCCCATAATGCACCGCGTCGGGCATAGGGACTTGATAGCGCAATCATCTTGCCGTTAAGGGTCGCTAATGCGGGTCTAAGTGCGTTTAAAATCTCGGTGTCGGGATTAGATGATTCATCTGAGCGCCAAAATGCCACTTCGTCAGCGATAACGCACGGTATTGTGTAACCACGCACGGATCTGAATGACGCTGTACCAACTTCGATTGCGCATCGGTTGCTGAGTTCGATTGATTCCTTATCTTCTCTCACGATAAGGCTTTTAAGCATCGGGTTTTCATTGAGCAGGCCGCTAATGTATCTGAATGCGCTCCGGGCTTGTTTGCGGTCTGCCGCCACTAACATCACGGTAGCAACTTCACCGGGTGCAAGCTTGGTTGCGTGGTCATTGAATACGGCTTCATATACGGCTAGCAGGGCGCTAATATTTGTCTTGCCGCCACGTCTGCCAACAACTAGCCACAGTTCGTCATGTGGGGCGTTTGGTGCGTTCTCGCGGCCTGTTAAGGCCTTGAATGTGTCTAGTTCGTCGTCTGATAACGGTAGGCCATAGAATCCGCTTAATAATGCTCGCCAAGCGTTCCAAGTGTCACCGCTAAAGGTGTCACCGAATAGCTGAGGGTCGCTCATTAGGTCGCGGATAGTAATCATCAGCTCACCGCCTTAGTCTTAATGTAATCGCTAATATCAACCGCGTGTTTTACACGTGTTAATCCTAAGCGGCCATATAAACCTAAAAGGCTGTTGGTGGCTTGAATCCATCGGTTGGCGTCGAATTCTTGACCGGTCGCAAGCTGTTGTTCCTGTTGCGCCAAAAAATACTCCAACCACAAAGCGCGCTCCATTAATGACCGCTGTTGATAGCTGAGTTTGTCAATACCGCCAAGATCCCGGCTGAGTTCTTCATAGCGCTGTTGCATGATCTGAGCAATACCAGTTCGCCCGTCTAGCTGATCTAGCCAACCGTTTTTAAATTTGCTTGGTATCTCTGTTGCTTTTGCCATCTAATCAGCGCCTAAGTGCTTTCTATTTAACTCAATTATACGCCAATAAATAGCGTTTACAAGCATAAATTCTTTTAAAATCAATAGCTTATGTGTATATCTTAATATTCTGAAATAGCTTGAATTGCATACTAAATTGCACACAAATAGGCGGAAGTCGATAAATAAAGGGGGCGCATCGGATTATGTATCCCGCATTTTTTAGCGGGTAGGGGCGTTTTTGGTCTGAAAATCTAGCCATGCTGTGATGGTGGAGACGTTTTCACATACACACACCCCCCCCCATATAGCCCCCTAAAATAAGATATGTATATGTGTGTGTGTCTATTTGTCTCTACAAAGCATGGCTAAGCCTTATTCTATCGGGGTTTATCGTGGAGACACTACCTGTCTCTATCATGTCTCTATCTGTCTCTAGTAAGTAAAAAAAAACGGCCTATTTGGCCGTTATGGTGGAGACGTGGAGACAATGGTGGAGACGCCTTTGTCTCTATCATTTTGCGGGTATATCATCAACATGAATTAACACTGTGCCGCCTTTCACGCGTACTTCTTGCGCTAATCCATCTCGTTGCAATGCCTTTAAAACCTGCTCTTGCTCAAATAGTTTCAGCTTTTTATATTTGCGCGAAAACTTTTTAAGTTCTGAAAGCCTTATTTGTCGCTTACGCGTTAAAAGGTCTGCAACTTGATCATAAGCCTGCACGGTTGGATCATCACCACCCAAGCCGCCTTCATGGTCAATATAAGCCTTTGCGCGCTCATACAGATTCAAGCGGATCTCATAAGCCTGCACTAGGTCATCTTTTAAAACCTCCATTCTGTTATTGGCCAGTGCAATCAATCCGGCAAGCTTTAGCGCCTGCTCGCTCAACCGCCCGGCTAGGTGTGGATCAGCAAACTTTAACGGCTCGATTGTTTGAGAATCAAACTCAATATAATATTGGCGCGCTTCATCGCTTAACTGGATAGGCTCATCAGCAATCTTTAAAATGCGCTCTATGCCCACCAATAGCGATTCCGTTGGTTGCCACTTAAAGCCGCTATATCTCTTTTCTATGCGCTCAGGATTGCCCACAAACATAATAAAACGGTTATAGCCGCCTGCATCGGCTTGGCTTCCGGTTAATGCTTCCGTTAATCGTTCGCCTGTGGTGGTTGCAAAAATGGTGACGCGGGGATTTTGTACCGCTTCATATTTATTCATTACCGCATTCGGCACGTTTACCTTTTTGAAGCCTTTGGTGTAAATCTGCATTAAATAGCCCATTGTGCCTTGCTTGTGCGAATCACCGCCTTTGCTTGCTTGAATTAGCCATTCTGCAAATTCATCACTAAAGAATGTTTGCGCGTTGTTTGCTTCAAGCAACTTGTGCAATCCTTGCGGGCTTGCGGGTGTTGCTTGCTGAATACCCGGGCGGATTGATAGATTAAAGCGGCCTGTTAAAAGTTCGTCTAGGTGCGTGAATGAGCTAATTAGCGATTCCTTACCATAGCCCGTTTTTGCCATAACAAGCCAATACTCGTTCAAGCTTAATTTGCCTTGTAAGCTGTTCAAGTAAGCTTTATTTTGCGCATAGTGCGCTATAAAAGCCATTGCGCTTACTGCGGCCATCGCCCGGCAAGGGTAGATCATGCGCCCATAGATATACTCTTGCATTTCACCAAGCAAGCCGGGTAAGTGCATAATATGCGGGCTGAAATCCGGCAAATAAGATTTTTCGTCTTTGGTGTCCGTCGGCAAAGAATCAAGAAGTTTTTGTGCTTCTGCTTCTCTATGTTGGCGTTGGCGCTCTTTTTGCCCCTCGGGATCAAGCTCATTTGCTAATGTTTTGATTGCTTCTTTTAAATTGCCGTTGAACCTGTAGTGAACAATCAAATCAACAACATCATGAGCAAAGCCATCATTTAGCGGGTCGCTTGCGTGGTGGCTGTAATAACGGCCATCAGCAAATACCACTATTCCCGGCTCTTTGGTTGAGCTGTTAGGGTGCAGATAAACGCGCTTATCGCCTCTCATGCCCTTAAATTCGTACCCGTTGGCCTCAATTATTGACACGGTGTCATAGGCTTCTTTGATTTTCTCTATAATCCCCGCACCAAAGCTTATGCGCGCGGGGGCAGTCTTGGCGCTCTCTGCTTTTTTCAGTAGATCGTCGCCTTTGAGGTTAAGGCCGTGCTCTACCGCCAATTCCTCAAACGCTTGGATCATCTTTAACGCATCTGCTTGGCTAAATAGCGGCAAGTCGAAAGAATCCACCTCCCACACTGGCTTTGGTGTCCACGCGTAAGGCTCGCCAGTGTCCGGGTGAATGCCTGCCGCCACAAACTGTTGGCCATCGCCTAAAATTTCAAGTTGGTTTTTTTCGTCTTTATCATCTGCCGGGTAAAAGTCTTTGCTTTTAAGCTTACTCATTGGCGCTTTTGATAAAAAAGGAATACCAACTTTTGGGGCTAAGCCCACGCGATATAAAAAGCTGTTGGCGTGTTCCGGATAGTTACGCCTTAGCCAACCTGTATACGCATCGCATAAACCTTTGTTGCGCGCATCAACATCAATAAGGTGTATGAATTCACCCGGGCTTATTTCTTTACCGCAAATAATACCGAACCCGGTGTGGTTGCGATTATAAGAAGCAGCGGATCTCATTGGGTTATTCACCCAGTCTTTTTTTGTTGGGCGCTTACCGGTAACCGTGGTTAAACTGAATCCGGCTTCTATCGCTTTTTGGGTCTGCTCAATTATTTCTTTGCTAACAGCCATTAGTTCACCCCCAAAAATAAGACTGGGATCAGTAAACCAAGTGAAATCGTTATGAAATAAATTATTGTGTTATCATAAATCTTGCGGAGGTCGGGACTTAGGTTTCGGCCTTTTTTCATTTTGCTTCCTCCAGGTAAACACAGACAACACCGTTTTCATTTACGCGGCTTCTTAGCTGATAGTCCTCGCTTCTACTGTGCATAACAGGCTCACTGGATATGATTTTGCGAACCTGTGCCACTGTAAATCCTTGTCGCTTGCAAAACCATAAAAGGTTAGAGTAGGATTGTTCATAGCCGGGCACGTTCTTTAGGCGGTTAAAAATAACCATTGGAAGTAAATCGTTCATTACACACCCCCTAATTCAGCACGTAAACGGAATAGGTTGTCGCCCCGTCTAAGTCCTAGCATGGGGATTTCTCGGATTACGTCGGCATCAATTAATTCAAAGACTATCGGTGTAATTTCAGAAGTAGAAAAGCCGTTTTTAAATAACAGACTAAAAAATTCAACCGCGCTAACCGTTCCTCTTGCTTCAAGCTGATTGAGCAACCACTCAAAAATTGATTGCGCATCGGGATTTATTTCTAGTGTGTGGTTTAGTTCGTAAAAGTTCATGTTATTTAGCCTCCGTTAGTCGTGAAATGTTTTCAGCAAATACATTCATGCGCTTAATGAAATCCTTTTCGGTTTCATCGCTTGGGCGGGTGATTAAATGGGTTTTAACTTGCGCGCCAATAATGCGGCCATCTGTTGTTTTGATTAGTTCGATCATGCCGCGCCCTCAGTGTTGGATATACCAAGCCATAAACGCTTGCGCATCAATCAAGCGCGCTTTGCCTTTGGTCTTGAACACGGCATTAGCTTGGATTAGCTCATCTTGGTTGCGGTCGATCATCATGCGGATTGAACGCGGCTTAACGCCTAAGCGTTGCGCGTATTCATCGGCAAAAATTTGGATAGGTTTTAGATTTTCTAAGTTTGGCATTTTAGCCCCCCTGTGGTTTTCAAGTTGTTTGAAATTAGTGCTCAGGGGTATGGTATGGGTGAGGGTGAAATAAAAATAAGGCTGATTGCCTACAGGGGGAGCTTCCTTTTTATAATTTTTCTTTATTTTTCATTGAGTTAATGTGTTTTCTCACCGCTTCAGCGCCTTTAGAAAGGTCTACATTGTGCTCGTCTTGTCCGAATCCTGGCCAAGCACCCAATCGCTTGGCTAATGACTCATAAATTTCTTTTTTCTTGTAATCAAATTGGCAAAGGCGCAAATAAAGCCCTAAAACATCTGTTTCTTTATTCCAGGGTTGAACACTGTTCTGTCCGCCCGATAGCTTTATCCTTCCTTTAAAATAGCCGTGTATAAAGTTTCCTAGCCATTCGGGGGTGTCGGGTAAGTAGGATTCCATTAATAAAGCAACATCACTTGGCTTGGTTATAATTTTTGTTAAACCTTGTGAGTGAATAAAGCCGTCTTTTTGCTTGAGGTTGCTAATCTGTCTTTTCAGCTGAGCAACCCGGCCTTTTTCTTTTTTATAGTATGGCAAAAGCTTTTCTACTAATTGATCTAAAGTCATTTCTTCCATCACATTGCCCCCTGTAGATAATCAAGGTCGCGTTTTTCAACGGTGGTTTTTATATTTAGCGCCTTAGCATAGCGCAAGGTCATGGCTAGGGTCTTATGATTGAGTGTGCTTTGGATTTCTTCAAGTGAAAAGCCATCTAATAGCATCGTGCTTGCCGCTGTGTGGCGTAAATCGTGAATACGTAATTCTTTAGGCATCTGAGCGCGCTTCTTGGCCTTGTTCCAGTGGTATTCAATATGCACCATTGGGCGACGTGGATCTTTTCGGTGCTGAAATACCCAATTAGATAGCGGTTGGCTTAACTTCCATTCTCTGAGCATCTTAATAGCGCTCTGTGGAAGCTTCACGGCATGATCTGAACCGTTTTTAGTTTTAACCAGTGTAACAATGCCTTGCTTCAAATCTACGTTTTCCCATCTTAGCCGGGTGATTTCACCCTTACGGCTTCCGGTGGCCAGTAGTAAAAAAACAACAATATAAAAACCTTTCCATTCACTGGCCTTGCAAGCTTCAAGCAATTTAATTTGCTGTTCCTTTTCAAGAAATAAATGTCGGCCTTTTGATTCTTTACCACGTGGCGCGCCTTGCGTGGGATTGATCAAACTGTATTTCTTGAAATCCTTTTGGCGCATGATGAATTTATACAGGCTACTTAATGCGGACTGGTAACGGTTGCGCGTGGCATCGCTCAATTCTTTAGCGTCTTGAATGCGGTCTAGTTCAAGTTCAAACTCTAAGCGGGTGATTTCATTAATCGGGCGATTGAGTAGGGCGGTGAATGCTTGAATGCGCTGTACTGATTCAAGCGTGGTTTTGTTGTCACACCCGGTCAGGTATAACGGAATGCACTCTTTAAGCGTGGGCGTTTCATTTCTAGCCCGGGCTTGGTCGATTTCATCAATAATTAATTGCGCGGCTTTGGCTTTGCGTGTGGGATTGCCTTTTGAATCAGTCGCACCTAGGTAGGCTAAATCGTCTAGCCATTCTTGCGCATCTTCTTGGGTGTCGAATAGTTTTGAGTACCGAACGCCTTTATATTGCTTCTGAGCATAAAAGCGGGTTGAATTGCCGTGTTTGCGTCTTGAAATAGTCATGATTTTCACTCCCAAAAGTGGGGCGGTAAAAAACGCAGTGCATACAGAATGCACACTTGCTTAATAACCGCGTTATTTGTAAGGTTTTTGAGCACTACTTCAAACAACCTAAATAACGTGCAAAATCAATATCTTATGTTGGTACCAGTGGGCGGACTCGAACCGCCACGCTTTTAAAGGCACCGGATTTTGAATCCGGCGTGTCTACCAATTTCACCACACTGGCATGTGTTTGTGTGGCGAATTATAGGGATGCCGCTTGGCCTTGTCAATAACTCGTCTTTGAAATTAGCTAAAATACTTGCCTTAGAATCACCGACTGCTTTTTATCACCAGAAGATTGTTGACCTAGCAGGCCTGGTTTTACGGCAAATAATAATTTTTACTTGTTGTTTTTAAAGGTGTCTGTATAATTTTGCGCTTAACTTTTATGTATTTATTTAACTTTAAAATCAACAATTGGTAGTGAGTATGCAAGTATCTGTCGAAAAACCTGAACAAGGCCTTGAGCACAAAATGACCGTGACCTTTCCATCGGATGACTTTGATGCCAAGGTGGAAAAACGCCTTGCCGAAGTCCGTCGTACTGTAAAAATGGATGGTTTTCGCCCTGGTAAAGTGCCGTTGTCGATGGTGAAAAAACGTTACTCTGGCCAAGTACGCCAAGAGTTACTTGGTGAAACATTATATGACGCGTTCTTTAAAGCAGCGACAGATCAGTCAGTCAATGTGGCGGGTTACCCTGAATTTGAAAATGTTGATATGAACGAGGGTAATATCGAGTTTGTAGCAAAGTTCGAGATTTTTCCAGAAGTTACGTTACCAGATGTGAGCGGCCTTGAAATCGAGGAATTGGCGAGCGAAGTGACTGAAGCCGATGTTGATGCGATGATTGCACGTTTACAAGAGCAGCGTGCTGCTTGGAAGCCTGCAGGTGCCGCTAAAAAAGCGAAACAAGGTGAGCAGGTTGTTATCGATTTTGTTGGTAAGGTTGATGGCGTTGAGTTTGAAGGTGGTAAAGCTGAGAATGTTCCGTTAGAACTTGGAAGTGGTCGAATGATTCCTGGTTTTGAAGATGGCGTTCTGGGCATGAAAAAAGGTGAGCAAAAAACAATTGATGTTACTTTCCCTGAAGCTTATCCAGCCGAGCATCTAAAAGGCAAAACGGCACAGTTTGATATTACGGTTCATTCGGTACAAACCAAACAAATGCCAGAGCTTGATGAAGAGTTTGTTAAAGCCTTTGGTGTTGAAGAGGGTACGGTTGAAGCATTACGCGCTGAAGTTCGCGACAACATGGAACGTGAGTTAAAGCGCACGTTGGATGTTAAAAATCGCCAGGCGGCGTTTGATGCGCTCGAAAAAGCGACAGATCTTTCGGTTCCTAAAGCCTTGGTTGCACAAGAAGCACAATCGATGTTGGATCAATACATGCAGCGTTTAGAGCAGCAGGGTATGCCAAAAGATCAAATGCCTGGTTTGTCGGCTGACATGTTTACGCCTGATGCCGAACGACGTGTTAAGTTAGGACTCGTTATTGCTGATTTAGTGAAAGCGAATAACATAGAAGCCTCACCTGAGCAGTTGGATGAATTTATTGCTGATCAAGCGTCTGCCTATGAAGACCCCGCTGAAATTAGAGAGTGGTATGATAAAAACCCTGAGCGTATGAGTGAAGTGAAGGCGATTATTGTTGAGTCAAACGCTGCGAAGCACATTCTTGGGCAAGCTAAAGTTAGCAAGGTGTCTAAAGCTTTTGATGAGATTGTGAGTCAAAAAGCGTAATATTGCGTCCCTCCAGTTTTACGGAGGGGACGAATTCTATTCAGCCCCGTGATTCTTTTGCGCAAAAGACTCCGGGGCTGTTTTTTTTATGAGCTGTAGCGGCTAAGATAGAGTAAATTTGCAAATCACAAGTCGTACAGATCATTTAAGTTTTTAAGGAAGGTAAATGGATCACTCTAATATTATGAATGCCTTGGTGCCCATGGTCGTTGAGCAAACAAGTCGAGGTGAACGTGCGTTTGATATTTATTCACGTTTGCTTAAAGAGCGGGTTATTTTTTTAGTCGGACCCGTTGAAGATCACATGGCTAACTTAATTGTGGCTCAAATGTTATTTTTAGAATCTGAAAATCCAGAAAAAGACATTCATCTTTATATTAATTCACCCGGTGGCAGTGTGACGGCTGGGATGGCTATCTATGACACGATGCGTTTTATTAAGCCGGATGTATCTACGATGTGTTTAGGTCAAGCAGCTAGCATGGGCTCGTTTTTATTAGCGGCCGGCGAGAAGGGCAAACGCTTTGCCTTACCTAATTCACGTGTAATGATTCACCAACCTTTGGGTGGGTTTCAGGGGCAAGCCAGCGACTTTGAAATTCATGCGCGTGAAATTTTGTTTATTAAAGATAAACTTAACAAGGCACTGAGTGAAAATACTGGCCAACCGCTTGAGGTGATTGAGCGTGATACAGATCGAGATAACTTTATGAGTGCAGAAAAAGCAAAAGAGTATGGTTTGATTGACCAGGTTCTTGGCAAACGTGGTGAATAGCCCAAAGGAGAAACTATGTCTGAAAAAACCTTGTATTGCTCTTTTTGTGGCAAAAGCCAAGATGAAGTTAAAAAGCTCATTGCTGGGCCATCTGTTTATATTTGTGATGAGTGTGTCGAGCTGTGTAATGATATTTTGCATGAAGAGTTTGGTGAACCGGCTGAAGCAACGTTCGATTTAGAGCAGTTACCTACTCCGCGCGAAATTAGTGGTATTTTAGATGATTATGTTATTGGTCAGCAGCATGCTAAGAAGGTGCTGTCAGTAGCTGTTTATAACCATTATAAGCGTTTGCAGCATGGTCATGCCCAAGATGATGTTGAATTATCAAAAAGTAATATCCTGTTAATTGGGCCAACGGGTTCAGGTAAAACATTATTGGCTCAAACCTTGGCACGTTTGTTAGATGTCCCTTTTGCCATTGCTGATGCGACCACGCTAACTGAAGCGGGTTATGTCGGTGAAGACGTTGAGTCAATTGTTTTAAAGTTATTGCAACGATGTGATAACGATCCACAAAAAGCAGAACGCGGTATTATCTATATTGATGAAATCGATAAGATTACCCGTAAATCAGAAAACCCATCCATTACACGAGATGTGTCGGGTGAGGGCGTGCAACAAGCGTTATTAAAGCTGATCGAAGGCACACAAGCGGCTGTGCCACCTCAAGGCGGTCGTAAGCATCCAAACCAAGAAATGATTTATGTCGATACCTCGAAAATATTATTTATTGTCGGCGGTGCGTTTGAAGGCCTGGATCGTGTTATTGAGCAGCGAATGCAACAAAACACGGGAATAGGCTTCGCCGCCGAAGTGAAGGATCCTTCCAAAAAAGCCGCGATTAGTAAATTGTTTGAAAATATTGAGCCTCAAGATCTTAATCGTTACGGCCTGATCCCAGAATTTGTGGGGCGCCTTCCGGTTATTGCTTCACTGACTGAACTGGATGAAAAAGCCTTGATTCAAATTTTGACTGAACCTAAAAATGCGTTAGTTAAACAGTTTCAAAAGATGTTTGCGCTTGAGGGTGTTGAGTTAGAAATTCGCAAAGATGCCTTGCAAGAAATTGCCAATTTAGCGATTACTCGTAAAACAGGTGCCCGTGGTTTACGTTCAATTATGGAAAAAATCTTGCTGGATACCATGTACGAGTTGCCCGGTATGAGTGATGTGCAGAAAGTAGTTGTGAACAAGGCTGTTGTTCAAGGTAAAAAGCCGCCGATGATGGTTTATGAAGAAGCGGCGAAAACAGCTAATAAAAAATAAAGGGGTTGAGCATGGGGCAGCTTGCATCAAAAGATACTAAGCGGGTGTTAATCATGCCATTGCGTGATGTGGTGGTGTTTCCGGGTTCGGTAATGCCGTTATTTGTAGGTCGTGAAAAATCGATCAACGCGGTGTACGAAGCCCTTAAGCGCGATCGTTTACTATTTTTAATTGCGCAAAAAAATCCAGATCAAGATCAACCTTCGCGTAATGATTTGTATGAGGTAGGCACGCTTGCGACGATCCTTCAAACGCTTAAATTACCTGATGGCACTGTTAAAGTACTGGTTGAGGGGGTGCAGCGTTATAGCCTTGAGCAGTTGCATAATGAGGGTGAGTTCCTCGCGGCGGATATTGAAGCATTGCCAGTAGATTTAGGTCCTGACACGGAAACTAACCCACTGAGGGCAGTGTTGGTTGAGCGTTTTTTTCATTTAGCGGAAATTAAAAAGAAGCTACCTGCCGAGGTGCGCGAAAGCATTGAAAAAGCAAAAGATGCCGCCAAATTAGTTGATTTAATTGCGGTAAGTCTAAGCTTGTCTATTGAAAAAAAGCAGCAGCTGCTTGGTCAGATTTCAATCAATGCGCGCTTAGAAGCCCTGTTGAGCTTTATCGAAGAAGAGATCGATATTATCGAATCTGAAAAACGCATCAATATGCGGGTTAAAAAGCAAATTGATCGTACTCAGCGTGAGTATTATTTGAATGAAAAGCTCAAGGCTATTCATAAAGAGCTCAATCAGGATGATGAAGATCCTCAAACAGGCATGGAAGCAAAAATTGCTGCCGCCAAAATGCCTGAAGCCGTTGCTAAGCGTGCAAGAACGGAATTTAAGAAGTTGCGCCAAATGCAGGCACAGTCCGCAGAGGCCAATGTTATACGCAACTATTTAGATTGGTTGGTTAGCCTACCTTGGTCGAAACGTAGTCGTGTGTTCAAAGACCTTGTTAAGTCGCAAGACATCCTTGATGCGCAACACTTTGGCTTAGAGCGCGTTAAAGAGCGCATTATTGAATACCTTGCAGTACAGCAACGAGTCAAAAAACTTAAAGGACCTATTTTGTGTCTGGTTGGGCCGCCTGGTGTGGGTAAAACTACCTTGGCTCGCTCGATTGCAGAAGCGACTAATCGCGATTATGTGCGTGTCGCGCTGGGCGGTGTGCGTGATGAGGCTGAAATTCGTGGCCATCGTCGTACCTACATTGGCGCCTTGCCTGGCAAAATCATTCAAAAAATGGCGAGTGTAAAAACCAAAAATCCGCTATTTTTATTAGATGAGGTCGATAAGATGAGCCGCGATATGCGCGGTGATCCAGCAAGTGCATTGTTAGAAGTACTTGACCCAGAGCAAAACAGTCATTTTAACGATCATTATTTAGAGGTCGATTATGACTTGTCAGATGTTTTGTTTGTGGCGACATCAAACTCGATGGATATTCCGGAAGCCTTAATGGATCGTATGGAGGTCATTAACTTGGCTGGCTACACCGAGCTAGAAAAAGTTCGCATCGCCATTGATCACCTTATTCCTCGCCAGCTTAAAGACCATGGTTTAAAGTCCACTGAGTTAACGATTAGTGAAGAGGCGGTTGTAGCGATTATTCAGACCTATACACGTGAAGCAGGGGTGCGCTCTTTAGACCGGGCGATTGCCAAGATTTGCCGCAAGGCTGTCAAGGCCATTCTGACTGAAAAATGTTCGCAAATTGCCATTGAGAAAGCTAACCTGGCGGATTATCTGGGTGTGGCTAAGTACCGTTTTGGCTTGGCGTCAGAACAAGACCGGATTGGTCAGGTCACTGGATTGGCTTGGACGCGTGTGGGTGGTGATTTGTTGCGTATTGAAGCCACAGCAATGACCGGCAAAGGCAAGTTGGAAACAACGGGTCAGTTGGGTAGTGTGATGACGGAGTCGGTGCGTGCAGCGATGAGTGTGATTCGCTCACGTTATAAAGACTATGGTTTGGCGGCAAATTTCTATGAAACCCAGGATTTGCATTTACACTTTCCAGAAGGTGCGATTAAAAAAGATGGTCCCAGTGCCGGTATTGCCGTGTGTACTGCGATTATTTCAGCCCTCACGCAAATTCCGGTGCGCGCTGATATTGCCATGACGGGTGAGATTACCTTACGTGGTGAGGTGTTACCTATTGGTGGCTTAAAGGAGAAGCTCTTAGCCGCGTTAAGAGGCGGAATCAAGCGCGTGCTGATACCAATTGATAATGTGCGAGACTTGGATGAGATCCCAGCTGAAATCACTGACGCATTGAGCATTAAATCGGTACAGTGGATTGAAGAGGTGGTCTCTGAGTCATTGGCTTATGCACCGACGCCTGTGGATGATACTATTGTCGCTGCAGAAGCGGTCGTTGCGAGCGAAACGACGGATGCCGCTGTTAAGACGAGTCACCATTAATACTAAAGTAAAAATTTACTAAATTTAGTTTTATATTGGTTGACAATCCCCACGGGCGCCTTATAATACGCGCATTGTTTATCGCGACTAACCACGCGGAAAACGGGTGCTTAGCTCAGCTGGGAGAGCATCGCCCTTACAAGGCGAGGGTCGGGGGTTCGATCCCCTCAGCACCCACCAAAATTTGGAGCGGTAGTTCAGTTGGTTAGAATACCGGCCTGTCACGCCGGGGGTCGCGGGTTCGAGCCCCGTCCGCTCCGCCATATATCAAAAGCTAGCTTTGCTAGCTTTTTTATTGAGACAATGACACGTCTTAATACTTGTGAAAGTTATAGTGTTGAGTGCAAGCTCAAACTGCAAATTCGGGTGCTTAGCTCAGCTGGGAGAGCATCGCCCTTACAAGGCGAGGGTCGGGGGTTCGATCCCCTCAGCACCCACCAAAATTTGGAGCGGTAGTTCAGTTGGTTAGAATACCGGCCTGTCACGCCGGGGGTCGCGGGTTCGAGCCCCGTCCGCTCCGCCATATCTTTAACGCGCTGCGTCTTTATGACCAGCGCGTTTTTTTATAGCTTTTTTTTATCGCTTTTTAAGCCTCACCCTCATAACACTCTGCTTGTTCATCTTGATCTGGAAAAATCACATATTGTAAACACCAAAGATCATAGAGTAAATGGGTGACTGGACGTTGTTTGACCCAGCGCGACAGAAGTGCGTTTGCATAAAAGGGTTGATTAGCCAGTTCCATGAGGACGCCAGCACCAATATCGTCACCTACAGGCCAAGCACTGCCATTGATAAACAGCGTGACCTGTCCTGTTTCAGGGTCGCGACTATAAGCAAAACGGCAGACTGGATCACGTTCAAGACGTTCAGCTTGCGCTAAGGCTTGTTGAAATTGATTAATGTCGGCCTGTTCTTCTGGTGTGAGTGGATCTGGCAGCTGTTGATGAGACTGCTCATCAAGCTGTGTAGCAAAGCGACCAAACCAGGCCTGCATCGCTCGATCATCTTGTGCTAAGGCGAGCAGCTGTTGTTGTGCATGTTGCCATGCACTATCAGGTGCTTCTCCTGGCTTGGTATCTTGCCAGTTGGGGTCTTGATAAATCCCCTGTGCGAGGTTGTTAGCCAAGCTCTTAGTTGAATCTTGAGTTTGCTCTGCCAGGTAATCACCAAAACTATCCCACAACTCTTGCGCTTTATAGCTCCTATAGCCGACAGAAAAGGTCATGCATTCATTATCTAGCGCCACACCATGATGCCCCCATTTAGGCGGAAGGTATAGCAGATCGCCCGGCTCTAACACCCATTCATCTTCAACCTTAAATTCTTGCATTAAGCGCAAGGCTACATCAGCTAAATAGTTTTCAGGGTGACAGTCTTGTGAGGTGATCTGCCAGCGCCGAGTACCGGCAGCTTGTAACAGAAACACATCATAGTGATCGTAATGAGGGCCGACATTGCCACCTTCGGTGGCATAGCTGATCATTACGTCATCCAGACGCCAACGGGGAATAAAATCAAATTCAGTCAGTAGCTGATGAATTTCAGGAATAAGCTTATCCATGCCTTGGACCAATAGCGTCCAATTTTTTTCCGGCAGTTGCATAAAGTCCTGATCGGTAAAGGGACCATGGCGTAATTGATAATCTTGTGCGCCTTGTTGAATCACAAGACGACTTTCAATCCCTTCTTCTAGCGCCAGGCCTGCTAACTCTTCAGGGGCAATTGGGCTGACAAAATTAGCTAGCGCCTGTTTTATCAGCAGGGGTTTCTTTTGCCAGTATTCGCGTAAAAAACAGGCCTGGTCAATGCTGCCAAAATGAATCATCTTAACGACCTTTTAAAATGCTAAGGGCTAATTCGATCGTCTCCGCTTGGCGAGCCGCATTACCAATATAGCTGGCAGGGGTCATGTCACGCAGGGCTTTTTTGGCGTCACTAGGTAGATCCAAGCGATCGACAAACTCTTGCATGATTTGTGAGTTAACTCGGCGTCCGCGAGTAAGCTCTTTGAGTTTTTCATAAGGCTGTTCAATACCATAGCGGCGCATAACGGTTTGAATGGCTTCCGCTAAGACTTCCCAGTTTTCGTCTAGGTCTTGGGCCAGTTTGGCTTCATTCACTTCCAGTTTACCTAGGCCTTTAAGGGTCGCGGCGATGGCAATACTGGTATGAGCTACGCCCACACCCAAATTACGCAACACCGTCGAGTCGGTTAGGTCACGCTGCCAGCGCGAAATCGGCAGTTTCTGCGCTAAATGCTCAAAAATGGCATTGGCTAAGCCTAGGTTACCTTCAGAATTTTCAAAATCAATAGGGTTAACTTTGTGAGGCATGGTTGATGAGCCAATTTCACCGGCAACGGTTTTTTGTTTGAAAAAGCCCAGCGCAATATAGCCCCAAACATCACGATCAAAGTCAATCAAAATGGTATTAAATCGGCTAACCGCATGGAAGTATTCGGCAATGTAGTCATGAGGTTCAATTTGAATGGTGTAAGGGTTCCAAGCCAAGCCAAGATTATTAACAAATTGCTCACTAAGTTCATACCAGTTGATGTCGGGATAGGCCGACAGATGCGCGTTATAATTGCCAGTTGCGCCATTAATTTTGCCCATAATTTGTACTTGCATCAGTTGTTTGGTTTGACGCTGTAGGCGGTAGGCCACGTTAGCAAACTCTTTACCAACGGTCGTGGGTGAGGCGGGTTGACCATGGGTGCGTGATAACATCGGAATGTGCGCCATGGCCATCGCTTGTTGTGCAATTTCATCAATCACTTGTTGCATCTGGGGCACAAGATTTTGCTCTCGTGCTTCTTTAAGCATCAGCGCATAGGCTAGGTTGTTAATGTCTTCCGAAGTACAAGCAAAATGCACAAACTCACTTACCGCGGCAAGTTCGTCGTGACTTGCCATGTGTTCCTTAATAAGGTATTCCACCGCTTTAACATCATGGTTGGTGGTGCGCTCAATATCCTTGACGCGCTGCGCCATCTCAAGGGTAAAGTCACTGACTAATAACGCTAAATGTGCCTTTGCAGATTCGCTTAAGCTGGGCACTTCTGGAATCGCTGGATGATTAGCAAGCATCTTTAACCACGCTACCTCAACTCTGACACGGTTTTTGATTAAGCCAAATTCACTAAAAATAGCTTTTAAATCATTTAGGCGCGCGCCATAACGACCATCAATGGGTGAGATGGCGGTTAATTCTGATAGGGCGAGATTAGGTTGAGTAGCTTGGGACATAGTTGATTCCTTGCATGTTCGATAAAAAAATGAAGACTAAATCGTGATATTATATATTAAATTTATTTATCGTGACTTGACTAGGTCACACCTATCCGAGCTCGCTCCGTTTAGGTGTACTTGCAGATTATTGGGAGAAAACGAATGTTAGAGGCTTATCAACAGCATGTTCAGGAGCGCGCCGCTGAGGGCGTACCCCCTTTGCCATTAGACGCAAAACAAACCGCAGAGCTAATTGAACTCATCAAAGCAAACACTGGCGATGTGGATGCGCTACTTGAATTGTTAACGCATCGTGTTCCGCCTGGCGTTGATGAAGCGGCCTATGTTAAAGCAAGTTTTTTAGCCGATGTGGCGCATCAGCGTGTAACTGTGCCAGTGATTTCGCCAGCTCATGCGACTTTTTTATTGGGCACCATGCTTGGTGGATATAATGTCCAGCCGCTTATTGAGTTGTTAGATAGCACCATAGCTGAGGTGGTTGATAATTCGGTGGCAGCTTTGTCTAAAACCTTGTTGGTTTATGATGCCTATCATGATGTGATTGCAAAAGCTGATACTAATGCCAATGCTAAAAAAGTAGTAGATGCCTGGTGTGCCGGTGAATGGTTTACTGCTAAACCTAAGATGCCTGAACAAATTACCGTGACGGTGTTTAAGGTTGATGGTGAAACCAATACCGATGATTTATCACCCGCGACGGCGGCATGGTCACGCCCAGACATTCCACTGCACGCCAAAGAGATGTTGGCCGCGCGCATGGACGATGTGCCGGCTTTAATTGATCAGTTGAAGGCAAAAGGGCATCCAGTTGCTTATGTAGGTGATGTGGTGGGTACCGGATCATCACGTAAGTCAGCCATGAATTCGGTCATGTGGTGGTTTGGTGATGATATTCCTTATGTGCCCAATAAGCGTCAAGGGGGCGTGGTGTTGGGTGGCAAAATTGCGCCTATTTTCTTTAATACGGCCGAAGACTCCGGCTCGTTACCGATTGAATGTGATGTCACTAAAATGAACATGGGCGATGTGATTACCATCCATCCTTATGCGGGCAAAATTACCAATGAAGCGGGTGAGGTGATTAGTGAGTTCAAACTTGAGCCTATTACCATGCCTGATGAAGTGCGTGCTGGCGGGCGAGTGCCTCTAATCATTGGTCGCGGGCTAACTGATAAGTCGCGCAGAGCAATGGGCTTGTCACCTAGTGATTTATTTATTCGCCCTACTGATGAAGATACCTCCACCAAAGGCTATACTCTAGCGCAGAAAATGGTCGGTCAGGCTTGTGGTGTGCAAGGTGTACGTCCTGGTACCTATTGTGAGCCGCGGATGTCGACCGTGGGTTCGCAAGATACGACCGGTGCAATGACCCGTGACGAAATGAAAGAATTGGCCTGCTTAGGTTTTAGCTCGGATTTTGTATTGCAGTCTTTTTGTCATACAGCGGCCTATCCCAAACCCGTTGATATAAAGCTACAACACAGTCTGCCGGACTTTATGACCAGTCGTGGTGGCGTGTCATTACGTCCGGGTGATGGCGTTATTCACTCTTGGCTTAACCGGATGTTATTGCCCGATACGGTCGGTACCGGCGGCGATTCACACACCCGTTTTCCAATAGGTATTTCGTTTCCAGCAGGTTCAGGTCTGGTGGCCTTTGGTGCCACACTCGGGGTGATGCCATTGAATATGCCAGAGTCGGTGTTAGTGCGATTTAAAGGTGAAATGCAACCGGGTATTACCCTGCGTGATCTAGTCAATGCCATTCCGTATCAAGCGATTCAGCAAGGTTTGTTGACCGTTGAGAAGAAAGGTAAGAAAAACGTCTTTAACGGACGTGTGTTGGAAATTGAAGGTTTACCTAATTTGAAAGTCGAGCAGGCGTTTGAATTATCCGATGCATCGGCTGAACGTTCGGCTAATGGCTGTGTGGTCAAATTAGGTCAGGAGCCGATTATCGAGTTCCTAAAATCCAATATTCGTTTAATTGAGTGGATGGTTGAAAACGGCTATCAGGATGCACGTACCTTGTTGCGTCGTCGTGATGAAATGCAAGCCTGGATTGATAACCCTGTGTTACTTGAAGCGGATGCCGATGCAGAGTATGCCGAAATCATTGAAATTGACTTAGACAAAATTTTAGAGCCGATTGTGGCCTGTCCGAATGACCCAGATGATGTGAAATTGTTATCAGCGGTTGCTGGCGATAAAATTGATGAAGTCTTTATTGGCTCCTGTATGACCAACATTGGTCATTATCGTGCTGCTGGCAAGGTACTAGAAACCTTACAAAGTTCGGTGCCCACTAAGTTGTGGATTGCGCCGCCCACCAAGATGGACGAACGCCAATTAATTGAAGAAGGGTACTATAGTATTTTTGGCCGCACCGGTGCACGGACAGAAATGCCGGGTTGTTCTCTGTGTATGGGTAACCAAGCCCGTGTGGCGGATGGCGCAACGGTGTTTTCAACCTCAACACGTAACTTCCCGAATCGCTTGGGGAATGGCGCCAATGTTTATTTAGGTTCAGCGGAACTCGCTGCTGTAATTGCCGCGACTGGTAAAATCCCGACTGTCGAGGAGTATCTTGCTCAGGTAGGCAAGTTGGATACGATGGCGGATGATGTGTATCGTTATTTGCAGTTTGATGAAATGGCGGATTATGAAATTAAGTCGCCTGAAAAACTAGCGGATATTGCGGTCGCGGTGGCGTAGTTAGTCACTAAACGACCCGGTTAGCACCCAAAAAAAACCCGGCATAGTCGCTATGTCGGGGTTTTTTTGGGTGCGCGGTTTTAGAGTTAAGCTTGCGTTTGCGCAGCAATCTTGTTGAGGGTAGTTAGCTCTAATCCTAGGCTTTGTCCTTGTTTTAAGGCGCGGGCTAAACGTGCCGGTGCTGAACGCCCCATGCATTTGTGATCGGGGTCGCCCTTGAAGGCTTGCAGTAAATCGTTCATCACCTGATCAACATCGAGTGTCTGATTGATTTGTGCTTGCTGCAGTGCCATCACATCGGTCACTACGGCTGAGAGTAAATCGCGGTGGGTTTGAGCCAATTCGTTAACGTCGCCGCCGACAACCAAGCCTGCTATATTGGTGCTGAGAATATAGACATTTTTAAGTGCTAATTGATATTCTAATTCAGCTGCACTGGCTAAGGCATAGGCAGGCAGGTCTAGGCTGGCAAGCAATTCAATAATTAACTGCGCCTGTTGGCCATATACCGGTGAACTTTGCACCACCTTTGAATCCATGCCTTTTTTCTTTTCAAACCAGACGGAGATGACCGTCGCTTCGGGCGTTAAGGTTTGAAAGTCTTTTGGTAAAAGTTCGTTTTGAATCAATACTAGTTTGTCATGCCATGCATTAGGCAGGTTTGCTAGGGTGCTAGATAGATCTTGCTCTCCGACACAAACAATAACGGCAACGGGGTTTGTGTGACTTGCTAACGCGTCTGTATCGGTGTGGCGAAGAACGGGGGTAACACGGTAACCCTGCTTCAATGCGCCGCGCGCAAAGACACTGCCCAGCTCACCTAATCCAATAACAATAATATCTTGAAGGTTAGAATGATTCATCGCTGACTCCTGAGTAGATGATTTACAATAAGCGCTAGTTTAAACATCTACTCAGGGAGATACAATGACAAGCAATAGCCCAAAACCAAAATTTACTTGGCACTATTACATGATGGGCTTGGGAGCCTTTGCCAGTTTAGTCGCGCTAACCTTAGTTGCATGGAGTGCACTGGCTAGTGCCGTTGCTTTTATGATTGTTAGCCACCCTGTGCTTCGTTTAACGGGTGCGTTGCGCTTAGTGTTTCTGGTGTTATTTGCGGTTATGTATGTATTTAGTTTTCCAAGTATGGAGATCATACAGGCCAAGATGACTTCATGATAATCATAGGCGTTTTGTTAGCTTTTTGATTGATTCACTTGGTAGCCTTGAATATAGGCACGCATTTTTAAAATGCCAAGAGTGATAATCAAAAGTACACCACTCATAACGGCCATTGCAGCTGATAGTGCTGTATCAAGCCACCAAGCTAAGCCGAATCCAAGGATTACAGCAGCGATGGCGTATAGACTGGCAATCCATAGCATGGCTTTAAGTCGCTGGCTTAGTAAATATGCTGTTGCGCCTGGAATGACCAAGAAGGCAACAACGAGGATAGAGCCCATTAAATCAAATGCAGCCACAGCCGTGATAGAGACTAAGCTAACCAGCCCATAGTGCCAAACTGTCGCACTAATGCCTAGGCTAATCGCAAAACTGGGTGCAAAACTGGTTAGTTGTAAGCGGTCAAAAGCGAAAACAATAATACTAAGATTGAGTATTAATAAGACCAGTGCAGTCCAAAAAGCACGGGGGCCAAGATCATAACCAAACCATTGCCAGCGTTCAAATGGTAAAAAAGCCATTTCTCCAAAAACTATATGATGATGGTCTAGGTGGATATGGTCGGCAAAAAGTGCGATAAGCACAAGTGCCAATGCAAACATCCAGATAAATACCAAGCCTAAGCTTGCGTCAGGCTGAATGATTGAATGTTGGCTAATAGCTGTGCTCAACCAAGCTGTTACCAGGCCTGCTAATAAAGCACCCAATAACAACGCAGGCAGTGCAAGGGTCTCAAATAATAGATAGCTAATTACTATGCCAAGCAGTACTGAGTGACTTATCGCGTCGCCCAGCATAGCCATACGACGCAAAATCAGTAAGCTGCCAACGAGCGCACAGCTTACAGCCATTAAAGCAGCGGTAATCACAATCCATAGTTCATACATGCTTACGACTCCGGTTGTGGTGTTGGTAGACCAGGTGCAATAGCCAAGACAGGATAAAAAATATTCCTAGGATAACAATCATCCATGGACCGGTAGGGCTTTGTTCTATAAATAGTGATAACAGCGTGCTGCTTGCTGCCGCAATAGCCGCGAGTGTTGCCGCAGCGGTCAACATAAGCCCAAGTCCTAGTGGCCAAATTCGCATAACGGTAATGGGGATGAGTAAAGCACCAGCCATCAAGATCGCGCCAACAATATGCATGCCTACCACAACCACTAGGACTAAAACTAATGCAAATATAAATTCTTCTCGTGCAACATGAATTCCAAGACTACGCGCATAGTCGGGATTAAATAACACGAGTTTTAACCTGGGGAAAAATATCCATAGATAAACAAGGGTTACTAAAGTGAGTAGTAGCAGTTGTATCAATTCTACACGGGTGATGGCGGCTGCTTGACCAAATAAGAGGCGGTCTAGGCCTGCGGTATTAGGCCAGTGTTGTGCTTGAACGTATGATAATAGCAACATACCTAATGCAAAAAAACTTGCTAATATGATGGCTAAAGCAGTGTCTGTGCGCAGCTTGGTTCTATGTGTCAGTTGATGAATGAGGTAGTAAGCTATTAAGCTCGTCATTAATGCAAAAGTCACGAGTAGTAATGGCGATAAGCTTCCCATAAGGATGACGCCGATCATCACTCCTGGTATGGCAGCATGCGCTAATACATCACCAATCAGGGCACGAGCACGAAGTACGGCCAGTCCCCCAATAGCAGCTGCGCTGACCCCTATGAGTAGCGTACCAAAGATGACCCAAAGTAAGTTAGCGTTTGTAAGTAAGCTGGTCATTGGGTGAGTGCTTCGGGTTGAGGTGAGATGCCAGGCCAAAAATGGGGAAAGGTTTTGGCTAGATTGGCAGCAGTGAAGCTTTCTTTAACGGGTCCTGACGCAATGAGGCCATGATTGAGCTGTACAACCCAATCGAAATGCTGAGGAATGCGAGCAAGGTCATGATGAACACAGATCAGGGTTTTACCCTGTGTAATCAGTTCGTCAAACAATTTAAAAATAAGTGTTTCACTGGTTTGATCAACACCTGCAAATGGTTCGTCCATTAGCAATAAATCGGCTTGTTGACAAAGGGCTCGTGCGATAAATAAACGTTGTTTTTGCCCGCCAGACAAGTAACTAATGGGTTCCTTCATTAGGTCAGATAACCCAACCCTTTCAATATTTTCAGTGGCTAACTTACGATCTTGCGAGGTTGGACGCTGCCAAAACCTTAACTGGCCTTGACGCCCCATGAGAACAAGTTCATACGCGTTAATAGGAAAATTCCAATCAACTTCTTCTCGCTGCGGAATATAGGCAATTCGCTGTTGTACTCGGGTTAGTTTTTGGCCCCAAAAATCAGCCTGACCCTGGCTGGGAACAATGCCCATTAGGGCTTTTAGCAATGTCGATTTTCCGGCGCCATTAGGACCGATTATGGCAATTTTTTGTTTGGCCGCTAAAGTTAATGATAGTGGGGTTAAGATCTCTTTGTGGTTGAGTCTAACGCCAAAGTCTTTTAGTTTTAATAGATCAATTGGTGTGCTATTCATCGTAGTGCGTTAATTATCGTTTGGGTGTTGTGTTTAATCATCGTTTGGTAAGTATCGCCAGGTTGTCCAGGCACAGCTAAGGCATCTGAGAGTAGCTCGCCACCTCGTTTTAATTGATAGCCCTCTGCTGCTAAGCCATTAATCAGTGCATTGATCGAACGAGTAGGTAGCGTGCTTTCAGCAAAGACAGCAGGCACATTAAATTCAGTGATTAAGTCTTTTACCCGTTGTAATGCGGCTAAACCAAACTCGACTTCTGTATTAAGTCCTTGAATAGCAATGACATCTAAACCATAGGTTTGGCGAAAGTATCCAAACGCATCATGGGCGGTCACTAATTTGCGCCTTTGTTCTGGTAATTGTGCTATTTCATCAATGACCCACTGGTGTAAATCAGTTAACTCTGTTGCTAGCTGGGCATAGTTTTGTTCAAAACTATGCTGATGAGCTGGAAAGTGCTTAACGAGTTTTGTTTTGACAAGCTGAGCGACCTCTAGCCAAATGGGCACGCTTAACCAAATATGCGGATCGACAATCCCGTCTATGGTCAGCAAGTATTTATCATCGAGTAGTTCGCCGAGTGCGTAGGTAGGCTTAAAGGCGCTGAGGTTATAAAAAACCTGCGTCATTCGGCCCTCCAATTCTAGTCCATTATAAAGCACCAGATCAGCGCGGCGGAGGAGACGCATGTCATTAAAAGTGGCGCGATAGTAATGAGGGTCAATACCTGGCCCCATAAGTCCTTGCGAATCCACATGGTCAGCACCAATTTGATTGACCAAGTCGGTAATCATGGTTGTACTGCTGACAACCAGCGGTTTGGCTTGAATAGGGGTGAAAGTACCTAGGCTGATGATTAAGCCAACCAACCCTAACCTGATTCCAGCTAGGTAGCGTTTAACATGCAATTTTGATAACCTGTATTTTCTTAACTTTAAAATTAGTCTAGCCTAAATACTTTTTCGGGTCTAGTTAATTAGACTGAAATTTTTTGTCTAGTATGGGGATTTTTGCGTCAAAATAGGGCAAAATAGTGCTGTGTTTGTCAATAGAGAAAACAGTTATGTCGGCATCTAAAGCCATTGAAGATTATTTAAAGTGTATTTATAAACTCGAAGATCCAAGCCAAACTGAAAAAGGTGTTCATACCTCGGCCATTGCGTCACGTTTAAATGTAGCACAAGCATCAGTATCCAATATGATCAAAAAGTTGTCTGATCAAGGATTTGTCAGTTATGAGCCTTATTATGGTGTAGCATTAACGACTACAGGGCGTCAGCTAGCATTGCAGATGATTCGTCGCCACCGAGTTATTGAGCAGTACTTGGTTGAACGTTTGCATTATGCTTGGGATGAGGTCGATGCCGAGGCAGAGGTGCTTGAGCATGCGGTTTCAGATAAGTTAGTGGATGCGATGTGGGAAGCCTTGGGTCGTCCCACCCATGATCCTCATGGTTCGCCAATACCTGATCAGGACGGCATTATGAGTGAACAACCGGTTAAAGCCTTAGTTGATGTTGCGGAAGGTGAGCAGGTTAAATTGGCTAGAATTAAGAATCGATCGCCCGAAGAGCTTCGCTACTTAACCAGTATTGGTTTGGCGATGGGCGAAGGGTTACGGGTGAAAACCAAAGCACCGTTTAATGGGCCGATTATGCTAGAAATAAATAATGAACTGCACGCATTAGATTATCGCATTGCACAGGCGCTGATGGTTGAACGTCAGCATGATTGATATTAACAACGAAGCGTCACATTATTGGCAAGAATTATTGGATGGCTTGGCTACCTCCGTGATTTGGGTGGATGGCGCGCAGAAAATTGGTTACATCAATATGGCGGCAGGTGAGTTATTACAGGTGAGCACACGCCGAATTGTTGGGTCGCCATGGCAGGTGCTCTTGCCAGAGTTGTTTGAAGATCTGACCAGTTTTGGTGAGCAGCGCTTAACCGTTCACGAGTATCAATTACAATTACCGGACTTATCTCGCGTGCGAGTCAGTGCAACCCTGTCAAACTATGAACTTGTTGGGCAGCCTGGTTGGTTAATTGAATTGTTTAATACTGAGCGCCATCATCGGATTGTGGAAGAGGATGAGCGTTGGCATCAGTATGAAGCGGGTAACTTATTAGTCAAGACCTTAGCACATGAAGTTAAAAACCCTTTAGCTGGAATCTATGGTGCTACTCAACTATTACAGAAGCGCTTATATGAAGATACTCGTTCACAAACCTTCTTAGGTGTTATCTCTAAAGAGGTGATTCGATTAAGAAATTTAGTAGATTCAATGTTAGGGCCTAATCAAACCGCTGTTAAAAAACCTGAAAATATCCATGAGATTATTCGCCATGTGATCACGGTTGTAAAACCTGAGTTTCCTGAATCAGTTGAATTAATGCTGGATTATGACCCATCTATTCCAGAGATCTTAATGGATAGTGAGGCCATGATACAGGCTTTGATGAATCTATTGCGTAACGCCGTGCAAGCAATGGGTGGCTTGCAGGGTTTGATTGTGATTCGCACACGGGTTGAGCGTAAGTTTACCCTAGGTACCCAAACCTATCCGTTAGTCGCAGTGGTTAGCATTCATGATGAAGGCAGCGGCATTCCGAAAGAAGTATTCGATTCGATTTTTTACCCCATGGTGAGCAGCAAAAAAGAGGGAACAGGCTTGGGATTGCCAGTGGCACAAAATATTGTTAGAAAACATGGTGGCTTGATTGTAGCTGAAAGCGAACCTGGGCATACCGTGTTCCATGTATATCTGCCTTTTGAGAGAGGACAATCATGACCGAAAAAAACCAGCAGCCCGCTAGTGCAAATGACCAAGCTGTGGTGTGGATTGTGGATGATGATGCCTCTATTCGATGGGTTTTAGAGGCCGCTCTAGAAGATAAGCCTTACCGCGTTAAACTTTTTGACTCACCCAGTTTGGCTTTGAAGCACTTAGATACGGCGCCGCCAACGGTCATTGTAACGGACATTAGGATGCCAGATATGGATGGCATGACGTTTATGGAAGCTGTACATGAAGTGGATGCCAAGATTCCCGTCATTATTATGACGGCTCATGCTGATTTGAATACGGCAGTGCGCTCCTATCAGAGTAAAGCATTTGAATATCTGCCTAAACCTTTTGATATCGATGAGGCAATTAGCCTAATTGACCGAGCAATTAAACGTCAGCTATCTGGTGGAAGGGTGGTTAAATCCCGTTTGGGGACGTCCAATAAACAGCCACTTAACATTATTGGCGCGGCGCCTGCCATGCAAGAGGTGTTTCGTATTATCGGTCGTGTATCGCAGCTAGATGTCACTGTGTTGATTAACGGTGAAACGGGAACAGGGAAAGAGCTAATTGCGCAAGCGCTGCATGAGTTAAGTCCTCGCGCGGATCAACCATTTGTGGCTTTAAACACAGCAGCTATTCCTCGTGAGTTGCTTGAATCTGAGTTGTTTGGCCATGAAAAAGGTGCGTTTACCGGTGCGCATTCTCAACGTATCGGACGTTTTGAGCAGGCGAATGGTGGCACGTTGTTTTTGGATGAAATTGGTGACATGCCAGTGGATTTACAAACCCGCTTATTACGTGTGTTAAATGATGGTAGTTTTTATCGGGTGGGTGGGCGTAACCCCATTCATGCTAAAGTAAGAATTGTTGCAGCCACTCACCAAAATATGGAGCAGTTGGTGCGCGAAGGACGCTTCCGTGAGGACTTGTTGTACCGACTAAATATTATTCGTATCAAGATTCCTGCTTTACGTGAACGATCAGAAGACATTCCATTATTGCTGAAGTTTTATATGTCAAAAGAAGCGAAGGTATTGGATTTGGAGGAAAAGCACTTCGATAAAGAAGTAGAAGCATTTTTGTCACGTTTACCTTGGCCTGGTAATGTTCGTCAGTTGCGCAGCCTATGTACTTGGTTAACGATTATGGCGCCCGATAAACTTGTGCGCATGGAAGACTTGCCGTTGGAGTTTCGTCAGGGTACGACGCAGGTTGTTTCTGGTGATGATCATGAGGAGTGGCCGGTATTGTTACGTCAATGGTCAGATCAGTTTTTAGCGAGTGGGGAAGAGGGGTTGCATACCAAGGCGGAACCTATGTTTGAGCGCGTTTTAATCGAATCAGCCTTACAAGCAAGTCAGTTTCACCGACAAAAGGCAGCCAAGTTGTTAGGGTGGGGACGCAATACTTTGACAAGAAAAAGCCAGGCGCTTGGGTTGGACTAAAAGCGTAAAGCCAAGGGCTCTAGCGCCCTCATGGCATAGTTTTACACGGCTTTATAGGGCTGCTGGACCTGTTTCGCCGGTTCGAATCCGGATAGTTTGCTCAATGGGTGTGACAAAGATTTTACCATCGCCGATTTTGCCAGTTTGCGCTGCGGCAACAATCGCTTCAATCGCACTCTCAACCTGGTCATCATCGATCGCAATTTCTAGTTTGAGTTTGGGTAAAAAATCTACTACATACTCGGCGCCACGATACATTTCGGTATGTCCCTTTTGACGACCATAGCCTTTAACTTCGGTCACTGTCATACCATGAATGCCAATATCGTGTAGGGCATCGCGTACATCGTCAAGTTTGAAGGGTTTAATAATTGCCGTAATCTGTTTCATCTTAGATGCCTCCTATGGCATGTTCGTCATCATCGATATATTCGTTGTTATCTTTGTCGCTTGTTTTTTTACTTTGTTGGGGGGTTGCTTGGAAAGCTTCCCCCATTTTAATAAACCGTTTTTGCTGTTGTCCAAGCTCAGGGAATAGGTTTTCAGGTGTGACCAATACAACTGTTGAGCCCATGTTAAAGCGGCCAATTTCATCGCCCTTATTAAAATGTAGATTTTGGTCGGTGTAATCCCAATGTTGGATAGTTGGACCATAGTGAGGGGTGATTTTGCCTTCAAATACGGTCTCCATGCTGCCCACAAAGATTGCGCCTACCATAACGAGTGCGTAAGGCCCATCAGCTGTTTGAAAGCGTAAAATTAGACGTTCATTACGGGCAAATAAACCAGGCACTAACCTAACCGTGGCCGGGTTTACAGCAAACAAATCACCTGGTACATAGGTCATTGAAATCAACTGCGCACACATTGGAAGATGAATTCGGTGGTAGTCTCTGGGTGATAAATAGATAACCCCAAACTGACCGTTATGAAATTGTTTAGCATATTCAATGTCCCCGCCAAGTAACGCCTCAACAGTGTAATCATGGCACTTAGCTTGAACCATTTGATTCCCTTGAAGTTTAGCGCTTTGACTAATTACACCGTCTACTGGGCTGACCCAGACTTGGTCGCCTTCAGCAATGGGTCGCGTTTCAGGTTTGAGCGCACGGGTAAAAAAACTATTAAAGTGCGGGTAGTCATCGGGTTCAGACTTGACCGCATCAGTTAAATCAATATCGTAAAGTTTTGTTAGGGCTCGAATCGTCTGACGCTTAATCCAAGGTTGTTCAATATGCATAAACCAATGCATCGTGTTAGATAGCATGTGTTGCGGAACAAGGTACTGCGGTATAACTTTAACATAATCAAACATGAAGGAGTTCCTACTATGCATAAAGGGTTGGGCTCAATAATTATGTAATTTTAAGGTATAATCTCACAAATTTATAGGGTTAGGTTCGTATATCACAACTTATTGATTGGTGATGAGTTTGAAGCGGATATTTATTTTAATAAGGAAGCAGTATGTCAGAAATAAAAAAAGTGGTTTTAGCTTATTCCGGCGGTTTAGATACGTCAATTATTGCTAAATGGCTACAAGATGAATACCAGTGTGAAGTGGTAACCTTTACAGCCGACATAGGTCAAGGCGAAGAGGTTGAGCCTGCACGCGCTAAAGCCGAAGCGATGGGGATCAAAGAGATTTTTATCGAGGATTTACGAGAAGAGTTTGCTCGCGATTTTGTATTCCCTATGTTTCGTGCTAATGCGATTTATGAAGGTGAGTATTTATTGGGTACTTCGATTGCACGCCCGTTAATTTCTAAACGTTTGGTAGAAATTGCACGTGATGTCAATGCTGATGCTATTTCGCATGGTGCAACGGGTAAAGGTAATGATCAGGTTCGTTTTGAGTTAAGTGCTTATGCGTTGATGCCTGATGTTAAGGTTATTGCACCTTGGCGTGAGTGGGATTTGAACTCCCGTGAAAAGTTAATGGCTTATGCCGAAGAGCATAATATTGCCATTGAAAACAAAAAAGGCAAAAAGTCACCTTATTCGATGGATGCCAACTTGCTGCATATTTCTTATGAGGGTGGCCTTTTAGAAGATCCTTGGGCTGAACCTGAGGAACCTATGTGGCGTTGGTCTGTTTCTCCTGAGAATGCCCCTAATCAGCCAACTTATATTGAGCTGACTTATAAGCAGGGCGATATTGACGCAATCAATGGTCAAGCTATGTCACCCGCAACTGTTATGGCTGAACTGAATAAAATTGGTGGAGCAAATGGCATTGGTCGCGATGATCTAGTGGAAAACCGTTTTGTGGGCATGAAGTCGCGCGGCTGTTATGAAACCCCTGCGGGTACGATTATGCTAAAAGCGCATCGTGCAATTGAATCGATAACCCTTGACCGTGAGGCCGCGCATTTGAAAGATGAAATGATGCCACGTTATGCCAAATTGGTTTACAACGGCTTTTGGTTTAGTCCAGAGCGCGAAATGTTGCAAGCGGCAATTGATAAATCACAACAAGTTGTTAACGGTGTCGTGCGTTTGAAGCTCTATAAAGGCAATGTGATTGTCGTGGGTCGTAAATCTGAAACGGATAGCTTGTTTGATGAATCGATTGCTACTTTTGAAGATGATCAAGGCGCTTATGACCAAAAAGATGCCGAAGGCTTTATTAAGTTAAACGCGTTACGTTTGCGTATTGCCGCGCGTAAACGTCAAAGCTAGTTTGTAATTTGATGTCAAACAAAGCAAGCTGGCCTAGTTGGACAGAGTTCCGTCAAAACTCAATTTTAATATTGGGTTTTGGTTTGGGATCCGGCATGATCAAGAAGGCCCCCGGCACTTGGGGCACCTTGCTTGGTTGGTTATTATTTATTCCATTGCTAGTTTATGCCCCAATTTTAGCTTGGTTGGTTTTCGGTTTAGGCCTCATTGCCGGAAGTTGGATTTGTGGTCGTGCAGCAGAGATTGTGGGTGTGCATGATCATGGCGGCATTGTATGGGATGAGTTTGTTGGCATTTGGTTAGTCCTTTTGCTTTTGCCTGACCAGGCCTGGTTATGGTGGTTACTTGCCTTTGGGTTATTTCGGGTGTTTGATATTATCAAACCTTGGCCGATTGGCTGGTTAGACCGCCGGGTTTCTGGTGGGTTTGGCATTATGGTAGATGATGTAGTCGCGGCAATGATGGCTATTGCATCCATTTGGTTAATTTTTTTGATGGTAAATTAAGATGTTTATTACATGTATGGACGCAAAGCGTCTGGTAAAAGAAGAGCAGGGTCAGTTAGTTGATGTACGTGAGCCGAGTGAATTACGAATGAACGCAGTACCCGAGGCAGTCAACATGCCTTTGTATGAGTTTGCGGAACGCTCGTTAAATGAACTCAATCCGCATGCACCAGTTATTCTATTTTGTCACTCTGGCGCGCGGTCTCAAATGGCCACCCAGTATCTAAAAGACAATGGTTTTAAGCAGGTCTATAATCTTGGGTCGTTTATGGCTTGGCATCAGTGTGCAGGTTAATTCATTCACCTTGCTAATCAAGGAGACATCATCATGGCATTACCTATTCAAATCTTAATTGCGCTGATATTGGCAGCCATTGCGGGTAGTTTAGCAGGCACCACAGGACAGGTTTTGGGCGTCTCTGCATTAGCCATTTTTGATTTTATCGGTACTTTATTTTTAAATGCATTGATGATGATTGTGATCCCCTTAGTGGTGTCGGCCATTATTTTGGGTGTGAGCAGTATTGGTGGACAGGGTGGTTTTAGCCGTTTGGGCTTTAAAACCTTAGGCTATTACCTGACCACTGGTTTTATAGCCGTAGTGGTAGGTTTAACGCTGGTTAATACTATTCAGCCTGGTGTAACAGATACTGAGCCACCACAGCTCGAGGCGAATGCTCAGATCATGACGGCTGTAGAAGGCCGTGGTAGTGGAGATTTGTTCGAAATATTCCTTCGTATGGTGCCTGATAATATATTTGGCGCGGCTGTCGAAATGCAAATGCTCGGCCTGATCTTCTTTAGCATTGTGTTTGGTTTCTTCTTATCCAAAATCAGTGGCCCTGGTCGCGATGCAATGCAAAATTTTTGGCAAGGTTTGTTTGATGTCATGATGTTGATCACCCAGTGGGTTATGAAGTTTGCCCCTTACGGTGTGTTTGGCTTGGTGGCGGCATCGGTCGCGAGGACAGGTTTTGATCAATTTGGTGCGTTAGCCTGGTTTTTTGTGACTGTGGTATTGGCACTAGCGGTACATTTTTTAATTGTGATGCCACTTATTTTGCGTTTTGTTGGCGGAGTGCAGTCACCTTGGCAGCATTATCGTGCCATGGCTCCAGCGTTGTTAACCGCTTTTTCAACGAGTTCCTCGGCGTCTACCTTACCCATTACGCTTGCAAATATAGAACATCGTGCCGGTGTTTCAAATCGCGTGAGCAGTTTTGTTTTGCCATTAGGTGCCACGGTAAATATGGATGGCACTGCTTTATTCGAATGTGTGGCGGTATTGTTTATTGCCCAGTTGTTTGGTGTAGAGCTAAGTTTTGCACAACAAGTGCTGGTAGTTGTATTGGCTTTGGCTACTTCAATCGGTGTCGCCGGTATTCCGTCTGCAAGTTTGGTAGCAATCAGTGTTATTTTGTTAGCAGTAGGCTTACCTTTAGAAGCACTAGGGTTATTGCTGGTCGTTGATCGTTTGCTCGATATGATGCGAACGTCGGTTAATATTTTTAGTGACTCGGTGGGGGCAGTAGTGGTTGCTAACTTAGAAGGAGAAAAAGCTACTTATCCCATTAGTGGCAATTGAAATCGTGCTAGGCGTGGTTGTCCGTTTTCAATCATAACATAGTTGGCGCCACTGGGTTGCCAATCACTCACAACCCAGCGCTGCTTGGATCTTTGATCTTGATGATGTCCCGGGCGGTGAGTATGGCCATGAATAAGATGCTCTGCTTTAGGGTGTGTTTGCCATATTTTATCGAGTGCGGCCGCTGTGACATCCATTATTTCGGCAGACTTGTGTTGGTTAGTACGGCTTGATTTTTTACGAAGATGGTTCGCTAGTTTTAATCGCCATGTTTTAGGTAGGTTGCGTAACAGGTTTTTGAACCAGGCCTGCTGGGTAAAAAATCGCAGGCGCTGGTAAGCCTTATCATCTGTACACAGGCTGTCCCCATGCATCAGTAAAATTTTTGACTTTTGTTTGATATTTAACTGGATAACGTCTTCATATAATGGTGTGGCTTGGCAGGCTTGCATTAAGCTGCTGCCCATTAAAAAATCACGATTGCCCACTCCAATATAAAGGCTAGTGTTTGATTGCTTTAATGCGACTAGCGCTTCAATCTCTCGCTGATAAAATGGCATGCTGACATCATCTCCCAGCCAAGCTTCAAATAAATCGCCCATTATCATAAGATGGTCAGCTTGCGTAGCCGGCCCAGCCAAAAAACTTAAAAATGCTTGGTTTATAGGATGAATAACTTGACACTCACTCGCTTGCAATGAGGGCATCAAGTGAATGTCAGCGACCACCAGGGTGCGATGGCCGGTTATATCAAGAGTGTTAATGGGTGTGGGGGCAAGCAGGGATCAAGCTTCCGATACAAGCGTGTTTTCAATGTAAATATCCTCTAGAGGTACATCACTGTGTCCCATGCGATTTCCTGTTTTAGCTTCTGCCATCTTGTCAACAATATCCATTCCTTCAATTACTTCAGCAAAAACGGCATAGCCCCAGCCGTGAAGGTCAGGCGAGCGGTGATCCAAAAAGTCATTATCTTTTAGGTTAATAAAGAATTGTGATGTAGCAGAATGAGGCGCTTGGGTGCGTGCCATAGAGAGCGTGCCGCGTTTGTTTTTAAGGCCGTTGTCAGCTTCATTTTCAATGGCTGGTTGGGTTTCTTTCTGGTTCATTTCAGCGTCTAAGCCACCGCCTTGCACCACGAAGTCAGGGATAATGCGATGAAAAATGGTACCGTTATAAAAACCGGATTCGGCATAGTCAATAAAGTTATGGGCAGAAATCGGCGCGAGTTCGTGATCAACTTTAATTTTAATGTGGCCCAACGTGGTTTCAAAAGTAACAAGGTTCTTCATATATACTTCCCTAGCAGTAACAGAGTGAGTTTGAACAATTTAGGTTTATTGAATTTGACGAACGCGTTCAATTATAACGGGATTAATGGGCACGTCTTGATGACCATTACGCGAGGTCGTTGGTTGAGTACGAATTTGATTGACGGTGCGCATGCCGTCGACGACGCGACCAAATACGGTGTAACCCCATGCTCGCGGCGTTTTTTCACGGAAATCCAATGAGCGATTATTGGCTACGTTAATGAAAAATTGAGAGGTGGCAGAGTGCGGATCATTCGTTCTAGCCATGGCAATGGTGCCAATACGATTGTGTAAACCATTGTCAGCCTCATTCTGAATAGGGTCACGAGTCGCTTTACGGCGCATTTGCTGATCCATACCTCCGCCTTGAATCATAAAGTTATCAATAACTCGGTGGAAGATTGTGCCATCGTAAAAGCCATCTTTAGCATACTCCAAAAAGTTTGCTACTGTAATAGGTGCTTCATTAGGGTAAAGCTCAATGATCATGCTCCCCAAATTTGTTTCGACCAATACCTTGGGGTTGTCAGCTTTCGCTGCCGTACTAAACACGAGTGTAGTTGTTAACGCAGCGGCAATAAATGTACGTCTTAGCATGGCATAACCTTTTCTTTGGTAAATATCAAAATATAAGAACATTCTAACATTGAAAGCAAAAGTGCGTAACCACATGAAGCTCTTTTTAACTCTGTGTATAATAGCTGTCTTTAATTAAATTTAATATCCCCCTTTCCCCAGGAGCCAGAGCGGATGAAAGAAAACACTACCCCAGAGCGTGCTACTCATTTTATTCGAACGATTATTGAGGGTGATTTATCTTCTGGGTTGCATCAATCTATTCAAACCCGTTTTCCGCCAGAGCCAAATGGCTATTTGCATATTGGTCATGCTAAATCGATTTGCTTAAACTTTGGTTTGGCGCTGGATTATCAAGGTCAGTGTAACTTGCGTTTTGACGACACCAATCCGGCGAAAGAGGATATGGAGTACGTAGAGTCGATTCAGCGCGATGTGCAATGGTTGGGCTTTGAATGGTCGGGCGAGATTCGTTACAGTTCCAACTATTTCGAGCAGTTTTATCAGTATGCGATGGAGTTGGTGGATAAGGGCTTGGCCTATGTTTGTTTTTTAAGTATGGAACAACAACGCGAGTATCGCGGCACGCTGACCGAAGTAGGTAAGTCAAGCCCTTATCGTGATACGTCCGCGGCGGAGAATCGTCAATTATTGGAAAAAATGCGTGCCGGTGGTTTTAAAGAAGGTGAATGCGTGTTGCGCGCTAAAATTGATATGAGCTCGCCGATTATGTGTATGCGCGACCCGATATTATACCGGGTGCGTTATCAGCATCATCACCAAACCGGTGATGCCTGGTGTATTTATCCAATGTATGACTTTGCGCATTGCATTTCTGATGCGATTGAGGGCGTGACGCATTCTTTATGTACCTTGGAATTTCAGGATAACCGTCGTTTGTACGATTGGATTTTGGACAATATCACCTTGCCAAACGCCACCCGTCCGCGTCAGTATGAGTTTTCGCGTTTAAACCTAGAATATACCGTGATGTCAAAGCGTAAGCTGCATCAACTGGTGGACGATAAACTGGTGTCCGGCTGGGATGACCCACGTATGCCGACCATTTCCGGGTTGCGTCGTCGCGGTTATACCCCGGCGTCTTTGCGTGACTTTGCCGAGCGCATTGGTGTTAGTAAAGTGGACAGCTTTACCGAAATGTCGATTCTTGAGGCGGCAGTGCGTGATGATTTGAATGTGAATGCACCGCGTTCGATGGCGGTGTTAAACCCGGTCAAAGTCGTGATTGAAAACTACCCTGAGGGACAGGTTGAATCGATTCAAGCACCGGTGCACCCGCAAAACGAAGACATGGGTAAACGCGAGATTTTCTTTAGCCGAGAGGTCTATATCGACCGTGATGATTTCCGTGAAGAAGCCAATAAAAAATACAAGCGTTTAGTGCTGGGTAAAGAGGTGCGTTTGCGTAATGCCTATATTATTAAAGCGGAACGCTTTGAAAACGATGAAAACGGCGAGTTAAAAACCATTTATTGTTCTTATGACCCCGATACCTTGGGCAAAAACCCAGCCGATGGCCGCAAGGTTAAGGGCGTCATACATTGGGTTGAGGCCAGCAAAGCGGTGCCAGCAGAATTCCATTTATATGACCGTTTGTTTAGCGTGCCTAATCCGAACAAAGCCGAGGATTTTGAAGCGGTTTTAAACCCCGATTCATTGGTGATTAAAAAGGGCTTTGTTGAACCAGGCCTGGTCGATGCCCAGGCTCAATTAGCCTATCAGTTCGAGCGTGAAGGTTATTTCTGTCGCGACAATCAACATCCAGGCTTGGTGTTTAACCGCACCGTGGGCCTACGCGACACCTGGAGCGAAAACGCTTAACTAACCCTAATTCGAGCTTGAGAGAAATGTATGAGTTTACAAATTTATAATACCGAAACCCGTCAGAAAGAAGTTTTTAAACCGATTGTGCCCGGTAAGGTCGGCATCTATGTGTGTGGGGTCACGGTCTATGACTATTGCCATATCGGCCATGCGCGAGTGATGGTGGTGTTTGATACCGTGGTGCGTCACATGCGAGCGCGCGGGCTTGACGTTAAGTATGTGCGTAACATCACTGACATTGATGACAAAATCATTAATCGGGCGTTTGAAAATCAAGAGTCGGTACAAAGCCTGACCGAGCGCTTCATCAAAGCGATGCATGAAGATGAAACCGCATTGAATATTCTGCGCCCGGATATTGAGCCAAAAGCGACGGATTTTATCCCAGAGATTCAGCAGCTAGTCAACACCTTGATTGAAAAGGGCCATGCCTATGCCGCACCGAATGGCGATGTGTACTTTAAAGTGAAGTCTTTTGAATCTTATGGCCGTTTATCCGGTAAAAAACAAGACGATCTTGAAGCCGGCGCGCGGGTCGAAATTAACCCGAACAAGCAAGACCCAATGGATTTTGTGCTATGGAAAGCGTCTAAGGAAAATGAACCGGCTTGGGATTCGGCCTGGGGACAGGGCAGGCCTGGTTGGCATATTGAATGTTCAGCGATGTCAGGCTCCTGTATTGGTGAGCGTTTGGATATTCATGGCGGTGGTATGGATTTGCAGTTCCCTCATCATGAAAACGAAATCGCCCAATCAGAATGTGCCCACGGTGAGCATTATGTTAATACCTGGATGCATGTCGGTTTTGTTCGCGTGGACAATGAAAAAATGTCTAAGTCACTGAACAACTTCTTTACGATTCGTGAAGTGTTAAAAGATTATCATCCAGAAGTGATTCGTTATTTCTTGTTATCCAGCCATTATCGCAGTCCGTTGAACTATACGATTGAAAACCTAGATATAGCGAAAACCAATTTGGCACGTCTATATACCGCGTTGCAAGCCGCAGAACCAGGCCTGGTAGCAGCAGACACCAACTTTGAAGCCAAGTTTAATGAAGCCATGGACGATGATTTCAACACCCCGCAAGCCATGGCGGTGTTGTTTGAATTGGTCAAAGAAGTCAATAAAACCCAACAACCAGGCTTGGTGGCCTTGCTACAAAGCCTGGCAAACCGCTTGGGATTCTTAACGGAAAGCTCGGAAGCGTTTTTCAAAAGCCAAGTGGGGCAAAGGGATGGTTTAACCGATGACGCGATTGAAGCCTTAATTGTTGAACGCACTCAGGCGCGTGTCGATAAAAACTGGGCGCGATCGGATGAGATTCGTGATGAATTGTTAGCTAAAGGGGTCGAGTTGCTTGATAGCAAGGAGGGCACAACTTGGCGTAGAGTCAAATAACCTTAGTTAAGTTGTGGCTTTATAGATTAATCTTATATTGGTATAAAAATATTTGACAGCGTCATAAGCTTTTATTAAAATGAACGCTATTCATGTTTCTTCATGAGTATCCTCCTTTAGTTATCTTTTGATAATTTTTAGCCAAGCCTAGAGCTTGGCTTTTTTTTACATCAATTAAATCTGAATGATCTAGTTTGCCTTAATGGGTGCCATATAGTTTGTAAGCCGATGGGGTGGATTCCAGGTAATATGACTGGATTGCTTAGGGTCATGATGTTCGTCGATCTTCAGCATAAAGTCGTAAACGAGTTTATGTTCTAGTACCTGGCGTACGTAGCGTCGTGTTTCAGTAAAGGGAAGGGTATCAATCCACTGGTCGGCGTTGATTTTTTCAATGTTCGCAAGGTGCAAGCTAGTGCGCCAATGACTGACTCGTCCAGGACCAGCGTTATAAGCTGCAATCGCTAATACGGGATGGTCAAACTGTGTCATCATTTCCGCAAAATAGGCTGAGCCGAGTTGAATATTAATCTCAGGCTTAAAGATGTCTTGTGCACGAAAAGACGTTAAACCTTGTTTTCGTGCTGTTTCGCGTGCGGTATTGGGCATAAGTTGCATTAATCCCTGAGCGCCAGCGGGTGAGCGTGCTTGCGGATAAAAAGCACTCTCCCGACGCATTATACTGAAGATAAAGCTCTGGTCTATTTCATGTTGCGCAGCTTGTGCCGTTACATGTTTTTGAAATGGGGTTGGGAAGCGTTTATTCACTGCATCCCAAGCTTGAACTCGCCCAAGCGTTGTAATGGCTAAATGATGGAGCCCCCATTCATGTGCGATTTTAGCTAGGTCAAAAAAATCTTCTTGTTGGGCATGGTTTAACAGGTGATGCCACTCTCTGTGAGCATTGATGCGCCAGTCAATTTCGATTAAAGCAGTTATAAGTTTTAAACTGGGATAGGTTTTGATGAGTTCATTGGCACGCGCTTGACTTAGCTCATTTCGGGCGTCTGACAGTGGCATGATATAGGGCTGATCTAAACGATCAGCAGCTAAGAAACCGTAATAATTGCGATCTTTGGCTAGTTGCTCATAGAGTTGTTGATGACCTGCCTGACCACTAGCCTCTAGTGCACGAGCATTCCAGTAGCGCCACTGCGGTTGTTCTGCCGTTGCTTCAGGCATGCGGCTTATGATACTAGCAAGCTCTGTCCACTTACTGTGGCGGATAGCATAACGGGCTTGCCAAATAAGTGTCGCTTCTTCTGCGCGTTGATTATTTAAGCGATCAAGTGTTCGCCAGCCAAGTTCATTAAAGCGATAGCTTAATCTCAAGCCTGCCTCGCGTTGTAATTGAATATGCTGATCTGCTGACAGCCATGCCTTAAAGCGAGTGTCTTCAAGTAATTTGAGAAGATGTTCAGGGTCATGGCGACTCAATGCATGAAGACTGGTAAAGGTTACCTTGGCACGATAGGGCTCAGGTATGTTATTAAAATCAAATGATGCAACTTCATTGGGGTTTTGTACTAGGTTTAACCAGGCCTGGTTCCATAGCTTTTCGTTTGGGGGAAGCATCGCAATTATATTGCGTATTTGACCATGCCGTTGTTGGTTAAATAATGCAGTGATGCGTTTGAGCAGCGCATCCGTGTTGAGCAAGCCTTGTTTATGTAGAAATTGCTCGACTTCACGGCAACTACGGTGCAGATTCAAATTGTTGAGCCAAAAGTTTTGCCAGTCATTAAGTGGCAATTGATTGGGTTGTTCAACAAGCAAAGCACGTTTGGATAAACATTGTTGTTGTTGATTGGCTGGGGTTAGGTGACTTGTGGTTATATTAGACCAGGCCTGCTGATTGGCCAGTGCGTTCAGGTAGCGGTGCTGTAGACGGTTGCTTAGTCCCAGCTCTGAATAGGTTGTGATAAAGGCAAGGATGTCCTGATGGTGCGCTGTGTTGAGGTTTTCTAATAAATAAAGATAGCGACCCATCGGATAAAGCGTGTGATGCTTAAATTGTTGTTCATAACGGGCAAGTTGTGAAGTATTGTTGGTTTTGGCTGCCGTCCACCAAGCTTCAAAATCTTTTTTGAGTTTGGTGTCAATAGGCGAGGCTTGAAAGGTGATGAGGTTGTTTTGATCGGTTGGCGTGCTAACTTGTGCAAACAAGTCACTGGTAAAAAAGATACAGATGATACTGAATCCAGTTATAAGTGACTTGTTTAGACTTGTTAGCATTTAGGTTCCAGGTGAGATCATCAATATTTGGCCTGGTCGAATAGTCGCACGTTGATTTAAGCCATTTTGACGCAGAATATCGTGCGTATTGACATTAAAGGCACGCGCAATATCCCACAGTGTATCGCCTCGCTTAACAACATACTCAGTGGTGCTATTAGGTAAATGCAGGGTGAGTGCTTGACCAGGACGTATTACCGCATTCTGACCGAGTTGGTTCCAGCGTCGAATATCATCAATAGTCACATTGTAGCGTTGAGCAATAAGCCATAAGCTGTCTCCTCGAAACACCTGATGCTGAATAGGATGTGTGGTATTGGCGCGGGTGGGTGTGGCAGCCGAATTAGATGCAATGTTAAGTGTTTGCCCGATTCTAATGGGGCGCTGAGGATCAAGGTTGTTCCAAGAGGCTAGGTCTGACACCGAAACTCGATAGTCGCGTGCAATTGTTGATAACGACTGACCCGCACGAACTTGGTGGGTTTGTACCTGTTGTTGAGCACGTGAAGAGGGTGTTTGCGAGACACGTGCTGTGCTCGCTGTTGAGGTGGGTGCACTAGCAAGTTGGGTTGGGGCGCCCGCCGGAATGGGAATGGTTAAGGTTCTTCCAATACGGATAGTACTATTCGTGAGGTTGTTAATACGTTGGATTTCAGCAACCGAGGTACCGTAGCGCTGTGCAATTTGCCCAAGTGTATCGCCAGCGACTACGCGATGATTTTGCCAGCGGATGTTGTACAAATCGTGTGATTGAGCCAAGGCAAACTCAAAGCGCTGCGCATTTTCTATAGGCAGTAATAGACTATGCGGTCCATTAGGTGGCGACACATGTTTTAAATACCCTGGGTTAAGGTGAGTGAGTAAATCAAAATCAATACCAGCAAGTTCGGCTGCTTGGTGCAAGCTAAACTGCTTATCTAGCTCAATGCGGGTGAGATAATTTTCGTTGGCAATCGGTTTAATGGGTAAGTTGTAGTCACGATGGTATTTGTGCAAATAACTGACTGCAAGCAGTTGCGGAACATAGTTACGTGTTTCTGGTGGTAAGTAAGGACGAATATTCCAATAGGTTGGTTCTGCATTGGGGTTGGCACGCTTAAGGCGCGCTTTTGCCTGAACTATCCGTCCATAGCCAGCGTTGTAAGAGGCGAGGGCAAGTAACCAATCTTGATCGTTTAAATTGTACAGACGCTCTAAGTAGTTTAATGCGGCCTGTGTACTCAGATAAACATCTTGTCGTCCATCAAACCACCAATTCTGGTCTAAGTTATTATTACGGCCAGTGCTTGGAATAAACTGCCATAGACCTACTGCACTCATGTGCGAGCGAGCATAGGGGATAAATGCGCTTTCAATGACGGGTAATAGCGCAAGCTCCATCGGCATGTCACGTTCATTAATCGCTTCATAGATTAAATAGAGGTAAGGTTCCGCTCGTTCAGAGACCCTCTCAAAATGACGTGGATTATTAATATAAAAATTTAAATAGTCCTGATAGTGAGGCTGATATTTGTAAATCAAGTCAAAATTAATCGCTATCTGGTCCCATAGATTATCCAGTGGTAATTCTGGGCGATTACCATTAAGATCAAATGGAAGATTGCGTTCACGCTGGATAGCCTCAAACCGAGGTTCGTTTGCTGAAAGCCGTGGTTGTGTATTCACAGTGGCAGTATGGTCTGAAGTCTCAAGGCCGTCAACTGATGACTTTTTGCCATCTTTTTTAGGCGTTTGTAGAGTTTGACATCCAGATAATAATAGCGTGATGCTGAGACTAAGTAGCGTTACTTTTGTTTTTAACATAAGAAATTCATCAGGTTAAATAGTTTGTTAAACATTGTAGGGTAATTTATTAGTCTTGGCTAATTTTTATAGGTATTTTATTGTCTTTTAGTTCTATTGGCTTTTAAAAGGGTTTTTCTAAAACCCCTGTAGCATCTAATTCATCCTTCCAGTTTCGTAAACAAGCAAATTGCTGGCCAATTGTTGTTTCTTGATAACTTGTATTAAGACGTTTAGCAATGGTAGCGGCAATAGCTGGTTTGTCTGTCCGTAAAAAAGGATTAGTATCAAGTTCAAGTTGTAATGTGTTTGGTTTAATAGGTTGTTGTTGCTTGTAAGCATGGTTTACTTGGATGCGACGCTCTGTTAGCAGTTGGTTGTTGGGTTCGACTAATATCGCAAAATTTAGATTGGCTAAGCTATATTCATGACCACAGTAAACAGTTAAATTAGGGGCTAGATTTCTAAGACGAGCCAGTGAAGCGGCCATTTGGTCAGCCGTGCCCTCAAAAACACGTCCGCAACCGCCTGTAAATAGCGTATCACCACAAAATAAAGCGTCTTGTCCTACAAAACATAAATGGTCTAGTGTGTGGCCCGGTGTGGCAATAACCCTTAGGTTTTCTTGGCCGATGGGAATGGTGTCGCCATCACTGAGTCCTTGAGTGACCGGTGTTTTTTGCAGTGACGAAGGTGCGTATACTGCCGCATCTGGGAAGTGAGCAAGGAGTTGATCTACCCCAGCTATGTGATCATTATGGTGGTGAGTGATAAGTATGCCGCTAAGGTTACGTTGCTGTTGACTGAGCCAGTCTAGTACAGGTTGCGCTTCACCTGGGTCAACCACCCAGATGTGCTGTGGTTGTTCAATAAGCCAGATATAGTTATCATTAAACGCAGTTAAGCCATGAACGATCATTGCAAACCTCCCTATTTAAGTTAGCAGCAATTATACTCGGCTTAATTCAAGAAGGGTATCTCATCAATAAGAACATTAAGGTGGGTTATGACACAAGCACCCGGTGCTACTGATTCACATACTGGTTTTCAACGTTATTTATTGGACTGGTTTAAAACTCCCCTAGGGCGGCATGCGCTGGACTTTGAGCGTAGGTTGCTCGATAGGCATCTTAATCACCTGTTTGGCTACTATTTAGTGCAAATGGGGCGTATAAGTCATACAAGCTTATTGGCTGCATCACGGATTAAAAATCAGCTTTTAGTCGATGAAAATAGTATCCGTGCTGACCAAGCTCCTGAGCGTTTGGTATTAGCCAATTTACTGGCACAGCCTTTTGCAACAAGTAGTCTAGATCTAGTATTTTTGCCGCATACATTAGAGTCTACTTTAGATCCATACCGATTTATTCGCTATGTGGATGATCTTATTCGTGCTGACGGTCATATTGTTATTACAGGCTTTAATCCTATGAGCTGTTTAGTATTGCGTCAGCGTCTTGGTCAAGATAGAGCACATTGGCGTGAGGCTCATATTATTAAGCTAGAGCGTTTAGTAGATTGGCTGCGGGTGTTGGGTTATGAAATAGTGGCTAAGGAGTATTCTGCAAGTCGTTGTTTTAAAGGAGGGGTGAGTGATAGAATTCAGCCAGTCATGGCTCAAATGGCACGTGCGACTAAGCCATTAGCTAACTTGGGCCTCTCATTATCGCAAAGTTATATTTTAGTGGCGCGTAAACAACAATGGGTACCCATTAAGCCCAAAAAGGTTGTGCATTTCAGTGACTGGGTTCCTGGTGTGAAACCTGCAGTGGTGCAATCTCATCAGTCCAATTTAACCTATGAAAGAGAAAATTAATCCTCAACAAATAAAGTAAAGGTTTTTGTGTGGCATCTAATCAAGTAGTTGTTTATACCGATGGTGGTTGTAAAGGGAACCCAGGCCCAGGTGGTTGGGGGGTCTTGCTGCGCTACGGAGACATTGAAAAAGAGTTACGGGGTAGCGCTGCAGAGACAACAAATAATCGTATGGAATTGACTGCTGCTATTATGGCGTTTGAAGCGCTTACACGACCCTGTAAGGTGAAAATAACGACTGATTCCCAGTATGTCAAAAATGGGGTAACACAGTGGTTGTCGGGTTGGAAAAAAAAGGGGTGGAGAACAGCAGCGAACAAGCCGGTGAAAAACCAAGATTTGTGGGAAAGGTTGGATGCGGCATTGCAGATGCACCAAGTTGAATGGTGCTGGGTAAAAGGGCACTCTGGTCATCCAGAGAATGAACGGGTTGATCAATTGGCCAATTTAGCTATTGAGGAATTACTAGGATGATTATGACTGGATTTAAATCAAGGTTTGCCGCTGTGGGTATGGCTGCATTAATTGGAAGTTTCGTTGGATCGGGCCTCACAAGTGCCAGTCCACTACAAGGTAGTCAGGTTGTAGTCAGTACGCCTGACGATCCGTCGCAGGTGGCTATTGAAGGTCGAATGATTCAAGGGGGGTGGGCAATGATACATTTGCCGCCCTATAGCCAGCTGGAGTGGGGGCAGAGGCAGTGGCAAGCTGATTCACAAGGCCGAGCCCTAATCGGTTTTAGCCGAGATCAAGCATCACCCGTTAAGGTGAGGGTTACACTACCTAATCAAGCAAGTTTTGATGTCGCTATTGACCTAACAGCTAAGGACTATTTGATACAGCGCATAGACGGTTTACCGCAGCGCTTTGTGACGCCTGATCCCGAGGCGTTGAAGCGTATCCGCCAAGATGCTGCGCTAGCACGGGCTGCGCGCGAGAAAATGCTTGATCGTACCGATTTTTTGACCGATTTTATCTGGCCAACTGAAGGGATTGTTACGGGTGTTTGGGGTAGTCAACGGATTTTAAATGGTGAGCCTCGACGCCCGCATTTTGGTATCGATATTGCCAATGAGACAGGTACGCCTATTCTTGCTCCAGCTGCTGGAAAGGTCACCTTAGTGGCGAATATGGAATTAAGTGGTGGAACGGTGTTTGTTGACCATGGTTATGGCTTACGCTCAGACTTTTTACACCTTGAAGAAATTTTGGTGGAACTGGGTGATGTTGTAGAGCAGGGACAAGTTATTGCAACGATGGGCGCAACAGGGCGAGCAACAGGGCCTCATCTTCATTGGGGTATGAGTTGGATGGATATTCGCGTTGACCCAGAAGAGGTTTTTGAACTACCGCGTCGGTTACAACGCGGCGATCAAATTATTGGTAATAAGGCAAAATTTATCGATTAAGTTCAATGACTTGTTGGATATCAACAGCAGTATCTTCTAGGCCCATTTTCTGATGGGCTTTACGAAGCATAACCAGTGCTTCTCGGCTACTTTGTGAGTTGGGATATTCTTCAATGACCCGTTGAGCGCGATTAGCTGCCGCTAAATAGGCTTGTCGATCATAATAAAATTGTGCGACTTGTAAATCACGGCGAGCAAGACGATTGGTGATAATGATCATCCGTTGTTGTGCCGCTATAGCATAGTCGCTGTCTGGAAAACGTTGAATTATTTCTTGGTAAGCGCGCAAAGCTTGTTGTGTTGACTGAATATCACGATTTGCAGGATCGGTAATAAAGCGATCTAACCAACTGCGATTAATCGAATCAGCAGAAAGAGCCTTTAAAAAATACGCGTAGGCAAGCTGAGGATGACGTGGATATAAACGAATAAACTCGTCTAATTCACGAATCGCCGATAGTGGCTCATCGTAACGGTAGTAAGCATAAGCTAATTCTAGATAGGCTTGCTCTGCATAGTCACCATAAGGAAAGTTGGCTTTCAGTTTTTCATAGAATTCAATGGCCGATTTCCATTGACCGTTATCAAATTCGGATTTGGCGCGGTCGTAAAATTCCTCGACAGTCCATTCAGATTCAGGTTTCTGAATCAAGTTTGAACAGCCAGTTGCCGCAACCAAGCCAAATACAATTACAAAGAGGCGAAGAGTTTTTAACATAATTTCTCGGTTAGAATAGTCAGTAAATATTTTCGATTTTATCACAACAATTTAGTCTTAAGGATCTGTTTTGAATAACCCGTTGACCTCTAAACCTGAATCACCGCTATGTTTTCGTGTTGACCACCAAGATATGGGGGAACGACTTGATGCCACATTAGCCAAAACCTTGACTGATTATTCACGCAGCCGTTTGCAGGCCTGGTTAAAAGAAGGGCGTGTCACTGTTGATGGGGTGGTGATTACCAAGCCACGTCATACCTTGTTGGGCGGTGAGCTGGTGAGTGTGATGCCATTGAAAGAAGACGAGACCCAGCAAATCGCGCAGCCGATGGACTTGGATATTGTTTATGAAGACGAAGCAATCTTGGTGATTAATAAGCCAGCAGGACTGGTCGTACATCCCGGTGCCGGCAACCCGAACGGAACCTTGTTGAATGGGTTGTTAGCTTATGCGCCTGCATTGCGACAAGTGCCGCGGGCTGGCATAGTGCATCGTCTTGACAAAGATACCACCGGTCTGATGGTCGTCGCTAAAACCCTTCAGGCACAGCATCACTTAGTTGACCAGTTGCAACGTCATGATGTTGAGCGAGTATATGATGCGATTGTGGTTGGCACTATGATCTCAGGTGGTACAGTAGATAAACCGATTGGTCGACATGTTAGTGATCGCAAGAAAATGGCGGTTAAAGTTACAGGTGGTAAGTCAGCGGTAAGTCATTATCGAGTAGCTGAAAAGTTTCGCGCACACACGCATGTTAAAGTCAGTTTAGAGACGGGGCGCACCCATCAGATTAGGGTGCATATGTCGCATTTAGGTTACCCTCTAGTTGGTGATCCTTTATATGGTTCTAAATTACGCATTCCTAAACAAATGATGCCGGAGTTTATTGAGATTTTAAAAGGCTTTAAACGTCAGGCGCTCCATGCGGGCGTATTAAGTCTAACTCATCCGGTTAGCGGTAAAACCATGAAATGGAAAGCCGCTATGCCGGATGATATGGGTTTGTTAATTGATATTTTACGTGATGATCAGGTTGATTTTATTGCCAACCGCAATAACGCCTATGATGAAATCGATTATGACTATGATGTTGAAGTGGAGTGGGTTACAGACGCGGATATTCCAGAGGAGTATTAGTCGTGGTAGCCACTAGGATTCGGAGGTGGGGATAATGAATCAAGCGAGCTTGATAAATCAAAGCAAGATGTCTTTTTTACGTCCTGATTGGCCAGCGCCTGCCTGGGTAGGGGCGTTAACCACCCTGCGTCATGGTGGGGCGAGTACGGGTGCTTATGCGAGTCTTAATTTGGCCGATCATGTGGGTGATGAGCAGCCAGCGGTTACCCAAAACAGAGCGGCGCTTCGCGATGCTGTGGCACCCGATATGCAATGGTTTTGGATGGCACAGCAGCATACGACTCACGTATTGCAAGCGCCACAGGATTTTGCAGCGGCGATTCCGATTGCGGATGGTATGTGGACTACCCAACCAGGCCTGGTGATGACCACCTTGACCGCTGATTGTATGCCGGTGTTATTCTGTCATGCTCGTCAACCTATTGTGGCAGCTGTGCATGCTGGCTGGAAGGGCTTGTTAGAGGGTATTTTGGAGCAGACATTACAAACGCTACCAGGCGAACCGAAAGAGTATTTAGTATGGATAGGTCCATCCATTATGCAGGCAAGTTTTGAAGTGAGTGAAGATTTTCGCGCCGATTTTATTGCGCGTGAGCCCCGTTGGCAACCTTTTTTTAAAGTCAATCCCGCCAACCCGACCCACTGGTTAGCCGATTTACCGGCTATGGCTGAGTCAGTCTTACGAACCGGCGGTGTGCAAGCAGTGTATCAAAGTGGTGTGTGTACTTATCAACATCAACATGACTTTTATTCCTATCGTCGCCAGGCGACCACCGGTCGGATGGTGAGTTGTATTTGGATTAATCCTTATTAAGTCGTTGCTGTTGGAGCCGTAAAGCGCATCGACAAGTCAATCGCGCGAAGATGTTTGGTAATGGCGCCAGTTGAGATGTAATCGACACCTAGTTGGGCTAGATCTGCTAGTTGTTCCAGCTCCACATTGCCAGAAATTTCCAATTTGGCCTGGCCTTGGTTAAGCGCCACGGCTTGTAACGTGTCTTCACGATTAAAATTATCGAGCATAATAATATCGGCACCGGCTTGCAAGGCTTCAGCAACCTCGGTGAGGTTTTCGGTTTCAACTTCAACAAGCGTGTCCGGATGCTGTGCTTTGGCACGGGTGATGGCAGGTGTGATGCCACCACAGGCATGAATATGGTTTTCTTTGATTAAAATAGCATCATACAGCCCTTGACGATGGTTGCTTCCGCCGCCACATACGACCGCATACTTTTGGGCTAACCGCAGGCCTGGTAATGTTTTGCGTGTATCAAGCAATTGGGTGGTTGTTTGACCCATTGCGGCCACATACCTTGCGGTGATGCTTGCCGTAGCTGACAGGGTTTGTAGAAAATTGAGTGCAGTGCGCTCTCCTGATAATAACGCACGAGCGGGGCCTTGTAATCTACACAGAACTTGATCCGTCTCAATCTGATCACCATCCTGAGCCAGCCAAGCAATTTGAATGCTTGGATCGAGTTGATGAAAGACTTCATTGAACCAGGCCTGGCCACAGAGGATAGCCGGCTCTCGACAAACAATGTGGGCATTGAGCTTTGTGTCTGCAGCGATTAAGTCCGCGGTCAAATCACCGCTGCCCATATCTTCATGCAAGGCGTTACGGACTGTATTGACAAGGTCATAATGATAATCTAATTTTTTCATCTTGGCCATTACTCTTGGTATGCTAGCAGCATAGTGTAAACGAAGTATTATAACAAACCATGAAAATGTCAGTGACTGAGATGCCATTAAATCAACAGCAGCCACAATTGGGTTGGTTAGCGGGAGCAAGCCATTATCCAAGTCCTTTTTACACACCTCGCCCAAACCCAAAGGATATAAGACTATTAGTGGTGCATGGCATCAGCTTGCCGCGTAATCAGTTTAATACCGGTCTCATTCATGCCCTTTTTTTGGGTCAAGCTGCCCCCTTGGAAGCGGCGGGCCTGCCTGAGTTGGCTGAGCTTAAGGTGTCCGCGCACTTTCTTATTCAGCGCAGTGGTCAATTAGATCAGTTTGTTAATGTTTTTGACCAGGCCTGGCATGCGGGGGTGTCGATCTATCACGGGGAAGAACAGTGTAATCGTTTTTCAATTGGGGTGGAGTTGGAGGGGTCTGATGATCAGCCTTACACGGCCATTCAATATCAAGCCTTAGCTGATTTAGTTCAAGATTTAGAAGCGCTATTGAATCAACAGGGTATCTATAAACCACTTGAAATTTTGGGCCATCAGCATATTGCTCCCGGACGTAAAACCGATCCAGGTCCTTTTTTTAACTGGGCTAGCTTGGCAAGGTTGACCAATAGAACGTTGACTTTAAAGGCCTAAACTTTAATGTTGATTGAGCTTGATGGCGAGGCTTGCGTCGGTGCGGTTTCGGTGTCGAGAGGACGCTTGGGTGAAAACTTTAAACAGGGTTGTCCCGACGTGGCCAGCACGACTTGGCTCGGTAAGCTTTGTGTTTTGAATCCATAAGCATTGCAAGCGCGCGGATGACTGGCTTCCCAGGTCACCTCAAAATATTTGCAGGCATAGCAATCTATTTTATGATCAGTTTCTTTCATCATTTTGAATAAACACACTCAATTGGCGCGTTGAGGTGGCTATGCTATTATGACAACCACTTAAATCTACTTGCTTAGTTTGTTGAGCATTATTTTAACAGTTTGAATTAGTTTTGTAATAAGGGTTCAGTGAATGGAAAAAATTGGTCTTTTTTATGGTACGGATACCGGAAATACTGAGCGTGTAGCAGATATGATTAAAACGGAGTTGGGTGCTGATCATGTTGATGTTTATGATGTTGTAAGTGCCAAAGCCAGTGATTTTGATGCCTACACTAAAATTATCTTGGGTCAGCCTACTTGGTACTATGGTGAGCGTCAAAGTAGCTGGGATGATTTTTGGGAAGATTTTTGCGCTATCGACTTTAGTGGTAAAACAGTCGCCTGTTTTGGGCTTGGTGACCAGGCTGACTATGCGGAATACTTTATTGATGCCGTCGGTATGATGCATGATGTGGTGTTACAAAACGGCGGTACCCCTGCAGGTTATTGGTCTACAGATGGTTATGAATATGATGAATCTAAGGCTGAAACCGAAGATGGTGAGTTTTTTGTCGGCTTAGCTATTGATGAAGATCAACAACCTGAATTAACTGAGCAACGTGTAAAAGAGTGGGTTGCTCAGATTAAAGAAGAAATGGAACTTTAAAAGACGCTGTTTAATTTAACCGCGCAAACTCAAAATAGGCCAGTCATGCATTTCTGCGTGACTGCGTAACTTTTCATCCGGATCTACAGCGACAGGGTAGGGTACGCGTTTAAGTAATGGTAAGTCATTGTGCGAGTCAGAATAAAAGTGGCTCAAGGTCAAATCGGGTGCTTGTGTTTTTAACCACTGTTTCAAACGCAAAATTTTTCCTTCTTGAAAAGAGGGAATACCTGCCACTTCACCGGTAAAACGACCATTTGATATTTCAGGTTGGGTGCCAATTAACAACTCAATGCCTAATCGTTGGCCAATCGGGCGCGTAATAAATTCATTTGTTGCAGTAATAATCATCAAGGTATCACCTTGGTCACGATGCTCCGCAATTAAGTTTATGGCTTTAGGTAGAATGATCGGTTCAATAAACTCGGCCATATATTTCTGGTGGAGCTGTGCAAGTTCGTCTTGCGTAAACGCCACCAAAGGTTTGAGAACAAAGCGTTGATATGCAAAGATGTCTAGATTACCCTGTTGGTACTGTTGGTAAAATGCATCGTTTTGTACCTTGTGATCTGCAGGATCTACTAATCCCTTCGCAATTAAAAATTCGCCCCAGAGATGGTCACTGTCACCACCAATAAGCGTATTATCGAGATCAAAAATAGTTAGATTGCTCAAAATAGCATCCTTTTTGGTTCATTCAAATTATCTATAGTGCGAAATAAAACCCACTTGGCGATTGAAAAAATGGCGAAAGTTGGTCATTATTAAAAAATTACAATTACACAGACGCACAGGTTGCGGTTGAAGGACGATTTGGTGATAGATTCCAATGGGTATCGACCTAATGTCGGTATTATAATCGTAAACAAGCATGGAAAACTATTTTGGGGTAAACGTATCCAGCAAGATGCTTGGCAATTTCCTCAAGGTGGCATCCGTGATCATGAAACACCCCAGCAGGCGGCTTTCCGTGAATTGAAGGAAGAGGTTGGACTTAATCCATCTGATGTAAGAGTTCTAGCCAAGACCCAGGATTGGCTACATTACGATTTACCCCGTCACCTGATTAGACAAAACAGTTATCCTGTCTGTGTTGGTCAAAAACAAATCTGGTTTTTGCTTGGATTGGAAGCGGATGAAGCCGCAATAGATCTTAGTGTTCATGCCTCGCCAGAGTTTGAAGACTGGATTTGGGTCGATTATTGGTTTCCTGTTCAACAGGTTGTTAGTTTCAAGCAATCTGTCTATCAGCAAGCGCTTTCTGAACTTGAGCCAGCTCTTAATGCTTTCTGGAAATGCTGTTAGTATTTAAAATCAATAGCTTACTGGTTTTTCTTGTGGGCTATTATGAGCCCACCTATCTTTTTAGTGCAAAAAAATGGTATGATTGCCGCCATAAAATTTTCAGGTTAGAGGCTTGGAAAGGTGACTCAAAAATGATTGCCGGAAAAGTCCTCTGTTTGTTTCACGTACCTATATCTAACCCAGCGTGCGTGGTTGCTTAACCCAAGAGGTGATAAACTATGAGTGATCAATTCATTGATCAAGATCCGCAAGAGACTCAAGAGTGGCTTGATGCATTAGAAGCCGTTGTTGAATTTGAAGGTGCTGAAAAAGCCCAGCATTTAATTGCGACTTTAATTGAAAAAGCCCGTGTTCACGGTATTGACATTCCTTATTCTGCAAATACCCCTTATATCAATACCATTGCCCAAGAAGAACAAGCCAATTACCCAGGTGATCTAAGTATTGAGCGCCGAGTACGCTCTATTTTGCGTTGGAATGCGATGGCGATGGTGGTAAAAGCAAATAAATCCACGAGTGTGGGCGGTCATATTGCCTCATATGCCTCAAGTTGTACGCTTTATGAAGTCGGCATGAACCATTTCTTTAAGGGTCCTCAACATCCTGTGGGTGGTGATATGGTGTTCTTTCAAGGGCATACTGCCCCTGGTATGTACGCACGTGCTTTTATGGAAGGGCGCTTAGATGAACAGCAGCTTAACAATTTCCGCCAAGAAGTAGATGGTAATGGTCTATCGTCTTATCCTCATCCGTGGTTGATGCCTGATTTTTGGCAATTCCCGACCGTTTCAATGGGCTTAGGGCCATTGATGGCTATTTATCAAGCGCGTTTTATGAAGTATATGGAAAAACGCGGCCTAGCTAAAACTGAAGGTAGAAAAGTTTGGGCGTTTTTGGGTGATGGTGAAATGGATGAGCCAGAATCTCGTGGTGCGATTCAATTAGCTCAGCGTGAACATCTGGATAATTTAATTTTTGTCGTCAATTGTAACCTACAGCGTTTAGATGGCCCGGTTCGCGGGAATGGCAAAATTATTCAAGAATTAGAAGGTATGTTCCGTGGTGCAGGTTGGAACGTGATTAAAGTACTATGGGGCACGGGTTGGGATACACTGCTGGCCAAAGATGTAACCGGTAAGTTGATTGAGCGCATGGGCGAAGTTGTCGACGGCGAGTACCAAGCTTATAAAGCAAAAGGCGGTGCTTATGTACGTGAGCATTTCTTTGGTAAGTACCCTGAAACGGCGGCTTTGGTTAAAGATATGACCGATGACGAGATTTTCCGACTCACTCGCGGCGGTCATTCGCCGCGTAAAATTTACAATGCCTACAAACGCGCGACTGAAACTAAAAATATGCCATCGGTTATTTTGGCTAAAACGGTTAAAGGCTATGGCATGGGCGAGTTTGGTGAGGCGGCTAATAGTGCGCATCAACAGAAAAAGCTTGATATTGATGGCTTAAAGTATTTCCGTGATCGTTTTTCAGTACCGATTTCTGATGAACAGTTAGAGTCTAGCGTACCTTTTTATCGTCCAGCTGACGATAGTCCAATTATGGAATATGTTCGTGCCCGTCGCCAAGAGTTGGGTGGTGCCTTGCCTTCTAGACAGGATAAAGCAGCGAGTTTACCCGTGCCTGATTTAGCGGCTTTTAAAATGTTGCTAGAGGGTACAGCGGATCGAGAAATGTCTTCCACCATGGCATTTGTGCGCATTCTATCTATTATTTTGCGCGATAAAGAGCTAGGCAAGCGTATTGTGCCGATTATTCCTGATGAGGCACGTACCTTTGGGATGGAGGGTTTGTTTAGACAAATTGGTATTTATGACCCTGCTGGTCAGTTATATGAGCCAGTCGACCAAGATCAACTGATGTGGTACAAGGAGTCGTCTAACGGTCAAGTGCTTGAAGAAGGTATTAACGAAGCCGGTGCTATGTCATCATGGATTTCAGCCGCAACAGCTTACGCTAATTATGGCGAGGCAATGATTCCGTTTTATATTTATTACTCGATGTTTGGTTTCCAACGTATTGGTGACTTGGCCTGGGCTGCAGGTGATTCGCGTGCACGTGGCTTCTTGATTGGTGGTACTGCAGGACGTACTACGCTTGAAGGTGAGGGCTTGCAGCATCAAGATGGCCATAATTTGGTGATGTTTGATGCGGTTCCAAATTGTTTAAGCTATGACCCGACTTTTGGCTATGAAATGGCGGTGATTATTCAAGACGGTTTGCGTCGAATGCTGACTGATAAGGAAGATGTGTTCTACTACATTACTGCGATGAATGAAAACTATAGTCATCCCGCTATGCCTGAAGGTGTTGAAGAAGGCATTTTAAAAGGGATATATCCATTTAAACAATCGACCGCTAAAGCCAAACATCGTGTGCAATTGATGGGTTCAGGTACTATTTTCCGTGAAGTGATTGCTGCAGCAGAAATGCTGGAAGCGGAATGGGATGTAGCTGCAGATATTTGGGGCGTGCCAAGCTTTAACCTATTGCGTCGTGATGGGATGGAAGTGACGCGCTGGAATACCCTGCATCCAGCTGCTGAGCCAAAGGTGCCTTATGTTACTCAAGTATTGACTGGCGCTAAAGGGCCCTTTATTGCCGCAACCGATTATATTCGTGATTATGCAAATCGCATTCGTGAGTATGTGCCAGGTGACTATCACGTATTAGGAACAGATGGCTTTGGCCGCTCTGATACCCGTGAACAATTGCGTAAGTTTTTTGAAGTGAATCGATACTACATTGTACTTGAGGCGTTAAAAGCGTTAAAAGCTCAAGGCAAGATTAAAGCGGAGGTGCTTGAAAAAGCCATCGCTCAGTATGGTTTGGATGCGGAAAAGCCTTTCCCGATTCACGCATAATTAACGCTGATAGTTGAGGATATTAAGATGGCAAAAATACAGTTATTAGTCCCTGACATCGGCGATTTTGATAGCGTTGATGTAATTGAAGTATTGATTCAAGAAGGTGATCAGATTCAGCTTGATGACTCTGTGTTGACCTTAGAATCAGACAAGGCAACGATGGAAGTGCCGGCAACCCATGGCGGTAAGGTCTCGAACTTACAGGCTAAGGTCGGTGATAAGGTGGCAAAAGGCACCTACATTTGTGATCTTGAGGTTGCAGAGTCAAGTGAGGCCACGAGTGGTTCGGAAACAGCTAAGCAAGACGATGAAAAAGCGGTCGCACCGGCGCCGAAACAAGATACATCAGCAGCGGCACCGGTTGAGGTTGCACCGAAACTACATGAGCAAACCCACTCATCTAATGTTGGATTGCCCATTGCGAGCTCTGTGGCTAATACCCCCAAACCAGTTAACCGCCAAAGCAGTGGTGCTGTGTACCATGCCACGCCAGCGGTGCGTGCGTTTGCAAGGGTTCTTGGAGTTGAACTAACGCAAGTAGCAGGCTCTGGCAACAAAGGGCGAATTTTAAAGTCAGATATTGAAGCTTTCGTAAAATCGGTGATGCAATCTGGTGGTGCCCGTGCAGATGCGGCCAGTGGCGGTAGCGGTATCCCAGCGGTGCCTACGATTGATTTTGCCCAGTTTGGGTCGATTGAAGAAATTGAGCTGAGCCGGATTAAAAAGATTTCGGGTAAACATCTCGCCACAGCTTGGCTCAATATTCCGCATGTGACGCAGTTTGATGAATGCGATATTACTGATCTTGAACACTTCCGTAAAGACATGAAATCACAGGCTGAAAAGGCCGGCGTTAAACTCACCCCGTTGGTGTTTATTATGAAAGCGGTGGTCGCTGGATTAAAAGCCTTCCCTAATTTCAATGCGTCTTTGTCGCCTGATGGACAAAAATTAATCCGTAAAAGCTACTTTAATATCGGTATTGCCGTCGATACGCCCAATGGTTTAGTGGTGCCGGTCGTGCGTGATGTGGACCAAAAATCTATCTTTGAACTATCGCGCGATTTAATGGAGTTGAGTGCCAAAGCGCGCGACGGTAAGTTGTCACCTAAAGATTTGTCTGGTGGATGCTTTAGTATTTCAAGTTTGGGTGGCATTGGCGGCACACAATTTACACCGATTGTGAATGCACCTGAAGTGGCGATTATGGGTGTGTCGAAAGCCGCTATGCAGCCTGTATGGGATGGTGCCGCTTTTCAACCTCGCTTGATGATGCCCTTTAGTGTTTCTTATGATCATCGCGTGATTGATGGTGCCGAAGGGGTGCGTTTCACCCAGTTTGTTGGTCAGCATTTGGCGGATATTCGCCAGTTATTGCTTTAATTGATAGGAGCAAGTATGAGTCAAGTTGTTGAAATACAGGTTCCAGATATTGGCGATTTTGCGGATGTCGATATTATTGAAGTACTGGTGAATGTCGGTGATGAAGTCGTTCAGGACGATTCATTACTGACGCTTGAATCAGATAAAGCAACCATGGAAGTGCCTTCACCTTTTGCGGGTAAAGTGGTGGCTGTGACCGTAAAGGTCGGCGATAAGGTACGTGAAGGCAGTGTGATTGGTCAGATGGAAATTGCTGATGAGCGACCTGCTCAGCTAGCTGAGACAGCTGCAGCCGAGTCTGCACCAGCACACGTTCAGTCGGCTAGTGTGTCGTCGCAAGCGCGTTCAAATCAAGATGTACCTGCTGCTGATAAAACAGCTGAAGTGGTAGTGTTAGGTGGTGGACCCGGTGGTTATACCGCTGCTTTCCGTGCCGCTGACCTTGGCAAAAAAGTAATTCTTATTGAGCGTTATCCGGTTATTGGCGGCGTATGTTTGAATGTAGGCTGTATTCCGTCTAAAGCGCTGTTACACATGTCGGTGATTCTGAATGAGACCAAGGATATGGCGGCGCATGGTATTAGCTTTGCCGAACCCAGCATTGATCTTGATAAAATGCGTGCATACAAAAATAGCGTGATCACTAAACTCACCGGTGGTTTGGCTGCTTTGGCGAAACAACGTAAAGTTGAAGTGGTGACCGGTTATGGTAAGTTTAGCTCGGCTAATACGATTAGTGTGACAGCGGAGGATGGTTCAACACAAACCATCGCGTTTGAAAAAGCGATTATTGCCGCTGGCTCTCGCGTGATCAAGTTGCCATTTATTCCTCATGATGACCCTCGTGTAATGGACTCTACCGATGCACTTGAATTGGCCGAGATTCCAAAACGTTTATTAGTGATTGGTGGTGGCATTATTGGCTTAGAAATGGCTCAGGTTTACGATTCTTTGGGATCAAAAGTGACCATTGTTGAGTTGGGCGACACCATTATTCCCGGCGCGGATAAGGACATTAGTCGTCCGTTGTTAAAACGGATTAAATCGCGCTATGAAAATGTGTTTTTAAAATCTAAGGTCACGCATGTTGAAGCGTCAGAAGGTGGCTTGGTGGTGTCGTTTGAGGGCAAGGATTGTCCTACCCAAGACACCTTTGACCGGGTATTAGTCGCGGTTGGTCGCACTCCTAATGGTAAATTGATCGACGCTGAGCTTGCTGGTGTAGCGGTTAACGATTGGGGCTTTATCGAAGTCGATGAGCGTCAACAAACCAACGTACCTCACATCTATGCTATTGGTGATATTGTCGGGCAACCGATGTTGGCACATAAAGCGGTGCATGAAGGTAAAGTGGCTGCCGAAGTAATTTGTGGTTTACCCAGTGCCTTTACGCCGATGGGGATTCCTTCGGTCGCCTATACGGATCCAGAAGTAGCCTGGGCGGGTAAGACTGAAGACCAGCTTAAAGCCGAAGGGGTTGAGTATGAAAAAGGCGCCTTCCCTTGGGCCGCATCAGGTCGCAGCTTAAGTATCGGGCGTGATGAAGGCTTAACTAAAGCCTTATTCTGTGCCAAAACCCATCGTTTGTTGGGTGCGGGCATTGTCGGTACGAATGCGGGTGAGTTGATTGCTGAAGCGATGTTAGCGATTGAGATGGGTGCAGATATGCAGGATATTGGCTTAACCATTCATCCGCATCCTACCTTGAGTGAAACGCTTGGCTTTGCCGCTGAAATGGCCGAAGGCACGATTACGGATTTGATTGCGCCTAAAAAGAAGAAATAATGTTTAGTCAGCCTCGTGGCCCAAAAATGAATTATGGGTCACGTTCCAATCTTTTGGATTAGACATGCTGTTGTAGATATGGTTAAGAGTCTTTGTTTATTTTCGGTATATTTGGATCTGAAAAAAGCAAATCTATTTCTTCCTGGCTCAGATATTCAAAAGCATTATCCTGTTTAGACGCTACCGCACTAGGTAACTCAAAGTCTAAATGGTCAAGTTGAATGTCATTCAACTTATTGGAAAAGTTGTTTAGCACTAAAATAACTTGACCGCTTAAATCTCGATTGGTTTGTTCTACTATAATATCTTGTAATTGGTGCATCCATTTAACTTGGGTTTCACGGAGTTGTGCAACATATTTTTCTAGTTGGTTATGTTGGACAGCCTTATTATATTCGGCGTTAAGTTCACGTATATCCTCTAGAATCGTTTCTGCAATTTGAATGGTTTGCTGTGATGTTTCTTCAAGTCGTTTATCAAGATAACTCAAACAGGTTTGTACTTTTTGTTGGGTGTTTTGCTCAGACATGGAAAAGCCTTATAGAGAAACGTTATGTTGAACATAAAAGTTAACATAACTTGTCGTAAAACGGAACATGCCTACTTAATATGGTTGGAATTTAAATGTTGTTGCCTGTGGTGTTTAAAAATGATGAGTTTGTTCTGTTGGATAAACCCGCGGGGCTTAATTTTCATTCAGAGCAGCAACCAGGCCTGGTGGTATTAGCGGAGCGCCAGCTTCATCAAGCTCTTTATCCAGTACATCGTTTAGATAAGATGACATCCGGTCTAGTGATAATGGCTAAAACAGACCAGGTGGCTCGCCAATTTCAACAATTGTTTGAGCAAAGGTTGATCGAAAAATATTATTTGGCAATCTCGACACATAAACCCAAAAAGAAGCAGGGCTGGGTAAAAGGCGATATGGTGACAAGTCGTCGCGGCAGTTGGCGTTTGACGGTAAATCAAACTAATCCTGCAGTAACGCAGTTTATCAGCCGTGCACATCGACCAAGTGAACGCTTTTTTTTGGTTAAACCTCATACTGGTAAAACGCACCAGATCCGAGTTGCATTGAAGAGTTTAGGGGCACCAATCGCTGGAGATGGTCGATATCAAACACTGGCAGATGCTAAGCAAGAGGATCGTGGCTATTTGCATGCTTATGGTTTGCGTTTTAGTTTACAGGATCATGATTATGCGTTCGTGTTGCCACCAAGCTCTGGTCAACGCTTTTTGGCATCTTATGCGTTTTTAGAAGAAAATAATTGGTTAGCTCCATGGGCGCATTTTTAATAAACTGGTATTACAGCATAAATGGTTAAGTATTGGGAAGATTTACCCCTTCGAGATTTAACGCATCAGCAATGGGAAAGCCTTTGTGATGGGTGTGGTTTGTGTTGCTTGATAAAGTTACAGGACGATGAATCTGATAAATTACTCTATACGCGAGTAGCTTGTCAGTTAATGGATGTTCAGACTGGGCTATGTAGCAACTATGCTCAGCGAAAAAAATATGTGCCTGAGTGTGTTCAATTGGACATTAAAAAAATTGCAGAGTTTGAATGGTTGCCTGAAACCTGCGCCTATCGGTTACGCTATAATGGTTTGCCTGTACCAGATTGGCACCCACTCAACACGGGCAATAGAGATCAGGTTAAATACCATGGTTTGCAGAGTATCCCGGTGGTGTTAGCGGCACCGGGAATAGATCCTGAGGACTATATTATTTAATTTCGTATTTGTAATATTTCTCATTGAGGTAGGTTGCGACATCTAACACTTCATCATCAAACCAGCCTGTATTTAAATTTACATTACAAAAGTTTACAGCAGCGACAAGACGTTCAAAATTAGGTGTTTTTGCCGTACTATAGGGGTTTGCAGTATGGCAACTTAAGCAATTTGCATCGCTGTGTAGTGATTCGCCTGCGCGTGGGTCACCACCTTGAGCATGCACATAAGATGTACTAGCTAATAAAAGACTTGCACCGAATAGCGTTAAAGCACGTTTCATATAAACCTCCAATAGGTAGGGTATAGATTTGGAAAAGTACAGCTATCTGTTTGAACATATTTACAATTTTATTCTAGCGCTAAGTCATCAATAAAAGCAAAAATAAATTAAAAAATAATTTATTGACCAATAAAACAGGATACCTCATGAGTGAACAAACGTTAATTAAGGGCAAGGATGCGAGTCTTGAAGCTTCATTACTAAAAATGCAGGCTATTTTTGATAATCTAACGATCGATTTAGATAAGCAACAGTGGCTAAATCCGGCAGAAAATATTTATTCGTTACATATTTTTGATAAAGCATGTCCGGCACTTTTTACCAATGGCAAAGGTGCTAGCCGCAAAGCGACCCAAGCGAGTGCAATGGGTGAGTATTTAGAGCGTCTGTCAACTAACTATTTTTTCTCTGATTATTATTTAACCCTGCGTGAAGAACGAGATGGTCAGCAGTTTAATGATTGGCTGTATTATCCCCATGATCGCCATTTTGCCCTAGAGGATTATCGCCAGGCTTTAACACCTGAGCTGTGGCAAATCTATGACCCCCATCAGGAGCTTACCGCACATCACTTGTTAAGCTTCAATGATACGAGTCCAATAATTCGCGCTATTGCTATGACCGAACAAACAACTAGTGAGCGCGTTTATTTTCCAGTTAATATGTTAAGTAATTTATATGCCAGTAATGGTTTATCAGCAGGGAATACGCCATTAGAATCAGCTGTGCAGGGTTTGTCAGAAGTTTTTGAACGCTGGGTAAAAAATAAAATCCTGACTGAAAATATTTGCTTGCCTGAAGTGCCAGATGAGGTAATTGCTGGATTTCCAGCGATTTCGCAAGCTATTGCGGATTTACAAGCCCAAGGACTGGCGGTATCGGTGCGTGATGCGTCATTAGGTGGGCGTTTCCCGGTGATGAATGTCACGCTATTTAATCCGAAAACAGGTCAGTGTTTTGCGTCCTTTGGAGCTCATCCGTTGTTTGAGGTGGCTTTAGAACGTACTTTAACCGAATCCTTACAAGGGCGGCATTTACAAAATCTCGATGGCTTTCAAACGCCTACGCTGGATCAGATTGCTGTTGCTGAAGCAGAAAATTTAGAAAATCACTTTATTGACTCGTCAGGATTAATTAATTTGCACATGTTAGCCAGTACACCTGATTATGAATTTTGTGCCTGGGAGGGTGCTCAAACTACTTCAGAGCAGTGGTCTGAGCTTGTAGCTAAAGTAACCGAATTGGGTTTTAAGGTTTATCGTGCAGATTATCAGCATCATGATTTTTGTGCGACACGCTTGATTGTGCCAGGCATGTCCGAAGTCTATCCGATGGATGAGTTGGTGCTTAAAAATCAAAATGATGGCCGTTTATTACGGGAAGCTTTATTTAGTGCTGAACAGGGTGATTATGCCGCTGTGTTAAGTGTATTAGATCAAGTGGGCTTTAGTGATCATCAAGGTGTGGCATCGCTGATTGGCTTAATGCCTGATCCTAACCAGGCCTGGTCAGTGTTAAAAATAGCCGACCTGCGTTTTTGGACTGAACTGGCATTACAGGACTATGAGGCCGCGGCCGATTCACTTTATATCGCAAAGGCCTATGCGACAGCGGGCGCTGCAAGCTGGCAACCCATTTACGAGTTAATGGATTTATGTTTAGCCTTAAAGTTACAAGATAAAGAGTTTGGGCACTACAAAGCAGTCTTATCAAATTTGTTTGGTCAGGATAGGGTTGACAGGGCGCATCAACATATTGATGGTGACGCAAGATTTTGGGGATTGTCCTTGGGGCGTGCTATGTTTTTTGAAAGCCAGCGCCATCTTGCTATGTTGGCGGTTTTGGATAAATCGCGTGTTGCGAAACAGACTTTTGGCTATCAAGATTGAGGGTTAATTGAGGGTTGTATGTAGATAAAAAGCCTAGCAAAGGCTTTTTATCCTTAGAAGTAAGGCATTAAAAACGATAAATGAGCGACAGATTGGTTTCGCCATCCGTCTTTTTCGCATCACCTGGATTCGAGTTGTAACGATATTTGTAGCTAGCACTGACTGAGAATTTGCTATTGAGAGCCGCGCGTAAGCCGGTGTTGGTTTCAACTTTATATTGTTCGGGCCCAGCAAAATAAAGCAGGTCTTGTACAAAGCTATAGGTCTCATTAAATTGGTGGTCAAAGTCGAGTTTTAGACGTCCTGTTGCTTGATCGAAGTCATCATCTTTTTCAATAAATTTTACTGTTTGATAACCTATACCGGCTTCACCTTTTAATAAGCTTGCATCCGTTCGATAAAGTACGCGACCTAAACCCACTGCTATACTTAAATCCGAATCAAGGTCGGCAAACTTATCGCGCTCTCCACGCGTGTTTACAAAGGCATAAAAATCGCGTGTCGCGTTTAGATATCGATCGGCTTGAAGGTCAATGACATAACGCTCTGAGGTAGTGTCATTGTTTTCTGAGCGATACTGAATCTCAAATAAGCTTTTATATTCAATAACTTCCTGAATGTAATTAACGCGAAGTCTAGCATTTAAACTTTCGCTAACATTATTACCCGTGCGACTATTAAAGCCTGCTTCACCCGTACCGTTCCATCCTAGAGCGGGAGTTTGAGCTTGTGCTAACAAGGGTGTCATTAAACCAGCACTAACTAGGCCAGCTAAGAGTGTTTTTGAAGGGGTTTTCAACATAGTTAATCCTAGTGATAAGTTTAAATAAAAACGATAAGCAGTATATCAAGCTGAACAAGGAGGTCAAATTTACAAAAATTTGATATTATAGGCACATTATTACCAATGGGATGGATCCATGAAGTTTGAATTTTTAGATTTTGAGCAACCAATTGCCGAGCTTGAGGCCAAAATTGATGAATTACGTCACCTTGAGGGCAATCAGGATTTTGATTTGCTGCAAGAAATTAAGTCCTTGGAAGCAAAAAGCCAGGCGTTAACAGAATCTATTTTCAAAAGTCTATCCGATTGGCAGATCTCGCAGCTCGCACGTCATCCACAGCGACCTTACACATTCGATTACATAGCTAATATGTTTGGTGATTTCGAGGAACTTCATGGTGACCGTGCCTTTGCTGATGATAAGGCCATTGTGGGTGGCTTGGCACGTCTTGAGGGTCAACCAGTGATGGTCATTGGTCAGCAAAAAGGCCGTGATACCAAAGAAAAAATTCGTCGTAATTTCGGTATGCCACGCCCGGAGGGTTACCGAAAAGCTTTGCGATTAATGAAAATGGCTGAACGTTTTAATATGCCAATCTTAACCTTTATTGATACACCTGGTGCATATCCCGGTATTGACGCAGAAGAACGAGGCCAGAGTGAGGCAATAGCACGAAATTTAATTGAAATGGCCGAGTTAAAGGTTCCAATAATTTGTACTGTGATTGGTGAGGGTGGTTCTGGGGGTGCATTGGCCATAGGTGTGGGTGATAAAACCATTATGATGCAATACAGTACTTATTCGGTTATATCGCCAGAAGGCTGTGCGTCTATCCTATGGAAAAGCGCCGCGCATGCTTCTGATGCAGCAGCGGCATTAGGGGTAACAGCACAACGCTTAAAATCACTTGGATTGGTAGATGCGATTGTGCCAGAGCCTTTGGGCGGTGCGCATCGTTCGCCAAAGCAAGCAGCTGATAATCTTAAGCAACAACTGCTCGATGAATTGGCACGATTAAAATCGATGCCGATTGATAGTCTTTTAGCTGAACGCTACCAGCGTTACATGAGTTATGGTAACGTTGAGCTCTGACCTTAATCAGGCGTTTGAGCAGTTTATTCATCAATTTCGTCTTATCTCCGATCCCATGCCGCCAGTGGTGGTGGCATGGAGTGGTGGCTTAGATTCTACCGTATTATTGCATGCACTCCAGCAGTTTACCCAGTCTAAGTCACTGCCAATCAAGCTATCAAGTATTCATGTCAATCATGGCTTAAGTCCGCTTGCTTTGGAGTGGCAACAACATTGCGAACAATTGGCGCAAAGATGGGGGATTGCTCATCAGTCAATTCAGCTTAATCTAACACCGGGTCGTAATCTTGAAGCACATGCAAGAGAAGCACGTTATAAGACTATGGCGGCTTGCATACCAGAATCAGTTTGTTTGTTGACAGCGCATCATCAACAAGACCAGGCTGAGACATTTGTAGCTAAGCTTATGCAGGGGGCTGGGCTTCAAGGGTTAACCGCTATGCAAATGCTGCAACCTCTAGTTTATGGTGGAGAAAAACAGTGGCTAGGACGACCTTTGTTAGGCATAGGCCGGCAGAATTTATTGGATTATGCTAAAGCGTTTCAGTTGAGCTGGGTTGAAGATCCTATGAACATGGATACGCATTTTGAACGAGTTTATTTGCGCCAGCGACTTTGGCCCGTGTTGGCTGAACGTTACGATAAGCCCATTCAAAATATCGCAAAGTCAGCAGGTTGGTTGCAACAAACACAGGCTCTGTTGGTTGAATATCAGCAGCAGGATTGGCAGGCTTGGGCGCCCGAGCCAAAATGTTTTGACTGGGGGTTTTTAAGCGATATGAGTTGGCCGCGTCAGCAAGCACTTATCGCACGGTGGTTTGACGAATACCACGGTTTACGTTTGCGTCAACCACATTGGCAATGGTTGTTGACGCAAGCACGTTCGGCTTCTATGCAGCGGCATCCGCAGATTCAGATAGCGGGTCAGCCAATGCAGCGTTATAGACATAAAATATACTATCCAGCCGTAGCGCCACGTTTTGATGTGACGTTTACTGATCTAGCAGCACTTCAAGCCTGGTGTAATGTTCATTGGCCCATTCCTCTTACATTGGCTTGTGACCAGGACATCTTCCCGGTAAGGTTAAGAAATCGTCATATTGATGATGTTTTTGGCGGTGAGCGTTTAAAAAAATGGTTTCAACGCCATAGCGTGCCACCTTGGTTGCGTGATGGGTGGCCAGTATTGCAAAGTCAGCAGGGCTGTTCCTTGCTGGGCGTGAATTAAATTGAAGCTCAGCCCTTTTTGAGCTAAAATGCCATTCCATTCTAAGCTATAAAGTTTTTGCACTTTTTACTGCACTAATCTAATAGCGTTTCTTGCGTCCTCAAGTTTTTTACAAAGTGTGTGTAATGACCAAATATATTTTTGTTACCGGCGGTGTGGTTTCCTCATTAGGCAAGGGCATTGCTGCCGCTGCGTTGGGTGCATTGCTAGAAGCGCGTGGTTTGCGCGTTAGTATGTTAAAGATGGATCCATATATTAATGTAGATCCGGGCACAATGAGTCCGTTACAGCATGGTGAAGTGTTTGTAACGGACGATGGCGCTGAAACAGATCTGGACCTAGGGCATTACGAGCGCTTTGTACAGCGTAATTTTAGCCGGGCTAATTCATTTTCAACCGGACAGGTCTATGAAAAAGTGATTCGTAGAGAACGCCGTGGTGACTATCTCGGTGGTACAGTTCAGGTGATTCCACATATTACTGATGAAATTAAATCACGGATTAAAGCTTCTGCTTTGGATGCGGATGTCGCACTGGTTGAAGTGGGTGGTACTGTAGGCGATATTGAATCTTTGCCATTTCTGGAGGCCATTCGTCAAATGGGCGTCGAGGTAGGTCGTGATAATGCTATCTTTATGCATCTGACATTGCTTCCGTATATTGCAGTAGCCGGTGAAGTTAAAACCAAGCCTACCCAGCACTCAGTTAAAGAGTTACGTTCAATTGGTATTCAACCTGATGTATTGATTTGCCGATCAGAGATTCCATTAGCAGACGCCGAAAGACGCAAAATCGCGCTATTTACCAACGTTGAAGAGCGGGCTGTCATTAATTCTGTAGATGCCAAGTCTATATACCAAGTACCTAGAATGCTCCATGAACAGGGTATGGATGAGCTAGTGTTGAACCGTCTAGGTTTAACTGGCACCAAAACACTGGACTTAAGTGATTGGGATCGGGTTGTAAATGCCCAACTCAATCCACAAGCAGAAGTTGATATTGCCATGGTGGGCAAATATGTAGACCTAACCGAGGCCTATAAATCACTGATTGAAGCACTTTTGCACGCGGGTATTCATTCTGCGACTAAAGTTAATATTCACTACCTTGATTCTGAGGAGTTAGAAGTTTCGGGGGTTAGTCAGCTAGAAAAGATGGACGCTATTTTAGTACCGGGTGGCTTTGGCGAGCGTGGCGTAGAGGGTAAAATCCTTGCGATTAAATATGCGCGTGAATCTCGCAAGCCATACCTTGGTATTTGTTTAGGTATGCAAATGGCGGTGGTTGAATATGCTCGTCATGTTGCGGGTCTGTCAGGTGCGCATAGCACCGAGTTGAATCCAAATACCCCTCATCCTGTAGTCGCCTTAATTACGGAGTGGACGGATGAGCAGGGTGCTATTGTGGCGCGTTCGGCGCAATCTGATTTAGGTGGCACGATGCGTCTTGGCGGCCAAAATTGTAATGTTAAGCCAGGTACTAACCTTGCCAATATTTATGGTCAAGCAGTTATTCGTGAACGCCATCGTCATCGCTATGAAATGAACGAAGGCTATGTTGCTCGACTAGAAGCAGCAGGCCTGGTATTCTCGGCCCATTCGGCAGATGGTAATTTGGTTGAGTCGATCGAGATTCCTGACCACCCCTGGTTTGTAGCTTGCCAATTTCACCCTGAATTCACCTCAACGCCGCGCAATGGTCACCCATTATTTAGTGCATTTGTTTCAGCGGCACTAACGGCTAAACAAAAAGGATAGGTATGCAACTTTGCGGCTTTAATGTAGGTATTGATCAACCTTTTTTTCTGATTGCGGGTCCCTGTGTCATTGAGTCAGAACAGCTTGCCATTGATACAGCAGGCAAGTTAAAAGAATTGACGTCACAATTAGGCATTCCCTTTATTTTTAAGTCTTCGTATGACAAGGCTAATCGTTCTTCAACAGCGAGTTTTCGTGGTTTAGGGATTGATGAGGGTTTGCGTATTTTACAAAAAGTTAAAGATGAAATCGGTGTGCCGGTCCTAACTGATGTTCATGAAGATACGCCGTTGGCCGAAGTGGCATCAGTGGTTGACGTTATGCAAACGCCCGCGTTTTTAGTTCGTCAAACTAACTTTATTCAAAATGTCTGTCGCCAAGGCTTACCGGTCAATATTAAAAAAGGCCAATTTCAAGCACCTTGGGATATGGATCAAGTGGTCGCGAAAGCGCGCGAGGTAGGCAATGAGCAAATCATGGTTTGTGATCGTGGTACGTCGTTTGGTTATAACACGCTCATTTCTGATATGCGCGGTTTGGCCTCAATGCGCCGTACCGGGTGTCCGGTCGTGTTTGATGCCACTCATTCCGTGCAGCAGCCTGGTGGACAGGGCAGTACATCGGGCGGTCAACGAGAGTTTGTACCAGTGTTAGCGCGTTCAGCGGTTGCGGCGGGTATTTCCGGTTTATTTATGGAAACTCACCCAGATCCGGCGAACGCCAAAAGTGACGGCCCTAATATGTGGCCACTGGCTAATTTAAAACCTGTTCTTGAGGTGCTTAAAGCGCTCGACCAGGTTGTTAAACAGCATGGTTTTGTTGAAAACGAGTTACTTTAACTTTCCTGTCACAAAGCCTGATTAGAATTCGATTTATTTTATTAATTTTTACTACTCAAAAGGTTAAAAGATGTCATTGATTAAAGAAATCAAAGCGCGCCAAATTATTGATTCACGTGGTAATCCCACTGTTGAAGCCGACGTAATTCTAGAGTGCGGTGCCGTTGGGCGTGCAGCCTCACCATCGGGTGCCTCAACCGGTTCACGTGAAGCGATTGAGCTACGTGACGGTGATAAGTCTGTATTCATGGGTAAAGGTGTCATGAACGCGGTCAACAATATCAAAAATGAAATTGCTTCGGCTTTAGTGGGTAAAGAAGCGACCGAACAAGCTCATATCGACCAAATCATGATTGATTTGGACGGTACCCACAACAAAGCCCGTTTAGGTGCCAACGCGATTTTAGCGGTGTCAATGGCTTGTGCCAAAGCGGCGGCGATTTCAAAAGGTCAAGCCTTGTTTGAATACCTAAAAAATGACGACTACCGTATGCCAGTACCGATGATGAACATTATCAACGGCGGTGAACACGCTGACAACAGCGTCGATTTCCAAGAGTTTATGATTATGCCAGTAGGGGCACCAAGCTTGTCTGAAGCGCTACGTTACGGCGCAGAAGTGTTCCATACCTTGAAAAAAGTATTGCACGACAAGGGTTATAACACCGCAGTCGGCGATGAAGGTGGTTTTGCCCCAGATCTAAAATCAAACGAGGAAGCGATTACCGTTATCTTAGAAGCGATTGAAAAAGCGGGTTATGTGCCAGGCAAAGATATCATGATCGCACTAGATGTGGCCGCGTCAGAGTTATATAAAGATGGTAACTATGTGCTTGCATCTGAAGACCGTACTTTAACCAGCGCTGAAATGGTTGATTTTTATGCTGACTGGTGTGCGAAATACCCAATTATCTCTATTGAAGATGGTTTTGATGAAAGTGACTGGGATGGTTTCAAGATGCAAACCGAGCGGATGGGTAAGACTGTTCAACTGGTCGGCGACGACTTGTTTGTAACCAATACCAATATCTTAAAAGAGGGTATTGAGAAGGGCATCGCTAACTCTATTTTGATCAAGGTTAACCAAATCGGCACGCTAACTGAAACCATGAACGCGATTCAAATGGCAAAAGATGCCGGTTATACCGCGGTCATTTCGCATCGTTCAGGTGAAACCGAAGACGCAACGATTGCTGATATTGCTGTAGCGACTGGTGCCGGTCAAATCAAAACTGGTTCAATGTCACGCTCTGACCGTGTGGCTAAATACAACCAATTGATTCGCATCGAAGAAGCCTTGAACGAAGCGGGCAGTGCGGTTTATCCGGGTCAGTCGGCGTTTTACAACCTTAAGTAAGGTTACCAATACCCTATGAAGCGCGCATGGCTTAATTTTGCACTTATTGTCGCGCTCTTTGGGGTGATGTTTAGTTTGCTGTCTTCACAAGGTGGTTGGGGTGAGCGACTCTACTTAGAAGCTCGCCTAGCTGAAGTTGAGCGTGAAGTGGCGATGCAAGAAGCCGAGAATGCAGTTTTGCAAGAACATATTGATAGTTTGCACTCGGGTCATCATGCGATCGAAACCGTGGCACGCTATCGACTAGGTATGATCCAAGAAGGTGAGGTGTTTGTTCAGTTTCTTATTGAGCGTCCTGACCCTAGCAGTACAATGGATCAGTCGGTTGATGTATCTGAGCAACCTATCGAATCGCCACTGCCGTTTAATCGTCTTGATAACTAGTCGTTAAATGTCGTCAATTGTTTTTTAAATAGAACATACACGGCACCTGTGCCACCATGTTTAGGTTGTGCTGAACAAAACCCTAGTAGATCAGGGTAGCGAGCTAAAATATTGAGTACACACTCTTTGATAATAGGGCCCGCAATTGAATTGTAGCCTTTGCCATGCACGATCCGAATACTGCGAACACCTGATTGTTTTTTAGTGTTCAAAAAATCTAATAACTTAGGTACAGCTTGTTCTTGAGTAAACCCATGCAAATCAAGTTCACCCTGGCATGGATAATTTCCTTGTCGCAATTTTTTTATATCCTGCGAGCGCAAACTGGGGTGAAACCAGCTCACAAAGCCTGAAGGCAGCATGTTGACCTTGTAGCCATCAGTGTCAGTTAATGGTTCTATCGCATGATCGTTACCTTGTAGGTGCCTAGTAGGTTTTTTCATATTTTTAGGCGCAGTTTGCCGGGCATTGTTGTACTTCGGAAGCTTTGGTTTAAGAGGCTCTACATCGGCAAAAGCTTGTTCTAGCAGTAATTTATCTTCTTTAGATAGCTCAGACACTTTATAATTCTCACATCTTAAAATTTTGCCCCAGTAGGTAAGGACAATAGGTATGCGTATTTTACTGTCAAATGATGATGGCTATTTAGCTCCCGGTATTCAAACATTATTTGAATTTTTAAACAACCATGTGCGTGTACGTGATTGCGTGATGATTGCACCTGATCGCAATCGCAGTGCTGCTAGTAATTCATTAACCCTTACTCATCCATTGCGAATCCATGATTACGCGCCAAATATTCTGAGTGTAGATGGTACGCCAACAGATTGTGTTCATTTGGGTATTAATGGCGCACTTGATTATCAAGCTGACATGGTGATATCAGGGATTAATGAAGGTGCGAATATGGGTGATGATGTGCTTTACTCTGGCACCGTTGCAGCCGCTACAGAAGGACGCTTTTTAGGGTTACCCGCCATGGCTGTCTCTTTATGTGGCCATCAACACTATGATGCAGCGGCTCAAGTGGTGGGGGTATTACTCAATAAATTACCTGGCTTGAAGTTGGATCGCAATACGGTATTAAATGTTAATGTACCAGACATTCCGTTCAAGCAGATTCGTGGCATTCAAATTACTCGATTAGGCAAACGCCATGCATCAGAACCGGTGGTATCATCGCGCGATCCACGTGGTAAGTTGATTCACTGGATTGGCCCTGCTGGACAAGCCGCTGACGCAGGTCAAGGTACAGATTTCTATGCGATTGAACGGGGATTTGTGTCTGTGACGCCATTGCAAATTGATTTAACACACTATCGCATGCTAGAACCTTTAGCTGACTGGTTAAATACATGATTGATGGTATGAGCCTGCTGTAATGACGGTGTTAAATGAAGCGCTTGCCTATCCAAACCCTGCCTATCAACAGCTACAAGGCGTTGGTCTAACATCGCAGCGTCGCAGAGATCAAATGGTGTTGCGCCTGGAGCAGCAATCGCATTTGTCACTGGATGCGGATGTATTGCGTGCGATACGGCATACTCCGCGACATTTATTTGTTGACGAAGCTTTGGCACAACGTGTTTATGAAGATTGCTCTTTGCCGATTGGTTATGGTCAAACTTTATCTAACCCACGTACCGTTGCCATAATGACGTCGTGGCTAAATCGTGATCACTTTTTAGTTAACCAAAAAATTTTAGAGATAGGGACTGGCTCTGGCTATCAAACGGCTATATTAGCTTGGTTTAGCGGTAGAATTTACTCTGTTGAGCGTATTGAACCTTTGCAGAATTTGGCTAAGCGGCGTTTAGCCAGTTTAGATAAGCAGCTGGTCACCTATGCTGTTGCTGATGGTGAGTTAGGTTGGCACTTGTTCAGTCCTTATCCTGCTATTTTATGTGCGGCAGCCGCAGCCAAAGTGCCTGAGTCATTAATCGCACAATTGGCTAATGGTGGTCGTTTAGTTCTCCCAGTGGGTACTAGCACACAACGCCTAATCGGTATTGAAAAAGATCAGTATGGGCGGATTACTCAAGTTGATTTGGGTGAGGCGCAGTTTGTTCCATTACTATCAGGATTACATGAATGAAATTATTTGGCCCTTTATATGATTGGGTTTTGAGCTGGTCGCGTCATCGTCATGCTCCGCGCTATTTAGCTGGGATGAGTTTTGCGGAATCGTCCTTTTTTCCTATACCACCAGATGTGATGCTCATGCCAATGAGCTTGGCTCGGCCTGAAAAAGCAATGTATTTTGCTTGGCTTACCACGTTTTTCTCTGTGCTTGGCGGTGTACTGGGCTATTTTATTGGTATGTGGTTATTGGAGTGGGTTTGGCCCATCATAGAGCGGGTAGGTTACGCACACTACTATGATGTCATGGTTGAGCTTTTTGCAGAATATGGTATCTGGATTATTTTAGTAGCTGGATTTAGTCCTTTACCTTACAAAATGTTTACCATCACGGCAGGTGCAACAAGCATGGCGTTATTGCCCTTTATATTGGCTTCTATTTTGGGTAGAGGCGCACGTTTTTTTCTTGTTGCCAGCTTAATGAAGTGGGGCGGCGTCAGAATGGAACCCTATATTCGTAAATGGATAGAGTGGTTAGGTTGGGCGTTTGTAATATTAGTGTTTGGATTTATTGGGTATAGGCTTTTATGACTTGGCAACACCTTAAATGGACTACACTGTTGTTAGCAGGCCTGCTAGTAGGGTGTGGTCAAGCGCCGCGAGCTTACTTGGATGACAGTGACCGCCGTGCTGCTGCGCAAAAAAACGCGACTGATTCAGCCGCTAGCCAAGCTACAACCTCTTCGTCCGGGGGAGGGTTTTTAGCGCGTTTTCGTTCGCGCTGCTCGGTTAAGGACGGGTATGAGGTGCAACCTGGCGATACCCTGAGTGAAGTGGCGGTAACCTGTAATGTACCTTTCAGTGACTTAGTGGCATGGAATGGGTTAAATGAGCCCTATTTAATTTTTCCAGGGCAGCGTTTACGTTTAGCGGCAGATGCTTCAACACCGACTGCAAGCTCTTCTGGTCATTCAACATCAGTTCAAACGGCTCAAGCATCGCGTTTAAACTGGTTATGGCCGACACCTCGATATGATAATTATCGGTGGCAAAAGGACAGCGTAGGGCGAGAAGGTTTGATTATTCGATTAGCACCCGGTCTTGATGTGATTGCAGTAGAGGCGGGTGAAGTCATGTTTGCTGGTGAGAGCATCAGTCAATTTGGCCAAATGGTGATGATTCGGCACGCTAATGGCTTTATGACTATCTATGCGCATAATCGTCATTTGCTCGTCTCTGAAGGGCAACAGGTCATTAGGGGTCAAAAAATTGCCGAATCAGGCCAGTCTGGTACAGCCGCTCATCCGCAACTTTATTTTGAAATACGAAAAGATAACCAAAAAGTCAATGTCAGTGATTTTTTACGCCCAACCAGTGGGCGATAAAGGTATTATTTTGCGTTAGCCGGCTGCATTATAAGCGCAATAACGACTTCACGATCTTCTGTCGTAAGGATATTGTAGGTTCGGCATGCGGCATCATTCGTCATCACTTCCAAGCTAATCCCTTGTTGAATAAAAAATTGCATGACTGACGCAGGTGGGAAAATCTGGCTTTCACCTGTGCCCAATATCAACACCTCTGGTTTAAGGTCACTCAGGGTCATTAAATTTTGTTGGCTAAGATCCTGCATGTCGAAAACCGGCCAGTCAGCGAGCAGATGATGCTGACTAACAATACAACTTTGTTTAATTGCTTGATCGTTTACATAAACCCGACCAGGCTCGTAACGACGAATTAGATTAACCCCGGGATTTAGGTGTTCGGTAAATTTCATTTTATGCCTCGATAATACCAAAATTACTGTGCTGATTTTACCTTGAATTAATTGACGAATTTTGTAGATTCTGTATCATTTAGGGTTTATTTTTACTTTCAATAACTTCTTAAATATTTAACGCATTAACCTTAAAAGGCCATTTCGTGACTAGCGAATTTCAAAGAATTAAGCGTCTTCCCCCCTACGTATTTAACATCGTTGGAGAGCTCAAAGCCGAAGCCCGTCGTCGTGGTGAGGACATCATTGATTTTGGAATGGGAAATCCAGATCAAGATACCCCAAAGCATATAGTTGATAAGTTGGTTGAAGTGGTACAGCGTGAAGGAACGCACCGATATTCGGTATCACAAGGGATTCCACGGTTGCGCAAAGCCATCTGTAACTGGTACAAAACGCGATACGATGTTGAGATTGATGCCGATAAAGAAGCGGTCGTCACGATTGGCTCAAAAGAAGGCTTAGCGCATCTCGCCTTGGCTACCGTTGATCAGGGTGACACAGTCTTAGTACCCAACCCGGCTTACCCGATTCACCCTTATGGCTTTGTCATCGCTGGCGCCGATATTCGCCATGTTGAAATGTCTCCTAACGTGGATTTTTTTGAAGAACTTGAAAAAGCGATAAAGGATTCTTGGCCCAAACCCAAAATGTTAGTTCTCAACTTTCCAGGCAATCCAACAACGCAAACGGTCGAATTGGCGTTCTTTGAGCGAGTGATTGCGATTGCAAAAGCCCATAATATGTGGGTTATTCATGATTTGGCTTATGCTGATATTGTTTTTGATGGTTATGTTGCTCCGTCAATAATGCAGGTAGAGGGTGCTAAGGATATTGCTGTTGAGTTTTTTACCCTGTCTAAAAGCTATAACATGCCAGGTTGGCGTGTTGGTTTTATGGTGGGTAATCCAACCTTATGTCATGCATTAAAGCGAATGAAGTCCTATCTCGATTATGGCACTTTTACGCCTATTCAGGTGGCGGCGATTGCTGCATTAGAAGGGCCACAAGACTGTGTGCAAGAGATTTGTGAAATGTATCGAATCCGCCGTGATGTATTGTGTAATGGTCTCAATGCAATTGGTTGGCCAGTCGAACCGCCAAAAGCAACGATGTTTGTTTGGGCTCCTATTCCCGAAGCTTATCGTGACATGGGTTCAATTGAATTTTCCAAAAAACTATTGATTGATGCCAAGGTTGCTGTTGCACCAGGTATAGGTTTTGGTGATTACGGTGATGGCCATGTCCGCTTTGGTCTGATTGAAAATGAATTACGTACCCGTCAAGCCATCCGCGGTATTCGTGATATGTTTAAAAAAGATGGGTTAATCAATGGAGTTTAATGTGCAACCGATTAGATTAGGAGTGGTCGGTCTTGGTACGGTTGCGAGCAGCTTAGTTTCTATTTTGGAGAAACAGGCAAAAGCGAGCCGTTCTAAGATCAATCAAACGTTTGAAATTAAAAAAATTGCCGTCCGTGATCTTTCGAGGCCTCGTAGTGTCGCAACCGGTGATATAGCCATAACGGATGATCCATTTGAGCTTGTTCAAGATCCAGATATTGATGTTTTGGTCGAGTTAATGGGCGGCACAACGCTGGCTCGTGACTTGGTTGAACAGGCAATTCGAAATGGTAAACATATCGTGACGGCCAATAAGGCGCTCTTAGCACTCTATGGCAATGAATTATTTGCGCTTGCTGAGCAATACGGTGTGCAGATTTATTTTGAGGCAGCCGTTGCCGGTGGTATTCCAATTATAAAAGCCTTGCGTGAAGGGCTAATAGCTAATGATATTAATTGGCTTGCAGGTATTATCAATGGAACTGGGAACTATATTCTTACTGAAATGAAAAAACCCGGTGCGCAGTTTGATGTTGTATTGGCAAAAGCACAGGAGTTGGGTTACGCCGAAGCCGATCCTACTTATGATGTAGAGGGGATTGACGCTGCGCATAAACTTGCTATTTTGGCATCTCTAGCTTTTGGCATTGAACTGGCTTTCTCACGTGTCTATACCGAAGGGATTAGTCAAGTGTCTGCAGATGATGTGCGTTTCGCGCAGGCTTTTGGTTTTGAAATTAAGCATTTGGGGATTGCGGTTAAAGAAGACGCTGGTTATTCATTACGCGTGCATCCTGCCCTGGTACCTAAAAGTGTTTTATTGGCAGATGTAAATGATGTGATGAATGCCGTATTGGTTCATGGTGATCAGGTCGGTGCCACGATGCTCTATGGTCCAGGTGCTGGAGGCGCTGCAACTGCATCAGCTGTCATGGCCGATCTCTATGACCTTGGCCGGGTTTGGAAAGCCGGGCATTGCCACTGCGTTCCTCCTTTAGGTCGTTACACAGCTGATTTAAAAACATCGGCTAACATACTGAATATAGATGCTATTCATACCGGGTTTTATGTGCGTTGTTTAGTTGAAGACCACCCGGGTATGTTGGCCGCTATTTCTCAAACTTTAGCTGATTTTGCGATTAGTATTGAGCATTTGAATCAAGAACCAATAAGTCATGATGATCAGGCTAATCAAGCCTTATTGGCCTTCACAACCAACAAGGTTTGTGAGGCGACCTTTAATCAGGCACTGGCCAGATTAGAAGGGCTTGAAGGTGTGTTAGGTAAAATTAATAAAATCCGTATGAGTGATTTTTAACTCATGACTCAAGAGTCTCAAGCCTTAACACTTTGGGTATCTCCAGCGCTAGGCGTGCAAGAGGTTGCTCATGCATCAAAAGGATTGGAAAAAAAACAGTTGGCTGCTTGGCATAAGCTTCTAAGTAGAGGCGATTTAATTCCACAACAGCCTAAGCACTTCTATGCAAAAGCCGCTTATCTCATGCATCAAAAGGCTATGCCTGCCATTGCAGCAACAGAAGCCAGTTATCAGGTGCTAGGGTTTAATGAGCAGGATTTTTGGTTGAAAGTCTCGCCTGTTCATTTGCGTCCTGACCGCGATACGCTGGTACTTATTCCTGAAAATGAACTTGCTGTCACGGTTGATGAAGCTAAATCATTAAAATTTGCATTTAATCGACATTTTGAGGCAGAAGGCTTACAGCTTGAAGGCACAGGTCAGGCTTGGTTTTTACGTTTGCCGCAAGTGATAGACTTCAAAAGCGATATATTAGATAGTCTCAAGTATGCTTCAATCCAAGGGCGTTATCCAACTGGGGCAAGTGCCAGCTATTGGCGTCGACTTATGAATGAAGCCCAAATGTTATTTCATACGCATCCCGTTAACGAGCGTCGCCGTGAGCAAGGACAGCTAGAAATAAACAGTGTTTGGATCTGGGGGGAGGGTAAACTCGATCTAGACAATATTGTTTTGCGCAACGATGCGCAAATTTGGTCAGATCATTCGTATTTTACCGGTCTATCAAAACTGATCCAAGCAACGCAAGTTGATCCTGTTTGTCAGTACACTCAGTGGCATCAGCACGTTGATTTTTCAAAAGGTCGTCATCATTTGCTTCAAGTGTCGCCGCCAGAACTGACGAGTGCCGAGGATTATTTGATCTGGTTGGAGCAAAGTTGGTTAAGTCCTATTGCAGCAGGCCTGGTTAATGGTGAATTACACTCAGTTTATATAGATTTTGACTATAGTATGGGGTGGTTGTTAGAGCCTCGTTATTTAAAACGTTTTTGGCGCCGAAACATCCCATTTAAGATGATTAAAGAGTAGGTTAATAATGAATTTTATTGAAACACGCGGCAATGACGGGCACTTCCCGACAAAATTTAGTTTTTCGCAAGCAATCCTAAGTCCGATGTCATCTTACGGTGGCTTATATTCACCTGAATCTTTGCCTAGCTTAGACCAAGCCTTCCTTAAAGACCACCTTGAATCGGACTATAAAACCCTTGCAAAAGCGGTACTGATGAAGTTTGAAGTCGATATCCCTGAACAGGTGATTGACCGTGCTTTGGCCTTATATGATCAGTTTGATGATCCTAAGCATCCAGTACCAGTTGTCAAGGTCACCGATCGTATTTTTGTAAGCGAGCTTTTTCATGGCCCCACGCGTGCGTTTAAAGACATGGCGTTGCAACCCTTTGGCACCTTGTTGTCTGCAGTTGCACAAGCGCGTCAAGAACAGTTTTTGATCCTGGCAGCAACCAGTGGTGATACCGGGCCTGCTGCGTTAGACACCTTTCGCGATAAACCGAATGTTCAGGTGGTTTGTATGTATCCTGAAGGTGGCACTTCGGATGTACAGCGTTTGCAAATGGTCACTGAAGCGGGTAAAAACCTCAAAGTCATTGGGATTAAGGGTGATTTTGATGATGCACAGTCAGCATTAAAAACCCTGCTAACTTCGGATGAGTTTAAAGCGACTTTACAGCAAAAAGGGATCTCGGTATCGGCCGCTAACTCGGTCAATTTTGGGCGCATTATTTTCCAAACGCTTTACCATATACATAGTTATCTTGAACTGGTTCGGATGGGCGAAATTACCCTTGGCGATCAAGTTTATTTAAATGTACCTAGTGGTAATTTTGGTAATGCATTAGGAGGGTATTATGCCTATAAGATGGGTTTACCTGTTGCCAAAATCTTAATTGCGTCGAATGATAATAATGTCTTAACTCAGTTTATTAATGACGGGGTATATGATTTGCGTGGGGCTCAGGTTCAACCGACCAAGTCACCGGCTATGGATATTCTAAAGTCATCGAATATAGAACGTATTTTGTTTGATCTGTTGGGGGCCGAGCGCACCCGCGAGTTGATGTTAGCTTTGGATAAAGACAAGTATTATCAACTTTCATCGGCTGAACTGGCTAAAGTACAAGCGATTTTTGCAGCGGATTACTGTACGGATGAAGAAGGTGCGCACTATATTAAACAGCACTTTGAGCAGGGTTATTTGATGGACCCCCATACGGCGACCAGTTTTAAAGTCGATGCTACCCAAGTGGATAACCCGGCGATTAAGTCGATTATTTACTCGACTGCGGAATGGACTAAGTTCTCACCATCGATCGTAGCAAGTATTTTCGGTGATGAGCAGGTGAATGATGAAACAGCTTTGCAAAAAATAGCTGCAACAGGGAAGGCGTCTATTCCAGCTCAAATTGAGGCTTTATTTAACCTGCCTGCTGTACAAGACAAGGTTATTGATAAAACTGAGATCGAAGCCGAAATACTTGGCTTTTTTGAAGGATAACCCCCAACCATAACGACTGTTATTTTCCTGCGCTTGTATTAGATCAAGCGCAGGAAATCCAGCCGAAGTTGTAATTGAGTACGTCCCATAAACTCATTACGCTGTAATTGATAGAGACAATGAATCTTGGGTTGCTCCGTTTCCTTAAGTGTTAAAAACTGCGTTAATATTTGTTCCGACGGGTTAAAAAATATCGCATTAATTTGATTGGTATTGTCATCTAAGCGCAGCTTTAAACTAAGATGTTGTGACGCCTTACCGACACAACGCCATGAGACGACTTCAAACACCCCATCAAACCGCGGGCTGGGCCAGTCACGCCCATAGGGTTCTAGAGCATCGATATCGTCAAACGTTGTTAAATGCAGCTGCTCTGATGTTAACTCGCCATCACTATAAAGCGTGAGTTTAGGGCGTTCGTTACCTAGCTGTTTTGCAATCTGTAAATTGATTTCACGTCGAAATAGCTCAAGGTGTGAGGCAGGAATTTGGCAGCCCACGGCCGCTTTGTGTCCTCCCTTCGTATTAAATAAGCAAGGGTGCTGCTCAGCCATGCTATTGAATGCGCTGATTAAATTTACGTCTTCGACAATAGCCCGTCCACTGCCTGCGTACTCATCCTCACTCAGTTGCGTAAGCGCAATACAAGGCAATCCGTAACGTTCGCCAATTCGCGCCGCAATGATTCCTTGAATCCCCGGATTGCCAGCGAGCGCAATGACAATGCAAAATGGGTTTTCAATGAGTTGATCTTGTGCTTGTTGAATCGCTTCAGCCATCATCTGTTGTTGTTGCTGTTGTCGCAGTGCATTATCACGATCTAATTGAGTATACGCATCCAAAGCCTCGGCAAGATTCTGGGCATTGATAAATCGAAACGCGTTTTGTACATCATTCACGCGTGATGCTGCGTTTATGCGTGAGGCGATTTGGAAGGCAATAAACTCTGCAGTTAACTGACTGGGTTTTTGGGGATGCGCTTGCTGCACAGCCTGCCAAATTGGATGGTTGAACTGATTCATTTGCAGCAGGCCTGCTTTTACGACGGCACGATTGTTTAAACTTTTTAAGCTTACACTATCTGCAATCGTTCCTAACGCAACTTGGTGGAGTAGTGCGCGTAGATTAGCAGCGTCACTATTAAGCACGCCTTGATCAATCAAGGTCTGGCGTACTTTTGACATTACCAAAAACAACACGAAGCAACCACAGATATGTTTGTCATATTCACAACCCTCAAGTTGTGGGTTAACAATACTTGCTGCACTGACTGGTGGGCCGGCCACCGGAATTTGATGATGATCTGTTACACATACAGCAATACCACGTGCCGCCAAATAAGCAATCTGGGCTTCATCACTCGAGCCTTGGTCCGCTGATATGACTAAATCAATAGGTTGCTTGAGTGCGCTAATACGTTCACATAACTCTTGCGTGAGTCCGTAACCGTCTGCACGCTCTGAAATAATACAGACCACACGTTCTGGCTTAACGCCAAAATACTGCGTTAAACTTTGGTAACCCACCCAAGCCGAGGTGACTCCGTCAGTATCATAATCAGTAGCGAGAACAATTAAGCCATCGGATTGAACTGCACGAGCAATCAGCTCAGCGGCTTGATCAATGTTTTTTAGGTCACGAGGATGCTGTAAGTGCTTTAATTGGGGTTGCACCCAAAAGTGCAGCTGCTTAGAGGAAGACTGCGCAAGGTCAGTGCTATCGAGTCGCTGTGCTAATAATCGAGCCGTTAGTGAACTTAAACCTTCATCAATGGCTTGCTGATAGATGGTGGGATCACAAGAGCGGTGTTGAATGCAAATGGTTGGCGCATGAGAGGAGGTCATTACAGCAGTCACATATTTGAAAGAATGGCTATTCTAACAAACTCCTTGGACACTCGCGACTAAACCAGTTCAGTAAATGCCGCCAGTTTGAAGATTCCATCGGGTTGACTTCCTCAAACACAAAAGCGAGTTCGTCGGGTTCTGGCGCTTCAAAATGGGCTATTTGACGTTGCATTACCTCAATGGTAGCGTCAGATGGATCCTGTTGCTTAGCTAGGCGTTCTGTGATGCGCTGTTTAGCTAGCGCTGGATTGGGGATCAGTACGAGAGTGGCACAGTCGGCTTGATGGCGAGTTGCCAACGAATAAAAACGTTGGCGGCTGATTTTGGCTAAAAAAGTGGCATCAACAATGACATCGCGACCTGCTTGTAAAGCGGCTGCACAAGCCTCATAGAGGCGCTGATAGGTTGCTTGATTGGCCTCACTACTATAGAGCTGGCTTTGGGCTTGTCCCGATACGCGTTCGGTAGCCCTAATCCCAAACCAACGTTTACGTTCGCGGTCAGAGTTTATCCAGATCGCGCCTGTTAGATCAGCGAGTTTTTGAGCAAGAAAGCTTTTGCCGCTTCCAGAAATACCCTGCATTATTAGTATCTTAGGCGGCTTTGTTGATGGGAAAGCATAGGACTCAGCTAAATTAATGTAAGCAAGTGTTTGGTCTAAAACGCTTGTTGCTTCGGCTGAACCTGGCATTAATTGTTCGTAACGTAATCCACTGATCTTAGCGCGAACCATAGCGCGATAAGTTTGATAAAAATTAACAATACCTAAGCCTTCATAGTCACCTGTTTCAATGAGATAGTAATTGAGCAGTTGTTGGCTGCTGAGTTTACCGTTATTGGCATCGAGGTCAGTTAATAGAAAAGCTAAATCCGAAACGACATCAATTAAACGAAACTGTTCGTTAAACTCTATTCCGTCAAACAGGACGAGCTGGTCTTGATAATACGTAATATTGTCTAGATGCAAGTCACCATGGCAGGCTCTAACAAAACCTTGTTGCTGCCGCTGTGCCAGTAAAGGGGCGACTAATGTATGCTGTGTTTGAGTATGTTGTTTAAGAAGATCTAGTCGGGTAAGGTTGGAAGGACTTTGCTGTTGTTCAGCTGTCAGGCGCTCAAATAAGTTTTGTAAGCTAGGAAAATTGGCGAGCATAGGTTGTAGCACACATTCAGCGGAGCCCCAGAAAGAAGGAGGGGCAATAACCTCCGCTTGACGGTGAAATTTGGCAATGCGTTTTGATAATTCTGTCACGGTGTCAAGTGTTAAAGGCGCTTGATTAATTTGTTGACTTAATACCTGGCTAGGATCAAATTGTCGCATTTTGACTAGGTAGTCAACGACTTGCCAATCTGTTTGATCAGCACAACTGGAGGCAAGGCTGAATTCATCTTTGACATTATGACGGTAGACATTTACTACATCCAGGTATAGATCATTGGCTGTGCGACGATTAAGTTGGATTTCTAATTCACAAAAGTGCCTGCGTTGTTCAGGTGTACTGAAATCTAAAAACTCAAAACACACTGCTTTTTTAAGTTTGTAAGCATACTCACCCGTTAAAAATACACAGGATATATGGGTTTGAATAAGCTTAACTTGTGTAACTGGGTGCGGGTAATGCTGGGCTTTTTTTAACCAGTTAATTAAGTTGGTTTGTGTTTTAAGTGTCTTCATCCTAGAGAGTAGTGTCTTTGGTCTGCAAAGCTGGGGGTAATCTGCGCCCAATTATCTTGAATAATGCTCAGTATCTCATTGTCTGGCATTTTAACATTAAGTAAATCACCTAGCCCAAATAGCTTGGCTATTTGATAAAGTGCGCCCTGATTTGGCCAAACAGCTGTGCTTCGAGCTGACTTGCTCAGCTTAATGCCTTGAGCATTTATTAACAGTGGGTGATGCTTGAAAACAAGCTTGGGTGCTTGTGGGTGCCATATTTTGCGGAGGTAGCTCTGAGGCCAGCTTGCACCCAGTAGGTCTTGGCCTCTTACAATATGAGTAATACCCATTTGCCACTCATCCCATGCACAGGCAAGGTGATAGCCATAGATTTGGTCACGTCGCCAAATAATCGGATCCTCACTCGTGTTAGTGCTCACTTGCGAACCACACCAAGCATCATGCCATGGTGCTTGCTGGCAAGGCAGTTTTAACCGCCAAGCTTGGTCACGGTCAAATGGATGGTGACGATGACGACAGTAATTATCATAGTTAACCTGACCCTGTTGCCGATCACGAATCATTTGACGCGAGCAATGACACACATAGCAGGCCTGTTGGTTTTGCAACTGTATTAACGCATGATTGTAGTCATCCAAATGGTGTGATTGATAGTAAATATCATCATCCCAATGTAAGCCAAACGCCTCAAGTTGGTGCAGTTGTTGATTGATCGCTTCGTTTTGAACGCGTGGTGAATCTAGATCATCAATGCGCAGACGCCAAACGCCTTGGTGGGATTTTGCATCACAATAAGATATGACCGCAGCTAATAACGAGCCGAGATGGAGTGGGCCGGAGGGCGAGGGCGCAAAGCGCCCAACGTAGAGTGTGTTAGGCAACGCCTTGTTTTTCACGAATTTCTTGTTGGCGCTTCATTTCAACCGTCAAGGTAGCGGTGGGTCGGGCTTCCATGCGAAGCAGGCCAATTTCATCGCCACTCAATTTGCAATAGCCGTAGTCACCAGTTTCTATGTCTTTTAATGACTTATCAATCTTCGCGATAAGTTTGCGTTCGCGATCACGAGTACGGAGTTCAAGGGCAAACTCTTCTTCTTGTGTGGCTCGATCATTGGGATCAGCCGGTGTTGAAGAATCAGAACGCAAGTGACTTACGGTCGACTCTGCTTCATCCATTAATTGTTTTTTCCAGGCTAAGAGCTTTTGCTTAAAATGCTCTTTCATTCGAGGGCTCATATATTCTTCACCCGGCTCAGGCTCGTAAGCGGGATAATCTTCAATGAAGGTATTGTCAAGTTCCATGGTAGAACGCTCCTAAATACACAAGGAAAAGCAGCTATAAAAAGCGGATTACATCGAGAAATCCAATATAACCCCAAAATTTAAACGGGATTTATATCAGGTTTAGATTGTTTGCACAAGTTATAAAAAGATGAAATAGCGATGTCTTGATGCTGAATGAATGGTAAAGCTGGGTATTTATCTGTTAATTTTGCTATCATTAGCGCACTTTATTATGAGAGGTGTTTATGGCATCTAAGACAGATTTGTCAGCATTGTTATTTGATGTAGATGGTACGCTAGCTGATACCGAAAAAGAGGGGCATCGCGTCGCTTTTAACCAGGCATTTAGCGATGCCGGTTTAGACTGGAACTGGGATGAAGACTTATACGGCAAGCTTCTTAAAGTAACCGGCGGCAAAGAGCGGATAAAATTTTATTTAGCTCAGTTCAATACCCAATTCAATGCGCCAACCGATTTAGATGGTTTTGTTAAAGGTTTACACCTTGCAAAAACTGATCGTTACATGCAGTTAATGGCCGAAGGTAAAATTCCATTGCGCCCAGGCGTTGAACGATTGTTAGATGAAGCTTTAACCGCAGGTGTGCGTTTAGCAATAGTGACTACGACCACACCTGAAAACGTGACCGCGCTACTAAAAAGTACACTGGGTCGTGATGCGATTAAATGGTTTGATGTGATTGCAGCTGGCGATATTGTCCCGGCTAAGAAACCTGAACCGGACATTTATCTTTGGGCGATGGATCAAATGAAAATCAACCCAAATCAGGCGATGGCTTTTGAGGACTCCCATAATGGTTTAAAGTCGGCATTAGATAGTCAGCTAAAAACGCTTATTACCATTAATGACTATACAGCGCATGAGGACTTTACGGGCGCAACATGGGTGCTTGACCAATTGGGTGAACCGCTCAAGCCATTTCAGGTGCTTGGCGGCAAGGTGTCATCTAGTGTTAACGCAACCTATGTCGATATGAGTCTACTACACTACCTTCATCAAGCATAATTTTTAAATCGTAAATAAGGCAGTAAGGAGTTTCACATGTTACTGGCAATAAGAAGTAAGGTTCAGGGTTGGATTGCCTGGGCAATTGTAATTGCACTGATTATTCCTTTTGCACTTTGGGGGATAGACCAATACGCTACGGGTGATCGAATTGTTGTGGTTGCAGAGGTAAATGATGAGCGAATTAGTGCTACTGAGTTTATGCAAGTCTACAATACGCAACGGATTCGTTTACGTCAACAATTTGGCGATATGTATGATCAGGTTGTTGAGGACGAAGAACTTCGTGAACAAGTGCTTGATAGCTTGATTACCAGTGAATTGATACGTCAGTGGGCACACGCTAATCGCGTTGTTATTACCGATGCGCAGTTAGCAGCCGTGATTCAAGGTGCGGATGTTTTTTATGATGAAAACGGGGTTTTCTCGCAACGTATTTATCAGGACTTATTGGCTCGTAATGGCTTCACACCTGCAACTTTTGAACGTGATCAACGTAATTTTTTATTGGAAACGCAATTCCAAAATTTAATGGCGAGTTCAACACCGGTGTTTCCATTTGAAAAACAAGCATTACTTGAGCTGCAGACACAAACTCGTCATATTGATTATGTGCGAGTCGATCAACGTGTATTTAACAAAGAAGCGGACATTACTGACGAGCAAATAGCTCAGTTCTACACGGCTAATGAAGATGACTTTATGTTGCCTGAGCGTGTTTCGTTGGAATATGTCACGTTGTCATTAGATGATCTTGCCAAAGACATCGATGTAACTGAGCGCCAAGTAGCAGATTACTTTGAGTTAAATCAACGTTTATTTGCTGTACCGGAGCAGCGTCGAGCCAGTCATATCTTATTGTCTGATCAAGGCGAAGATACCTTAGCTAAATTGTCCGAATTACAGCAACGTTTAGCGGATGGTGAAGACTTTGCAGCACTTGCTCAAGCTTATTCTCAAGACCCAGGTTCGGCACGCCAAGGCGGTGATTTGGATTTCTTTGAAGCGGGTATGATGGTCGATGAGTTTGATCGGGCGGTTTTTGATTTAGAGATGGGTCAAGTCAGTGAACCAATACTGACCGAGTTTGGCTACCATTTAATCAAACTAACTGATATTAAAGCGATGCAAATGCCCTCGTTAGATGACATTCGTGACGATGTTGTACAACAAGTACGTTTAGAGCAGGCTGAACGAGTGTATTTTGAGATGCTCGAAGATATGACACAAATTGCTTTTGAACAACCAGATAGTTTAGAGCCCATCATTACCCAGTTAAATCTTCAAGTTGCTACCACAACAATGGTGGAACGCAGTGGTGGTAGTGATGAAGTCACGTCTCGCCGAAATGTGATGGAAGCCGCCTTTTCTGAGGATGTGCTGCAACAGCGTTTGAATTCGGCACCGGTCGAAATTGGACCTAACAAGACTGTTGTCGTGCGTATTGCCGAGCATCAACCTTCTCGCTTACAACCTTTGTCCGAGGTTCGTGATGATATTGAGCGTCAACTCGTTCGCGAGTTTAGTATTGCGCGTTCTGCAGAGCGCGCCAAGTCTTTATTGACGCAAGTTCGTGACGGTGTGGCAGTAGAAACACTAATTGGTGAAGGTGTGGAATGGCATCCAGTGGGTTGGATTAGCCGTGAAAATCAACAAATTTTGCCACAAATTACCGCTGCGGCTTTTGCAGCTGCTAAGCCCCGTGATAATCAGCCCACTTGGAATAAAGTTCAATTAGTGACGGGTGATAGTGTATTGGTGAGAGTAAATGAAATTGGTCGAAGTGAGCAAGCCGATGATGCGACTTTGCGTAACCAATTAGCACGAATTCTTCAAGAAACCTATCAAACGGCTGAAGTTGAATCGTTAATGGCTAGTTTACGTTTGGATGCCAAGATAGAGAAACGATCTAATTACCTGAGTTTGAGGTAGTAAGATTGTGTGTTAAGTTTTAATAGCCGTGCTTGTCACGGCTTTTTTATGGGTTGCAACACTAGCAATAGTGACTTTTTATGGTTAGGAATAATTTAAGCTTTTTCTTTTAGCGCTTCATCACTAAAGCGAATGCCTGCCCAGCCATGTAGCATAAACTGGCGAATGTTCTGATGGTCTGTTGCATCCGGGAACCCTAAAACATCGTGCGTGTAAAAGTCACCAAATGCATTCAATGTCGTTTGTGAGTCAAGATTATGCCATTTTGCGAAAGCAAAAATCTTACACGAACCATTGTTTTGTCCTGCCTCATTGGCTTGGCTACCATTGACGAATTTTGTTGGCGTGAAGGTGTAATAATGCTCGATTGTTGCTATCACTTGGTTAAACGCCACGGGGCCCTGATGAAGTTGTTGAATAAGTTCTGAAGGTGAGAGTGTATTAGACATGTTTAGCTTCCTAGTTAAAATTGATCCGTGATTAATCGTGTGACGCCATAAGCAGCCGAATTATGGGGTGCATCTGGGTTAGGTAAGGGCGCTAGTTTATCACCAAATATATCCATGCGTCGTGCTTGCCAGGCCTGGTTTTGTATGCCTCCGCCAATACTGAATATTCGCGAGATTGTTGCGCCCATTTGATTGAGTTGGTTATAGACGGCCTGTTCAAGTTTAACTAAACCTTCGGTCATGCTGATAAATGCCAGTTCATCGTTTAGGTCACTAAAATCGCTGGCTGGGAAGTTTGGGTCGGCAATGGGAAAGCGCTCGCCAATTTGTGCTAATGGATAACGTGCAATGTCGGGATTTGCGATACCCTTGAGTTGTTGACTCAGTTGCGTGAGGCGAGGCGTATCAAAACGCGTCGTGTAAATGGCGCCACCCGCGTTTGAAGCGCCACCCACTAACCAGGCCTGGTTAAGACGGTGACTATAGATGCCATGTTGGGCGGAGGCTAGCGGTTGTTCACTAAGTAGCTTAAATGCCAAAGTCGACCCCATTGCAATCACTAAATCACCGGGTTTTGTGGCGGGCGTAGCTAAAAAGCTGGCAATACTATCGGTGGTGCCTGCATAGACTTGGCAGTGGCTTGGGAGTTTCCAACGCTTCATCGCGTGTTGACTGACCGATCCAATTGGCGTGCCTGGTAATAAAATTTGCGGTAGCGGCCATGTAGCGAGTGATTGAATCGGTTTCGGCCAAGTTAAGTTCGTGGGGTCAACGCCCATCTTTAGCTGGGTATTGACATCTGAATAACTGGACTGCAAAGGTGGATCAAGCAGCTGCGCATAGAGCCAATCTAGTTGGTGCCAAATCTGTCGCGCTTTAGTGTGTTCAGTTAGCCATAGCGCTTTGGCTAAACTGGCTTGGGCGCCTTGAGCGGATGAATCGCTATCTAGCATATGTCGATAAGCGCGTGCTTGTGTTGTAGCACGACTATCGTGGTACATGATGGCGGGTTCGATTACCCGACCACTTGAATCTACGCCTACTAGGGTGCTGGACGTTGCATCAGCAATAAGTGCGTTAACCCGAGGTAAATAATCGGTCAACTGCGCAAAAAGGCCATCAAGCATCAACAACCAGTCTTGCGTGACTTGTTCTGTTGTTGAGCATGATAGTTTTCGTGCATAAGTGTCAATGCGTGACTGGTGAGCAGAAAAAACTGTTTTGCCATTACTAACAAGTTGCGCACGAAACCCAGAGGTACCTAAATCCAAGCCAAGAATAAATGAAGAAGACATAGTGAGATAGCTAAAAACCTGTGCAAAAAATAAAACCCTATTATAATCCTTGCAACAATATTCTCATTACCCTATTTAATTGAACTGAGCATGCGCTTAACACAAATAAAAATTGTTGGTTTTAAATCCTTTGTAGAGGCTACTAAGCTAAACCTTGCGCGCCCTTTGACTGCGATTGTAGGGCCGAATGGCTGTGGCAAGTCGAATAGCCTGGACGCGGTGCGCTGGGTGATGGGGGAGAGCTCGGCGCGTGAATTGCGTGGTGGGGAGATGAATGACGTACTCTTTAGTGGTAGTGATCAGCGTGCTCCGGTTAGTCAATGCAGCGTCGAATTACTGTTCGATAATAGCAGTGCAAACGAAGCGTCAAGTGCACAAGCAGCGTTAGCAGGGCCTTTTGGTCAGCTAACTGAGATAGCTGTAAAGCGTGTTCATCATCGCGAAGAGGGGACGCGTTATTATTTAAATAACCAACCTTGCCGTCGACGTGATGTACTAGACTTATTTAATGGTACGGGCCTTGGGCCTCGTAGTTATGCATTAATAGGTCAAGGCTCGATTAGTCGCATCATTGAAGCAAAGCCTATCGATCTGCGCCAGTATATTGAGGAAGTAGCCGGTATTGCTGGTTATCGGCAACGTCGTAAAGAAACACTCAGCCGCCTTAACAAAGCGCAAGACAACCTGAACCAACTCAGTTTGTTACAAGAAGAGTTGCAGCAACAGCATCAGCATCTTGTACGTCAAGCAGAACAAGCGCAAGCCTTTCAAGATAGTCAGCAGCGCATCAAAACCTTATCTTGGCAGGTTTATCAAACAAAATGGTATCAAACGCTAAATCACCTCGCGGATCTGGGTGATAGACTGCGCAGTCAGCAGCAGGCGTTTAGTGAAACTAAGCAAGCTTGGGATGAGGCCCAGCAGGCTTGGATTGCGGCTAAACAACAACGTCAAGCCAATCAGCAGGCCTGGCAAGCTCAAACTCAAGCCTATCATCAACTGGATAAAGCCGTGAGCCGGCTCCAGCAACAACAAGACTTCATCGCACAGCAAACGCGTCAGCAGCAACAGTTAACCGAACATTTAGAGCAGCAAAAACAGCAGGCAGAATCGGCACTCGTGTCCCTTAAAGATTCCGAAAACGCGCTTCGCCAAGCTTTGGATGAATGGGAGGTGGAACAAGAAAGTCAGTTAGCATTGCTGGACGAATTGGGCGAGCGTATTGCAAATACTGAAATGCAACAAAGTCAGTATCTATTGGCTAAAACGGATGCTGAATCTCGTGTTCAGCGACTTAATCAACAATGTCAACAAGCGGAACTGAGCAAGCAAGATCTATGGCGTCAAATTGAGCAAGCTAAACAGCAGCAGGCCTGGTTAGCCGAAAATCTAGTGGTTAGGCCAACCAGCAATCCATCAGAACTGCCAAGGTCTGATTTGCAGGAACTTAGGGAACGAATTACAGCGTCCGAAGCAGAGCGTTCTCTACTAGCCGAATCTGTGCAAAAGGCCTTAGCGTGTCAACAGCGCTTACAGCAACAATTACAACTAGCTCAACAAGACTGGCAATCTCAGCAGGCACACTACCAAGCGCTCTGTAAGCTACAACAAAGTTGGCAGCAGCAAGCGCAAGCACAACTAGACCAATCAATCCATCAGCAAATAAGCGATAAGCAGTATCAATGGTTAATTGACCTATTGGTAGTTGATCCCGACTGGCAGCCAGCGGTTACGGCATGGTTAGGACCACGAATTCATGGTTTAGTGGCGAGTCACTTTCCAGCCGAGTGGCTTGGATCAGATAAACTTTTCTCGGCTAATGTGCCTTTTATTGTTTGGACAGAGAAGGCTAAGGTCGCGGCACCCGCGAAGGGAAGCTTAGCAGAAGTTATAAAAGCGCCGATTGCGTTACATGCCTTAGCCAATAGCCTACAGCGCCGTGACACCGGTGTGTCGCTGCAACAGCAAATACAGATGCTGTCTGCAAACGAAGCCATTATTGATCGAGATGGCAGATTGTTCTTTCCGCAAGCTTGGCAAGCGCCTTATGAAGGGGAAGGTGCCATTTATTTAGCCCGTGCTGATGAGATTGCCAGCCTAGAACAGCAACTACCTGCGTTAGAACACCAGTTTAATTTAGCCAAAGAGGCGCTAGCAGAACAAGATCAGCAATTACAGACCCATCAGCAGGCCTGGCAAACATTACAAGCACAACTGCCCATTTGGCAGGAACAGTTGCAAGCACTTGAGCAGCAGCAAGCTCAGGAGCAGGCACGCCAAGCCATAGCGACAGAGCAACAGCAACGTTATCAACTGCAATTAGAGCAAGTACAAAAGCAGGTTAAAGCACTGGAGCAAACATTTGAGCAAACGGATGCTGATCTAGAAATGCTTTATGATCAACTTGATCAAGCGCAAGCTGACTTAGATGAGCCACAAGCGGCCTGGACACGATTAGAGCAAACTAAACAGCCGCTTTTGCAACAGCAACAACGCATTGAACAAGCCTACACGCAGCAGCAAGCACAACATCAAGCAGATCAACAACGCTGGCAAACGCTACAACAGCAAAAAATACAATACCAGCAACAGCTCGCTCAAGCTCAGCAAGGGATAGCGCAGTTGCCCACAGCACAGATAGCGCAAAGTGACGTCTCGACGGAGGCTTTGGCTGATCAAGTCGCTAAGCTGGCAGACATGTCTCAGGATTTGACCCGCTTAGAACAAGCCCTAGCTGATTCGGAGCAGTGGGTTGAACAAGCCGAACAGCAGGCACAAACTTGCCAACAAGCACATCAAACCGCGCAGCAAGAATTGGAAACTACACAACAGCAACTTTCTTATAAACAGGAACAATTGCAACAACTTAGCGATCAAATTAAACAAGATGGTTTAGCTTTGCCGAGTGCTAATCTTCCAGCAGAATTAACCGATCGATCATTACATGCCCTTGAGGCGGAGTTGCGTGAAGCCCGAAAGCGTGTTCAGGCGCTGGGGAAAGTAAATATGACTGCGATAGATGAGCGTGATCAATTAGCCGCGCGTCTTGAAGAATTGGAACATAATTACACCGATATTGCAGAATCGATTGCTGAACTTGAGCAAGCTATTTTAGCGTTGGATCATCAGAGTCGCACGCAACTGCTTGATTGTTTTGAACAAGTGAACCAGGGGTTTGCTGAACTATTTCCTCAGCTTTTCAAAGGGGGTAAGGCTGCATTGAGCTGGTTAAGTCATCATGACGACCCTCTTGAAGATGGTCTGGCCGTTATGGCACAGCCTCCAGGCAAGCGTAATAGCCGTATCCAGTTGTTATCAGGTGGCGAGAAAACCTTAACAGCCCTTGCGCTCATTTTTGCGATCTTTCAGTTACGCCCAGCGCCTTTCTGTATACTAGACGAAGTGGATGCGCCACTGGATGATTCGAATGTTATTCGCTTTTGTGGACTAGTCAGAAGCCTATCTGAGAAGGTACAATTCATTATTATTACTCACAATAAAACGACCATGGCAATGGCACATCAATTGCTAGGTGTTAGTATGAACGAGCCGGGCGTATCTCGGTTAGTCAGTGTAGATTTAGCGAAAGCCGTTGAAATGATAGGAGACGATGGCGCATGAATGAAATGCAATGGATATTATTGGCTTTTGCGGTAGTGGTAGTGATTGCCATTTATGTTGTCAGTCAAAAACGCTCTTTTCGTCAATCTAAGCCACAAGAGCAGGCAACTAACGCTAATGCTGTTGCTAAAAAGCGGTGGGCAAAAGTTGGTTTAGGTGCTAAAGAAGATGTTGCGATCCCGTCTATGAAGCCAAATAGCGATTTGCATACTGAATCAAACTCAACTGATAATCGTGATCAACCTATTACTGAACAACCGATCGACACGTCGGATAAGCATGATGCGTTTGATTATTTACAAGCCAAGCTCGAGTTAGAAGCAGAAATGGAGCGAAAGCAAGATTTAGCGGCCTCGACCTATGCCTCACAAACGCCATCTGATGAAGCAAAACATAAGGTTTTAGAAATTGATGATATGTACCCGGCAGACAATACCTTCTACGCAGCCGAAACGCGTGATGGTCGTAGCGAATCAATGAGCGCTGCTAGTCAACTGGAAGTGCCGCTTGACAATTCTGAGCCTGAAAACTTTGCCATTTTAGTGCTATCCATTGCAGACGAGTTTTCGCTCAAAGCCATTGATCAAGTGCTCAGAACAAATGGCTTAACCTTTAATGGTGAAGCGGGCATCTTTGTAAAAAGAGTTAATGATAAAACCGTTCTGCGCGTCGCCAATATTTTTGAACCTGGCGTGTTTCCAGCTGAGTGGGAAGAGGGTGCCAGCACCGCGGGCATTGCGATTATTTTACAACTGCCTACTCACATTAAAGCGCCTCGTGCGATGGACGAGTTGATTCTGACAGCGCGACGCGTATCACAAAGCTTGCGTGGTCGGATGTATGATATGGAACGTCGTATGATTCGTGAAACGGATTTACAAGCAATGCGTGAGCGCGCGCTTGACTATGAAACCAAGCGCATGTGATAGTAAATAGCCTAGCATGACCAATAATACTGTCGATGTGAAAGATTATTCGCAACAAGATTATCAGCAACTCTGTGCCACCATTCTTCAGCACAATAAAGCTTATTATCAGCTTGATAACCCGACTATCACTGATGCTGAATATGACCTACTTTATCAGCAACTTTTGGCGATCGAAGCCAGGCACCCAGATTGGGTTAATCAAGATTCGCCATCGCAACAGGTAGGGTTTAAGCGGCATCAAGCCTTTTCGCCAGTTAGCCATAGTGTACCTATGCTATCGTTAGATAATAGTTTTGATGATCAAGCTCTGATGGCATTTTATCAACGCGTTTATGATCGCCTAGTGCAAATCCAGCATGCCTTAGTGGCTTCAGGCGACTTGGAAATCACTTTTTTTGCTGAACCAAAACTTGATGGCTTGGCGCTTAGTTTACGCTACGAGGCAGGACGATTGGTTAGGGCTGCAACCCGTGGTGATGGCGAAACCGGTGAAGATGTCACACACAACGTATTGACCATTGCAGACATCCCTAAGCGCTTGCATGGGGATAACTGGCCTGCTGTGCTAGAAGTACGAGGTGAGGTCTTTATGACCAAGGCGTCGCTGGCATCGCTAAATGCGCAACAACTTGCTAAAGGTGATAAAGCCTTTGCTAATCCCCGTAATGCAGCGGCAGGTAGTTTAAGACAATTAGATGCGAAAATCACCGCACAACGCACCCTCAGTTTTTTTTGTTATGGCTGGGGCGAGGTCAGTGACGATACCTATTGGCCGCAGGATTATCCCGGGGTAATGGATTTATTGGCGCAATGGGGTTTGCCGATCAATCCGTTGGGTCAGGCGGTAATAGGTCCTGTAGGTATGACAGATTATTATCTTGAACTGTCTGAGCAGCGTGCTAAGCTCGCCTATGAAATTGATGGCATTGTCTATAAATTAGCAGATTTATCGGCGCAAAAGGCGCTTGGTTTTACCGCTAAATTTCCGCGCTGGGCGATTGCACGCAAGTTTCCGGCTCAAGAAGTCACGACTGACCTATTAGGCATCGACATTCAGGTTGGGCGTACCGGTGCACTTACCCCCGTTGCACGATTGACACCTGTGTCAGTGGGTGGCGTGCTCGTATCTAATGCCACCTTGCATAATTTGGATGAGATTCGCCGTAAAGATATTCGCATAGGGGATAAGGTTATCGTTAGACGTGCTGGAGATGTCATCCCCGAGGTCGTTGCTTCCGTCATTGAGCATCGCAAAGAAGATTTACCCCTGTTTGATATGCCGCAGTCTTGTCCTGTGTGTAATTCAGCCGTGTTTAAAGACCCAGATAAAGCGGTTTATCGTTGTAGTGGCGGGTTATATTGTCCTGCTCAACAGCAACGTGCACTAGAACACTTTGTCTCCCGAAAGGCCATGGATATTCAAGGTTTAGGGGCTAAGCTGATCACCCAACTCGTTACTAGTGGTTTGGTATCTCACCCCGATGATTTTTATCGCCTGACACTAGATAGCTTGTTAAAGCTCGATCGAATGGCTGAGAAGTCTGCACAGAATCTTCTTAAAGCAATTATGGCGTCTAAGCACACAACCTTTGCACGCTTTATTTTTGCGCTTGGTATTCCAGAAGTGGGCGAAGTGACGGCAAAAAATTTAGCTAAAATATTTGGCACGATGGATGAGCTAATGGCTGCAGATAGGTCGCAGCTTGTTGCAATTGATGATATTGGTCCTGTGGTCGCGGAACAAATCCGGCGGTTTTTTGCCCAGTCCCATAACCAAGAGGTGATAAGGGAGTTGACCAAAGCCGGCATTCATTGGCCAAGTCCAAGTCAAGATATAACTGAGTCCACAGATCAGGCTACGGATAATCACCCTTTTGCCAATAAAACGCTGGTGATCACTGGCAGCTTTGCTGAATTATCCCGTAGCGAATTAGCTGAACACTTTGAAAGCCTAGGCGCTAAAGTCACCAGTAGTGTGTCAAAAAACACCGATTTTCTTATTGCCGGTGATAAAGCCGGCTCCAAACTAACCAAAGCCGTTGCATTAGGAATACCCGTTATCACGGCTGATGAATTAACGCGCGTTTTAGGAGCAGCAGATGGTTCGACCACGTAATGTGGGCAAGGTAAACCGAAAAAAACCTATTCCAGAATGGGAGCAGGAAGCGTTTACTAGTCGTACAGATATTAAATTAGCCGCGCAGGAAGTGACCGAGATAGGGACGTCACTTGCTGAGTTTAGTGAAAGTCAGCTTAAAAAAATGCAGCTTCCACAAGAACTATTAGACGCTGTACTATTATTGAAAACCATGACGGCCGGCCCGGCGATCAAGCGTCAACGCTTATATATCGGTAAATGGTTGCGTCAGCATGAAGAAGAGTTAGCAGAGATTAGAACGCGTTTAATTGAAGCAGAAGAGCGTGCTAAAAAGCAGAATTTGCACTTTCAAAAGTTAGAGCGTTGGCGTGATCGTTTATTGACTGGTGGTGACGAGGCATTGAATGCGTTGCTTGAAGATTTTCCACAAGCTGACCGTAGTTTGTTACGTCAACATGTACGCAATGCTGTAAAAGAAGCCGCGCAGAATAAGCCGCCGAAGGCTGCGCGAGCTATTTTTCAATATTTAAAAGGTTTGGAGTGGTAATGAATAATCCATTTATTAAAATGATGTTGCGCCGTTTCATTATGCAGCTGGTCAATAAATTTATGCGCAAAACAATGGGTAAATCCCCACGGCGTCCGGGTCGTTTCTAAGGCTTTAATCGGGTTTGCCGGCGCTGGTTGAACAGCCGATAAAATCTTTCTAACTCGAATAGTAGCAGGCCTGCTACTATTAAAATTGCGCCAAGAATCACCGCTAGGCTTAGCTGCTCTTCATTTATCCAGACCCCCAGTGCCACTGCAAACACGGGGGTGATCATCGGAATCATCCCTAACCTTAATGCATCAAGGTGTTTAAGAACATAATAGTAAAGCGCAAAGCCGATAACTGTACCCACAAAGATCAGATAGCCTAAAGCCCAACTCGTTCGCGTTGAAAGTTCTGGCCAGTCTAGTAACACAGTGGGTTTAAACATTAAAAACACAATACTCGTGATCCATAGTGCCCCTGTCACGACATGCAAAGGGGGGAGGTTATGAGCGGTTTTTTTAACCAGAACCGTACTTAATGAGTGAAAAAAGACCCCGATTAACGCAACAATAAGCCCTTGGAACAGGAGGTCTTGTGCAGAAGCAGATTCAAGGTTAGGTATAAAAAGTACCATTAAACCAGCAACACTGACACCGATACCCAACCACTTGGCCAGTGTTAAGCGTTCTGTTTGTAAGACAAAGTAAATTAATAATCCCGTGACAATGGGGTTCATACCCCAAATTAACGCAATCCATCCAGATGGCATGGTTTGGGCTGCCCAATAGACAGGTGTCATTCCGCCTAGCAAGCCGAGCGATGCTGCACCATATACCTTCATGGCTGGCCAGCTGAGATCAAAACGTTGTTGTTTAAATAGTATGATGAGTGGCAGGATAATGAGCGCACTTAAAATTAATCGCGCAGCTACGCCAAAAAACCAGTCTGCTTCGCCACTCCATTGAATCGCTAAAGGCGTCGTAGTCCAGATCAGAATGACCACTAAATAGGCAAGGGTAATGGGCAGCATTAAAGAGCTAAACCTAATGGTGTACGTTAGGTATGCAGGTCTGTTACAAAGACACCGCGTGAACGATCTTTTTGAACTTGATTGGCTAAAAAAATCTGACCATTCATTGCAATATAAACGCCTGCTGGCAAAAGTTGTGCCGCCATCAGCGCACTACCAAGGTTAAAGCTGGCATCTGATTGGCCGAGCTGAAATGGGCGCATTGCACCAGTAATAACAAGCGTTTTATTCTTTAATTGATCGATGCGTTCAGCTAAATAAGCTGCAGTGTGGGGCATAGTATCCGTGCCATGCGTGATCACAATTTTTGAATTTATCGCCGCTGAGCAAGCCTGATAAACTCGTTCACGATCGGCATCATTCATTGCTAAGCTGTCCTTTAGCATGACGTTAGTGAGGGTAATATTTAAGGTATGATTGGCTTCTGCAAGTAGTTTAGGTAAGTGACTCTGACTAAAAGTGAGTTCGCCTGTTAGGGGGTCATAATCCTTGTCAAGGGTGCCACCACAGACTAACAGTGTCAGATTATTTAAGCTATTGTTCATATAAAATATTAACTAGGGCGTAAGATGCCACGGACAATACCGAGAATTTCAATGTCTTGGTTTTTTAAAAAAATGGCTTTCATTTCAGTATTGGCTGGTTGTAAACGCACCCCATCAGCTTCAATAAAAAGTTTTTTCATGGTAATTTCTTCTTGGTTAATGCGAACCACCACTGACTCACCGTTTTCAGCAGAATTACAGCGCTCGATTATAACAATATCGCCATCACAAATATCTTCATCTATCATCGAGTCACCTTTTACTCTTAAGGCAAAGGTTTCTTTTTTAACCAAGCTTTTGGGAACGCTAACCGAGTCATAATCCAATTCCATTTGGCGGGGTTCGCCAGCGTAGGTCCAGCCTACTAGAGGAATATCGATCCACTCTTCATCCATTAGTTCAAATGCAGCATTGCCATCAAAAGCGAGTTTTTGTTGACGTTTGGGTATCAGGTAGGCGAGTTTGCTCATTTTGGAAACACCTGTTTAAACGGTTTAACTTCAACGGCGTCATATATGCCGGCAGCAACGTAAGGATCATCCTCGGCCCACTGGGTAGCCTCTTCAAATGAAGCAAAGTCAGCAACGATTAAACTGCCACTGAATCCTTCTTGGCCATCAAGAAGTGGATGAGGTCCCGCTAAAATCAGGCGCCCCTCTGCATCAAGTGCTTCTAAGCGAGCTAAGTGATTGGGTCGGGCGCTTTGGCGTTTTGGCAAACTATCAGCTACATCCTGAGCGACTATCGAAAATAACATTGCTACTCCTTACACTATGGTGCTGTATTAATCTTTTTTAGTATCGGCCGGTTGAGTGGATTCTTCAGTCAATTTATCCGTCGATTCCTCACTCTCATCTTGCTGAGCATAGCGGCTAATATAGATCCCCTGTATCAAGATGAATGCAAAGGTTAGTCCCATGAGTCCAAAGAGTTTAAAGTTTACCCAAGCGTCTAATGAAAAATTGTAGTACACCCATAGATTTATCACACCACTGAAGACAAAGAAGGCCGTCCACATATGGCTCAAGCGTATCCAAGCCTGATCAGGCATTTGAATTAACCCTTCCATCATGCGACGAACGATCGGTTTATTGCCAAACATGTAATGGCTAGCTAAGAAAACCGCTGCAAAGCCCCAGTTTACAATGGTCGGCTTCCATGCAATAAAAGCTTCATCTTGCAATAGGATGGTTGCTCCCCCTAAAACGACAATAAGGGCGAGGGTAATTAAGTGAATTTTTTCCACTTTGCGGTAGCGCGCATACAAGTAGCCTACCTGTACAATGGTCGCTACGATAGCCACAGCGGTTGCTATATAAATGTCGTACATTTTATAGGCTATAAAAAAGAGAATGACAGGAAATAAGTCGAATAATATTTTCATCTAAGCATGAATCTCATGGTTATTTAAGGTTGTGCGTTATTCTATAAGCTAACTGGTTATAATAACAGCCTAAATAAAGTGAATTGCAGAAAGGAGCCGGGTGAATAAAGTAGATTTTCACTGTCATACCCAAGCATCGGATGGTAGCTTGTGCCCAAAAAGCATCGTTGATTTAGCAATAAAAAATCAACTCGATAGTTTAGCGATAACCGATCATGACACAACGGCAGGCTATGAACAAATACTACCTTATGCACAACAACAAGGGTTTGATCTAATTAGTGGTGTAGAAGTATCGGCGTTATGGCAAAACCGAACGATACATATTGTGGGCTTAAATATGGCGGTAGATGATGCCAGCTTACAAGCGATGTTGACCAAAATACGCGCATTACGCTGGCAACGTGCCGACGCAATTAACCTGCGTTTACAGCAGCGCGGCCATCCTTGCATGGCATCCAGACTAAAAGAATTAGTAGCCGAGGGTGTGGTGGGACGCCCACATATTGCGCAGATATTAGTTGAGCGGCAATATGTAAAATCAATTAATCATGCATTTGATAAGTTTTTAAAGCAGGGTCGAATAGGATATGTCGCCGCTAATTGGCCCGCACTTGATGAAGTTGTAGATGTGATAAATGCAGCGGGCGGGCAAGCTGTATTGGCTCACCCTGGAAAATATAGGCTAACCAGTCGCAAACTAAATGGCTTATTAACTGACTTTAAATTAGCCGGTGGTAGCGGTTTAGAAGTTGTCACACAAAAGTTTGCTAGCGCTGAAGCGATTGGCATGGCTGATCGAGCCAAGCGACATGATCTTTTTGCATCGGTAGGTTCTGATTATCACGGACCGGAACAAACTTGGCGTCAATTAGGTGCCCTCGCGCCATTGCCAGCGGGCGTGACGCCAATTCAGCAGGCCTGGCTAAATGATTAATTTAAACCTCTAACAAAAGAAACCTTTATGGCAAAGCAGTGTATCTATTTTGAAGTCCATCCTGAAAACCCTCAATCACGTCTTATCACACAAGCCGTTGAGCGATTAGAGGCTGGCGGGATTGTCGCCTTTCCAACCGAGTCAGGTTATGCACTTGGTTGCCTGCTTGACAATAAGGAAGGCGCAGAAAGAATTCGCCAGCTTCGCCGCCTAGATGATAAGCATGATTTCACACTCATGTGCCCAGATTTAGGTCATTTGTCTCACTATGCTAAGGTCGGTAATGTTCAGTTTCGCTATTTAAAAGCCCATTTACCCGGTCCTTATACTTTTTTACTCCCTGCGAGTCGCGAAGTACCGCGACGTCTGCAAAACGTAAAACGCAAAACCATTGGATTACGTGTATCACCTAATAAAGTGTGTCAAATGTTATTAAGTTACTTCGATAAGCCATTGATGTCGGTATCTTTAATCCTGCCGGGTGATACGCTACCCATGGCGGATGCCTGGTCAATAAAAGAAGCTTTAGAATCGCAATTGGATGTCATAATTGATGGAGGATTTGGTGGCTTTGAGCCTACAACTATTATTGACTTCACCGATGATATCCCCGTTTTGATCCGCCAAGGGCAAGGAGTGTTTGACGAATGATGGCAATGAATGAGCTCAATTTTATGCAGTTATTGGCTATTTGGGCACTACCAGTTATTTTTGCTATTACTTTGCATGAAGCAGCGCATGGTTGGGCGGCCGAGAAGTTGGGCGATAAAACGGCTCGAATGCTGGGACGGGTTACGCTGAACCCGATTAAACATATCGATCCTATTGGAACTCTATTGGTGCCGGCGGCTTTGTTATTTTTGGGTGGTTTTATTTTTGGCTGGGCAAAAGCCGTACCGGTAAGTACACGTAATTTTAAACACCCCGAACGAGATATGGCCGTAGTCGCAATCGCTGGGCCTGCGGCGAATTTAATCATGGCTGTTGCCTGGGCCTTGGTACTCAAACTGGGTTTTATGTTCGTTGACAGTCAACCAGATATTGGACAATTTTTAATTTATTCAGGTATTGCTGGGCTGAGCATTAATATCATTCTAATGTTGCTAAATTTATTGCCTATTCCACCGTTAGACGGTAGCCGTTTGGTGTCGGCTGTGCTTCCCAAGCCGCTCGCATGGCAATACAACCGGTTAGAGCCATTTGGTTTATTTATTTTACTCGGTCTTGTGGTCTTGGGCGTGGTAAGTTTGCTACTCAGCGGGCCTTATCAAGCAACCTATCGGTTTATGCTAAGTTTGATAGGGGTTTAAGGTGAACGAAGATTTACCTGTTCAGTTAGAACTACCCTTAGCCTGGGTTAAGGGTGAACCGATCACCCGATTACCTAAAAATCTATATATCCCACCTAAAGCGCTTAAGGTGCTGCTTGAAACCTTTGAAGGGCCACTGGATTTACTTTCCTATCTGATTAAGGTGAATCGTTTTGATATTGCTGACATACCCGTGGTGGAGATTACCCGACAATATCAAGTCTACTTAGGCATGATGCAGGAATTAGATATGGAGCTAGCAGCCGAGTATCTTTACATGGCAGCCTGGCTAACAGAGATTAAGTCACGCATTTTGTTGCCCCAGCCGCCTGCAATAGATGACGAACCACTCGAAGAAGACCCCCGTGAAGCCTTGATGCAACAGTTATTGGAGTATCAAGCCTATCAACATAGTGCATCATGGTTAGCTGAATGGGTTACCCAGGCTCATGCTGATTATCCGGTGACGCTTGTGCCTGATTGGGAAGAGGTAGAAAGCTTAACTGCGCAGCAAACGCCATCAACGCCTAATATTGCTATGGCAGATTTATGGCAAGCAATGAGCCGGGTTATTAATCGCCAAGCGCTAGTCAAACCTCATAGAGTGGGTGAGGAGAAAATATTAATCAGTCAGAAGATCACTTATATTGAGCAATGTCTAGCCAAACGACCCGCTCAAAGGCTATCGCTTGTAGAGTTAATGATTAGCAATGAAGGTAAACCCGGTTTGGTGGTCACCTTTATTGCGCTGCTAGAATTATGGCGGCAGCGACGGGTACAGCTTTTTCAACACGAAGCTGATCAGTGGTTAGAGGTTGAGGCTGTAGCATCATGAGTCAACTCAATAGCTTTAACCCTTTACAAGCGCAGTTGATGACGTTACTCATTACCGCCGATGAACCTTTGCAGCCAAGTACATTGCGTCAGCATTTAGCCGCAACCTCTTCGCAACCCTTCAATCTGGATGGACTGCTTATTAACCTTAGCGCTGCGTTACAGCCATTAGGTTTGTGTTTGAAAACGAATCAAGCAGGGGTGCGTTTGATATTGTCACCGGAGCAGCAGGCCTGGTTAACGCAGTTTGAACCTCAGCGCACGCCAAAGCTCTCACGTGCTGCATTAGAAATTTTAGCTATCTTAGTTATTAAGCAACCGATTACGCGAGCAGAAATTGAAGCAATTAGAGGCGTACAAGTCAGCAGCAGTAGCTTGCAACAGCTTAAAGAACTTGGTTGGATTGACCAGCAAGGACAAAAACAAGTGCCAGGCTTACCCTACCTTTGGGGGAGCACCGATAAACTTGTTCAGGATTTAGGGTTAGCCACAGCCACAGCGTTACGTGACCAGTTAGCAGAGCGAGTGGCCGAATACAAATCTAATCTTGATCGGCAGCCGCAAACCTAGTTGAAAGTGCTAGAATTCTTTTTTATTGATCAAAACACAAGGATGCATGGGCAAACACCATGACAGATGAAAAACTACAAAAAATTTTAGCGCGTGCCGGTTATGGTTCGCGCCGTCAAATAGAGCAAATGATTGAACAAGGGTTAGTTCAAGTCAATGGTCGTACTGCAAAACTGGGTGATCGTGCTAATGATCAAGCACAGTTGTCTGTACGCGGTCAGAAGGTTAAAGCGTCCCGCCTTGAGCAGCAACCGACACAAGTTATTGCCTATCATAAACCCGAAGGCTTAATCTGCTCTCGTCACGATGAACAGGGGCGTGATAGCATTTTCAGTCAGTTACCTAAGATTATAAATGGGCGTTGGATCAGTATTGGGCGCTTGGATCTTAATACCAGCGGTCTGTTATTACTAACCAATAACGGCGAATTAGCCAATAGAATGATGCATCCTTCCTATGAAGTTGAGCGTGAATATGCCGTGCGAGTCTTCGGCGAAGTAACCGAAGCTATGTTAACCAACTTACGTACTGGCGTAACGCTTGATGATGGAGTATCAAAGTTTGATTATGTAGGCCGCTTACCGTCTGATGAAGAAGCTCAAAACCAGTGGTTTCGGGTCATTTTGCGTGAGGGAAAATACCGAGAAGTGCGCCGTTTATGGGAAGCGCAAGGCGTGAAGGTGAGTCGGTTGATCCGCGTCAGATATGGCGACATCAGCTTGCCAAAAGGGCTGCGCCGTGGCAAGACAGAGATGTTGAATTGGGTACAAGTTAATAAGTTACTTAAAGCCGTCGCATTACCTGAAGAAGAACGCCCTGATTTACGTCACCGCCCTGAGGCGGCAGCGCGGCAGAAGCGTGTGATGGCTGAACGGGCTAAGCGTTCGGCTAAGTTTGCAAAAAGACGGCGGTAAGCCTTAATGATGTGGCGAAAGGTGACGCGTATCGGGTTAGTCGGCTTGCTGGCCTTGCCGCTATCGATTTATGCCCTTAATGGCTCGGCAAATGATTCGGCTAATGACTTGGATAAGGCTTCAAATAAGGCTCCGATGAATGCAGCGGATCGCCTGTTACCTCGTTTATCGACTATAACGGAGTCCGAGCTTACAGAACTGGCTAACCGTATTCGTTTTAATGAAACGGCGAATCGTGCCGAATGGCAGGTGTTTTGGAGTCCTCATGAAGCTTTTCCTTCCTTAGGCTTAGGGCATTTTATTTGGTTGCCTGCTGATGTGGCAGTCGAGTTTGAACCGGCATTTCCTGCAATGGCGCAGTTTGTTGCTCAACATTACCCCACCGCAGCATGGCTGCTGGCTGAGCATGCGCCCTGGGCAACCCGTGCTGAATTTGTGGCCGCACAACAAGCTGGTCATGAGGATATTCAAGAATTGCAGGCCTGGTTGTTAGCCACGCAAACATGGCAAATGGTGTTTATTTTAGAACGCTTCGCGGAGCGCGCAGAGTTAGCCAAAGCACGACTGGCACTAACGGACCCAGACCCGCGATGGCAGCTGTTCATGCATCTAATGACCAGTACAGCCGGGCGTTATGCCTTAATTGATTACAGCAACTTTAAGGGTTGGGGTGATTTGGAACAAGAGCGCTATCAGGGTCAGGGTTGGGGTCTGTTTAATGTGCTTAATCAAATGCTAGTGACCAATGAAAATATTATGAAGACCAATAAAAACAATCTATTGAAAAGCTTTGCTGATGCCGCTTATCAGGTATTGGAGCAGCGAGTAAGCCTAGCACCGAACCCCGAAGAACGATGGTTGCCTGGCTGGAAAGTGCGCACCCAAACCTACCGTAAGGAGTTTTAATCTTGACGCAATCTTCAGCCTCGACTTGTCATGGCTATTGCACGATTCGTGCCCTATGGCATACCAGTCGGCCTAATTTTTTGATTTTGGCATTGGTGGTTACAGCATTAACCGTCGCTTGGCTCGTTTGGGCGGGCTTTGAGCTGTCACCAGGCCTGGTGCTAATGGTTAGCTTGGCTGCACTTGTAGTTCATGCCAGTGTTAACTGGCTCAATGAAGTGCATGACGCGCGTACTGGATTGGATCAGCTCACCCAGCGCACGCCATTTAATGGTGGCAGTGGTGCCTTACAAGGTTATCCCGAGGCACTAAAAAATGTCCAAACAGCTGCGTATATCGCGCTAGCTGTTGCAGTCGGATTCGGTATCTATTTGGTTTGGTTATGGGATTGGCGCATTATTCCGTTAGGATTGCTTGGGCTGGTGGTGATTCTCAGCTACAGTCCTTGGATGACACGTCAACCGGTTTGGGGTTGGTCGTCACCAGGATTGGGACTGGGTTGGGTGTTGATGTTAGGTGTCGCCTTTGCGCTGACTGGACACTATCCTACTGAGCTGATGGCGCTGGCCTTGCTGCCTTTTTTATTGATCAATAATTTGTTGTTGCTCAATCAATTTCCAGATAAACAGGCTGACCAGCAGGTTGGCCGTCGAACCTTGCCCTTAGCGGTAGGTGATCGCCACGCGCTGTGGGTGTTTAAAGCAAGCCTATTAGTCAGTGTGCTGTTACTAGTAGGCTTGATTGGATTGGGTGTGTTGCCATGGTTGAGTCTAATGGCCTTGGTCGGCTTTGTGCCGGCGGGTTTGATTTGGTCCAGATTGCAACCTGGTTTTGAGCTTAGAAAAGATGTTGTTTTCATCCTAGCGATGAATGTGATGATGATTTTAGGAACCTTAGCACTACTAGCAGTAAGCTTACTAATTAATGCCTGGATAGGTTAGGAAGAGCGATGAAGATTAATAATATGACCGACCTGATCGGCAATACCCCGCTAGTGCGGATAACCCACATGGCCGATTTAGCCGAAGGCGCGGAAGTGTGGGCCAAAATGGAAGGGCAAAATCCAGCCGGTTCTGTAAAAGACCGTCCAGCTTATAACATGATTCTGCAAGCGCAACGCCGCGGTGATATTAAGCCAGGTGATACCTTAATTGAAGCAACCAGTGGCAATACCGGTATTGCGTTGGCGATGGTCGCGGCAATGATGGGGTATAAGATGGTGTTGATTATGCCGGCCAATATGAGTATTGAGCGACGTGCTTCTATGGCTGCTTATGGCGCAAAACTGATTTTAGTCAGTCAAGAAGAGGGCATGGAAGGTGCGCGTGATTTGGCGTTGGCGATGGCAGCGCGCGGTGAAGGGCAGGTTTTAAATCAGTTTGCGAACCCTGATAATTATTTAGCGCATTTTAATAGCACTGGCCCGGAAATTTGGCGTGATACCGATGGCCAGTTAACCCATTTTGTCAGCGCAATGGGCACGACCGGCACCATAGTCGGTACGTCTTTGTATCTCAAATCACAAAATCCAAGGGTGCAAATTGTCGGAGTGCAACCCACCGAGGGAGCATCCATTCCGGGGATTCGTCGCTGGCCAGCAGCTTATTTGCCGGCTATTTATAAACCCGAACAGGTTGATCGTATTATCGATATGTCACAAGACATGGCTGAAGAAACGACGCGTCAATTAGCGGCTAAAGAAGGTATTTTTGCGGGCATTTCGTCAGGCGGTTGTGTCGCGGCGGCCCTACAAATCGCACAAACCACCCCGCATGCCAAGGTGGTGTGCATTATCTGTGATCGTGGCGATCGCTATCTATCAACCAATGTATTCCCAGCGGGTTAGGGCAGAGCAAGCCGATGAGTGCCGTATTAGTATTTGATATTGAAACCGTGCCGGATCTTGCGTCGGCTCGTCAGGTCTATGGCTGGCAAGAATTATCTGATCAAGATTGTTTGGCGGCGCTCAGTTTAAAACGACGCATTGAAACGGGCAGTGATTTCCCCAAACACTTTTTGCATCAGGTGGTGGCGATTTCGGCGGTGTTAAAAACGGCTGATGATGTCAAGATTTGGTCCATTGGTGAGGTTGATGACAACGAAGCCAGCCTCTTGCAGCGGTTTTTCGATGGTATTGGTCGTTTTCAGCCCACCCTGGTTACGTGGAATGGTGGCGGGTTCGACTTGCCGGTATTGCATTATCGTGCGCTAAAACATGGGATTAACGCGCAAGTATATTGGGATATGGGCGACTTTAATCGCGAACGTAAATGGCACAATTACATTAGTCGCTATCAGTTTGCCCATATTGATTTGATGGATGTGATGGCCGGTTATCAACCCAGAGCCAATGCCAAACTCGATGAAATCTCGCTGATGCTGGGGCTGCCAGGCAAAATGGGTTTGAGTGGTGCGGGGGTTTTAGAGCAATATTTAGCGGGTGATATTCAGGGTATTCGTGACTATTGTGAATTAGATGTGATCAATACCTATTTGATTTATCTAAGATTTCAATTAATGCGCGGCTGGTTAGATCAAGCGGCCTATCAGCATACACTGGCAGAGTTAACTGAGGTGTTAAAAAATTCAACCCATTCACATTGGCAGGCCTACCACCAGGCCTGGCAAGCAATGCAATCCACACAAAATTAAAGGTTAGGGCATGGCCAGAGAAATAGAGCGTAAGTTTTTAGTCACCGGCGATGCTTGGCGTGACCAAGTGATTCAGCAGACACGATTTGTGCAGGGCTACCTCAATTCAATCGAGGAAACTTCTTGTAAAAGTTCAGTGCGAATTCGCATTGAAGGTATGCAAGCGAATATTAATATTAAGAGCCTTGAAATAGGTTTAAGTCGTGATGAATATGAGTATCCTATTGCGCTCGACGATGCCGAAAATATGCTTAAAAAACTGACAGTTGGGCCGATTATTGAAAAAATTCGTTATCTGGTACCCGCGGCGATTGGCGTGTGGGAAATTGATGAATTTTTTGGTGATAATGCCGGTCTGATTATTGCAGAACTAGAATTACCTGATGAACAAACAGTCGTGGATCTGCCGGATTGGATTGGAACAGAGGTGACAGATGATTTGAAATACTATAATGTTAGCTTATCTAAAAATCCTTATTGTCAATGGAAGCATCATGAAGCAAATTAAATGTAAACTAAATCAATGGCTTAGTGGCTGTTCTTTTGTTGGAATCATGCTAGTGAGTGGCGCAGGTTATGCCGCACCAGGCCTGCTAGATGTTTATCAGATGGCACTGATCCATGATGCCGAACTTGCCCAAGCGCGCTCTGACTTAGAGGCGGATCAACAGCAGCTCAGTCAAGCACGCTCGTTACTATTACCAAAGGTAAATGCAACAGCCGGCTTAAGTTATCCAGATGTTGATCGTAACCAAAATCGCCAGACCCTAGGTTTGCGTTTAGATCAACCGATCTATAATCGTGAAGCCTTTAGTTTGTTTGATGAAGCAACGATTGGGTTGAATTTGGCAGAGTTACGATTTACTGCTGTTAAGCAAGGATTGATAATGCGTGTAAGCCAAGCTTATTTTGATCTATTGTTGGCTCAACAGACATTAGATTTTGCGCAAGCACGTGAAGCGGCCGAGAAAATCCAATGGGAGCGTGCCCAAGCCGCCTTTGAAGTGGGGTTGGCGAGTCGTACCGATGTGTTGCAAACGCGCTCAGCCTATGACCTGGCGATGGCTGATCGTATTGATGCAGAAAACAGTGTTGATATTACGCAAGAAGCCCTGCGTCGTTTAACCGGTCAACCGGTGTTACAAGTTCAAACCTTACCCCTTGATCAACAATTACAGCCAGATGCACAGTTAGTACGCTGGGCAGAACAAGCGGGGTTAAATCAAGATTTTAGTCAAAACCTTGCTGTGCAACTGGCTACTGAACAGCAACGTCTTGCAGAGCAAGGTATTGCTACACGTCAAGCAGATCGCTGGTTTGACGTAAATTTAAGTTTGTCGCATACCCGTACTGAATGTGGTGGTAGTGATCGTGATCCGATGGTTTGTCGGAGTGGTGATAATACCGAGGTGTCAATTAATGCTACTTTACCTCTTTATCAAGGTGGGCTTACTAGCTCACGGGTTGATGAAGCCCGTTTTCGTAATCAAACCGCAATGACTGCAGTACGTGAAGCGCGTGAGCAGGCTAGTTTAGATGCGCGGGTGAGTTTGCGCAACCTAGAGCGAGGTCAAGCGCGTATTAATGCATTACGCGAGGCAGTTAAATCTAATGAAGCCTTTTTAGAAGCCGCCGAAGAGGGTTATCGGGTGGGATTACGCAATTTGATTGATGTGGTCACAGCGCGATCGAACTTGTTTAATGCGCAAAATAATTTAGCACAAGCGATGCAAGCATTCGTGTTAGACCAGTTACAACTTAAACAAGTTGTAAAGCAACTCAATGCCGATGATTTATCTCAAGTCGATAGGCTATTGGTTAAGCCTTAGATTATTGTATTATGTCCATGAAGTTAGGGCGGCGAGATGCGTTAAAACTCTTTGGGATTAGTAGCCTCAGTTACGGCTTGGTTGGGTGCCAGTCAATAGATGTTGGCGATAGCATTAAAATGGGCGTAACAGGCCGTCCTCGCACGCTAGATCCTGGTCGTGCCACCGATGCGCTGTCTAGTCGTTTAAATCGCTTGATATATCAAGCCTTAATTGACTTTAATGAGGCGTCGCAACCGCAACCCGCCTTAGCTGATTGGCAGATGCTAACCCCCACCCACTATCAATTTACCTTGCGCGAACCCTTCGCGCTCTTTCATCATGGCCAACCGCTGACTGCACAGGATGTAGTCGCCAGCTACAAGCGCGTATTAGATGCGGATTTTGGCTCGCCTCATCGTGGTAATTTAAGAAATATAGCCAGCGTTGAACTGGATAGTGAGAGGCAGGTTAGTTTTAGGCTCCATCAGTCAGATCCCTTGTTTGTGAATCGTTTAACGTTGGGCATTTTGCCTGCTGATTTAATTGCTAAGGGTCACAACTTTGGTCAATCACCAATCGGTAGTGGGCCGATGCGCTTTATCAGTTCAAACGAACAGGGCGTAGTGTTGCAACGCCAAGATGGGGTAGAGATTCAGTTTATTGTGGTGACGGATGCCTTGGTGCGTGTGCTGAAACTGGTGCGTGGTGAGCTTGACTTGATTCAAAATGATTTATCGCCCGAATTAGTGGCTTACTGTCAACAGCATTCAGCATTAAATGTTGCCTGGCAAATTGGCAGTAACTTTGCCTATGTCGGGATGAATATGAGTGATCCATTATTATCAAATCCCTTATTGCGTCAAGCGATTGCGATGGGCATTGACCGTCAAGCAATTATTGATGCGATGTTTAAGGGGCAGGCTCGTTTAGCCGGTGCGTTATTGCCAGCTGAGCATTGGGCAGGCCACGATGCCTTAACGGGTGTTAGCTATAACCCGGACCAAGCGGCCGCTTTTATCAGTGAGTTGCGTCAACAGCAGGCGGTGCCCAGCAGCGGTTTGCTTCCACTAAGCTTTAAAACCTCCAGTGATCCGACTCGAATTCGTATTGCCACACTCTATCAGGCTCAATTAAGGTCGGTTGGTATTGATTTACAAATTCAAAGTTATGACTGGGGCACGTTTTACAGCGATATTGTTCAAGGACGCTTTCAGTTATTTAGCCTAGCTTGGGTAGGGATTAAGAGTCCGGATATTTTTGATTATGTATTTGCTTCCCATGCCTTGCCGCCAAATGGCGCCAATCGTGGGCGTTATCAAAGTGCGCGAGCCGACGAGTTGATTATTAAAGCAGGGCAGAGCAGTGATTTAGCACTTCAAGCGCATTATTACCGCGAATTGCAAGCACATTTAGCTGATGATTTACCGGTTATTCCGCTTTGGTATGAGAATCAATATGTGGTAACGGCAAGAAATTTACAGGGTTATCAGTTGTATAGTGATGGTCGATATGATTCCTTGGTGCAAGTAACAAAAAATTTATAAAAAGTGCTTGACGCTAGGCGCTGACTCTTTATAATACGCCCATCAACGCGAGGGGCTATAGCTCAGCTGGGAGAGCGCTACAATGGCATTGTAGAGGTCGGCGGTTCGATCCCGCCTAGCTCCACCAACACCTTCGCGAAGATGTAATTAGTCCCGTTCGTCTAGAGGCCTAGGACACTGCCCTTTCACGGCGGTAACAGGGGTTCGACTCCCCTACGGGACGCCATTGCGGGAATAGCTCAGTTGGTAGAGCACAACCTTGCCAAGGTTGGGGTCGCGAGTTCGAGTCTCGTTTCCCGCTCCAAATTTCGCTACATGGCTTCCTAGGCCCTTAGCCATGTAGCAAATGTTAAAAAATTAGTCCCGTTCGTCTAGAGGCCTAGGACACTGCCCTTTCACGGCGGTAACAGGGGTTCGACTCCCCTACGGGACGCCACTTTTTAAAGCCAGTTATGCTTGCATGACTGGCTTTTTTTATGGCTATTTTTTATCAAAAGCTAATAAACCGCATTATCTCTGTTAATCTTATGATAAATTTTAAGCATGTTTATCAAATTCAGAAGGAAGTGGCCATGCAACAGAGTGATATAGGTTTAATTGGTTTAGCGGTCATGGGGCAGAATTTAGTGCTAAACATGGCTGATCATGGTTTTCAAGTGTCGGTCTATAATCGTTCGCCAGGCAAAACTGAAGAGTTTATGGCACAACGTGTAGGCGAGTTACCCATTCAAGCCGCTTATAGTCTTGAAGACTTAGTCCAGCAGCTCGCCGCACCACGAAAAGTTATGCTGATGGTTAAAGCAGGTCAGGTCGTCGATGATTTTATTGCCCAGCTTGTGCCTCTACTCAGCCCTGGCGATGTCATTATTGACGGGGGTAACTCGCTTTATACCGATACCACCCGTCGCAGCCATGCCTTGGCAGAACAGGGTATTCATTTTATCGGTACCGGTGTCTCGGGAGGCGAGGAAGGCGCGCGCTTTGGGCCATCGATTATGCCGGGTGGGCATCAGCAGGCCTGGCCGTTAGTCAAACCTATATTTCAAGCGATTGCGGCCAAAGTAGGTGATGAAGCTTGCTGTGAATGGGTGGGGCCAGAAGGGGCCGGTCATTATGTCAAAATGGTTCACAACGGTATTGAATACGGTGATATGCAACTCATTGCTGAAGCCTATCAATTGATGCGCTTTGGATTGAAAATGACCGCAGATGAATGCCAGGCGGTGTTTGCTAAATGGAATACCGGGGTACTTGACTCCTATTTAATTGAGATTACCGCCGATATTCTTAAATTCAAAGATACGGATGGCGAGCCGTTAATTGATAAAGTATTGGATGCGGCAGGCCAAAAAGGTACCGGCAAATGGACGGGGATTAATTCGCTCGAATTGGGTGTGCCCTTAACCCTGATTACCGAATCGGTTTATGCGCGTTGTTTGTCGGCGTTAAAATCGCAACGGGTTACGGCTCAAAGCGTGTTAACCAGTCAAGCCCAAGCGCCTGCGGTAGATCGTGAGGCCATGCTCCAAGCGATTCATGATGCGCTTTATGCGAGCAAAATTATTTCCTACACTCAGGGTTATATGCTGATGAAGCAGGCCGCAGCCGACTATGACTGGCCATTAAATTATGGCGGCATTGCCTTAATGTGGCGTGGTGGCTGCATTATCCGCAGTCGTTTTTTAGGCGAAATCAAACAAGCCTATGAACAAAATCCTGACCTCGATTCGCTGATGTTGACGCCGTTTTTCACCCAAGCCTTAACCCAAGCTGAAATGAATTGGCGTCAAGCCATCGTGTTTGGCGTGCAGGCCGGTATTGCCATGCCTGCCTTATCCGCTGCCTTGGCGTTTTATGATGGTTACCGAACTGCTGATGGTTCAGCCAATATGATTCAAGCTCAACGTGATTATTTTGGTGCCCATACCTATGAGCGTACCGATCGCCCCCGCGGTGAATGGCACCATACCGACTGGGTAGGTTCAGGTGGGTTGGCTCATTCCACAACCTACGAGGTGTAGTTATGCCGGTCTCCTGTACCTATGTGATTTTTGGTGCCACTGGCAACCTGTCATTAACCAAGTTATTTCCGGCTTTTTATCATTTAGAAGTGCTTGGGCGCCTGGACCCTGGTGTGAAAATTGTGGCACTAGGGCGTCGTGATTGGCAACGCAATGACTGGATTGAACAAGCTAAGCAGGCGGTATTGCCAGTTGCGCGCAAAGGCCTAGACAACGCGGTATTTGAACGCTTTAGTGCCCGTTTAGACTACATCAAAGTTGATATCAACGAACCGCAATCTTTTTGTGAGATGGCCGCCTATTTTGAGCAGCACGACTACCCAAAAAACATGGCGTTTTATTTATCGATCAGCCCGAAAGAATTTAACCCAGTGGTGCAGCATCTTGCTAAAGCGCAATTACTGGATGAGCGTGATGGTTGGCGACGCGTGGTGTTTGAAAAACCCTTTGGCTATGATCTAGAAAGTGCTAAGAGCTTGCAAACCCAGCTCAATCGTTGCCTAGATGAAAAACAGATGTATCGCATTGACCATTATCTGGGCAAGGGCATGGTGCAGAACCTGATGGTGTTCCGCTTTGCCAACCTGTTAATGGAACCCTTGTGGAATCGCAATTACATTGATCATGTCCAAATTACCCACGCTGAGGCCAAGCCAATTGGCACTCGTGCTGGCTATTATGATGGCAGCGGTGCGCTACGCGATATGATTCAAAGTCATCTATTGCAACTGCTCGCGATTATTGCCATGGAGCCGCCGGCCTCAATGGAAGCCGAGGATTTGCGCAATGAAAAAGTCAAACTGCTTAAATCCATTCGACCTATTGCTAAATCGGCGGTTAATGCCCAAGCTTATCGTGCTCAATATGCGGCAGGAAAGGTGAATGGCAAGTCGATGCCGGCTTATTTGGATGAGCCTGGGGTAGCACCCGACAGTGTGACGGAAACCTATGCCGCACTGAAACTATACATTGAAAACTGGCGCTGGGCAGGCGTGCCGTTTTATGTGCAAACTGGCAAAAATATGCCTAAAAATCAGACGATTATTTCGATTTGTTTTAAGCATCCCCCTAAACAGTTTTTTCGTGAATCCCAGGTGAAAAAAATGGCGCCTAACTGGCTGGTGTTTGGGATTCAGCCGGAAGAAACCATTCGGATTGAAATGTCGGCAAAACAACCAGGCTTAGAGATTAATACTCGCCAAGTGTCGCTTGATGCCAGTATGCGTCAAGAAGATGAAGAACAACATGATGCCTATGAAGAATTGTTGCTTGATGTCATTAAAGGTGACCGCTCATTATTTTTACGCTTTGATGAAGTAAAGGCGGCTTGGAAGGTGGTCGAGCCGGTCTTGCAGGCCTGGTCTTCGGATCGTGGCTATATTGATACCTATGCTTCTGGCACTTGGGGGCCACGTGATGCGAATAAGCTGTTTGATCAGCCTGGTCAGCAGTGGCGGGTTAATTTGGAACCTGAGGAGGGTACGGATGCCTAATTCATTACCCTCATTACCCGATGACTGGCGCGTTTTTCAAAACACTGAGCAACTTGCACAGCAAGTTGTTAAAGACATTAGCTTGGCGGCCACCCAAGCCATTGCTGAGCGTGGCGTGTTTCACTTGGTGACAGCTGGTGGGCGCACACCTAATCGGGTTTATCAGTTGCTAGCGCAAAGTCAGCAGGCCTGGTCAGATTGGCATATTTACATGGGGGACGAGCGGGTAGCCCCCGTAGGCGATCCACAACGCAATGCTACGCCGTTATATGAACTATGGTTAGATAAGGTGACGATTCCCGATAAGCAAATTCATCTGATGCATACTGACTGGCCTATTGCAGAGGCCTTGGCGGATTATCAACAGCAGGTGGCGGGGGTTACGTTTGATTTGACCTTACTTGGCATGGGAGAAGATGGCCATACTGCCAGTTTATTTCCTAATCAGGCCTGGCGCAATCTAACAGGTGATGTGGCACTGATCGTCGATTCACCCAAACCGCCGCCAGTGCGTTTAACCCTGACCTTGGCTAAACTTAACGAATCAAAACGACTCATTAAGCTGATTACCGGCCAAGAAAAACACCCAGCGGTGCTAGAGTGGTTGGCGGGTAATGAGTTACCAATTGCCGCTCCAGCTGGCGTTGAGAAAACGATGACTTATTTGGATGAGTCGGCTTGGTCTGGTTGCTGAGCACTCGTTTCCTTGGGTGCTTCGTTTTTATTAAAATGGGGAATAGGAATAAAGCGAATTACTAAATATAAAATACTCCCTACCAGTAAGCCCATGAAAATATTACCAAACCACAAAGGTATCCAGATTTGTGGGAAGACCTCTACGAGCCAGCCCCAAAAGCCTAACCCTTCAGTCACTTCAATATTTCGTAAGGTGGGCATACCTAAAATCCAAGCGCCCACCAAATAGCCAAAGGTCCAAATCGGCCACATGGTTACCGGATTAGTAATCCAAGCGAGTGCCACGGAAAAAGGGATATTGGCTTTTGAGAAATACGCAATAATGGCGGCTAATGGCATTTGTAATGGCACAGGTATAAAGGCACAAAATGCGCCAACAAAGCCAGCTTTAGCCATGCTGTTTCTGCTGGGTTTCCATAAGTCTTTGTGTTTAATGCCTGGAAACTTGCGATTGATCCACTCACTATATTTAACCGCACGAATGCCCTTTAAAATGCTGTATTTAACCGATCGCATTTTGCTCCTTTTGCGCCAAAATACTCACCTCTTCAACGTTGGTAATGGCCTCAACCTGATCCAGTAAAGCACCAAGATTAGCCTGTTCGGTAACTTCAATGTCTAGCGCCATATCGACCGTGCCCTCATCTTGGTTAGTCACGGTATTTGAGCGCGTTAAGTTTACATCAAAATCAGTGAGTTTAGCCATAACATCACGCAATAATCCTTTACGATCAAAAGCCAGTATATGTAGCGTCAGTTGCAACAATTGTGACGCGGGTTCCGCTTGGCCTAACCAGTTTACGGCAATTAAACGCTGCCGTTCATGATCGGCTAAATTGAGAATATTATTACAGTCTTGACGGTGAATAGTGACGCCGCGCCCACGCGTTACAAAGCCAATAATATCGTCCGCGGGCTTCGGCTCGCAACAAGGGGCGAGGGTGGTGCGCAAATTTGGCGCTCCAACAACATAAGCCTGGGGTGAATCGTCGGTAATCTGGGCGTTTGATTGTGGTTTTTTTTCAGCAACATTAAAGCGTTTTTTCTGAGCTAGCAGGCCTGGTTGCACCAGTTTTTGTAAGGCATTAAGTAATTGGCGTTCGTTTAGTTGCCCCTTGCCAAGCGCTTCGTAAAAATCCTTTAGCTGTTCAAAGCCAAAATACTTTGCACACTCAGCCACAGCAATGTGTTTTGCATTGAGCCGTTTTGCTTCACGCGCATAGAGTTGTTCACCTAATTCAATGTTGGCTTCTTTATTGCGTCGATTAAACCAACTGCGAATGCGTGTCCGCGCTCGAGAGGTTTTAATGTAGCCAAGGTTGGGGTTCAGCCAATTACGATTGGGCTCACCGTTTCGCATGGATAACACTTCAATGCGATCACCCGTTTTAAGGGTTTGCGTAAGCGGGATGATGTGGCCGTTAATTTTTGCGCCCCGGCAGCCATGCCCAAGGTCAGTATGAATGGCATAAGCAAAGTCTAGTGCGGTCGCATTTTGGGGCAGGGTAATAATCTGGTTTGTCGGCGTAAGCACATAAATATGCTGGCTTTGTAGTTCCGTAGAAATTTCATCAAACACCTCGGCATCATCACGGTGCTCTAAAAGTTGACGCATGGCATTGATGCTTGCCTCTAATCTAGCATCATAACCCTTGCCACCTTCTTTGTATTTCCAGTGTGCCGCAATACCATATTCGGCGTGCTGATGCATTTCATGGGTACGAATTTGAATTTCAACGGTTTTACCTTCTGGTCCAATCACCACGGTATGAATAGATTGGTAACCATTGTCCTTTGGCGAGGTGACATAATCATCAAATTCTTCGCGAATAAAATTCCACTGCTCATGCACAAGGCTAAGACAACGATAACACTCAGCCACATCCTTGACATAAATCCGCAATGCACGCAAATCATAGAGATCATCAAGGCTCTGTTTTTTGCGAGACATCTTTTTCCAGATGCTATAGATGTGTTTTGGACGTCCTGTGACCTTGGCCTCAATACCATCATCTGCCAATAGTTGTGTCAAATAAGCGATAAGGTTTGCAATGTAGTTCTCGCGCTCCACCCGTTTATCAGCTAGTTCGGAGGCAATTTTTTTATATAAATCAGGTTCTAAAAACCGAAATGACAGGTCTTCCAGTTCCCATTTAAGCTGGGCAATACCAAGACGGTTAGCCAAAGGCGCAAAAATTAGTTGTGTTTCGGCCGCTATTTGTTTGCGTACCGTTTCGGGCTCATGCTTTAAATTACGCAAACGCGCAACACGATACCCCAATTTGACCACCATCATGCGAATATCTGACGTCATCGCTAAAAGCATCTGACGTAAGCGTTCCGTTTGTACCGCATCAGAATGGGTGTCGGGATCAAATTCTTTAAATTGATTTAAGCGACGAATGCCGTCAATGAGCTTAACGCACTGTGGTGCAAAACGCTTAGCCAGGTCTTCGCTTGAATAGTAGGGGATAAGATTGGAATCACTGACCAGTGTTGCAATATAAGTCGTATCATCCAAATTTAGTTGGGTTAATACCGAACAGGCCTCTAAACTTGAGACACTATGAAGCATGGGTAACGCTTGTGCTTCAAGGGCTAATTGACAAGCATCCAACAGTTGATCAGAAAAATCGCTCGATAGTCTTGTTGGAAACAGAGATTGCGCGAGTTCTTCAGGAGACATGTTGGATACCTTTAGCAGTCGTTATAGCTGATCACAAACTTATTCAGTTCGTGCGGTTACTTCTAATAGGTGAAAACCAAATTGCGTTTGTACCGGACCTTGTACTTCATTAACTGGCGCACTAAAAACCACCTTGTCAAATTCTGGCACCATCATACCAGGTCCAAACTCACCTAGCTCACCGCCAGAACGGCCTGATGGACATTGCGAGTGGGCACGTGCCAGATCAGCAAAATCAGCACCTTGTTCAATTTGCGATTTTAAATCTAAGCAGGCCTGCTCATCGGCAACCAGAATGTGTCTTGCGCTTGCTTTTTTAGCCATAGAATAATGCTCCTTTTAGGTTATAACATAAAAAAATTTATAAAAAGTTAACGTAATCCAATGAAATGGTTAGAAATATGCAATGCTGTTTCAGACACCAAATCACCTAAAATATGTTCCATTAACCCCTTGTCTGCTTCATAGCGACGCACCTGCTCAACACCGATAACATCACGAACAACAAATCCAAGATCACCTAATCCGTCAATCAAACCGAGTTCGACGGCTTCATCACCAAGCCAAACCAAGCCTGAGAAAAGTAATGGATCATCCGATAAGCGATCTCCGCGACCACGTTGCACCACTTCTATAAATTGCTGATGGGTACGTTCTAAAACGCGCTCTTTAAAAAACTGCTTGGCGGCAGGGTCTTCTTCCCCAAATGGGTTAACAATGCTTTTAAATTCACCTGCTGTCATTGAACGATTTTCAACACCTAGATTATCCATCAGCTCTGTAAAACCAAAAGAGTCAAAGCGGACGCCAATGGAGCCAATAATGGATCCTTTGTTTGCAAATATTTGATCAGCGGCAGCAGCGATATAATAACAACCTGATGCACACAAGTCTTCCGCAACCACATAAACCGGTTTGTTATGCAGGGCTTTTAGTCGCGTAATCTCATCATTAATCAATGCCGATTGCACAGGGCTACCACCGGGTGAGTTAATATGGATGACCACGGCTTGTGCATTACGCGATTCGAAAGCTTCACGAAGTAGGGGGTTAATCGTGTTAGCACTGGTGCGGCTGTTAGGCATGATACTGCCTTGGATGGATACTAAAGCAGCATGACCTTCACTGGAAGCAGGTTTTTTAGCACCATTAAAAAAGCCCACTAGCATAACAACCGAAACCGTAATGTACAGCACTACGGCGATTTTAAGGATGTTTGTCCAGCGACGCGACCATTTTTCTTGATTCACATAGGCATCAGCCGCATTGGCTAACCGATCGAGTGCAGGTGTAGATAAATTAGACGATGACTTGCTTTGCCCCGGGTTTTCAACCGGTTTATTTTCAGTCCAAGGGTTATTGGAATCCATTCTTACCTCAAAAGTTTTGCGACTGGCGTATAATTCAAAGCCTGTATTCTAACCGTTTTTAGTAGGCGTATGTCGGATCAATTTAAGGATCAATTTAAGTTTGATGTCAGTGCGTTCTTAGCCAATTTGACTGAACGCCCGGGTGTTTATCAAATGCATAATGACCAAGACGAGGTTATTTATGTGGGCAAAGCCAAAAATTTAAAGCGCCGGGTATCCAGTTACTTCGTTAAAAATCATGATGCGATTAAAACCCAGGCGATGGTCGCGCAGGTGGCACGCATTACGGTCACCGTCACCGATACCGAATCGGAAGCATTAATTTTAGAAAACACCTTAATTAAGCGGCTCAATCCGCGTTATAACGTGTTGTTTCGTGATGATAAGTCTTACCCCTATCTCTTTGTTTCGACAGGAAAAGACTATCCGGCATTGAGCTTTCACCGTGGCGCCAAACGCCGTGTTGGTCGCTATTTTGGTCCGTTTCCCAATGCCGGTGCAGTGCACCAAACCTTGCAATCTTTACAAAAAATTTTTCCGGTGCGTCAATGTGCTGAAAGTGTCTTCAAAAACCGTTCGCGCCCCTGTTTGCAATATCAAATCAAGCGTTGCTCAGGACCCTGTGTCGGATTAATAAGTCAGCAGGATTATGCTGAGGATGTACGACTCACCTTAATGTTTCTAGAAGGCAAAAGCTTTGATGTCATTGAAGAGCTAGGTCAGCAGATGCAAGCCGCCTCGGATGATTTGGAATTTGAAAAAGCCGCACTGTTGCGCGACCGAATTTCAGCGCTGCGCACCATTCAAAGTCAGCATCTTATTAATCAGCCTGGTTCACAAGACTTGGATGTCATTGCGGTGCAAGTGCGTAATCACCAGGCCTGCGTGACCTTAATGATGTATCGTGGTGGGCATTTATGGGGCGGCGAAAATTATTTTCCAAAGTTTAAATATGCCGACGAACAAACCTTGGCGGAAACATTGAGTGCCTTTATTAGTCAGCATTATGATGGCCACCCGATACCCAAAACCTTGCTCACCAGTCACGAAATGAACGAGCAGGCCTGGTTACAAGAATGGCTTAGCCAGAAAAAACAACAAGCGGTCACGATTAAGCAGGCCAGTCAAGCGACCTCGAAAGGACTGGTGCAATTGGCATTGAGTAATGGCGAAGCCGCGCTTAAACAGCATTTATCTCAAAAGGCCAGTCAATGGGACCGGGTTGTTGCGTTACAAGATGCGCTTAATCTCGCCCAATCGCCCAAATATATGGAATGCTTTGATATAAGCCATACTATGGGCGAGCAAACGGTCGCCAGTTGCGTGGTGTTTGTCGATGGCGTGCCGTCGTCGCAAGCCTATCGCAAATTTAATATTAGTGGTATTACCGGTGGCGATGATTATGCAGCGATGCATCAAGCTTTAACGCGGCGCTATTCGCGTTTAAAAACCGAACAACAGCCCTTACCAGACCTGGTGATTGTCGATGGCGGTAAAGGTCAACTCACCCAAGCGATTGCGGTACTGCGCGAGTTAGAGTTGGATCAACTGCCGTTGGTGTCAGTCGCGAAAGGTGAAGGGCGCAAGGCGGGCTTAGAAATTCTTTATACGCCTCATAATCTTGACGGGATTGATTTAGAAGCCGATGACATTGCGCTGCATTTAATTAACCACATTCGTGATGAAGCGCATCGATTTGCGATAACCGGCCATCGGCAACGTCGCCAAAAAGCGCAAACCCATTCGCAGCTCGAAGACATCCCGGGTGTCGGGCCAAAAACGCGCAAGCTGTTACTCACCCATTTTGGGGGGTTGGCGCAAGTGAAAGATGCGGCGGCCTCGGAACTGGCTAAAGTAAAAGGCATTAGCCCGAATTTAGCGCAAAAAATTTATGACTTTTACCATGGTGAATTATGAACAATGCTACCAACGACGCAATAAATCCTAAGACCAGTATGCCGGAAGCTGAACAGCGTCCTATTTTAGCCGCTACCCAAAAATGGTTGCAAAGCATCGTGATTGGACTCAATTTTTGTCCCTTTGCACAGCGTGAGTTTGATAAAAACGCTATTCACTATGCCTTGGTCGATAGCCGCAACACCGAGGATGTGTTAACCGCCTTGCAAGCCGAATGGCAACGACTTGACCAACAACCAGACATTGCCACCACCTTATTAATCTTGCCTTATGGCTTTGAAGGGTTTTGGGATTATTTGGACTTGGTGGATCTGGCTGAACAGCTATTAGTCATGGAGGGTTATGAAGGCACTTATCAGGTCGCTAGCTTTCATCCCGATTATTGCTTTGCGGATGCTGATGAACAAGATCCGGCCAATTTTACCAATCGATCACCTTATCCGATGCTGCATATTTTGCGCGAAGCCCAACTTAGCCAAGCCCTAGATCATCATCCTGATCCAGATTCAATTCCTGCTACTAATGTCCAGCGAGCACGCGAACTTGGCTTGGCGCAAATGAAAGCCTTACGTCAAGCCTGTTTCAGTTAAAACACCAGGCCTGGTTATGCAGGCTCTTGTTTTTGATTTGCATTAAGGGTTTGACGTTTACGGACTGCACCTCGAACTAAGGCTATAAAAATACCAAGCATTCCACCTAGAACCAGCGCTACGGCAAGGATTAGTTTTTTGTTGGGCTTGATCGATGACTCCGGCTCAATAGGTGCACGTGCAATTCGGTAAACTTCAAACTCAGCCTGCTCAGCTTTTTGCTTGGCTTCAACTAATTTAGCCTTTTGGTTTATAAGGTTTCGTAAACTGTCCGAGAAGGGCACATTATCTTCACGGTTTTTAAGACGCTCAATACGGTGGTTTAGTTTTAACGCATCAAGCTGTCGCAATAAATCAGGTAATTCAGGGATAAAAGGATCGTCTGAACTTCGAGTTTCTATAGCAGATATTTCTTGTGAAAGTGCTTTTGTTCCAAGCCAATAACGAGAAAGGCTTTGGTTGCTAATTTCAACGCGTGCTACATTGTTAGCTTGACGATTGTAATCGGCTGGATTAACAGGGGTTTCAATGCCTAAAGATTTAGCGATATTATAATCCACCTTTAAGCGTGCTATTCGAAATTCTCTATCAAGTTTGGCTTTATCTCGTAATAATGCAATTTGCTGCGTCAGTGATTCACGTTTTTCTTGATCAGCTTCTTCTAATCGTTTGATTTCAGCTTGAATTTCACGATTTAGCCTTTGATTTTCAATGTTAATCTGTGAGTCTAGCCGAGTAATATTTTGATTAATACTTGTCAGTAAATCAGTTCGGACTTGTGCAATGGTGTAAGAGGCCGCTGAGTTAGTAAGCATAGATAAGGCTTCAACCGTAAACTCAGGTTGTTGAGCTTGGTATTTGAGGGTGGCTTCCTTCGATAAAAATAAAACCTTCTCCCTTGGTTCAACAGGCCGATTAACCTCGAGTGATTTGTCAATTTGACGCAGTGCGCGTCCTTGAGAGAGATTATCTTCTAAATAATAATCCCTTACGCTTTGATGACTTAAAAATAGGTTTATAACTTCACTCGAATCCAGATTTTCAAGAAAAGCGCTGTATAGAGAGTCAGCATTTGGTATATCTATTCCCAAGTTTGAAACTTCTGTCAACTGAATTGATTCAACGCTTGATGTTGAGGGTGGAAGAATTCTCATTTCCGCTTGATATGTTTTCGGTATATTTAGCGAAAAGACAGCAGCCAAAGTAGTTGTAATTATGGTGATAGCAGCAATGAGCCATTTTTGTGACCAAAGCGTTTGCCATAACTCATAAAGATCAATTTCATCGTCATGGATATGATTGTTGGTTAGTGTTTTGTTTTCTGTATCCATGTTTTAATCCTTCAAGATTTGGAGCAGGTTATAGCTAAGCAAAACAGTAAAAAGGCCAATGTGTATGGTCATTGTCAAGGCTGGCAAAAAAAACAAAAGACCTAATAAGCAGAACTGGCATAAGCTCAATGCTAGAAAGATTCTAGAGTGCTCTACCACCAGCGCAGGGGGGAAGATGAATGTGGCTAATAGACCAAAAGCGATTGATTTTCTGCTCGCTAGGGCTTTGTAATAATTTGTTCCCGTACGCATGTAAGCACCTTTATAGTGTCTTGTACCTAAAATGGGAACAATTCTAGATTAAGACTAGCTTAGTTGCAAATAATTTGTTCCTGATTTAGGTACATTGGTTTTGTTCCCATAATTGGGACAAATGAAAACTATTTATTCCCCAGAATCTCAGCGTTTATCAGAATGGCTCCGTTTGCAAAGAGAGGCGAAGGGGTTAACGATGCGCCAGGCGGCCGATCTAATCAGTAAGCCACACTCATTTATTGGTAAAATCGAAGTCGGACAGCGTCGATTGGACGTCGTTGAGTTTGTTTGGTATTGTGAACAATTAGGTTTTGATCCTGCGGAGGGGTTGGACGTAATACGCACTGGATTTTATAAGTGATGGTTAAGTGTTCTTAAGTGAAATTTGGCGTTACCCCATTAAATCCTGTGGCGGATTTAAGGTGCAGCAGGCCTGGTTAGATAGTCGGGGTTTGGTGGGCGATCGTCGTTGGATGCTAATTGATGCCAAAGGACGTATGGTAACCCAACGTCAAGCGCCCAAGCTCGCTTTAGTAGAGGTTAGGGAGCTGGAGTTTCCGCAAGCATCGCATCAAGCCTTGCCAGAAGATTTGATAACAGGCCTGCTGCCGCTGCGAGTTAATGCACCGGGGATGAGTGAATTAACTATTATGCCACTCGATGAGCAAGCGAAGGGGCTGCGCTGCCGCGAGGTCAGTATTTGGCAAGACGCTTGCCAGGCCTGGTTAGCGGATGACAGCTGCCATCAATGGTTTAGTGATTATCTAAATCAGCCGGTCTGTTTAGTCCAGCAGCCCTCCACTATGATGCGACCGATTGACCCAGATTATGCCGATTTGACGCCATCAGGTGCGCCTCAGCAAGTTGCCTTTAGCGACGGCTTTCCTTTGCTGCTGATTGCACAAGCGAGCTTAGATGACTTAAATCGCCAATTGGCTAGTAGAACACAGCCTGTCGCCCCCATTGCTATGGCGGCTTTTCGACCCAATTTAGTGCTATCGGGTTGTGAAGCCTATGCAGAAGATCAAGCCAAACATTTCGTGGTGATGAGTGAGCAGGGCGAGCAGTCATTTGACCTCGTGAAACCCTGTGCACGTTGTGTCATTCCGTCCATTAACCTTGCAACCGGTCAGTTTGAAGACGAGCCGACTCGCACGCTCAAAACCTATCGTCGCGATTCGAAAAATCAGCAAATTTATTTTGGTCAAAATCTATTATTAGGTCCGGCTTTATTAAACGCCGTGCAACAAACGCCACAACAAATCAGCGTTGGAAGTAGGGCGTGGCTTGTTTAAGCTCGTTATTTAAAGGATTCTCCAGTGCGCCCAGCGCGCGATGGTGCTAAAATTTTGCGCATTAGCATTGAACATAGAGATGGGTATGAAACTGCAAGACCTTCCAATGAGCATTACCTGGCTACGGGTCGCGCTCATTCCGTTATTTGTATTAATTTATTATTTACCATTTGAAAGTGCCCGATTTGTCGCGATGTTGGTGTTTGTCATCGCAGCGCTGACTGACTGGTTAGACGGCTATTTAGCGCGTCGCTTGGATGCCACGTCAAAATTTGGTGCGTTTTTAGACCCGGTTGCCGATAAACTGATCGTCGCTGTCGCCTTGGTTATGGTTGCGGTAGAGTACCAAGACTTACTGATAACCCTCGCTGCTATTGTGATTATTATGCGAGAAGTAGCGGTATCGGCCTTACGTGAATGGATGGCGCAGCAAAAACTTAGTGATGTCGTGGCGGTATCAAAAATCGGCAAATACAAAACGACCTTTCAACTGGTAGCCCTAGCGATGCTGATTTATGGTGGTAATCTATTCGGGGTGCCTTGGGCAACGATTGGTTTTGGATTGTTAATTTTGGCCGCATTATTAACCCTGTGGTCGCTTGTGCAATACAGCATTGCGGCCTGGCCAAAGCTACGTTAACAGCCAAATTGACGATAAAACAATAGCTTGTAAATGGTCGAGCTATATAGAGCTATGGAATGACAAAATTTTGTCATAAAGCTGCAAAATAACGCTTGACCTTTAATGGCCAGCCCCTATAATACGCACCCATAGCGCGGGAATAGCTCAGTTGGTAGAGCACAACCTTGCCAAGGTTGGGGTCGCGAGTTCGAGTCTCGTTTCCCGCTCCAAATATGGCTGAGTGGTAGAATGGCTATACAACGGATTGCAAATCCGTGGATCTCGGTTCGATTCCGGGCTCAGCCTCCATAGCCACAACAGCTTCAAAAACATGCTGCAAAGCAAGTCATCTGCCCAGGTGGCGAAATTGGTAGACGCAAGGGACTTAAAATCCCTCGCCCGAAAGGGCGTGCCGGTTCGACTCCGGCCCTGGGCACCATCTTATCTTTATGATTCTCTTAAAATCTTTCTGATATATTTCTTGTTATCTATCACTCTCATTATCGTTTAAATTTTTTGGTATGCACACTAGTTGCAATTCTAGTTGCCATTTTGAAGTGTCCACTTCCCCAAAAAATGATCTAGTATCTCATCAATTCACCCTAAGCTGGTCGTACAACATACTCCTACCGCGTATCAGACACTCAAGGCACTTTTAAAATAATTGATGGATGAATAATTAAAAGGTTTGTAACATACAACAAACATTGTTTGCAGACATAATCGAATCACAAGATTTATAACTAAAAATTTACAATGAATAATACTCATAACACAAAACTTAAAATTCTCGTCACCGGCGGAGCCGGTTTTATCGGTAGCGCCGTGGTGCGTCATATTATTAACGACACTGACTATTCTGTGGTGAATGTCGATAAACTCACCTATGCCGGCAATCTTGAATCACTAAAGTCAGTTGAAAACAACGAACGTTATGCCTTTGAACAAGTTGATATTTGCGATGGGGCTGAATTAAAGCGGGTATTTAATCAATACCAACCGGATATCGTTATGCATCTCGCCGCCGAATCGCATGTTGATCGCTCCATCGATGGCCCAGGCGAGTTTATCCAAACCAATATCGTCGGCACCTATACCTTGCTCGAACAGGCAAGAGCTTACTGGTCAGTCCTACAAGGCGATAAAAAAGCACATTTCCGCTTTCACCATATTTCAACTGATGAAGTTTATGGCGATTTACCCCACCCAGATGAAGTGGATCGCCACGCTGCGCTCGCGACAGATAGTGGTGGTCATTGCGTGCAAAGTGAAGCAATCTCTAAAGAACAACCATTGCCTTTGTTTACTGAAACCACCGCCTATGCCCCAAGTTCGCCCTACAGCGCCAGCAAAGCTGCTTCCGACCATCTCGTGCGCGCATGGTTAAGAACCTACGCTTTGCCAACCCTCGTCACCAACTGCTCAAACAATTACGGTCCGTATCATTTTCCGGAAAAATTGATTCCGTTGATAATCCTGAATGCCCTTGAGGGCAAACCACTGCCTGTTTATGGCAAAGGCAACCAAATCCGCGACTGGCTGTATGTGGAAGACCACGCCCGCGCACTCGTGCTGGTCGCCACAAAAGGTAAAGTCGGCGAAACCTACAACATCGGCGGCCACAACGAAAAACAAAACATCGAGGTGGTCAAAACCATTTGTGCGGTGTTAGAAGAACTTTATCCCAGTGAAAATAACCCCAATATTGACAGCTATTCGTGCCAGCCGGGCAATGCCGACAGCTACGCAGCCTTGATTAAATACGTCGCTGACCGCCCCGGCCACGACATGCGTTATGCGATTGATGCTAGCAAAATTCAACGCGAACTCGGCTGGACACCGCAAGAAACCTTCGAATCCGGCATACGAAAAACCGTGCAATGGTATCTCGACAACCAGGCCTGGTGCCTAGGCTATCGTAATTGAAAAGGCTTGAGATAACTTTCGATTTTGGACTAAATATTGGAGCACTATGAACCTTAACACGGCCACCACTCCGGAAGAATTAATGCGTTCGCGTTATGCGGCGTTTGAGCGTAAGGACTTTGATTATTTAGCGATGACTGAAACCAACCTCGAGCCTATGGATGCAGACACAAAAGCCTGGTTGGCTAGTCTGACCTGGTGTCGGTTAGAGATTATCAGTGCCCAGGGTCAGCAGGTTGAATTTAACGCCTATCATCTTGAGCAGGGCGTGCCTTATTGTTTGCATGAGCGCAGTGACTTCGTGCAAAATGCACAAGGACAGTGGTTGTATGATAAGGGTGAAGTTGAGCGGATCAAATTGACACTAGGGCGAAACGATCCGTGTATCTGTCAATCGGGCAAAAAATTTAAAAAATGCTGTGGGGCATAAAATGAACACTATTAAAAGAAACACTATTTTTAAGCCATTACTTGTCAGCATAGTGTTGGTTTTTTTAGTCGGTTGTGCCACCTATCCATTGAACATGAATAAAGCCGAATGGGAAGCGTTAACCTCCTCTCAACAATTACAAGCGCGAGAGCAGCAAGCCTTGTTAGATCAGGCCCGTGCCGAGCAACGAGCCGCCGAAGCGCGAGCGCGCGAGCAGGAAATTGAAAAGGAGCGTATTGCTTGGGAGGTGCGTCGTCAAGAAGCCCGCTATGGTGATCATTTGCAATGCGTGATCAGCGATGTGCAACTGCGTAACGGTGACAACTGGCAACGCATTCATCCTTTTGCGCTGGACTTATTGATTGGCGAGCGCGCGGACATTAATTTAGATGAGTTTCGGGATGATCGGCGCAGTCGCAGCCATCGAGCGCAAGCACAGTTCGACGGTCAGACCCTAAGTCTATGCTCATCAGCGCATGGGTTAGACTGTGTTCGTGTGTTGGGCAATTTTAGTGATTATCATCGCGGTTTTGAACAGGCGTTTAACCAACCTAACTGGTTAAAAGGTTCGGCACGCTGCCAGTTTGTGCCCAAGCGCCGCTAATATTCGGCTTAATTGTGCAGTTTTTTTGTAATGCGCCGATCTGATTTGCAGGTCTTTTTAAGATATGTTGTCATGTATATGCAACGATTAATAATTAAGGAGACCTATGATTCATCGATTGTTTACCGCTGTCGCTTTAAGTTTAATAACCGTTTTTCCGATCAAATCCTTGGCGAATGCCGCCTTAACTGACGTGCCCGAACAAATTCCAAGCCAAACCCCTATAGCCGCGCCAACGGATCTGCAACTGGAGCAATTTTTAACAAGCTTGTTTAAGATTGAAGACCTGCATAATCACTATCAACAAACTCTTGCGGAAAAGCCGGTTGAGGAGATTACCGAGCAGTTGTTAGCGGAGGTGCATGACGCTTTTAATGAAGAAGCGACCGATATTATCAAGGCCCAAGGTTTAACACTGCCTATGTATTCAGAAATGTTGAACCTGATGGAAAATGATTCGTATTTTTTGGCTCGTGTGCAGCGCAAAGCGGATGAAATGCACTAGTCCAGTCACAACATACATGATCACTTCTTTCGGCCTGCTGCCTTAACGCAATAGACGTGCAACAAGGCCTAGCAGGCCTGCTCATTCTCTTATTCTTAAAAGCCTAAAAACTCACCGCTGTTTGTGCTATAAATAACAGGTTAAGGGAATTTACTATTAATGAATAAAGCCTATCTGTTAATAGCACTCTTGCTGTTACTGATGTTAATGGCGTTATTCCCGCTAGATACTGCCACCTATCCCTCGCTACTATTCAGCCTCGCCTTGCTGGCTTGGTTAGCCTATTCATTCAATTATGCTTGGCTACGCTTACGGCGTCAGGCTATTTTAACTCTTACCGTTCATGCCACGAGTGGTTGGCAGGTTTTTGTTAATAGTCTGTTGCTTAAAGTAGTTGCCTTAATTCTCAGTGTGACAGGCGCATTTGGTGCGCTTTGGGTGGTCACAGGCTTGGGTCGCGTCGGTAATTTGGTGTACATAGACTGGGGCGTGCTCATTAGCAGTGTGTTTAGCTTTATGGCTATTTATGCCTGGTTAAGTAATAAGAGTCGTGCGCATCTTAAAACGGGCTTTAATTTTGTGCTACTTTGGCCGACTTTTTGGTTGAACTTGCTTGTGATGTTGTTGCTCTATGTCATTGTTTTTGTTTGGTTTGCCGAGATACCAAACTATACGGCACAAAGTTGGTCGAGTCTGTTTGCACAAGCCCAAGTTGGCATCAATACTGAGATTACAAGTTTGGCTTGGTTGTTAGCGCTCGATAGTGCAACCAGTCAATATCTCTATGGCATAGTGCAACGCGCCAGTTTAGCCGCAGCGGATGATGCGCAGGCTATTTCATTTGGTGTGCAAGGCTTGTTGTGGTTAGTTTTGTTGGTGTGGAATGGGCTTAAATTTGCCTTGGTTTGGTCCGTGTTGCTGGGGTTGGTGACCTATATTGCCCAAGTACAAAGTGATCAAACCGTTAAAAGTGCAACAGCAAAAGGCTTTGCTTTAGGCTTTAGTTTAACCTTAGCAAGCTTGTTTGCAGTTTATTTTATGCTGAATCAGTTTAATGCGGGTGGTGTGATACAAACCATTATGTCACCACTACAAAAAGTTATTCCTGCTTTAGAACCCGCTTGCTCGGACGCGCGCCAAACTGCCCAACGCGACGACATTCAAGCTGACATAAATGTGCAACTGACAGAACAACAGCAAATGATTCAGGCTGAATTAGATGCAGAAATCGACCGGATTGTGGCGACCTTGTTTGATCATCCTGAAATTAAGGCAGGGGTTGAGCAGTTTTTGGATTGGAATTTTAGTATTGCTGGGTCTTATGTGCAGTTATTTTTTAAAGGTGCGGAGTTAGTTGATCAAGCGGGCTTAGAAGATTTTATCGCTAGCAAGTTTAACGACACCGCAGGCCTGGCTATCGAACGGGTGGTGAATGATGAATTAAGTCAGCTCGATCACTTGTTTTTAGCCCGCGCGACTCAGCTAGTCGCTGGGATTGAGTTGTCGGCCAACACGCGCCAAAGTCGCTGTTTTAACCTAGATGGATTCGAGCTGAATGTTGATCAATTGACCTTGGGTTATGCCGGAGGCGGCGGCATTGCGGCGATGATTACCGCGCGTTTATCTGCACGGATTGCCGCTCAAGTGGGCACGCGTATGGCCTCTCAACTGGCGGCACGGGTCGCCGCAAAAGCCGCTACCAAAACAGCGGGGCGCACGGCGAGTATTGGTGCTGGGGCTGGCGCTGCCGCCATTGCTTTGGGGCCTTGTGCGGCAACCGGACCGGGCGTAGGTTTGTGTGCAGGTGCAGTTGGAATCGGCGCGGGTATTGCATCCTGGTTAGCGGTGGATCTTGTGGTGGTGCGGGTCGATGAGCTGATGAACCGCGATGACATGCGTGAATTTATTTATGCCACCTTACAAGAACAACAAACCCTACTCACAACAGAACTAAAAGACAGCTATGCCAGTCAATTAGCAGGCCTGGTAACCGAGATTGAACAGGAAACCTTGCGGGTTTTGGAGTTGGTGCGGTAACAATAGCTTACAATATCTCCATGATCAAACTTCTTCACACTGCAGATTGGCATTTAGGCCGCGTGCTTCATCATCAGTCGTTATTGGCTGATCAGGCGCATGTTTTAAACCAGATTATTGATTATGCCGTTGAGTATCAGGTGGATGCGGTATTGGTGGCAGGTGATATTTATGATCGCTCGATGCCGCCCGCCGATGCGGTGCGCTTGCTTAATCAAACCATTAACCGCTTTGCCGAGTTGGCGATTCCGCTGATTATGATTAGCGGTAACCATGATAGTGCCGAGCGCTTAGGCTTTGCCGCCACACAATTACAAAAAACCGGCTTACATATCCTTACTGATATCCAACGTGTAGCCGAGCCGGTATGGCTGCGTAAGGCCGACACCGCGCTGCAAATCTTTGGCATTCCTTTTGCCGACCCCGAGCGAATTCGGCATGTGTTTAATCAGCCGGTCACGGATTACGATGCCGCGCACAAGCTGTTGCTAGATCAGGTGAAAGCGGCGCGTGACCCCCATTTTCCGGCGCTGCTCATGTCGCATTGTTTTGTTGATGGCGCAGAAACCTCTGAGTCGGAAAAAACACTATCGGTCGGAGGATCGGATCGGGTGTCTTATGAGCCGATGCTTGCGTTTGATTATGTGGCTTTGGGGCATTTACACAGTCCGCAATCAAAGGGGGCGCCCCATATTCGTTATGCGGGTTCACCGCTTAAATACAGCTTTTCGGAGCATTTACATCAAAAAGGCGTTACCTTGCTGAGTTTTGATTCAGCAGGCCTGGTGGCACAGGCGCATTTGCCTTTGCAGCCCTTGCGTGAAATGCGCGTGCTCGAAGGCACATTAAACACACTACTTGAACAAGGTCAGCAGGATCCGCAACGCGACGACTATATTATGGTGCGCTCAACCGATACGACAGCCTTGCTTGATCCGATGGGGCGTTTGCGTGAAGTCTATCCAAATGTGCTGCATCTGGAAAAACGCGTGTTGCAAACCGAGCCATTAGCGCAGGCTAACCCCAACCATATCAAACTCGATGCCGCGCAACTCGTCCGCGACTTTTATGCCCAAATTCAAGGCGAACCATTGACTGACGCGCAGTCTGACATTATTAATGCCACGCTGACTAAACTCTCGCAACCCAATCAAGATAACTCGCTATGAAACCTCGTTACTTAAAAATTCAAGCCTTTGGCCCCTTTGCACAGACTGAAACAATCGACTTTACCCGTTTAGGCCATAATCCATTATTTTTAATTAACGGCACAACCGGTTCGGGTAAAAGCACGCTGTTAGATGCCATGACTTTTGCGCTTTATGGCGATACCACTGGCAAAGAGCGTGATGCCAGTGATATGCGCTGCCAATACGCGGCGGCTGACTTACCTACCGAGGTCGAGTTCAGTTTTGAGCTGGGAAATACGCACTATCGGATTATGCGCAAACCGGTACAACGCCGGCCAAAATCTCGCGGTGAGGGCTTTACCGAGCAGGCAGCAGAAGGTTTTTTGTATGCTACAGATGCCAGTGGGCAAACCCGCTTGTTGGTCGATAAAAAGGTTAAAGAATTGACCGAGCGGGTCGTGGCGTTGATCGGGTTAGATTCAGAGCAATTTCGTCAAGTAATGGTGTTGCCGCAAGGCTTGTTTCGCAAACTGTTATTGGCGGAATCAAAAGACCGCGAACCTATTTTAAGTAAGTTGTTTCAAACCCATTTATACAAACAATTAGAAGACAGCATCAAGGCGCAGGCGGCCCAGGTGCGTCAACAAAAAGACGCGCAACGCCAACAACTGATGGGTATTTTGCAGACGGTAAACTGTCGCGATAAAGAAGAGTTAGTGCAGCAATGCCAGCAGCTTGAACAGGCGATTGCCACGTTTCAGCCCGAATATGATCAAGCGGCGCAGGCTTTAAAACAGCATGAGCAGGCGCTTGAGGCGGCGCAAGCCTTAGGCAAACGTTTTGCGCAGCGTGATGAGTTGGTTGCACAGTATCAGCAGCATCTGCAAGGTGAACCGGGTATAGCGCAATTAAGACGACAAATTCGCCAAGCGCAAGCGGTAGAGAAAGCGTATCCTTTTTATAGTGCGCTCCAGCAGGTTAAGCAGGCGCTAACCGATTGCCAGCTTAAAATGAGCCAGGATCAGCAGGCATTAGCCCAGGCACAAGCCGATTTAGTCACCGCAAATACGGCTTTGCGGCAAGCGGAAACCGCCTACCAAGCGCGTGATGGCTTAACTCAGCAACTGCATCAACTTGAACAACTGCGGCCTAAAATCACCCAATTGGATGAGGCGACAGCACAAGTCAGTCAGTTAGAGCGCCAGGCGCAGCAGGGCTTGCAAGCCTATGAGCAGGCTAAAAACCAGCTTGAGGCCTTGCTTGAGCGTCAGCAAACGCTAGAAAAAAACATTACACAGCTTAATCAAAGCCTACCTGATCAAGTAGCCTTAACCCAACAACGCCATAGTCTGCAAGCCTTGATGACCCAATACCAGGCCTGGTCTAAGTTAACGCAAAAACGCCAACAACGCGTGGCCGACTCGGCTGACAAACAACAATTACTGAATGACGCGAAAGCAGCCCAGCAGCAGGCGCAACATCAGCTCAATCAGCTTGAATACGCTTGGCATTTGGGGCAGGCGGCGATTTTGGCGAAAACGCTACAGCCTCAGCAGGCCTGCCCAGTCTGTGGAAGTTTGACGCATCCACAACCGGCACAATGGCAGCAGGACATTACCCCGGTTGAACAAGCGGATTTAACCCAAGCCAAAGATCAATTGAACAGGGCGCAGCAGGCCTGCTCCGCGGCCGAAATGGCGTTAACCGATTGCCAAACAGCCATCACGGCGTTGGACGAACAACTTGCTGAGTTGCTTGCCTTGAGCCCGCAGCTGCCGAGCCTCGATAATGCGCAACTCATCGCGCAACAACAGCAGCTAACTCAGGCGTTAGATCACGCCGCAACCCTACAGCAACAACTCAACGAGTTCAAGCAGCAACTGCCGACGCTGGTCGCCCAAGTGCAACCGGCACAGCGTACGGTTGATGTGGCTAACCAGGCCTGGCATCAAACCCAAACTGAGCTGGCCTTGGCACAACAAAACTTAACCAGCTTGCAGCAACAGATTCCAGATGACTATCGCGAACCAGGCCTGCTAACTGCACAAATAGCCCAGTTGCACCAGCAACGAGAGCAACTGCAACAGGATTTAAACAACGCACAAGCTCAGCAAGCCCAACAGCAAAAAACGGTCACCATGCTGACCCAGCGCTTAGCATCGCAGCACGCACACCAGCAAACCTTGGTTAACCAGCATCACCAAGCGCAAGCCGATTGGCTGGCTGCGGTGGCAGCGAGCGAGTTTAGCGATGAAGCAGAATTGTTAGCCGATCGGGTAGCGGAAAGCACTTACCAGGCCTGGTTAGCTGAGATCCATCGCTTTGAGCAAGCTGAAGCCAAATATTGCGGAGGCATTGAGCAGTTGAATCTTGAGTTAGCAGGCATGAGCCTGCCTGATCTAACTCAATTGACCGAGCAGCGAGCTCATCAGCAACAGATTTTTAATCAGCATAAAAAACAATGGGATGATTTACAGCTTAACCAAGCAAAACTGCACAGTGCGCAACAACAACTGCAGCGCCTAGAGCAAAAAAATCAGGCTTTGGACGCAGAGTACCAAGTCATTGGTACGCTGAGTGAGGTGCTAAGCGGCGATAATCAGGCCAAAATTAGTTTGCAACGCTTTGTGCTGGGGGTATTGCTGGATGATGTGTTAGCGACGGCCACCCTGCGTTTGCGCGCGATGACTAAAGGGCGCTATGAGTTGCTGCGAAAAGATGCCCGCAATAAGGGTACCAAAGCATCTGGATTGGATTTAGAGGTGTTTGATAGCTATACCGGGCAAAGTCGTCCGGTGGCGACCTTATCAGGCGGGGAGTCGTTTTTAGCCGCGCTGGCGTTGGCCCTAGCCTTGTCCGATGTGGTGCAGGCTTATGCCGGCGGCATTAAATTAGACACCTTGTTTATTGATGAAGGCTTTGGCAGTTTAGACCCTGACTCCTTAGAGTTGGCGATAGATACGCTGAAAAGTCTGCAAATGAGCGGGCGTACTATCGGGATTATCTCGCACGTACAGGAGCTTAAAGAACAAATGGCCTTGCGGATTGATGTTATTGCGAGTGCACAGGGTAGTCAGATTAAGCTGGTGGGGTTGTGAGTGTGCTAGTCGGTATAAATTTTGCTTGGTTTATCAAATTGAATTAGGATAAACCTCTTTTATTTGAGCCGACATTGATGATGCAAGCACACATTCAAACCCTTATTGCCAAAGCGCAAGCATCGCAACACTTAGCCCTGTCTTTTTTATTTTCAAGCATGGATATAGTGCGTCCGCTGCGTAAATTGGTGCATGATTTGCAGTTAGAGCGTGGTTCAACCAGTCTATTACTTATCAATCACCATGCCGATCGCTATGCCACAAAAGTTAACAGCTATCGGGCACAGTTTTTAGCGGATGAAGCCCAGTTTTTAACCGCCGTTAATCAATGGCAGCTCAAGATGGAACAGCACGCGCTGCCGAGTGGGGTTTATGTGCGCTTAGCCCATTTTTTGGAGCGATTGAATCACCTGCAGTCATTGCGTGAACAAATTGATACGCAAACCATTCAAGCAGATCAAGCTATTGAGGCCTTCTCGCAGATTATTAGCGCCGCATTAAGTTTTGTATTTGAGTTAGCGGAGCAGGCCTTGGATGCCGAGATTGCGCGAGCGATGTTAGCGCTATTTAACTTTATGCAGGCCAAAGAATTGGCAGGGCAAGAACGTGCGCTAGGGGTCGTCGCTTTGGGGCTTTCTGAACCCAATAAATTGGCCACCTTAACAGACGCGATTAAAGCGCGTGTTGATCAGCAACAACAAGCCTTTCAGTTGGTGCGAAGCTTTGCCACCTCAAGACAACTCGATCAGTTGGAGCAATTAAAAACGCGACCTTATCGTGCCGACCTAGACAACTGGCGTAAACGCATTGCTCAGCATTGTGCGAGCAATACACCCGCAAGTTTGCCATTAGCTGAGGGCTGGTTTGATTTAATGACCGAGCGGATTGATGGCTTTCAAGCATTAGAAGATGACTTGATAAGCTACTTACAGATTATCAGTGCCAAAAAAATGGCGGTCGAGGATGATCGGTCACTTGCTGAGCCTATTGTTGAAGAAATAGATTCACAAATTAAAACTCAAGTTGATGAAAAAGTGATGCGGATGAAGGGCGTATCGCATTTATTGTTGGCGCAACTCCATGATCAAGCTATGCAATTAGGCACGATTGAAGCGGAATTAATAGTGGCCAAACAAACCCTGCTAGACCGTCGTTTTATTGAGCGCGCTAAGGCGGTGCTGATGATTGAGCATAAGTATTCAGAACAGCAAGCACATCAATTTTTACGAGATCAAGCCATGAAGACAGGGATGAAGATGGTGGATTTAGCCAAACGACTGCTCAAACAGACTGAAAAGCTCTAACTTGGTGCAAATCCAGTAAATAATTATATTAATTTGGTGCATTAAGAGGTGATTGGCCAAAGAATAACATTTCATTTACACAGGTTTATTATTTTAAGCTATTGAAGTTATTTATTATTTTTTTATAAAACTTAAGTTGGCATAGAATGTGTTAATAACTTATTAGAATTGCTTCGCAATTATTTTGGACAAAGGCGTCCATTCCCTTCAGTAAGTTGCTGAAAGGAATGGGCGTTTTTTTTTGCCTCAACCTTGGAGACTATCGACATGAAAAACACCACACTTTCAAGAAGAAACTTGTTAAAAGCAGCCATTGCCAGTGCAATAGGCGCTAGTAGCGCATCGGGTTTAATGAACCTAGCTCAGGCCAGTGTTGGCTTTCCTGAAAAGGAAGAGTTAAGACTCGGTTTTATTAAACTAACCGATATGGCGCCTTTGGCAATTGCCTATGAAAAAGGCTATTTTGAAGATGAAGGCTTATATGTCACCTTAGAAGCCCAGGCCAATTGGCGTGTCTTGGTTGATGGGGTGGTGTCTGGGGCATTAGACGGCGCGCACATGCTACCGGGCCAGGCTATTGCTGCAACCATTGGCTATGGCAACAATGCCGAACTGATTACCCCGTTTTCAATGGATTTAAATGGTAACGCTATTACGGTTTCTAATAGTATTTGGGCTGATATGCGCCCTCATATTAAACTTGATGAAAACGACAAACCTATCCACCCCATATCCGCTCAAGCATTAAAGCCGGCTATTGAAAATTTAAATAATCGCGGAGAATCCTTCCGCATGGGCATGGTGTTCCCCGTATCGACCCACAACTATGAACTCCGCTATTGGCTAGCAGCGGGTGGTATTCATCCTGGTTTTTATGCGCCTGATAGAGGTGATACGTCCGGCACGATTAATGCCGAAGCGCAACTTTCAGTCACACCACCGCCACAAATGCCAGCCACGATGGATGCCGGTACGATTCATGGTTATTGTGTAGGCGAGCCCTGGAATCAACAGGCGGTGTTCCGTAATATCGGCGTGCCGGTCATTTCTAACAATAACATCTGGCGCAATAACCCTGAAAAAGTGTTTGGGATTCGTAAAGATTTTTATGAGCAGTATCCGAACACCACGATTCGAATGGTAAAAGCGCTGTTACGTGCTGCACGTTGGTTGGATGAAAATGACAATGCTAACCGTAAAGAAGCCGTTAAGATTTTAGCCAGACCTATATACGTCGGTGCGGATGAGGCGGTGATTGCCAACTCAATGACTGGCACCTTTGAATATGAAAAGGGCGATCAACGCTCTGAACCAGATTTTAATATTTTCTTCCGCAACCATGCTACCTATCCGTTTTATTCCGATGCCGTTTGGTTTTTAACTCAAATGCGCCGTTGGGGGCAAATCAGTGAACAAAAGCCGGATGACTGGTATCACGATGTGGCTAAACAAGTGTACCGCCCTGATATCTATCAACTCGCTGCAGGTGAGTTAATTAAAGAGGGCAAATTCACCGCGGCTGAATTCCCAGATTTTTCAACAGAAACCGGCTTTAAACCCGCAACCAACGAGTTTATTGACGGCATCACCTATGACGGCTTAAAGCCTAATGATTATCTCAAACAATTTGAGATTGGGTTAAAAGGCGCCGACAAGGTATAGATAAAAGTAAGCGGGTGAGCGCTGTGCTCGCCCAAAAGGATGACAGATGAAACTTCCGTTATTTATCGAGCCCTATGCCAATTTGGCTAAGGGCCACAATCCAAAGCAGCAAATTCTGCTGATTTTTAAACAATTGGGTTTACCGATTATTGGTTTGCTGGTTTTTTTAATGCTTTGGTCGGGCGCGGCAAAAAACATTGAAACTTCGTTGGGTAATTTTCCTGGTCCGATTGAGGTGTATCAGCAATTTAACAATCTATTAGATGAACATCAGGCAGAAAAAGAACGGGCGCAGGCCTTTTATGAACGACAAGAAGCACGAATTGCTGCTCGATTAGAAGTGGATCCTGATTTTGTACCCACGATTCGCCCTTATACCGGCGCACCAACCTTTATTGATCAAATCAAGACGTCATTGTTTACCGTGTTTACCGCGTTTGTGATTGGCTCGCTGATTGCGATTCCGATTGGCATACTGATTGGCATGTCGGATGGGCTGTATCGTGCCGTCAATCCGGTTATTCAGTTGTTCAAACCCGTGTCGCCCTTAGCTTGGTTGCCGTTGGTTACGCTGGTGGTGAGTGCCTTGTACGTCAGTGAAAGTCCGATGTTTCAAACGGCGTTTATTGTATCGGCGATTACCGTACTGCTGAGTTCGATCTGGTCAACGATTATTAACACGGCTGTCGGAGTTGCGACCGCGAGTAAGGATTTGTTGAATGTATCAAAGGTATTGAATCTAAACCCATGGACCCACGTTACAAAAATCCTGATTCCTTCAGCCATCCCAATGATTTTTACCGGTTTACGCATCTCACTAGGGATTGCATGGATGGTGCTCATTGCGGCAGAAATGCTCTCACAATCACCAGGCCTGGGTAAGTTTATTTGGGATCAGTTCCAAAATGGCAGTTCCGAATCCATGTCACGCATTATGGTGGCGGTATTGGTGATCGGGTTTATCGGATTTTTATTGGATCGACTAATGTTGGTGCTGCAAAAGTTTGTGTCTTGGGATAAGTCAGCCGTACTTCGTTAATTTTAGGAGAGAGAAATGGACGCATATTTAGAATTAACGGATGTTGAAATTGCATTCCCAACCCCGACGGTGCCCTTTGTGGCGATTCAAAATATCAATTTAAAAATATCCAAAGGCGAGTTTATTTCATTGATTGGTCATTCAGGTTGTGGCAAGTCCACGGTGTTGAATATCGTCGCGGGGCTTTATCAAGCCACCAAAGGCGGGGTTATTTTAGAAGGAAAGGAGGTCAATGCGCCTGGTCCTGAACGCGCGGTGGTGTTTCAAAACCATTCATTATTGCCTTGGTTAACCGCATATCAGAATGTCGAGTTGGCGGTGAAACAGGTGATGAAAAACAGCAGCAAAGCCGAGATTAAAGATTGGATCGAACACAACCTGAAATTGGTTCACATGGATCATGCGATGCACAAACGCCCGGATGAAATTTCTGGCGGCATGAAACAGCGAGTTGGCATTGCGCGTGCCTTGTCGATGCAACCCAAAGTATTGTTGATGGACGAGCCCTTTGGCGCACTGGATGCCTTAACCCGTGCACACCTGCAAGACTCCTTGATGGAAATTCAGCATGAATTAAACAACACGGTGATTATGATTACTCATGACGTTGATGAGGCTGTGTTGTTGTCCGATCGAATTGTAATGATGACCAATGGCCCAGCCGCGACGATTGGCGAAATTGAGGAAATCAATTTGCCGCGCCCTAGAAACCGGGTGGTGCTAACCGAGGATGCGCAGTACAACCATTACCGTCAGCAGGTATTGAGTTTCTTGTACGAAAAACAAGCCAAAACGGAGCTTTAGCCATGAGTAGCGCTAAACCCAAACTCTGCATTATCGGTCTTGGTATGGCCAGTATGCGGCTATTGGACGAGTTGGTTAAACACCGTGCCACTGAGCAGTATGACATTGCGGTGTTTAGCGCGGAAGCACCAGCCGGTTATAACCGCATTATGTTGTCCTACTTGTTGACTGGTGAACAAACCCTTGCCAGTGTCACCAGCCATACGCCGGAGTGGTTTGCGCAACAGGGTATTGACTTGCATTTGGGGGTGAAAGTCACCGCGATTGATACGACTCAGCAAAGGTTTACCACGGAAACAGGCGAGGTGTTTTGCTACGACCGCTTGGTGTTGGCTACCGGCTCCAATGCCAGCCGGATTGCACTGCCCGGTGCTGATTTGGCTGGGGTGCATTGTTTTCGTGATTTGCAGGATGTGGCGCAACTGAATGATTTGGCTGTACAGGATGCGCGTCCGGTGATGGTGTTGGGTGCAGGCCTGCTGGGTTTAGAAGCCGCCTACGGTTTGGCTGGCAAAGGCCATCGGGTGATGGTGGTGCATCGTTCTGACCGTATTTTGAGTCAACAACTTGATGCGATGGCAGGCAGATTGTTGCAAAAAGCCATGGAGCAGCAGGGCATCGAGTTTGTATTGCAACGCCAGCTTGCAGAGATTCAAGGCACGCATCAAATCGAAGCCGTTCGCTTAAATCAAGGTGAAGCGTTTGAAGTAAAAGCCTTGATTACGGCGGTGGGGATTCAACCGAATAGTGAATTAGCCAAACAAGCAGGCCTGCTGGTGAATAGAGGGATTGTGGTTAATAACGCTTTAGAAACTTCACAACCGGCGATTTATGCGCTAGGGGAGTGTTGTGAGTTTGAGCAGCAAACCTTTGGCTTGGTTGCACCGATCTATCGCCAAGCGACGATTTTGGCAGCGACTTTAATGCAGCTGCCGACGCGTCCGTTTGAACACCAATTGAGTGCGACGCGATTAAAAGTGTCCGGTATCGAGGTGTTTTCGTTTGGTGATCCGAATCAACTGGGTGATCAATTGGTCTTACAAGATCCGAGTTTAGGGCTGTATCGCAAGGTGGTGCTGGTGGATGGCGTGATTCAGTCGGCGATTTTGTTGGGCAATACCCAAGACGCCAATTGGTTGTTTGAACTGCATCAACAACAAATAAAAATTGATAACAGTCAACGCAGTGCGTTGCTGTTTGGCGAGGCATATTACGAGAGGGCTGCAGCATGAAAATAAAATTAATCGTCGTGGGCAACGGCATGGTCGGTCATGCATTTTTGGAACGCTTGGTGAAATCGAGCGGGTTTCACGACTTTGACATTACCGTGTTTGGTGAGGAATCACGGGTGGCCTATGACCGTGTGCATTTATCGTCCTATTTTTCGGGTAAAACCGCTGAAGACTTGTCGCTGGTGCCGGTTGGGTTTTATGCCGAGCATGGCATAGATATTCGCTTAAATCAAAAAGTCGTGGCGATTGATAAACACGCTAAAACCGTGACCACACAAGCAGGCCTGGTTATGGATTACGACCTATTGGTATTAGCCACCGGTTCGTATCCATTTGTGCCGCCGATTCCAGGGAATGACCGCGAAGCCTGTTTGGTGTATCGCACCATTGAAGATTTGGAGGCGATGAAAGATGCCGCACAAACCTCAAAAATCGGCGTGGTGATTGGCGGTGGTTTATTGGGCTTGGAAGCGGCGAAAGCCTTGGTGGACTTGGGTTTAGAAAGCCATGTGGTCGAATTTGCACCAAGATTAATGCCGGTGCAATTGGATGAAGGCGGTGCAGCGGTACTCAAGCGCAAAATCCAACAACTCGGTGTGGGCGTGCATACCTCGAAAGCCACCAAGGTAATTGAAGACGGTGAGCAGTCACGTCATCGCTTGGTGTTTGCCGATGGCGAATCGCTGGAAACCGATTTTGTGCTGTTTTCAGCCGGCATTCGTCCAAGAGATGAATTAGCTGATCTAGCAGGCCTGGTGAAAGGACCGCGCGGCGGGATTGTAATTAATGATCAATGTTTAACGTCCGATCCGCATATCTATGCGATTGGCGAATGCGCGTTACACGATGGCATGATTTACGGTTTGGTCGCACCGGGTTATGCGATGGCGCAAGCGGTAGTCGATCAGTTGAATCACAAGCCAGCGCAATTTGTCGGCGCGGATATGTCCACCAAATTAAAACTGATGGGGGTGGATGTCGCCTCGATTGGCGATCCGCATGGCACAGATGAAGACGCCAAGTCCTATATTTATGAAAACGGTCCCAAAGAAATTTACAAAAAACTGGTGGTGTCGGCAGACGGCAAAAAATTGCTCGGTGCGGTGTTGGTTGGCGATACCGAAGACTACGGCAACTTGTTGCAATTGAAATTGAATGACATGGCGTTACCCGAGCACCCTGAACAATTGATTTTGCCGTCGTTTTCTGGTGAAAAAGTCGGCTTTGGCCCGGATGCTTTGCCGCTAACTGCCCAGCTTTGCTCTTGTTACGACGTATCCAAGCAGGATCTGATTAGCGCCTTAGATGAGGGCGCGACTTGTTTGGCGGATATTAAAGCCTGCACCCAGGCCTGCACCGGTTGCGGTGGCTGTACCCAATTGGTCACCAGTGTGATGAATTTTGAACTGGAAAAACGCGGTGTGGCGGTCTCGAAAGCAATTTGTGAGCATTTCCCCTATACCCGCCAAGAGCTGTATCACCTGGTGCGGGTGAATGGTTATCAAACCTTTGATGAATTACTGGCAGCGCATGGTGAAGGCGATGGCTGTGATATTTGTAAACCGGCAGTGGCGTCCATTTTAGGTTCGGTGTGGAATGCCTATGCGTTTGACAAAAAGAACATCCCGCTGCAAGACACCAATGACCGTTATCTGGGCAATATGCAAAAGGACGGCACCTATTCGGTGATTCCGCGCGTACCGGGTGGCGAGATTACGCCGGACAAATTGATTTTATTGGGTGAGGTGGCGAAAGACTATCAACTCTATACCAAAATCAATGGCGGTCAGCGGATTGTGTTGTTTGGTGCCCAGTTAAGCGATCTACCGACCATCTGGTCGCGCTTGATTGACGGTGGATTTGAATCCGGCCAAGCCTATGCTAAAGCCTTGCGCACGGTGAAGTCCTGTGTCGGCTCAACCTGGTGTCGTTATGGCATTGATGATTCGGTGCAGTTAGCGATTGATTTGGAAAATCGTTATAAAGGCGTGCGCTCGCCGCACAAAATGAAAATGGGCGTGTCCGGTTGTACCCGTGAATGTGCTGAAGCGCAAGCGAAAGACGTTGGCGTGATTGCCACGGAAAACGGCTGGAATCTGTTTGTTTGTGGCAATGGCGGCATGAAGCCGCGCCATGCCGATTTATTCGCGGTGGGTTTAGACCGCGAGACCCTGTTCAAGTACATCGACCGTTTTATTATGTTTTATATCCAAACCGCCGATCGTTTGCACCGCACCTCGACCTGGTTGGAAAACTTGGAAGGGGGTTTGGAGTATGTCCGTCAAGTGGTGATTGAAGACTCATTAGGCATCGCCGAACAGTTAGAGCAACAAATGCAAGCCTTAGTGGACAGTTACGCCTGTGATTGGAAACGCGCGGTGGACGATCCAGAAAAAACCAAGTTGTTCTATAACTTTGTTAATGCCGATCTGCGTGATCCAAATCAGGTCTATGTGCGCGAACGCGGGCAACTGCGCCCGGCGACCGCACAAGAACGGTTGGAATCGATTGAATTGGACGTGGTGTAGGAGAAGGTTATGGCTGAGTTTAAAAAAGTATGCCAAGTTTCTGATTTAATTGATAACGCAGGTATTCCGGCCTTGTTGGGCAACACACCGATTGCGCTGTTTTATGTCAAGGGACAAGTCTATGCTCTGGATAACTTTGATCCGATTGGGCAAGCCAGTGTGATGTCGCGCGGCATTGTTGGCAGTATCAAAGGCCAGTTGGTGGTGGCCTCACCGCTTTACAAAGAACATTACGATTTGGTGACGGGTCAGTGTGTAGAAAATCCAGAGGTTAAGTTGGCGGTGTTTGCCGTTGAAGTGCGAGGTGCAGCAGGTGAGGAGGCGGTATGGGTCGCGCAGCCTTAGCCAGCAGGCCTGCTGAATCGGCGCCGGTGAAAACCACCTGCCCCTATTGCGGGGTCGGTTGTGGCGTGCTGATGCAACCTAAGTCTGAGGGTGAAAGCTGGCAGGCGATCGGGGATGCCAGCCATCCGGCTAATTTTGGCAAGTTGTGTGTGAAAGGCAGTGCGTTAGGCGAAACGCTGGATTTAACGGGGCGACTGCTTGAACCGAAAATTAAAGGTCAGACCGTATCGGTTGAGCAGGCCTGCCAAGCGGTGGCAGAGGGTTTAAGCCGAGTGATTCAACAGTATGGTCCGGATGCGGTGGCTTTTTATGTATCAGGGCAGTTGTTAACTGAAGACTATTACGTGGCCAATAAATTGATTAAGGGCTTTATTGGCACCGCAAATATTGATACCAATTCACGTTTGTGCATGGCCTCTGCGGTCGTCGGGTATAAGCGCGCCTTCGGTGCCGATGCGGTGCCGTGCAGTTATGAGGATTTAGAGCAAGCCGATTTGTTGGTGTTGGTCGGCTCGAATGCCGCTTGGGCGCATCCGATTTTGTATCAACGCATGGCGCAAGCCAAACGCGAGCAGCCGCATAAAAAAGTGGTGGTGATTGACCCAAGACGCACCGCCACCTGCGACTTGGCCGATTTGCATTTGGCGATCAAGCCAGGTACCGATGCCCTGTTATTCAATGGGTTACTGGCCTATCTTGCCAAGCATAATCATCTAGATACTGAATTTATTATCGAGCATACCGAAGGGTTGGTGCTGGCGTTGGATCAGGCCGAGCAAACCGCCGGTCATGATTTAACGCAGTTGGCGCAGGCCTGTGGCGTGGATGAAGCCGATCTAACCCAGTTTTTTGATTGGTTTGCCAATACACTTCGCACGGTGAGTTTTTACTCGCAAGGCGTCAATCAATCCACCTCGGGTGTCGATAAGTCGAATGCGATTATCAATGTCCATCTTGCCACCGGCCGCATTGGTAAGGTTGGGGCGGGGCCCTTTTCGATTACCGGGCAACCGAATGCAATGGGCGGACGCGAAGTCGGTGGTTTGGCGAATCAGTTAGCAGCGCACATGGATTTTAATCAACCCGAATCGATTGATCGGGTTGCCCGATTCTGGCGGGCGCCGAAGATGGCGCAGCAAAACGGTTTGAAAGCGGTCGAACTATTTGAGGCGGTGCATCGTGGTGAGATTAAGGCGATTTGGATTATGCACACCAACCCGGTGGTGTCGATGCCGGATGCGGATTTTGTACGCGACGCCTTGCAAGCTTGTGAGCTGGTGATTGTATCGGACAATATGGCTGACACGGATACCACTCGTTGTGCCGATATTCTGTTGCCGGCGGCGTCTTGGGGTGAAAAAGACGGCACGGTGACCAATTCGGATCGGCATATTTCGCGTCAGCGCGCGTTTCGTTCGGCACCAGGCCTGGCGCAAGCCGATTGGTGGTGGATCTGCCAAGTGGCACAAAAAATGGGCTTTACCGAGGCGTTTAATTATCAAACGCCTTATCAGATTTTTATGGAACACGTGGCGTTATCGGCGTTTGAGAATGATGGCGTGATCAGTCGGCGTGACTTTGATTTATCGGGTTTGTTATCGCTCAGTGAACAGGACTATCAGCAGTTTGCCCCGACACCTTGGCCGATTACCGCCAAGCAACCACAGGGTCAAGCCAGACTGTTTGCAGACGGTCAGTTTTTTACCGCTAACCGCCGCGCCAAATTGATTCCGATTACCCCGCAATCGCCCAAAGAAACGCCTTCGCCGCTCTATCCGTTTGTTTTAAATACCGGACGTTATCGCGATCAATGGCACAGCATGACGCGCACTGCTAAAACCCCTCGTTTATTGCAGCATCGCGATGAGCCGCGTTTAAGCCTGCATCCTGACGATGCCAAAAACTTGGGTTTGGCGCAAGGCGATTTGGCGCGCGTTGGATCGCGATTGGCGCAGGTGGTGATGCCGGTTGAGCTGGATGCAGGCCTGGTTACAGGGCAGGTGTTTGCACCGATTCATTGGACCGGCGTCTATGCCAAACACGGGCGGGTTGACAGTTTAATTCCGTCGCACACCGATCCATTGTCCGGTCAGCCGGAAAGCAAACACGCGGTGGTCACTATTCAGGCCTGGTCAGCGGCTTATCGTGCCGGTTTTTGGACTAAAGACACTGCTTGGCAACCTGATGATGCCCTAGGTTATTGGGTGAAAGTGCCAAAAGCAAACGCCATGTTTTGGCATTTGGCGGATAAGAAAGCCTTTGATTTAGCACATTGGCAATCAGCGAATCCACAACTGGGTGACCCCGATTTGCGTTTAGAAGACAGCGCATTAGGCACCGCGCGTTTCGCTTGGCTGGATGCGCAAGGGGGTTTAAAAGCGGTGCTGTTTGTAGCGCCCAGTGTTGATTTGCAAGCGCCCTATGATTGGGTATCTGGGTTGTTTGACCAGCTCAGTCTTAGTCAAAACGAACGCTACAGTCTGCTCAGTGGCATGGCGATTGAGCAAGAAGATGTCGGAGCGATTATTTGCAGTTGCTTTCAAGTGGGGGATAAAACCTTGCGTGTCGCGATGGCGCAGGGTTGCGATACGGTGCAGAAACTTGGTGAGAAAACCTGTGCCGGTACCAATTGCGGTTCGTGTATCCCCGAATTAAAGGCGTTGCTTGCCCTGTAGATGGCCTAAGGAGGCTGAGATGGATTATTTACCGATTTTTATGCGACTCAAGGGTGAACGCGTCTGTGTGATTGGTGGTGGTACGATTGCCGCCCGCAAATCGGATTTGTTTATTCAAGCGGGGGCCAAAGTGGAAATTATTTCACCCGAATTAAAAGGTGAAATGGCCCGAATGCACCAAGCAGGCCTGGTCAGTTGGCAACCGACGGCATTTGAACCCAGTTTGATTACCGGAGCCAAATTGGTATTGGCTGCCACCGATGATCAAGCTGTTAATGAAGCGGTGCATCAAGCCGCCACGGAGATGGGCATTGCGGTGAATATCGCCGATCAAACCGAGTTGTGTGATTACATTTTACCGAGTATTTTGCAACGCGGTCCGATCACCGTGGCGGTGTCTACCGGCGGACGTTCGCCGACTTTTGCCCGCCATTTGCGGGTGCAGCTAGAGCAAGCCTTACCTACCGGTTTAGGGGAAGTGGCGTTATTGTTACGCCAATTGCGCCAACAATACAATCCGCTGATCGAAGAAGACGAGCGCAAACATTTTTGGCAAAACCTGCTCAACAGTGCCTTTTATCAAACCGCGTTAGAAGGTCGTTGGGATGAGGCCAGACAGATTTGTGCCAAGGCGTTTGCAGGCCATCAAACACCAACCGGGGAGGTTTTTTTAGTCGGTGCAGGGCCAGGTGACCCGGATTTACTGACGATTAAAGCCTTGCGGATTTTGCAAACGGCGGATGTGATTGTGTATGACCGATTGGTATCGGAGGAGATTATCAACCTGACGCGCCGCGAAGCGGAACGGATTTATGTTGGCAAATCCATGTCGAACCATACCCTGCCGCAAGAACAGATTAATCAATTGTTGGTGGATTTGGCGAAGCAGGGCAAAAAGGTAATTCGCTTAAAGGGCGGCGACCCGTATATTTTTGGACGCGGTGCCGAGGAGCAGGCGTTACTTAGAGAGCATGGCGTGGCCTGTACCGTGGTACCAGGCATTTCATCCGCATCGGGTATTGCCGCCTCTACCGGTATTCCATTAACCCATCGCGATTATGCGCAATCGGTCAAGCTGGTGACCGGCCATACACGTCAAGGCATTGTGGACTTGGATTGGGATTGTTTGGTGGATCCCAATCAAACCCTGGTCATTTATATGGGGTTGAGTAATGTCGACATCATTACCCGCCAATTGATAGAGCATGGCATGAACCCAGCCACCCCGATGGCGGTGATTGAAAACGGCACGCGTGCGAATCAACGCGTGTTGGTGACGGATTTAGCGCAAGCGACCGAACAGGTGGCGCAGGCGCAGATTCAAGCACCGGCGTTAATGATGATTGGCAAGGTGGTGCAGTGTGTTGAGCCGAGTGTGTGTATCGATTTAGCGGCGAGTGCTGTCACCGCATCCGAATCTATTGCAGAGGTGCGTTATGGCTGACCATCCGTTTGCCGAATTCTTACGCATCCTCGGTAAAGGACCCAAAACCCGCCGTCCGCTGACGCAAGCCGAGGCGGAGCAGGCCTTGGCGATGATTTTGGCGGGCGAGGTGACGGAGAAACAACTCGGCGCGTTTTTGCTATTAGTGCGGGCTAACGGCGAAACGCCGGATGAATTAATTGGATTTGTGAAGGGCGCAAGACAACATTTTGGCTTGGAGCAGCAGGACTGCTCTAGCGACACGGCCTGCCCAGTAGGCTTGCATTTGGATTGGGCGGCTTATGCCGGTAAATGGCGCTATCCGCCTTATTATTTGTTGAGTTTAAAATTGTTGGCGCAAATGGGGTTCGGTATTTTGTTGCATGGCGACCAAGGGCAGTTTGCCCAGCGTCAATATGCACAAGCGTTTTTGAGCGAGTTAGCCATACCGATTGCAAGTTCGCTTGAACAAGCGCGTGAGATGCTGGGCACCCCTCAATTGGTTTACTTACCCCTCACCCAGTTTGCTGAACCTTTGCGCGAGATTTTGCACTTAAAAGAAGAAATCGGGGTACGCACCGTGTTTAACACCGCGGTGAAGTTGTTAAACCCTTTGAACGCACCGGTGTCGGTACAAGGCATTTTTCACAAGGGCGTGGAGCAGTTGCATTTGCAAACGGCACAAGCCTTGGGTTACAAAACAAACTTAGTCTTTAAAGGCGAGGGCGGTGAAGCAGAAATGCGCCCTGATGCCCTTAGCACGGTGTACGCTTGGCAGGATAGCACACAAACAGAGCAGAAAATGACAGCACTGATTGAACGCCAACAACGCCCAGAACACTGGGATCTAGCCGGTTTAGTGGCTTTATGGCAAGGCAAAAAACAAGATATTTATGGCGAAGCGGCTGTAATGGCGACCGCTGCGGTGGCGTTAATGGGGCTGGCGTCTGAGAATTATGCAACAGCGGTGGCACGCGTAAAGCAGGCCTGGGAGCAACGCGATGTCTAGTCTAGCCCAAACACAAACCCTTAAAGCCAGTCAGCCTAGCATGGCTGTAACTAAAAAAGATGCTCAGCCCTCCGGCTTTGAATCGATAGACTATGATGCCCTGATTGCGCAAATTGATCAGCTAGTGCAACCTAAACTAGCAACCGAAATAATTTCCCTTCATGCCGCCAATAAACGTATCCTCGCACAGGATTACTTTGCCAATTACGCATTACCTGCACACGCGACCAGTGCGATGGATGGTTTTGCGATCAATACGCAATTGGCGAAAGAATTTAACAGCCTTAAAGTGGTGGGGGCTTGCTGGGCGGGTGATCGATTACAACACTTGGCAGAAGGCTGTGCCATGCCGATTGCGACGGGCGCATTAATGCCCTTAGGCGCGAATGCGGTGGTGCCGATTGAGCAGGCAAAATTTGATGCCAATAAAAAACTTTTACTGGCAGATTGGCCGGAAAATTGGAACGTTAAATCAGTCGGTAGTGATTTAAAATTTGGTCAATTATTAGCCCCAAAAGGCCAAGTACTAAACGCGAGAACACTTGGGCTGCTGGCATCAGCCGGTGTGAGTGCAGTTAGGGTTGTAAAATCGCTCAAGGTGTTAATTTTGTCCAATGGTAATGAACTGGTACCGCTTGGCGAAGCATGCCAGCAAGGGCAACAGTATGATGTAAACGCGATTACCTTGGCGGCTTGGCTGCACACTGAATGGGGGATTCAAAGTGACCAGGCCTGTTTGCCGGATAAGCCGACGCAATTGGCCGATTTTTTAAAGGCAGAAGCCCAAGTCTATGATCTGATTATTACCAGTGGTGGGGCGTCAGTAGGTAAGCGAGATTGGATTCGACCTGCGCTAGTCGATTGGACGGCAGCCTATGCGTGGCAGATTAATATGAAACCGGCTAAGCCGTTTAGTTTAGCGCTTAAACAGGTTAATAAAGATCACCAGGCCTGGTTAATTGCCTTGCCGGGCAATCCAGTTGCCGCAATGGCTTCGACGGTCTTAGTCGCTCGCCAGGTAATTCATAACCTGATGAATACACATGTGTCTGCAAGGCGTTTAGCCTTTCAAAAGCAAGCGGCTTATTTTGACTGGACGGTGCCGCACAATAAAATGCAGTGGCTGCTAGTACAAGAAACAACAGTGGGTGTAGTGCCTTTGGCAAAGCAAGGCGCAAGCCATTTAGCGAGTTTTAATCTAGCAGATGGCTGGGTGCAGATTCCACCTCGTCGTACCTTTAAGATAGGCAGTGAGGTAAAGTATCTCTCTTTTCGTGGTTTAGGTTTGCGATGAAAAAACCAGCGCCGCTCGGGGTGGTTATTTTAGCCGGCGGTCGAGGTCAGCGTATGGGTGGACAGGATAAGGGTTGGTTGAACTTAAATGATCAACCGATCATTACTCATTTGCTCAGCCAGTGGCGCCAAAGTTTTGCAGGGCCAATTGTTATTAGTGCAAACCGAAATTTAGCAGATTACCAAGCATTAGGTTGCTTGGTTGTAACAGATGAATCAGTGCCTATGGGTGATTCAACTAGGCCATATCAAGGTCCTTTAGTAGGAATACTGGCAGCTATGCAGACAGAATTGGCTGAAAAGTGGCTCACCTGGCCTGTTGATGCCCCCAGGCTTCCTAACTGGTACTTTAACGAGTTTGCTAACAAATTTAATGACCCTAATAACTGGCTAGTAGAATCTTATCAAAACAGTCACCGTGAGCCCCTGCATATAGGTGTGGATACCTGCTTAAAAAGTCACTTAATAGACTATCTAAAGTCGGGTCAACGCTCCGTAGGAGAATGGTGTGAAGATGTTAAAAGACATTATCCGAGTCACCTTGCTGAAAGTATTCATTTTCAGCAAGGTGTTTTCAATCTTAATACACCTCAAGATTGGTTTAATTATCAACAAGGTGCGAAGTAATATTTTTATGAGTTTAAAAAGCTCGCAGACACATCTACGCATAACACATTTTTTTCGGCTGAAAAAATCCGCGTTAACACCTTTGAAAAGGTAATGTTAAGACTGGCATTAGGAAGACCTATGTAAGCAGTAGATATTTGCACCTGGTCAGGATGTTCCATCGCATTACGAAAATAAGCGCGTCGTGCCCATAATGCACCATCGCTGCGACTTAGGGGCGCATAAGCTTTCACCATACTTGCTAGGTGATCAGGTATTAAGCTTTCTACAATTTGAACACCATCACTATTTAGCAAATAGATTCTTTCAACAGCATGATGTTGCAGCAACTCATGGGTCGCTTGTTTAAAATCAATACCTTGTGCGATGGCTTTTGAGGCCTCAATAAGCATATTTTTTAGAACGAGCTTTTTTTGAGTTTGTCCGCGGTTGCGTTCGGTTTGATCATATAGACTCCGGTTGTGCAACATATGTAACTCATTAAGCAACCATGAGGAATCATAAGCTCCCGTTGGGTTAGGTTTAGCAAAATAATAACCTTGTGCCAAATCGACATCTGCGTCTAGTGCAATTAAAGCATCATCTTGGGTTTCAACACCTTCAATTGTAATGAGTGCCCCTGTTTCGCGCAGTAGATCAACACAGCGCCCTAGCCAGCGTAATCGGGCATGGTCTTTTCTTGCATTGGCAAGCATCGAGCGGTCAAGCTTAACAATGTTTGGTTTGAGCTCCCAGATACGATCAAAATTCGAGTGGCCCGTGCCAAAATCATCAATCGCAATTAAAAAACCATAAGAGCGATAATAATTAACAAATGCTTTGAGTTGCGCAGTGTCCTTGGCCGCATCTTCAAGTATTTCAAGTACAATATTATGTGGCTGGATATTTAGTTTTTGTAGCTGATTAATAACGACCCTAGAACGCATGTTTTTGGGGTTAATTGAGACGCTATTCAAGTTTACAAATAACCATTGATCAAGTGTGTTGAGCTTTTTAAACTCAGTGACATGATTAATTAAGCAGTGACGATCAAATCTGGCGATGCTGTTGGATTTACTTGCTTCCTCAAAGGCCATTAGGGGAGAACAGGCTTCGCCATGGTCGCTTTGCGCCCTGAGTAAGGCTTCAAATCCCACGACCCTGCGATGGGCAAGGCTGACTATGGGTTGGTAATGAGAGTTAATTTTAAACATTTTCTATACAATTAAGTTTTTATTACTCTTAGCGTTTAAAATACCAATAAATACAAAAATGATTAATATCAAATAATTAGGTGTCATTTTGTGTAGTTTTATCTGGTAATCTTAAGTTAATATAGCTTAATTTTGTAATGCTGCACCATTTTGAATGCTTTTGAACCAGTTTTGAATTGCATCTTGATCCATTTGATCGACCCAAACCGCATCAAACAAGGGTTGGGCATGATGGTCTAAAAGCCATTGATTCAGCGATTTGCCGAATGCACAAAATACGTCATATTGACGATTGCCCAGACCTAACAAGCCAAAGTTTAGCTGGGTTAAATCAACTTTTGTTTTGGGCATTTTTTTGGCAAAGGATAAGGCGGCATCAGGGGCACGACCATCGCCAAAGGTGGCGACCACAAATAGCACCCGTTCAAAAAATACTAAATCAGTTGGTTTTAACTCGCCTAAATTTAGTACCTTCTTTTGGGCGGGCGCGAGCTGTTCGGCCGTTTGATGGGCGAGGCGTTTGGCTTTACCCGATTGCGAAGCATAGAGGATGAGCCAATCCGCTTGTTGCAGGCCTGCTAAAGTCGGTGTTAAAACCGGCGTGGTTGACTGAAAAGGGGCTTTTAGCCAATTAAACATTAATCATCATCCAAAATAAGCACACCAGTGTTGACCTTGTGTTTTTCTAAACTGACAAAAGGCTTGAAGCGAAACAGATCCCCGTTTTCACCGGACAAGACCTTGATGCCCATATTGGTCGCTAAGTCGCTATGAGCAGCTAAATGCGCTGGCTCACCGTGTACTGGAATTAATAGCGGCGGTTGTAGCGCTTCGTAAAGCGTAATGATATCGCCTTGGCGTGGATGGCCCGACACATGCAGGTGCAGCTCAGGATGATCTTCGGCATGAATCACGGTCAGTTGTAAACGAATCAATGCCCGCTCCAACTGACGAATTCGGGTGAGATTATCCGGAATGCGTATCGCGCTAAAGATAACCGTGTCGCCTGGGTCTAACTCTAAAAAACGATGTTGCTGTTTGGCTAATCGCCATAAACCCGCATTAGGCTCACCTTGCGATCCCGTGGTCACCAGCAACACCTCATCCTTGGGTAAATAGCCTAAATCTTTGAGCGCAATCGGTTGATAGTCACTCGGCCAATAACCGAGTTGACGGGCGGTAGCGACCATATTTTCTAGCGCGCGTCCAGCCAAGGCTAAATAGCGACCACTGGCTTTGGCCACGCGGGCGAGGGTGATTAAACGTGCGATATTACTACTAAAACAACTGACCACCACACGTCCTGGTTGATTTTGAACCAGTTTTAATAAGTCTGGGTAACAGGCACTTTCTGATGGGGTATGGCCGGGTTTGATGGCATTGGTCGAGTCGGCCACCACCGCTAACAATTGCTCACCGGCTAGATCTTTAAATGCACCTAAATTAAAGGGTTTATCCACCAGCGGTTGGGCATCGATTTTCCAATCGCCAGTATGAAGCACATAGCCCAGCGGGGTACTAATCACCAGGCTGTGCGATTGCGGAATGGAGTGCGTCACCTGCACCCAATTAACTTCAAAGGAACCGATTTGATACTGCTGATGTGGTATTACCGTAATGAGTTCTACCTTATCAAGCAACTCGGCTTCAGCAAATTTGCGCCGAATCAGTGCCATTGCAAAGGGGCTGGCATAGATAGGTTTGCGCAACTTAGGCCACAAATGTACCAAAGCGCCAATGTGGTCTTCATGACCATGGGTAATCACAATGGCGCTGAGTTTGCTCACAAACGGCATCAGCGGGGCAGGGTTGGCTATGACGCGCTGAAACTGCATCGTGGAACCGGGAATGGGCTCAAAACCCAGGCCGCAATCGACCATTAAATACTGGCCGTCATGCGCATAAAGCATCATGTTTTGACCAATTTCACCGACACCGCCTAGCGGTAAACACCAAAAATCGCGTGCATTGGGAATCGGCAGTTGCAACAAAGAGGTGCTATTGTTCATGGGTTATGGGGTACTTTTGTCAGTTTTTGAATCGCATCGAGTAGGTGTTTAAGTTGTAATTTGCAGCAGCCAGTGCCGTCACCGGCCATACAGGCTTCACGAATTTGCGCCATGGAACCGGCGCCTTCGTACATGGCTTGGATGACACGTTTTTTGGCAATGCTGTTGCATACGCAGAGGTTATCGTCCAAGTCACGGGTCAGAATTTCTGGCAGCTGCGCCGTTAATTCGTCAAAGGTAAGTTGGTTGGCCAGCTGGCTAAAGTCGTATTGAATGCTGTCAAAACGGTGTGGTCGCATTAACCTACTCAATTACTCGGGTTTAAATTGACGCTATTATACGAACTCCCTGCCGGCAATGGCGACAAAAACGCGCAATAGTCGTCTTTTATGCTCGATTAAGTTGTTTATAATGAAGCTAATTTTTAAGACATATAAAATGTGAGCGTTTTTTGGATTCATCATCTTTATACTTAAACAGTGCCAGCGGTTTTTCAGTGGCGCCGATGCTAGATTGGACTGACCGACATTGTCGGTATTTTCATCGTTTAATGACTCAGCAGGCCTGGCTCTATTCTGAAATGGTGACGACCGGCGCGATGATTTATGGCAACAACCTACCTCGTTTTATTGGCCGTGATCCAGCGGATAGTCCGGTGGTGTTGCAGCTGGGAGGGTCTAAGCCAGATGAACTGGCGCAGTGCGCTAGGCTGGGCGAAGACTGGGGCTATAATGAAATTAATCTTAATGTCGGTTGCCCGAGTGATCGTGTGCAAAATAATTTAATTGGTGCCTGCTTAATGGCACACCCACAACTCGTTGCCGAGGGCGTTGCCGCGATGAAAGCCGCTGTAGCGATTCCCGTAACGGTAAAATGTCGCATTGGTATTGATGAACAAGAAGACTATCAAACCCTCGCTGATTTTATAGCAGGCCTGGTGCAAGCGGGAGTGGATGGCGTGGTGATTCATGCGCGTAAAGCCTGGCTGCAAGGTTTATCACCCAAGGAAAACCGTGATGTGCCGCCGCTTAATTATGCTTGGGTGCACCAAATTAAAGCCGATTTTGCTGATTTAGCCATTAGCATTAATGGTGGCTTAAAAACCCTTGTTGATGCTAAACAGCATTTATCGACCTATGACGATTTGCCGGCAGTGGATGGGGTAATGATGGGGCGAGCTATTTATGAAAACCCCTATTTATTAGCCGAGGTTGATGGGCTGTTTTATGCTGATCCCATACCTGCCATTAGTCGCGCTGCGGTGTTAGAGGCCATCTATCCCTATATTGAAGCGCATTTGCAAGCGGGTGGGCGTTTAAGCCATATTACTCGTCACATGATGGGCTTGTTTCATGGTTGTCCGGGGGGACGTTTGTGGCGCCGCGCCTTGTCTGAGCAGGCCTGCTTACCAGATGCCGGCATTGAAGTATTACAAAACGCGCACCAACGCGTGCTCATTGAAACCCAGCGGATGGCCGAACAGGAGGCACGTCGTGCAGTATCTTGAGGTACCTTTTGCCCAAAAAGAACAAGCGAAAGCCTTGGGCGCGCGCTGGGATCCATTGAAAAAAAAGTGGTACTTGCCTGATGCCGATCAGCTTGATTTAACACCTTTTCAAGCTTGGTTACCTGCTGATCTGCAAGCTGTTGCACAGGGTGATGCAACTGTTGATGCCGGTGAGCAATCCGCACTGAGTCTTAGTGAGCTGTTGCGTCAAGTGCAGCAACGATTGCTGCAAGCCTTTAGTCAGACGCTTTGGGTCAAAGCAGAAATTGCCAATTTGTCCGAGCGAAGAGGGCATTGGTATCTGGAGTTGAGTGAAAATAATGACCAAGGACAAACGCTAGCCAGTTGTCGCGCGATGATTTGGGCATCGCAAGCTGAATCCTTGTTGGCATCCTTTGAGCAGGTCACCGGTAGTGCCTTAGCGGATGGTCAACAAGTTTTGGTGCAGGTTCAGGTAAATTTTCATGAACGATTTGGTTTTTCACTGGTGATTGTGGGCATTGACCCCAGCTTTACGCTAGGCGCTATCGAAGCCAACTTGATCGCGATTAGACAAGCCTTAATCAAGCAGGGCATTTATCAACAAAACAAGCAATTTGCTTGGCCTGGTGATTTTTTTCGCGTGGCGGTGATTGCGCCGCCAAAAGCGGCAGGTTTGGGGGATTTTCGTGCTGAAGCAGATCATCTAGCCAAGCATCAGCTGTGTGAATTTGTGTATTTTTACAGCGGCTTTCAGGGAGATAATGCCGCTGATGAACTCGCCATTGCTTTTGAAGCCGTTATTGCACGGCATAATGTTCAAGCCTTTGATGCTTTGGTGATTATTCGTGGTGGCGGGGCCAAATTGGATCTAAATCCGCTCAATCACCTCAAGCTCGCCAGTTTGATTGCACAAGCGCCTGTGCCGGTATTAACCGGGATAGGTCATGAGCGTGATAACACCATTTTAGATGAAGTGGCTAATCGCCGCTTCGATACGCCCAGTAAAGTGATTGCAGCGATTAGCCAACAACTGGTGCAGGCCGCTAAACAAGCTAACCAGGCCTGGCAAGTGATTCAACAAACTAGCTTATTACAACTTCAGCAGGCAAAAGCAAATCTAGCGCAATTAAAACAACAACTTCGATTTCAACAAACCCAACAACTCGGTTATTGGCAACAACAATTAAGTCCGTTATATCAGCAAATTCAACATACCAGTTTGCGTCAGATTAACGCGGCACGGATTCAGCTGGATTACCAGATAACCCAAATCCATCAGCAGGCCTGGCGACCGATTCAGCCATTAAAAACACACCTTACTGAGCTTAATCAACAGGTTGCTAAGGGTGCTAAACAGCAAATTAACTTACAGCGCCAGGCGTGCCAGCAATGGATCGGGTTTATTTTAAGTGCGGGGCCACAAACGCAACTTAAGCGAGGCTTTGCGTTGGCAAAAACCAACCAGGGGGCACCGATTTTGTCGGCACAGGCCGCCAAACAAGCCGGTCAATTTAATCTTGAGTTTGCTGATGGTACCGTCAGCGTTATTACTACACACAATAATCAGGAGTCATCATGACCATTAAAGCGAATAGCGAATCGCAGAGTTTTAAAGCTAACTATGCACGTTTACAGGAGATTGCGCAGCAGTTGAGTCAGTCGGATGCAGTAGATATTGATCAATTAGTGCCGATGGTCGATGAGGCGAGTAAGGCTTATCAATTATGTAAATCACGCTTAGATGCCGTTGAGGCCGCTTTGAGTCAGCGAATTGAGCAAGAGGACAAACTGTAATTTAACAAGTACCAATAGAAATATTGAATTTAACATAATATACATTATGCGAACATTGGTTGGTTTTAAAAAAAAAGCGGTTGCTGACATCAATAACCGCTCATAAACTTTTAACTCTTGATGCTTTCTAGTTATCCCATTGAGCCTAACACCACAAAGTATGCAAAGACAGAAATAAACGCCATCAATAATGGAATCCACGCTTTTTCTTCACGACGCGATAAACCTACACCACCGGCGACTACAGCCAGCACAGCACCTAACCATGAAATGGGCGGCATAACAAATGCAAAAACTATCGCAATAACACCGGCAATCATCCCTAAGGTGGTTGCGTTACCTGGTTTGTAAGATTGGGTACTGCGCATGTCATCTTGTAGGTTACGACTGGTTTCTAAACGTGAAACGATGGCACTTACTTCAGCATCTGATAGCTCACCTTCAGCCAATAATTCGGCATCTGACATACCGAAACTTAGTTTACGCTGTTTAATCAGTGTTTTAACAACATCATCCCAATTCGCATTATCAGGCAAATTGTTGATCATCTCTGCAGCTTGTTGTTTAGTCGTTGCAGTCATTGCGTTCTCCTCGTTGTTTACTTTCTACACATTATAATCAAAATTAGCAGGTTTGCATTAAAATGCCTTAAGATTAACTAATCGTAATGGGATCTTGCTAAAATAATCAAAATCCAAAAAATAATTGATTAAGTAAGTCGCTCGTTCCTTTAGGAGACAGAATACATGGCCATGATGCCAGGTTTACAAATAAACATTGGCCAACAACTTAAGTTAACGCCACAGTTACAGCAGTCTATTAAGATTTTGCAGTACTCTGCTTTAGAGGTTCAACAAACAATCGCAACAACGCTTGAAAGCAATTTTATGCTTGAAGTGGCTGAAGAAGAGCCCATTGAATTCACTGAACATGATCCACTTGAGGCTGAGCCCCCCACCTCGGAACAAAACGACCCTGCTGACTTAGATTTACAAGCGGATACCTCCAATGATGCGGAAGCATTTAGCACTGATTATGCGTGGGAGGACATCTATGCAGATAGGCAGTTAGCGCATGAATCTACTGGTCATGCATCACGAGATTCAGACGAATTTAACGCACCTGAAACCTACACCGCAGCGCATACCAGCCTTCACCATCACCTAACCTGGCAGGCTGATATTTATAAATGGGCAACCGAGTCTGACGCCTATATCGCCTCCTATATCATTGATGAAATTGATGAAGATGGCTATTTACGCACGCCCCTTTGTGAAATGCTGCTAAACCTGCAGCGCCAAATTGAAAATACTAGCCTGTCCATACTGGATTTAGAAGATGTATTAAAGGTGATTCAACAATTTGAACCCACTGGCGTGGGCGCGCGCGATTTGCCAGAGTGTTTATTGTTACAACTTAAAGCACAAAAGCAGACCCCTTTTCACGTCACCGCAGTTCAACTTATTCAGCGTCATTTTGACTGGTTGACTTACCACGATTTTAAACGAATTAAAAAAAGTTACGGTTTGCATGACGATCAGTTAGAGCCGTTACTCAAATTAATTCAATCGTTAAATCCTAAGCCAGGTCGACAATTTGCTAATACAGAACTGGATTTAATTGTGCCGGATTTAATGTTAAAACGCCGAGCGCATGGCTGGCTAGTTGAACTCAATAGCCAAGCTTTTCCAAATTTACAAGTTAATCAAGCCTACATAGACTTAAGTAGCAGTATTAAAGACCAGAACACCATCAAACAAATCAAAGAGCAACTGAACGAAGCGCGTAATTTGATTAAAAGTGTGCATCATCGAGGTGAAACGCTGTTACGTGTAGGCCATTTTATTGTAGAGCGACAGAAACGATTTTTCGACGAGGGTGAGCAGGCTATGCAACCTCTAGTATTACGTGAGGTCGCAGAAGCACTTGATTTGCACGAGTCCACTATTTCACGCGCAACCAACCAGAAATATATTCAAACCCCTCGGGGTGTGTTTGAGTTAAAGTATTTCTTTTCGAGTGGTGTCAGCCAATTTGGGAATGAAGATCAGTCCTCGGTTGCCATCAAAGCGCATCTTAAAGAACTGATTGCGCAAGAAGATCCCAAAAAACCCATTAGCGATAATAAACTGATGGCGCTACTGAGTGAAAAAGACATTAATGTTGCGCGACGAACGATTGCAAAATATCGTGAAGCGATGGGGATCCCCTCTTCCAGCGAACGAAAAAAACGCGTAGGATTACGCTAAAATGAATCTAAACACCAACCTTCTGAGGATCGCACTATGTTAAGCCGTCAGCCAATTGAACAAATACAACAACAAGCTCAGCAACAATGGCAACAGCATGCAGAATTTAAAGAGTATATGTCTGCAGTGAATCCGCCGATGCCCAAAATTGATGTCAACTTCTTTGATCATACGTTACATGAGCAAGGTGCAACCCGCGTTATCCCCTTTGATTTAAGTGCGCAACTTGAGACGGCTTATCCGGCCAGCACGCCTAACCTTATGGCCAACTTTATTCGCATCTTAGAAGGAACATCACTGCGTACGGATGCACAAGCTACCTCACAAATGTTTTATGTGATTAGCGGTTCGGGGCGTACTCAAATGCAACATGGCACCATTGAATGGCAAGAAGGCGACTTATTTACCCTGCCCGCCGTTCCTGATGCCCTTCATAGTGCCAGTACCGATAGTGCGCTCTATTGGGTGCATGATCAACCTTTATTAGATTATCTGGGTGTTATGCCGAAGCAACAACGCTTTGAGCCTGTTCTCTATACAAAAGATGTGCTGAATGCCGAATTAGCAAAAGTGCGCGCAGAAGGTACCGGGCGCAACCGCACTGGCGTGTTATTATCCAACCCACATTTCCCATTAACGATGACGTTAACCCATACTTTGTGGTCACTGTATAATGCCTTGCCTGCTGGGATTGTGCAAAAACCGCATCGTCACAATTCTATTGCGGTTGATTATGTGGTTTCGGCCGGACCCGACACCTATACCATGATTGGTAAATCTTTAGACGAAAACGGTGCCATTGTTGACCCAATCAAAGCACCTTGGGTAGCTGGATCGGTCTTTATCACGCCACCAGGTTGGTGGCACTCACACCATAATCTTTCGGATGTAGATGCGGTTGTATTGCCTATTCAAGATGCAGGACTCATCATGAATATGCAAATACTCGATTTTCAATATATAAAATAACACCGGCGTTGAATAATCCAATACCTGAGCAAGGTTGGGTGTTACTTGTTGAAGATGACCCCAACCAAGCAGAAGCAATTTCTGAGGCTTTACACCAAGCCCAATTTCGAGTGTTGTGTGCCAACAATGCTCAGCAGGCCTTAGCGCATTTTGACGCACATCACATCGTTATTTTAATCAGCGATATTATTTTGGGCCATGAATTTGATGGTGGTTTTATGCTTGCTAAAACAATTCGCCAGCAATGCCCATCGCTACCTATTATTTTTTTATCAGAGCGTCGTGATGCAGATGATATTTGGCAAGGACACCAACTAGGGGCACTAGACTATCTTCCTAAACCCTTGTTTATTCCGTTGTTGGTTCAGAAACTCCATAACTTGCTACAAGTTACTCAGGGTCGATTAATGGCTAAAACACTGGAACCTGAATCATCTGTCGTAGATGTTAGACTCACCATAGTGACTAATGAAGCCAAAGTAAGTTGGCAAAACCAGTCTATTCAACTAACATTAACCGAATTTGAAATGCTGACAGCCTTTGCTAATCAACCAGCTGAAACGGTCGTCACTTATGATGCGCTGCGTCATGCAACCCAAGGCGTTGTTGAACGCAATACTATCAATACGCATATTTGTCGGATTAGGCAAGCCTTTCGAAAGGTAGATACACAATTTGATGCCATTCAAAATGTCTATGGTAGAGGCTATAAATGGCGCCGATAAAGGCCTCACTAAAACAGCAATTCGCATGGGTTGTGCTACTATTGGCCTTGTTACCTGCCCTTGTTTTTAAACTCAGTTTTGATATTCAAAATCAACAACTTAGCAATCAAATTTCAGATGATTTAAAGCAAGTTAACACCTTAGCTCGTCTATTAGCAGCCAGTAAACTGGAAGCACAAGATAAAACATCACAGCAAATTAACGAGTATTGGTCTCACCAGCTTGACCAATTACATCAGACGTTGGGATTAGATATTGATCATCAGGCTATCTGGTTGGTTAATCAGCAAGGTCAAGTCTTTTCAGTTCACGGCTGGTTAAATCCGCAGCCTTCAAAGGGTATCGATGCATTTTGGCAAAGATTTTTGCTGCATTGGCAACCCATTTATCAACAGGCTGATAAGATTAATACAGATTCAGTTGATCAATTTATTCGTCAAAGTCTACAAGGTGAAACATTGCAAGTCATTCGTCAAGAAGGTTTATTTCCAGCCAGCTTAATGAGTAGTGCGCCTTTTGTTTTTAGTGATCCTAGCGATGGTCAGCAACATCAAGGCAGTGTGGTTTTTGAACAAACCTTGACAACACTCGTTGACCGATCGATTAGTGGCCTGTCCCCTTTTCTATTTGGCTTAATGCTCCTGTTAATAATATGGGGGCTGGCTGTTTTAGTGATGGCGGCGCATGTGTCTTGGCGTATTAAACAGGTTCATGCAAGTTTAAACGACGGTGTTATGCATTTGCGGGCTTATAACCAGGCCTGCTATCATTCACCACAGCTGCCCATTAAAGATGAAGTGAATGAGCTCAGTGAGGGCATTGCGGCATTATTTAATCAGTTAGCCGATTACCAGCGTTATCTAAACACATTACCGAGTACACTCAATCATGAACTTCACAATCCACTTAATCGTTTAAACCTTGCATTAGCTCGGTTAAATATTGATGAACAGCAAAAACGACCATTATTAAGTGCCGTTAGTCAAATTACCACGCTGACACAACGCTTAACTGAAGCACAAAATCTTAAACAAAGTATTGCAGATACGCAGCTTCAGCCCCTCAATATTTCAGCTCGTATCAATGATTATTTTTATCAGGTAGTTGACTATCTAGGTCAACAGCATATCGACTTTAAACCTTTAGACTCAGCCGAAGTCAACATCATGGCGGATGGGTATTTACTCGAACAGCTCTTTGATAAGTTGATTGATAATGCTGTCTCATTCCATAATGGTCAGCGCCCTATTCAAATCAATTGTCAGTTACAAAAAAATGATATGCAAGGCACCTATTTAGCGATCAGTATTTGTAACACAGGTCCTAAATGGCCATTGGGTGTTGACCCAAGAAACGAGTTTTTTAGTCAACGATTAGACAAATCTGAGCATTCATTAACACAAGATGAACCGCATTTAGGTTTGGGGCTTTATTTAGCTGATTTAATTGCCAAACGACATAAAGGCCATTTGGTTTTAGATAACTACTCGAAGTCTGAGTTGTCAGGCGTATGCGTTACTGTGATCTTACCTTGTTTGAACAAACGCTAACCTAACGGACTGCGCTATTAATGTCGTTAACGCGTCTGACCCAAGGTGTAATGCCAGTTTGATCTTTAATGAGATCCGCTTTTTCAACTGCTTGTCGACGCTGATCATAGCTACCCATAATAAGGATATAACGTGTCTGTCCATTGCGTACTTGCGGCAAGATGCGTGTTTGACTTTGGGTTAAGTTATGTTGACGGATTATCTGCTCTAAACGTTCTGCTTGCACCATGGCTGCTAATTGAATGACAAAATCCGATCCAGCCTGTTGCTCTATCCAACGAATATCATCCATGATCCGCGGTGAATGCAAAGGTGCGGTTGTGACGTCTGCAACCTCAGTGGTTTTGGCGGGCTCCTCAGTCAGCGTAACCTCGGCTATGACTGGTTCAGTTGGCATGGTGGGAGCCTTGGGGGCGCTAATTTCAATTTCAGCAAGCTCTGGCAAGCCATTTGTATGCTGCGGTGACTGTTGACTCAGCTCTTGAATACGTTTGATGATCTGCTGGTCAAGTTGTGCAATTAAATCCGGTGGTGAATGAGGTGTTGGTGTCGCTAAAGCTTGCTCAAGTTGCTGCTGTAATCTTTGCTGAGCTGTTGCCAGTGCGTCTAGTTGCTCTTGAGATACAGCTGACTCCGGCAAAGGCTGCCCCAAAATAGGTTGCGATGCCTCTAATACCGCCAATCGTTCCATTAAACTGATAACGATTGGCGCATCTTCATGATCTTCTAGCAGCATCTGCGTATCCATTAGCTGAGTTTCTAGCTGCAAAATCTGTGCTTCTTGCTCTACTAAAATGGTTTCAAATCGTTCAAATTCTTCGTTAATAATTAAGTATGCTAAATAGAGGATACCGGTCATGGCTAACAATAGACCTAACATCACAACAACACCAAAATAAGGTCCAGTTTTAGCCGGATTTTTTATAGAATTTTTTACTGAATTAGAGCGTGCTAGACGCGGCTTTTTCGATGTGGCTTTTGTTGCCGAAGGCGTTGGATCGGTTGCAACACGGGTGTGCATTTTAGGTTGTTGATCAAACAGCTCATCCCAAGTCGGCTCCGTTTTATTATTCGCTACGGTCGTTTCCTGTTGACTTGCTTGATATACCTTTGCACCAGGTTTAATAGACTCGTTTGATTGTGGAATTACTTTCTCTGCGGCATTAAGCCAATCTGAAAGGCTCACCTCAGTATGGTCCGGATCGCGTTTAGTAGAGATGCGATTTGCTTGAGTCTCAATAGCTTCTAATAGTCTAGCGCGTTCTTCTTCTGCAAGTTGCGAAATACTTTTAGACATAGCGACTCTCTGTGGTGTTAACTCAATTAAATAGTGATCGCCATTTTGGTTAAATGACAGGCAGCATGATTTCTAAAATTTATCATCTGTATTTTATTGTAAAATACTACTTTATGAAACTTTTTACTGGAGTTGAGCAAAATTTATATGGGTACGAACATAACATTAAGTCACGTTTTTGAAGCCATGGGTATCATGTTGCTTGGCTCTGTCATTGCCATTTCCATCGTAACGAGTGTTATTTTGGGACTTTATTGGTTTTTTAAGAATGATGCAAGAGAAAAGGAACGTGTTGAATCGCTGAGCACCAAACAATCAAATAACGACGATGCCTAAACTACACAACAAGTCGTTTAAACAACCATCGCAAACGCCAGAATAACAATAAGGCAGCGAGTGATAACCCAATAATTATTCCCGTCCAAAACCCAAACACGCCCATAGGTTCGAATCTATCGGGCATAAACGCCAGCCAATAACCCAGTCCTAGGCCTATTATCCAGTAACTTAATAGAGTTACCCACATGGTCACTTGCGTATCCTGCAGACCGCGTAATGCACCTGCCGCCGTGACTTGTATGGCATCAAAGACCTGATAAGCCGCTGCAAAAATAAATAGGATTAAGGCCACGGCCATGACGTCTGGGTTTTGTGTGTAGGCACGGACAATATACTGGCTGCTAGTAAGTGTAAAGATGGATAAGAGTAACCCAAGAATAAATGCACTTACCAGTCCCATCCTTAGTAGTTTGCCGATTAATTGCAAATCACGCTGTCCATAGGCATAGCCTACTCTAATGGTTAATGCCATTGCAAAACTTAACGGAAACATAAATAACAACGAGGTAAAACTAATTGCAATTTGATGTGCACCAATAATAATTGTGCCAAGTGGTGCAATAAAAAACACAATAAAAGTAAACATGCCGACTTCAAATAACAATGAAAATGCCATGGGTATTCCTAGCCACAAAATCGGTTGAATACCCTGTCGCCAACTTGGTTTATGTACTTTATTAAGACGATAGGGTATGAAGTCTTTATGTAAGCGTACATAAATTAAGGCGACAAAAAACATCGACCACATCACAATAGCGGTCGCTACACCAGCCCCCACTGCGCCCATACCATCAATAGGTCCCCATCCAAAGATAAACAAGGCATTTAAAGGGATATTCAATATTAAAGCAGCGACACTGAAGCTAAGTGTAGGCAGTGTTTTGCCCAGCCCTTCCCAGTAAAAACGATAGACCTGATAAAGTGTTACTCCGGGTAAGCCAAATGCTGCCCAAAATAAATATCCCACCGTCAGCTCATAAACACGTTCATCAAGCTGCAATAAATTGAGCAAAGGATGCGGGAACCACATTATTAACGCGCAAATCCAGCCAATTGGAATAGCGATCCACAATCCTTGGTGAAGCTGAGTAGCGATTTTATGGGGTTGATTTTCACCTAATGCTTTCGCTGTCAGTGGTGTCAAAGCAAGCAAAACACCGGTGGCAAACATAAACACGGGCAGTAAAATACTGGTACCGAGACCAATTGCAGCTAGATCTTCAACGCCCACCCAACCTGACATCAATGTATCGACCACACCTAAACCTGTCAGGGCAAGCTGTGCGATTAAAATGGGCCAAGCTAGCCGTAATATTTTATTTAACTCAAGCCAGTAGATTGTTGAAATCATTTGCTTTTATGGCTTTTTTTGTGATCTTTTACTGCATCATATCTTGCTGAGTCTGCATCAGTTTTATCTTGATTTTTCGCGTTTAAATCGCAGGAATCGGTTGTTTCTGAGGTATTATCAGGCGCATTAGGATCCGGCCAAAATTCATCATAATGATCATCTGGAAAAGCAAGCCAATGAGGTTTCCAATAAATCACGAGGATTTTAGTTGCCCAATAGGCCATGGCATAAATCACAACCGCTAAAGATAAAATAAGCGGCAGGCCTAGTATTAAGTCCAACAAATCCGTTTGGCCGGTAAAGATACGTGCTATAAACGCATGACTGATCAGCGTGAAATATAACCAAGCAATAGCCGCGAGCCAAGCAATAATCGACATGAGTTTATGGAGTGTGGGACCCGGTTTTGCGTATCTGAACTTTTCTAACAAAGTCTATTTCCCCCAATATTGGTATATAAACCACTGTAAGGCAATCCAAGTACTAGCCACATTGAGCTTACCCTGTTCGATAGCCTGTCTTGCCTGCTGAAAATCAAGGGTAACTAATCGTATGTCTTCTACTTCTTGTTGGTTGCCTGCAAATTTGGGTAAATTCGCCACGCTTACTGCTGCAGCAAATAAATGCAGAATTTCGCTTGATCCGCCAGGACTCGGAAAAAATTGACCAACAAATTGAAATTGATCAGGTTCAAGCGTGCAGCCCGCTTCTTCTTTCACCTCTCTAACCGCAGCCTCTATTGCTGTTTCACCTTCATCAATCATGCCTGCAACGGGTTCAAGTAACCAGGCCTGCTGATCTTGAAAATGTGCTAACGCCCCTGCCCGACATTGTTCAACCAATACGAGTTGTTGTGCTTCAAGATCATAGAGCAAGACGACTACGGCCTCGCCGCGCTGAAACAATTCTCTGGTAATCGGTTGGCTAAGACCCCCGGCATATAAACTATGGCGATAAGTCAAACGGTCTAAATGAAAAAACCCCTCATAGGCACGTTCACTATGGGTAAGTGTTACTTTATATTGCATCTTGAGTTAGCTCTTTAATTTTGACGCGCTGGGTAATACCGCACAGGAGTTCGTAGCCAATAGTGTTTGCATGATGCGCAACCTCATCTACAGATAACTGCTCCCCCCACAGCTCCACTGGATCATTCAAATGAATGTCATTCGCATGATCAGTAATATCAACGGTAATCATGTCCATCGATACCCGTCCAACAAGTGGGCATCTAATTTTATTAATTACCACTGGCGTGCCGTTTTCTGCATGGCGTGGATAACCATCACCATAACCCACCGCAACGATTGCAAGACAGGTTTTCCGGGTAGCTTGCCAAGTTTGACCATAGCCTACCCCTTCACCCTCGGCTATCCATTTAATCGCAATAACACGACTGACCAGGGTCATCACTGGCTTAAAGTTTTGCGTATGAGGTTTTAAAATACCAGCACCATACAGCATAATGCCTGGTCTAACCCAATTTAAATGCGTATGGGGTGCTGTTTGAATCGCAGCAGAATTGGCCAAACTTAAACTATATTGGTAACGTTCATTAGCAGTAATAAGTTGTTGGTGTTGATACTGATTTAGTGAATGAACCTGCTCTGCACAGGCTAGATGAGACATTAAATGGCATTTAAAATGCGGGGCATGATGTTTAAGACGAAACAAAGCTTGATGTAAGCCTTCGTCATTAAAGCCTAAGCGATGCATACCCGTATCAAGTTTTAGCCAAATATGAATCGGATCTTCAATGGTATCAGATAGCAGCCAATCAAGCTGATGCTGACTATGTATCACGATGTCGAGTCGGTGCTGCAGCACAAGACGTAACTCAGCAGCGTCAAACAAGCCTTCTAGCAGCAGAATCGGATGTAAAAACCCAGCCTGTCTTAAGGTAACGGCTTCCTCTACTGAGGCCACAGCAAACCCATCAGCCTGATTTAATGCCTTTGCAACGCGCAGTAGCCCGTGACCATATCCATTAGCTTTAATTACAGCCCATACACGTGATTGACCAACTATTTTCTTAGTCTGTATCAGGTTATGCTGAAGGGCATTCAAATTGATCAAAGCTTCAATAGGTCGCGTCATAAAAAGGGTCTTTAAAAATGGTTATCTTGATCATGTAAATTAACGAAATTTTCAAAGCGAGTGTATTGGCCAATAAAGGTCAATCTTAGTGTTCCTATGGACCCATTCCGGTGTTTGCCGATAATAATTTCCGCCGTGCCTTTATCTTCACTGTCTGGATTGTAAACCTCATCTCGATAAATAAAGATGATTAAGTCGGCATCCTGTTCAATTGCACCGGATTCACGTAAGTCAGACATCACTGGTCGCTTATTTGGACGTTGTTCTAAACTACGATTAAGCTGGGATAAGGCAATCACAGGTATATTAAGTTCTTTTGCAAGCGCTTTTAAACCACGGGATATTTCGGAAATCTCATTAACACGGTTATCTGTTTGGGTTGAACCGCGCATCAATTGTAAGTAATCTATCACTATTAAACTCAAGCCATTGATCTTAGCTTCATCTTCAGCAATACCCGCTGCGGCCGCATCCTTACGTTGCTGCTCACGGATATCTTTATCTATTCGTCTTGCTCGCGCTCGCAACTCGTTAATAGAAAGCGCTGGGGTATCATCAATAAAGATTTGCGATGAAGATAAGCGTGTAACGGCTGAGTTTAGATTGCTCCAATCTTCTGGCTTTAAATCGCCTGTACGCATTTTTTTAGAGTCAATGCGGCCAATTGAGCTAAGCATACGCAAGGCTAATTGTTCGCCAGGCATCTCTAAACTAAAAACCGCAACGGGCTCTTTCGTTTTGGTGGCTACATTTTCAGCCACATTCATAGAAAAGGTTGTTTTACCCATCGAAGGACGCCCAGCAACAATAATTAAATCGCCACGTTGTAAGCCCGACGTCATGTCATCAAATGCGGTTAGATGGGTTGCAATACCGGTGATATTTCCTTCAGTATTAAAAATTTCATCCAAACGGATCATGGCACTACCAAGTAAGTCGTCAATGGTCATATATTGGCGTTGTTTACCTGAACCATGCTCGGCAATGGCCAGGATCTTGGCTTCAGCCGAGTCTAATATATCGCGGGTGGTTGCACCTTGACTGTTATAACAAGATGATGCGATGTCGTTAGACGCCGCAATTAACTGACGCAATATAGATTTGTCACGCACTATGCGGGCATAAAACACCGCATTACTCGGTCCAGGCGTGTTAGTGGCTAGGTCAGCTAAATAATCACGACCCCCTACCTCATCTAGCAGATTTTGACTTTCTAAGTGACTAATCAGTGTCACTAAATCAACAGCACTATTTCGCTGAGCTAGACTATAAATAGCGTTATAAATAAGTTGGTGTTGTTTGGTATAAAAATCCTGCTCATTTATTAAGCCAAAAATATCATCAAATATATCTTTTGACAGCATTAGTGCGCCAAGAACTGACTGCTCTGCTTCTTCTGAATAAGGTGGCAACTTGAAGAGTTCATTGGATGACGTAGGATTCATAGAAAAAGAGAATAAGCCTTACAAAAACAGTCATTATAAAAGACATGGCAAAAAAAAACCGAGCCATTGCTCGGTTTTTTCTGTAAAAGATTAATGCTTAAGCAGCGATAACTTCTACATTGACAGCAGCTACTACATCTGTGTGTAATTGAATGTCAATTTCGAATGTACCTGTATGACGCATAGGGCCTTCTGGTAAACGAACTTGACGACGCTCTACACTAAAGCCTGAGGCACTTAATGCATCAGCAATGTCTTGTGTACCAATAGAGCCAAACAACTTACCTTCATCACCGGCACTTGCTTCAACCTTAATTACCAAACCATTCATTTTTTCATAAACAGCTTGAGCAGATGCTAAAGCTTCAGCGGCTTCTTTTTCTAACTCTGCACGGCGAGCTTCAAATTCAGCAACATTGTCTTTTGTAGCAGGTTTTGCTTTACCTTGTGGAATTAAGAAATTGCGCGCATAACCAGACTTAACAGTCACTTGCTCACCTAACCCACCTAAGTTTTGTACTTTTTCTAGCAGAATAACGTTCATTCTGAAATCCTTTAATTACTCGGCTCCCATCGGCTGCGAAAATCACTGAATGTATCCGCCATGCCGATGATTGCTAAAACTAAAACCGCTTGTGGAAACACAAGCAATAAAATATACATGGCAACTAACCAACCACTTGATGCTTGTTTAACTTGCACCCCATGGTGAATAATTGCAATACCTTGAAACATGAGAATTATTGTTAATAAACCAAATAAATTGCCTAACAAACCACCAGTCCATTCGTTCATAAACAAACTCGCCAGTGCAATGCCAAATGTTGTCCATGCCACAGGTTTTGGCAGTGTCAAACGATGAAAATCCTTTTGAAACTGCCCTGGGTAATAGAGTGCGGCCTGTAACCAACGCGCAATTAGAACCTGACCGAACCATAACAATGCCGCAAACATAGCAAGCAACATCGTAATCATCTTTGTCATTTGTTCAATCGTTTCAATGGGATAGCTCACACCTGCTTCTTCAAGCATTGGGCGCGCTACTTCATTGAATAAATTTAGCCACCATTGTGCTAAATCGCCTATCATTAGGTGGGCTAGCACAAGACCGGCACCCGCTAAGAACGCAGTAGCCTGAAGTGCTAAGCCTAACGAGTTCGTATTGCGAAGAACAACAGCAATCACCCAAATGGGTAACATAAACTCGATCACAACAACCAGGCCTGGTGCAAAACTGCCACTCATAAACGAGGTTAAAATCAAATGCACCAGCGCTGCCGCAGCCATGGTCTTGGCGCCATCAATTACGCCAACCCGCAGCGTAACCAAGGCAATAACAATCCCAGCTAGAATACCTATGGGACTGAAGAAAATAGCCAAAATTGCGGCCATTACCACTACGCCATAGGCTTGCAGCGGACCGCGCATTACATAATTGGCTAAGGCAATCATGGTTTTAACAATTATTTATGTTGATCTGTATAAGGCAATAACGCCAATACACGTGCGCGCTTGATAGCGGTCGCTAATTGACGTTGATACTTTGCGCTCGTACCTGTAATACGACTGGGTACGATTTTGCCTGTTTCAGTAATGTAGGCCTTCAAGGTATCCAAGTCTTTGTAGTCAATTTCTTTTACATTATCTACAGTAAAGCGACAAAACTTTTTACGTCCAAAATTTCTAGCCATGTTACAACTCCTTAATTATTAAGCGCTAACCGCTTCATTGCGATCATCTTTTTTGCCAGCGATTAATGAGGGTTCAGTAATCGCTTCATTACGCTTAATAAACATATTGCGTAATACAGCGTCGTTATAATAGAACGCACTATCTAGCTCGTCTAAAGCCGCCTGCGTACACTCAATATTCATTAGAATATAGTGTGCCTTGTGGGCTTTCTCGATGGTATAAGCTAATTGGCGACGACCCCAATCTTCTAAACGGTGGACTTTACCACCATCTTGCTCGATGATTGCGCGGTAACGTTCAATCATCGCCGGTACTTGTTCACTTTGATCTGGATGAACTAAAAATACTACTTCATAATGACGCATGGTCTCTCCTTTTGGTTCTAAAGAGCCTCCCCAACCTGCCAAAGCAGAAGTTTGAGTGAAGCAAGGAATCCGAGCACTAAAACTCGAAAGGCGTGATTATAAGAGGATAGACATGGGTTTGCAACCAAAACCCATGATTAAACAATATCTAAGGCAAGATATTTGACTAGTTAAGAATGGTTTGATTAATCTGTGATAATACCGCTAGAGGGTCATCCGCTTGAGTGATTGGACGACCGATCACCAAGTAGCTTGAACCAGCACGAATCGCATTTTCAGGTGTCATGATACGATGCTGATCGTCAGCCCTGGCATTTGCTAAACGAATGCCAGGGGTAACCAGTTGAAAATCTTGATCGAATGATGCACGCAGCATCTCTGCCTCTAACGCAGAACAAACTACGCCCTGTGCACCAGATGATGCAGCTAAACCAGCAAGACGTTTAACATTTTCAGCAACAGAACCCTTCAAGCCAATAGCATTTAATTGTTGCTGATCAAAACTGGTTAAGATCGTGACAGCAATAAGCCAAGTAGGATGTCCCGATTGTTCAATCGCATCACGCGCAGCTTGAATCATTTTAGGTCCACCTAGGCTATGCACATTCAGCATCCAGACCCCTAAATCACTTAAAACGCGACAGGCTTTAGCGACCGTTGTAGGAATATCGTGATACTTTAGATCAACAAAAACATCAAAACCTCTTGTTTGGAGCGCGACCACTAAATCTGGTCCGCCTAAAGCAAATAGCTCTTTACCCACTTTAAGACGACATTCTGATGGATCTAGACGATCAACAAACGCTAAGGCTAAAGCGACAGTAGGGAAATCAAGGGCTACGATAACAGGAGAAAAAGGTGTTTTTGCCATAGAATTGCCAATTTTAGTGGTGCGATTGCACGAGGCCTTTAGCGTCAGAAATCTGCGGCTCTACATGCTGCAATTCTGCTTGCGCCTCTAGGTGATTAATATTTTTTTTAAGCTGAAGTATTTCAGCATCTTGCTGCTTAAGCTTTTTGATTGATTTTTTTAACTGCCATTGGGTAGCCCAAAGTTTGGTACTTAGTAGTAGACCAGCTAGAAATAAACCAATTAAAAAACTTAACGCCAATAGAATAGAAAGTGGCAGTGATGCTTGAGCAAAAAAATAATCAAACATCACTGGGTGTGGATTAAATAACGCCAACGAAACGCCTAGAAGCAAAAAGAGTGCAAAACTAATCAAGCTTATAAAACGACGCATGGCATTATCCTAATCAACAAAGTATATCAGCATGAAATTTAGACTCATCTACACGTTCACGTAACTCTTTACCTGGCTTAAAGTGAGGCACCCGCTTTTCAGGTAAAGCAACCGTTTCACCCGTTTTAGGGTTACGCCCTAGCCTAGCTTGGCGATGATGTAAACTGAAGCTACCAAAACCACGAATCTCAATGCGCTCGCCTGCAGCCATTGCAGCAATCATAACATCAACAATCTGGTTTACCGCTAATTCTACATCATTGTGAGTGAGTTGCGTTTGTTTACGAGAAATGAGTTCAATTAACTCTGATTTAGTCATTTGACAGGCATTCCGAACAGTTCATAAATTACAGCTAGGCTGCTTTGTAAAAAAACAAACCAGCGTTTAAGCTGGTTTGTTCACGAACAGTGTCAGAATTATAACTGACCTTTCAGCAAGTCACCTAAGGTGTTTGATGCTGTTTCCTGATTAGATGTGTAACCTTTAATCGCATCAGCTTCTTCTTGCGCATCTTTAGCTTTGACAGAAAGCGATAGATTGCGGCTCTTACGATCAATGTTAGTGATCTTCGCTTCAACCTTGTCGCCTACTTTAAGCACTGAAGAGGCATCACGTGTGTCTTCATTTAATTCTGACGCACGTAGGTAACCTTCTACTTCATCAGCAAGATCAATTACTGCACCTTTTTCATCAACGGCTTTCACAACACCGGTAACGATACTATTTTTACCGTTAGCTGCAACATACTGTGAGAAAGGATCCTGTTCTAGTTGTTTAAGACCTAGCGAAATACGCTCTCTTTCTGGGTCAATCGAAAGGATGATTGTTTCTAATTCATCACCTTTTTTGAAATCACGAATAGCTTCTTCGCCATTTTGTGCCCAAGAAATATCTGTAAGGTGAACTAGACCATCAATGCCACCATCTAAACCGATAAAGATACCAAAGTCAGTGATAGATTTGATGCTGCCAGCAATTTTGTCACCCTTGTTATGGGTCGCGGCAAAGCCTTCCCATGGATTAACAGTACATTGCTTAATACTTAAAGAAATACGACGACGCTCTTGATCAACATCAAGGATCTTCACACGTACTTCTTGACCCAAATGAACAACCTTAGATGGGTGGATGTTACGGTTTGTCCAATCAAGCTCTGATGTATGTACTAGACCTTCAATGCCGTCTTCGATTTCGATGAACGCACCGTAGTCAGTGATATTAGCAACCTTGCCACCGGTTTCAGAACCGATTGGGTAACGAGCAACCATATCTGACCATGGGTCTTCTTCCATTTGTTTTAGACCTAGTGACACACGGTTACGCTCTTTATCAAACTTAAGTACCTTAACTTCGATTTCATCACCAACTTGTACAATTTCAGATGGATGATTAACTCGGCGCCATGCCATATCCGTAATATGCAATAAACCATCTACGCCGCCCAAATCGATGAAGGCACCGTAGTCAGTAAGATTCTTAACGATACCTTTAAGTACAGAACCTTCTTCCATATTCGCCAATAGTGCTTCACGTTCAGCACTGTTTTCCTGCTCAATCACGGCACGGCGAGACACAACAACGTTATTACGCTTACGGTCGATTTTAACAAGTTTTAACTCTACTTCTTTACCTTCAAGGAAGCCAAAGTCACGAACTGGGCGAGTATCCACTAATGAGCCAGGTAGGAAACCACGTACACCTTCTACATCGACCGTCAAGCCACCTTTGACTTTACCAGTGATAAGACCGTTAACAGTTTCGTTATCTTCAATAGCTGCTTCCAAGCGATCCCAAGTTTTAGCACGCTTCGCTTTTTCACGTGATAAACGGGTTTCGCCAAAGCCATCTTCAAGTGCTTCAAGGCATACTTCAACTTCATCACCTACTGCAACTTCTAGATTACCCTGGGCATCTTCGAATTGCTTTTTAGGGATTGCTGACTCAGATTTCATGCCAGCATCAACCATTACGGTTTCTTTATCAATGCTTACAACTGTACCAATAATTAACGCACCCGATTGGAAGCGGTCAAGCTGAAGAGATTCTTCAAATAATTGTGCAAAAGTTTCGCTCATTAGTGGATTACCAAAATTTTAATTTACATAGCCGATTAAACAATCAATTGGGGACAAATATGTTTACTCGGGTCAGTTTAGATTAGATTGATTCCCCAATCATCAATCCTAGTTAAAGTATATCGAGTTGTTTAATAATTTCTGCTGCTTTTTCAACCACTTGCTCAATATTCAGAGATGTGGTGTCAATCTCAAAAGCATCTTCAGCTGGCACGAGTGGCGCCACAGATCTATTACGATCCCGCTCATCGCGCGCTTCAATATCAAAAATTATCTGATCTATGTTAGCAGTAAGACCTTGATTTTTCAACTGATTAACACGTCTTTCTGCGCGAATTCTTGCAGAAGCGGTCAGAAAAAGCTTTAAATCGGCATGCGGAAAAACAACGGTTCCCATATCACGGCCATCTGCGACGAGCCCAGGCCGCTGCGCAAAATCTTTTTGGCGCTGTAATAAGGCAGCACGCACTGGCGCAATGGCAGCGACTTTCGATGCCATTGCAGCGACGTCTTCATTTCTAATCGCTAGGCTAATATCCTTTTCCTGGTAGAAAACCTTCGTGTCTTTAAACACAACAGGTAATGTTTGCGCAAGCTCAACAAGTTTTGTTTCATCATTCTCGGTTAGTGCTTGATCTATCGCACCATAAGCTAGACTTCTGTATATCGCACCGCTGTCTAAAAAATGAAAGCCGGTTAATTTACATAAATGTTGACATAATGTTCCCTTGCCGACGCCACTTGGACCATCTACCGTAATGATTTTACTCATTAATTACGCCTCCTTGGCCTCTACCATTAAACCGATTGATTGCGCAAGCTCAACAAATTTTGGGAAAGATGTATTCACATTTGCACAGTCATCAATACTAATCGGGGCTACTGCTCGCAAACCTGCTACTGTCATCGCCATTGAAATACGATGATCATGATGACTGATTATTGCAGCGGACTGAGGACGTTGAGTACCGCCATTAATAATCATGCCATCTGCTGTTGGCTTGGCATCAATACCGACTGCCTGTAACGCATCAGCCATAACTTGGATACGGTCCGATTCTTTTACACGTAATTCTTCGGCACCTGTCAAAATAGTTTGTCCCTCTGCTGCCGATGCGGCCACGAAAAGAACAGGAAACTCATCAATTGCTAAAGGCACTAAATGCTCTGGTATAGCAATACCTTGTAATTGTGCTGCACATACATGAATGTCCGCCACAGGTTCTCCCCCTACTTCGCGCTCATTCTCAAGGACAATATTAGCTCCCATCAACTTCAAAATATCAATCACACCGGTGCGTGTGGGGTTAATCCCTACATGCTCTATAACAAGATCTGAACCCGGTGCAATCGACGCCGCCACCATAAAAAAAGCCGCCGATGAAATATCTGATGGCACATCAATTTGCGTCGCGGTTAATTTACCCCCGCCGCTCAAGCGAATTTCCGTCGCTAAATCATCCAACTTAGTCGATTCTACTTGATACCCAAAGCCACGCAGCATGCGCTCAGTGTGATCACGGGTAGGCGCTGGTTCAACCACGCGGGTCTCCCCTTCAGCATAAAGGCCTGCAAGTAGCACACATGATTTAACCTGAGCACTCGCCATAGGAAGCGAGTAATCAATGGCTTTAAGTCGGCTTGAACCCAGAATGGTTAATGGGGGCAAGCCCTTATCTTGACTTGCAATCTTTGCACCCATCAAGGTTAATGGATCAATAACCCGCTTCATTGGGCGCTTGCTCAGTGAGGCATCACCCGTTAGGGTGCAGCTAAAGCCTTGGCCGGCGACAATACCACTCAACAACCGCATTGAAGTACCAGAATTACCCATATTCAAAGAGTCTGCTGGCTGCTTTAGCCCTTTCATACCGACACCTTTAATAGTCACCTTACCATTAGTAGGACCCGTTATCTCAACACCCATTGCCTGAAAAGCTTTCAATGTTGCTAAGGCATCGTCACCCTCTAAAAAGCCGCTAACCTCAGTAACCCCATCTGCAAGCGATCCCAGCATAATACTGCGATGTGAAATAGATTTATCACCTGGCACACGGATACGACCAGTTAGCTTTCCACCAGGATGTACAATAAAACGTAAATTTTTCATAGTCTTAATCAATACTTTTAAAATTAAATTGAGAAATATTATGCAGTGCGATTAACAATATGTTTATCACGCGCCGCTTTTGCGGCGCTAAACAACTGATGAAGTTCATCGCCATTTTGAGTTGTTAATAGTTGTGCAAGTTTGGCAAGTTCGGCCTGATAAGCTTCAAGCCACTTGATAATAGCATGATGGTTTTGAACTGCAATATCTCGCCACATATCGGCATCACTCGATGCAATTCGGGTGAAGTCTCTAAACCCACCTGCTGTGTACTGAAACACATTCCCCAGTTCTGGATGCTCATTAAGCATATCAACAAGTGCAAATGCTAATAAATGAGGTAGATGGCTGGTTGCGGCAAAAACCTCATCATGGTAACAGGCTGTCATTTCTGAAACCTGTGCACCAACGGCTTGCCATAATGCTTTAACACGCGCCAAGGCTTCAGGACAAGTATGTTCTAATGGCGTCAAAATAACACGGTGTGCCTTAAAGAGTTCATTATCCGCTGCAGCAACCCCACTCTGCTCTCGACCAGCTATAGGGTGCCCTGGTACAAATTGCGTCGGACATTCCCCTATCAAGTCAGCTATTTCATTAATAACACTGGCTTTTGCACTACCTACATCGGTTATTACGGCATTAGGCGCTAAAAAGGGTTGAATTTGTTGATAAATAGGCGCGATACTTCCTAATGGAACCGCCAATAAAACAAGATCGGCTCCAGCGACGGCAACAGTGGGATCGGTAACAGCATGATCAATCACGCCTAATTCCAGTGCTTTATCAAGATTGTCAGTGTTGCGACCGCAGCCAACGACATCTTGAACTAGGCCTAGTTCTCTAAGCTTAAGGGCAAACGAACCACCTATTAAGCCTACCCCTATAACTGTAAGACGTTGAATTTGATGCAATTAGTTCACCTGTGCCAAAGCTGAAATCAGGTGAGCATTTTCAGCCTCAGTACCTATAGAAATACGTAAAAAATTGGCCATGCCATAATTAGACACTGGGCGAACAATAACCCCTAACTTTAGTAATTGCTGATTAATATTGGCGGCATCGGTTCCCATATCTACACATATAAAATTACCTTCAGAGGGCAATGGATGATAGCCCATCTGACTAATAGCCGCTTCGACTTTAGCACGCTCTTGCTTATTTAACGCCACTGATGCTGTCACAAAGTCTTGGTCACCCAGTGCAGCCACTGCACAAACTTGGGATAACTCATTAACATTAAAGGGCGCGCGAACACGGTTAAGCAAGCCCACCACCTCTGACTGGGCTAGTAAATAACCAACGCGCAGGGCTGCTAAACCATAGGCTTTTGAAAAAGTGCGCGTGACAATAACATTGGGATAAGCGTTTAATAACTCAAGACCCGATGGCGCATCATCCCGTTCAACATACTCAAGATAGGCTTCGTCATAAACCACCACCACATTAGCCGGTACTTTATGCATAAAGGCATCCAAAGCCTGCGCATTAAAAAAACTGCCCGTCGGGTTATTTGGATTAGCTAAATAAATCACCTTGGTTTTAGAAGTAATCGCCGCTGCCATTGCGTCTAAATCATGGCCATAATCTTTGGCCGGCACTTGCACTGGCGTAGCGCCAACAATTTGAGCCGTGATAGCATAAACTGCAAAAGCATATTGCGAAAAGATAATTTCATCACCAGGGCCTGCAAATACACGCCCTACAAACTCAAGCAATTCATTAGAGCCATTGCCTACCATGACTTCATCAAGTGCGCGCTGTGTAAACTCAGCAATCGCGGAACGTAGATAATAGGCATTGCCATCTGGATAGCGCCCCAGCGTTTTGAGCGCGGCCTGTGCGGCCTTCTCTACCTTCGTACTCACGCCCAGTGGATTCTCATTAGAGGCTAATTTTGTAATCTGTGATAGACCCAATTCACGCTGTAACTCGGATACGGGTTTGCCAGGAATATACGGGCTAATATTGGTGATATGGGGTAAGGCTTGATCAACAATAGCCATAAGCTTGCGCTCTCCTAGTTTTAATTAAGAGGTGATACTGGGTAAGAACCCAATAGTTTGAAAAAACGAGCATTAGCCTGTACTTCAGCTAAGGCTTCAGCAACGGCAGGATCCTGTTGATGCCCTGTAATATCGATATAAAATAGATATTCCCATTTTTGTTCAATAGCTGGGCGTGACACAATACGCGTCATGCTGATATTGCGTTTTGCAAAGCTTTCTAGGATACGTGAAAGTGCGCCAGCTTCATTAGCGAGGGACAATATAAGCGCGGTTTTATCTTCACCACTTGGCGTAGGCGCATGACGACCAATTATCCAAAACTTGGTGGTGTTGTTTTGGGCATCTTCGATATGGGATTTCAGGATATTTAGTTGGTAAAGCGATGCCGCTTGCTCTGAAGCAATGGCAGCGACTTCAGTATGCGCCTGCGCCATTTTGGCTGCTAGCGCATTTGAATCGACCGCTTCGAGTTGGACACCGGGCAGATTATTGCGCAACCAAGTACGACATTGCCCTAAGGCTTGCGGATGGGCTAACACCTTTGTGATGTCATGTAGCTGAGTTGACTGCCCCAATAAACAATGATGGATGGGTAACTCAACTTCCCCCGTCACTGTAACTGGCGTACTTATTAAACAATCCTGTGTGCTGGTGACCGCACCTTCAGTAGAGTTTTCTAGAGGCACGACACCATAATCAACTTGCTGTGTCGCCACAACCTTAAACACATCTTCTATGGTTGATACCGGTACAGGTTGTGCAAAACTACCAAACTGTTTTAGCACGGCTGCATGAGTATAGCTTCCCTCTGGACCCAGATAAGCAACTTTTAATGGCTGCTCTAATGCTAAACAGGCCGACATAATTTCGCGAAAAAGTCTGGCCATATCATCATCGGACAATACGCTAGTATTACGTTGTTTGACAGCACGCAAAACCTGCGCTTCCCGCTCAGGACGATAAAAAACGGCTTCGACCTGACCCCCTTGGGTCTTAATGTCCGCAACCTGTTTAGCACATAAAGCACGCTCAGTGATAAGTTGCTGAATTTGTTCATCAATCGTATCGATTTGTTGACGAATCTGAAGAAGTTGTTCTGCTTCTGTTGTCACGCCCTACCCCCTAAGCGTAACGATTGGCAAAGTCGCGCATAAAGTCAATTAGCGCGTCCACACCCTCTTGTGGCATGGCATTATAAATACTCGCTCGCATGCCACCGACCAGCTTATGACCTTTCAGATTGAGCAGGCCGGCTGCGTGCGACTCTTTTAAGAAGGTACTATCAAGCGATGGATCTTGTAATGTAAAAGGTACATTCATCCAAGAGCGTTGTTCTTTTGGGACAGGGTTGTTATAAAAATCGATAGAATCAATTGCTTGATAAAGGCGGTAGGCTTTGGTTTGGTTATGTTCAGCCATCGCTGCCACACCGCCTTGCTGCTTAATCCAATCAAACACCAGGCCTGCTAAATACCAAGAATAGGTCGCTGGTGTATTAAACATTGAATCGTTTTCAGCGTAGGTTTGCCAATTCAACAAGGTTGGTGTGATATCACGCGCTTTGCCCACTAAGTCTTCCCGAACGATAACGATGGCCAGGCCGGCTGGTCCAATATTTTTTTGCGCACCGGCATATATCATGCCAAACTTTGACACATCTATTGGTCGCGACAAAATAGTAGAAGACATATCAGCAATCAGCGGCGTCTCCTCTGGAAGATCGGGCACATCTAAAAACTCTAGGCCACCAATGGTTTCATTAGCGGTGTAATGAATATATTTAGCATTTGCTGAAATTTTCCACTCAGCTTGATCAGGTATCATCGCATGATTTTCACATACCACATTGACCTGCGCATAACGACTGGCCTCTTTTATTGCTTTAGCAGACCACACACCCGTATTAAAATAGTCGACCACATCACCGCTATCAGCTAGGTTGAGCGGAATGGCACTGAACTGTAACGACGCACCACCATGCATAAACAGAACCTTATAGTTATCAGGTATCGCCATGATGTCACGTAAGGTCTGTTCGGTTTGATGCGCCATCGCCATGTAATCTTGCGAGCGATGACTCATTTCCATCACCGACATGCCCGTATTATGCCAATCCAAAAATTCAATCTGTGCTTGCTGCATGACGGGTTCCGGCAACATTGCCGGTCCCGCGCTAAAGTTAAATGTCCGTGCCATTATTGTTCTTGTTCCTGTTGTTGCAAGGGTTGCTCGTCATCGTCATCTGACATATCTACTACAGCCAGCCCGACTACCCATTCATCTGTTCCAACATTAATAAGTTTTACACCTTGCGTATTGCGTCCAACGACTGAAATCTCGGCGACACGTGTTCTAACTAAGGTGGCTTTATTGGTAATTAATACAACCTCTTGATCAGGTGTGACGGCTACCGCAGCAACGACTTTACCATTGCGATCGGTGGTTTTGATCGAAATAACCCCCTGACCGCTTCGATTAATGGTTGAATAGTCATCAACTGGCGTACACTTGCCAAAACCATGCTCTGTTGCAGTCAAAATCAGGGTATTAGCTTGGGCAATTTGCATTGAAATCACCGCTTGTCCCTCAGCGAGCTTCATGCCACGCACGCCGCGAGCCTGTCGACCCATCACCCGAACATCACTTTCTTTAAAGCGGATAGCCTTACCACCATCCGCAAAAAGCATAACTTCTTGCTCGCCATTTGTCAGTGCGGTGCCTACCAATTCGTCACCGTCTAGCAAATCTAGTGCAATAATGCCATTCGCACGAGGACGAGAAAAATCAGCCAATTTTACGCGTTTAACAATCGCATGCTTGGTGGCCATAAACACAAAATGATCATTATCAAACTCGCTGACGGGAAGAATAGCGGAAATATTTTCGCCCTCGTCCAATGGGAACACATTCACTATGGGTTTGCCACGGGCACCGCGCCCTGCTAACGGCAGTTGCCAGGTTTTTTTCCAATACAGCTTGCCGCGATTAGAGAAACACAACAACATATCATGGGTGCTAGCAACCAAAATTTGACCCACTTCATCCGCTTCTTTCATTGCGGTCGCTGACTTACCACGCCCTCCGCGTTTTTGGGCGCGATAATCGCTTAAAGGCTGGGTTTTAATATAGCCATCTTGCGAAAGGGTGACAATACGATCTTCAACCGCAATTAAGTCCTCTTCATCAAGATCTAAATAAGCGTGATCAATTTCAGTCCGACGCGCATCGCCATATTCCTCTTTAACCGCAATGAGTTCTTCGCGGACTACTTCAGTTAAACGATCTGGGTTGCGCAAAATCTCCAGGAATTCAAAAATCTTCGCAATCAGTGCTTTGTATTCTTCAAGAATTTTGTCTTGCTCTAACCCGGTGAGGCGATTCAAACGCATATCTAAAATGGCTTGCGCTTGTACTGGCGATAGGCGATAGCTGTCTGCCGACACCATACCAAAACCAGCCGCTAAGTCTTCTGGGCGGGTATCTTTTGCTTCTACACGTTCTAATAATTGCAGTACATGCCCAGCTGGCCAATCACGTTCAAGCATCCGCTCTTTAGCGATTTGCGAGGTTGCAGAAGACTTAATCAGCTCGATCATATCGTCGATATTGCTCAAGGCGACGGCAAGGCCTTCTAACAAATGTGCCTTCTCTCGTGCTTTGCGCAATTCAAAAATAGTGCGACGGGTCACCACTTCACGACGATGACGCACGAAGGCTTGAATAATCTCTAATAAATTAAGTAGCTTGGGTTGGCCATTAATCAGCGCCACCATATTAATACCAAACACGGTTTGCATGGCGGTTAACTTATAAAGGTTGTTAATCATTACATCGGCGTTTTCCCCACGACGCAATTCAATCACAATCCGCATGCCATCTTTGTCTGACTCATCACGTAGTGCGGTAATGCCGTCAATTTTCTTTTCTTTAATCAGCTCGGCAATCCGCTCGATCAACTTAGCCTTGTTAACCTGATAAGGTATTTCATTGACAATGATAGTTTGTTTGCCAGATTTATCGGTTTCAATTTGGGTTTTAGCGCGAATTTGTACGCGACCTCGTCCCGTCTCATAGGCTTCACGAATCCCCCGCGTACCGTTGATAATGCCATAGGTAGGAAAGTCAGGGCCTGGCAAATGCTCAATTAAGCCGGCGACATCAATATCCGGGTTGTCAACATAAGCTAAACAGGCATTAATGGTTTCAGTGAGGTTATGTGGTGGGATATTAGTCGCCATACCAACTGCAATACCAGCTGAACCATTGACCAACAAATTGGGGATGCGACTTGGCAATACATTCGGCTCAGATTCAGAACCGTCATAGTTAAGCGTAAAATTAACCGTCTCTTTATCAAGATCTGCTAATAGTTCATGGGCGATTTTAGCCATCCGTACTTCGGTATAACGCATTGCGGCGGGGTTATCACCATCAATCGAACCAAAGTTACCCTGACCATCAACCAACATATAGCGCAATGAAAATGGCTGCGCCATACGTACAATCGTGTCATAAACGGCCGTATCACCATGAGGATGGTATTTACCAATTACGTCACCTACAACACGTGCCGATTTTTTATAGGGCTTATTGTAGTCATTGTGCAATTCATTCATCGCATACAATACACGACGATGCACGGGTTTTAGACCATCACGAACATCAGGTAACGCGCGCCCAATAATGACGCTCATTGCATAACTAAGATAAGACTGCTTCATTTCCTCTTCTAAGGAAATGGGATGTATTTCACGTGCAAATTCCGACATGCCGCATCCACTTTTGATTAATTTGACATAAATATGAATTATACCCTATTTCGCTGCAATATCCCCAGTCCTAACAACAGAAAAAAAGACAAGCCAGCGGAGTTTCGCTAAACTATGTGCACGCTTTTAGGCCGCTAAGGATAACAAGATGTCACAGTCAGCAAACGTCGATGTGCAACAAATAAATTTATTTAATCAACAAGCGCACCAATGGTGGGATCCAAATGGTCAGTTTAATGCACTGCATAAACTTAACCCATTACGAATGGACTTTATTCAACTGCATCAAGATTTTCCGGCACAAAAAATCCTCGATGTTGGCTGTGGTGGCGGAATTTTAGCTGAAGCCATGGCGCAAGCTGGCGCAGACGTAACTGGATTAGATCTCGCAGATGACCTGTTACAAGTCGCCCGTTTGCATGCGCTAGATAGCGGGGTTAAGGTGAACTATGTGCTAGAAGATGTGGCCGACCATGCGCAGGCGCACGCTGAACACTATGATTTGGTGACCTGTATGGAAATGCTGGAACATGTGCCTGATCCGCAAGCCATTTTGCACGCCTGTGCCAAAGCCGTTAAGCCAGGTGGCTGGGTGATTTGTTCAACACTCAACCGCTCCAATAAATCCCTGTTGTTAGCGGTGATTACCGCTGAGTATGTGCTGAACTTGGTTCCTCGTGGTACGCATCATCATGATAAGTTCATTAAACCCAGTGAACTAACCCAGATGGGACGACAAGTAGGCCTGGTGATGCAAAGCACGGCGGGTATGGAATTTAATCCCATTCTTAAGCGCTATCGGCTTAACGATGATTTAAGCATTAATTATTTAATGGCCTTCAAAAAAGTATAGTCATGACCATAAAGACTCAACCCTTCGATTGTGTGCTGTTTGATTTGGATGGCACCCTGCTTGATACCTCGTATGATTTTAGTTATGCGCTCAATTTATTGTGTGAACAACATCAACTGACCCCGCCAAGCTATGATCGGGTTCGTAACACCGTATCACAAGGTGGCGCAGCGGTCACTGCCCTCGCATTTAATCCAAACGATATTGAGGCATTTGAACAACACCGCCAAGCTTTTTTAGACCTTTATAAACAACACATTCACCTGCATACCCAGGTGTTTCCTGGCTTGTTAGCAGGCCTGGTTCATTTAGCCGAGATTAACATGCCTTGGGGTATTGTGACCAACAAACCGCAAGGCTTAACCGAACACTTATTAAATCACTTTAGTTTTCCCAGCGCACCGAAAACGGTCATTTGTGGCGACACCTTGGCAGTGAGAAAGCCCGATCCTGAACCTATGTTATTGGCCGCATCAGAATGTGGGGTTGATCCTGAACGCTGCTTATACCTTGGCGATCATCCACGTGATATCGAGGCGGGTATCAATGCGGGTATGCAAACAGGTGCGGTGTTGTTTGGCTATATGCCACCTGAAAAAATGACTAATCTCGATCAAGCTGATTATATTTTTAGAACACCCTATGATATAACTCAATTTTTAACAAAACAGGTTAACCCATTGTTATGAATGATATTTCCACTCAAAAAACCTTTTTAATTACCGGTGCAGCGCATGGTTTAGGCCAAGCATTAGCCAAAGCACTACACCAACAAAATCATCAACTTATTTTGATTGATAAAGAACTCAAAGCACTTAATCAACTTTATGATGAATTGGCGGCAGACAACTGGGGCAATGTTTATCTTTTTCCAATGGATTTAGCCGGTTCTGCTCAAGACGAGTTCATGCAACTTGAATCAGGACTAGCTGAATTTAAGCAACTAGATGGCGTATTTCTGAATGCAGGGATCCTACCGGCACTCACACCCATCGAGCATTTTGATCCTCTGCAATGGTATGAGGTGATGCAAACCAATCTGAATGCCAATTTCCATCTGATCCAAAGCTGTTTGCCCAAACTGACAGCCGGTCACGATAAAGACAACCAGGCCTGGTTAGTAGCTATTTCCGATCAAGCCGTACAAAAACCCAATGCCTATTATGGCGCCTATGCCGTTGCAAAAGCAGGATTAGAGCAGCTGATCAAATTAACCGCCATCGAAAACCCAGCCATAAAAGCCATTATTGCCCAACTCCCCCCTTTAGCAGGTCATTTCAGATCTAAGCTTTTTCCTGGCGAGCCACCCTGCCAAAATGAAACAGTTGAGTCTGCCGCCGAGCGAATAGTTAACGCCTGTTTTAAGCAACAAAAACAGGATGATATAGCTATATATTAAGCCCTTGTGCCAGATTAGGTACGAGTTACATGTTGGAACACGTAGACCATGAATGTTATTCAGTATATCGACAAGATTAATTCACGCTTGGCAGACGGCCACACCAGCGAACACACCTTTCGCGCTGATTTAGAACAACTCTTGTCGCACCTGCTTCCCGACTGCAAAATCACCAACGAACCTTCAAAAATCACCGACTGCGGCAACCCGGATTTCGTTGTCACCCGCAAAACCGTACCCATTGGCTATATCGAAGCGAAAGATGTCGGCAAAGACCTGAATCACAAAGGCTACAACGAACAATTTAATCGTTACAAGAAAGCCCTCGATAACCTCATCATCACCGACTATATCTGGTTTCAGTTTTTTGTTGAAGGCGAAAAAGTCGCCGAGGTGCGTTTAGCGCAACCCGCGTTTGATAACCCGCAAAAATACGAGATTGACCACCAGGCCATCAACCTATTTGAAAGCCATATTCGTGACTTCTCCATCAAGGTCACCCAAGCGATTAAAAACCCCGGCAAACTTGCCGAATTGATGGCGGGCAAAGCACGTTTATTAGAAAGTATTCTGGAAGCCGCCCTCAACGCCGACCTCGAAAATAACACCCAAAGCGAACTCACCAATCAATATCACATTTTTCGCGATATGTTGATTCACGATCTCGAACCCAAACAGTTTGCGGATCTCTATGCGCAAACCCTCGCTTATGGTATGTTCGCCGCGCGTTATCACGACCCGGATTTACAAACTTTCGACCGCGACGAAGCAGCGCGCCTGATTCCAAAATCCAATCCATTATTGCGTAATCTATTCCAGTCGATTGCCGGACACAATATTGACGACCGCATCCTCACCACCGTCGATAACCTCGCCGAAGTGTTTCGCCATACCGATGTTAAAAGTATTCTGCATGGCTATGGCAAAAGCACCGCGCAAACCGACCCGATTATTCATTTTTACGAAACCTTTCTCGCCAAATACGATCCGTCTTTGCGTAAATCGCGTGGGGTTTGGTACACGCCCGAACCGGTGGTCAGTTTTATTGTGCGTGCAGTCGATGAAATTTTAAAAACCAAATTCGGTTTAAAAGATGGCCTGGCAGACACCAGCAAAACGAAAATTGAACTGCAGTCTCAAGTGAAAGATAACCGGACAAAAAGTGGCTGGCGAACTTATGAAAAAGAAGTCCATCGCGTACAAATTCTCGACCCAGCCACCGGCACGGGCACTTTTTTAGCCGAAGTGGTCAAATACCTTTATCAAAGCCGGTTTCAACATATGCAAGGCATTTGGCCGAGTTATGTGGAGGAACATTTAATCCCACGCTTAAACGGCTTTGAATTGCTCATGGCTTCCTATGCGATGGCGCATTTAAAACTCGATATGCTGTTGGGCGAAACCGGCTACACCGCCGAACAACGCAAACAATCCGACAACCGCTTGCGTATCTTCCTCACCAACTCGCTGGAAGAATACCACCCCGACACCCACACCCTATTTTCGCAATGGTTGAGTAATGAATCCCGCGAAGCCAATGCCGTTAAAAAAGACACTCCGGTCATGGTGGTCATTGGCAACCCGCCTTATTCCGTTAGTAGCACCAATAAAGGCGAGTGGATTCAAGACCTGGTGCAAGACTATAAAAAAGACCTCAACGAACGCAATATCCAACCGCTGTCCGATGACTACATCAAATTTATTCGTTACGGCCAGCACTTTATCGAAAAAAACGGTGAAGGCGTGTTGGCCTTTATTACCAATAACTCGTTTATTGACGGCCTGATTCACCGCCAAATGCGCAAACACCTGCTTGAAACCTTTGACGAAATTTATATCTTAGATTTGCACGGCAACAGCAAAAAGAAAGAAACCGCCCCTGATGGCTCTAAAGATGAAAACGTCTTCGATATTATGCAGGGCGTGTCGATTAACCTGTTTATTAAAAACGGTTCACATATCACCAGGCCTGGTGAGTTGGGCAAGGTTTATCACGCAGAGTTATTTGGAAAGCGAAAAGAAAAATACGATTATTTAACTCGTAACCTAAGTGCGATTGACTTCCAAACTTTAAACCCTGTCGCGCCAAATTATGAGTTCTTCCCAAAAAATCAAGAATTAGAAGTCACCTATAAACTTGGGGTTTCAATTGAAAGCTTAATGCCTCTCAATGCAACAGGTATTACTACAGAAAGAGACGACGTGTGTATTCACTTTACTGAATCAGAAGTCAAACTTGTAAAACAGGCGCTCATTGAACTAGAAGCAGAAGATTTTAGAGCACAGTACTCTCCCAAAAAAGACGGTAGAGATTGGCAGGTCGGCTTTGCAAAAGCTGACGTTAAAGAAAATAGTGGCAAAATCACATCTATAACTTACCGCCCATTTGATAACCGCAAAACGCTCTACACGGGAAAATCAAAAGGTTTTATGGCTTATCCTCGTTACCAAGTTATGCGCCATCAGCTTAGACCAAATACAGCATTATTAACAACGAAAGTAACTAAAGATGAGGTTGGAGCATTTATTACTAATGGGTTAAGTGGGAGAAAGTCTTTTAGTGCGTATGATGTTACTCTTACTTTCCCTCTCTACCTCTACCCCGAAGACGGCAGCGAACGCATTCCCAATCTCAACCCCGATGAAATCAAAGCCTTTGAAGCCGCGCTGAATCTGCCGTTTGCCGCTGAAAACCCGGATAAATCCTTTGTGCCTTCGTGTCTTGGTGGTGAAAAAAACCAATTCACCCCAATCGATATACTCGATTATATTTATGCGGTACTCCACAGCCCCACCTACCGCGACACCTATAAAGAATTCCTGAAAACCGATTTTCCGCGTGTGCCTTATCCGAACCCGGACACTTTTTGGCAACTGGTCGAACTCGGCGACCAAATCCGATTATTGCATCTGATGGAATCGCCGTTACTCGACACGCCGATTACCCAATACCCCATCGGCGGCGATAATAAAATCACCCGCAAAATCTCCAAAACCAGCCCGGGTTATGAAGCGATTAACGCAACTCACGGCAAAGTCTGGATTAACGACACCCAATACTTCGATAACGTACCGCACCAGGCCTGGTTGTTTTATATTGGCGGTTATCAACCGGCACAAAAATGGCTGAAAGACCGCCAAGGCCGCGAACTGAGTTTTGACGACATTCTGCACTACCAAAAAATCATCGTCGCCCTCAGCGAAACCGCCCGCTTAATGCAAGAGGTCGATCAGGTTCTGTATCCAAAGGATTAAGAGCATGGCAAAACCAAAGAAACCAAAAGTTAGTAATGATGAAAAGCTGGAACTGAAGTTGAACCAGGATATAGAGCTGGTTTAATTGCTCAAATCCAGCTAAGGCCAGTGCAATATTTTCCAATCGTTCATCAATATCAAGCGGATACTCATGTGTTATGAGGTTGCGAATCTCACGCAACTTATCCCACTGCTCAACACTCTCAATAATATTCAGCTTCTCTAGCCGATTCAAAATATCAATCATCGGTGTGCTGGCATCATCGATTTCGCGTAATGCTAACAATAACTGCCGAAATAGCTTGGCTCCGAGTTTATCCTGAATTTTAATGTAATTAAACAAAAAGCTATTTACCACGCGTTGGTTAGCATAATCTGCAAACCAGTCCGCATTTATAGCTGAATTTTTAATATCACCTCATCCTGCTTGCAGCTAATAAATAACGCATCTAATGTCTCAAATAGTGCATCTAAGCTTAATGTTGACTGCATAACAATATTCCTTGTTGTCTAGCCAATTGATCAATCGCTCGATTTTGACCTTTGTCAAACACCAAATCTATTTTCTGTTCGCCAATTAGGTGCTGCAGCTTAACTAAAAAATCCACTTTCTTTAAGGCTAGATTGTCAAATTCGGTCGGCACAACATACAAATCAATATCCCCCCCGCGCGCTTGCTCATCCACTCGACTGCCAAAAAGATAAACATCTCCCAAGCCGAACACCTGGACAAAGGTTTTTTTGATAGCTTCAATCTGCTGTTGATTTAATCGCATCGTTTTAGCCCCATAAGTTTTCTTAACAGCTAAATAATACCGCATTTTCATCACTTGCTCATCAGCTGGCTTATAGGGAAATTAGTGCTAAATTCCCTTTTAGTTAGGACTAAATAAACATGACAAAAGTTATAAGAAAATCCGTTGTGACGATGGAACAGATCCCGAATGTCTTAAATATTTAGAGATTGAAGTTGATACGGACTATTCCGCTCAACATCAGTCCTTAATAGAATACACAGATGAAACCGGTCAAGATACTGTCTGTCCGTGCTGTGGTTCTGACAGAGATAGACCTTACAGGGACGACGATCTCTAAAGTAAATGCAGGTTCCAGTGGAGGCTGGAGTCTAAACTAACGGTAGAGCTATTCCCATTCACACTTTAATCGTTTCACCTTGTGCAACTTGGTATCAGCGGTAATCAAAGTTGCCTTATTTGCAAGGGTGGTAGCTGCAATTAACCTGTCAGCCGGGTCACCATGAACAAAATCATCCATCTGTGCCAACTCTGCAATCTCTGATGTAATGGGCAACACTGTTAAGTCCATTGCATCAATAATCGCTTGGATATAGTCACTCGCTTTGGTAGCCTGTGGTAACACCAGCCGCTTCTTGTCCACCAACATTGCAATTTCCCAAAGGCTAATATCAGAACACGCTAAAGAGCCCTTCTTGAGGCCCGTACGAATAAGCTGATTCGCTTTATCTGGGAGTTTTTCAGGGCTTGAAGCCCAAAAAATTAATACGTGTGTGTCACAGATTATCTTCATCGTGACCCCATTCCGCCAAACCACGCGTATCGATCACATCATGCACGGCAATATCCTTGCGCCAAGCAACAAGCTTATCTAGCGCCTGCTGTTGCTTATTTAAATGATCGTCTGGTACCAACCGTGCGATCACCTTTCCGCGATTGGCAATCTTAACCTCTTCGCCCTGCTGCACTTGCTTCAAATACTGCGGCAAATGTTGACGAAATTCTGAAACGCTCACATTCATTTCGCACACCTTATTTGTACACATTAATGTACAAATCATACCATTAATTTAAACATAAGCTGAGTTTTTTGATTTACGGGCTTATAGCTACCGCTTTAAGGCTGCAAACTTATCCGCCAAGGTGCCAAAGCCGTTATTGTTTGCCGCAGTTTTGGCGGGTTTTTGACCAACGGTTTTTCGATCAGCTGTATTTTGAGTAGCAGACGCTGCCAGGCCTGCTGAACTGAGCGATGGATTAGACTTCATCGACAAACTAATCCGTTTACGCGCAACTTCAACATCCAATACCGTCACCTTAACCACTTGGCCTGCTTTAACCACTTGATGTGGGTCTGAAACAAATTGATCGGCTAAATGCGAAATATGTACCAAACCGTCTTGGTGAACGCCGACATCAACAAAAGCACCGAAGTGCGTCACATTGGTGACCACCCCTTCTAACACCAGGCCTGGTGCAAGGTCTTTAAGCTCGGTGATCGACTCGTCAAAACGCGCTGTTACAAAACTGGGGCGCGGATCACGCCCCGGCTTTTCAAGCTCGGCCACTATATCCATTAGGGTTGGCAAGCCAATAGTGTCGGTCACAAATTCATTTAATTTAAGTTGCTTAATCAAGGTCGGCTGACCAATTAAATCAGCCACTTTCACCCCTAAGCGGGCGGCCATCTTGGTCACTATCGAATAGGATTCAGGATGAACAGCTGACTGATCGAGCGGATCGTCACCGTCACGAATCCGCAAAAAGCCAGCCGCCTGCTCAAAGGCTTTTGGTCCTAAACGTGGCACCAACCGCAATTGCTTGCGTTGACTAAAGCGGCCATTGGCATCGCGCCAAGCGACAATGTTGTTAGCTTGGGTTGAGGATAAGCCAGACACATAGGAAAGTAAGGCGCTCGAGGCGGTATTTAAATCCACCCCTACCGAGTTAACACAGTCTTCAACCGTGGCCTGCAATGCTTGCGCCAACGCAATCTGATTCACATCATGTTGATACTGGCCGACACCAATTGCTTTAGGGTCAATCTTGACCAATTCTGCTAAGGGGTCTTGTAAACGTCGCGCAATCGATACGGCGCCACGAATGGTCACATCTAAATCTGGAAACTCTTGCTGAGCTAGACTCGATGCTGAATAAACTGATGCACCGGCTTCAGAAACCATGGCCTTTTGCGTGCTAGTCAGCCCAAACTCCTTCAAGGTTTCACCCACCAACAGATCGGTTTCGCGTGACGCTGTACCATTGCCAATACTGACCAGCTCAACCTGATACTGCTTAATTAGCTTTGCCAGAATGGCTTTACTCTGCTGCCATTGTTGTTGCGGCACATGAGGATAAATAACCTCTTGATGCAAAAACTTACCGGTTTGATCCACCACCGCTAACTTCACCCCGGTTCGATAACCTGGATCGAGCGCCAGAGTGACCTTGGCGCCTGCCGGGGCGGCGAGTAACAAATCTTTTAAGTTGTGGGCAAATACCTCAATGGCCGTTTGCTCCGCCTGTTCACGCAAACGGCTAAATAATTCAGTTTCTAGCGATTTGGCTAATTTTAAGCGCCAGGCCTGCTGCAACGCCTGCATCAACAAGCTTTCACAAGGCGTATTGGTGATGCGTAATTGATAAAAGGCTCGCATCTGCTCTACATAGGGGTGAACCGCATAATCCTGTTGATCTGGCAGTTCAAGTTTAAGGCGCAAAATCGCAGCCGCTTCACCCCGAAACAAGGCTAAGGCACGATGGGATGGAACTTTGCTAATCGCTTCTTGATAAGCATAATAATCTTTAAATTTCTCGCCTTCATCCACAGCGTCTTTAATCTGTGTGCTCACCACCACACCTTCACGCCATAACCTTTCACGCAATTGTGCAACCAGGCCTGCTGCCTGTGCAAAATGCTCTACCAGAATATCTTGCGCCCCACTGAGCGCAGTCGCGGTGGAATCAATGCCTTTTTCTGGGTTAATAAAGGCTTGCGCCTGCTGTTCAGGGTTCAGATTGGGGTCAGCTAAGAGCGCCAAGGCCAAAGGCTCCAGGCCTGCTTCTTTTGCTTTGGTGGCTTTTGAGTTGCGCACGGGTTTAAACGGACGATATAAATCTTCTAACAGCGTTTTGCTTGCACAGGCGAGAATGTCGGCTTCGAGTTCAGGGGTGAGTTTTTGCTGGGCGGCAATACTGCTCAGAATCGTTTGTTTGCGTTCTTCAAGGCTGGTTAAGTAAGCGAGGCGTGCTTCAATATCACGCAGTTGATGGTCCTCAAGACCTGCCGTCGCTTCTTTGCGATAACGCGCAATAAAAGGCACGGTCGCCCCTTCAGCAAATAACGCCATCGCGGCGGCAACTTGATTCGGCTGCACGGCTAATTCATTGGCAATAATCTTAGCAAAAGTTTGCTCTGTCACCCTAGTTACTCCTGATAGTTAAAAAAAACCCCAGAAAACTGGGGCTTGAGCGTAACACTTACAGATATAAATTAATCGCTTGTTCGGTTTATCCTTGGTGACGCATGTGCGGAAACAGCAGCACGTCTTTAATTGAAGGTGAGTCGGTGAATAGCATCACTAAACGGTCAATCCCGATGCCCTGTCCGGCAGCGGGTGGCATGCCGTGTTCTAGCGCGGTGATAAAGTCGGCATCATAATGCATAGCTTCGTCATCACCCGACTCTTTAGCGCGCACTTGCTCCATAAAGCGTTCCGCCTGGTCTTCGGCATCGTTTAACTCCGAGAAACCGTTCGCCAATTCACGCCCACCAATAAATAACTCAAAACGGTCGGTAACAAACGGATTGGCATCATTACGGCGTGCCAAAGGTGACACTTCTGCCGGGTATTCGGTGATAAAGGTTGGATCCATTAGGCGATGTTCAACCGTTTCTTCAAAAATTTCGGTTTGGATTTTACCCAAACCATAACCAGGCCTGATATCAATTTTCAGCTTTTCTGCCAAGGCGATGCAGTATTCGATATCGTCTAAATCATCGACATTGACACCTTCGTTAAACATCGCAATCGATTGCTTTAACGGAATACGCGCAAACGGCTGATCGAAATGGAACACCTGTCCTTGATAAGGCACTTCACCGGAATTTAACACCAAATGCGCCAGTTCTTTAAACATGTCTTCGGTGTAATCCATCATGTCGTTATAGTTGGCATAGGCTTCATAAAACTCGACCATGGTAAACTCCGGATTATGACGGGTTGATAGCCCTTCATTACGGAAGTTACGGTTGATTTCAAACACTTTTTCAAAGCCGCCGACCAACAAACGTTTCAAGTAAAGCTCTGGCGCAATACGCAAGTAAAGCGGCATATCCAATGCATTATGATGGGTGACAAACGGCTTGGCGGATGCGCCACCGGGAATGACTTGCATCATCGGGGTTTCGACTTCCATAAACCCTTTGCGCACAAAAAATTCGCGCATCGCGTGAATAACCTTGGAACGCACTTCAAACGTCTTGCGGCTTTGCTCAGACATAATCAAATCCAAATAACGCTGGCGATAACGCACTTCTTGGTCTTGCAGGCCGTGGAACTTGTCTGGCAGCGGACGTAGTGACTTGGTAATCAATTCAATGGATTCAACGTGAATAGATAACTCGTCGGTATTGGTTTTAAACAAATAGCCGCTTACCCCAACGATATCACCCAAGTCCCATTTTTTAAACTGCTCGTTATAGAAGCCTTCTGGCAGTTCATCACGGGTAACATACACTTGAATGCGGCCACTCATGTCTTGCAAAGTCGCAAAACTGGCTTTACCCATAATGCGACGCAACATCATACGACCGGCCACCTTAACGCGCACTGGCTCCATCGCGGCTAATTCGTCTTTGGTTTTTCCAGCGTAGCTATCTTGTAAATCCTGCGCTAATACATCACGACGGAAGGTGTTCGGATAGGCTTGACCCGTTTGACGCAAACCGTCCAATTTGGCGCGGCGCTCGGCAATGATTTTGTTTTCGTCTAGCTCAGGCGTGTTTGAAGATGTTGATTGCTGTTCTGACATGATAGATTCCTAATTTTGGCTGTTTTTTTACCACAGAGAGACGAAAATTTTTTAATTTGTGAGGTGCGTAGCCTTTGTGCTCCAGCGACGCCTCTTTTTTCGCAGAAAAAAGCCGAAGGAGTCGGGGCACAAGGCGAAAGCACCTTAACAAAACTTATAAAAACTTAGCTACTTCGCGTCTCTATGGTTAATCCAATTACAATCCGGCTTTTAAGCTGGCTTCAATAAACTGATCTAAATCGCCGTCCAATACGGCGGTGGTATTACCGGTTTCTACACTGGTACGCAAATCTTTAATCCGTCCAGAATCTAATACATACGAGCGAATTTGACTGCCCCAACCGATATCAGATTTGGATTCTTCAAGGGTTTGCTTTTCACTATTACGTTTTTGCATTTCCAGTTCATACAACTTGGCACGTAGCTGCTTAAAAGCTTCATCCTTATTTTGATGCTGCGAGCGACCATTTTGACACTGCACCACCGTATTGGTTGGCAAATGGGTAATCCGCACCGCCGATTCGGTTTTGTTAACGTGCTGGCCACCCGCGCCACTGGCACGATAGACATCAATTCGAAGATCGGCTGGGTTAATATCGATCTCAACATTATCATCCACTTCCGGCGAAATAAACACCGATGCAAACGAGGTATGACGGCGATTACCGGAATCAAACGGAGATTTACGCACCAAACGATGCACACCGGTTTCGGTACGCATCCAACCATAGGCGTAATCCCCCATCACATGAATCGTTGCGCCTTTTATACCAGCGACTTCGCCGTCGGACACCTCTAATACATCAGCTTTAAAACCTTTAGATTCAATCCAGCGCAAATACATCCGCAATAACATACTCGCCCAATCCTGCGCTTCGGTGCCACCAGAACCAGACTGGATTTCTACATAACAGTTATTGGCATCCATTTCACCGGAGAACATGCGCTGAAACTCAAGCTCATCCAATTTTAACTGGAATTGATCAAGTTCTGATGCGACTTCAGCAACCATCGCTTCGTCTTGGTCCATTTCAGCCATTTCAAGCAATTCTTTACAGGCGTCTAAACCACCGGCCAGCTCATCAAGCGTGCCAACTATCTTATCCAGTTGCACTTTTTCTTTACCCAGAGCTTGCGCTCTTTCTGGATTATCCCATATTTTAGGATCTTCAAGCTCACGTGAAACTTCGATTAGGCGTTCTGATTTGGTTTCATAGTCAAAGATACCCCCTAAGCACGAGGCTACGACTGGCATAATCTTCGATACGATTATAAATTGGATTGAGTTCCATACCCTGCTTCACAACAAATTTTAAAGCGCGCATCATAGCACTTTTCTGCAATTTTGTCCTAAGGATTCAACGAGTTTGGCCGTAAAGATTTAAAGTAAATAACCGGTGAGGACAACAACATGAACATGATCAATCCAGCGGCAAAAACCATGCCTAATGCAGCACAAACGAACCCAGAAAAAGGTTTAAGCCAAGCACATGAAAAATCAAATAAATCATCACCCGGCTTGGTGGTGAATGTTGGTGGTGTTGAGCAACAAGTCACTAAAGAAACCGCGCGTATTCAAGCACAAGCGAGCATAATCCAACATCTATTTGGTGATAAATCGAATGGTGAGCAGAATGCATCTAAAATTTTATTCCAAGAAGCAATTGATCAAATCAATCAAGCACTTGAAACTGATTTAGGCCCTGATGCGATCAACGCCGAAAAATTGGCTGAGCAAGGCGGAATGGATTATTGGTCCCCAGAAAATACCGCTAGTCGTATCGTATTAGGCACAACAGCGATGTTTGAAGCCTTTAAAAAAGCGAATCCTGATTTAGAAGGTGAAGCGGTTTTAGATCGTTTTTTGGAGGTCGTAGGCGGTGGCATTGAAAAAGGATTTAAACAAGCGACCGAGTTACTTACTGGGTTTGATGTATTTGATGGCAGTATTAAAGAAAATGCCGATAAAACCTACCAACTTGTCCAACAAGGTTTACAAGACTTTCGCGCACAACAACTTGAAAAACTAGCGAACGCCGCTGAAGCTGACGCCGCTAAAACAAGTGACATGGATAAAGTTGCCGTAAACTAGCGAATTAACAGTACCGATGTTTTGGTTTGTTGTAATACTTTTAACGCTAAACTACCAAAAAACAATTGATGTAATGCACCATGGGTCAAGGCACCCATGACAATCAAATCAATTTGCTTACTTTGCTGATAGGTTAATAACGCTGTTTGCGGGTCCCCCGCTAACAGCGTTGCTTGATACTGTCGCCCTGCTTTTGATAATGAAATCGCTGCCGCATCTAGAATTGGCTGGCCAATTTGTGGATTATTATTGACATGGACTAAATGAATGTCGATATCTGCATACAATGGACTGTCACATACAAACCGTAATGCTTTTCGCGCTGCCTCCGTATCGTTGTATGCCAACAAGAGTGTTTTGGGTATCGAAAACTGCCCATTCACAATATAAATGGGCTTGTGTATAGCCCGAATCGTATCTTCTAGTTGCTCGCCAATACCCTGCTCTTGATCCCTATGCGCTTCTCCACGCATACCCAAAACCAGCACCCTAATTTCGGCTTCGATATCCTGTAATGCAGTCGCCAAATTGCCATGGCGTTGCTTGGTGGCGATTTTCTTAATGTCTGAAATTGCTAAACGCGCGACTTGCGCGTCTAGCATCTGCTTACCCAGTGCAATAAGACGTTTACTTTCAGCTCGTTCCTGTTGCGACAAGTCGTCCATCAAATCTTCACGCATATTAGGACGATAACTGGCTGAGCGATCTATGTGATTTAATAGCATACTGTGCTCAAGGCTATGTAATAGTTCTAGTGGTGAGTTGACTTGCTGGGCGATCCATGCAGCCGCATCAACCACCGAATCAGCAGTGACAGATGGATCGATACACGCCACCACCCACTTGTTTGCCAGGTTTTCCATCAATGACCTCCCATGAATTTTTCAGCTTTTTTTGGATCAGGGTGTGCCGCGTATTTAGCGACCAAATCAGCACTGGCTGTATTTAATCCAATAACCTCAACATCTGCACCTTCACGTCGTAGCTTTATCACGGTTTTATCAAGCGCATAAACCGCACTAATATCCCAGAAATGCGCCGCTGATACATCAATGATCACCTTATCAAGCGCTTCTTTATAGTCAAAATGATTGATGAACTTTTCCGCAGAATTAAAAAATATCTGACCCTTTACTCTATAGGTTCGACTACTCGTCGCTTCATTATAGGCTGATTCTATCGACATAAGTTCGGTCATACGATAAGCCATAAATAATGCGGCTAAAACCACACCTGAAATAACACCAAAGGCCAAGTTATGCGTCCAAAGCGTAACAATGACGGTTGTCAGCATCACAACGGTGGCTGATAAAGGATTGGTTCGCATTTCAGGGATGGATACCCAGCTAAATGTTCCGATGGATACCATAATCATAATCGCTACTAAGGCGGCCATGGGCACGACGGCTAAATAATCGGCCACAAACACCACCATAATGAGTAACACCGCGCCCGCGGTAAAGGTCGATAAACGTCCACGCCCGCCGGATTTAATATTGATAACCGATTGGCCAATCATCGCACAACCTGCCATACCACCGGTTAAGTTAGATGCAATATTCGCCACGCCCTGACCTTTACATTCACGGGCTTTATCAGAATCGGTATCGGTCATCTCATCCAACACTTGCGCTGTCATTAGAGACTCAAGTAACCCTACAATTGCAATAGCAGCAGAATAAGGCAAGATAATCCATAGCGTTTCTAAATTAAACGGCACATCTGGAATTAAAAACACCGGTAGGCTATCAGGTAATTCACCTAAATCGCCAATTGTACGCACGTCGATACCCATGGCTAAGACAATAGCGGTCAGCACAATAATCACCACCAGCGGTGAAGGCAGCATCTGACCAATTTTTGGAATATAAGGAAATAAATAAACAATAAATAAACCTATAATGGTTAAGGCGTAGACATGCCAGGTTACATTGGTCAATTCCGGTAGCTGGGACATAAAAATTAAAATCGCCAGCGCGTTTAAAAATCCCGTCATCACCGATCGTGAAATAAAACTAATAAAACGATCAAGTCTGAGATACCCGGCTAATATTTGCAGCAGGCCTGCTAAGATACCCGCAGCCAATAAATACTCAAGCCCATGATCCTTAACCAGGTTAATCATTAATAAAGCCGTTGCAGCAGTTGCAGCAGAGATCATTCCGGGACGCCCGCCCACTATGGCAATAACAACCGCAATCGTAAACGAGGCATATAACCCGACTTTCGGGTCTACACCAGCGATAATCGAAAACGCAATCGCTTCCGGAATTAACGCCAACGCGACGACGATACCGGCTAGCACATCACCTCGGACATTACCAAACCAGTCTTTCTTTTTTTGTGATAACAACATACAAAGCCCGTCGTTTATTAAATAAAAAATTATGTTTTGAAATGTTTTATTTCAAACAAGAGAAGAATGAAGGGTTTAAATTTGATCAGATCAAGAAAATCCAATGCATTTAAAAACTGCACGAATTATAGCGGATGCCACTGACAAACACAATCAGCAGGCCTGGTTAGGAAAGTCCAGAAACAAAAAACCCAGCCTAAGCTGGGTTCTTTAGATTACGCGATGATTAAATCACCTTGCCGGCATAGTCTGCCAAACCTGGATCATTACTCACACCCACTAGGGTTGGGTGATTGACTTTGTCTAGCTTAACAACACCATTGTTTTCTTTAGCTTGACGACGTAGATAATCTGCAACGATATCCCAAACTAGACGACCTTCGCCCACTTGATCTACCTGCGCCCAACCAGTCACTGAATAGGTTTTATTCATTTCGATTGGCGTACCGTCATCAAGAACCATATTCGAAATACGGTTACCCAATGCCTCGTTCGGGTCAATAGTGTAGTCCATACCACCAAGACGAACCATGTCACCGCCCGACTGTAGATAAGGGTCGATAACAAAAAGGTTTTCCGCAATGCCTTCAAAAATATCTTTAAGCTGTGCGCCAGTCATTTCTGTACGGTAAGTTTCGCCATAAGTCAATGAGGTTTCATCCATCACGCGCTCCATGGTAATCATCTCACCGGCCATAACTGAAGTACCCCAACGCACACCCGCAGACATTGCGATTTGTGCATTGTGCTCTTCACGTAGGGCGTTAACGATGATTTGGTCCCAAGTTCCCATGAAGTTACCACGACGATACAGGGTATCACCAGCAACAGCCAATTCTTCGTTCAGAATCTCACCATAGGTTTTGCCTAAACGGTCTTGGTTTACACGGTATTTCGGGTTACGCGCTTCAATGACGTTTTCATCATACTTACGTGCATACAAGTCATCAATGTAGTTTTGCATTTCTGGATCAGCAGGCAATACGTTTGCAAAAACAGGTAGCAAACGATAATGGACGTCTTGCAACTTACCGTTCTGGATGTCTAAATCCATTACACCGACAAACTTACCGTTAGATCCGGCATTGGTAACATAACAAGTACCACCATCAGGACGACGTACTTTAGTCGGAGCAGGCATACCATCATGCGTATGACCACCAAAGAAAGCATCAATACCTGATACACGACCCGCCATTTTAATATCCACGTCCATACCATTGTGAGAAATCACCACAATGGCCGCCACATTTTCATTAGCCTGAATATGGTTAACGGTATCTTGTAGCTCGTCTTCACGTAAACCGAATGACCAGTCTGGGAAGTTGGCGATCGGGTTCGCGTTAGACATACGAGGGAAGGTTTGACCAATTACTGCAACGCGGTTGCCATTGACTTCTTTAATGGTATAAGGCTTGAATGGCAGTAAATTGTCTTCATCATACAATCCATGACCATATTTTTCAGCCAACTCATAGTATTCATCACCAAACAAAGCATCTTCACGAAGGCGCGTATTGTTAGAAATGTATTCGCCATTAAAGGCTTGTAAGTTACGCAACACTTCTTCTTGTGTATAGGTAAATTCCCAATGCCCTGTCATGATGTCCATGCCAAGAATATTAGTCGCTTCAACCATATCCATACCACGTGTCCATAACGCAGTCGCAGAACCATGCCAAGTGTCACCACCATCCATGTAAATAGTATTTTCACGACCGCCAGCTTGCTTACGCAGCATATCTAGTAGTGTTTTGATATGGGCATACCCGCCTAGTTTGCCATACTTTTTAGCTGCTGCATCAAAGTCTAAATAGGTAAACGCATAAGCTTCAGGCGAACCTTCTTTAATTTCAACACCGCTTTCAGCTAGGCTTTCCAGTAGTTTCTTACCTACGATGTGTGGGCGTTGGCCATGCGCATCACCTACACCAAGGTTAACATTCGGTTCACGGAAAAAAATAGGTTTTAACTGAGCGTGACTATCTGTTGTGTGGATTAAACGGACATTGCCTTTCATTGGCATATCGTACATTGAAATATCTGCTTCTTGTGGCTTACCACCCATTGCACGCGCACCAGCAGGTAACATACCTGCCGCAGCGGCTACGGCCATTACATGTAAAAACTCACGACGATTTAAAGACATAAGGTCTCTCCGTTTATTAGATTATGATCACAAGCGCACGCGCTTCCCAAAAAGTGAAACTATGTTAACCAAAAGCAACAATAAAGTCAAACCACCCTACTGGTTCTTACAAAAGAATTATCTTATAACACATTAAAGCGCTTTTATGAGCAAGCTCATTTAACCCACCCAACGGCGTGCGTTTCTAAATAAACGCATCCATGGGGCATCTTCGGTCCAGTCATCAGGACACCATGAATGCTGTACCGCACGGAATACGCGCTCTGGATGCGGCATCATAATGGTGACACGCCCATCATCGGTGGTTAAACCCGTAATACCCTGAGACGAGCCATTTGGATTAAATGGATAACGCTCGGTAGGCACCCCTTTCGCATTAACATAACGCAAACCAATATGCGCTTGCGTTGCGTCGCCTCTGGCCTGCACAAAGTCCACGCGTCCTTCACCATGAGCAACGGCTACAGGAATTCGGCTCCCTGCCATACCCGCTAATAAAATAGATGGCGACTCTTGCACTTCAACTAATGATAGGCGGGCTTCAAACTGTTCCGAACGATTCCGCACAAATGCCGGCCAATGCTGGGCACCCGGAATGATCGATTTTAAATTCGACATCATTTGACACCCATTGCACACACCTAAACTAAAGGCATCTTCACGATTAAAATAAGCTTCAAACGCATCGCGGGCGCGTGGATTAAATAAAATAGAGCTTGACCAACCACGCCCGGCGCCTAATACATCACCATAAGAAAAACCGCCACAGGCCACCAAACCCTTAAACTGATCGAGGGTGACTCTGCCTGACAAGATATCACTCATGTGAACATCGACTGCACTAAATCCAGCTCGATCAAATGCAGCGGCCATTTCTTGCTGGCCGTTAACGCCCTGTTCACGCAGAATAGCTACTCTTGGACGCACACCCGCTTGAATAAACGGCGCACTAATATTGTCATTAATATCGAATGTCGTTTTAGCCACTAACTCAGTAGCAACACTATCTGTAATGGCATCAAACTCCTGTTGGGCACAATCGGCATTGTCGCGTAATGCTTGCATACGATATGACGTCTCTGACCACCAGGCCTGGTAATGCGATCGCGCACCATTAAGAATCGTTTGCTGCTGATGCACAAATTTTATCTCATCACGATTGTTTAACTGACCAATCCAATGGCTTAGACTGTCTAAGCCCTGATCAATAAGAATGGCATTAACCTTATCAAGGTCAGCTTGTTTAACTTGCAACACCGCACCTAACTCTTCGGCGGCTAGAGCTGCAATAGGCTCGTCACCTAGCGCAGTGACATCAATGTCAATACCACAATGACCCGCAAAAGCCATTTCCATTAAGGTCACCAATAAACCGCCATCGGCACGGTCATGATAGGCAATAATCAGACCCTGCTCATTCATTTGCTGAATAGCATTAAAAAACGCAATTAAATCTTCAGCGCTATCAAGATCAGCGCTGTGTTCGCCTACTTGATTGTAAACCTGAGCAAGACAACTGCCACCAAGTCGATTTTGTCCCCGACCCAAATCAATTGCAAGCAGTTGTGTCTCACTGACATCAGTACGCAACTGGGGTGTTAAGGTTTTACGCACATCCAGTACAGGCGCAAAAGCGGTAATGTTGAGCGATACCGGCGCAATAACAGCCTTCTGCTCGCCTTGTTCCTGCCAAATAGTTTTCATCGACATGGAATCTTTACCAACTGGAATCGCAATACCCAATGCCGGACATAATTCCATCCCGACGGCTTCTACGGCAGCAAATAGCGCAGCATCTTCACCTGGATGCCCTGCTGCTGCCATCCAGTTAGCTGACATCTTGATGTCACTGAGGTTTTCAATTCTTGCAGCTGCAACGTTGGTAATCGCTTCTGCGACAGCAAGTCGAGCGGAAGCCTTTGGATTGATTAGCGCAACCGGCGGGCGCTCGCCCATCGCCATAGCCTCACCAAAATAACCTTGATAATCTGCCGCCGTGACGCCCACATCAGCCACCGGCACCTGCCAAGGGCCGACCATTTGATCACGGGTGACCATACCCGTAATCGAACGATCACCAATGGTAATTAAAAATGATTTGCTGGCAATGGTGGGCAGTTTTAGCAGCCGCTCGGTCACTTCTTCAAGATTAAGAATGGCCGACTCAAAACCAGGCTGGCCTATCAAGCGTGTGGCTACGTCACGCTGCATCTTAGGGGGCTTACCCAACAATACATTTAACGGTAAGTCGACTGGATTAGCATCTAACAAGGTATCATGGACTTGAAGCTGCTGTTCTTTAGTTGCTTCACCCACAATCGCATAAACAGCACGCTCACGTTGGCAAATAGCCTCAAACTCAGCCAAACGGTCAGGATAAATGGCCAACACATAACGCTCTTGCGACTCATTACACCAGATTTCCATCGGCGACATGCTGGGTTCATCATTAGGCACCTTGCGCAAGTCAAATAAACCACCTCGACCAGCGTCGTTAACCAGCTCAGGGAAGGCATTCGATAGTCCGCCCGCTCCCACGTCATGAATGGACGCAACGGGGTTGGCATCCCCTAGATAGGTACAACGATCAATGACTTCCTGGACGCGACGCTCCATTTCCGGGTTATCACGCTGTACCGATGCAAAATCTAAGTCTTCTGCACCTGTGCCCGTATCGACACTAGAAGCGGCACCACCCCCTAAACCAATTAACATGGCTGGGCCGCCTAATACCACCAATTTTGCCCCAACAGGTATGTCTTGCTTTTTAACATGCATAGCACGAATATTACCCAAACCACCGGCTAACATAATGGGCTTGTGATAACCACGCATTTCCTGACCATCTTCAAGCAAAAAAGGCGTTTCGTAGGTTCTAAAATAACCATTGATCGCTGGACGGCCAAACTCATTATTATAGCCTGCTGCACCAAGCGGGCCTTCCAGCATAATTTCTAATGGCGATACAATCCGCGCTGGACGCCCATAGTCACGTTCCCAAGGTTGTTTAAACCCTGGAATGTTTAGGTTAGAAACCGTAAAGCCCGTTAAGCCAGATTTGGGTTTTGAACCCTGCCCGGTAGCGCCCTCATCTCGAATCTCACCACCCGCTCCAGTAGCCGCGCCCGGGAAAGGTGAAATCGCTGTAGGATGGTTATGCGTTTCGACTTTGATTTGAATATGCGTCGGTTCACTTGAATAACCATAGGCAGCCGTTTGCGGGTCTGGAAAAAAACGTGTTGCATCTGCACCGGCCAATACCGCCGCATTATCACTATAGGCTGACAGCACACCCTCGGAGTGATGACGATAGGTGTTGCGGATCATACCAAATAACGTTTGATCTTTAGATTGACCATCTATGACCCAATCAGCATTAAAAATCTTATGGCGGCAATGCTCAGAGTTTGCTTGCGCGAACATCATTAATTCTGCATCGGTGGGGTTACGTTGCAATTGATTAAAGTTAGTTACTAGATAATCTATTTCATCATCACTTAAAGCTAAGCCTAATGATTGATTCGCGTTAACCAGTGCTTTACGACCGCCATTTAACACATCAACATAGTTCACATTTCGTGCTTGGCCCTGCTGAAATAAACTGTTCAAGTCAGCTTCATTCGTCCAAATCTGCGAGGTCATACGATCAAATAGCGGCGCATAATATGCCGATGCTTGGCTAGAATCATGACCCGTTAGGTAGAATGCCGTGCCACGCTCAATACGTGTAACCTCTTCAAAACCGGATAAATGGGCAATATCTGTGGCTTTAGTTGACCAAGGTGAAATCGTTCCTGCTCGCGGGGTTACAAAACAACTGGGTTGCTCGGCCATTTTAGCCACATTCGCTTGCTGACCATTTAATAACAAGCCGAGTGCCACTAGACGCTCACCTGATAATGACACGCTACTTGTTATCATGTAAAACCACTGGCTGCGTAACTGAGTTAACGAGCCATGTTGTTGTAATTTAGCCGTTAATTGTTGCAGACGATATTCAGAATGGGCAGACTGACCCCAGATAATATACATAACCTAACTTCCAATGAAAAAACCCTCATGACGAGGGTTGATGAGATGAAATGATTTAATCGAATAACAGACCAAGCTGCTCAAGATACGCGCGTCGTTGCTCACCATTAATGGGCGTGTCACTTGCTTGTGCATTAAGCTGAACTAGTGTAACACCATCACGTTCACTATCCTCAGCAAGCATCAACACCAACACCCTACTACGCTGGCCAGCAAAAATTCGATTTAACCAATTTAGACTCGACGTATCTTCATTCACTTCAACCAAAATAATGCGCTCACTGCGTGATTGACTAACAATGTTCCAATCAGCGCGTACAGCCTGTGCCTGTAGATAATCCCACGCTTGTTCTATTGGTGCTGCAAGCGCAATACCGCGGATTTCTTCACCATGCAAAACTTCGTGATAGTAAGGCGCTTGCGCGATTTTCTCAACAGCACTTTCGCTGGTATCACCCGCAAATACTAGAAAACGATGCAAGGCTAGCATTTCCATCATCGGATCATAGGAACGTAAGCGCCATTGTGTGATGTCACCCGATGAGTCAGCAGTCATCATGTTGTGTTGCACAAAAACAGCAACCTGTCCGTCTTGCTCGGTAATCTGAAAACTATAGCGATCATATAAACCTGTTACTCGCTCTTCACGCCAGCGATTTAATAAGCGAGTAAGCAGGCTAACTTCTAATGCCACGGGGGCAATGTCCGTGCGTGCCAAATAGTCAGTTTGAACCAGTCCCAAATCAAAATTGGCCATTGCAATTTCGAAACCCTGACCAGCAACAAAGCGCTGCAACAAATTGTAAACTTCAAAGCTGGTCTTATCCTCAAACACCAACCAACGCTGTACTAAGTTGGACTCGACACTTACGCCAGTAGCACTCACTCTGGGCAGGGTGTCATTTTCTTGAAGCACCGGAGCAGACAAGTGTCTATTAAGTTGCGCACGTTCTTGCCCAGGTGAGACAAAATTGGGCGGCAACTCTAACCCCTGCATCAATCGCCCTTCACTGTCTCGAAAGTCGGTTTCTCCGCCTTTAAATACGGAACACCCGCTTAATAGTGCTAAAGCGGTTACCAGGCCTGCTGCTTTGTATGTCGAATTCAAATAGTTACTCCTGCTTGAGTCAGTGCCTCAGATACTAATCCATGAAAAGGCTCAGATAAAGGCGTTAAGGGTAATCGAATCGCGGGATTTATCTTACGAGTTTGCGCCAAAGCCCATTTAACGGGAATGGGGTTTGCCTCTACAAATAAATGTTGATGCAAAGACGCGAGCGGTTGATCAAGCTCGTGTGCAAGATTTGAATCGCCGTCAAGTGCAGCTTGATAGGCTCGTGCTACCTGATCGGGTACAATGTTGGCTGTTACTGATATGCCACCATGCCCACCTAGTAAAATAAAATCTACTGCCGTTGCATCATCACCGCTATACAAATAAAAGTTAGCCGGTACGAGTGCTTGAATTTTGGCAACCCGAGAAAGATCGCCTGTGGCCTCTTTCACTCCTATGATATTCACTATGCTTGATAAACGGCCAATGGTTTCTGGCTGCAAGTCACATGCAGTTCGGCCAGGCACATTGTATAAAATCTGTGGAATATCAACAGCTTCTGCAATTTTTTTGTAATGTAAAAACAAACCTTCTTGGGTGGGTTTATTGTAATAAGGCGTGACCAATAAACAAGCATCAGCCCCCGCCTTTTTGGCGCAGCGAGTGAGCGCAATCGCTTCACTTGTTGAGTTAGCACCTGTACCGGCTATGACAGTGATTCGTCCTGCAACTTTCTCAGCTACAAAACGAATAACATCACAATGCTCTGTCATATCAAGCGTAGCTGACTCACCGGTTGTACCCACTGCAACAATGGCTTGCGTACCCGATTCAATATGCCATTCAATTAAACTGGCTAGTGCAGCATAATCAATCGTTTCATCATCATTCATTGGGGTGACCAGTGCCACCATGCTGCCAGTTAATGCCAAAACCTACTCCACAAAACCAAGAAAAATCAAAATTATGAACGTGCAACATCGAAGTTGCATTAAAGATCGTAATATTAACGCCAAGGTTAAATTAGTTCAACTGTGAAAACCTATATTACAAATCATTATTAGCGACTATTGCGTCATATTCGATTTGATACCATACTAAGAACCTGATTCATTATAAACACTTGGAATGATAAAAAGGATCTTGCCCCATGGATTTTGCACTAGAATCGGATCAAAACCTGACCTTGCCAGCCTTTAAACTTGCAGCCACACCCGACCAGCTCATAACGGAAAAAGATCTTGCTGGCCGATCACTTGTGCTCTACTTCTATCCAAAAGATAACACGCCTGGTTGTTCTCAACAGGGGCAAGATTTCCGGGATTTGTACCAGGAATTTACGGCGTTAAATTGTGCCATAGTCGGTGTATCAAAAGATACGCTAACGAAGCACCAAAACTTTAAAGCAAAATACAATTTTCCCTTTGAGCTGATTAGCGATCCAGAAGAAGTGATATGCCGTGCCTTTGATGTAATTAAATTAAAAAAGAACTTTGGTAAAGAATATATGGGAATAGAACGTTCTACCTTCTTGCTCAATAGCACAGGGCAAGTTTGTGCTTCATGGCGAAAAGTAAAGGTAGCCGACCATGCTCAAACTGTTTTAAACACCCTAAAAAACTTGTAATTTTCAAGGATCAGCTATGACAAATTCGACTAGATCAACTCGCTTGTTTATTTTGGACACTAACGTTCTAATGCATGATCCCATGGCTCTGTTCAATTTCGATGAACATGACCTTTACATCCCCATGACCGTTTTGGAAGAACTGGATCATGCAAAGAAAGGCATGTCAGAAGTTGCACGAAATGTCCGTGAAACCAACAGGTTACTTGATCAAGTTATCAATGGATCTAACTTTGAAATGCTTAAGCAAGGTTTAAACCTTGAAAATATTCATCCAGCCAAACGACGTGACCACAGCCACTTAGGTAAATTATTTTTTGAAACTGAACCACTGGAAGTTGAGCTACCCGTCAATATCCCGAGTCACAAAGCAGACAATCAAATCCTAAAAGTAGGTCTAGCTTTACAAGCACAAATGCCAGAGCGCAACATTACTTTGGTGACCAAAGACATTAATATGCGCATAAAAGCTTCGGCTGTAGGCTTGCACTCTGAGGACTATTTTAATGACCGCGTGCTTGAAGATGCCGATTTGCTCTACACCGGTTATGAAACACTAAATGATAACTTTTTTGAGCAGCATGGCAGCGATATGAAAGCCTGGCAAAGCGAAGGGAGAAGTTTTTACGAGCTTAAAGTGGCTCCCGATTGTAACTGGTACCCAAACCAATGTTTAATCAGTCCAAACGATTCAGGCTTTAGTGCTATTATTCGCAAGATTGACGGTGAACTTGCCACACTACAAACCTTAACTGACTATTCATCTAAAACTCACACTGTGTGGGGTATCAATGCTCGTAATGTCGAGCAGAATATGGCAATGAACTTCTTGATGGATCCAGAAATTGACTTCGTGTCCTTGCTTGGACCGGCAGGTACGGGTAAAACCCTACTTGCACTGGCATGCGGCTTAGAGCAAACGCTGGATAGCGGTATTTACAATGAAATCATCATGACACGCGCTACCATTCCCATTGGTGAAGACATAGGTTTTTTACCCGGAACGGAAGAGGAAAAAATGACCCCTTGGATGGGGGCTTTAATGGATAACCTAGAGGCACTCACTGCAAGTGATGGTGAGCATACCGACTGGGAAAAACAAAGCACCAATGAATTGCTCAACAAACGCATCAAAATCAAATCACTCAACTTCATGCGCGGCCGCACCTTTATGAAGAAATACATTATTATTGATGAAGCGCAAAACATCACCCCTAAACAAATGAAAACACTCATTACACGTGCTGGTGCGGGCACCAAAATTATTTGTCTAGGTAATATTGGTCAGATTGATACACCCTACCTTACAGAAACAACATCAGGACTAACCTATGTTGTTGATCGCTTTAAGGATTGGGAACATGGTGCACACATGACCCTTAAACAAGGCGAACGCTCAAGACTGGCTGAGTTTGCTTCAGATGCGCTTTAATAGTCAAGCGACTGGGAAGATTGTTTACAGCCATTTAAATTCAGCGTAAAATCCTGATAAGTTAAAATTTAATAAAGTGAGAAAAACCCATGCCAAAAATCTTAGCTGTTGATGACTCTAAATCCATGCGCCAAATGGTATCCATGTCGCTCACCTCGGCTGGTCATCAAGTCACTGAGGCTGAAGACGGTGCAATTGCACTTGATATTGCCAAGCAACAACAGTTTGATGTTGTGGTAACGGACATCAATATGCCTAACATGAATGGTATTGAACTGATAACGGCGCTAAGAGCGTTACCAAACTACAAATTCACCCCTATTTTATGTTTAACCACAGAATCTTCTGGTGACATGAAAGGCAAAGGAAAAGAAGCCGGCGCTACCGGCTGGATTGTTAAACCTTTTAGTCCAGAAAAACTCTTATCCGTAATAGGTCGTGTTATTTAATTTAGGAGTGGCTACCATGAGTAATCAGCTATCGTTACCTGAGTCATTGACCATTCAAAATGTGCAAGCTGAGTACACACGACTAGGTGAAGCGCTTTTAGGCTTGGAAGGCGGTATTACCTTACAGGCTGACCAAGTCCAAAACGTTGACACGGCAGGATTACAATTGCTGGTGGCATTTGTGACTCGCGTTCAACGTGAAGGCCAAGCTTTGACTTGGCAAGACCCGAGTGACTCGTTAATTAAAAACGCAGAAAACCTTGGCTTAACTGAGTTTTTACAACTATAAACACAGGCTATCATGTCTAAAACGCAGCAACATCAGGCGATTGCCCTTCAGTATGATGAAGGGGACTTGCCTCGGGTCACCGCTTCGGGTCAAGGACGGGTTGCGGAGCAAATTATTCAGCGGGCTAACGAACACAATATCCCCCTCTATCAAGATGCCGATCTAACTGCAGCATTAGCCCAACTTCCTCTTGAATCGCGTATTCCCAAGCCCTTATTTCATGCTGTAGCGCAAGTTTTGGCTTTTGCTCATCATGTTAATCAGCAACAGGCACGCTCAAATTAATTTACGCAACACAGACACAACGACGCCCCAAATAACCAGCTCACTTTCCTCGGCAACAACAATTGGTTGATAGTGCTTGTTTTCAGGGTAAAGCCACATTTTGCCCTCCTTTTTAATCAAGCGTTTTAATGTTAAATCACCATCTATCGAAGCCACAACAATTTTGCCCGACACGGGTTCAATGCTGCGATCGATTACCAACTGATCCCCTGGCAAAATCCCCGCTTCAATCATCGAGTCACCCTGTACCCGAACGATAAAACTAGTCTGCGTACTTGGTGCAAAGGTTTCATTTAAATCGATAGTATCTTCTTGGTTATCGTCTGCAGGTGATGGAAAACCGGCGATGACTTTATGACTAAACACGGGAAGCATAACCTTGCTCACTGGATTAACTAGCTGCCATTCGCCAACCGATGTCACTGAAGGCTCATACAACTGGTGCAACCAAGCTTTCATCATGCTCACCTTAGACACCGGCACACGCATGACTTTGGTCGGTTCACCAAAAGGTCCACTGCCTGCTTTACGCCCGGCACCTTGTCGTTTGCCACCGTGTGCTGATTTTACTGATTTAGTCATCACACCCCTCTCACTCTGCTAACCATTCTAAAGGCTGAATTATCATGCCTTTAGGCGGTTTAAGTAAAAACTTACATAAAATACGATAGCTATCCAAGTCTAGCGCTTGCCCCTTAGCAGGCCTGCTGGCTAAACACGCCGCTAACTCGCTATCATCCACTACTTCGGCAATGACTTGCCATTGATAGATCACTAACCCTCGCTCACTTTCGGCTGTTTCACGCACTAACACAGGGCCCGGCCATGGCCAGGCCTGCTGCTGCCAACTCAGCAATGCCATATCTTGGCGCAGGTTATACGACTGCGGTAACTCTTCTTGCACGCAAGGACCACGGCATTGTTTGAGCTGATAAGCAAAACAGGCGCCTTGCGACTTTTTTTCTAAACCCGTTAGGCGCTGACACAAATTCGCTTCCTTGACCTTTTTTCGCATGGCTTCTTCAGCTTGTTTTTGTGAGCGAAACAAACCATAACTATCCCGTAAATCCTCGACGGTTAACGCATCACTGGCCACTAACCTCAAGTGTGCGTAACCCTGTTTATCCAACGATTTAACCCAACGCCACAGACGCGTTTGTTTGCGTAACTTAACATTATATTTCGGCGATAACGCTTTGATTTGCTTAGATTCAAGCAATTGTGCGGTTAAATCCCCTTCACACTCTGTCCAATCAATATGATGAATTTCGCTAAGCATCTTAAGGTTTTTAGCCGTACGTTGATCTGGATTAAAATGGTTTAGAATACGCGTGCGCAGTTGTACCGATTTCCCAACATAGAGCAGACGTCCGCTCTCGCCATAAAAACGATAGACGCCAGGCACATCATCACATTCATCCAACGCATGTGGATCTAAATGCGCCGGCAAACTCGGCTGCATTACGAGTTGCGCCAGCATAGACCATAGCTGTTCTGGTGCAACCTCATCACTCAGTTTCGCCAAAAATGCCACCATCAGTTCCACATCCCCCATAGCTCGGTGACGATCTACTTGGGGTAAGTCATAGCGCGCCACTAAATGATCTAAGCCATGCCGAGGATACTGCGGGAAGAGCTGTTTAGACAATTTAACGGTACACAGCGTCGTCGCACGCCAGTTTAAGCCCAGTTGCTTAAACTGATGTTTAATAAAGCCATAGTCAAAACGAGCATTATGTGCAACAAACACTTTATCGGCTAACAAGGCCGCTAATTCATCAGCGATTTCATTAAAACGCGGCGCATCCGCGACCATGGCATTAGTAATCCCGGTTAAACGAGTAATCCAAGGCGGAATCGTGCGCTGAGGGCGAATAAGTTGTTGCCAAGATTGCACCCATTCGCCGTCGTGAAAGCGCTGCACCGCAATTTCAATAATTTCGTCGCGCCCCGGTTTGCCGCCTGTCGTTTCTATATCAACCAGCACCCAATCATTGAGCGTAAATGTAGCCGGTTTAGCCGCCCACCAGGATCCAATCTGTGTCATTTAATTCACCACCAAGACTTCATCAATACGTGTGGTATAACGCGGTGAGCAATGAGCGCGACGCATCGCCCACTGCGCCTTTTCCGCCAAGCCTTCGGCGGCAAATTGAATACTGCCACGGCCCATTTTTTGATTAATAGCATCAAGAGTGGTCATTAGTGCGTCTGATTTTGGATTAGCTGAGAACTTAGGTTCAGGTGCAAATACATCTAGCTGTAATGGTCCTTTATTACTAATAGCCGATAAGGTTACCGCCGCTTTGTGATAGGCCAGGCCTGGTTGCCAAACGCGCTTGAGTAAACGTTTGGCCAGTTTAATTAATAATTGGCTATTATCGGTGGGATAGACCAACCCCATGCCGTGCGAATTCGCATAATAAGGCTGTTTGCTATCATAAGGATTGGTACGCAGATGAACATGAATATGTTGGCAAACTGAGCCTTGCTGGCGCAATTTTTCAGCGGCCCGCGCGGTATAACTCGCCACCGCTTGCGCTAACCAATCAAACTCTACTACTGGCTGACCAAATGAGCGTGAACGAATAATCTGTTGCTTGGCCGGTGCCACCGCTTCAAGACTTAAACAACTTTCACCGTTTAGCTCGGCAACTAATCGTTCCATCACGACCGAAAAATGTCGGCGCAATGGCTTGGGGTTAGCCTGCTGTAAATCATAAGCAGTATGAATATTTAAGGCTTGCAACCTGGGCGCCATGCGTCGGCCCACGCCCCACACATCCTCTATGGGTACTTGACGCAATAACGCAGTTTGAGTCGGGGCACTCAACGCAGTTAAATCCAACACGCCGTCAAACTGCACCTGCTTTTTAGCCAAATGATTAGCCAGTTTAGCCAGGGTTTTTGATGCGCCTATACCGACTGCGACCGGCAAACCTAACCCCTGTTTAATTTTGCTGCGGATCATTTGGGCATAGTCAGTTAAATTCCACGCCGTCATGCCCGACAGGTCTAAAAAGGATTCATCAATTGAATAGATTTCTTGTCCCGCGGCATATTCACCCAGCATACGATGCATTCTTGCACTCATATCACCATAGAGTTCATAATTAGAACTAAACACGGCCGTGTTGTAACGGGTTAATAAATCAGCCACTTTAAAATAGGGTTGAAACATCATACTAGTCGGCTTGGCTGAGGCATAACCCCCGTGCCCATAATCGCGAGCGTGGTGCTTAACCAAGTCCTTTGCAATCTGATTGGCTGCGACAATACAGCCATCATTATTTGATAGCACCACCACTGGACGCTTTGCGAGGTCTGGTCGAAATGAAATTTCACAGGACGCATAAAAACTATTCGCATCCACCAATGCAAACACCGCCATCACGCCTCCTTGAAAAGTGTTACATATTTATTTTTAATTGTAACACTTTTCAAAAAAACAGACCAAGAAAGGCTAAAGCTTGTGCAAAATTGACTCAATTTGTTGTTGCGCTAACCAAGCCTGCCAAGGCGCTAGCTGCTCTTCGGGTAAACGAATCACTAAGGTGACTTGTTGCTGATACGCAACAGAGATAATTTGGCCTTCAAGATTGTTTAATTGATAACGTACAACCTGCTCTTGAGCAAAATCACAGATCACGGTCTGATCTACCCAAGTGCGCGCAAGACTCACCGTTAAGTCGGCCAATACCGCTTGCGTTGCTTGACTGTAAGCGCGGGTTAAACCGCCTACCCCCAATTTGATACCGCCATAAAAGCGCACAACGACCACAAGTAGATTGCCAAGCTGCTGATGGGTTATGACATTTAAAATTGGTTTACCCGCACTACCTGAAGGCTCACCATCGTCACTCATGCCTGCACTCGCACTGGCGTCCCCACCCAAACGGTAGGCCCAACAATGATGCCGTGCATCTGAATAGATTTCTTTTAACTCAGCCACACAGGCCATCGCTTCAACACGCGTACTCACCGGATAGGCATAGGCGACAGACCGGCTCTTCCTTATCTCTATTTCGGCCAGATGTGAAGCGGTGGGCACAAAATAACTCATGACACCTCACCCAATATTGCCATTAAAACAGCTAAAACAATTAAAATAGTTCCATTCTAGTCTATTAAACACATGACATAAACAATGACTCTCCACTGGGATATATTTTGCCGCGTAATCGATAATTATGGCGATATTGGCGTTAGTTGGCGTTTAGCCAAGCTGTTACACCATGACCACCAGCAACAGGTGCGTTTATGGCTTGACCAACCTCAAGCATTGGCGGCCATGGAGCCACTCTATCAGCCTGGTTTATTGCAACAACACTGTCAAGGTATTGAAATAAGGCATTGGCAAAAAGATTTTGAGCAGACGCAACCCGCTGAGGTGGTGATTGAAACCTTTGGTTGCGAGTTGCCTCGCCCCTATCTCGATGCCATGCGGGCATTACCCGCAACCCAACGCCCGATTTGGATAAATTTGGAGTACCTAACGGCAGAAACCTGGGCAGTCGATTTTCATTTGCGTCCCTCTAAGCAGGCCTGCGGTCTCGATAAAACTTTTTTCTTTCCCGGCATGCAAACTGGAACGGGAGGCTTAATGCGTGAAGCCGATTACTACCGGCGGCAAAAAAAAGCGCCTAATAGCATAACATTACCAAACAACCAACAACTTGCAGAGGCCAGCATCAATATATCGGTTTTTGCTTATAAAAACAGTGCATTACAAGACTTAGTTAACACACTAACTAAACCGGGTACACCCTTACCAACCGGGTATCAATCGGTCAATTTACTCATTCCTGAAGGACGCACACTAGACGGACTCGCAACCGACATTCAACAAAGTCTTGCAAAGCAGGCCTGCTGGCAGCAAGGCCAACTCAGCCTGTACCGCCTACCTTTTATGTCACAAAGCGATTATGACCAACTCTTGTGGCAGGCTGATCTTAATTTTGTGCGCGGCGAAGAATCCTTTGTGCGCGCACAATGGGCCGCCAAACCCTTTATTTGGCATATTTACCCAACTGATGATGGCGCTCACTGGGATAAGTTGCAGGCTTTTAATGATGCCTATCAAGCGGGATTACCGCATAATCTAGCCCATACTATCAGCCATTGGCAACAGGCATGGAACCAGCAACAACTCGATCAGCAGGCCTGGTTGCAACTGATTGAACATTGGCCAGCCTGGCAACAGCATGCCAAAACATGGCCACAGAAACTCGGTAAGCTTGGAGAATTAACGAGTAATCTAGTCAAGTTTGTAGAAAGCAAGGTATAATGCGGTGATTTTATTTTCTAGGAAAAATTTTAAATGAAAACTGCACAAGAATTTCGCGTTGGGAATGTCATGATGATCGGAAACGACCCAATGGTTGTTTTAAGAAGCGAGTATAACAAATCTGGTCGTAACGCGGCTGTGGTCAAAATGAAGCTGAAAAACCTTCTTAATGGCAGTGGTACAGAGCAAGTTTATAAAGCAGATGATAAATTCGAAGCGATTGTTCTTGATAGAAAACCTTGTACTTACAGCTATTTTGCAGACCCACTGTATGTGTTCATGGATGAAGAATACAATCAATATGAAATCGAAAAAGATAACTTAGGCGATGCGATCAACTATATTGAAGATGGCATGGAAGACCAGTGTGAGGTTACTTTTTATGAAGACAAGCCTATCTCCATTGAAATGCCAACAATTATCGTTCGTGAAATCGCTTACACTGAGCCAGCTGCACGCGGTGATACCTCAGGTAAGGTCATGAAAGTCGCACGCCTACATTCTGGTTACGAATTGCAAGTTGCCGCCTTTATCGAAATTGGCGAGAAAATTGAGATTGATACACGCACAGGAGAATTCCGCAAACGTGCGTAAGGTGTGAAGACTTAATTCTCACTGATAAGGGCTGTGTAATACACAGTCCTGATAATAATCTTCAATCATTCGCCTTTCTTCTGCCAAAAACCCCATAATGCCCTGCTCAAACAGATTTTGCCTTAACCAATGCGCTGATTGAGTTTTCACAGGTTCGAAACCCCGCGCGATTTTGTGTTCACCGCCTGCGCCCGGCTCAAATTTCTGCAATCCCTGTTCTATTGCAAACTCAATCCCTTGATAATAACAGGCTTCAAAATGCAGCGCATTGACATCTTCAATACACCCCCAATGGCGACCAAACAAGGTCGTGTCGCTGTGAAACATCAACGAACCCGCGATGTTCTTGCCATCACGCTGCGCCATTACCAACAGCACTTGATCCGGTAACGCCTGTGCTACCGCTTGGAAAAAGCCTTGATTTAAGGTCGCCACACTGTATTTTTCGTGAAAGGTTTTTTGATAAAAATAGGCAAAATCCTGCCAATCTTGCTCGGTTGCAGTGTGACCATTGAGACGTTTTAAGGTGACGCCCGCCGCTGCAACTTTACGGCGTTCTTGATTGATATTTTTACGTTTTTTCTGTTTCAGCTCAGCCAGAAAATCATCAAAGGTCTGATAGTTTCGGTTAAACCAGTGGAAATGACAATCGTGACGAATCAACCAATCCGTCTGCCGGTTTAACCAGGCCTGGTCGCTGCGTTCGCCCTTATGCTCGGCAAATAAAATATGCCAGCCGCTTACCTGCTGTTCGGTAGCGAGCTTTTGCAAATGCTGAACCAACAGCGTGCGGATGTGATCCGCTTTTTGATCGACATGCAGGTCGGCAGCGATTAAAAACCGCGAACCGGTCACCGGTGCATAAGGAATGGATGTGACCCATTTTGGAAAATACGGCATACCCACCGACTGCCACGCCTGCGACCAGGCCTGGTCAAACACAAATTCGCCATAGGAATTAGTTTTCGCATATAACGGCATCGCGGCGATTAAGCGCCCTTGGTCATATAAACCGACATGCTGCGGATACCAACCAAATTCCGCACTCACGCATTGATGATCTTCCAACGCCTGCAAAAACTCATGGCGCAAAAACGGATTATTATCCGTCACCAACCCATTCCAGGCCTGGCGATCAATATCCGCAATCTGTCGCACTAAACGCAATTCCACACCCATCTCAATACAGACACATTCAATTATAAATCCTTGCTTACGTTACTCTATCTTGCCAAGCTAAACCATGGATAACTTAGACAAAACTTTTAACTATTCTGATAGATAACGGATTATTCAATAATTTTCCACAATTTTAAGATAGTAAAAGCCAGGCACCAGGAATAGAATGAAAGTTCATTCTATTTTGAATGATTAATAACTAAAGGAGATAATAATATGCGCACTCTTATCGGATTCATCTTATCCTTAGCACTTGCAACTAGTGCTCTTGCCCAGCCAAATAACAATAAGGCTCTAGAAGGTATGACACAAGCACAGGTAGTATGGGATATCACCAACTCCAACCCCGGTTTTTTAACCGTTCAAATGCAGGTTATTAAGGAAACTTACCAAAACTTAAAAGATGCTGGACTAGAACCAGAAATGATCTTAGCCTTCCATGGTCAAAATGTTAATTTCTTAACGACAGGTCTTGAAACGGTTGAGCTCGATCAAATGGTTCAGGTTGAGACGTTTAACAAACACCTAAATAAACTATTACAACTTGACGGCGTCAAAGCTGAAGTCTGTTCAATTGCTAACCGTGTTTTTGGGGTTGAAAATGGTGATATTCGAGATCCACTCATCGTGGTTGGAAACAGCTATGTGAGCTTTATTAGCCTGCAGCATCAAGGCTGGGGCATTATTGGAATTCACTAATATTGCAGAACATTTTAAGCAATAAAAAACCACCGATGGGTGGTTTTTTGTTTATGCGTTAGCTTAGTTGCTTGCCATTTTCAGCTTGATCATTAAACGCTTCAGCGAGTTGTTGATGAAAGTTTTGTACCCGATCAAGCCAGCCTTCATAGTTATCTTGTTCAGGAAAACGCTGCGCGAGACTTCCCGCCATCATGTCATCAAATAGGGATTGCGCATTGCTAAACTGTTGTTCCAATTTTTCAATAGCGGCTTGCCAAGCCTGAAGGTAGGCAGGCAGATCACTCATTTCAATACCATATTTATCAGCTGAATCGCTGCTCGACTGTATATCGCGATACTGTGCTAGCGCACCTTGTTGATACGAAACAGCTCGTGTTTCAGTACGAGTTAAATCAAGGCTGACAGATTGAAGCTGACTAAAGTCAATATTAAGGTCTTGTGCTTGCTCAAATGCCTTTTCAATATCGCCATTAAAAAAGTGATTGGCTAAATGATCAACCTGCTCAAAAACCTCAAAAATCGCCCGTAATTCATCTTCACTTAAATCCCCATCAACAGAAAATGCAAAGCGCTCTTCGAATGCCGTCATTTCTAGCATTTCCCGGCTTTCAAATTGACGAACGCCTTTTGGTCCCTCTTCAGACAGCTGCTGACGGCTAAATTCTTGATAGTGCATAAAAAGTTGCCTAAAGTCGACTGTAACCTTATCGCCTGCACGGGTTTCGATTTGCAAATTCATAGTTTCAGAATATTGATAGGCCGCTTGATAACGCTGTACACTGGCAGTAGACAAGTCCGATGGGGTAAAAACATCTCTTTTTACCGGGGCATTTGTCATGTTGTTAAGTTGATTGGGTTGATTACTGGACTGAGTATTCGATTGCCCCATCCATTTTGGTAAGTTTTGTAAAGGCGTAAGCTGTGACATGTTCGGCTTCCAGTTAATGTTGTTTATATAGATATCGGCAATGACTGAATTTTCTTTAAGTAGGCACAGAGATAATCCACCATCTAAAGATCAACTAAGTTAGAATTAAAATAGTTTACTGTTAACCTTAGAAATAGATTTCAAAAGGACTCGCTATGCAATTTGATACTATTCACAACTTTTATAGACGCCATGTTATCAATGAAATCACCGACAACTACATGGAATCGGGTCTGAATGAAGAGCAATTAGCGGATATGGGCTGTATCGCGCTTAACATACTGCCACCCCGTTACATACGTCATGACATTGATATGAGTTTTTACATGACCCCAGATGAATTTGACGAAATACAAATGAGAGTTAAGTTAGCGGTACAAAAAGCCTATAAGCGGATTCAAGAATCCAATCATGATTAGGCACTCATAAATCAACCATGCACAAATAACTGCCCTAACTGACCCGATGGAAAGCCCTCACGCGCAAACCAATTCAGGTAATGCCCCGGCAAATCCGCAATAATTCGCCCCTTGTATTTGCCATAAGGCATAGTGACGGTAACAAGTTTTTTTAATTCTTCTGAGTTGATCTATGCAAATACCTGCTTCGCTCTACCTTGACCTTGGTGGGCGCGGCTGGATTCGCGGTGTTTATATAGGTCGGTTGGATTACAAATCCATAAAACAAACAATCACTAAATTAATTACGCAACACTAAAACTGGATCTTCTTAACCTCGCCATTTTCGCAAATTACGGCATATTGCCTGAGTGCGCGTTTGCGGTTGAGTTCGCGCTTTACGGCACGTTTCATTATTTCAACCACCACATTAGCATCCAGTTTTTGGGTCTTTCGGATGGTTTAATCTCTGTGGTATCCATCAGCGATTCCTTTTAAATTTTCATAATGCTGGTGATGAGCGATAACAAGTTCACCTTGCTTCTTTGAAAAAATCAGCCGTGGCTCGATCATATTCAAGACACAATATACCGAGTCCACTGCTTCGATATAGTGGTAAAACAAATTATACACACTCTTGGGAAACCGGCGTTCAATGTCTCGGGCCATTGGGTCCGGCGATGATGATTAATTCTTTAGACATTTAATTCCAACTCCGCCTAGCGATGGGATTGAAAGCCCTTTACACCCTGCCGCATATCATGAAAACTCGGGGCTGCTGCCAGTAGGGTTTGGGTGTAGGTGTGTTGTGGGTTTTCGAGGATGGTTTGTACGTCGCCCTGCTCGACGATTTTGCCTTCGGACATGACAGCGACGCGGTGGGCGATGCGCGGAATGATGGATAGGTCGTGGGTGATGAACAATAATGAGAGGTTGTAGGTTTGTTGTAGGTGGTTGAGCAGGTCCAATACTTGCGCGCGCACGGTGACATCTAACGCGCTGGTGGGTTCGTCGCAGATAATCAATTCCGGTTCGACCGCTAACGCACGCGCAATACCGATGCGTTGGCGTTGACCACCGGAAAACTCGTGCGGATAGCGCAATTTGTGTTCCGGCAATAGTCCGACCTGTTGCAAGAGTTCGTCAATGCGTCGTTCTTGGTCGGTTTTGTCTTGCGAACCGACTTTGAGGCTGACCATGCCTTCGCGGATGATTTCGCCAATGGTCATCCGCGGGTTGAGCGCAGAATATGGGTCTTGGAAAATGACTTGAATTTTTTTGCGTAACGGTTTGATTTTGCGCTCGGTGAGTTGAGCGAGATTGACGTCTTGATAACGGATTTCGCCTTCGGTGCTGTCGATCAGCCGCAAAATCGCTTGGCCGATGGTGCTTTTGCCACTGCCCGACTCACCTACTAGCGCGAGGGTTTCACCGCGTCGGATGGTTAAATCGACGCCATCGACGGCTTTTACATGCCCCACGGTGCGCTGCAATAGGCCCTTTTTAATCGGGAAATGGACTTTTAGGCCTTTTAAATCAAGCAAAGACGCGTGCTCTGCCGCCGGTTTGTAATTGCGTTGTGGCAAAGCATCGGCGAGCAATTGTTGGGTATAGGGATGGCTCGGGGCTTTAATAAAGTGCTCGACTTCGGCGGTTTCGACAATCTGACCTTTTTGCATCACCGCAACGCGGTCAGCCATTTCCGCCACCACGCCCATATCGTGGGTGATAAACAAGATCGACAGGCCGCGCTCGTCACGCAGTTTTCTGAGCAGTTTGAGTACCTGCGCTTGAATCGTGACGTCCAACGCGGTAGTAGGCTCGTCGGCAATCAATAAGTCCGGTTCACACGCCAGCGCCATTGCAATCATCACCCGTTGTTTTTGCCCACCGGACAGTTGATGCGGATACCAGTTAATGCGTTGTTCCGGTTCAGGAATGCCGACTTCGGCAAACAGTGCTATCGCTTTGGCTTGCGCGGCTTTGGACGACAAACCTAAATGCACCCGCAAGACTTCGGCGACCTGGTCACCGACGCGCATCACCGGGTTAAGCGAGGTCATCGGCTCTTGGAAAATCATCGCTATCGACTTGCCGCGTACTTTTTGCATTTGCGCTTCGGTTAGGTTAAGCAGGGATTTTTGATGCAGCTGAATATCCCCTGCTTCGATATTTAAAGCTTCCGGTAATAGGCGCATCACAGCTAATGACGTTAAGGATTTGCCACTGCCCGATTCGCCGACCAGCGCAAAAATCTCGCCGGCATCAATCTGAAAGCTAATGCGATTAATCAGCGCCGAGTCACCGACCTTGACCACTAAATTCTGAATCGCTAATACCGGCTTTTTCACACTAACTTCCTCTTTAAACAAAAGGGACGACCGCTAGGCGGAAGACCACGAAACTTAATACTAACATCAACGCCACGTTAATCAACGCAAAACGCGCTCTGGGCACCAGGTGTTCGGCGGTTTGTTGACATATTTCTTGCTGTTTTTCGGCGATAAACCAATCCACCCAACGTTGTTCAATGTGCGATAGATTTTGCAGGTGGCGCGTGAGTTCTTCGTTTAAACGCGCAGCTAGGAGTCGCTGCAGGCTTTTATGCTGCCAGAAAGCGATTAAGGCCGATTTATAGCCATAGGCTAATACACCGTTCCAAACAAACACCAAGGCCAAGCCAACAAAAAACAGCCAACTCCCTAGCCAAAAACTCAACCCCAACGCCACAAGCAGCAACCCATTTTGAATGGCAAAATAACGCCAAAACGCACGATGCCAGGCCTGCTCAAGCTGGGTTAAATAGGCGCTGGCGTGCGCACTGAGTTCCGCTTGCATTTTATCGCGGGTTTTCTGCTCCAGCTTTTCGCTCACCCAGTCTTTGGTTTTTTGACCGGCCAGCACACTCGCTGCGACGCCCGCGCCCCAAGCCAAACCCTTTACAATCAACGGTGCCGCAAACCAAGCCATCTTATGCCCTTTGATTAAGCTTCAATCTGAACCTTGCCAACCGCATATTGATGAATCAATGCCGATATTAAGGTTTGGTAAGGAATACCGCTTTCTTGCGCTTTGCGTTTGACAGCTACCACATCTGCCATATTTAAACGCAGGGTAATATTCTTGGATTTTGATAAATTCTCGCGAGCGGCTTGGCGTGCTAAAGCAATTTCCTGCTCAGCGTCAATCGACGATTTTAAAGCCCCTGACTCGAGCGCCTCCAGAATGGATAATTCTTCTTCATCAAACATTTGAATCACCTAAATATTGTTTTTTAGCTTTACGACTTGGAATGATCGTTTTTAAGAATATAGCCTGTTCTGAGCGAATAAATGGCACCATGTACACATAACCTAACGCAGCAACAACATAAATTTTTTGACCAGGATAGCGTGATTGGTCTGGATGATCTAAGACATCCAAAATGCCACCATCATCAATCGCCATTACAATATCTTCAAAGCCTATTCCACGCTCTTTCTTCAATAGCTTGTTCTTTTCTTCATTCCACTCAAACATAAATATTACCATACAATGTATGTATAAAAATCACAAAGCTATAAATCATGCGTTATTCTTCGGGTCTAACACGCGTTGGACGCGGTCGGAGAATAGGTTGGCGGCGAGCACAAGGATAAACATAAACACAAACGCGCTAAACAACGACCACCAGACCATCGGCTCGCGTGCCATTTCTAAACGCGCTTGGTTAATCATATTGCCCCAGCTATGCATGGTCGGGTCAACGCCCACGCCGACATAGGACAAGACCGCTTCCGCCAAAACCAAGGCGCTGAAATCCAATACCACCGCAATCAGTACAATGTGCATCACGTTCGGCAGAATATGGCGGCTGATAATTTTAAAACGACTCACCCCAAACGCGCGCGCGGCAGTAACGTATTCGACTTGGCTGATTTTGAGGGTTTCAGCGCGCAATAATCGACACAAACTGGTCCAGGAGGTCAGGCCTAGAATCAGCACCAATACCAACAAACGGAAATCCGCCCGTTCAGTCGCGGTTTCAAACCACTGCGGGTTATTGGTAATAATGGTTTGCATCACCAACACCGAGGCGGCGATTAACAAAATCCCCGGAATCGAGTTCAGCGTGGTGTAGAGATATTGAATGACATCATCGACCCAACCGCGAAACAACCCAGCACTAATGCCCAAAATCAATGCCAGCGGCAACATCACCAAGGTGGTCAGCACGCCGATCAACACGCCGGTGCGCACGCTTTTAAAGCTTTGATAGAGCACATCACCACCGACCTTGTCGGTGCCGAGTACATGATAGTAATGCCCCAAATAATACAACCAAGCCAAGATGACCAAGCCCAGCGTAAAGGTCAAATACGCCGTGCGCCAAGGTAAATCCGCTTGGCCTTTTATCACCAGGCCTGCTTGTTCGCCAAATCGACGCCCCAAGGCACGCGCACGCCAAACCAAATGCAAACTGATTAATAGCCCGCTTATCGCCAAGGCGATCGCCACGGCAAACACGGATTTTTGGGTGATATCGGCGGCACGCTGTGACGCATCCGCTAAATGCGCACCGGCATGCACCAGATCTAAATGCTGTTGTAGCACCCGCCCCTGTTCGTCTTTAACGATTGAGGTGCTATGCTCTTTGAGCGCAAAAGGCGCAGAATAGGTGCGCTCGGTTTGGCTGCGAATTTCATTAAACACCCAGTCTAAGGCACTGGTGGTTTGACCGGCATATTGGCGTTCCTGCCCCGGTGTTTGATCCGGCAAGGCTAAACGGAAATGCAATGAATCCAGCAACGCAATTGACAAATAAAACAGCAAAATAATCGCTGAACTCATTGCAATTTTGGAACGGAAAATCGCCAGCCATTGCGCCTTAACCTGGGGTGAGCGCGAAATCGTCCAACCCCAGGCGCCGAGTGCAAGCACCAGCCCCCACACCATAATATCTGTCCAAAGCCATACCCACATCATGATAAACGCACCCTTGGATCAAAAATGGTATAGGATATATCGGTCAGAATCAGCCCGATGATATAGAGCACCGCGCCGAAAAACACCATCGCTTTCACAATCGCAAAATCCTGTGCATTAATCGCATCAATGGTGTAACTGCCTAAACCGGGTATGCCAAAGAAGGATTCCATAATTAAGCTGCCCATAAATAGGCTCGGAATCACCACCACCACGCCGGTCAGAATCGGCAACATGCCGTTACGCAACACGTGTTTAAACAACACACTGATTTCCGACAGGCCTTTGGCGCGCGCGGTGCGCACATAATCGCGGTTGATTTCTTCCAAGAAAATACTGCGATACCAACGGGTGCCGGCCCCTAAACCGGCAAACACGCCAATCAAGACGGGCAGAATCAAGAACTTCACACTCGCCCAGCCGGGTTCATAGCCGGATATCGGCACCCAATGCAGGATCTTGCTAAACAGCACCTGCCCAGCAATAATATAAAACAGGCCGGATATCGACATAATCATCACCGCAATCACCATCGCGGCGGTATCCAACATCGTGGCGCGGAACAGCACGATCAGCAGCGCCAGCGTAATAGTAGTAATCAGTCCAATCGCAAAGGTCGGCAAGGCAATCGCCAAACTCGGCCACATACGTTCTTTAATGTCCGAAGCAATATCGCGTCCGGCATCGGATTTGCCAAAGTCAAACACAAACAACTTCAACGACTGCTCAACAAATAAGGTATCGCTCAACTTCACCAGGCCTGGTGCATCGCTATTAAAAAACAACGGCTTGTCATAACCACGCTCGGCCTTCCAGCTTTGAATCAACTCCGGTGTCGTTTGCTTAGCGCCCAATTGCGCACGCGCCATGTCATCCGGCGTATTGACCATAAAGAACAATACAAAGGTAATAAAATTGACGCCAATCAAAATCGGAATGGCATAAATCAAGCGACGAACGATATACGCCATCATAAATTGCGCCCTCCCGTTTTAGACGATTGCGGCTGAATCCGTTGTTGTTGACGCGCGCGATAGGCGCTGACCGCCCAAATCGACAAGCCGATCATAAGCAGGCCTGCTAACCACAAAGGCCAGACCACGGGACGATTCCATTCCCCTTGTTTTTGCAGCCGAAGTTCAGGATCAACCGATAAATATTTTATATTATTATTGGCTAAACGATTCGGCCAGACATTGTGATACCAACTGTGATAGAGCGCTAATGAACGCGGATGCAATGCAAATACCCAAGGCGCGTCTTGGCGCACAATCTCCAACATGTCTTGAATAATCGCTAAACGCTCTGGGCTGTTTTCCATATTGCGCATTTGTTCAAACAAGCGATCAAACTCGGGATTGGCGTAATTGGCCGAATTGATGCCGGAACCGCCACTGGCCACCGATCCATTTGGCCCGTAAAGCAGGAATAAAAAGTTTTCTGGATCTGGGTAATCAGCGCCCCAACCCCAAAAGAAAATCTGCGCATCACCATTACGCACTTTTTCTTGAAAACGATTGTAGTCGGTCGAACGAATCACCAACTCAATACCCAGCTCCTCAAACTGTTTACGCATCCAATCCATCCGCGCACGATCATCTGGCCCAGTGGCGACCGCATCAAAATGCAGCTGCAAAGGCCGCCCAGTGGCCGGATTCAACCCATTCGGATAACCCGCTTGTGCTAGCAGTTCCCGCGCGGTGGCCAGTGATTTACGTTGATATTCGCCATTCACCCAATCATGCACATAAGGGTTAACGCCTTCCTCACCTTCAATATGCCCAAAAATGCCCGGTGGAATCGGTCCTTGCGCTGCCATACCGCGTTCATTCATAAAAATCGAAATAAACTCTTCATAATTCACCGCAATACTAATCGCTTGGCGCAATTTTTGGCGGTCACTACTATAGCCCCCAATCACCTCATCGAGCATATTAAACGCCAAATAAAACACCGTTGGCTCAATGCCCGAACGCATTTGAATGCCCTTTTCTGCCATTTCACCGGTCAAGTTCAGCTCTCCGCTGACCGACACCTGCACCGCCTGATCAAAACTATCCGAACTCACACCCGAGGCATCGTAGTAACCTTGCAAAAACTTATTCCAATAAGGCACACTTTCTTTTTCCAGGGTGTAGACCACCTGATCTAACAGCGGCAAACGCTTGCCGGCATCACGCAATAAACTATCTGGCATGTAATAAGTCAAACCAGAGTCAGGATAAAACTGTTCATGAAATACCGGGTTACGCACCAAACGCATGCGTAGATTAGGATTATTCTCTTCTAAGAAAAACGGTCCGGTGCCGACCGGAAAGGTATTGAAATTAATATTGCGTGCCACCAGGCCTGGTTGCGCATAAAACTGCTCCACTTCCCAAGGCACCGGCGCAAAGAAATTCATCGCCAGCCAATACATAAATTGCGGATAGACACCTTCAATCTGAATGCGCAATTGATGATCATTGATCACCTTCACGCCTGGTATCTCATAAGGACGCAAATCAAAAAACGCCTCACGCGCTACCTCGGCGCGGTCGGCACTGACCTGCTCACTGAATTCACGCAATCCGACAATATAGTTCATCATGGTATCCAATACCGGCGAATGATTCTGTCGCACGGCCATGCGTTTGATCGCATAGGCATAGTCGGCGGCGGTGAGTTCACGCGTCGCAAGCTGAGACAATTCAAACGGCGAACGCAAATTCGCCGCTTTGCGCGCATTCAGCGGCAGATAAACAAAATCGCCCTGCTCATCACGTGCAAACGCCGGATGAGGTTGAAATTGAATACCCGGTTTTAAATTTAAAGTAAATTCAGAATAGGCCAGATCGGTTGCACCCTGTTCGACCTCGACCCCTTCGGCATTAAAATAACGCACCTTGGGCATCTCAGTCAGCGTCAAGGGTTCTAGTGTGAACGGACGTTTTAAATAATGATATTGCAACGGCGGCTCAAGAATTTGGCTGATAATTTGCCATTCATTTGAACTATAAGCACGCACCGGATCAAGATGTTTGGGCGGCGCGGAAAACGCCGTAAATAAGGTATTTGAGGCGACTGCTTCATCGGTGTAAGGCTGGTTCCATTGATCAGCGCAAGCCACTAAACCTAGTGCGATAGCTAATACAATAAAGGGTTTGACTAAAAACGCGAAGCACTGACCAGGCCTGGTTAATTGCATTGTTTGGTTCACCTTTAGGATTCACGTTATAATGTTGGCATTTTAACGAGTCACATTTAGCCAAAATGGAGAAAAATATGGGCTTTTTAACCGGCAAACGCGCCTTAATTGTGGGCGTCGCGAATAACAAATCCATTGCCTATGGTATTGCAAAACAAATGCATGAGCAAGGCGCAGAGATTGCACTAACCTTTCAAACTGAAAAACTGAAAAGTCGTGTTGAAAAGGTGGCAGAAGAATTAGGCTCTAACATTGTGCTACCGCTTGATGTAGCGGATGACCAGCAAATCACTGATGTATTCGCTGAATTAAAAAATCATTGGCCAGAGGGTTTGGATATTCTTGTACATTCGGTCGCCTTTGCGCCGCGCGAAGAATTGGAAGGCCGTATGATTGATGCTTCGACCCGCGATGGTTTCAAAATCGCCCACGACATCAGTGCCTACAGCCTGACTGCTTTGACCAAAGCCGGCTATGAGATGCTAAAAGCCCGCCAAGGCTCGGTGATGACCATCTCCTATTTGGGTGCAGAGCGTGCCGTGCCTAACTACAATGTTATGGGCATTGCCAAAGCCTCGCTTGAAGCGACTGTGCGTTATTTGGCGGCCGATTTAGGCCAAGACGGTATCCGCGTCAATGCGGTTTCAGCCGGCCCAATTCGTACCCTAGCGGCATCTGGCATTAAAGACTTCCGTCAAATGCTGGACAAAGCGGCGCAGGCGACCCCATTACGCCGCAATGTGACCATTGAAGAAGTCGGCAATACCTGTGCCTTCTTGTGTTCAGACCTCGCGTCAGGTATCACCGGTGAAATCACCTATGTCGATGGTGGCTACAACACCACGGCGTCAACCTAATCTTTACACCTTTCACTTCAAACCTCTTTCAATCACTGAAAGAGGTTTATCGACACCTTCCCGTCAATTTTTGGTTTCTTTACAACTTAATTAACTCAAACCCATTCGCGGTTAAAACGTCCGATTGACTGGCTTGGGTTAACACCGCACACGTCGGTTGGCTTTGTAAATAACGCTCACCTACCACACGAACTTGCGCTAAATCCGCGTTTAAAACGGCTTGGCGATAGGCGGTACGTTTGGCATGATCACGACCATACAGCTCTTGATAAAAGGCTTTTTTGGCTTCACCTGCCGGAGAACCGGGTTTGTCCATCGCACTGACGATATTTAAAATCGCTTCGTCCACTTGCTCTTGGGTGGCGGACGTCATTAACCAATCCAACGCGCGTTCAAAATCGGCAAAGGTATCCATCAAACGCGGATCACGATAAGAAAACATCACCAACGCACCGCTTTCAGCATCAAAACTCGCCCCGCCGCCATAGGCGCCGCCTTTTTCACGAATCGCGCTATGCAAAAAGCCGTTACGTAAACAAGCACTCATCACTGACAATAACGGCGCATCCTGATGCCCCCACATTACGGCGGGATAGGCTTGCGCACAGAAATTAACTTGCGTTGAGGTTAACCAGGCCTGGTGGTTAATCGAATTGGATTGCGACAAGGTTAATTGACCGGTTTGGGTACCGGCGCATTGGTCCAATAACCCATTAATACCCGACCAGGCCTGCTGGTAACCCGTTTTATCCACCACCAATAACGCTTGTTTCGGTGCTTGCGCGATTTTGTCACGAATAGTCGCCAATTGTTGCGCAAAGGCCTGCAAAGCCGATTCACCCTCTAACGACTTATCGAGCTGTTTAATAAACTGAATCCCCGCTAAACCGGAACGCTGAAAATTCCACTGTGCCACCGGCGAAAATGCCTGCGTTGCCGCACTCATCGCCAAACTATGACCCGCGCCAGTAATACGATGCTCCATTGAGGCACGCATTTGTGCTACCAAATCACGTAAGCGTTCGGTTTCGCTGAAATCCACCGTCAATAGGGTTTGTTGCATCAACATCGCTAAATCTTGATGATGACGATTTAACGCTTTGCCCGTGAGCATAAAATGGCTGTGATAAGCGGTGTTATCCGCTAAATCCGCGCGCACCGCAGAAGCGGCTGAAATGCCACCTGTCACCGCCGCTTGCAAGGACTGAGTATCAAGATAATCACGCCCACCACAACCCACTTCAGTTAAGCAGCTATTAAACAACGGCATTAAGGCTTGTTCTTGTGGCGTTAAATCTGGCATATCAACAATTAATTGTTCATAAACCAAACCATTGGTGCCGCGTTCATAAGCGGTCACTTTGCCGCCCGTTTGTTGTAGAGTTTGCTTTGGCACGACCTGATTAATCTCTGGGGTAACATCATCTTTGGTAACTTTCGGCAGAATAGTTGGATCATCTTGCTGAGCTTGGCGTTCTTCTAAGGCCACGGCTTGGTCGATAATGGTTTGTTTTTGCTGCTCTGTTAAACCGCTTTGAACTTGTGCCAATTTTGCTCTTTCGGCCTGCTCGCGTTGACTGCTTAGTTGCGTATCCGGCTTGAGGGTTAAACGCACACGATGCGGATTATCCAACAACCAGGCCTGCACTAAATTTGGAATAAAGTCCGGCTGTGCAATATCTTGCTGCAGTTGCGACAATATTTTGTCAACATCCAATAACGCGACCGGATCACCTTGATGTAGCGCACCCGGTAATGCCCCAAGCATCAGCTCTAAGCCATAAGGATAGCTGTCGCCACCCAATTCGCGCTGACTTAATTCCAACTGATGCAACATGGCTTCGACTTGTGATTGTTCCACGCCCTCTTTAACAATACGCTGCAGCTCATTGATAATAAGGTCTTCAATCGCTTGCGCATGCTCGGGTTCAGACCCCTGCACCCCGACTACAAACGCCATTTCTTTATTAGAGTCTTCCAAGCCGCATAACGGCGATGGCGCAGTGGCCAGTTTGGTTTGCTCCAAAACAAAACGTAACGGGGATGCACTGTTATCTAGCAACACCGAGGCCAATAAATGTCCTTTCAGCACGTCCATCGGGTTTTTATTTAAGCCTAATAACCAACCCATGACGATATGCGTTTTGTTGGACACGTCTTCTTCATCTAACGCATAGGCTTGTTCTATGGTTTTTGGTGCCGTAAAACGCTGTTCAGTTGTAACATAAACTGGCTCAATGGCTTGTTCAAAACGCGCTAACGCCAGCTTTTCGAAATCCGCCTGTAACGTCGCCGGATTTTGATTGCCATAGGTCATAAACACCGCATTCGACGGATGATAATGGGTGCGATGGAAATCTACCAACTGCTGATGGGTTAAATCCGGAATCGCTTCCGGTTCACCACCGCTGTTGTAATGATAGGTCGAGGTCGGATATAACTCACTTGTCAGCGCCTGCCACAGGGTCGAAACCGGTGAACTCATCGCACCTTTCATTTCATTGAACACCACACCTTTATAAGTTAATGGTGAGTTGGCATCGGTTAAGGTTTCAAATTCAAAACGATGGCCTTCTTGGGCGAAGTCGAGTGCGTCTAAATTAGGGAAAAATACCGCGTCCATATAGACTTGCAACAAGTTTTGATAGTCCTTATCGTTTTCGGTCGCAAACGGATAAGCCGTCCAATCGCTGGAGGTAAAGGCATTCATAAAGGTATTAATCGAGCGGCGAATCATCATAAAGAACGGATCTCGCACCGGAAAACGCGCCGAACCACACAGCACAGTATGCTCCAAAATATGCGCCACGCCAGTAGAATCTTCTGGCACGGTACGCAACGCCACCATAAATACTTTATGCTCATCGTCTGCGGCTAAATGATAATGCATCGCGCCAGTCAATTTATGACGAAAGGTTTGCACCTTAACTGACAGGCTATCGATAACGTCTTCACTGATAAATTCAAATGTTTCAAAACTGGTTGACATAAAACCTCACAAATAAAAAAACCGTTTTGCAACGGTTTTGGTTGTATGGTGAACGAGGTAACGTTTTTTACAAGTCGCCCTGTCTGTATGAACCTGCTCCTTCGATTTTGGCTGCGCAAAAAGAGGCGTCGCTGGCTCATACAGACAGGAAAAAATCAAACTACCCCATTTTAATGATTACACACCTTTAATAGATAACTTCACACGACCTTGTTTGTCGATTTCTAACAAGCGTACCTGTATTTCCTGACCTTCTTTCAGATAATCAGCAACATTTTCGACACGTTCTTCAGCGATCTGAGACACATGCACTAAGCCCTCACGCCCAGGCATATAGGCTACAAAGGCACCAAAATCAACAATCTTCATTACCTTGGCATCGTATACTTTACCAATTTCAGGCTCGGCAACTATTGCATTAATCTTGGCAATTGCAATATCCGCTGACGCTTGATCTGTTGCAGCAATACGCACCGTGCCGTCGTCTTCTAATTCAATCACCGCACCACTTTCTTCGGTAATCGCGCGAATGGTCGCTCCACCCTTACCAATGATTTCGCGCACCTTATCGGCCTTAACCTTCATCGTGGTAAAGCGTGGCGCAGTGTCAGCCACCTGGGTATTGGAACTATTAATAGCTTTCGCCATCTCGCCTAGAATATGTAAGCGTCCTGCCTTGGCTTGTTCCAATGCAATCTGCATAATTTCTTCGGTAATACCCTCGATTTTAATGTCCATTTGCAGCGCAGTAATACCCTGATCGGTACCGGCAACTTTAAAATCCATATCGCCCAAATGATCTTCATCACCCAAAATATCAGATAAAACAGCGAAGCCTGCTTCTTCTTTAATCAGACCCATCGCAATACCTGCAACGGGGGCAGCAATCGGCACACCGGCATGCATAAGTGACATACTGGTACCACATACCGTCGCCATCGAGCTTGAACCATTCGATTCGGTAATTTCTGATACCACCCGAATCGTGTAGGGAAATTCATCAGCCGTCGGTAGCATTGCCGCCACGCCGCGACGTGCTAACATGCCATGACCAATCTCGCGACGCCCTGGCGTGCCCATACGACCGCACTCACCCACTGAATAAGGCGGGAAGTTGTAATGCAGCATAAAACGATCTTTGTACGAACCGGTTAGTTCATCAACAATTTTGGCATCTGTTTCCGTTCCTAAGGTCGTAACGACTAACGCTTGGGTTTCGCCACGCGTAAACAGCGCCGAACCATGGACTTTCGGTAGGACACCTGTTTGGCAATTAATCGCACGAATGGTATGGTTATCACGACCATCAATGCGCGGCTCACCCGCTACCGAACGCCCACGTACAATCGCTTTTTGTAACTTACCAAACAAACCTTCTAGTTCTTTTTCTGACGCACCGTCAGGATTGGTTTCAGATACAGCAAGCTGCGCCATCAATTTCGCTTTAGCTGCATCCAACGCTGCATAACGCGCTACTTTGTCTGCAATGGTGTAAGCCGCTTCAACATCAGAACGGACTAAATCAAATACTTGATCTTTTAGTGCCGTATTTTCTGGCGCAGGTCGCCAATCCCAGCGAGGTTTGCCACAAGATTCAGCCATGTCACGAATCGCCTGAATCGCTACTTGCATTTGCTGATGACCAAACATGACTGCACCTAACATCACATCTTCTGGTAACTCACTGGCTTCTGATTCAACCATTAATACGGCAGAATCCGTACCCGCAACGCTTAGCTCAAGATCCGAGGTTTCTAAAGATTCTTTTGATGGGTTTAATAGGTACTCTCCATCACGATACCCAACAATGGCGGCACCAATCGGACCATTAAAAGGAATACCAGAAATAGCTAAGGCAGCAGATGTGCCAAGCATGGCAGGGACTTCGGTGCCCACTTCGGGGTCTAACGCTAGCACCGTGGCAATGATTTGCACTTCATTCATAAACCCTTTGGGGAATAAAGGGCGAATCGGGCGGTCAATTAATCGCGATGTCAGTGTCTCGTATTCAGACGGACGTCCCTCACGCTTTAAAAACCCACCTGGAATTTTGCCTGCTGCAAAGGCTTTTTCTTGGTAATTGACCGTTAAAGGGAAAAAATCCTGCCCCTCTTTTGCTTGCTTTGCGCCCACAACCGTAACCAGTACGCGCGTATCGCCCATACCAACGATGACAGCACCGTCAGCTTGGCGTGCAATTTCACCTGTTTCAAACGTGACTTGATGCTGACCATACTGGAAACGCGTTAAATGTTTTGCCATGCCTTACTACCTACTTAATTTTAATGTCTTGAATTATCTCGGCTATTGTAGCCTTAATTGGCCCATTCGGATAGAACAACGGCCACAAAAAAGCCCCGACCAAGCGGGGCTTTTTAAATTTGGAGCGAAACCAAACTTATTTACGTAGACCTAAACGACCAATTAGGTTTAAGTAACGCTGACCATCTTTTTTGTGTAAATAGTCGAGTAACTTACGACGACGACCCACCATGCGCAACAGACCCACACGAGAGTGGTTGTCTTGTTTGTGCGCTTTAAAGTGCTCAGTTAAGTATTTGATGCGGTGGGTTAAAAGTGCAACCTGTACTTCAGTTGAACCGGTATCCTGTGCATTTTCGCCATACTCAGCGACAATTTTTGCTTTTGTTTCAGCAGTAATCATACTTTTCTCCAGAAAATCGATCGATACAAAATAACATCGTTTCCGCGATCGATAGCAGAAAGATGCATGCATTATCCATGTTTTTAATATGTGTTCAAGGCTTTTTAACGAAAAACAATAAAACCGTTAGCTCAAACAACCTGTCACCGCTTTAAAAACCGTCGTGAAAACTTAAAGAACGCGGCGGCTGGAGCACAGCTCAAAGAATTAGGAATATATTAAAACCGTCAGCGAGGCAGCGGATACGAGGCAAAGCTGGCTGAAAAAAGCGGAGTTTACAAAAAGTAAATGAGCATTTTTGAACGCTAGCTTTAACAAAGTAGCCGCAACGCAGCTAGGTTTTAGTTAGTGGCGGCCATACCCATGCATATAATGCTCAATCTGCGCCATATTCTCACTCATCGCACGAACCAAGTGATCCAAACTCACCACGGCATTTTCAAGGATATTTACCGCAATAAACGGATGCTCAACTTTCAAACGGTCGTACATAGGGCGCGTTAACACCAACAACTTTACTTTTTTTGATTCGCAGAACATCCTAAGGTTACGGGGCTTGCGATCAAAAAAAGACATTTCACCAATCAAATTACCGACACCTTGGTTGCCTACATTGACTTCATCTTGGCCATCATAGCTAACAAAACCGACGCGCCCCTTGGTAATAAACATCATTGCATCACCGACTTCGCCAAGATCTGAAATAACCTCGTTTTGCTCATAACTACGATCAATTAAATAGGCCGTTAAGGTATCCACTTCTTCACGCGTCAGTGATTCACAAATCGCATTGGTTTGGAAGTACTCAAATAATTCACTACTTTTAACTTTTGTCATCATCTAATCCTTCGTTAACAAGTCGGCTTACGTGCTAAAAATGCGTTCATGGGCCGTCCATCGGGTAAGGTGGTTAGTTTATCAACAATTATGTCAAAATGCCTAAATCGATTGGCTAATTCACCAGGTTGCAAAATAAAACGTGGGTTTTTAGGGGATCCAAACGCCTGAACACCTTCTCGAAAGGTCTCAATCAACACATACCCGCCTGGTTTAAGATGATGTTCAATATAATCAAATAAATGACGGTCTAAAAAACGGAGTTGGTAGATCAAATCAAACTTCTCTGTAGGTCGTTGTTGTGGCTGAGTTAAATCCGCCAAACGAAAGTCAACTGACACCTGCTCCGCTTGCGCAAGATCACGCGCACAGGTTAAAGCAGGGGGTTGATTATCTACGGCCACAACATGCCACCCTCGCCTAGCTAACGCGACTGCCTCACGTCCACCGCCACAGCCTAAATCGAGTGCGTGTAGACGGTTATTTTGAGCGAACAAAGCTGCATTACTGACTTGTTGCAATAAAAAGGCATTAGCTTGCCAAAGTCGTTGGCGTTGGGGTCCACTTACTTTTGGCCAATGCGCAGGATTTAATTGCAGAAATTGTTCAGGACTCAACCAAGACTTTAATTTATACCCTTTGGCTGCCAACCAGGCCTGATACTCAAGAACAAGATCGGGGGTCGCTATCAGACCCAACGCAAGATCACGGCTTGGCAACTGATTTAAACAGGTTAAGTTTTTAGGCCAGTGCCAGAGAAAGGCACGCTCAAAACGCACTTGCAGAAAGTCTGCTGGATCACGTGTATCTAGCCATAAAATATCAGCATCAAAACACCGCGGTTGATGATGAACTAGATCTTTAGCTGTCCAAACGTGGCTGGGTCGCACAGAGGGCATTGGCATCATCCGGGTTTAAACGAAAACCACGCTTTATCTTTAAACGTTGTTTATCTGCTTGCCACTCACCCATGGCAAAAAACATACCCTGATCATCATAGAGTCGCATCATGTGAGTGGTATCTGTTTGTTCAGGCAATGAGTCGAATAAAAACCCACCCAGCCAAAGATGCTCTTTTTGAGCTGCCGTTAAATATAAGGCTGGATATTCCAACAAAGCAATGTCTAAAGGATGAATGGAGGAATTAGGATAGGTACAAATCTCTTGTAATGGACGCATCTCATGGGCGTTAAAGATACCTGTTTGGGTTCGGTGCAGTGCAGACAAGTGTCCAACTGTACCGAGCTTCTCGGCAATCTCAGCGCCTAAAACCCGAATATAAGTGCCTTTAGAACAATGCACTTCAAAGCGAATTTGCTGCGCATTAAAATCAATTAAATCAAGTTCATAGATTGTAACTTGGCGTGGTTCACGCTCAATTTCAATCCCCTTGCGTGCATAAACATGCAAAGACTTACCCTCGAACTTAATCGATGAATACATCGGTGGCGTCTGTGCAATTTCGCCTCGAAATGAGGCCAGTACCTGCTCGATAAGTTCGGCACTTAATGCCGGCACAGGCTGAGAGTCTATCACCTCACCATCACGATCGCCAGTATCGGTTTTGTGACCTAAATCGAGTGTGGCAATATAACGTTTGTCCGAAGCCAATAGCATACTTGATACTTTGGTCGCTTCACCTAAACAAACCGGTAGCAAACCTGTTGCAAATGGGTCCAACGTACCTGTATGCCCCGCTTTTTTTGCACGGTAAGCTTTGATCACCTGCTTCACAACAGCTGCCGAAGTCATACCTACTGGTTTATCTACTAGGACAATACCATTGACAACCCGACGCCGCTGTCTTGAATTCGACATGACTTAGTGCAGCGCCTTACGAATCAGCGCTTCAATATGATCGACGCGATCAGGCACCGTGTCATAGTAAAAGCGCAACTGCGGTGTTATGCGTAAACGTAACGCCTTTGCTAACTCAGAACGCATAAAACCTGATGCCTTTTTAAGTGCTTGTTCGGCATCAACGACGGCTTGATCACCTTCTTTGGCACCTAACACTGAAAAGTACACCTTCGCAATACCCAAATCTTTGCTCACCTGACACTCGGTCAGGGTTAAAGCTTGCAAGCGCGGATCTTTAATCTCACGACGTAACAAGCTGGATAAGACCCGAAATACTTCTTGCGAAACACGATCGGTGCGACTAAATTCCTGACTCATTAATCTAGTGTCCGTTTAACTTCATAGCGCTTAAAGACCTCAATCTGGTCGCCCACGCGAACATCATTATAATCCTTCACACCGATACCACACTCCATGCCCTGACGCACTTCTTTGACATCATCTTTAAAGCGACGAAGCGACTCAAGCGCACCTTCGTAAATCACCACGTTATCACGTAACACACGAATAGGTTGACTGCGTTCTACAATACCTTCTGTGACCATGCAACCCGCAATCATGCCGATTTTTGGTGCTTTAAACACATCACGTACTTCAGCGATACCAATAATCTCTTCACGTTCTTCAGCCGACAATTTGCCTTCAATAGCACGTTTAACTTCATCGACCACTTCATAGATAATGCTGTAGTAATAAAGGCCGACTGACTCACGCTCAATTAAACGCTTCGCGGTTGCATCCGCACGGACGTTAAAGCCAAACACTAGCGCTTCTGAAGCTATTGCCAGGTTAACATCGCTTTCAGTAATGCCACCGACACCACTGCTTACAACATTCACCTTCACTTCATCATTACTCAGATCAGTTAAGGCATTGGCAATCGCTTCAATGGAACCCTGTACATCGGCTTTTAGCACGATATTAACCGACTTGGTTTCACCTTCGGCCATTTTGTTAAACATATTGTCTAACTTGGCACTTTGCTGACGAGCAATCTTCACTTCTTTGTACTTACCTTGGCGGAACAAAGCAACTTCACGCGCTTTACGTTCATTGTCTACGGTGATCATTTCATCACCGGCTGACGGCACACCAGACAAACCCAAAATTTCTACAGGAATCGATGGGCCGGCTGAATCAACCTGTTTACCTAATTCATTGACCAAAGCACGTACACGGCCAAACTCCATGCCACATAATGCAATGTCACCCTTTTTAAGCGTACCCGATTGAATCAGCACGGTTGCAACCGGACCACGACCTTTATCCAGGCGTGATTCTATTACCACACCCTTAGCATGGCCTTCTACCGGTGCATCTAACTCAAGAATTTCTGCACTTAACAGCACCGCTTCAAGAAGGTCATCGATACCGGTGCCCTGCTTGGCTGATACCGGTACAAATTGCACATCACCGCCCCAAGACTCTGGTACGACATCTAATGCCGCCAGTTCTTGCATCAAGCGATCAGGATTGGCACCTTCTTTATCCATCTTATTCATGGCCACAACCATCGGAACACCGGCTGCTTTGGCATGCTGGATAGCCTCTTTGGTTTGTGGCATCACACCGTCATCGGCCGCGACAACGATGATAACAATATCGGTGGCTTGCGCACCACGTGCACGCATTGCGGTAAAGGCCTGGTGCCCCGGCGTATCAATAAAAGTAATATCGCCGTTAGGTGTCTCAACATGGTAGGCACCAATATGCTGGGTAATCCCGCCAGCCTCACCATGAGCTACCTTAGCCTTACGAATATAGTCAAGTAACGAGGTTTTACCATGGTCAACGTGCCCCATTATCGTTACGACAGGGGCACGATGCACATATTCACCATGATAAGCTTGCTGCAATACTTCTTCTTCAAGCGCATTTTCTTTTAGCAGCACCGGCTTATGCCCTAATTCTTCGACCACGATGGCCGCCGTCTCTTGGTCTAACACCTGATTGATCGTTACCATCGTCCCCATCGTCATCATAAACTTGATAACTTCAGCGGCTTTAACCGCCATTTTATCGGCCAACTCGGCGACCTGAATGGTTTCTGGGATATTCACTTCTCTTACCACAGGCCCTGCTGGACGCTGGAAACCATGCTGGTTATCAGGCGATGCGCTGCTACGAGATTCATGACGCTTTTTCATCTTCCGACGGCCACCCGCTGGGCGCGCATCATCTGACACAATTTTAGTTTTAATCGTTTTCTTACCCTTTGGTGGGCCGTCTTCTAGGCGGCTCTCAAGGGTTTTCGCTTTTTTATCTTTTGACTTCTTGTTAGCTTTTGAAGCTGTATCGTCCGCTACCGCCTGTGTTGCACTCGCATCCGCTGAGGCAACCGACGGTGTTTCGATTGGAGCCGAAGCTGGCGCGACTGTCTCAGTTACTTTTACACCCTCTACTTTCGATTTAGCCGGTGATGGGGTGACTGCGGCTGTCGGTGTCTCGGCTAACTCGTTTACCGGCTCTGGGATAACTTCTGCCACCTCGGGCTTAGCTTCAACTGCCGTTCGCTTAACATAAGTACGTTTTTTACGCACTTCAACATTAACGGTACGTTTACCCGAGCCTGAAGATAAATTAAGTGTTTTCACCTGCTTACGATGCAAGGTCACTTTTTTAGGCTCAACATCTGCAGTTTCACCGTGTAGGCTTTTTAAATAGGCAAGCAAGGTACGCTTTTCTTCATCACTAATGGTATCTGACGCTTTTTTACCTTTAATACCTGACGCACTCAGTTGAGCTAATAGTTTTTCTACAGAAAGGTTTAGGGTCTCTGCGAACTTGGATATAGATACTTCTGTCATACTCACCTCTTTCTTTCTGTTACTCAAACCAAGGCGCACGTGCCTTCATAATCAATTCAGCGGCATCCTGCTCTGGCAGAGAAACTAACTCTAATAACTCATCTGTGCCCAATTCTGCTAAATCCTCTTGGGTGACAACACCCTGACCAGCTAATGTTTTAGCCATTTCAGGGGTCATCCCTTCTAGCGCCAACAAATCGTCAGCAGGTTCAGCTAGGGCTGTTTTTTCTTCATTTGCAATTGCAAGGGTCAACAGCGCGTCTTTTGCACGTTGCTTTAATTCATTCACTAAATCTTCATCAAAACCATCGATTTCCAACATCTCAGCCGTTGGCACATAGGCGACTTCTTCTAAAGACGTAAAGCCTTCATTAACTAATACTTCAGCCAATTCTTCATCCACTTCTAGATGGGCTACAAACAAATCAATTTGCGTGCTGGCTTCGGTATTATGTTTTTCTTGCATGGCCGTGTTACTCATCACATTCAATTCCCAACCGGTCAATTCTGACGCGAGGCGAATGTTTTGGCCACCTTTACCAATTGCAAGGGATAGCTGCTCATCTTCCACAGCCAAATCCATTTCATGGCGATCTTCATCAACCATAATCGAGGTGATTTCTGCCGGTGCCATCGCATTAATCACAAACTGGGCATCGTTAGCGTCCCATTGAATAATGTCGATACGCTCGCCATTAAGCTCGTTAGTAACTGCTTGAACACGCCCGCCACGCATCCCAACACAGGCACCAATTGGATCAAGACGCGGATCATTTGCACGCACAGCAATTTTTGCTCTGTAACCGACATCACGTGCTGCCGCCATCACATCAATTAAATCGTCGCCAATTTCAGGGACTTCAATTTTGAACAACTCAATCAGCATTTCTTTACATGCACGTGACATGAATAACTGAGGACCACGTGGACGAAAATCAACTGCTTGTAAAAAAGCACGAACGCGATCGCCCATTCTAAAGTTTTCACGTCCCACCAATTCGCTACGAGGGATAATGGCGTCAACGTTATCGCCCATGTCTAAAATGACATCACCACGATCAATTCGCTTGACTTGGCCGGTTAAAATTTCGCCAATACGTGGCTGATAAATTTCAACCGTTTTACGACGTTCCGCTTCACGAACTTTTTGAATAATAACCTGTTTAGCCGTTTGCGCACCAATACGACCAAAGGCAATCGACTCGATTTCTTCTTCGATATATTCGTCAGGTTGAATGTGTGGATCAATGTCGGTGGCGTCCATCATGCGCAAGAACATTTCTGGTTCGCCTTCAATCGCCACATCGTCTTCTATGACCAACCAACGACGGAAGGTTTTGTATTCACCGGTGTTGCGATTAATCTCAACACGTACATCATATTTGTCATCATAGTTTTTGACCGTAGCCATGGCTAAGGCGGTTTCAATCGCATCAAAAATGATTTCCTCGTCCACGCCCTTTTCATTCGACATGATTTCTACAACGGATAATACTTCTCTACTCATGCTGTTACCGCCTTACAATTCCACTACTAAATTTGCTTTATCAATATTTGAAAATGGAATCTCATAGACTTCTCGATCCACTTCCACCAAAATCTGTTCCGCCTGAACTTCAAGTAAAAGACCTTTAAATTTACGTCGTCCCATCTCCGGCGCGCGCGTTCTGACATTAATCGTCTTGTTAACATAAGGCCCATAGTGCTCTGGCTTAAACAAAGGACGATCTAAGCCAGGTGATGACACTTCCAAGTAATAGGCCGATGATATTGGGTCTTCTACATCCATAATGGCACTAATTTGACGACTCACCATCGCACAGTCATCGACATTCACACCCACTTCAGGACGATCAATATAAATTCTCAAGGTCGAATCCTTGCCAGCTGCAATATATTCGCAGCCCCATAAGGTCATACCTAAGGCTTCGATGGCTGGGGTGACTAAGCCTGCAATTTTATCTTCCAGTGTCATGCACTATCCTTGCGTGTCATTTTTGGGTGACTTAACTAACAAAAAACCCCGTAAAAACGGGGTTCTCAATCATTAGACGGTGGCTCTTAACACTAAGATTTAACCATCTAATCGGGGTATTTGAAAAACTGCACAAAGGATAGACAGTTAACCACGGCTTGTCAAGGTGCAATAACCAGATAAAGCCAGATCAGTCGCGGATTGACTGTAATTTTACATAAATCATTGCCGTCATTAATGCGTCATTAAATGCATCATGTTGTCCCAAACTGGGTAGATTAAGTTGTTCAAGCAGCGCTTGAAAGCTTAAATCAAACACTTCGTGATCAGGTTGCAACCAATCTTGATAAAAGTGTTGATGATACAACTCCGCTACATCAATTTGCGCATTAGGCAAGCCAATACCTAACCAGGGTTTGACAATTGCATTCACCATACTCACATCAAAGGTTAGATAATAGCCCACTAGCGACCTGGAACCGACAAACTTTAAAAACTGGTCTATCGCATCACGCTCATCCAACCCTACAGTAACATCCATATTTCGAAGCTGATGAATCACAATACTTTCAGGGTTAATATCGCAATACTGTCTGAACTGCAAATTTAAACTTTCGCTGGTAAGAATCTCTCGACCTCTAATTTTAATCGCACTGAGCGTTACAATCTTATCTTGCTTTGGATCTAACCCCGTGGTTTCACAGTCAAAGCACACCACCTCGTTATCCACTGTAGGTGCAAACAAAAATTCGTAAGCCTTATTTTTTAACCGATGCTTTAACCAGGCCTGCTGAATCGAACGCGGCAATTTAAAAGGCAACATTACAAGCCCCCTTCCATCTTATAATGCTGCTCGATAAACTTTTTAAAATTATTCACCACCCCAAAGGCATCTTTTAGTAGGTCTTGCTGCAATTGACTTAAACTGTCCGTTTTAATCGAGTTGTCGATGGGCAACCCCAACGCTTTTTGTTGAAGCATACCTTGCAAACGAAGCGTGTTTAAAAAGTTAAGTGTTTCCCCTAACTCCACGCCAAATCGTTCATCAAATACATTATGATTGATCAGGTCACGAATACGCCAATGGGTATTGGTTTTTACCACCCCGTACTCCAGCGCTAGGCAACGAATGCCATGAATAATCGGAAAAATACCACCTTTTTTAAGATCAATCGAGTGGCCAGCATCTTTTTGCGTTTTTAGGCGACCAAATAAGCCAATCGGTGTTTCAAATTGCAACACACTACGTGCAAACTGCGCTAAGAACATCTGGCGTTTTTGTACTTGGTTGGACAGCACATTTTTTAAACGAGCCAATCGATCTGGATCGCCCTGCACCGCTTGCGCATCTAATAATATAGACAGATGCATAAAGCGCTCCTGTGAAGGGTTATCAAACCAATCTACTACCTGTGCTGCAAACGCTGTTTCACTCAAGCGCCACAGTGGATTGGAAACCATAATCTCGCCTGGACAGGGCGGAAAGCCCAGCTTAATCAACTCAGCCGAATAGTGATTACAAAATTCCGCCAATGCTGACGCATCAATCTTGTCATCAAAAATCACCGCATTATCCTGATCCGTTCGCACCACCTGCTCAGAGCGACCTTCACTCCCCATGACTATAAAGGTGGCTTCGGTAAACTGCTGCTCGGTATCTAAAATCTGCCAAAGTTTGGCTTGTAACTTACGGTGTAACTCGTTGACTAACTTAGCAATATAATGCGTCTTTACACCCTTATTGGAAAGCCCTTCCACTAAATCATCAATTTGTTGCGTTACCTTTTGCAAGTCAGCTACACTCATGGCTCGCTCAAGTGTCAACATCACCAAGCCCGACTGGTTGGCAAACAAACTCATCAACTCTTTTTGATGCAGCACACCAATAAACGCTTGCTTATCGCGCACCATCAAACGATCTACACCAAAGCGCGTCATTTTTAACAAGGCATTAAACAGGTAATCATTTTTATCAATTGAAATTACCGGATAACTCACCATATCGGCAATGGGACTCGCCAAATCAAAACCATGGATTGCCAGGCCCCGCAACAAATCCGACGAGGTAATCACCCCCTGCTTATCTCCTTCGTTCACTAAACAGGCATCCGTTTTATGGCCTTCCATTTGCTCTACACACACTTTGATTGAGGTGCTAGCATCCAGAGTGACTAGCGCATGCAACGGGGCAATTTTGACTGCATCCATCATGGCTTCTGACGAAGACTCGATTTGAAGCTGTTGATGAAAGCGACCTAATTTTTCGGTGATGTCGTTAAAGTAGAATGCTTCAAAATCAGGGTTATTTAACAGGCGCTGAAACTCTCGATTTGGCATGCGATAAGCAAGTGTTTCTTCAACGGCATGATAGGTCAGTTGGGTTTGCTGCTGCAGCAACATGGCGGCACCAAACTGCGCATTAGGACCATAAAGCGCACAATGATTACCCCCTTCTTCATCATGGCATTCTGCTACACGACCTTTGAGTACTAGGTACAAATAAGGATCATTTTGCTGAGAAAGAGGCACCGTTTCTTCACGCGCAAAATACACCAAGTCCATCGCCTGGGTCGCGGTTTGTAATTCAACCTCTGGCAAGCGATCGAATGGATGCACCTGGGCTAAAAAATTCATTAATTCAGACATCGCCATAACCCATCCTTTATCACAATAAAAAAGGGAGCCGAAGCTCCCCTTAATTATGGATATAAATCCATTAAATCACCAGTAAAAACTGATTATTTACCATGTGCTTGCGCCATGAATTCGTCAGTATTGCCACGGTCATTGGTGAAGTAGCTCACCAGGACTGTGACCAATACCGCAAACGGTACAGAGTAAAGCGCTGGGTTAACCAATACATCGATACCTGCAAACGTATCCATACCGAAGAAACGCGCGAAGGTGAAGATCAATGATGCGATTAAGCCCGCAGCCATACCGATAATGACGGCTTGGCTAGTCAGCTTGCGCCACCATACGGCAAATACCAACGCGGGTGCAAAAGTACTCGCGGCAATACCAAAACACATCGCAACCAACATAGCTACGTTCTGTTCTTGCAGCCAAATAGACATACCAATTGCCACAACAGCAAGTGTACCCGCACCGATTTTCGCAAAGCGTACTTGCTCCGCATCGGTTGAATTAGGGCGCAATACACCTTTATACAAGTCGTGCGACAAGCTCGTAGTGGCTGAAATCAGCAGGCCTGCTGAGGTACTTAACATCGCGGCCATGGCACCGGCTGCAATGACACCCATCAACAACTGGCCCCCCATCATTTCACCTAGCATCGGCATAGTCATGTTCGTCGCAACACCACGTTGACCGGCTGCTAATAACTCAACCAATACCGGATATAGTGCATACATCGCGATCAAACCGACGAAGAATACACTGCCGTAGAAAATCGCTAGACCCCAAATGGTGAACTCAGCTGATTTACGTGCATCTTTTGCATTGGATACGGTATAGAAACGAATCAAGATATGGGGCAGACCCAGTACACCCAAGAACAAAGCCAATACCAAACTGGCGTTATCCATTAAGCTACGCAATTGCACACCCGGGGTGATGGCTGTTGGTGCTTCAGTCATCATGCCGCGAGCAGTTTCAACGGCCAATGCACTTTCAGCGGTGGTCATTCCGGCTAAAGCTGAAACAACTTCAGGATTCGCCGCTGCAACAACCGGTGGCACCATGTCTTTACCTTCGATAACCATACCGACCGGGTTACCACCGAAGAAGGCAATAATACCAAAGATCAATAAGAACATCAGTGCGCCAAATAGAATCGCACCCTGCACCGCTTGGTTATAAGAGGTGCCTTTCATACCGCCCATAATAACGAAAATCGCCATTAAGGAACCGGTTACGATAACCGTTGGCAAATAATCCCAGCCCAATAATAGACCGAACAATAGACCGGCACCCACGATCTGTGGCACCAAATACATGACACACAACACCAGTGTTGAGATCATCGCAATCATGCGAATGCCTTTTTCACTACCTTCATAGCGTGCATTAAGAACGTCAGCGACAGTAAATTTACCGACATTTTTTAATGGGCCAGCAATAATAAGTAGCACCACAATCCAGGCCGCAAAAAAGCCTAGCGCTAGCCACCAACCATCTACGCCCATCAAGGCAACTGCACCGGCCACACCTAAAAAGCTCGCGGCACTGGCATAATCACCAAACATGGCCATACCATTAACGCGCGGTGAGATACCACCACCGGCCACATAGAAGTTAGCCGTGGATGCCGTTGAACGACGATGATAATAACTAATGTATAGCGACAATAAAATACCTAAAACAACTACACCAAAGGCAACGATATTTTCCATTTTAATTCGCTCCCTCTTCTTCGAGTTGTTCTAATCTACGCAGATACAGACGGGTAATCACCACCCCTGTAACAATAATAAGCAAGCCACCCCAAACAGCTAGGGGTAAACCGATAATTTCTAATGCGGCAATATCCTTAAAGGTGGCTGATGTCATCAAGGCCACCCCAAAGTAGAGCACAGTGTAAATAGCCAACAGGATAGACGCGAATTTGATTTTTGAACTATTCATTCACGCCTCCCGCTTTGTTTACAGGATTAATCATTTTATTTTCTCCTCGTTAAAAAACTGCAACTGGCAACTTATTGGGTAATGGATAGTTGCAGATGCGCTATATTATGTGTAGCGAAAACGAACTTCGCAATATTTTCGCCTTTCAGACACACAAAATATTTTAGGGCTTGCGCAAGGAATACTTGCGCTTAGCCCTAAAATTCATAACCCAACAGACTTGAACAACACTAAGCCTGTTGGAGCTGTTTTAAGATGGCTGGATCTTCCAAGGTTGACGTATCTTGGGTAATTTCTTCGCCTTTAGCAATGGTACGCAATAAACGACGCATAATTTTACCGGAACGGGTTTTAGGCAAGTTCGTGCCAAAGCGAATTTCATCCGGCTTAGCAATCGGACCAATTTCTTGCGCCACCCAATTACGCAGCTCGTTAACCATCGCATCGCGTTCTTCGCCAGCCGGTAAGTCCGAATTCAATACCACAAATGCAAATACTGACTCCCCTTTCACATCATGGGGTTTGCCGACCACTGCCGCTTCAGCAACCTTAGGGTGGGCGACCAATGCGGATTCAATTTCCATAGTGCCTAAACGATGACCTGACACATTTAACACATCATCAATACGGCCTAAAATCCAAATATAACCATCTTCATCTTTATGTGCGCTGTCGCCGACGACATAATACTGATTATTAAACTTGGCGAAGTAGGTATCAATATAGCGCTGATCATCACCCCAAACCGTTTGTAACATTGACGGCCAAGGTTTTCGAATCACTAAATAGCCGCCTGAGTTATTACCAATTTCATTGCCTTCTTCATCGACTACAATCGCATCGATGCCAGGTAATGGGCGCGTACAAGAGCCCGGTTTAAGTGGGGTTGCGCCTGGGAAAGGGGCAATCATGTGCGCACCAGTTTCAGTTTGCCACCAGGTATCAATAATCGGACACTCACCGCGACCAATCACTTCGTGATACCACATCCAAGCTTCCGGGTTAATTGGCTCGCCCACTGTACCTAAGATACGCAACTTGGACAGGTCGTACTGTGCTGGAATATCTTGACCAAACTTCATCAAGGCGCGAATCGCGGTCGGTGCGGTATAGAATACGGTAACGCCATGATCCTGACACACCTGCCAAAAACGCCCTGCATCAGGATAGGTCGGCACACCTTCAAACATTACAATGGTTGCGCCCATCGCTAACGGGCCGTAAGCAACATACGAGTGACCAGTAATCCAGCCCACATCAGCGGTACACCAGAACACATCTTGGTCACTTAAGTCGAACATCCATTCATTGGTTAACATTGCATTTAACAGATAACCGCCGCTGCCATGCTGCACCCCTTTTGGCGTGCCAGTCGATCCAGACGTGTACAACAAAAACAATGGGTGATCAGCCGGCAACATGACTGGGTCATGATAGTTACTCATGCCCGCTTCAGCGTCATGCCACCATATATCACGCCCTTCTTGCATAGCAACTTCTTGCTTGGTGCGCTGGTATACGATTACTTTTTTAACCGAATCACAACCTGTGCTTAACGCTTGATCTACTGCCGCTTTTAGCGGTATCGCCTTACCGCCACGTAAACCACCATCTGTGGTAATAACCATCTTCGCGCCAGCATTTTCAACACGATCTTTTAAAGACTCGGCAGAAAAACCACCAAACACCACCGAATGAATAGCACCCACGCGTGCACAAGCTTGCATCGCAATGACCGCCTGCGGAATCATCGGCATATAAATAATGACGCGATCGCCCTGTTTAATACCTTGTACTTTCAAGGTATTGGCAAAACGGCATACTTCGTCGTGCAATTCTTGATAGGTATAGTGATGCACATCACCTTGATCACCTTCAAAGATAATCGCCAACTTATCACTTTTCGAGTCCAAATGACGATCAATACAGTTATAGGAGACGTTCAATTCCCCATCAGTAAACCAACGATATAACGGCGCTTTTGAATCATCTAAAGCCTGAGTAAAAGGCTTATGCCAGCTCAATTTTTCTTTCGCTAAATCAGCCCAAAATCCGACATGATCTTGCTCAGCTTTGGCATACATAGCATTGAGCTTGTCTGGATTAATACCCGCTTGTTGTTTGATGGCAGCAGAGGGTTCAAAGACCCGTGTTTCTGTCAGAATTGACTCAATATTGTTCGACATCTTGCCTCCAATTAGGATCTTAACAAATTTTAATTGACGTTTTATTGCACGATATGACGCGTATTTTAGCGATTTTTTGACGCGCCTGCATACTATTGACACAGATAGGCTATAGCTTAATCGAGATATGACTCAAAAACGATCTAATTAGTCCGTTTTTTAACCACTTCAACTGACCAGGCCTGCTGATGCAATAACTCTAATAACGCATCATCTGGACGCACCAGTCTATTCGATTTAAGCTGCATACTGACCCGCGCGCCAGACTGCAAACGGTAACATTCCACCACCAGGGGCAACCCCTGTTCGTCGGGCTGCGCCCAATAAGGCAGCAGATGGTCAGCTAAATCCGTCACCTTGGCATTATCAAGATCTGCAACATCACAAAAAAGCTTAATGGCACGCGCCTCTTGCGCACGCATCTCCGCCAAGGTCACCAGTTGCTCGGCATCGAGCTTAATGCCACCATTAAAACTATCTTCTGATACCGCACCTTTAATCAACACGACTTCATCTACAGCAAGCCAGTCGCGTACCGCATCAAATACCGCCGGTCGGCATACCACTTCAAGCCTCGCGGTCCGGTCATCTAAAGTAATAAACGCCATCTTGTCGCCACTGCGGGTATTTTTAGTACGAATCGCGACCACCAGGCCTGCTACCCAACGTTTTTCATATTTATTCGGCGTCAATTTTGCCAGTGTTAAGCGCGCATAGTCGGCTAACTCTTGGCGATAGGCTTCAATCGGATGACCGGTTAAGTAGAGTCCAAGCGTGTCTTTTTCCCCTTGCAGTTTTTGCCGCTCAGGCATTTCAGCGACTTGAACCAAGCTAGCCGGTGGCGCTAAGTCTAAACTAGCATCACCAAACAAATCACTCTGTCCGGATTGCGCATTGGCTAAAAACTGATCCGCCTGGGTAAGCGCCATGGTCACCGATTCAAGCATGGCATGACGATTATCATGCAAACCATCAAATGCGCCGGCACGAATCAAGGCTTCTAACACCCGCCGGGTAATTTTCTTACCAGCGCGATTGGCAAAATCAAATAAATCGCTAAAAGGGCCATGGGCCTGCCGATCCGCCAACACCTGATCCAATGCCGCCTCGCCAACACCCTTAATCGCGCCTAAGCCATAAATAATGGTCTGCGCATCCGCTGCTTGAAAGCGAATCGCACAGCGATTAATGTCCGGTGGCAACAGGGTTAAGTTCATCGCATAACACTCATTAATCATGTGCACCACCTTATCGGTGTTGTCCATGTCAGAGGAGATTTGCGCGGCCATAAAATGCGCGGGGAAATGAGTTTTGAGCCACGCCGACTGATAAGACACCAAGGCATAGGCCGCTGAGTGAGATTTGTTAAAACCATAGCCGGCGAACTTTTCAACCAAATCGAAGATTTTCATCGCTAGCTGGCCATCGACGCCATTATCAATGGCACCCTGCTCAAACTTACCACGCTCTTTAGCCATTTCTTCGGGCTTTTTCTTACCCATGGCACGACGCAGCATATCGGCACCACCCAGCGTATAACCGGACAGCACCTGTGCAATCTGCATCACCTGCTCTTGATACAAAATAATGCCGTAAGTCGGCTCTAAAATCTCTTTTAAGCTTTCATGTTGATACTGCGCATCGGGATAAGACACCGCCTCTTTACCATGCTTACGCGCAATAAAGTTATCAACCATCCCCGATTCCAATGGACCGGGACGGAACAAGGCCACTAGGGCGATAATATCTTCAAAACAGTCTGGACGCAGGCGCCGAATAAGATCTTGCATCCCCGCTGATTCCAACTGAAATACCCCGGTGGTTTTACCGGTTTTGATCAGCTCAAATACCTTCGGATCATCCAGCGGAATGCGGTTAATATCAACAAAGCCTTCATCATCCGGCTGCTTGCCGGCATTAATGGCCTGCAACGCCCAGTCAATAATGGTCAGCGTTCGCAAGCCCAAAAAGTCGAACTTGACTAAGCCGATGGTTTCCACATCGTTTTTGTCTAATTGGGTGACGACCCCTCGACCATCGGCTTCAGAATAGAGCGGACAAAAGGTATCCAACGGGCGCGGACCGATGACCACCCCACCGGCGTGCTTGCCCACATTACGCACAGTGCCTTCTAATTTAAGCGCGTAATCCAACAGCGTTTTGACTTCTTCATCGTCACGATAACGCTGTTGTAAATCCTCTTCTTTTTCTAAGGCATCCTTGAGCTTAATGCCTAACTCGTTTGGAATCAGCTTGGCCACCCCATCGACCATACCATAGGGATGCCCAAGCACACGCCCCACATCACGCACCACCGCTTTAGCGGCCATGGTGCCATAGGTAATAATTTGCGATACATGATCCCGACCATAATGGCGTGACACATAATCAATCACCTCATCGCGTCGTTCCATACAAAAGTCAACGTCAAAGTCAGGCATCGAAACCCGCTCAGGGTTCAAAAATCGTTCAAATAGCAGGTCATATTGAATCGGATCTAAATCAGTAATTTTTAACGAATAAGCCACCAAGGAACCGGCACCCGAACCGCGTCCCGGTCCAACCGGGATTTGATGGTTTTTAGCCCATTGAATGAAGTCGGCGACGATTAAAAAGTAACCCGGGAAACCCATTTGCAAAATCGTGTTTAACTCAAAATCGAGGCGATCACGATACTCCTGCTGTTTGACGTTAAATTCATCCGCCGCTAAATGACCAAACAAAAATTCTAATCGCGCATCCAAGCCCAGATGACATTCCTGCCGAAAATATTCGTCCAGCGTCAACTCTGGCGGAATTGGAAAATCCGGTAAATAATAGGTGCCCAAAGCCAGACTAAAGTTACAGCGCTGCGCAATGAGCAAAGTATTGGTAATGGCTTGTGGTATGTCGGCAAATAAAGCCTGCATTTCAGCGCTGGATTTTAAATACTGCTCTTCGGAGTAGGTGCGCGGCCGGTTCGGGTCTTCAATCACATATCCGCCATTAATACAGCAGCGAATCTCATGGGCATCAAAATCGTCACGGGCTAAAAACCGCACATCATTAGTGGCCACTACCGGCCAGTGCCAAGTCTGCGCAAGCGGCAGCACCTGTTGAATAAATGCTTCTTCGCCGGGGCGTTGGGTGCGCACCAGTTCCAAATAAACGCGATTGGCAAAATGCGCCTGCCACCAGGCCTGCTGCTCGGTGGCGAGGGTTTTATTGTCTTTCGACAAGGCTTGGCCAATATTACTGCGCAAGCCTAACAACACAATTAAGCCCGCCTGGTGCTCGCTTAACCAGGCCTGCTCGACCAGTGGCAATTGATTGGCTTGATAAACTTGCTGATTGGTTAAATAGGCTTTCGAGATGAGTTTCGATAAATTAAGGTAGCCGGTGGCATCCTGACATAGCAGGGTAATGCTAAATACCTGGCCATCATGATGCACCCACAAATCAGCGCCTAAAATAGGCTTAATACCTTGACTGCGTGCGGCGCTATAAAACTTTAATAACGCAAACATATTGGATTGATCAGTCAAAGCCAGCGCGGGTTGCCCTTCTTCCTTGACCTTTGCCATCAGCGGTTTAATATGGAGTAAACTATCTCTGACTGAAAATTCAGAATGCAAATGCAAATGTACAAAGGTTGCTGGAGTATCAGCCATAACTGTTAATGTGAGCCAAAAGTATTGAAAATGGAACTCGCTATTCTAAAGAACTCGCTGGCTTTGTGCCAGCTAATTTCGGCAAGACCGCTATGAGCAAGCAATGGCGCAGTCTTGACACCCATCTACCCGCCTGGCTTGAAGACGGCATCGAACAGCCGTTTCCAGACAGCGCATTGGCATTTGACGACCCACCAGGCCTGCTCGCCCTCAGCTCAAGAATTACCGTTGATTTATTGCGCCAAGCCTATCCGCGTGGCATTTTTCCTTGGTCTGCCGATGACGAACCGGTGACCTGGTGGTCCCCTGAACCCCGCGCAGTACTCTACACCGCCGACATTAAAGTTCGTCGTAGCCTGCGCCAGGCCTGGCGACAGCAGCCTTGGCAAATCAGCTTTAATCAAGCTTTGCCCGCTGTCTTAAACCACTGTGCCAACTGCCCAAGACCAGGACAAGATGGCACTTGGCTGCGTCAAGACCTGCAAGCAGGCCTGCTAGCACTTCACCAACAAGGCCATGTGCACAGTGTGGAGGTTTGGTTAAGTGAGCAATTAGTCGGTGGATTATATGGCTTAAGTTTTGGGCAGATGTTTTTTGGCGAATCCATGTTTAGCCTCGTCCCCAATAGCTCAAAACTAGCCCTAGTCGCTTTGGCTAGCCATTTGCAACACTGGGGCTGGCCATTGATTGATTGTCAGGTCACCAGCGATCATTTAATGTCGATGGGCGCGGTTGAATTGAGCCGTGCAGACTTTGAACGGCAACTGAAGCAACAAATAGCCCTACCCGATCGGTCGCGCGCCGCTTGGCAGATTGATCCCACTCTACTAAACAAGGTCTTAGGAGGTGTTTAATGCGTGATTTGATTGGTGGCCGTCATGCGCGCCCCGTGCATTTAGCCTTATACAAGATTCGCTTCTACCCCAATGCGTTGGTGTCGATTAGTCATCGTATCAGTGGGTCGCTGCTCGCCATCTGCTTGATTTTCGGATTAATGCTATTAAACGCTGTGGCACTAGGGTGGATTAATACTTCAGACATCACCCAAAGTGTTCCTGGTAAGCTATTAATTTTATTAACACTTTCATCTTTACTATTTCACTGGTTAAGTGGCCTGCGCCATCTTATTATTGACTGGTGGCCTGCAAAGGATCATCAGGTTCCGCAGGCCTGGTTTAGCGGCTGGGCGGTCAGTTTAGTATTCTTTTTGTGGGCAGTCGGCACACTATTACTGGCGTTGGCCTTGTTTACTGGAGGATTTGTTGGAGGGCCTAGCTAATGCGTAACCTGGCTAAAATTTGGCCGAATGGCAAATGGAGTTATGCTTGGCAGCAACTCAGCGCCGTTTATTTACTGGTATTTTTGCCTTGGTTTGTTTGGACTATTTGGCCCGCACTGATGGGCTTAGATTATCAGCCTGCCCAACCAGGCCTGCTATGGCTGACCAGTTTAATTGCGCTGGCTTTGCTATTCATTCACAGCTGGATTGGACTGCGTGATGTGGTGATAGACTATTGTCCTGCTCGCCATTTGCCTATGGCGATCAGAGCCCTTAGCCTAGTATTCATGTTGATGATATTCAATATCACCCTGCTGCTGACGCGCTGGCTGCTTTTGTAACACCTGGATTTGGACTAGGCTAGAACCTAACTTGGACTTCACAATGACTGATAATACAAACACGGGACACAATACTCCGGCACATCCAACCAATTCGTCGCTGACCACTCACCAGTTTGACGTGCTGATTGTGGGTGCCGGTGGTGCGGGCCTGCGGGCCGCGCTGGAATTGCAACGCGCTGGCAAACAGGTCGCACTGGTGTCCAAAGTGTATCCAACTCGCTCCCACACGGTGGCCGCACAAGGCGGCATTAATGCCGCGCTGGGCAATATCAGTGAGGATAATTGGCATTGGCACATGTTTGACACTGTCAAAGGCAGTGACTATCTGGGCGATCAAGATGCGATTGAATTTATGTGTCAGCAAGCGCCGCGCATCGTGCGCGAACTCGAACATTTTGGCGTGCCCTTTTCACGACTGGATGATGGCAAGATTTACCAACGCCCCTTTGGCGGCCAAAGTCAGCATTTTGGTCAAAGCCAAGCGACCCGAACCTGTGCAGTCGCCGATCGCACCGGCCATGCTATTTTGCACACCCTCTATCAACAAAACCTCGCCGCGGGCACGCAAACATTTAGCGAGTTTTTTAGTCTGGATTTACTGATCGAAGACCAACAAGTAACCGGTTTGGTTGCGCTAGAAATAGCGACCGGCCAATTGCATCAGTTTAACGCCAATGCGGTGCTATTAGCCACCGGGGGTGCGGGCCAAATTTATCGCACCAACACCAATGCCAGCATTAACACTGGCGATGGCTTAGCTATGGTGTTACGCGCAGGCCTGCCACTGATGGACATGGAGTTTTGGCAATTTCATCCCACCGGTGTGGCCGGACGCGGCATGCTGATATCCGAGGCGGCACGCGGTGAAGGCGGCTTGCTTCGCAATAGCCTAGGCGAAGCCTTTATGGTCAACTATGCGCCCAAGGTGAAAGACCTGGCCTCTCGAGATGTGGTGTCGCGGGCAATTGCAACTGAAATTCATCATGGACGTGGTTGCGGCCCCAACAAAGACTACATTGAACTGGATTTAACCCACCTCGATGCCGAGTTGATTAAACAGAAGCTCCCCGGTATTCGAGACATTAGCCTCACCTTTACCGGTATAGACCCAATCGAGCAACCAATTCCAATTCACCCTTCTTGCCACTATATGATGGGCGGTATCCCCACCAATATTCATGGTCAAGTGATGACTCAAACCAACGGCGAAAACTATCCGGTCGCAGGCCTCTATGCAATTGGCGAGTGTGCCTGTGTATCCGTACATGGTGCGAATCGTTTAGGCGGCAACTCACTTCTTGATATTGTAGTGTTTGGTAAAGCGGCCGCCGATCATATTTTAAGCAGGCCTGCTGAAGTATGCACCACTAAAACACCCGCGCCTAAGGCAATCAACCCAGCGCTGTTAAAACGCATGCAGGCTTTTCAAGCGAGCCGCGACACTGAAATCCCCAACGACGCCAACAATGACGACTCAGTTGTCAGCTTTAAACGCGATTTACAGCAGATGATGCAACGTCATTGTGGCGTGTTCCGTGATCAGGCCACCCTTGCCGCCGCTAAACCCATGCTCGAACAACTGGCACAGCGCTTAAAAACATTGCGCGTCCAAGATCCGGCGCAGGGATTTAATCTAGAGCGTATTCAGGCGTTTGAATGCGAAAACCTGCTTGCCGTTGCTTGGGCCACGCTTGAAAGCGCGCTCGCTCGTACTGAAAGTCGGGGCGCCCATGCCCGCGATGATTATCCCGAGCGCGATGACCAGGCCTGGTTAGTGCATCTGCTGTTTTTTATGCAACCGCATATCACGCTAAAGCAAAAACCGGTACAAATGCAACCCAAAACCGTGGCACCCTTTCCACCGATTAAACGGGTTTACTAGGGTCGGATTAAGAGGAGAACGGCATGCTTTTTAACATTCAACGCTATCAGCCAGAGGCCGCATCAGCCCAACAAGTTGGAGCGCAGAACGCAACCTATTGGCAAGAGATGACCCTTGATGATGCGCTGGTTAAACCTGGCATGATGCTTCTGGATGCCCTAAAACTGCTACGCGAACAAGACCCGACGTTAAGTTTTCGCAGCTCTTGTCAAGAAGGTGTCTGTGGCTCAGATGCGATGCAAGTTAATGGGCGCAATCGTCTGAGTTGTATCACGCCTTTAGCCGAACTCAGCCAACCTATTGAGCTGATGCCGGTGCCTGGTTTGCCGATTCTGCGCGACTTAATTGTCGATATGACGCTGTTTTTTGACCGCTATGCCCAAGCCAATCCAACGCTTAATGCCGGCAAATTTAACCCAGACCAAGAACACCTACAAAGTCCCGCCGACCGAGCCAAACTCGATGGCTTATACGAATGTATTTTATGTGCCTGCTGCAGTACCAGTTGCCCATCATTTTGGTGGCACCCCGACCAGTTTTTAGGTCCAGCTGCGCTACTTGCTGCCGAACGGGTGGTGATTGACTCTCGTGACATTCAGCCAAAACAGCGCTTAGAGGCGCTTAGTGACCCTTATCAGTTGCATCGATGCCGGGGCATTCAACAATGTACCACCAGCTGTCCAAAAGGCCTTGACCCAAGTCGAGCGATTCGACAACTTAAGCACCAGCAATGGACTCAATCTTGATAAACAGCCATCACAGCGACCAGTGGCGACAATTGGCCATAGCCGCACGGCGTGGCAATGCCGAATCCGAACAATTGCTCGCCCCCTTTATCGCCCAACTCGCCCAAGATGGCCGCTTATTAAGCCAGTATGGCCAAGCCTTAGCAGGCCTGCTTAACAGTGAGGAACAAGACTTGCTGATTTGGTTACTTGACCCTGACCTTGCCCCATCAGAATGGCTAGCCTTACTCAAGCAAATTCGCCTTAGTTATCAACAGGATTTAATTGCACAACAATAGTGTACGCAGCAATTTTAACTATGCTATAATTCGCGACAATTTTAGCCAGGATAAGAAAACGGTTTTATGTCAAAGCAAGATGTGATTGAATTTGAAGGTACCGTGTTAGAAACACTACCGAATACCATGTTTAAAGTGCAGTTGGAAAACGGCCACGAAATTTTAGCCCACATTTCTGGGCGTATGCGCAAAAACTATATTCGTATTTTAGCCGGCGATAAAGTCAAGGTAGAACTCACCCCTTATGACTTAACCAAAGGCCGCATTACCTATCGCGGTAAATAATTCGCTGCCCAATCACAAACGCCACCGCATAGTGGCGTTCGTCGCTAATCGATACCTGCCAATCATCAATCGCTAATTTTTCAGCGCGCACTGCTGCTTCGCCACTCAAAGCCACCCCTGGCTTACCTAAACGATCATGCGTTAGCATCAACTGTTTAAAACTAATCCCCTGTGCGATGCCCGTGCCCAAAGCTTTTGCCAGCGCCTCTTTAAGCGCCCAACGTTTGGCTAAAAACTTAACCTGCTGCGCAGGATGGCTTAAGCAGGCCTGGTAATCTGCCCATTCCGCTTCAGCGAGTAAGCGTTTGGCAAACGCCTCACCTTGACGCGCAATGACCTGCTCGATACGCGCCAATTCGACTAAATCAGTGCCTATGCCAATAATCACAGGCTAGCACGCGCCTCACGCATTAAGCGCTTCATTTCACGAACCGCTTCAGGCAAACCACTAAAAATGGCTTGTGCCACAATCGCATGACCAATATTCAGCTCTTCAATACAAGCAATCTGCGCAATCGGTTCGACATTGTGGTAATGCAAACCGTGACCGGCATTCACCACCAAGCCTAAACTATGCGCAAACTCTGCCGCCGCACGAATTCGAGCCAGTTCTTGATTACGCTCGGCAATCGTCGGTAAGTCAGCATAACGACCAGTATGTAGTTCAATTACCGGCGCGCCGACCGCTTTCGCCGCGCGAATTTGGGTTTCATCGGCATCAATAAACAAGGACACACGACAGCCCGCTGCCGCCAAACGACTACAGGCTTGGGTTAACCAGGCCTGCTGACCCGCTACATCTAAACCCCCTTCAGTGGTCAATTCTTCGCGTTTTTCAGGCACTAGGCACACATCTTCCGGCTGAACATCGCACGCAATGGCCAACATTTCCTCAGTAACCGCCATCTCTAAATTCATCTTGGTTTGCAAACAGGCTTTTAGACGATACACATCTTCATCCTGAATATGACGACGGTCTTCGCGCAAATGCAATGTAATACTATCCGCACCGGCCATTTCAGCGTCTAATGCCGCTTTAATCGGGTCAGGATAACGCGTGCCACGGGCCTGACGAAGCGTGGCGACATGGTCAATATTTAAACCTAAAAAGATTGGATTCGAAATCGGATTCATGATAATGCATCCTTTGCATGAGTTAATGATGCTTGTAATAAATGCCGTGTCCCTAGCGGACGACCAGCAAGATAAAGATTCAAATGGGCTCGAAAAAACCGTTTTAGCGGCACCAGCGCTTGTTGCTTGTCAGTCCAATCCTGTCCATCGACTAATGCCAACAAAGCATAACCGGGCAGATCCCAGACCTCAGCTTCATGGTCAGCATAAACGGGTAATCCCTGCGGTCTCAGCCGATAGATTGCGGCTGGATCAATCGGCGCCGCGGCGACAAACCCTGCAGCCTGTTCTGCCAACCAGGCCTGCAAAGGATAGCCTAATTCCTGTAATAAGTGCAGCTCAAAATGGCGCAATAATCCGGCCTGCTGTTGGCGCTTTGTTGTAAGATCCCCAGTTAACTGACTTAATGCCTGCAAGGTTTGAATATATGCCACAAATAGGGTTTCACAAGGCTGAGCCAAAGGCAAACATAGATATAACAGCTCGTTTAAATACAGACCACAGAGATTGGCCTCACCTTCTAGCCAATGGATTTGACCATAAGCTTCTAAATGATTCGGCATCAGCCAGTCTTGATTGGCTGGACTGGCTTGCCACGCCACTTGCAAGGGTTGAAAAGGTTGTAACCAGGCCTGCTTTTGTCGCGCAGCTTTCGAGGCTTGACGCACCCCCCGAAAAGTCGCAAATCGCTTGCCCTGCTGTGGCATCAACAAGGTGACCTGAACACTGGTCTCCTTGTAAGGCCGACTATGCAGAACATAAGCAGGCTGCTGAATAACACTCACAACACATGCTCACAAATCGGTATAACCTAAACTGGCTAATGCCCGGTCATCATCAGACCAGTTTTGCTTCACCTTCACCCAGAGTTCCAAATGAACACGTTTTTCAAGCTGCGCCACCATATCCATCCGCGCTTGGCGGCCCATTTCTTTAATCCGCACGCCTTTGTCGCCAATCACAATACGTTTTTGGCCCTCACGCTCAACCAATATCAATGCACTGACCAACCAGCGATCCTGCTCGGTGTCCATTTCAAACTGCTCAATCGCCACCGTAACGCCATAAGGCACTTCTTCACCCAATGAACGCATCAGTTTTTCACGGACAATTTCTGCCAGCAAAAACTTGGTGGAACGATCGGTAATATAATCCTCTGGAAAAATCGCTGGCTGTTCAGGCAAGCGTGCCAGCACTTCTTTGCTGATAATCTCAAGGCCACTTTTTTTATAGGCCGATACCGGAATCAACGTATCAAATTTGACCGCTTCACCTAACATTTGCAAATAAGGCAACATATCGGCCCTGCGCTTAATCTTATCAATTTTATTCACCAATAAAATCACCGGCACATCCGCCTCTGCAAGCTGTTGTGCAACGGCACGATCCTCACGGGTAAATTTAGGCGCTTCAACTACAAATAAAATCACATCCACGCCGCTAAACGCACTGCGCGCAGCGCGATTCATATAGCGATTAATCGATTTTTCGCCATCAAGGTGTAAACCGGGCGTATCCACATACACAATTTGATGATCAGGTGCGGTAAAGATGCCGTGAATCCGGTGACGGGTGGTTTGGGGTTTGGCCGAGGTAATACTTAACTTTTGACCCAACAACTCATTCATCAAGGTAGATTTACCGACATTGGGGCGTCCAACGACCGCAGCAAAACCGGCTTTAAAGGCTGTACTCATACTTGTCCTAGGGCTTCGAGCGCAATTTCAGCGGCTTTTTGTTCCGCTTTTCGTCGACTGGTATCCGTCGCTTCAAATTTGGTATTTAGCGGCGCAACATAACAGGCCACGGTAAACACCTGAGCATGTGCAGCACCGTTGACACTAATAATACTATAGTCTGGCAAAGGGTGTTGCTGGGCTTGCAACAACTCCTGCAAGCGTGTTTTCGGATCTTTGCCGACTTTTTGCGGGTCTAGGCTATGAAGACTTTTTTCATAAAGTGATTCAACAAAGCTTCGACACGCCTGTAAACCGCCATCTTGATAAATAGCCGCAATAATAGCTTCTAAAGCATCAGCTAAAATAGATTCACGACGATAGCCGCCGCTTTTCAGCTCACCCGGGCCAAGAATCAACATCTCGCTTAAAGCCAATTTCTTAGCTAACTTAGCCAGTGTTTCACCTTTAACTAGATGGGCGCGAATTCGACTTAAATCGCCTTCTGGCAACGTATTAAATTGCTCAAATAACAAATCTGCGACCATGAAATTTACCAAGCTATCGCCCAGAAACTCTAAGCGCTCATTATTTTTTGCACCGGCACTACGATGGGTTAAGGCAAGCTCTAACCAGGATTCATCTTGGAACACATAACCTAAGCGTGCCGATAACTCGCGCAACTTAAATTGGCGTTCAGCTTGTCCCGCCATTATTCAATCCCTCGCCCAATTCGACCCCATTGTAGACCTTGATCCCAATTCATCCAAATGGCAAAAGCGCGCCCTTTTAAATACTCCTCAGACACCAAGCCCCAGCTACGACTATCGGCACTATGATCACGGTTATCACCGATAGCAAAGTAATAGCCCTCTGGTATCACCACATCATAAATATTCACCGCACGGCGATCCGGATCAATTAATAGTTCATAACTGCGCCCATCCGGCAGGGTTTCACGAAGATGCCGTGCACCGGTCATCACAGAACCAGAGTTTAAGCCAATATAGCGGCCAATCGCTTCTTGCGCTAAGGGCTCACCATTCAAATACAACACTTTATCAATATATGAAATGCGATCACCGGGCACACCAATAATACGCTTAATATAGTCAACATTTGGATCAAGTGGGTAACGGAACACCGCGACATCGCCTCGCTCTGGATCGCCTAATGGAATGATACGGCTTTGCAACACAGGCATCCGCACACCATAGGAATATTTATTCACCACGATAAAATCGCCAATCTCCAATGTGGGATACATCGAACCTGATGGAATTCGGAAGGGTTCGATAATAAACGAACGTAACACCAACACAATCAAAAACACCGGAAATAACGAACGGGCATATTCAATGAGTACCGGCACGTTCTGCGTCACGGCGGATTGATCGCGCTTTTTCTTCCATACCATGCGGTCGATTAATACCAATACCCCGGTAATCACCGTCGCCAGGACTAAAATCAATTCAAAATTCATTATTTGTCACCGCCTCCGGTATTGAGTACCGCCATAAAGGCCTCTTGCGGTAAATCAATGCGACCAATGGTCTTCATACGTTTTTTCCCTTCTTTTTGCTTCTCTAGCAATTTCTTTTTCCGCGACACATCGCCACCATAACACTTTGCCAACACGTTTTTGCGCATGGCTTTCACGTTAGTGCGCCCAATTACTTTGCCGCCAATCGCTGCTTGAATCGCCACCTCAAACATCTGACGCGGAATAATATCTTTCAATTTTTCAATCATTTCTTTACCGCGCGTCACCGCCATCGAACGGTGGGTAATCACCGCCAAGGCATCGACCGGTTCACCGTTAATAAGGAAATCAACCTTAACCAAATCATCGGCCTGAAAACGCTTAAACTCATAATCCATCGACGCATAACCGCGGGTGTTAGACTTAAGGCGATCAAAGAAGTCCAACACCACCTCACTCAACGGCAGCTCAAAACTAATTGAAATTTGATTACCTGCATAGCTCATCGCTTTTTGCACGCCACGTTTATCAATACACAACTTCATCACCGCACCAATGTAATCTTGGGGCACTAGAATATTGGCAAGAATAATCGGTTCACGAATTTCAGCAATAGTGCCCACATCCGGCAGTTCAGACGGGTTATCAATTCTTAATACGTCATCTTTTTTGGTCAACAATTCATAAACCACCGTCGGCGCGGTGCTAATTAAATCGAGATTATATTCACGTTCTAAACGCTCTTGGATAATCTCCATGTGTAACATGCCCAAAAACCCGCAACGAAAACCAAAACCTAAGGCCTCGGAGGTTTCAGGCTCAAAATTAAGTGCCGCATCATTCAAGCGCAGCTTGCGCAAGGCTTCACGTAGATTTTCATAATCTTCGGAACTAATCGGAAACAAGCCCGCAAAAACCCTCGGCTGGACGGGTTTAAAACCAGGCAAACGTTCAGCAACCGGATTTTTCGCTTCGGTTAAGGTATCCCCAACCGGTGCGCCATCAATATCTTTAATCCCGGCGATGACATAACCCACCTCACCGGCGCCTAAAAAATCCTGCGGGCTGCGTTTTGGGGTAAAAATACCAACATCAGTGACTTCATAATCTTCACCGGTAGACATCACGCGCATTTTGGTTTTCTTGCCGATCTTGCCATCAATCACGCGCACTAACGACACTACACCAAGATAATTATCAAACCAAGAATCAATAATCAAGGCTTTTAAAGGGGCCTCCAAATCGCCTATTGGGGCTGGAACTTTTTTAACCAATTCCTCTAGGGTTTCCACAATCCCTATACCCGATTTGGCACTGGCCGCAACCGCCTCAGAGGCATCAATCCCAACAATTTCTTCAATCTCCAGTTTAACCCGATCAGGCTCCGCTGCGGGTAAGTCAATTTTATTTAACACCGGAATAACTTCTAAGCCCTGCTCAATCGCGGTATAACAATTAGCGACTGTTTGCGCTTCTACACCTTGTGATGCATCGACCACCAACAACGCCCCTTCGCAGGCCGCCAAAGAGCGTGATACTTCATAAGAAAAATCAACATGGCCGGGCGTGTCGATGAAATTAAGCTGGTAGGTTTCACCGTTTTGTGCTTGGTACAACAAGGTCACACTTTGCGCCTTGATTGTAATGCCGCGTTCTCGCTCAATGTCCATCGAATCAAGAACCTGCTTCTCCATTTCACGTTCGGATAAACCACCGCAATGTTGAATAAAGCGATCGGCAATTGTCGATTTGCCATGATCTATATGAGCAATAATCGAAAAATTACGAATGTGAGATAAGGGTTGCGACATGCGGACTCCAAACAAAAACTCAATAAAAAAGGGTGCGATTGCACCCTTACTTGACCAAACCTGCTATAAGCAGGCCTGGCAAACCGGTTAAATTGGCATTATTTTACGCTAATTTAACCTAATGCACCAGCTAGGCTTGCCGCCAAACTAGTCTATAGTTAAAGCTATAAAATTAGAGCGTCCATTGCGAATCACGCGCAGTGGCACCGATTGTCCGGCAGGAACGGCTTGTAACACCTTATCGACATCCTCTATGCTGCGTAACGGTTGAAAATTAATACTCACCAAAATGTCGCCACGCAACAAACCACTGCGGCTGGCCAGGCCCTCACGCACCTGCTCAATCTCAACCCCAAACTGGATGTTTAACTCGCTAAGTTGCTCTTCATCTACTTGACGAAGCATTACATTCAACACCTCACTCGACATTGCAGGCGTGCGACTGCTGCGGCCCCACGCCGTTTCATCCAATGGGGCTAACTGCGTGCGAATGATGATCTCTTCACCTTGACGCAGAATCAAAATCTCCGACTCTTGACTAATGGGCGCAATCCCTACCGCTGGTGGTAAGTCTGTTGATTTTTCTATCAATGTATCATTAAATTTTAAAATAATATCGCCTGACTGAATACCTGCGCGTTCTGCGGGTGAGTCAGCAAAGGCTTGCGCAACTAATGCACCACGTGGCGAATCCATATTAAATGAGCGTGCTAAATCACTGGTGACTTCTTGCACTTGCACACCCAAATAACCTCGCGCCACCTCACCGGTTTCACGCAGCTGCTCCACCACATTCATGGCAATTTCAATCGGGATTGCAAAAGACAGCCCCATAAAACCACCACTACGAGTAAAGATTTGCGCATTAATGCCGACCACCTCACCATTTAGGTTAATCAAAGGTCCGCCGGAGTTACCCGGGTTAATCGCCACGTCGGTTTGAATAAAGGGCACATAACTGTCATCCGGTAAATTACGCCCTTTGGCACTGACAATTCCTTTAGTTACCGTGTAATCTAATCCAAATGGCGCCCCTATCGCGAGCACCCACTCACCAACACGCAGGTTGTCAGCGCTGCCAATTTGAACAGTTGGCAAATCTTGGGCGTCAACGCGCAACAATGCAACATCTGTGCGTGAATCACTACCAATGAGCTCGGCTTCATATTCTTTACGGTCGCTCAAACGCACAACAATCTTATCCGCACCATCAATAACATGGTGATTGGTTAGAATGTAACCATCTTGGCTAATAATAAAACCTGAACCGACCGACTGCGCTCGGCGCTCTGGACCACGGCGCGGCTGGGATTCTTGGCGCGGATCTAAGCCAAAAAAGTGGCGTAAAAACTCTTCAGGCATGCCTCTAAACTGAGGGGGCACCTGGCCATGCGGCTGCCCATTACGACGTTCTGTCCGCGTTGTTGAGATATTTACTACCGCCTGATGGTTCTGCTCTACCAACTGAGTAAAATCTGGAAAGGATGCTGGAGCTTGCGCCAACGATTTGACAGGCATCAACATCGGGAAGGCAATGCAACTTAAAAGTAACAGCTGTTTAATTGTTCGATTCATACATCCTCTCAGATCCATTTTGTCTATCTTGGGTTGCTAAAACTCGGTGAATCACCGGCATTGTGGGTTGATGATACTTGGATATACCCCACCAGGCCAAGCCTAAGCCTAGCAGGCTCCCTAAAATTATCACAAACTCACCCGCGCTCGGCCACAACCAACTGGCCAATAACCCCGCCGCCAAAAATGCCAACAGTGGCGCGCCATAGGCTAAAAAAGCCTGCCACACTAGCCGATTACCCGCTAAGCGTAATTCGACTTGCTGTCCAACCACCAGGCCTGGTATGGCCGCGACCCGCACATCCTGCTGAGTTGATTGGGCAAGCCAACGCGATAAGGTACCTGTGCTACAACTGCCTTGCGATTGACACGAATGACAGCCCGACTCGCGCCGAGTTTGCACCCATGCCCAATCACCTTCAATACGTATCACTTGGCCGTGAGCCGTTAAGTCTTCAGTCATAAGTTATAAATAGTGCATCAAGTTAAAAATTCAAGCTTCTATGCTACCATATTGGCAAAATCAAATCGGTGAGGCATTTTTTGAATACAGACATTCTGATTATTGGCAGTGGTATTGCCGGGCTGTCGCTGGCGCTGAAACTAGCCCAGCATTATCGCGTCACCGTCCTCGCTAAATCGAGCCTTAATGAAGGCAGCTCCCAATATGCCCAAGGTGGCATTGCAGCGGTACTCGACCCCTTTGATAGTGTTGACGCCCATGTGCAAGATACCCTAATTGCCGGTGCCGGTTTATGTGAAGAACCCGCCGTCCGATTTGTTGCTAAACATGCGCATCAGGCGATTCAAGAACTAATTCAAATGGGCGTCCCTTTTAGTCCGGCACTACAACCCGATAGCAGCTTTCCTTTTCATCTCACCCAAGAAGGCGGTCATAGCTATCGACGCATTATCCATGCTGCCGACCATACCGGCCAAAGCGTTATCGACACCCTCATCCAAACTGTTCACAACACGCCCAATATCACTCTACTGCCTAACCACATGACGGTAGATTTATTACTGGATCGCCAACGCCAAGAATGTATTGGTGCCTATGTATTAGACAAGGCCGCGGGACAAATTTTTCCGCTCAAAGCTGCTGTGACCGTACTCGCCACCGGTGGCGCCTCCAAAGCCTATCTTTACACCAGCAATCCCGATACCTCAACCGGTGATGGCATCGCCATGGCATGGCGTGCGGGCTGTCGCGTGGGCAACATGGAGTTTAACCAGTTTCACCCTACTTGTTTATACCACCCGCAAGACCGCTCGTTTTTAATTTCTGAAGCGGTGCGGGGTGAAGGCGGTCGGCTAGTATTAGCCAATGGCGAGGCCTTTATGCATAAATACCATCCTGATGGTGAATTGGCACCGCGTGATGTGGTGGCCCGCGCGATTGACCAAGAAATGAAAACCCGTGGTATTGATTGTGTGTATTTAGATATTAGCCATAAACCCGCCGAGTTTTTGCAAAATCATTTTCCTACCATTTATCAACGTTGTTTAAAAGTGGGCATTGATATGACCCAACAGCCCATCCCAGTGGTGCCGGCTGCACATTACACTTGCGGTGGTGTGGTCACCAATCTACGAGGTCAAACAGATCTAGCCAGGTTATACGCCATAGGTGAAACCGCCTATACCGGTTTGCATGGTGCCAACCGCCTAGCGAGCAATTCATTGTTAGAAGGCTTAGTCTTTGCAGAAGCTGCTCGTCAAGATATTTTAAGCAAACCCCTGACTCAGCCGCTCAAAGACCCTAAGCCTTGGGATACCAGTAAAGTCAGCCGTGCCAAAGAGCGTATCTTAGTGACCCATGACTGGGATGAGGTCAGACGGGTGATGTGGGATTATGTCGGTATTGTGCGCACTAACAGCCGACTCGCGCGCGCATTAAGTCGTATTAATACATTAGAAGCCGAGGTCGAAGAGTTTTATCGCCATCATTTGCTGGATGTCGATACCCTTGAATTACGCAACTTAACCCTGGTAGCTAAGTTAATGGTACGTTCGGCACAAGCTCGGCAAGAAAGTCGCGGTTTACACTACAACCTCGACTATCCGGATATGCTAGCAGACAGCCGCGCCACGATTTTGTCACCCTTGGCGCCCTAGATCAGTGTAAAACTAGGTCAGTCAAAACTGACTATTGACCAGGTTTGGGTGATGATGTCGGTGAGCGTGGCGAATGCCTGCCCTTCTTTGATGCCTAGTCGTTTCCATTCGTCGGTCAGTTCTTTACGAATTTCAATACTTTTTAGGCGTTGGTTGTTTTCATAAGTTTTAATGTTGAGTTTATAGGGTCGAATTCGACCCCTTCAAAGCCTAGCTTATTAATGCCATCACAAGCAGCGCCTCACTGTCACCGAGAGGCCGTGCACCTTCAGTCATCGCAAGCAGTGCCCCACGTCATCGCGAGGCTGAAAGCCGTGGCGATCTGGTTCGGGCTCGCGAGCGCAGCGTGGCGATCTAGCTCATCAGGGTGCGGCAAATCACCATAGACCTCATCCGACGAGATATGATGAAAACGAAAATCGGCTTTTTTATCCACAGCCAGCTTAAATCAATAAACACGTGACTGCTCCAGCAAGTTATAGGTGCCGACAATATTGGTTTGAATAAAATCAGCCGGCCCGGCAATCGAACGGTCAACATGCGATTCAGCTGCCAAATGCATCACAATATCTGGCTGATGCTGATCAAACACGCGCTTAAGCTCTAAAGCATCGCAAATATCAAATTTTTCAAATACATAACGCGGATTATTTTCAACCGATGTAAGCGATGCTAGATGACCCGCATAAGTCAGTTTATCGACATTAACGACTGAATAATCTGTGTCGTTGATAATATGGCGCACCAATGCACTGCCAATAAAACCAGCACCACCTGTAATTAAAAATTCAAGTCTTGAATTGTGTTCGTTATGCAACCTAAATACCTTTTTTACCCAGCACTACGCCCACGGTGCGAATCAGCGTTTCAATTTCCAGCCAAATACTCCAGTTTTTTATGTAGTACAAATCATACATGAGCTTTTGGCGCGCATCTTCCACACAACAACCGTAGGGATACATCACTTGCGCCCAACCAGAAATTCCTGGCGCAACAAGATGGCGTTCGTTGTAAAAAGGAATATCTTTTTCTAACTCATCTGTAAACACCTTTCGCTCAGGTCGTGGCCCCACAAAATGAATATCACCTTTTAAAACATTCCATAACTGTGGCAATTCATCAATTCGAGTTTTTCGCATTAGGGCACCAAACGAATAGGCGCGTGGATCGTCTTGTTCTGCAAATTTAGCGCCGTTTTTTTCAGCATCAAGATGCATCGACCTAAACTTATACAAGGTAAACTCCTTGCCGCCACGACCTACTCGTTGCTGACTAAAAATCACCGGGCCTGGCGATTCCTTACGAATGCGCCAAACAGCATACAGCATCACAGGCCAAACGAGTGCCAACAAACTCAACGCTGCCACAATATCAATGACACGTTTAATCAAATATTGGCTAGTCGAATAGGCTGTTATTTGCTCAAGATAGGCTAAATCTGTTGACTCATAGTTAATAAAACATTTCCGCAACAAACCTTCCATAAACTGCTCAAACTTAACCAGTTTCACCCCGGCTAAATCGGCACGAGTTAATTGTTTAATCCAGGCCTGTTGTTCTTTTTTAGCAAGTACATCGGTTACCTGTCCTTGTTCAGGCAAAACGACATAGTCAGGCTTAAACTCATCCAACGTTATATCGAACTTTGAAGGATGATCTAAAAACAACCATTGAAAGTTTTGTGCATTTAACCTAGCTTTTTCAAACTCAGTGAAGTTATAGACTGATAAAAACAGCACTCTAACAGGGCTTACCTGACGAACATAACACAGATGGTTAATGGCCATACGCAAGGTTAACAATATAAAAGGGGTGATAAATGCCCAAATTAATATCACCTTGCGTCCAAACTCATGAGTTGCCAAGACGATAAACGCAATGACCAATAGCGCAATTAAAATAAAACCCCAAACCTGAAACACCAGCTTTAGCTTTTGTGCCAGAGTGCGACTCGCGTAACGACTATAGCCATTCGCTAAACTACTGCCCAACACCATCGCCAGGCCTGCTAACAACCCCAACCAAAAATAAGCTTCTTTCCAAGCGGCATCAGCAAAAACATAATGCACAAAAAACAATAATATTAATGGCGTTAGTAAATCAGACAATGCAAAATAAGCCAACATTTTGCGCGAAGAATAGCGAATAATACGCTGCATAGACAAGCCTAAAACCCAAGAAAAAATATTAGCTAATTATAACACCAACCCGCCGTCATCGCGATAGATTGCTGGACGTCATCGCGAGGCCGAAGGCCGTGGCGATCTCCTTCAGGCGTACTCGGCTAGAGATTGCTTCACTTCGTTCGCAATGACACTCACACGTTCAAGCGACCCGATATACCCTGCCCCGCCTGTCACTAAAACTTGACTCATCATCCAACCCACATTACCCAAAAACAAAAATGCCGGACTCAATCCGGCACATTTGATTTCATCACCAAAAACCTCACCCGTCCTGCATTAAACACTTTGGACTGGCTACACTCCTTCGTACACAAAGACACGTTAAAATGTGACGTAACAATGTGAACGGAAGCAAATTATGAGACAACAAAAACGCTATGACGACCAACTCATTCGGCACAAAAACGGTCTTCTCTTCTAATATTGCAAGCGCTTGTGCAAATAACGCATCATTATCAGCCAATAAATAGCGCAATATAATGTTCGTATCACAATAATTCATGCCTTGTCATCCGCAACGGCCTGCCAAGCAACCTGCTTTTCTGTATCCATAAGCTCAGGTTTTGCATACTTTGAAAGCGCACCCGCAATACTTGCTGATCCATTATTTAGACCAACGCCATCTTCTGTAACAATAAATACTTTGACATGCTTATTTAGTACACGCGCATAATCTTTAAACTCAATAAAAGGGCTGGTAATATCGGTTTCAAAGGCTTCTACATACATTTTAAACACCCCCATAACACAAATTGGACTATCATTTTACCCGAAAACAACGACTTAACACCAATTCAAGGTCATCGCAATAGATTGCTTCACTGCGTTCGCAATGACCTTTTGTTGACCGTCATAGCGAGCACCAATCCACCGTCATCGCGAGGCCGAAGGCCGTGGCGATCTCTAGATTGCTTCGCTACGCTCGCAATGACGTTGCTCAATGCCAATTCTGCTTTCCAGCCTAACACATCATAAGCATAACTCGGGTCGGCATAACATTACGCATCTAATATTTTGGTTTTTGCTTGTAATGCATCAGGTCAATTATTTGAATTTCGTCTCTGGATTTAACGAGTCTAAAAATGACCGAATAAGGAAATCGATTAACTAAGCAACGTCGAGTACGCTTTGATAAAAGCGTCCAAGCTTCAGGATGGGCTTTAATACGAGAAACAGCCGCAACAAACTCTTGCACAAACTCATAACCTAGCCCGCCCATCTGCGCGTTATAGTAGTTACGCGCGTCCAACAACGAAGAACGAGCTTGCTCTGTAACGACAACTTTCACCGATTAAGCTCGCCCAACACAGATTCCAAACTGTAAAGCTTTGCTCCGGCATCTATCTCGTCGCATATCTGTTCCGCATGATTTGCCCATGCTTGATCATGCTCAGCCGAATGCGGAGCATTAAAACTCCCCAACAATAAATCCATAAGTCGCACCCTATCAACAGGAGAAAGATGCAACGCCTCTTTAAAAACAATATCCGCTTGCATAATTAAACCCATCCAATACACAACAAGACTCTATTTTAGACCGAATAATTCAAAACTTAAAATTCAACATTCAAAATTACCGATACCCATTCGGATTTTTCGACTGCCAGCGCCAAGCGTCTTCACACATGCGCTCGATGCCCAACTCCGCTTTCCAGCCCAATACTTCAAACGCATAATCCGGGTCGGCATAACACTGCGCCACATCCAAAACAAAAACGCCCAAACTTTCAAGCCTGAGCTTTTTCATAAAACACCTTACCCACACGCTGGATATGTTCAACCAAACTGGTATTTTCCAAGTGCGCAAACAAAGACAAATCCATTTTATAAGGCAACAACACATCATCCAATTCACTCTCAAGCTGTGTGAATGTCTGCCAATCCAAATCACCGATAATCGTCAGATCAATATCTGAATTAGGGCGAAAGTTCCCTTTAGCGCGTGAACCATACAAAATCACTCGTTGAATATCTGGATACTGAGCAAAAACAGAATTTAGCCTTGCGTAATCAGCTGAACTTCATCCAGAACTATTACACATCGTCCGTACCCAAGGAGCTATCCACTAACCCTTCAAACTTAACCTCAAACTCTAAAATAAAAAATGCCGGACTCAATCCGGCACAAATCGATATTAAGCCATTAAAAATCAAGCATGATTTGGAACATTAACCTGCCGTGCAAGTTTCAAAAGCTCTCGCAACGCGTTATTAACTGCCGCATTATTAGGGAAAGCGGCGGCCACATCAGGCTCTACAATCACCACATTTGACGCTTGTCGCAAACGCTCAGCATACTTGCCAACCTCCGCACTATCAAACAACGCAGGGTCATATTCATCTTTCATGTCATCATCGATATTGCTCATACTTCCTCCGCTCATCTTTAGTTGCCTGTCTTGCACTTATGATACGAATGAATTTTCCTCAACTTCTGTATGCACCACAAGTAATACATTCATCGCCGCTGATAAACCCAATGTTAAAAAACGTGACTCACCAACAGACGAAAATGGATCCAAAACAGTACGTGAAAGATCATCGTAAAAAACACTGCTTGCCTCTTCAAAAGAAACGCCATGTTTCTGAAGATTTACTTTGGCCTTATTCTCATCCCAGTCAAAAATCACGCTTTCATCCAATTATTTTCAAATTAGTATACACCCAGATATTAAAAGGGACTAGATTAACTTGGCATCGCAAACACACGAATGACACCTGGCAAACTAATTCAAAACGAAGCATTCGCCCCACCAGGAAGTGCCCTTGGGGTGCAACTACGCTTTAAACATGCGCGCCAGTGCCTCATCCATCGTCACCACTGGCTTCCAGCCCAGCAAATCACGCGCTTTTGAACTATCCACCTGCAAATTGCCAAACAACCGATCCGCCACCGCACCCTTACCCAACACGCGCGCCGCAAACCGCATCAACCCCACCGGCACTGGCAACAACCGCGAATTAACGCCGCACCCAAAGGCAAAGGTACGCCCTTTTTAACCCATTTTACCAAACTGCCAAAATTACACGGCGCATTTGCACCATACACCAATGGTGGGCGAGTAATCACCACTTCCACGCCGGTTTCTTTAGCCATCGCCAACAACCCCTGCTCCGCCTCATACTTAGACAAACCATAAGGATCAATAGGTGTTTGCGTAATCTCAGAAACAAAAGCATCACCAGGCCTTGTAATTTCACCATTCACCTTAACCGAACTCACAAACACAAACCGCTTAACTCCAGCCTGCGTCGCCAAACGCGCCAAAGCCAAAGTCGCATCCCGATTCACCCGGCGATACTCCGCCAAAGGATCCGCTACCTCATCGCGCATAATATGCGCCCGCGCCGCCGCATGCACCACAACATCACAATCCTTTAAAGTCAATGCAAGCGAATTTCCCACGTCATCACGAGGCCCATTCACCACGTCATTGCGAGGAGCGCCAGCGACGCGGCAATCTCCAGCCAAATCCCCCACAACCTTCTCAACGCCATCCGGCAGCTCAACCAACTCATTACGAACCAAAGCCGTCACCTCAATCCCATCCGCAACAAATCGCTGAAGCAAAGCCGAGCCCACAAACCCAGTTGCTCCGGTTAAAAAAACTTTCATTATTTGTATCCTTTAGGATTCTTCGATTGCCAGCGCCAAGCGTCTTCGCACATTCTGTTTATATCAAATTCCGCTTTCCAGCCCAACACCTCAAAGGCATCAACTTAGACGCGCCATACGGATTGGTGGTCGATAACGGAAAAACCAAAAACAAAAGTAATGATTCGTGAATTAAATAGAAGTAAAGCTCAAAGAATTCTCAGCTAGACAGTTCAACAATTTAACATCTGCCGTAATGAGTTTTGAATTTCTAACCACCGCTGTTGCGGCAACAATCGCGTCAGGCATTTTTAAAGAGGTATTTAATCTTAAATTACAAACGATTTGCATTAACTCTGTATTCGTAGTTTCAAGGCTCACCACGTCAATACGAGATTTAAATTGCTCAAACAACTGAATATCATTATTTGAGAGCTTAGAGTAAGATAAAAACTCCAACTCTGTGATAACTGAAATAGCCAATGCATCTGCCAATGAGACAATTCTCAGCACCTCTTGATTACCACGCAATAATTGAATTACCGCATTCGTATCCAAAACATAGCTACTTCCATTCATCACGCAGCCTTTGCTGTTCGTCTAACGCATTGCCTTGCCATTCTAATTGTCCGGCTAAATCAGAAAAATCAAATTTAGCTTTAGCAGGTTTCAAACCCTCTCTAGGCAAGATAAGAACTTCAACCTCATCAAAATTAAAATCATTAGGCAATTGGATATGTAATTGATGGTCTTGAACCTTCACGTATTCACGTAACGCAATCATAAATAGCTTCCTACCGTTAAAGTTAAATCTTATTCTACCCGAAAACAACGACTTAACACCAAGCCGCAGTCATCGCGAACCATATTTTCCGTCATTGCAATAGATTGCTTCACTCCGTTCGCAATGACACAAATGCCCGTCATCGCGAGGCCATAACTTTTCGGTCATCGCGAGGCCGAAGGCCGTGGCGATCTTCAAGCCGACCACATCCAAAAACAAAAACGCCGGATTCAAACCGGCGTTTCAAAACACACAACTAGACGCTACCGACACAACACATTACTTAAAAATACTCATAAACCTATCAATAGAAATCACATTTTGATGCGCTTGTAACTTTTTATCATCACTCACCAACAAACACCTTTCAGACAACGCAGAAGCCAAAATCAAACTATCTGACAACTTCAACGAGCCCGCCTTGCGAATATGAATCGTTTGCTCAACAACACCATCGCTTAGTCTTATCTCTTGCATCAAAGCAAGAACCGAACGAATATTACTTTCATCAGCCTTATCCAAGTTTGGATAGGCTAATAGCTCAATTTTCGAAATACTCGAATAAAAAAGTATTGATTTTGGTAACACAACCCCATGTTCAAGTAAATAAATTAACGCATTAGTGTCGAGCAAATAACGATCATTCCCACTCATCACGCATCGCCCGTTGATAAGCCACCGCATCACAATGGTTAAAAGCCTTCACCTTAAAAGCTGAAAAATCGATTACATCAGCACTTTCTATACCTTGAGACACATTAGCTTTATCACTCAACACAATCACCTTCACATGCTGGTTTTTAAACTGCTCAAAATTCGGAATACGCACATACTCAGACACCACATCTGTTTCAAACTCTACAGCATACATACTCAAACCCTCGCAAAAAAACTACACCAAACCCTATATTACCCAAAATGATGGCTTAACACCATCCGGCAGTCATCGCATGCCTTATTTCCCGTTATCGAGAGGCCATAACTTTTCTGTCATCGCGAGGCCAAAGGCCGTGGCGATCTTTAGATTGCTTCACTTCGTTCGCAATGACAATGAAGAGTTCGCAATGACACGGGTTTAACGATAACCTTTAGGATTCTTCGATTGCCAACGCCAGGCATCTTCACACATCCGCTCTATGCCCAATTCGGCTTTCCAGCCCAGCACATCAAACGCATAATCCGGGTCGGCATAACATTGCGCCACATCACCAGGCCTGCGGGCTACAATCTCATAGGGCACCAATTTACCCGAAGCCTGTTCAAACGCCTTGACCATTTCCAACACCGAATAGCCGCGCCCAGTGCCTAAATTCACCGTCACCAGGCCTGGCGATTGCATTAATTTACGCAACGCCGCGACATGCCCTTTCGCCAAATCCACCACATGAATATAATCGCGCACGCCGGTGCCATCCACTGTAGCGTAATCGCCGCCAAACACCGACAACTTCTCGCGCAACCCCAACGCCACTTGCGACACAAATGGCATTAAGTTATTCGGGATGCCATTCGGGTCTTCACCAATCAACCCAGATTCATGCGCCCCGACCGGATTAAAATAACGCAACAAACCAATCGACCAGGCCTGGTTGCCGTGGTTGTCACTGGCATACACATCGCGCAAAATGTTTTCCACCATCAGCTTAGACGCGCCATACGGATTGGTCGTCGATAACGGAAAATCCTCTTTAATCGGCACACTCGCCGGATCACCGTACACCGTTGCCGACGAACTAAACACCACCCGCTTGCAACCAAACTCCGCCATCACCTCAAACAAGGCCACCGAACCCGATACATTGTTATCGTAATAACGCAACGGCATCGCCACCGACTCGCCCACCGCTTTGAGCCCGGCAAAATGAATCACCGCCTCAATATCAAACCGCTCAAACACCGACCGCAACAAATCATGATCCCGAATATCCCCCTCAACAAAAACCAACCTAGCGTCATTGCCTTTACCGTCATGGCGAGCCATAGTACTCGTCATCGCGAGCGTAGCGTGGCGATCCCCGCCGTCATTGCGAGGAGCGTCAGCGACGTGGCGATCCCAAGATTGCTTCGTTACGCTCGCAATGACGCTCACCCGCTTGAGCGACTCGCGTGAAGAATTGGACAAGTTGTCTAAAACCACCAAATCAAAGCCTGCCGCCAACAACTCAACACACGTATGCGACCCAATGTACCCTGCGCCACCGGTCACTAAAACCTGACTCATCATCCACCCACACTATCCAAAAACAAAAACGCCGGAATCAAACCGGCGCCAATACCTATAACATTTAAAGTCATGCCTGTATCAACAAACCATCCAGCTCACGATACAACTTGAACTTTTGATCTACCGACATCAAATTCGCTTGATGTTGAATAGCCGTAGCAATGATTAATCGATCTTGCGGATCACTGTGATGCGACTCAAGGGAAACAGCACGCATGGCGATTTCAGGTGTAACAGCCAACAACTCAATTTCGGATAAAGTCAACGCTTGCTCAAACCACCATGCCAAATCACAACCAAGCTCAATACGCTGATTATGAACAAGCCAAGCAACTTCAAACAAACTAATCGCACTCACGCCCACTCTATCGGCTTGAGCAATCATCTCCTGCCAAACGGGTTTCAGCTTTTTATCCCCGGCCATCCACCAAAGCCAGATATGCGTATCAACCACCAACATCAAGATAAATCCCAATCGCTTGCAGGCACACTTGAAATCACATCACCTTTAAAGCTGATCGGCGGCACACTCGCAGGCTGACGCAATGATTTCGCCAAAGGCTTGTCGCTAGCAGTTTGAAAAGACTCACTCAACACAATCACCTTCACATGCTGGTTTTTAAACTGCTCAAAATTCGGAATACGCACATACTCAGACACCACATCTGTTTCAAACTCAACAGCATACATACTCAAACCCTCACAAAAACTAAACCAAACCCTATATTACCGAAAACAACGACCTAACACCAATCCGCAGTCATCGCCAGCGCCATGCATCAATGCACATCCTGTTTATATCAAGCTCCGCTTTCCAGCCAAGCGTTTCAAACGCATACGTGGGGGCGGCATAACTATTGCGCCACATAATCAACGCTTAATCAGCTAACACCGAACTGAGACGCGAGTTTGTCATCCAAAGTCAATAAACGAATCTTATTGACGCGTGCTGTGGCGGCAATAATCGAATCCGGTAACTTTAATGACGTCAGCTTTCTTAACAGAATGGTTTCGCCTTCAACCTTCTCATCAATCAACAAAACATGGCAGGCCTGCAAAAACTGTTTAATACGCAATTCCTCAGCATCAGAAACGCCTCGAAAACCCAGTAACTCCATCCGTGTTATTTGACTTACCGCGCTTAGAGATAAATCAAGATTAACAGATTCAGCTAGCTCAATCGCGCTAGGGTTTCCTTTCAATAACCCTATCACAACATTGGTATCCAGCAAGAATTTAAGCCCACTCATCACGCATCGCTCGCTGAATGTCAACTGGGTCACCATCAAAAATGGTCGAATCCTGCAAAACACCCACAAATTGATGCCAATCCGCCGTTTCTTTAGGTGTTTCGGATTCTGTCAAGATCGTGACATAAGCCCGCACCTTATGATCTAGCGCAAACTTCTCTAAAAATTGAATCTGACCACCGGGATAAATTTCTGCTTCAAGTGTCTGTAACATAGAACCTCCTAAATAAAAACCAAACCCTATATTACCGAAACCAACGACTTAATACCAACCCGCAGTCATCGCAAGGCCGAAGGCCGTGGCGATCTCGCTACCGATACCCATTCGGATTCTTCGATTGCCAGCGCCAAGCATCTTCACACATCCGCTCGATGCCCAATTCCGCTTTCCAGCCCAGTGTTTCAAGCGCATAAGTTGGGTCAGCATAACATTGCGCCACATCACCCGGCCTGCGAGCCACAATCTCGTAAGGCACAGCTTTGCCCGATGCCTTTTCAAACGCCTTGACCATTTCCAACACCGAATAGCCGCGCCCGGTGCCTAAATTCACCGTCACCAGGCCTGGTTGTTGCATTAACTTCTGCAACGCCGCCACATGCCCTTTCGCTAAATCCACCACATGAATATAATCGCGCACGCCGGTGCCATCGACGGTATCGTAATCGCCACCAAACACCGACAACTTCTCGCGCAAACCCACCGCCACTTGTGACACAAACGGCATCAAATTATTCGGAATCCCATTCGGGTCTTCACCAATCAGCCCAGACTCATGCGCCCCGACCGGATTAAAATAACGCAACAAGCCAATCGACCAGGCCTGGTTGTCGTGATTGTCACTGGCAAACACATCACGCAAAATGTTTTCAACCATCAACTTAGACGCGCCATACGGATTCGTCGTCGATAACGGAAAATCCTCTTTAATCGGCACACTCGCCAGGTCTCCGTACACCGTTGCAGACGAACTAAACACCAGCCGCTTGCAACCGAACTCGGCCATCACTTCAAACAACGCCACCGAACCCGATACATTGTTATCGTAATAACGCAACGGCATCGCCACCGATTCCCCCACCGCCTTTAACCCGGCAAAATGAATCACCGCCTCAATCTCAAACCGCTCAAAAACCGACCGTAACAATTCACGATCTCGAATATCCCCCTTGATAAAAACCAATCTACCGTCATGGCGAGCCATAGTACTCGTCATCGCGAGCGTAGCGTGGCGATCCCCGCCGTCATTGCGAGGAGCGTCAGCGACGTGGCGATCCCAAGATTGCTTCGTTACGCTCGCAATGACGCTCACCCGCTTGAGCGACTCGCGTGAAGAATTGTACAAATTATCCAACACCACCAAATCAAAACCCGCCGCCAACAACTCCCAGCACGTATGCGACCCGATATACCCTGCCCCGCCTGTGACTAAAATCATTTCAACACCCCTAACCTTCTCGCCAGGCCTGGTGCTTTGGTGCGCAATAAACCACGCACCGCATAATGGCTAAAATAGTAACTCGCTTTAATCAAATTCAAACCCTCTACTTCACGATACAAGCGCCAAGTAAACTTAGCGGCATTGGCCTTGTTAGCTGAAATCGAATCCGTGCGCACACGATACTGCGCAAGCGTTTGGTTTAAGCCGTAGGCATAATCCGTTTTTTTCAATAACTTTAGCCACAACCCCAAATCCTGACGCTTGCGAATCAACGGCATCGATACCTTGCCAAAATATTGCGTGTCATAGATCGCGGTTAAACAACCAATCGAACAGGTCTTCAATAAATCCGAATAACAAACCCTATCCGGCACACCAATATGCCCAAACACTTGGCCGTTTTCATCAATCTTGTCATACGCCGCATAGCTAAACGGATAATCATTCGCCTGCATAAACGCCAACTGCTTTTCCAACTTATCCGGCAACCAAAGATCATCACTATCCAAAAACGCAATATAACGTCCCTGCGCCGCTTCAATCGCCGTATTTCGTGCAACTGCCGCTCCCGAATTTTCAGACAACCGAATCAACTTAATCCGCGAATCCTGCTCAACAAAAGACTGAATCACCTCAACCGAATTATCCGTCGAACAATCATCAACAATAATCAACTCCCAATCAGAAAACGACTGATCCAAAACAGACTGAATAGTTACAGAAATAAACTGCACGGAATTATGAGAAGGGGTAATAATTGAAACAAAAGACATGTGCTTACTTTAGACCTAACAGCATTGTTTTAGTAAACGGCCCAAAATGACCTGCCTTAATTACGCTTGGCGATTTTTTTAACCAAAATGCCAAGATGAACAAAAAGGCTTTCCAACCAAAAATACGCTTGAACATCTCACGTTTAGCAAGGGTTTTATGGGAACTGGTATAAAAATCCATACCAGAAGTAATATTGGGATGAACCCCTGTCGTTACCGGATAGAACCAAACATGCAACCCCGCTTTTATACAATCGGTCATAAAAACATACTCCTCCCCTGAAGGCAAATTGGTACCCAAACCAAAGCGTTCATCAAAATTTATTCCGTTCTCACGAAGCTTTTCAACATTTGCACAAATCTCTATTGAAGACACTTTTGCAGCAGACAACATGGTGTGCTTAAATGATGCATCGCTGTAACTGCGTGGTAATGAATCATTTTCAAAAACAAACTGACAAGTTGCCACGTCAACCTGATTTACTTCCATCCAATTAACCAGTTGACTCATTTTTGCCAAGTCAAAATCCACATCATCATCCATAATGTAGGCATACTTGGTCTTAACGCTGCTCAAGCCAACATTCCGACTTTTAGAAAGACCGGGGTAATCCAAGCGAATGTAAGTCACATCATCACGAGAAATAAAATCAGACAGCGCTTCATTAGTATATGATTCATCATAAACTTGATGGACAACAACATAACAAACATCACTATGAACTGGCTTTAAATTTAAACCAGAAATACGTTGATTAGCTGTTGAGACTATTATGGTTAGCATACTTCCTCGCCCTTTTTCTAGTCGGTATAATATATTTAATCTGTGACAAGGTTAATGCCGCAATAGGCAACAGTAGCACTACCAGCGGTAAACGATGCCTTACTGCACCACCAATATAAAACTCCCAAATCGAAAAAACGGCAACAAATATAGTAAAGAATAAAAATATAAACATATATCTTTTCATGTTAAGCAGTGCAAGACCTATAACAATAAAAACAAACGCAGCATCTAATAAGTGTGCCTTCATAGTCATTGGGTTAACGCTGTGAAGTATGGGTAAAGGTGACAAAAGGAATTGTAAAAACAGCAAAGGTAAATCTAAAATAATATCAAAATAAGAGCGCCAAACAACCACACCGTAAACCATCCCACTTGCCTCATAGGTCTGATTAGCTGAGTTCCTCAAGTAAGCAAAAAATTCTGGGGTAAATCTGTAATGCGTAAAAAACTCAAACAATACGGGAACTATAACTATTGAAAAACCAAAAAATAAAGCTTTTAATTTGAAGCTGCCGTAAACTAAAGATAATGCAATAAGCGGCACAATAGCCATGATTGGACGTGGTATCACAATCACTATAAACGCCAAAAAGAACCAAAGCCAACCATACTTTGACTTGGTTACCAGAAGGACAATAGAATAGAATAAAATAGCGAATCCAAGAAGAGTTACCCACTCACGCAATGGGATTGTTAGAAACAGCAAAGATGCTGGATAAATACATATCAATAAAATGTAAAATTGAAATATCTTATGAGTTAACCTTATCTCCTTGTGGATCGAATAAATCTCAAATGCCCGCCAGATTAAAGCGTATGAAAAAACTGAAATACTTATCAAAAGAATCATAAAAAATTCAAGAGTGTAAGCTGACATTAATTTTAGAGGCTGGGTAAACAAAAAATACTGATGAACACCTTTTGACTGATATACAGGCACCTCATTATCCGTTAACATTGAAAAAAACATACGAGTGTCTGGATAAAATGGCAAATAATCAAAAAAATGATTAGAAATAAAAATAAAGTAATAGAACACCAAAACAAAAACAAAATACAGTGTGTTGACATGAGATTTAACAAGCATTCTTATAAAAATTGAAAAAAATAAAGACACCACTACTAAATAAATAATAGAAAACATAACATTTTCAGGTGCTAAAAAATCAATTTTTTCCACTACAAAACCTTCTACCAAATAATTGCAAAATTCCAAAAATAGTTGATTTTAGGCAGCGCGTCAATGACTTTAAGAACCCACTATAATAATAATTTGAAACTAATAATTTAAAACCATATAAAAAATTTAAATTTTCAAAAGCAGATGGGGCTAATACATTTAAACAATAAGCCTTATAAGAAATTGAGGAAATTCTATTTCTATTTTCATTAATCCACCAATTAAAGTATTCAAAGTTAGCACCTTTCATCTTCAACTCTTTTCGGCCGCCAATACACCAGTGAATAGAGTCCGTATCAAAGAAAATAAAATGATACCCTCTTCCCTCCAATGTGATAACGAAGTCATAATCTTGATGCCTTTTAAATCGTTCATCAAACAAAGGTGTAGCGTCTCTCCTATTTTTTATGACTAAAGTACTGGTTTGCATTAAGCCATTTTTCAACATCAAATAATCAAATACTTTTTCATCTTTTTTTATATTATTGGGTTTTCTAAACAAGTACTTTTTACCCGAGTAAACATGTACTGGCGAATATATAACCCATGAATCATTTTTGTCTATTTTTTTAATAAAATCTTTTAAGGATAAAAGCCTATCCTTTCCCCAATAATCATCCGAATCTAAAAAACAGATATACTTACCTTTTGCTTCTTTAATACCTGTATTGCGTGCCGCAGCTCCATTAATATTTTCCTTATGTTTAATTAATACCATTCTATCATCACAATAGTCATCTATAGTTTTCTCTAATATAGCAACATCCCTTGACCCATCGTCAACAATTATCACTTCAAAAGAATTTTCCATTTGATTTACAAGGCTAGTTAAACATTTTTCTATTTGGTTAGCTCGATTATAAACAGGTATCACAACTGAGAAAAATGGGGTTTCTGACATTCTTTATTTCGCTTTAGTTTTCTTTCTTGCAACCACCAGGCCTGGTGGTTGTTATTTTTTAATTTAAATTCTGTTTTACGATGTGTTGCATTATTTCAAGTTCTGCCGAGGTTTTCAGTTCTCGCGCGAGCACGTGAATGTTCAATTTTATACCGCTTGGGCTTTCAGCCAATTTCGTATTATCTTCGTAATGATAATTGATAGCTCCGTTTGGCATTTCATTCTATTCGCGTTTTTCCATCTAGCACCATACCCAAAGGGCATAAAGGCTTGGTTCAACAATAACTCCAAACTTTATCGAACATACTCCATCAATTCTTTCAGCAGTATCATCAGTCCGGCCAATACAAACAAAGCAGGCGTAATTTTTAATAACTTGCCCCATAAGTTGAGTTGTTCTAGGTGCGTGTGTTTAAAAAACTTAAGAATTCAAAAAGTCGATAATACTTGTAATAAACAAACGCATTAAGCTTGCAGCGAATGTAAAAATAAAAACCGATGATATTAACCGCAACCAAGGTTAGGAAAATATCGATCTGTGAGAACTGATTTAAGTACACCCCAACCTGGTTGACCACGGTTTTATCATATAGATTCGCCGCAAGTAGGCTGGTAGAAATGAGCAACCCGATAAAAGTGATGACAGCCGTTTGCAATCCTTCTTTATAACGGGTTTTATGCTTGCGTTTTTCGTGGTGCGCTTTGGCCGACGCGATCACGTTTTCAGCAAGCTGCAAATCCTTTTTAACAACCGGATCATCAAATAATATTGCAAAGGTTTGAAAATAGGCCTTAAAACCATTCAACTCCTCAAGCAAGCTAGACACGCGCAACATGGATTCACAGTTTTTAGACTTTTTAATATTCCGCTCTGCCAACTTTATGTAATCTAGCAAGCCGCTGGAAACTTGTGAGGCATTAAACTGCTCAACCACAATCGGCAACGCGATATCGATTTTTTGATGATGGTGAGCATCGCCATGCACAAGGGTTTTAACCAAGATATAGAGTGAAGTGCGAAGTTGATCAATCACGTCTTCGGTTAGCAAGTCTTGATGATTTGATAACTGCAGGCCGTTGAATTGAATGACACCGCTATTCACTTCAATCACAAACGCAGTATTGATTTCTAGGTTTTTAGTTGCAAGCGGATAGGCATGATTTACACTGCCCAGGATTTGTTGACCCTGTTTTTGAAACGACACATCTGCCGTTGCGTAATATTCACGCGAAGGCGGTTTTTTTACAAAGTATTTTGCGAAAGGAAGGGTGTCTGAAAGATAATCAAGCTGGATGCGTTTGAATTGAATATGGTTCGTATTAACGATTTCAACCCAACCGGCCAAATCATTTGGCAAACCGATGTAACTAAATTCGATTTGCCCGCGATTGGTCGGAATCCAGCCAAACCAGGCCTGCAACAAATCCGACATGGTTATTTCAATAAACCAATATCACACAACTTCGCTTGTTTAACAAAACGCAATTGATTGTTCTGCTCGATCAACGCCAAACCCTTGGTATAAACCCGACCATCCGAATGCCATGCTCTATTCGCTTCGCAATCATTTTGCAAACAGCGTATTGCTTCGCTTTCCATGCGTTTGTTCGCCTTCAACGACCACAAAAAATTAGCCAACAGCAAGCCAACGACAAGCAACACAACAGCGATAAAAAAAGACATTACAGCCTCCGAATAATTGAATATTTATCATTTTAAAAAATGGTCAAATAGTATAGCAACAAATACGCCACATTGACACACCACATAACGACCACCAGACCTGTTGGTTTATTTGTATTTTTTACATTGCATATCCGCCACCGTACCGATGGCGTAGCGCACAATATAAACATCCCACCAGTGGCTTACTTTTTTCAATGCCCTTCCTCTTAATCACCACATACAAAAGGCTTAAAAGCCTGTGTCTTTAAATGCTACATTTGAGTGTTGCGCTATCAGCTGTTGCAATAACCCATCAAAACAACGCAATTGGCCCTACCAAAGCACCGAACACCCAAAGCACCGAACACCCAAAACGCCGTTTCCCAGCGTTTGTAGCGTTGCTCTTGTTGGGTTTGCAGTTGGCTGGCAATGGCATCGGATAAATCTTGGATTTGTGATTTCACTTCATCATGCAGTTGCGCCACTTCAAATAAGCCTGCCAACAAACACTACCAAATCAAAAAACGTCATCTACACCAGGCCTGCCTCATCCTCATAAAACCGCATCCCCGCCAACAAACTGGCATGCAAAAACTTATGTTTGGCTGAAACCGGCTTTACACCGGCGGGTAAAGATTGAATGAGCTTGGCTTTTATCAGTTGTTTGTTCATAGCAGGCCTGGTTATTTTCTATTTACTTTTCGCAAGTACAACTCCACGGTCGCAGCGCGAAGGATTTGGTTGCTTTTATCGAGCAGTTTGTTATTTAAATGCGGTTGTAAGTAGTCGTTTAAAAAGTCCTGTTGTGTGATTTTTTGATATTCTGAATTCTCACGTTTAAATAAGGCTGTTAATTGCTCGGCGATTTCTGGTGAACGTATCCAGGCATTGTAATCTGTGTAACCTTTGGTGGATTTTAAGCCTAAAACCGATTTTAAAATACGCATGCCTTTATTAAACGCACGTTTCGGGATGCTTGCTTTACCCAATACGCCAGCCGGTTTGCCGGTTTTTTGCCAAGGAATATCTTTAAAATATTTCGGGAAAAACTTTTGCAACATGGCGGAATAGAGTTTGTTGTTCATTCGGTATTCATCTGGCAATGACATAAGCAAAGAAAAAACATCATTATCCATAATAGGTTTTCGGTTTTCTACTTTGACCAGACTATTTATTGTACCCATATTTGTAAACCTTCTATTTCGGTGCATGTAGATAAAAGGATCAATATGCAACAAATCGTAAAATGAATCTAACTCACCACAAAGCAAAAAATGTTTTTTAAATTTTTTACGAGCAAGTACAGCATCAACTTTATGATTTTTGAACTGTGGGTAGATCAATTCACCAGTCATTAAGCCACCGCCATACCCATTCAAATTAATCACCATTTTTTCGGCAACGGAATCTCTAAACTGACTACCGTGCATGTGCATCATGTCTTGCATGCCATCGGTGTTCCAGATTTTTTCAATACGCGGAGTAAACCAATTACCGCTAGTAAAGTGAAACTCTTGATAATCCCAGTTGGAACGTGCAATGACCTGTTTGGCAATTTGAATATCATCACAGCCATCTATACCAAAGGTATAGGCGTAACCTTTATGGTCAGGATAAAGATGATTCACCGCGGCGAAAATGGCGCGTGAATCCAAGCCACCACTCAAGGCGATACCAATATTTTCTGCTGGAGCAAAGCGGCGCTCCACCGCTTTAATAAAGCGATTCCCTAATTCATCGACCGCTTGCTCAAATGTCATATTAGATGGCTTAATTTCAGACCATTTCCAATAGTAATGCTGCTCAATACTTTGGCTTTGAATATCAAAGGTTAAAACGGTCGCGGGCTTTATCAGCTTAATCTGCTCAAACCACGTATGCTCACCGAGCAAATAGCCCAAGTCCATAAAGCAATCAAAACTGGTTGGGTCGATGGTTTTATCAATATCATTGAGCGCCAAAATCCCTTTGACTTCGCTTGCCCAGGCAAACTGATCTTGATGCCAATACCAATACAGCATGCGCATACCGTAACGATCAGAAATCAACTTAATTTGCTGGCTCTTTTGGTCATACAGCGCCGCACAAAAATAGCCGTCCAGCTTATTTAAAAACGCATCGAGTTGGTTGGCTTGATAGGTTTTAATTAAGGCATCACCAATCGTCGTGCTTTCAAACAAGTCAAATTGACTGGCGATTTCATCGAGGTTATAGACTTCGCCTTCAACCCACACAAATATACCGTCGCTTTCAATCGGTGAGCTTTTTTCACCAATGTGACCCAAATGCACGCGCGAAGCTTCAACTCGCTCATCAAGCAAAGGGGTGTCTTTAATAAAATGATCGTACAGATGCATCGCATCCGTCATTTTTTCAATCGTATTCGCTGGATTGCTCTGCGTAACACTAAAACCATAAATTCCAGGCATTTATTTTCCTTTATTCTTCATAACTTTTAATCTTCTTAAGCCAATCACCATATACAGCAGGCGGTTTCGCAAAAAAAACACGATCGAATACTTTTAGTGCAACATCTTTTGAATAAAGCCCCTTGTTCAAAGTAGGCCAATGCATGACATCATCCCTGTTAATAATTTGCGAAACAGTTACGGGCAATCGTTTCCAATCCATAGCGGCTAAGATAGCGGCTCTGTGCATTCCACCTCTGGTACGCCAAACATATTCGCCACCACTAACCAAAACACGAACTGATACCAAGTTTGAAGAATCATAAATAAAACCTTTGTCTTTAATTGAACGCATTAACATATAAATCCGTTCAACTTCAAGATGAATCTTATGAACACTCACACCGTGATCAAACAAACTTGAGGAGACATTTAATCCGTAACGCTTGTTCTCTTCTAAAATACTACTGCTTATAACTTTTGAAACTTCCTCAACGGATCTATTGTCCCAAGGTAAAACCATTTCATACACTTTTTTTGCGTCATTAAATTTTGACTCTTCTCTAGTCAAACCTAAAAGCTGATTTGGATGATCAATGTTTACTAAACTAGCAAAGTCTGTAAGTAATCGTTCAATTTCCTTTTTCACAGCTTTTTCACCTTGCCCCCACGCGCGTAACGCTGCTTTAGCCGCTTGATAATAAACCGCTGATGAGTTTTCAGTGTAGGTTGAATATAGCCAGTCTCCGCCTTTATCAAACGGCAAATCCATAATAAATGGAAAGGTTTTAGCGTGATATATGCCTTCACGTGGATCGGTCACTTTGCCACGCAAATCAGGGATGGCGCTGGTTTTTGTCAGCCTGTACCCCGTGGTTTTCGTCAGAAAATCGTTAATCTTATGTTTTATATTCATCTAGCTTTGGTCTTTTTTTCGGTTTAATTGATTAAGCATGTGCCGCCATACGTTTAAACTGTGCATTGCGCTCAATCAGCTGTTGGTAATTACCTTGGTCGATTACCCGACCTTGGTCTATGTAATAAATCTGGTCGCATTTTTGCACGGTTTTTAGGCGGTGGGCGATCATGATGATGGTCTTTTGACCGCTAAAGTCGTGAATGGCTTCCATAATCATTTTTTCGGTAATGCCATCGAGTGCGCTAGTGGCTTCGTCGAATACCAATACATCCGCTTCATGGTAAAGCGCACGCGCGATGCCGATGCGTTGGCGTTGGCCGCCGGAGAGTTGTACGCCACGTTCGCCGACTTTGGTGTTGATGCCCTGCTCTAGGCTTTGCACCAGTTCGTCCAAGTGCGCGAGTTTTAATGCTTTGTTGACTTGTTCTAGGTCAATGTCTTTTTCCGGGATGCCAAAGGCGACGTTTTCGGCAATACTGCCTTCGGATAGAAATATGCTTTGCGGCACAAAGCCAATGGTGTTTTGCCATGCACGGCGGTTTTGGTCGGTGATGATGGTGTCGTCGATTTTTAGCTGGCCTTGTTGTGGCTGGATTAGACCCAGTAGCATATCAATCGCGGTGGATTTACCCGAACCGGATGGGCCGACGATACCGACCACTTGATTTACTTTTATCTGTAGATTCAGGCTGTTGAGCGCTGGTGTATTTTTGTTTGGGTATGTAAATGTAATATTTTCTAATGTTATTGTGGATTTAGGACTAATATGCGATGGCATTTTGTTTGGTTTGTCGCTTGCTTGGCTAACCGGCGTTTGTGAGTTGGCTAAGTCTTTTTTAATTGCATCAAATGCAGAAACCGCCCCCTTTACACGCGCGACACTGCCATAAATTTGCTGGAAAGCAGGCAGTAGTTTAAAACCCGCTAAGGCATAAACGGAAAGAATAGGTAAGACCATGCCTAAGTTGCCTTGGTGGCTCACTAAAAGATATAGCACCAATCCGATCATGGCACCAAAGGCAATTAATTCCATAAAATAACGAGGGACTAAAGCAATAGCCTCGTTAACACCCGTGCTCCGGGCTAACTTGCCTCCCGTTTTGTCAAAACGATGGATGAAATCTTGTTTTCGACCCAATAACAACACATCTTTTATGCCACCAAAGCCTTCATTCATTAACCGAAAGCGCTGCGTTGATAAATCTGAAATAATCCGACTATTTCTCTGTAATCTCACACGAACTAAGCGATAAAGCACTATATAAGCAAATGCAAAAATTAATAGACCCGCTAACGCCACAATCGGGTCATAAATGATTAAACCGATCGACATGAGTGCGGCGAGGACAATTTTCGCGTTCATTTGCAGCACAGGAAAAATGATACTGCGTGTAACACGCGCTGATTCTGTGGTGATTTGTTTTACAAGTTGCGCACTGCTGCCACCTGCATGAAACAACCAGGGTTGCTGCATATAGTGTGTGTATAAACGATCACCAATTTGGGTGCCAACTCGTGCAGCAAAAAGCGACAAATGCCAGGTAGTGAAAATCGAAATAGCCGATGCTAAGGCAAGCGCGCCTAATACCGCAACCCCCGAATAAAAAACGAACATCTGCGGACTATCTAACCCACTGGCACCATAAAGCGTGGCAAGGAGATTATCACGTTCAAGTATCGACATATCCCCGACAAGCGCCATAAACGGTGCAATGGATGCCACCCCGATTATTTCAGCTATCGCCATAATGACCACCAGCACCTGCAACACCAGAAATCGCTTGCGTTGGCTAGGTGTGAGCAGGGAGTAGAGTTCTTTTATTAGTTTGATCATGTGTACTTCTTAAATAACCTATGCATTAGTGTTTATTTTAAAATTGCAATCTGTGGCAAACTGTCCTACAGAAAACGCTAAAACTTTACGGGCGTTCAAGCTAATGCACCTAAATGAAACTCCACCAAGTTTTTAGTTTTTTGGTCAATCACGGCTTTTGACCAATGCTTGTATAGCACGTCAATATTATTGGTAATTTCGTTTTCCGTGAGCGGTGTTTTAAGCAGGCTTGGTTGTGCTATAAGCTCATCAACTTTATTGATAACCGCGCCTGTATTTTTCAGCATTTGATAGGTTGGATTTTCCTCACGCAAGAAAACTCTCGCACCTAAATACAACATAATCACGATATTGCCGACCGCTTGCTGGCGCTTGTGATTCATTACTACAAAACCACACTGTTTAATTAAGGCAACATAGTCATCAATTGGCATAAAATCTGTTACAGGCTGAAAGTTATCTCCGAAAAAAGCTTTGCCTTTTTCAATCACAGCTTGTTTGCAGCAATCGTCACCGTAACTCAAGGGAGCAATAACTTGTAATTGTGATTGTTCTGAATTACCTAACTGTTGTAAGAGCTCAAACGCTTCAAGATGATTGTTGGTAAAAGAAGCACTATTGCCAACTAAAACCTTAGATCCTGAAATTCGCTGTCCAATAAAGTTTTTTATCAATGACTCTTCTAAGCTGCCATAATTCCACGGTAAAAAATCCGGCAATGGCTTTAAAAGCCCTGCTGATTTCAATAAATCGTAATCTTCCTTTAAAACCGGCGAGATACTGCCAATCCGTTTCAGCGCTCTTTTTCTAAACAACACTTCAATCGCGCTACGAGCGATTTTTTTAATCAATTTGACAGGATGAATGCTTTGTTTAAGGGATTCTTGCCGGCATTTATTTTTTAATGCCAGCGTATCCGCTAGCAACAAATCATCAGGGTTTGCATAAATATAATCGTAATAATCATAACCCCAGCCCAGCCATGCAAACTTTACGCCTGCCGGTGCAAGCGCCACTAATGGATATTTAAACAGATCAAAACCATGCACCACAACCAAATCAAACTCAGCTAACTTCTTCAAAAAGCTAGGCTTAAACGTATCAAAAAATACAAACTCCAAATCTCGATGATTTTTCGAGACATGCCCATCATGCCCATTCGCAAACATCCAAACTGTGTTTTGACCTGGGTAAACATTTTCAAACGTGATTAAAGCATGGCTGATAAATTTATTGTCAGTGGTAATGTGAAGGATTCTTTTCATTTAAATTAAATCGGTCTCTTTGATTTGATGAGCTGCCCCAAACGGCTTAAAAGATATTTTTGCTTAGGGCTGTTCGGCTTATCGGGTTGTGTCATTTCAATTACCCCAGCTGTTAGCGCCGGTTTTAAATAATGCTTTCTAAAATGCTCGTTATTTCGCAAGCCTAATTTTTGTTGCAATTCATCACGCGAATGCTCGGCATCCATCACTTCAATCAACCTTGCGACTTCGGCGGTCACTTCCGTGGTAGCTTCCATGGCATCTTCCGTGGTCACTTCCGTGTTTTTGAAAGTCAGCGTCACCCCGGATGCCTTGGATTGTCACACGGGATCAGGCAGGCCTGCTTCACGGCAAGCTTGGGTTATCAACACACTGCCGCGCCCCAGTTTTTCCATGTAGCCCTGCAAATAAAGCGCGTGCGCTTTAGTCGGCGTATTGCGTAAAATAAAACTTATGACTTGCTCAATTACCTGGAATGGCAACCACTTTTGATACTCAAACCCTATGATGCTTTTGTTTGCAACGCTTTGCTCACCATCACTAGGGTAAAGGCGGCGATGTCAACCCTTCTGAACCTAGATGCGGCGTAATTGAAAGTTTTTTATGGTCATTTCCAGTGTTTGGTTCGGTTGGCTGTGAGCAATTCAGCAGCGGCGACAATGTGTCGGTTTTAATGGTATGACTGGATTCTGCAACAATGTTTTTAGTTGTAAAGTAGCCCTGATAAAGCGTTGCTATGGCAAGGGCAATCGTAGCGAAAACAGTCGCCAAGCCTACAATCAGATAATTTGAGGTTTTTGCACGGGTTTGATTAATTTCATCAACCAGCTTTTGGTTTTCTGATTCGTAATGATTACGTTCGGTTTCAATGCGTTCTCTGTCTTCCAGTGCATCCGCTAAATCCATTTCTAGTGCCGTGACTTTAGGCAAGGTTAAAGCGTTTATTTCTGCAAATAGCACTTGTGCTTTGACCAATTCTTCCTGTAAAAAAGAATAATATTCAACCCGAGTTTCTGCTGAAAGCCTTTGCGCGTTGATGGTTTGGATAATATCAAGCAAATGCTGAATGATGTGCTGTTTCTTGCTGGGGTCTTCAATATCCCCCACGCGACCTTGGAAAATGCGATTGGTTTCGTAAACAAATAAATCCAATGCATCAAAATAGCCGCGTTTACAGTGTTTATAGGCTTCAATTAAGTTGGATTGTATTTCAGTTTTATTCGATTGAACGCAGGTAGTGGCTTTTAAAATATGATGCCCGGCATAACGCAGTTGATTCACCGTTTGTGGCGCAATGGATTGTAGGGTATTCGATACAACACGAGCCAGATTTTCCGTCGCAAAATACCAGTCTTTCACAACCCTTAAATCAATATTGGGTTCTTCGCCCGGTGCGATATTAATATCGGCTATTGATGCGAGACGATCTATGTCCTCTTTATGACAAGGCGAGTATGCAAAATCTTCGGGTGGATAATCATGCGCGGCATCATCGGCATAACGTTTCCCCCCGCCCATTAAACGCGCTCCATTAAATGCTTCAATTGCCGAACGGTTTTTTCATTCGCTTGCTGGAGTTGCACACTGGTGAAACGCGACGAAACCAGATTACGCTCATACACATCCGCCTCAACACTCCCTAAACCGGAATAAAAACTCTCTGGGCGCTCTGCTTCAAACTTAGCCTGTTTAATATAGCGTTTTAATCGCACACGACCAACTCGCTCTGATCTGCGCACCGTTTCATGCGGCTGAAACTCAACCGCTTGCAAACCTGTCAATCGTGTAATTAAACGATCAAACCAGCTCATAACTGCCCCTCTTTGAAAACAAAATAAAGTCGGTTATCATAATTTCAAACACCCTGCAAGTCAATTAATCTCAACTCTAATCATTCTTACAGTCATACCCCATGTACAGCTACCAGGCCTGGTGATTTTCTTTTAACCACATCAACCCTGATAGTGCGCCGCTGTTCTTCTAACCCTAATCCGCTTGCCCATATCTTCTAGCTTTTGCTCGAAGGCGTGTTCGTCAAACCGCCATTTAAAGTGTGCTAGTGTGTTTTCATCAACGAAGCTAATGCCCTTTTGTTTTAACCAGGCCTGGATGGTTTCGTTATCCGGTGTTTGGCCTTTGCGTTGAGCGAACTTTTCGCTAGCCGTATCTATTTGCGGTTGTGTGAAATGCGTTAAAGCTTTCACATGGTCGGCAAACTCGGCTAACGGGTCGTGTGGGAATAATAGATCACCGCCTTCAAATTGTTCATAAATCTGTTTTGATACCGCCCAATTGTGTGCAAACTTAAATTTTGTGACCGTTGACACCTTGGCAAAATCCTCATTCACCGCTAAGCGATAGGCATTAGCGCGTTGTTGCGCTGGGCGTTCAAACGGTTGCCAGCCAATCGGCGTGTAAGACGGTGGTTCATCGCCATGCGGCAAAATCGCTATCGCTGGCGTTATTCGATACATTACCCCTTTTTTCAAGCAGGCCTGCATTGGTTCATAACGCTGTGTTTTATCATTCCACTTCTGAGTTGCGAAAAAACTCGCCACATCAAAATTGGGCGTAATGTCCACATAGTCGGTCGCCAAGCCATAATGTTGCGCCACGCCTTGTTGATCAATGCAAAACGGCTTATCAAAAAAAGTCACACGCTGCATACGCAACAGCGCCGGATGCGTTTGCAAGCCGTCTTCAAACACGACATTGCGCAATAACGCATCAAACAAATCCGCATCGGTTTCGCAACGATCCAACCCCGACAAACACACACCATAATCGCGCACTTGACCGCGATACTCCACCAAAGCCCATTCCACCCCGGCACGAAGATGCACACACGCACCGTCTGCACTGGTCATGGCGTGTAAACCTTCAAAATCATCAAAAACAATGCCGCGATAATTGAACCGCTCGCCGGTATTAATCGGCGCAATTTGCAGATGGGTTTTTAAGTCATTCAGGTTTTTAAAGGCTTTCATAGTCGCTTTATGGGTTTAGGCTTTAGCCTGTTACACCAGGCCTGGTCGTTTGGGTATTTAAATATCAACAATCTCTATTTCAAACTTGCCTTGCGGAAATCTGGCTTGCTTAAACTGAACATGCCCGAACCCGTTTTGATGACAAAGCTCTCGGAATCTATCAATTTCTTCCGGCGGTATTTTCGCTCCGAAAATTACCGACTTTAACGATGCTTTTCTAAAGGGCTTATTACCATTCTGTTTCAAGTCAATAAACCGGTATTCTTGCTCGTATTCCCAATCTTTAGCTTTAGTTAACTGTTCGGTCACAAACTGGTCCTGTTTTGGCTTACCAGTTAACGCATAAGACAGCAATTCGTACGCATTGTGTTCTGCATAATCCACGCGCATTGGATGACCAGTAAAGCCATCAGAAACCGAATCTAAAAATAAATCCGGTTTGAATTCGTAAACAATGCCTTTATGGTTGTTCGCATAATGCGACCACATCAAAATATTAGTCGGAGTCGCTGAAAAACAACAAACACCGATTTGACTTCTAAATTGATTAAAAACCCTGTTTTGCTGTTCAACAAAATCTTGATTGCTACCCCATCGCTGCAAAACCTCATCAAGTGATTGTGGATGATCAGGCCTGCTTTCCAAAAAACCGCGCCAAAAAGCTTCAATTTCTTCAACCGAATACATTTGACGATAATCCAGCCTTGAATCCAGTGGATCATTAAAGTTGTCAGGTTTAGAAAACCATATTTTCGAATGGGTAATAACCTGATCTTTGTAATCGGTGTTGTGCGGTGAATAACGATATAAAGTTTCCAACTTCACTTTACCCTCTAACCACTCCTGGAATCTTACAATCCACGCATTCATTAACCTAACCAAAAAACCCCATCACCGCTTCAATCACTTTTTCTCTTTCTTCCTCACTCATACCGTAATACATCGGCAAGCGCACGAGGCGTTCGCTTTCTTTCGTTGTGAAAACATCATCACCACTAAACTCGCCGAACTTTTGCCCGGCCGGTGCGGTGTGCAGTGGGATATAGTGGAATACGGCGTTAATGTCGTTGGATTTTAGGTGTTCGATAAACGCGGTGCGTTGGTCGAGGTCTTTTAGCTTGAGGTAATACATATGGGCGTTGTGCTGGCAATGGTCTGGAATAATCGGTAAAACCACCAGGCCTGGTTGTTGCAGTGGTATAAATGCTTGATGATAGGCATTCCACGTTGCCAAACGGTTTTGATTAATTTCTTCCGCTTTTTCTAACTGCCCCCACAAAAACGCGGCTTGAAGTTCACTAGGTAAATAACTGCTTCCCACGTCCACCCAAGTGTATTTATCCACCTGCCCACGGAAAAACTGGCTGCGGTTAGTGCCTTTTTCACGAATCACTTCCGCCCGCTGCAAAAAACGCTCATCGTTAATAATCAACAAGCCACCTTCACCGCCACTGGTGTAGTTTTTGGTTTCGTGAAAGCTAAACGCCGCCAAGTGCCCAATCGTGCCCAGTGGTTTGCCTTTGTATTGGCTCATCATGCCCTGTGCGGCATCTTCCACAACAAACAAGCCATGACGATTGGCGATGTCCATAATCGCATCCATCTCGCTCCCCACGCCCGCATAATGCACTGGCACAATCGCTTTGGTTTTAGGGGTAATGGCGGCTTCAATTTTGGTTTCGTCAATATTCATCGTATCGGGGCGAATATCCACAAATACAATCTTTGCGCCACGCAATACAAACGCATTGGCGGTGCTGACAAAGGTATAGCTGGGCATAATCACTTCATCACCCGGCTGAATATCAATCAAGATCGCCGCCATTTCCAATGCCGCCGTGCAAGATGGCGTCAGCAAGGTTTTAGCGCATCCTAAATTCTCCTCAAACCAGGCCTGGCATTTTTTACCAAAAAAACCATCGCCCGAAATTTTATTGCTCTGCATCGCCTGCAAAACATACTGCTGCTCACTGCCCGTTAAGGGCGGTTTGTTGAATGGGATCATATTCTATAAACACTTAATAAAATGAATAAGCTTGCTTCAAAAGCAAAGCAGTATAACTAAATAACATCAACTTTAACTAGCTTTGAAAGCTTCTCGGCTTCAGCCATGATATCCAAGGAGTCATCGTACTTAACAAACAAAATCCCAAACTTATGTGTTTCAGGGTTTTCGACTATATCGCCTTCTTTCCACCAAACCAAACGATCTACAATTCGTTTTTCAACTAATGGATCAATATACACCCCAGCCAAAGTACCTGTTTTTTTACCCATAATACAGTGGCGGACAAAACCACCTTGACTCTCTTTTGGTCGTAAATCTGATATATCCAAACCAGCGGCTGCGCGTACAATCCACTCGGAATATTTGGCGCCTGTAGCAATCTCCACCAGCTTCACATAAAGATCGCCCGGTGCCCTTCGACAAATTTCAATAATATATGGTTCGCCATCACGCAGAATAAATTGCACATGAAAAATGCCATCTACTAAAGATAATAGACGGCAAATTTTTTCAGATTGGCCGATCAAGTTTGTAATAGCACTTTTAGGTACTTCGCTTGGAGTTGATGCCGCTGATACTAAATAAGGACTTAAATGGTAATGTTCATTATCAGTAAAATGAAAAACAACTTTGCCTTGCTTTACAAACACTGAAAAACCGTGCCTTGTACCTTCAATAAACTCTTCAACAACAACACGCTTACACTTAGATGCCAAAAAAGCATACTCAATTGCTATATGAAACTCAGTGTGAGAGTCTACTCGAGTTATACCCTTACCTCCCGTCAAATCAACAGGTTTGATAATGACAGGCAACGTCAAAAAGTCTAATGCATTTAAAGCATTTTCAATATCACTGTAACCAAGAGCTTTAGGCGTTGGAATGGCATTATTTTCTGCAAAAGCTCGGTAACGGTCTTTGTGGTGAATTGTTAGTGCGGTTTCAAAAGAATCATGCCCCGGTAAGCCAAGCTTTTCGGCCACATACGCTGCTGAAAGAGCCGAAAAATCATTACAACATGCACAAACAGCCTCAACATCCTGCTCTTGAGCAATACGAAGCATCGCTTCAGGGTCTGAAAAATCGCCAGGACAATACTGGTCAGACTCAATGTGACCCAGATCTGACTCTCTGTTCCCGCTTGTAATAACGTAATAACCCAATGATTGAGCCGCATGGATTAAAGGGATGTCAGCATAGCCCCCACCAGCTATTAGCATTTTTGGTTTGTTTTTCTGCATAACGGTTACTCTTTTGGAATAAAGAACATGACGGTCTCATGTACACCTTCTGTGTAGTGGCGCAAATACAGTTCATAGTCATCTCGAAATGATAAAACCAATTTTGGTATCCGCCACAAATCATCCGCTTTGTGATAAGCACAAATAGCGAGGCGCGGATGATAAAGTTTTATTGAACGCTCTGCGCCTTCAAGTGCAGCAACTTCTGCACCTTCAATATCCATCTTCAAAAAAGTGAAGCGGACTTTAACGAGTTCGTCAATTTGATCGACTTTAATTTCCATCTCCCCGTCTTCAGAAATAGTTGAAGATGATCCACCGGATGAAAATCGTAGTGTCTGCGCTTGGTTTGAGGCACCATAGGGATGGTAATGGATATTATTGTACTGTTCCAACCGATTCTTAACCCTTGCCATGTTCAATGGTTCAGGTTCAAAAACGTGTACTGCTTTATAACCAGGACAACGCTTAATGAACTCTTCACTCGTGTACCCATCAAAGCAACCCACATCAAGAAACACTTCATTTTGAGGCTGCAACTTGAGAAACCGCTCAAAATACTGTCGATCCTGAGCATCGACAAAACCTTTCATAAAAGAAAGGTTACGTGACAGTCGAAAATTTAACAGCGCGCTAAATATTCGCCGGGATTCTTCGTCCGCAAATTGATTAAAGACCCATTCAAACTCATGTTTATTAATCCTAAACTCATTATCAAAAGTTCCAAGAACGGTAACATCTTTTACATTTATACCGCTATATTTTTTAAACGCATAATAATTAATCGCTTGAATGCCTTTTCTATCTAAAACTCGCATAGCTGTAATTGGTCTTGCAATAACCACTGCACTTATTACCATTGCCGTTGGCGGTATCTCACTACTTCGTATAACAGGCTTATCATAAAAAATGACAGAATCCGTAAAGTCATCAACAAATCCATCTAGATCAATATGCTCGGCTATACTTTTAGCCCACTCATTGCAACCAAATACATAACGAGGGGTTTCACCTTTTATAAATTTCTCACAAAACGCAATGGCTTTTACATCTTCAGGAAATCTATCCTGAATCATAACTTGCTTGTACTGTCTCATTTTTTTTCTCTTTGTTTTAAATCTACCCACCGTTGCTCTCGCGCAGACAGTTCAATGGCCTCTAACATTAATAACCCTTCATAAGCATCTTGTGCATGAAAGACAAAGTCATTTTGCGCTGGTTTGCCAATCAATTTATTTGTTAAATCTTCAAAAACATCTACATAAAGATTGGAAAAAGCTTCTAAAAAACCAGATGGATGCCCGGATTTAAACCGGTTATAGCGTGGCTGATGCGCTATAAAAACATCATTATACGCTCGGTCTATTTGCATTTTTCGACCACCGTTATCGCAAAAATGAATAAGCTCAGGCTCCAGCTGAAACCATTCAGCTGAACCTTGATCACCATAGACCCTTACCTTAAGCCCATTTCTATGACCAAGAGCAGATTTACTGAACCATAAGTTACACTCAAGCCCATTAGTGTATTTAACCAATGCCATTGTATTATCAACAACTTGACGGAACTGCCCCATACTGCTTTGCGTTGCAACCAGAGATTCAGGTTTTTCGCCCGTTAAAAAGTCAATCATATGATGAAGATGCACGCCTAGATCCAAAGAGATAGTTGGAATATCACCATCACGCATGCGCCATTGCTGCGGAACCATTGGCTTGCCTTCACGATTAAGTCGTGCAAAACCTTCTTGAGGCATTTCAATATGGATTTGTTCAACCCGGCCTAATCGACCATGACGAATCATTTCTTTAAGCTCACGGACCATCGGGTAACCAGTGTAGTTGTAGGTCACAGCTAAGTACCCAGCACTTTCTTCTAATGCTGCCATCATCTTTTGAGCATCTATGCTCGTTGATGCAAGCGCCTTTTCACAAATTACAGGGATACCATTTTCAATTGCAGAAAGTACGGGATTCAAATGTGCAGGTGTTGGCGTTAAAACTACAATTGCATCAATTGTGCTTTTCGCATTGTTAATTAAGTCTTGCCAGTTAGAGTATAAATTGGAAGGCGCTATTCCCCACTTTTTTGCTGTAGCCTCATTAATCACCTCATCTCGACTAAAGCATCCTGCATCAACTGAAAATAAGTTATCCATTTGAGATGCAATAAAATGAGTGTCACCGATGGCAGAATTTATCCCACCTCCGATAAATGCCAGCTTTAATTTTCTATCCAAGACTTAACTCACTTACACTCTAAAAATAAAACTATTCAAAAACTTTCTTCATATCAAATATTATTCGTTCGACTGAGAAGTTCTCTTCAATAGCCTTACGATTTTTTAAAGCCAATGATTCTTCAATTGGCACAATATCGAACTTTTCAATATCATATACAACAACACCAATAGATTTAAAATAATCCCACAAGGTTGATTGACGTGAAATATAGACTTTTTTCCCAAAACCTAATAGCTGTACAAGATTCCCAAACCCCTGCTGTCTATTATGGTTGAACACAACAATATCTGAATTATAAAGTATATTTATATAGCTTTGATAAAGCATAAAATAAGTTATAGGAACAAAATCATCACCAAACTTTTTCTTTCCATAATCAATAACCACCTTACAATATTTTGGATCACCATAAGATAGAGGTACAATTAATTTTACATTTTTCTTAGATTTTATTTTTTCAGAATAAACTATTTCAAAAGCTTCTAAGTGCCTATTTGTTTCTGTGGCAGAGTTCCCTACAAGCACTCTAATTTCATCTGAGGTTTCGCACGTAATTGTTTTGATATCATTTCGGAAAATATTACTTGTATAAAAAACACAATTTAGTTTTTCCCCATTGAATCCATACCACTCTTTAGCGTTTGCAATATCACCTTGATTACCAGAGACTATGTAGCCCATATTTTTAATCACTGGTCGGCGAAAAAACTCGCGTACTTTCCATTTCCAGTTGCGTTCACCGAGTTGATACACATACAAATCCCCACCCCACATGACCCAGTAGCATTTTTTTAGCAGCCAAGGCATGAAGAACAAGATGTAAACCAACTTAATATCAAACAGGCCATGCAAAATGACTTTTTTGGCTTGGTGCATTTTTATCACAGCCTGAACATAGTGCTGTAAGCGCCCGAAGATGGTTTTTTTCGCCAATTGGGCATTCTCATAGGGCTTTAACTGGTCTTGCGCCATACCGCCGGTGAGAAGAAATTGGTGCTCGCTAAACTCGAAGTGTTCTTTTACAAACTCGATAAACGGCGGGATAAATTTATCGCTGTTGGCAATATGAAGGATTTTTTTACTCATAACCAGGCCTGGCATTTTTTTCCAAAAAAACCATCGCCCGAAATCTTATTACTTTGCATCGCCTGCAAAACATATTGCTGCTCATTGCCAGTTAAAGGCGGTTTGTTGAAAGTTATCATGTTGCCCTACTCCAAAACTTAAAATTACCGAGTGGACGTTTTGCCAACTCATCTAAACCAGCCTTCTTTTGTGAAACTAAGAAGTTAATAAAAACTTCAATAGCCGGGTATGCATCACTACCACCAAGCGTTTTCCTGAACTTGTCTAATCCCGCGTGCCCTTTCTCTGGTGATAACAGATATTTAAACTCTTTTTCGATGACCGTCTTATCAACGGAGTTGTTTTGCCATGCTCCCAGTATAGTTTCAAGCAAATTTAAGTATTGAACACCCAAAAACCTAATTTTCATAACCTGCGCTTTTGAAAGCTTAATTTTTTTGTTTTTCTGATCATCTTTTATACCAATGTGATTTTTAATTATTTTCAAATACTTTGCCTTGACTTTGACAGTCTCTTTATTAGCAACCTTTCTACATTGCTCCTCAGTCAAGATTTCAATGAAGCTTCGTGTGTTTGCCATTTCTTCAGTCAAGCCTTTATTCCACTCCAATAACAAAGCTGTCGTATTTTGTCTTCTTGACCTTTCGTGATCTTGTTCAAACTCTTTTCGATAGAGCACAATTTGCCAAAAAGCTAATAACACACCAATGGCAATAAAAATTTGTGCGACTTCAACAATTAAACCCCAACTCATTACTTAAACCTACTTCTAAAATTTATCTGCACCATTTTGCCATTCGTATCAGTTATTTCTTTCAACACTAATAACCCTTGCGTGCAAACAACGACTGGTGCACCTTGTTCTATAAAAATTACTTTGCCGATATGTCTTTCACGATGTTCAACTACAACATCATCTAGCAGATCAACCTCTTTAAAATAAATCACTTCATCATTTAATCTAGCTTTTGCGCTATCATACGGATAACCCACCGCATCAACAAACCGCTTAATTTTTTCAGCCGACCAAGCCCAGTCAATAAAGTAATCTTCGTGATCTAGCCACAGGCTATAAGTAGCTTGATTTTCGTCTTGCTTATATCCGGTAAGCGCCTCGCCTTTTAAAACGCGAGTGTAGATTTCATCGACCAAATCAAAATATAACGGCTCTATTTGCCTAATTGCCTCTTCTATTTTTAACGGATAGCTAAAATCAGTCGATTTTTGCGCGATAATATCGCCACGATCATACTTGCAATCCGCAAACAAAGCTGTTACCCCCCCCCGCAACTCCTTGTTAATTAAGGAGTTTACTAAAGGAGCAAACCCGCGATATTTGGACAGCAGCGAATCATGGAAAACAATCAGATTGGTTTCATTTTTAATTAACCAACGCCAACCTATGGCAAATTTTAAACCTAAAAATTTGTTTTCTATTTGGGCATCGAATTGGGTGCGTGGATAAAAAGGAATGTCATTGTTTTGTGCAAGCTGTTTAATCTCTTCATAACCATCATATTGCACGGCTTTATCTTGCTCGCTGACCACATAGCCAATCGCATTGGCTCCAAATTTTTCGATGAAGCTTTTAAGCACAAACAGGCCTTTTGAATTCATAACATAAAACGCAATATTTTGCATAACCATCTCAGTGTTCACCTTCTAAATAAGCACGCTCTAACTCAAGCAAATCTTTTTTACGGTCTTTGATTTTTTTGGCAGGGTTTCCAAGATAAATTGACCATGATTCTGTCGATTTTCGTACCAACGACATTGCGCCGATAGATGTACCTTCATTCAAGGTAACGCCGGGCAGTATTATTGACCCTGCTCCAACAATTGAGTGCCTACCGATAAAGACAGCTCTTTTCGCTTCTTTTTTGAATTCAGCTGGAACAGTAGGATTTGTCATTGTTTGACCGGAATAATCATCTGACTGTGTAAAAACTTGCACTTGATAAGCAAGACCTGAAAAATCCTCGAAAATTATGCCTTTTTCACCGCCTGCAACTAAACAATATGGTGCGATATGCACATTACGACCAATTTTTATTTTGCCCGAAATAACACAAAAATCATCAATACGAGAGTAGTCACCAACTTCAATTTGGTCGGCATTATAAATACTGGCACGGTCGCTTATTTTTACGCTCTTGCCAAGTGATTTAAACCCCATCTCGCCTAACTGTTTTTCAGTTAAATAAGCCATTAATTAAAAATCTCACGTAATTGGTTCACAAATGTTTGCTCTGAAAAGTAAGATTTAACTCTGTGCTTATTTTCATCGACTTGAATATCTTCGTCATCAGTTAAAGCAAACGCTTCAATATCATAAACCGCAATACCATGACTTTTGAAAAACGCCCACTGGGTCACATCGCTGCGCATAAACACTTTTTTACCCAAACCCAACAACGTAATGGTATTGCCCATGGCTTGTTGGCGTTTGTGATTAAAAATAGCAATGTCAATTTTGCCAAGAAACTCTAAGTACTGGTTAAACGGCATGTGTTCGGTTAAGGGTTCGAATTTATCGCCAAAGCGTTGTTTGCCTTGCTGAATAGTTGTTTGCGCATAGCCTGGGTTGCCGTAAGACAGGGGCGCATAAATTTTGATGTCTTGGTCTTTAAAGGCTTCCAGTTTGTCAAACACCTCTAAATGGTTATTGCTTGGGTCGGCGGAGTTGCCGACCAATATATTAATGCCGCTGTGTTGTTTGTGCGGCACGTCGTATTCTTTGTAGAGGTTGCTGGTGTACATAAAACATTCGTGATATTGACCTTTTGCGCCATACCATTGTTGCGCGAGTTCGTAATCACCTTTGATATAGGTCACCAAATGACCCATATTTTTAATCACCGGGCGGCGAAAAAACTCACGCACCTTCCATTTCCAGCTGCGTTCGCCGAGTTGGTACACATACAAATCACCACCCCACATGACCCAGTAGCATTTTTTAAGCAGCCAAGGCATGAAGAATAATAGGTAAACCAGCTTTATATCAAACAAGCCATGTAAGATAACTTTTTTGGCTTGGTGCATTTTTATCACGGCTTGAGCGTAGTGCTGTAAACGCCCGATGATGGTTCTTTTCGCCAGTTGGACATTCGCATAGGGTTTTAGCTGCTCTTGCGCCATGCCACCGGTGAGCAGAAATTCGTGCTCGCTAAACTCGAAGTGTTCTTTAACGAACTCAATAAAGGGTGGGATAAATTTATCACTGTTGGCAATGTGGAGGATTTTTTTGCTCATAACCAGGCCTGGTGGTTTCGGTTGTTGGGTAAATAGGCTTTGGTAACTGGGGTCATTTTTGTTTTCGCTTGATTGTATGTTTTAGCTTTAATACGGCAAAGTTCAGCTCAAAGGTGGTTTCACTGTCGGTAGTGGTGAGTCCGTCGTCGATGATTTCTGCTAAAAGTTCTCCGCTTTGGGTCATCAGGGATTTTTGCTCATCTGGGGTCGTTTCTTGTGAGCTAATTTGTGACACCACGCGGGTGAGTTGTCGCAATTTGCTGAAAGCTTCAATAATGGCAAGGGTTGTTTCGGTTGCACGCTTGCTTTTTAGAATGGTGGCAAGCATGTATAAGCCTTTTTCGCTGAAAGCTTTGGGCTTGTATTTTGTGTGTTGCCCTTGCCCCGCTGATTTTAAGGTCGAAATTTTCGACCTTAAACTTGACCAGTCATCGTCAGTTAATTCAACGATATAACCTTGCGGAAATTTTTCTGGGTTGTTTTTAACGGCTTCATTGATACGTTTGGTTTCGACTTGGTATAGCTGAGCAATGTCAGTGTCCAACAGCATTTGCTGATTGTTCAGTTGAATGAACTTGGATTGCACTTCTTGGATGGTGATTTCGTTGTTCATTTGATTAAGTCCGCTAGGTATTGGCCATAGCCGTTTTTGCTGAGGGCTTTAGCGGTTTGGGCGACTTGTTCATTGCTTAGCCAGCCGTTGCACCAGGCCTGGTGGTTTGGGTGGTTGGGTAAATAGGCTTTGGTGACTGGGGTCATTTCGATTGACTCCTTGCTTCTTCAAGTTTTTCCATAATACGCAGGGTTTCTTTTTCCATTTTTGAGAAGGCGAACCACTTTTTGCCGAGCTCTTTTAAGCTTGCGCCTAGGTGATAGATGTCTTGGTTATCGATAATAATGAATCGATCGTGCGCATCATAAAACGGGTAATAAATGACTGGCGGGTACTGCTGGTTGTGTTTTTGCAGATCGAGCGTAAATTGTGGTGTGTTGTTTTTGCCAAATAGTTCTGCCTTTACATTGGCTTGTCGTTTGGTGAGCATCAGCAATACGCTTTCATCTAGGTAATTGTCGATGATAATGATGCTTTGTTTGGCGGACTTGATGAGATCTGCTACAAAAACATAGGCATCGAAAATTTGACCGTTAAAGAAAATGCCTTGTTCAGGCTTTTCTGTCTTAGCTTCAAGCGCATCTAGAATCTGATCAATTTTGCTATCGGTTTTTAATTGCTTGCGTTCTATCGCATCCATTCGCTCAAAAACCAGTGCATGCTGACTTATAAACTGGCGCATCGCAACGAAGGCATCCATAATGCGTATACTCGTGTTTATCGCGGTCTCGCTTTTGAGCACCGTGGAGAGCATCGAAACACCCTGCTCTGTAAACGCGTATGGAAGGGTTCTTCTGCCACCGTGTCCACTTGTGGTCACAATTTGTGACTTCAAGTTTTCAAACTCTTGTTGAGTCAACTGAAAGCAGTAACGCTCTGGAAACCGTAAGCTATTTCGTTTTACTGCTTGGTTTAGTGCCTTAGTTTGTACGCCGTACAATTGCGCCAAATCATGATCGAGCATGACTTGCGTATTTCGCACTGTGTATATCTTGGACTGGACAAGCTGATTGTCGATCTTAGTTAAAGATTCCATTGGCATTTACTTTATTAAATCCGCTAAATATTTGCCATAGCCGTTTTTGCTGAGGGCTTGGGCGGTTTGGGCGACTTGTTCGTTGCTGAGCCAACCATTGCGCCAGGCCTGGTGGTTTTGTTGGTGTTTATTCGGGATATAGGCTTTAGTAACTGGGGTCATGTTAATTTTTAATGCTCAATGTTTAATTTTGAATGGGTGGTTTCATCAGCAAACAATTCACTGAGTTTTTGTTCTATCTCTTCCGCCGCAGGTAATGCGTGTTGGTATTCCTTCGGCAGTTGGTGTGCGAGTTTATAAGTGGCTACGCCTATAGGTTGATTACTCTCTTTCAGCGCAAATTCGACTGTGGTTCTGGCCTTGTCTTTACAGATGATGATGCCTATAGATGGGTTTTCTTCGGGCAGTTTTACGGTCTCGTTCAGTGCCGTAAGGTAAAAGCTCATTTTACCTGCATATTCGGGTTTGAATTTACCGATTTTAAGTTCCACGGCAATGAGTGATTTTAGGCGTCTGTGATAAAGCAGCAAGTCTATAAAGTAGTCTTCGTCATCAACGGTCAATTTGTATTGATTCCCCATAAAGGCGAAGTCTGCACCCATTTGAATCAGAAAGTCGCGGATTTTCTGGATGAGCGCATTTTCCAGCTCTTTTTCAGAGTGTTCTTCGGCCAATTCTAGAAAATCAAAGGTGTATTCGTCTTTGATGATTAAATCGGTTTGTTGTTGCATCTTTGCCGGTAAAGTATTGGCAAAGTTGGTCTGACCAAGGAGCGTTTTTTCATAGGTTTGGTTGTCGATTTGGTGGTCGAGCACTCGCAGGCTCCAGCCATTTTTGAGGGTCGCTTGTATGTAAAATTGTTGTGCTAGCGGGTCTTTGAGCTTTTGCAGTATTTTAATATTGTGTGACCAGCTAATTTCTCTAGACAGTGTCTGGAGTTTTGGATGATCTTGGTAAGCGAGATAATACATTCGCATATTCCAAAGGTTTTGCACAGAAAAACCCTTGGAGTCAACAAACTCTTTTTGCAGTTCGTCACTGATTTGCGCAACCACGGATTTTCCCCAACCATGAATTTCTTGACTTGCAACGATTCTCTGGCCAATCGTCCAATAAAGCGCGGTTAATTCTTTATTAACACTTTGTAGCGCTCTATGCTGGGCAGCACGAATCACTTGCTTTAGTTCATTAAGCAAGTGTTTTAAGTTATCTGTGTTAATTTCAGTTTTCTTCGACATACTTTTGTTTTTTACTTCAGCAAATCCGCTAGATATTGCCCATAGCCGTTGCACCAGGCCTGGTGGTTTGGGTTGTTGGGTAAATAGGCTTTGGTGACTGGAGTCATGTTAATTTTTAATGCTCAATGTTTAATTTTTATAGTCAGTTTGCGAATTGCGTTTTCATGCTTTTCAACCAAGCCTTTGCGCCATCGTTTTAGGATTTATTCGACTATCTAGCACAGCCACAATCAGTATGTCATTTTCGTTTGGCAGTTGATAATAAATCGAAAATGGAAATGTACGCGCTATCATCCTATATTGGCCGAAAACTTTTGCATGCACCCCTGCAAAGAAACGCAGTCTCTCAATGTCTAACATTAAGCTGTCAGCACAATATTCTCCTAGCATTGGATCTACTTTTGCGTAAAAGTTTTTGGCAAGAATCAGATCCTTTTCTGCAGAAGGTGTGAATAGGATTTGCTTAGTCATTTTTAAGCGCGGCACGAACTTGATCGAATGTTTTCCATGCATCAGGTTCGCGAACTTCCTGCGCTCTCGCTTCTAAAACATCTTCATGCCATGCTGGGACTGCAAACTCGGCTTCGTTCTTGATCAATGCGCTCATGACGACTTCCATTAACTCTAGTTTGGTGCTTAAAGGCAGTTCATCTATTTTTTTGGTATCTACAAGCATCGCTAATCTCCCTTTAAATATTAGCCATCACTTTAGCAAATCCGCTAAATATTGCCCATAGCCGTTTTTGCTGAGGGCCTTAGCCGTTTGGGCGACTTGGTCGTTGGTGAGCCAGCCGTTGCGCCAGGCGATTTCTTCCAGGCAGGCGATTTTGTAGCCTTGGCGTTTTTCGATGGTTTCGACAAACATGGCGGCTTCAAGTAAGCTTTCGTGGGTGCCGGTATCGAGCCAGGCAAAGCCACGCCCGAGCAGTTCAACGTTTAAATCGCCCCGCTCCATATACATTTGATTTATGGTAGTGATTTCGAGTTCGCCACGGTGGCTGGGTTTGACTTGTTTGGCGATTTGCACGACATCATTGTCGTAAAAATACAGGCCGGTGACCGCGAAGTTTGATTTGGGTTGGGCGGGTTTTTCTTCGATGCTGATGGCTTTTCTGTTTTCGTCGAATTCGACTACGCCAAAGCGTTCCGGATCTTTAACTTGGTAGCCAAATACGGTGGCCCCAGCAGGCCTGGTGGCGGCACGTTTTAGAATTGGGGTAAAACCTTGCCCCCAGAAGATATTGTCACCGAGCACGAGGCACACGCTGTCGTTGCCAATAAAGTTTTCGCCGATGGTAAAGGCTTGCGCAAGACCATCAGGGCTGGGTTGGATGGCATAGCTTAGGTTGACACCGAAGTCTTTGCCGTCGCCGAGCATACGGATAAATCCCGCTTGATCTTCGGGTGTGGTGATAATCAGGGTGTCTTGAATACCGGCCAGCATCAGCACCGATAGCGGGTAGTAAATCATCGGCTTGTCGTAAACGGGTAATAGTTGTTTGGATACGCCGCGCGTAATCGGATAAAGCCGTGTGCCGGAACCGCCTGCTAAGATAATGCCTTTCATTGTTTACTTCCTAATCTTTCTCTTTGATAGCTGCCGTCTTGTACGTGTTGGCACCAGGCCTGGTTGTCGAGATACCATTGTACGGTTTTGCGGATACCCGATTCAAAGGTTTCTTGCGGTGTCCAACCAAGTTCGCGTTGGATTTTGCTGGCGTCGATGGCGTAGCGCATGTCGTGACCGGGGCGGTCAGTTACATAGGTGATGAGGTCTGTGTAAGAAGAGATTGCTGAGTTGCTACCTGATTGAGATTGCTTCGCTTCGCTCGCAATGACGGGTGAAATACTCGCAATGATGGTTGTTTTTTCTGTCTTCGCGAGGTCGAAGGCCGTGGCTATCCCTTTCTTGTCATCGCGAGGCTGAAGGCCGCGGCGATCTAGCTCATCCAGAATGTTGCATATCGTTTTAACCACTTCGATATTTTGTTTTTCGTTGTGACCGCCGATGTTGTAGGTTTCGCCGATTTTTCCCTGCGTGGCAACGAGTACTAATGCGCGTGCATGATCTTCTACATACAGCCAGTCTCGGATTTGATTACCCTTGCCATACACCGGCAGCGGTTTGCCTTCTAGGGCGTTAAGAATCACTAATGGGATGAGCTTTTCTGGGAAGTGATATGGGCCGTAGTTGTTGGAACAATTGGTGACTAGGGTTGGTAAGCCGTAGGTTCTTTGCCAAGCTCGCACTAAGTGATCTGATGCGGCTTTGCTGGCGCTATAGGGCGAACTTGGCGCGTAAGCGGTGGTTTCGGTGAATAATGGCAGTGGTTGTTCTTTAGAGATTGCTTCGCTTTGCTCGCAATGACTAGCACCTTGGATTGCCGCGTCGCTGTCGCTCCTCGCAATGACGCGTTCTGTCATCGCGAGCGTAGCGTGGCGATCTAGCTCGTCCGGGTGCGGTAAATCGCCATAAACTTCGTCCGTCGAAATATGGTGGAAGCGGAAGTTGGCTTTTTTGTCGCCTTGCAGGCCTGCCCAATAGGCTCTGGCTTGTTCGAGCAAGGTATAGGTGCCGACGATATTGGTTTGAATAAACTCGCCCGGCCCGTCAATCGAGCGGTCAACATGGGATTCTGCCGCGAGATGCATAACGATATCCGGTTGGTGTTGATTAAACACACGCTTGAGTTCTACTGCATCACAAATATCGACTTGTTCAAACGCATAGCGCTCGTTGTTTTCAACTGACTTTAGCGACTCAAGATTGCCCGCATAGGTGAGTTTATCGACATTGACGACGGCGTAATCTGTGTCGTTGATAATATGACGCACAACGGCGCTACCGATAAACCCAGCACCGCCGGTGACTAGGATTTTCAAACTATTTGATTGCATTATTCTACCGTAACTGATTTTGCTAGATTCCTCGGTCTATCGACGTCGGTGCCTTTGGCAAGCGCGACTTGGTAAGCGAGTAATTGTAGCGGAATATTAAATGTTATGGGTGCGGTTATGCGCCCGACATTGGTGGTGGCTTTTATAACTTCGGTGTCGGTATCGGAGGTGAAGCGATAGCCTTGTTCGGTTTGTTGGTGTTTGAGTTGTTGGTAGTTTTCGATTATGCCGTTGTGTAAAACCGAGACGCTTTGGTTGCAGATGTGTGGGTGGGCGATACCCGTTGAGTCGTAACCGCGGTATTCAAGGCGCTTTAAGCCTTCGAGGAGTATCGGGACGATGTTTCTTTCTGCAATGCCTGCAACGATGCCATACATGGTTTTAATTCTCGGGTTTACGTGTTTTATTGAAATGGGCGCTATTGTATCAGCAGGTATTTTTTTGGAAAGTGTAAAAGTTTTTTACAATGGTTAATGTACGCAGGGATTTAGGTCATCGCGATCTATAGATTGCTTCGCTGCGCTCGCAATGACAAGGAAGAGCTCGCAATGACAAGGAAGAGCTCGCAATGACAAGGAAGAGTTCGCAATGACAAGGATTGAGTCATCGCGAGGCTGGAGGCCGTGGCGATCTTATAATATGGATTCGTACAGATCATCCCATTCAGGATTCACTTGTTCTATAAGCTGAATCTTCTTTTGACGACTACCGGATTTCAGTTGTTTTTCTCGCTCTATCGCGCTGCTAATTTCGTCTAGTTGTTCAAAATAAACTAGCCTATTAAGGTTGTAACGCTTGGTAAATCCTTCAATTAAATGTTGTTTGTGCTGGTAAACGCGCTGAATCAAATTACTCGTAACACCAACATATAACGTGCCATTTTTCTTGTTGCTCATTATATAAATGAAACCTTGTTTCATGGTTAAATGTGTATCCATTAATTAAATGTAAGTAAATATTACACCCAATGGCTTTGTTTTGCAGTTTTTATCTATTGGAGATTGCTTCGCTACGCTCGCAATGACGTGGGCGCGGTCATCGCGAGGCCGAAGGCCGTGGCGATCTGGAGATTGCTTCGCTACGCTCGCAATGACGTGGCGCGGTCATCGCGAGGCCGAAGGCCGTGGCGATCTATAGATTGCTTCGCTGCGCTCGCAATGACGGGATAAAGGGTTGCGATAACGTGATCATTCAAGCGTTTTGATGCGTTCATCTAGGTCATCCGGCACATAAAACACGAAGCCTTTGCCCTGTTTGCGTTTTTCCAGCAAACCATATTGGTCAGACAAGCCAAGCAAATCGGTGCGCGCGGTTTGGTAGCTGGTGCCATGTTTGTGGCGGTGCGCTTCGATTGTAAACACTTTTTCTTGCTTGAGGGCTTGGCTCAAAATAGCCATTTGCCGGTGGTTTAGCTGGCTTTTGAGTTTAGCGTTTTTAAGAACCTGCTCGGCATGAGCCATCTCTGCGTTTTTGCGGGCAAGGTAAGCAAACAGTTCGTCAATCGCTTTTTGTAAAACCTCAAGCTGGTGAATCAGAAAATAAGTTAAATCGTTATCATCGGTTTCGGTGTGTAAATAGGCCTTGGCATATTGCGCCGGGGCTTGTTTTAACACTTTGGAAATCGATACAAACTCGGTGAGCCAATAGCCTTTTTTGGCCATGTACCAATAAAATAACGCGCGCGCCGTGCGACCGTTACCATCGACAAATGGATGTTCATAACCCAGCATAAAGTGCAAAATCATCGCCTTTATTACCGGGTGGATAAAGTGTTTTGGGTCATCATTATTGGCAAAGTCGCACAAGTTCTGTAATCTCTTAGCTAGGCTTTTTGCAGACGGCGGGGTGTGTAAAACCTGACCATCGCGATTATCCACCACTTGTATTTGATCGCTCTCAACACGCAACTGCCCGGCTTTGGCAGGGTCGTCTAGGGTGTTTTCCGTTAAAACTTGGTGAAGATGAAACACCAGGCCTGGTGAAAGCGGTTCGTCTTTTAAATCGGCAATAGCTTGCATCGCATGATAGTTATTCACAATCATCTGTTCGCTTTTGTCGCGAGGCGCACGCTGTTGTTGCAACATGGTTTTGGCGACATCGCGCGTGGTGGATGCGCCTTCAAGTTGGCTGGAGTTAATCGCTTCTTCAATTAACGACGACACTAAATATTGATCACGCGTGGCGGTATTGGCAAGGGGTTGCGGCATGGCAACCTGCCCCGCCGCATGTTGGTCTAACCAATGTAGCGAGTGCAACATGGCGTCTGTCACGCAAAATTGCATGGGTTTGCCTTGCTGATCGGTCAGGTTTAGCTTTTTGGCTAATTTGTTTCGTGCCGTTTTGATAACAAACCAATACTCTTCGGTACTTAATCCATGCGGCGGAATAACAAATCGCAATTTATCCCAATGCAAATAGCGGCCACGTTCATCACACGCGCCCATGTCCAGCGACAACAACGCCATCAACTGCGCCGCATCCGCCTGCTGCATAAAATCAGCTAAAAACGCCTCGATACTCGGTGGCGATGGGGGGATTTTCATAATCTTTAAACAACTTGGTTTTGATTGTTAGGATTATTGTAACAACAACAGAGGGCTTTGAAACTAATTTGCTACTAATTTTTAAAAAGTTAGTAGCAAATTAGTTTGACGGGGATTCAGGCTTCACTTCGTTACGCGCTGATTTCCCTGGCTTCGCTGCGCTTGGAAGCCATAAATTCATGAAAAAGCATTTTCAGTCATGAAAAAACATTATTAAACCACGCTTTCATGAAAAATGGTTACACCCTGCCATAATAAGTCGGTCCTGGTTCAAGGGGAATTCCTGCTCAAGAACGCGCTCCTTGCACGTAATTAAACAGGGCTTCTATTGCGTCACTCGAATCTAAACGTATGCCCTCTCCGACATCAATTGTAATAACCTTTATACCATTCGACAAACTTGGCGATGCCGTCTTCGATGCTGGTGGCGGGTTTGAACCCGGTATCCGCAATAAGATCGTCCACATCAGCATAGGTGATTGGCACATCGCCCGCTTGCATGGGTAGTAGGTTTTCATTGGCTTTTTTGCCGGTGGCGGTTTCGATGGCGCTGATAAAACGGCGCAGGGTTACGGGTTGGTTATTGCCGATGTTGTAGATTTTATAAGGTGCTTGCGCATTGGTTATAGATTGCTTCGCTTCGCTCGCAATGACTCGGGCGCTGTCATCGCGAGGCTGAAGGCCGTGGCGATCTCCAGATTGCTTCGCTTCGCTCGCAATGACAGAGGGTTCGCTCTCTATGAACGGGGGACGTTCCATAACGCGAGTGATGCCTTCGACGATGTCGTCAATATAAGTGAAGTCGCGTTTCATGTCGCCGTTGTTAAATACGTTGATGGTTTCTCCCGCTAGGATTTTTTTTGTGAAGGAGAAATACGCCATATCGGGGCGTCCCATTGGGCCATAGACGGTGAAAAACCGTAAGCCGGTGGTTGGGATGCCGTAAAGGTGACTGTAGGTGTGGGCCATCAGTTCGTTGGACTTTTTGGTGGCAGCATAGAGGCTAATTGGGTAGTCCACGCGGTCTTCGGTGCTAAAGGGCTGTTTGATATTCATGCCATACACGGAGCTGGAGCTGGCGTAAACCAGGTGTTTAACTTTGGCGTGACGACAGCCTTCTAGGATATTGACAAAGCCTACTAGGTTGGAATCGACATAGGCGTGTGGGTTGTCGATGGAATAACGCACGCCGGCTTGCGCACCAAGGTTGACGACGATGTCGAATTGATTTTCAGCGAATAGCTGTTGGATGCCTGCGCGGTCGGCGAGATCGAGTTTTATGAAGGTTAGGTTTTGGGAGATTGCTTCGCGGCTTGGGGATTGCCGCGTCGCTGTCGCTCCTCGCAATGACAGGCTGGCGTCATCGCTCGCAATGTCGCTAATATCTAAACCGAGCGCTTTGAGACGGTCGAGTTTGAGCTGCGGGTCATAGTAGTCGTTTAGGTTGTCGATGCCGACTATGTGATGACCGTAGAGTTTTAGGGATTGAATCAGGTGGTAGCCGATAAAGCCTGCTGCGCCGGTCACGAGAATGTTTAATTTTGAATTTTGAATGTTTAGTTTCATGCTTTTAACTTAGGTTCGTTTTGTTTGTACACAAGAAGAATAATGGCATACTCAGGTTCCAATAAATATAAAACTGAATAGCCGCTAACCACAACTCTACGGCAGCTGATTTCTTCGATTTGAATCTGCACACCTGCTTCTGGAAACGTTGTTAGCAACTGACAAAGGGACGCACGAAAATCATCTAGGTGCTTTTTAACAAAGGCTTTTGATTTTGTTTGCCCTATAAGATAGTGGGCAATCTGTTTAATTGATTCGCGCGCTTTTGGGGTATAGCGGATTTGTTTCAAACTATAAACCTAACTCGTTATAAACAGATGCAAAGACTTCATCTTCAGTTATAAGCTGCCCATCTTGATATTGGTTATAGCTTTCACGTAAATCACGCATCATTTTCTTTTTTTGCAAAAAAGCGATGAAAGCAGGATCATCAGACAAACTTTTATCTTGATAAAGTTCCTTAACAAGCGATTCAACACGCGGATTATCAATTGTTAATGCATACATGATCTTAATCCTTAACTATCAACCTAGTCTTTACCGAATAGGTCTCTAGTATACACTTTGTCTTGCACATCCTGCAGGTCGTCAACTAGGCGGTTGGCGATGATAACGTCGCTTTGGGTTTTGAAATCTTCGAGGTTGCTGATGACTTTGGAGTGGAAGAAATCGGTTTGGCCTTGTTCGGTTAAGACCGGTTCGTAAATGACCACTTCAATGCCTTTGGCTTTGATGCGCTTCATCACCCCTTGGATGGCGCTGGCGCGGAAGTTGTCGCTGCCCTGCTTCATCACCAGTCGGTAGATGCCGACTTTTTGTGGCTTGCGCTTGATGACTTGGTCGGCGATAAAGTCTTTTCTTGTGGTGTTGGCATCCACTATCGCGGCAATCAGGTTTTGCGGCACGTCTTGGTAGTTGGCGAGCAGTTGCTTGGTGTCTTTTGGCAGACAATAACCGCCGTAACCAAAACTGGGGTTGTTGTAGTGGCTACCGATGCGAGGGTCTAAGCCGACCCCTTCAATCACTTGACGGGTGCTAAGGCCATGGGTTTCGCAGTAGGTGTCGAGTTCGTTGAAGTAGGCCACGCGCAATGCCAAATAGGTATTGGAAAACAGCTTAATCGCCTCGGCTTCGGTGGAGTCGGTAAAGAGTACCGGGATTTCTGCTTTCGGTTTGGCCGCCCCTTCTAACAGAAGATTAGCAAAGACTTGCGCGCGTTCAGACTGCTCACCCATAACAATGCGTGATGGGTGTAGGTTATCCCAAAGGGCTTTGCCTTCGCGAAGAAATTCGGGCGAGAAGATTATGTTGGGTTGGTGAGATGATTGCTTCGCTTCGCTCGCAATGACATTGTTTTTTCCTGTCATCGCGAGGCCGGAGGCCGTGGCGATCTCTAGATTGCTTCGCTTCGCTCGCAATGACAGGCCGTTTGCAAATTTTGCCTTGACTGAATCGGTGTAGCCGACCGGGATGGTGCTTTTGATAATCATCGTGGCGTTGGGATTAATCACCAGCACATCGGTTATCACCGCTTCCACCGATTTAGTGTTGAAGGTATTGGTTTCGGTGTCGTAGTCGGTTGGGGTGGCGATAACGACAAATTCCGCGTCCTTATAGGCCTGCTGCTTGTCTAGCGTCGCGGTAAAGTTGAGCGGTTTATTGGCTAAAAAGTCTTCGATTTCGGCATCGACAATCGGCGATTGCTTGTTGTTTAACAAGTCGATTTTTTCTGGCACGATATCCAGTGCCACTACCTCGTGATGTTGTGCTAATAATACGGCTAGTGACAAGCCCACATATCCGGTTCCTGCTACAGCAATTTTCATAATTATCTCTTTTTATTTAGCTTTATCAGTTTGCAGGTAATTGTTCACGACGCTTACGTACTGCTGAGCGAATCAAGGCAATAAACACCCCTAACATGCCGCCCAGGACAAAGGCGACTGCAACAACAAGATTACGTTTTTCTAACCCTGACTTTTCATTAATCACAATGTCGCCTATTTGCGAGGTAGGGCTTATTATTTGAATGTTTTGCAAATTTGCTAATTTTTGTTCGTGACGCGCTTTAACGTCAGCAAAGATTTTTTCTAAGCGTTGCTTGGCACTATTTGGATCTAAATCAGTTAATCCTAAGTTAATCAAACCTTGAGTCCCTCTTGGCACTGTCGCGGTCACGCTAGAAAGACGGCTACTCACTTGAGCTAAATTATCCGCAGATTCAATAAATTGAATAGCCGGATCTGACTTATTAACAAACTGAAAACTCGCTAGCTCAATAAGAAGTGAGCCATTAAAAGTGTTAGGCTTACGATCGATATAAGTAACATAAACAAAAGCAATCACTGGCAGCAAAACAGCTAAGGTAAGTATTAATATCTTTTGATCCCAGAGGTTTTGAAAGAGTTCAAACAAGTCGATTTCATCGTCATATTGGTTAGGAACTTGAGCGGGTTGTGGGCTTAAAGAATTAGGTTCTGATTGGGACATATTTAGGGTCTCTAAAGTTGATTGGAATGAAGCGGATTATAGCGACCGCAATCGTCTTTGCAAGTGTATAAAAATTTTACATCAGTAACATTACGCTAGCGTTTTAAACACCCCTCGATAGATAACCTTAAGCTTTTTTCAAATTCCTGACTATTCACATTGGGAGCAAAGTTTTTAAGATACTCTGAGTGCACCCCTTCCACACGAACTGGCATCGACTTAAGCCCCGATTCACGTGCTATTGCAAAACGATGAAAACCACTTTCACCTTTAAGCATTTGACCCGCTGGCCCAATATATACTTTCGCCACATTATGAATGGAATCAACTTTGAAACCTTCGTTAATTAAGCTTAGGTAAAGAGGGGTAACATACCCATCAAAAAATCCGTTAATCTCATCAAGGGTTTTCATAATGATTTTTTTATGTTTAGCGTAACCCTTCTGTTGTAATTGTTTTTCTAACAATTCATACCAATCACTATAGTGATACTGCAGTTTTTGGTCTAATAAATTCTTAACCAACTTATAACGCAATACATCTTGCACTGGCACGACTTCTGTTGCAAACGTATGCCTATCAAAAACAAAAGGAACATTTTTTTCGATGCGAGTGTTTAAGAAGTTAGCTATAAATCGTGGATAGCGTTGTAGGTTATCATTTTTTTCTTTTATATATGGAAATGAAGATTTTGGTGCGTAAAACTCAATACAAGCAGGATCAACCCAAAAAACGTGCTGTTTTAATTGCTTAACTTGTTTAGTATTCATGATTTTTAGCTACATCCGACGTCATACGCTTTAACGGGTCTGAAGGTTCAAAATATGCTTTGAGAACTGACAAAGCAAAATCTTGGGATATTTTACCGGCTGCAACGAGTGGCCAGCCTGCTACATCCTTGTCTGAAACAATTCTGGTCATGTTATCGCGCATCATAACGGGAATATGACTATACCCTAATGCGGCAAGGGCAGCTGCACGGTGCTTGGCGCCATTAACATAAAACTTGTATTGGCCTTGATATTGCAGGAAAAAACCATCAATATGCCCAAACTTATGCGGTAAATAGCCTTGCATACTGATACTTTCATAGGTCTGGGTGACGCGCTGGTATTCCAACTCAAGTTTTTGAGGCGAAACTGGACCATAAAAAGAAGCCCCATGCTTTGCACTTAGACCATTTTCACCTGATGGGATTTTTGATTCACGCAAAAACCAAGGTTCATCATACGGCTTTAAGTCCGCACCCAACACATTATCTTCAATACTTACACCATACATGTCAGCAAGCGATACCGGACAAAACGATTGATAGAAGCTATCAAAGTAATCACGTCTCCCAGTTTTTAACAATGAAACAAATGGATGATAATCAGATGCATAATGATGTGCGCCCGGCATCACCAACATTTCCACGGGTAAATGCATAATAGGTAAACGCCCCACCCAGTAAGGTAATTGTGAAACCTGGTGCTCTGCATTTAAAATCTCGACTAATTCAGCTTTATTTTGCCTTTTAGTCATCCCATCTAGGATAGACTCTTTCGCCGCGTCAATTTGCAAACTGGGTTTTTTATCAAGGCGATTTATTTTTTTCTGAATTTTACTAATTAAGTTCATTGTGACTATCTTGTTGTTGCCAATTTTTGTTTGAAGCCATGACGACTAAAAATGTCATTAAGAAAAAGAAATGCGCAATGCCGGCACTTAAGTTAAGAATGGCCTCACCTTGCATGGCTAAAAAATAGGCAATCGTTACTAGAAAGCCCATCACTGGCCAAGGCGATAACAGTTTTGAGTCTGTATGAGATTGCAGCTTGTTTTTTCGAACACGGCTGAAAAAGTACCAAAACAAGAACCCCATCGTGATTGCAAGCCCAATAAAAGCTAAGACACCTCGCGTGTATGCCTCTTCCACAAATTGATTGTGCCTATGACCATACAGTACATTCCTGTTACGTCCAAAGCGTTCTTGCATAATTTGCCGTGTTGTCACATCCATGTGATCTCGGACATTTTCTAAACCGACCCCTCGCAGCGGCTCCTCCTTAAAACCAATCCAAGCAGCCTCCCACATAACAAAACGCCTTCCAATACTACCTGCATGTTCATTATTCACATAGTTCTGAATATCAGTTTTACCCTGCATAACACGTTTTTCTACTACATCATAAGCACTTATAGTCAATATAAATATTGATACAAAAAAAACCAGGCCTCCTATCACTATTTGCTTCAAAGACAAAGTATTGGAACGTTTAAGATAGTATAAATAAAATAAGGACCAACCCAAAACAGCCTCTGGAAATCCTAGCCAAGCTGAACGAGTTTGCGACATAAAAGCACCTAACACAGCAACAAAAAACGCAAGCGTGAGCAAAACAATGGCTAAAGATCCTGTCCTAAAAGCCCAAATATAGCCACCCAGTAGCACAACTGCCATGAGCATGCTATAAATTCCAAAGCGCAGTGGATTAGTAAAAGTTGTTCCAAATCGGGTGTCTGTAATTTGGTCGAAACTTTCTAGATGCCATACTTCATAACCAAGATAAAAGGCAATCGCACCCGTTCCGACAATAACCCCCCACCAAACCTGATTTTCGGTTAAACGCAACTGCCAAAACATAATAAAAACATACAGCACGACAAAAATGACTGCTAATCTTCGCTGCAGCAACCACTGGCTTTGTTCACCAAAATCATCATGAAAAAAGACAGGCATTGTTGTTAACACAACAAATAAACCTATTGCAACCCAAAACCATAGCCATGGCAGGTCTTTTATTTCAGAAAAGGGCCTTCTAAATATTGCGACATAAATAATTGATAACAATAAAAACAATGATTCAAATGAAAAAGGGCCTGGCAATAATACAACCCAAAAAGAAAAGGCAACAAAGAACACTTTTAAAAAATTGACGTACTCGATTTTTGATGCTGCTTGTCTTATTGCCAGAATTTTTTTATCCATGGTGATTTTTTCCATTGCTTATAAGGCTTATCTGCGACATCTTCAGGGTTAGGTAAACCGTGAAATATAACGACACTCGCACCTTCAGGCACCTTTGATTCACCGCTAGGCTTTAGCCAACCCTTTTTCATCAACCTTTCACCAACGCCCAACCATGAGTCGCCCTGTGCTTGGCAATTTTTCTTGAAAGATACGATCAACTGGTCTGGAAAGGTTTTGGCGCCGGGAATCACCATACCCAACCAATCCTGATCGCCATCAAGATTATTCAAAACCCATTTTTGATTGTAAACAAACGCATCCCAAATAAAGGGAACACTACCGGCTTCAAATCGAATGACTGAACTGTTAAAACGTGCATTAAGACGTTTGCCGCGAGATTTAATCGTGCAAAAACTGCCAGGCTCATAATTAACAACCGGATCTAACGAACCTGTAATCACCACATCTAAGTCGAGATACAAAACTGTACCCGTTAAACCATAACAATCTGGATGAAAAAGTGATAGCTTGTGCCACCACCCTTCTAACTCAGGGTTTTTAAGCTCTAAAACATCAATCTCTGGGTAAAGGCCTTTTGAATTTTCAGTAATACAATGAAAAGTGAAAGGAACGGAAATATTTACTTTTACCATTCGGTACAAGCGATTTACGTACTCTGTAGAATACTTAGTACCCCATTTGAGACAGACTATATTTATCATAAAAACCACCTGTGGCTGTATTCATTGTAATACTCTTTCAATAAAAATGCTTTGACAGATCTATTATATCTGTAGGCCAAAAATATAAAAATTTGTAAGGTTACAACATGGTCATCAGCTATTTCGAGCTCATGAATAAGTGTTGAAACATCCTTTAAACCCAGTCTACCTTTAGAAATTTCGACACTGAGATAATATGATATGTCCGAATGTATATATGAATAACCAAAGTCATCAAAATCAATAACAAAATCACCTATGATATTTTTTTTATTAAAATCACCATGACAAACAACAACAGGAGTATTTTTAATCATGTAACTATAATACTTATTAAAGTTTAGTAGCTCTTCATTTTTTAAAAATTTTCTTATATTATCCACACCCTTGTTTAAGCGTCTATTGTTTTCTAAAATATTGGATGATAGTGGGATATCTACAAGAAAACCATTGTATTTTTTTAATATATCAAAATTACTAAGTTCCATACAGTTACTTATATATTTAAAATATAAAGCAGTTAAAAAATCTCCAGAGTAAACACGATATAAATTTTGAACTTTCAATGAATTAATTCTATTAGAGAAGTTTAAATGAAAACACTTAGATCTCCCTAAGCTTTCCGAGTTAGTCAAGTATATTTTTTCTACATATAGCTTCCCATTCACTTTTACTAACCTTTTTACTCCTAGCTTATCTCTTCCACTAGAAAAACCCAGAAATGAATGATGCTGGAAGTTGTTAATAAGTAAATTCCCATCTAAAGCATTCACAACTTTTATAAATTTTTCTGGCGAAAGAAACTGATACTTCTCAAGCGCTTTATTAAGGTAATTTAACCTTTTCACTGGAGTCAACAAAGTTGAAAACTTGATTTTAAGGCTAAAATTTAAATGTCGAATTTTTTGCAACAAGATACTAAGGTTCATCTAAATCTTTACTTCCAATGCATTAAACTCTCCCCAGACGTCATCCACATTCATCTGACTAAAGCATACCTGTCCACCTTCACGCGGACAATGGGTTTGCATGCAAGGTGAGCAAGCTAAATCAAGCCAAAGCGTTTTAGTTCGCTGACCTGTGGCTGCAGTCAGGTGCGGGTTGGTTGGACCAAACAAGCAGAGTGTTGGTTTGTTTAATGCGGCTGCTAAATGCGTCAGCCCTGTATCGACACCGATAATTCCCCGCGCACCCGCTAATAACTTCGCCCATTGTTCCAGCGATTGTGCCGGTAAAATCTCGCCCCAGTGGGCCTGCTCTATCATCGCACTCACCTGTGCTTGCTCTTTCTCCCCCACCCAAGGCAGCAGCACCGGCAGGCTTGCTTGTTTGGCTTTTTTGAGTAGCTCAATCCACATCTCGATTGACAAGTGCTTGGTGGCCCAGGTGGTTGCTTGGCAAAAAACTAAATAATCATCCGTTTGTTGTTGCCAGCGTTGATTATGCTCATCAAGTTCAATGTGCGATAAGTCCAAGCCGTAATCAAGATTACAAGCTAAGTTTGCTGTATGTTGCTCAGGGGCATAATCATACCCTAGACTCAATGCTAACAACTTTCTTGAACGATCAATAGCATGCAATGAACGCGATACGTAATGTGCATGGTCAAAGACTTTGGCAATACTTGCATCGTGAGCGGTATTAGCGGTTAAGCCATGTTTAACGCCTTTTGCGAGTTTGGCAACTTTTGCGCCTTTTTTAACATACTGGTTTTCAATGACAGCGTCATAATGCGTGCTTTGTATTTGCTGCCTAAAATCTTGATATAGCTTTAATGACGCTAGTGAAAAACGGTTTTTATTAATTGCGAGTCGCGGATTAACAATCACCTGATTAACCGCCGGGTGGAGTTTGGGTAAATCTTTAAACGGCGCTTCGACCACCCAATCAAATTGAATACCGGGTAAGGCTTTTTGGGCATCGGTTAGCGCTGGAAAGGTATGCACGATATCGCCAAGCGATGACATCTTTATCAGCAATATGCGTTTAGTCATCAAGGTGTACCTGTTTAATGCCTAGGGCTTGACAAAATCCTTGCATAGCCTGGGTATGCTGGGTTTGTACCCCCGATAGCCACTGGCTATTAAATCCAAAGTAATGCGCCAGTAAGGTCGTGGTGGACAGGTCGCCAATAAATTCGATGCCTTGGTCTTGCCACAAGCTTAACAATACTTCGAAACTCAGTTGGTCGTTTATGCACTGCACCCCAAACTGCGACACGAGGTTTAACTTATCCTCGCCTTGTGCGACGGGATGATACTTTACCGCAATACGCTTGTTCTGTTGTTGCAGCTGTTTAATCAATTTTGTTAAACGGCTTAAATAGTCAGGTGTCGTTTTAATCAGATTATGATTAGGCAAAGCAATGAGAATATCCGGTGCATTCGCTTCTATGAGTGCTTTGGCGTGCATACGAATGAGCCGTTGTGCTATGGGTGCAAAACTGTTTAAATCTTTACGCGCTAGTGAGATATTTTGTGGTGATTTGCCCTGTAGCTCAGAGTGCGCATAGGATGGATACATTAAGCACGCCTGATCAATCCATTTGCTCGCCCCTATTGTACTAGGGCTGTCATACCAAAGCCCATAGCTGAGTTTTTTAAGGCCTTGATCAATAATACGTTCATGCCAGGATTTTGAGGCTGCGCGCCCCAAATAACTAAACACACCATCATCAAGTGCTATTGCTAGTTGGCTACTTGAATTTTGTGGTTGTTGTGGTTTTTGTGCTTGTTTAAGCGTTCGCAATACATATTGACCAAACACACTACGGTCATTGCCAATAAACACTTGTTCAAACTGCAGTTCTTTTAACATGCTTTGGGCTTGGTTAAAATCCTGCTTGCGCTGCTGGTATTTTTGCCAACCCTTAAGCTCACGCCCCGCCCAAAGCTTTGAACTCAGAAAAGGCGTATCAACTTCATTAAGTAATGGGGTAAAGGCTAAAGGTTGTTGTGTATATTGATCAATTAACCAAAGGTGGGCATCACGCTGGGGTTGATGTTTAGCGGCCAGCAGCCACGCCCAAAAGAAGTGAAGCGTTGAAGATACCAAATATAAATCGGCTGGTCGTGTTGATTGAGGCATTTAGGGTGTTAGGCTTGTCAGGTTGTCTATTATGTTAATGTCAAATTGCTCAAAATAAGGTCTAAATTGCTGGGCGTAGGCATCATTTGGATCAAATACGCCGGTGACACTTAAATCATTGCGCAACCATTTAGCCGTGAGCAGTACCGTTGAAATATCACCGACTATCTGAGTTTGCGGCGCTAAATCGGCTAGTAAATACTCAAACGCTAAACTTTTTGGAATCAGTGTCACATTTGACATTTGTGCTAACTGAAATTCATCATCTAGTGATTGCCGCGGGTGGTATTTTACCGCAACTTTAGCCCCTTGCTCGGTGATTTGGCGCAAATAGTTTTTGATGGAGGTGGCGTAACCCTTCATCTTAGCCTGATCTGCTGGATGTGGAAGCAGCAATAATAGACTGATGGCTTGTAAATCTTGGCTAGCCAAGTCGGTTCGGACCAGTTTACTCAATGATTGAATTTCAGGCGCTTGAAACCATTCTGTTGGCAGTATGTTCAGTTGTTTGTTGGCTAAAAGCGGATGTGCCTGCGCTGGCTTGAATAACCAGGCCTGGTTAATCCAGTTTGATGCGCCAATGGTTTTAGGTTCTTGCCACCAGAGGCCATAGGTCAGTTTTTTTAACAGTGCGTTTAGCGTATCTTTCAGTGGTTGTTTGGGCCAACCGGCATAGGAATAGAGTCCATCATCAAGATACCAGCCCAGTGTTTGGGTGCCCTGCTGACGCATCCTATGCATGGCATATTGAAACTCAATACGACGGTCACTGCCGGTGGCGATAATATTGGGCTGAAACTCTGCAAGGCCTTGATCAATTGTTTGAAAATTTTGCTTGCGCTCTGTGAGTTTAGCGCGCCCCTTTGCCACGCCAGGCAATATTTTAATGCTTTGAAAAGGCGATTCTGCCCAACTTTCAAGTGCTTTTAAGTAGGGATTATTTGCTAGGTTCTTTTGGTCAATGAGCCAAATTTCAGCGTGAAACTCAGCCCCCTGCTCTTGACGCAGATGACAAGCGAGTGCAGCCGACACCAAAATATTGAGCGGGGTAGAGGGAAGAAATAAGAGCCTAGACATATTTGTTTTAATAAATTGTAATTTTTCAGTATGGCGTTAGAATTGCATCATTCTAACAAATTATGATGATTCAAACGATGTCAACAATGCCATTACCGCCCTATCCCAGCACCATGGAGCTGGTTAAAAACCTGCGTCAGTATGAAAATATTGGCACGCTTTACATTCAAAACCACATTAGAAACTGGCAGTTACAAAGAGGGCGCTTTAGGTGGCCGATCCAAAGTTTATTTCATCCTGTGTATATTAAACCGAATGCGGTGGTCGGTATGATGTCGGACAAAAGTTTGTCCAAACGCGGTAATTTTTTAATGAGCAAGCTGGGTTCATTTCAGGATGGTGATTGGGATCAAACTGCGACAGCCTTGAATCAATGTGGTTTGTATCTTCGCTTTAAACAGCATTTTGTAGATCAGGTGCCTTGGGAAGAATTAGCAGACTTTAAGCAGCTTAATAGTCCAGCTCAGCAGCAGGCGTTTTTAACGCGTGGTCGACAGATAGACGAGTTGTTTTTTTCTTTAAAAGAACATGGCTGTCAATGGTCGCCAGATATTTTGCGGGTTAATATTGGTCGTGATGGGCAAGTGATTCGAAATTCGCGTGGGTTACATCGCTCAATTCTACTACAAATTTTGGGGCAAAAAACGATGCCGGCTTACATTCACGTAATCCACAAAGCGTTTGATATGTCACAACTTGACAAGATTATTTTTGATCAGGCAAAGCCTCATTAAACTCCAACAAATTTATCTTATCTAAAACATCATCCACCCCCAACCCTTGAAGTGACGCGTGTTCTTGGCCTGGTTTAAACTGCTTGATATATTGCGGGGCTAAAGGCGAACAAAGGTGCGTGACCATTTGACCCTGTGCACCAACCAGCTTAGGGTCGGTGACACGATAGAGCACAACCAAAGGTACGTCTAACGCGGCGGCTACGTGCGACAAACCGGTATCGACTGAAACCACGGCTTTAGCGTGTTTAAGCAAACGCGCGACTTCATTAAGTTTTAAAGATGCAGGCGGACACCAGGCCTGGTGTTCGTTTAAACCTTGCGCCAAACGTTCGGAACGCGCTTTTTCTTCGGCGTTCCCCCAGGGCAAAACCACCTTTAAACCTTGTTGATTGAGTTGGGTGATAAGTGCCTGCCAATGATCTTCCGGCCAATATTTAGTTTGCCAGGTGGTGCCGTGCAAACACACTACATACGATTTCGATTTCGATTGTGGATTCGGCCCTTGCTCTAATGGCAACCAGGCCTGGTGGTTTAAGCCATATTCAATTGGCGTATTTGGCAGCGGATAATCGAGTGCTTTAGCGAACAACTCGCGTAAGCGAGTTATGGCGTGCTGATCTTTTGCGACGTTGATTTTACGATCATAGAAAAAACTCGCCAGTCGTTCGCGTGCCGATGACCAATCTAGCCCAGCTTTTAGCACTTTCTCCGGCGCATTGATTTGACGTGTAACCCAGGCACTTTTTAATAAGCCTTGCGCATCTAAGACCAGATCATAGCGCTGTTCGTTTACCTTGTTAAAGAAGGCATTTTTTTGTGTGCGCGTCTGTTTTGCAAACGGCTGCTTGCGCCACTGACGCAGATTGATCAGCAAAACACGGTCAACCACCGGGTGCCAGAACGGAATTTCCGCAAAGGCTTCTTCCACCACCCAATCGACCACCAGGCCTGGTATGGCGTGCTGTGCATCGGTCAAAGCAGGAGAGGTATGAAACACATCCCCCATTGACGACATCTTGACTAGCAATACTCTCACGACAAGCAACTATGCAACATCTTGAACTTTTTGAAACTGCATCATATTTTCAATGCTTAAGTGATAGTCAAGACTAGTCCACTCGATTCCAGTGTCATCACAGATAAACACATAGCGTTTCAACTCGTTAAGTGAGGCTTGCTGTAGCTCTGGGTACCAACTAATAGGCGTTGATATTCTTCGGCCATCTATCAGATCAACGTGCAAAAACTGATCATCGATATGCACTTCCTTACCGGCTAAACCATTCATACCACTTCTCCAAAAATTCTTGCTGATGCTGATTAACTATTTCTAAGACTTTCTTTAGTTCTGCTGGCTTAAAACTCGAACTGACCACTTCTAAATTTTCAAGCTCAATTTTAGCCCAACTGCCTCCTTTTAACACATGAACATGCGCAGGCAAGTGGTCATTTGCATAAAAGAAAAACTTAAACCCATCGAAATTTAACAGTGTTGGCATCTTTTAATCATCGACTAAAATCTAAGAAATGTTTGTTTTCGGTGAGCCAGCTGAGGTATTTGTGCACCCCTTCAGCGACGGTGTGGAATTTGTCGCTATAACCGGCCTGACGCAAACGCGTATTGTCGGCTTGAGTAAAACTTTGATAAGCGCCCTTTAAGTGTTCCGGGAACGGAATATATTCAATCTGCCCTTTGCCGTGGAAGTTGATGACCGCTTCGGCAACGTTTTTAAACGGCTCGGCTGCTGCTGGACCGAGATTAAAGATGCCGGATTTATGCGGGTTTGCCATAAACCATAAATTGACCTTCACCACGTCCTCAATATAGACAAAGTCGCGGGTTTGCATGCCCGGGCCATAGCCATCGTACTCGCCAAACAGTTTGGGATTTTCACCGCGTAAAATTTGGTTATGCAGTTTAAACGCCACGCTGGCCATATCGCCTTTGTGTTGTTCACGCGGTCCATACACATTGAAATAACGAAACCCAGCCACTTGGCTTTGTGCCTGAGGCAGAATTTGGCGCACATATTGGTCAAACTGAAACTTTGAGTAACCATAAACATTGAGCGGCTTTTCATATTGACGCTCTTCGATAAAGGTTGGGCCATCACCATAGGTGGCGGCTGAAGATGCATACAGAAACGGGATTTTGCGGTCTGAACAAAAGTTCAACAAGTCTTTGGAGTACTCGTAGTTATTATCCATGACGTATTTGCCGTCCCATTCGGTGGTGGCGGAACACGCACCCTCATGGAAAATGCAGTCAATCTTTGGCAACCCTTCTTCGGCAAAAATACGCGCTTGAAAGTCTTCTTTATCCAGGTAATCGGCAATATCGCAATCGGCAATATTGATAAACTTTTTACCGTTTTTAAGATTATCCACCACAATAATATCGCTACGCCCTTGGGCATTCAGCGCCTTCACAATGTTGCTGCCAATAAACCCTGCCCCACCAGTGACTACGATCATGTTACATCCTGCTTGTTAAGTTAATTTCTATTAGTTTTGTATAGCCTATATTTTAGCACTTTAGTGCACATGTCGCTCCAACCATTCCAATATGCTGGCCAGCATCTCCATGGTGATACGCTCATTAATCTTGCGCGCATACAACACGGCCATTAAGAACATCATGTTGATTTTAATCTTAAGCTTGAGGTTTTCTGGGTAATGGACTAGCACATTCTGTTCAATTACCTGCTCTAAGTGTTCGATAGAGTAAATGTTTTGCACCTTAGACAATAGCAGTGCCATGTCGTAACCTATGGGGTAGTAGCCTAGATTATCCCAATCGATCACCCAGCCTGCGGATGACAAGTTTTTACCATGAATATCACCATGACACAGTTGTTTTGGATGCTGGTTAACAATCGCAAGCTGGTGTTGCAACCAGTGCAGATTGAATTCAAAAGTTACATATTTGTTTAGTTCCTGCTCAAAACTTGCCAATCGTTGCAGACACGCATTAAATAGCGGAATCGCTGAGAGTTGATCTAAGTTTTCTGGTAGAGTTTTGAGCAATTCCGGATAGTCTGATGAAATGCGCCATAGCTCCTGCTGAATTGCGACGCCTCGCTGCAACAATCGCTTTTTAGCTTGAATATCATCAAGCGGTTCATTGATAAATTCAAAATACGCTGCAACAAGATGCACCCCTTCTTGGGCGTTGACCAATGTGGGTAACTTAATGACCGCTGGATTAAGGATAGGTTGTAGATGAGCATATAACCAGGCCTGCAACTGCCAATCACGACTGGTTTTTAAGTAGATTTTTTCAAACAATTCGCCAGTGTCATTAGATTCAATTTTACGATATACGTTAAGGCTATCCATGCCATGCCCTCGCCCGTAAAAACAGGCCTGAGCAGAACTCAATTGAATCTGAGCATCATAGTCATGCACGGCCTGCTTAAATCTAGGCATATCATCAAGTATTTGTGCCATGTCCGTTGCATCTTTTAGCATTAACCAATTTTCAGGCGCGGTTGACATGGCCGATTTTAAACGGTCACTACCATGAGATTTGATCCATACTATGAGCTTAAATGGGTCATCATGCTGCTTTTGAAAAGCTAGTAGATTTTGGTAGCTTGGGTCATCAACCAAGGCTTCAATAAAAGAATCTAATGTTTTTAAGGTTAAAGGCTGTGGGTTAGGTAAGCGATATTTTGCATAATAGAATTTGGCACGACCAACAACATAGCACCGTAGCCTTGTTAAAAGCCTTAAAAGGGAAGTCACTGTCGCCATAACTCAGTCTATTACCTTTTTATTTGTAAAAACGGTAGAATAAGCGAGTTTTTAATTGAATAGAACCCTATTGATGTCATCTTCTTCTCAGCTATCCATTGGTCAACGCATTCTAGCCATTCTTCATGCGTGGTTTATTGACCATGAACTGCTCCGCAAAGTCTATCGTAATTTTTACCAATTAAGCCCAGAAGCTTACCGAAGCAATCATCCTTCTGCGGGATTTATTAAAAAAATAAAACGCGAGCACGGTATTAAAACTATCGTAAGTTTGCGTAAGGCGAACCGGTCTGGGGCTCACTTACTTGAAGCTGAAGCATGTGAAAAGTTTGATGTAAAACTTGTAAACATTAAACTTTCTTCAAGACGAATGCCAAAAATATCTGAACTTAGTGCCTTAAAAGCAATGTTTGATACAGCCGACTACCCTATTCTTATGCATTGTAAGTCGGGCGCTGATCGTGCAGGCTTAGCTAGCGTGCTGTACCGTATTACACGTTTGAAAGAGCCTGTTTATGAGGCTCGCGCAGAATTGGCTATCAAGTATGGCCATTTCCGTTGGGCCGATACAGGTCGCTTAGATTATTTTTTCGATTGCTTTGAAGCCTTTGCCGCCCAGCATCCTGAAATTGAATTTTGGCAATGGGTCGAGCAACATTATGACCCAAGTGAACTTGCTAAAGACTTTAAAAGCCAAGGTTGGGCGAATTTGATTGTCAACGGCCTTTTACGTCGCGAATAGCTGGGTCTGCTCATGTACGATAAACAATCATTACGACTCTATGGCAAGCTATTACGCTATATTGTTCCGTACAAATCAGCCATTGCTCTAACCCTTTTTAGTCTAGTCATCATTGCTCTTTTAGAACCTGCAACGGCTTATGTGTTAAAGGATTTGGTCGATGTTGGCTTAATTGAACAAGATCCTAATAGCTTTGTGATTCTGCCTTTTTTATTGGCCTTGGTATTTATTTTTAAAGGGGTATTTGAATATATCAGTAAGGTTGTGAGTCAATGGATTAGCGAACGTGCTACCCTACAAATCCGTCATGACATGTTTGAGAAATTGCAATTTATGACGTTGCAAAGTTTCCAAGAAACTACATCCGGCCACTTGATGTCAAAAATCACCCACAACGTATCGCAAACGAGTCAAGCCTTGGTGAATGCATGGGTTATTCTAATTCGCGATACCTTAATGATTATTGCACTGGTCGCCTATATGCTCTATGTTTCGTGGGAGCTGACCTTGCTGATGTTAATTATTGCCCCAGTGGTCGCCTTCTTGATTAATAAAGCCAGCCAACTAATGCGCAAGTACAGCCGCAAATCGCAAGAAAATATGGGGGCAGTAACCCAACAACTCGAAGAAAGCATCCATGCACATAAAGATATTAAAGTCTATGGTGCTGAAGGCTATGAGATCAGTCGATTTAATCGAGTACTTGCCAAACAAATGCAGTACAACATTAAACAAGTTCGCGTATCAGCATTGAATGTGCCTTTGGTGCAGGTGATTGCAGCCATCGCTTTATCCTTTGTAGTTTATTTTGCAATGAAACTGGCCGCAGATGGCGCCTTCACACCCGGAGAACTGGTTTCTTTTATCTTGGCCATGGCGTTAACTTTTGACCCCATTCGCCGTTTAACTAGCGTCAATATCACGCTGCAAAAAGGTCTTGCGGCCGCAGAAAGTATTTTTGACTTTCTAATCATAGCTAATGAAACCAACACCGGCACCCAAAAACCACCGGTTAAAGGCGAGTTGCGACTTAATAACCTGGTGTTCCACTATGACACAGCCACAACTCCGACCCTCAAAAACGTTAATTTAACCATCCCAGCCTATCAAACCACCGCCTTAGTTGGGGCGTCGGGGAGTGGCAAAAGCACACTTGTTAATTTAATTGCCCGCTTTTATGCCCCTAGTAGCGGGGAGATTCTATTGGATAACACCCCGCTCTCTGAAATTGAACTCAATTATCTGCGCTCGCATATTGCCTTTGTAAGTCAGCATGTCGTGCTATTTAATGACTCGATTCGCGCTAACATTGCTTATGGTCATGATGAATTTGATGAAGCAGCGATTATCCAAGCCGCCAAGGATGCGCATGCTTGGGAGTTTATTGAAAAGCTGCCCGCAGGCCTGGATACCATTATTGGTGATAATGGTGCACTGTTATCCGGTGGCCAACGTCAGCGTATTGCGATTGCGCGGGCCTTTTTGAAAAACGCACCCATATTAATACTGGATGAAGCTACCTCGGCGCTGGATAATCAGAGTGAAGCGATGATTCAACAGGCGATGGCAAAGCTGCGCCAAAATCGCACAGTGATTATTATTGCTCATCGCTTAAGCACCATTGAACAAGCGGATCAAATTGTGGTGCTTGACCAGGGTGAATTAGTTGAACTAGGTACCCATAGTCAGCTTTTGGCTAGACAAGGGGCTTACGCAAGACTTCAGCAGCAGGGTGAATTACAGGGAGATGGCTCGCGTGAGTGAGTTGTTGCGACAATTTAAGGCACCCCAATACTGGGGCATTTGGTTAGGTGTCGGCTTGCTTTGGCTATTGAGCAAGTTGCCGCTTAAATTGCGTTACCGCGCAAGTGAATGGCTTGGTTTAGTGCTGTACGCCCTAGCCCGTTCACGACGCCGTTTGGTTTTGGCCAATTTAACGCTCGCCTTTCCTGAAAAAACGCCACTAGAACGCAAAGCCATTGCACAAGCACACTTTAAATCGCTGGGGATCCAAGTGTTTGCTGAAATGACTGAAACCTGGTTTGGGCCCTATCGCAGTGATCAACGCGAAGATAGATTAGCGGTTGAGTTTGAGGACCTAGAACATCTTGAGGCAGCGCGTGAGCAAAACCAAGGCTTAATTATACTCACCCCGCACTTTACGCATTTAGAAATTACAGGCTTAATCATTGCGCGTCTAATGGATATACACCCTATTTATCGACCGCATGATCATCCTTTAGTGGATGCGCTGATTTTACGAGGCCGCAGCTTCCAAATTGGTGAGCATATCACCGCACCCGTCAGTGCCAACGATACCCGCAAGATGATTAAACTATTACGCCAAAAACAGGCACTCGGCTACTTACCTGATCAACGCTATCGAGGCAAAGGCCATGTCACCATTCCATTTTTTGGCCAACCAGCCAAAAGCCATACCGCCACCTCAAAACTCGCTGCACTGACCCATGCCTTAGTGGTGCCAACCTTTACCGAGCGGCGTTACGACCCGGTTCGCTTCCCAAAACAAGGTTGGTATTATGTAGTGAAGTTTTATCCGGCGTTAGATGCCTTTCCGAGTGGCGATGAGGCTCAAGACACGCAACGTTTGCATGCGCTTTACGAACATGAAATCAAAAAAAATCCCAGCCAGTACTTGTGGGTACATAATCGCTGGGATTTATCTAAAGATCAAATTACTCAGTTAGTAAAGTCTAAATATTAAACCCTGAATAATCATCTGTCTCTGTGCAATCTAATAGACTAGTCGTGTGGCCGCACGCTTAACTTTGCTTCATTCATTTCATAAATACCCAAGCCAATCCCGGATACCTTAACTAAGTCTTGAATAGACTCAAATGGGCCATGCATCTCCCGATACTCGACTATCGCTTGCGCCTTGACCATACCGACTCCACTTAATGCCTGCGCCAATTCTTCGGCACTGGCTTGATTGATATTAACACTGCTCATGGCCAGCGCTAACCCAGACCCTGCCATTGAAAGACTTAACACCAGCCCTGCTAACAACTTTTTCATTATGATACTCCTACTAATAATTAAACAGTGGACTCTATAAGAATCGACTATATATTAGTAAAAATACTTAAGTATAAACAGCGAACACAAAGAGTAAAGTAATAAAAAACACGCATTATGACGTATTTATTTTCGATTCTTACGCGTTCGAGCCTTGCGCTCGGTATCCCTCTGGGCTTTTAATTGCGCTTTTTCAGCCTCAGCTTGCTGTGCCCGAGCCACTTCTTGTACACATTGCGTAGGCGTTTCGTAAGTTAAACGGCCAAGCTTACCATCACGCACTTCATTGACTAACAAACGACACACCTTGTCCCAATCCACACTCCCCGGGCGTAGCATACTGCCGCGTTTTTGGGCAATTTGAGTTAACAAGGCTTCGTCTTGCTCTTCTGGCAGCAGGCCTGCTAATGGCATTAAATCGACCCCATAACGCGCTATTAGCGCATCAGGGTAAGACTGGATTAAAAATTGCGCGGTAAATAAGCCAAGATCGATATAGTCGTAGGCCGTTTCTTTAATTGCGCCACTAATCGCTAAGCGCAAACCTGCTTCAGGCGGGGTGAGCTTGGGCCATAGAAAACCGGGCGTATCGGTTAGTGTGAGGTTATTAGCCAGTTTGATTTTTTGTTGCGAACGCGTTACCCCAGCTTCATTGCCGGTTTTAGTCATTTTTTTGCCGACCCAAGCGTTAATTAAGGTCGACTTGCCGACATTGGGGATGCCCATAATCATTACCCGGCCACCGCGAATCGCTAAATCTCGCCCCGCTAAGGCTTTATCAATCCGCTGATATATCGGAGATAAGGTGGTCGGGTTCTTTTCGCTAATCGCCAAAGCCTGCACACCTTGCTGGGCTTCAAAATAATCTAACCAGGCCTGCGTTAGCTCAGGATCGGCTAGATCAGCCTTATTAAGCAATTTAATGCAGGGCTTCTCGCCGCGCAAACCAGCAACAAGCGGGTTCTCACTGGAAAACGGCAGCCGCGCATCGAGGATCTCAATAACCACATCTATTTGTGGCATAACGTCAGCAATCTCTTTGCGGGCCTTGTGCATGTGCCCAGGGAACCAATTAATCATCGACGCGGTTCATAACCTAACTTGGCTAAACGCGTAGTTAAACGCGCCACATCCTGCGCATCAGCTTGAGATAAATCTTCATATAGTTGATTATAACTGTCTTTAACAAGCTTATCTAATGCACTGATTAAGAACACATTTCTAACCGACGAATTTAATACTTCACGATCACGCGGCTTGGCAAAAAACAACTCGTTAATTTCAGCGTCTTGGTCCAGTATCTGCTCTACTTCATCTAACAGGCCATTTAAAAACGGCACTGTTTCATAAGGCCAGTAAGGACGCCCCCAGCCATTTTCATAAAATGCCATTCGATGCGCGATGGCTAAATTAAACGCATCGGTCATGCCTTCTAAGCCATAGTTAGGGGCATCATTGCGTGCACGTTCGATACGTTCTGGTGCCAAAATAGGCGCATCGGATATCCAACGACCATACACAATCCAAGTGTTATTGCGCTCAATGTAGTGATATTGCCCCGTGCGATAGGGCATCACTGAGTCACGCGGCACCACAAACTCTAAATTCGCCTGACGCAAGCTAGTGGTATCCTCCCATAATTCCCAACCATCGCCATAGTCACTGGTTACATTAACCGGCACCGGTGTGCAGAAAGCACCATAATCATGCCCTTCAACAAAATCCATCACCTGTAACTGATAATCACCGTCATCGTTGATATGGGTAATACGGCCAATAATAAAGGCATCATCCCGTATTGTGGTTGAAGGCAAGCCGACGAAGACTTGATCACCCACTTTAAACTGATCAAAATGTCGGTCAGAGGCGGCTGTATTGATGGGTGCATTCGGGTTTGCGACCGCATTCGACGCGGTCAAAGGCATCATACTGGCTTGAGCCAACAGCAGGCCTGCTGCTAAGGGTGATAATTTTTTTAAGGGCATACTATCCTCTCACTATTTTATTCGATCAAGCGTACTAGTCGTCTAAACTGACGGCTAACACATCACAAGACGCATCGTGCAAAACGCTATCGGCGGTTGAACCCAGTAGGCGCTGCAAACCTGACAAACCACGCCGACCGACCACAATCAAATCTGCATGGCAAGCTTTGGCTTGCTCAACAATGATTCGCCGTGGCACACCGGTAACAACTTTAATAGACTCTGCAGCAATCCCCGCATCGGCAACCAATTGATTTAAACGTTTTTCTGCTGCGGCCACGGCTTTGTCGGCCAGCTCATCAACCCACGCGCCTGCTACACCTGTTATTGCAACATCTTCTAACACAGGATAACTGGGTAATTCTGTGACATGCAGCACGTGTAACGTGGCATTAAAAGTGTCAGCCAATGCCTGTGCTCGTGCCAAAGCTTTTGTACTGGTTGATGAAAAATCTACCGCCACCAACAGGGTGTGATACTGAGCCATGAGGCCTCCTTGTTATGTTTTACACAGAAACTGTGGATAAGTTTGTGTGCAACTACGATAATCTACCTTAAAAACCTTTAAAGTCTAGGGGTTAACAGGTGTTGCACATTTTTTTAGCAATAGGGTTATTTTACCACTGATGGGCGCAGGTAAATCGGTTCGGGTAATTGCTGATCAAGTGACCGGGCTTGGTCAAGCTGCGACCAGGCCAAACGCCCCGCCGCTTCGGCTTCGGGACAAGCCGCACGCCAGTCATGAAGCAGCGGTTTAATGACATCCCAGCCTTGTTTTAGGTTCATTAAATCCCCGATGCTGCCTTGGTGTGGCTCGGCAAGCGCCATGGTTAAATTCGCAATCGGCCATAAATGCGCATCGTTTTCAGCCACAAATCCATCTGCTGTATACTGGAATGACTGGGCATAAACTTCATTCATTCTGGCATCGAGTAACGCCCAATATCGTCCGCCTAGCTCGCGCTGGCCCGCGGGGATTTGATTGACTAATACACTGAGACTGGGCAGGCTAATGACTGGTTTTTGCCAACCCATGGCTAAGCCTTGCACCACCCCAGCAGCAATACGTAAACCGGTAAAAGCACCTGGTCCCTGCACCCAGGCGAGTGCACGTAAACGCTGTGGGTCGAGCTGTGCCTGCTGTAACACCTCATCAACCCAAGGCAAGATCACACGCGCATGGCCTTGTGGCACCCACTCACTGCGGGTTATGGCATGACCATCTTCAAACACCAGGCTCACTGAACAATTAGCCGTAGTGGCATCAAGGGCTAAAATCGCTGACATGCAGACTATCCTTTATTTCGATAAAAACTGTTTAACCGGGTCAGGCTGCTCATACCAGGGAAAAGGCGGCAAACTATCACGAATGCGTTTGCCATAGCCTTTTTGGGTTAAGCGCGGATCACATAACACCAATACGCCACGATCCTCGGTATCACGAATTAAACGGCCACAGCCTTGTTTAAGATTCATGACCGCTTCAGGTAACTGAAAATGGGCAAAACCGTTTAAGCCTTGTGATTTCAAATAGGCTTCGCGTGCTTGCACAATCGGGTCATCAGGCGGACTAAACGGAATACGGTCGATCATAACGAGTTGTAACGCGTCCCCTTTCACATCTACCCCTTCCCAAAAACTTTGCGTGCCCAGCAAAATACCCCGCTTGGCCAGTTTAAACTGCTCTAGCAAACTATTTTTATCGCCCTCACCCTGCACAAATAACTTGCCATCCCAGTGTGGCGCTAAAATCGCTTTTGCCTCATTGAGTGCTTTGAAGCTGGTAAAGAGTAAAAATGCTCGACCACCACTCAATTGTAATAACGGCCAGATGGCACGCAAACAGATTTTAATGTAATCGCTTTGTTTGGGGTCAGGCAAACCAACAGGATGGTAAATCGCGGCTTGTTTGGCATAATCAAACGGACTGGCTAAAGAAAGGGTCTCTGCTTTTTGTAAGCCCAGCCGATGCATAAAATAGTCAAACTGCCCCTGCACACTGAGGGTCGCTGACGTAAAAATCCAACTGCCACCGAGTGCGGCGCGTTGTCGATTAAACGGGCCATCCACATTCAGTGGCACTAAACTTAACCGAAAACGCGCTTGCGATGATTCTACCCAGCGTACCTGAGTGGGGTCATCACTTTGAATCCAATGAGCAAGGTTGTCGACCCAACCTTGGACTTTTCGTGCCAAACTCGCTAATAACTTACCGCGCTTCTCTAACTGGCTAAGTTGATCATAAAGCGCTTGCAAATGACTGAGTAATTCATCGACCGTGTCCATAAACGCTGAGGTCGCTTGTAGCTCTTGCCATGTCCAACGTTTATCCCAACTGCCTAATGTCGCGTTGAGAGCCTTAAGATGCGCTTGCAATGCCTGAGCACGATCGACTAGCTCTTGACTATCGGCAGCTTCAGACGCCTGCGCTTCTTTTATTTCACGAACCAGTTCTTCAAGTTGAAAACGACTGAGGTTAAACCCTAAAAACTGTGCGGCGATGTCGGCGAGTTGATGCGCTTCGTCAAATATATATACATCACACGCTGGTAACAGCTCATTAATTCCTTGTTCGCGCAATGCCAGATCAGCACAAAACAAATGATGGTTAACCACAATAATATCGGCTTCGCTGGCTTGTACTTTGCGTTGCGGATAAAAACACTCACTGTCTTTTTGGCAATTATTGGCTTGGCAAAACTCCAATTTGGCACAGACTTTTTGCCATAGTCCATCTGTTTCAGCTAAACCTGGGCATTCACTTAAATCGCCGGTTTTGGTTTTGCTGGCCCACACTTGAATCTGTCCGAGCGTTTGTTTTTCAGTTTTGGTTAATGCGTCTTGCAGCGGCGCTAACTCTAACCTTGCTTGGCAAAGATAGTTTTCTCGCCCTTTTAGCAATAGGATTTTAGGGTAGCGCTGACAAATTTTTTTTAATTTTGGCAAGTCTTTGCTGACAAGTTGCTGCTGCAGATTTTTGGTGGCGGTAGATACCAAGATTTTTTTGCCTGATAAAATTGCTGGGATGAGATAGGCAAAGGTTTTACCCGTACCCGTCCCTGCTTCGGCAACGAGCAGGCCTGCATCATCAATCGATTTAGCGACCGCTTGGGCTAAATCAACTTGGGCTTGACGCGGCTGATAGCCCTCGACAAACTCACTGAGCCTGCCGTTGCTGGCAAAAATAGTCGTTAAGGTCGTTTTTAGGTCGGGTTTAGCCAAACATCTGCCCTCAGTATCACATTGATCCAAAAGTGCCTAGGATACCTTAAACCCCTTATCTTGTGTATTATTGATTGTAATCGCTAGACATTTAGGGGAATTGTGAGTAGAATGCGCACTTCAAATTTGAATCAACACTAACCTAGGTAATAATCATGAAAATTTTATCTTCATTAAAATCAGCAAAAACACGTCATAAAGACTGCCAAGTTGTGCGTCGTCGCGGTAAGGTTTACGTTATTTGTAAAACCAATCCTAAGTTCAAAGCGCGTCAGCGTTAATTGAATAGCGTCTTAATTTAGACGCAACCGGATGATACAAAAAACCGCCCTGATCAGGCGGTTTTTTTTATGGCTTAATTTTTTGATAATTAGGCTTTTTTGAAGCGTGGATGGGTTTGTTGTAATTTTTCAATAGTATTAACAATCAAATGGGTATCCACCTTACCAATAAAGCCATCGGCCCCCATCGCGAGTACTTCTCGCTCATTATTCTCACTGGTCATTGAAGTATGCACAACAATCGGCAGCTTGTGCCATTCTGGATGGGCGCGCATTTCCTTGATAACTGTGTGACCCGATGCTACTGGCATTTCTAGATCTGTAAATACCATCGAAATGTCGTCTATATTTTCTAAACTTGCCAAATAATTTAGCAGTAGACGGCCATTATCAAAGCCTTTTACTGGAATACCCAAACGCTCAAATACCTGATTCATATACTGTTGAATCGAGCGACTGTCTTCGGCATAAAGCAATGTTTTAGTACGCACCAGTTCACTTAACTTAACTAATGAGGGGTCAACTTCTTCTGCTGAAGAGAAAATTTTCTTGGCCATTGAGGGCATGGCTTCAATCAATAGTTTTTCAATATCGAGAATATAACAAAGCTTGTCAGAGTTTTCTAAATAGGTGTGGTTAACGATCTGTGCAGATTGTGCATTGAGGTTGTAATTACTAGCCGGTTTAATGTCCTGCCAATCTTTTTCTTCCACGCCATGAATATGCGCTACACGTAAGCCTATAAAATTACGACTAAAATCGGCTACGATAATGATTGATTTTTCACGCTGCTCTGGAGTCATGGTGTAACCCATCCACTGAGGCAAATCAATGACGGGCAGGTAAACACCACGTAACTCAATCATACCTTCAACCAAGTGATTAGTATCTGGCATCGGGGATATAGGGTAAGCGCGCCCCTCTAACACTTCTCTGACTTTAAAAACGTTCATACCATAAAACGGCGGCTCACGATGTTGCTCATCACTAAAATGCACTTGAAAAACCATCAAGCTCAATTGATTGTTTTTACTCAGGTTAGCGGTTTTTTCAATTTGCTCAAGACTTGCCGACATAAGCCACTCACTTTTAACGAATTTAGTTTCTCAAAAATGCTTTTAGTATAACAAAACTACACCACACTCAACTGCGATTCAACACATCATTTACCGGCTTAAAACTCTTACGGTGCATCGGTAGCGCGCCATAGTCTGCGAGCGCTTTTAGATGCACTGGCGTAGGATAGCCCTTATGCCGATCAAAACCATATTCTGGAAACTGCTGGTGTAATTGCATCATTTGCTGATCACGATAAACCTTGGCAATAATGGCCGCCGCACTGATAATATCAAGACGCAAATCCCCTTTTACCACGGGTTGGCAAGAACAGTCTAAATCAGGACAACGATTGCCATCGACATAAACCTGTTTAATGGGATGCTTTAATTGAAGTACAGCCTGCCTCATCGCCCATAGGGTCGCCTGCAAAATGTTGTACTGGTCAACTTGTGCCGGCGATGCCCCCACAATAGCATAATCCACCGCCACCGCTTTAATTTGCTCGGCCAAGGATTCACGCTTTTTTGCCGATAGTTTTTTTGAGTCGGTTAACAATAAACCATGGTCGGCAGGCAAAATCACCGCCGCCGCAACCACCTCACCCACCAAAGGACCTCGGCCCACTTCATCCACCCCAACTGAATAGGGATAGTCTTTGGCGGCTAGCCTAATCGGCGCTAAGTCAAGATTCGATTGGCTCATGACACTTTTGCCTTGTTTAAACCGGCGAGTTCAGACACGGCTTGGGCAGCTAAGCGCCCAGAGTCACGTTGCAGAGTCTGTTTAAGCTGATAAAAGTGCTGTCGCTGGGCATCACGCACTTGGGAATCTATTATTAACTGACCCAAAGCTAAGGCTAATTTATCAGCACGAGCATCATGTTGAATAAATTCCGGTACGATAGTTTGCTGCGCCAAAATATTTGGTAAGCCCACCCAGGGTAATAACGCCATACGCTTCATTATCCAATAAGACAGGGGGTGAACCTTAATCGCAATGACCATCGGACGCGCCATTAACGCGGTTTCGAGTGTCGCCGTACCCGATGTCACCAATACCAAATCACTCGCTTGCATGACCGTTTGCGCGGGCACTTGCACCAACTTAATCGGCAGGCCTGGTGCTTGATGCGCCACCATGTCTGCCAGTAGCTCATAAACTCGCTGGTTAACGCATGGAATAACAAACTGGTAGGCCGGAAAACGCGGATGTAGTTTTAAAAGCGTTGCCAAATAAACAGGCGCCATGCTAGTAACTTCACTTAAACGCGAACCCGGTAATACCGCCATCAATGGCTGCTCATTCGTAATACCCAGCGTTGTCTTTGCCGCACTAATGAGCGCAGGTTCATCAGGGTTATTGGCAACCTGTTGCGCAAGGGGGTGGCCAACACAGGTCACCGGAATCTGGTGTTGCTGATAAATGGCTTCTTCAAAAGGAAACAGTACCAGCATCCCCGATACAGAGTTTTTAATCTTATGAATACGTTTAGGACGCCATGCCCAAATAGACGGGCTAACATAGTGTAAGGTAACCAGGCCTGCTTGTTTCAGCTTTTTGGCCAAGCCTAAATTAAAATCAGGCGCATCAATGCCAATAAAAGCATGGGGTTTCAGCGCGATGATCCGTGCCGCTAAATGGGCTCGCAATTTTAATAATTTAGGTAGGTGTTTAATGACTTCGGCAAAACCCATAATAGAGAGCTGACTCATATCCGCCCAACTCTCTAATCCCAAGGCTTGCATTTTAGGTCCGCCGATCCCCACAAAACGTGCATTAGGATAAAGATCAAGCAAGCCCTGCATCAAATCAGCGCCGAGAGTATCACCGGACAGTTCCCCAGCAACCAGCGCAAAAACTGGCTCATGTTGATTTAACATCGCTCTAGCGGATAATGCCACTATGATGATCTTGCGATAAAAACGCCACTAATGAATCGAGTGTGCCTCGATGATCATTCAGCGCTTGTATTTCAATAATTGCATCGTTTAACTTAAATTCTTTACGGTACAAGATACGATAGGCTTTTTTAATTAAACTGATTTGTGCCTCATCAAAATCTCGACGCTTTAAGCCTTCTGAGTTAATCCCGTGTGGTTTGGCAATATTGCCTGACACCACCACATAATTAGGCACATCCTGGTTAATGACACTACCCATACCACAAAACGCATGCGCACCAATGTGACAAAATTGATGAACCAGGGTGTAGCCACCTAAGATAGCCCAATCATCGACTTTCACATGACCGGCAAGTGCCACGGCATTAGCAAAAATCGTGTTATTACCTACGATACAATCATGGGCAATATGCACGCCTGCCATGATCCAATTATGATCACCGATGGCCGTGTAACCAAGGTCTTGCACCGTGCCCGTATTAACCGTCACATTTTCACGAAAAGTGTTATCGGTGCCTATGCGTAACTCGGTAGGTTCATTACGATACTTTTTATCTTGGGGTTCTGCACCAATGCAACTAAATGGAAAAAAACGATTATTGGGCCCAATGTGGCTGTGCCCTTCAATCACCACATGGGCATCGAGCTGACAGCCTTGCTCTATTTTGACATTCGCCCCAACGACACAAAATGGGCCTACCCGCACATCATCTGCTAATTCGGCTTGCGGATGAATAACGGCGGTTGAATGAATTAACCCTGACATAGCTACACCTTTCGTTCTGCACACATTAAATCAGCAGACGCAATAACCTTACCATCAATACGTGTTTCACACTCAAACTTCCAAATTCCGCGCTTTTGCCCTGTGGTCTTAACCGAAAAATCCAACCGATCACCCGGAACAGCAGGCTGCCTAAAACGGCAATTATCTATAGCCGCTAGATAATACATCGTCGTGCCATCTGGCTTTAACTCTTGCGATTTAAACGCCAAAATGCCAGTGCACTGTGCCATAGCTTCAACAATCATCACCCCCGGCATGATTGGATTATTGGGAAAGTGCCCGGTAAACTGCGGCTCATTAAAGGTCACATTTTTATAACCTTTAAGCGAAACCCCAAGTTCAATCTCGGTCACCCGATCGACCAATAAAAATGGATAACGGTGTGGCAAGTAGTCGAATATATCTTTGATATCTAACATTATTTAATTTCCTAATTAAATCAGCAGGCAACTATTCACCTTCCGTTGAGAACTGAGCCAGCTTTTTTTCAAGCTGTTTAACACGCTGTGTTAAATCATTTAGTTTGCGTATCTGAACTTTACTTTTTTGCCACTGGGTGTGCGGTATGGCCGGAAAACCTGAATAAACACCTGATTCCACAATATCACTGGCAGGTGCTCCACGCGCCATAAAGGTTGTTTTGTCAGCGATAGTAACATGACCAACCGCACCCGCCTGGCCTGCAAACACACAATAAGCGCCAATTTTGGTACTGCCTGCAATACCCACCTGGGCAGCCATAGCTGTGCCCTGACCCACTTCAACATTGTGTGCTATGTGTACCAAATTATCGATAATACAATCATCGCCAATTATAGTGTCTTTCAAGGCGCCACGATCAATGCAAGTATTTGAGCCAATCGAAACACGATGACCTATTAAGACACGTCCAATTTGAGGAATTTTTAACCAGCGTCCCTGATAGGGTGCAAAACCAAAACCATCGCCGCCAATGACCGCACCTGATTTAATATGGCAATCCTCACCGACTTCACAGTAATGCAGAATGGATACATTATTATCAATTCGACTTCTGGCACCTACTTTGGCGCCCGTCGCAATTCGACTGTGCGATGAAATAACGACGTCTTCACCAATCACTGCGCCCGCTTCAATGACTACAAAGGGCCCAATCACAGCAGAAGATGCAATTTGGGCGCCTCTATTGACCACGGCTTGTGGATGAATACCCGACGCCTGACGTGGGTTTGGATAAAACAGTTGTGAGACTAAAGCATAAGCTGCGTAAGGATCCGCAACCAAAATAGCCGGACAATCTAGGGTGTACTGATCTAACCATGAAGGGTTTAACAATAGCAGGCCTGCTTGTGTTGCATGCAGCTGTTTTAAATACTTAGCCTGACTCACAAAACTGACTTGCTGTTGATTGGACTGACACAGCGGTGCAACGCCAACCAAATCGCTAGGTAGCTCGCCATGAGCAATCGCTTCCATGCCTGCTTGCTGCAAGTGATTAAGCAACTGTTGACCTGTATATCCCACAAGCACCTACCTTTGTTCTATAGCTTATTTTAATGTATGACTAGCGATTAAATTCGGTGCTAGACCGGTCGTGCAGCTCCGTCATATAGGATAAAACTTGTTGGGTTAAATCCACTCGCGCACTGGTAAATGCAATACCCTCGTACAATATCAGGTCAAACCCTTCACGCTGCCCTACTTCACGAATCGCATCATTCACCACATTTTGTAACTTGGCCAATTCTTCATTGCGTCTTATATTAAGCAATTCCTGTACATCATTACGTTTACGCTGGATTTCTCGACCCAAAATTGCAATTTCACGTTCCCGTAAGTTTTGTTGTGACTCTGTCATGGCCAACTGATCACGATTGAACCCACGTTGTTTTTGCTCCATCTTGTTATTAAGCTCAATGAGCTCTTGCTGCTGTGATGAGAACTCGCTTTCTAAACTTGCACTGGCACGTTTAGCCTGGGGCGACTGTTCGAGCAACACAGCAACATTCACGACCCCCACCTTTACCGCGCCAGTTTGCGCAACTAACGGTAAAGACTGCAAGCCTAAAAAACCAGCGATAAAACTTATTGCCAACCAACGACGCATACTTATATTCCGCTCAAAATGTAAATTAATATAAAGCATTCACTCATTTTTTGTAAGCTTATCGATTAAAAAGGAACCCCTAAGCTAAATTGGAATGACTGCGTTTTATCACCTTTTTCCGTTTTTAACGGCCTTGAAAAGCTAAATGCTAATGGCCCGACAGGTGTAATCCAAGAAAAACCTAGCCCCGTAGCCACTCTAAATTCACTGGGATCCACCTCATCCAGCGTGGAGTAGATATTACCGCCATCGACAAACCAGCTTAAACGAATATTACTGGAATCTTCAATTAAAGGCATGGGAAACACTAATTCCGCTGTTGTAATAGCTCGCGCATCGCCACCACGTGGTCGATTTGATCCTTCCGCTGGTGTATAAAAGCCACCTAATGAGTTTGGCTCAAAACCACGCACGGACCCGATCCCACCGGCAAAGAAGCGCTCATAAAAAGGTAACCGCGTCAAATCACCATAGCCTTCACCAAAGGCCAAAGAACCGGATAATTTTAACGTGAAATTATCGGTTAGCGGGGTCCACCAGGCTTCATCTAAAAAGACTTTATAAAAGGTCACGTCAGAGGTTCCAGGAATAGCAGCTTGCGCCGATACGCTGGCACGATGACCTTCCGTTGGGAAGAAAAAACTGTTGCGGCTATCATAGCGCCAACCACCGGTAAGCGACAGGACCGCATTTTGCTTACCGAAGTCTCTTACAAAATCATTACAGTCACGGAAACCGCTGGCGTTACAGTTCACACCTACTTCTTCAACACGCAAGCCCATATTTAAACGGGTCAGTTCTGAAGTTGGGTAACCGACACTGATTCTTGCGCCAAGACGATCAAGCGTATAGTCGGTAATATTTAGCTCAGAAGCATTGACCTTACTGTAAAAAATCCCTGTTGATAAACTGACACCATCTTTGGTGAAATAAGGATTGGTAAACCCTAAATCCGCACTTTGAATGGCCACCGATGAATTGACACTCAGTTCTAACTCATTACCCGTGCCTAAAACGTTCTTTTCCGCAATCCCTAAGTTAAAGCTGATACCATCCAACTGGGAAAACCCAATGCCTGCGGTAAACGAGCCAGTGGGCTGTTCTTCCACTCGAATCACAAGATCTACCTCATCATCTGAAACACGTCGCGTATCAACATCTACACTCGAGAAGTAGCCTAGACGATTTAGGCGCGATGTCGATTGGCGAACGGCTTGAAGTGAATAAGGCGCCTTCTCATATTGACGCATTTCACGTCTAAGCACATGGTCGCGAGTACGGGTATTGCCCTCTATTTCAATTTGACGCACATAGACGCGCGATCCTTCTTCTAGCACAAAATTGATGTTGGCCAGCTGGGTTTCAGGGTCTAGATCAACTTGTGGATCAACATCGGCAAATGCAAAGCCTTTGTCACTAAATCTATCTCGAATGGCGTTGATACCCGCAATAATCTGACTGCGTGAAAATAATTCACCCGTTTCCAGGTTAAGCAGCTCATATAAGCTCGCTTCATCTATTCGATCAGACCCGCTAAAGGTCAGCTGATTTAGACGGTACTGTGGCCCTTCCGTCAAATTAACCGAGATATATACCTCCGTTAAATCCTCTGATAAAGCGACTTGTGAAGAATTAATATCAAATTCGGCAAAACCACGATCCAAATAAAATGAGCGTAAGGTTTCTAAGTCTGCTTGTAACTTAGGACGTGAATATTTATCCGCACTGCCAAACACCACATGTTCTTTTAACAACAATTGACCCTTTAGGCGACGATCACTATAGGTATGATTACCCACAAGACTGATCCGTTCTATGGAAGCAGGCAGGCCTTCAACAACCTCAATGTTCAGTGCAACACGATTACGCGGCAATTCTTCCGCGCTAATCTTTACCTGGGCGGCATAGTAGCCTTGGTTATGATATTGGCGACGTAAATCCAGGATAACCCGTTCCATCTCCACCGGATTAAAAATTTTACCCTGAGTAATCCCCAGACTGGTGAGCGCTTTTTTAAGGTCATCGGTTTTAATCAGCCGATTGCCACTAATATCAATATCTGCAATAGAGGGGCGCTCCACTACTTCAATAATTAACTCATCCTGCTCACCACGATACAAGGCAATATCATTAAAAAAACCAGTCCGAAATAATGCGCGTATGCTTTCCTGCTCAAGGCCTAGGGTTAAGGTTTCACCCACTTGCACAGGTAAATAGGTATTGAGGGTCTCAAAGCCAATACGCTCATTACCGATAACCTTGACATCTGTCACTACAAAGTCTCCCGCTACAACAGGGGCAGCCAGACTCATTGCACAGAAGGTTGCAAGTAATTTTGGTTTGAAATACTGCGTAATCTTATTATCCATTTGATAGCCTTAGCAGGTCATTGGAAATCGCTAAAAGCGTCAAGCCTGCAATCATTAAAAATCCAACACGCTGCGCCGCCATTTCAAAGCTCTCGCTTACCGGCTTGCCTCGTATCATTTCATATATATAGTAAGTCAAATGCCCGCCATCAAGCATTGGAATGGGCAACAAATTCAAAATACCCAAACTCAAGCTAAGCAGTGCCATAAGCGTTAAAAACTGTACCCAGCCAGATTGTATCGCCTGTCCAGAAAAGTCAGCAATACTAATCGGACCAGACAAATGGCTTAAACTAACCTCACCGGTCACCATGCGTTGTAACATCTTTAACGTCATACTAACCAGGGTTTTAGTCTGCTCATAACCCGCAACGGATGCTGCCCATAAACCCAGTTGTTGGGTTTGCTGGTATTGGCGAATAATCTCAGGGTCTTGATAGACGCTGGCGCCGAATTGACCCCGCTTAACGCCATTTACCTCAATTTCGGCTAATTGTACCCAAGTATTGAACTCGGCACCATCACGGCGATAGCTAATTTGCGCTGTTTCGCCCGGGTGAGCCTGCACCCAAGCCACAAACGCCTGCCAACTAGCTACCCTTTCACCATCAACCCGATCAATAATATCACCACTACGCAGGCCTGCTTGATCGGCTGCACTGGCTGAAATAACACGGTCAAGTTTAGCGGGCAAGGGTGGCAAATAACCGGCCCAGCCCATCTCAAATACTCGGTCAGCACTAAAATCGTTAATATTTAAATGATTAATGGGCAACTCAACATAGTAGGTTTGTAACGGTGTTGATGCATCAATATTGGGCGAAACAGTTAATGTTAGGTGACTGCGTTGGTTAATCACCCCCTCTCCCACCGCCTGTGACACCCCTTGCCAACCATAGATATCACGCCCATTTACCTGCGTAATCCACCAGGCCTGCTCAGTCGATCTGCCCAGCTCACCTATAGAGGCCATCGCCTCAGAAACCGGTGTTACTTCTGGCTCAATAGTAAACAATGCTTTGGATTGAGCCACCCCAACGGAATAAATAAAAACATACACCAACCAAGCAAAGACTAAATTAATCGCAGGACCGGCAGCGACTATGGCAAAACGCTTATAAACTGATTGACGATTAAAAGCGCGGTGTTTTTCATCCTCCGCAACGGGACCATTACGCTCATCCAAAAAACGAACATACCCACCCAACGGAATCGCAGCCAATTGAAACTGGGTTTCACCCACTTTGCGCGTCCAGATAGGTTTGCCAAAACCAATAGAAAATACTTCCGCCTTAACCTTAAACCAACGGCCTACAGCATAGTGACCCCATTCGTGAATGGTAACCAGCACGCCAATGATCACGACAAAACCAAGCAAAGACCAAGCTAGGCTAGTAACCATACCCATCCCACCCAGAACAATGGCAGTGCAATCAATAGACTATCCACACGATCCAGTACGCCACCATGGCCAGGCAACAAACGACTACTATCCTTAATTCCCGACTGGCGCTTCAACAAACTTTCAAATAAATCGCCACCAACAGATATAAAGGCGACAACCAGGCTCCATCCCACAAATGCAATGATATTAAGGTCTTGCCCTGCACTAAGATAATCCAATCCACCGCTCAGGATAACACTTAGCGCAAATAACGCCACCAAAGCCAAGCCGCCCCAAACACCTTCCCAGCTTTTACCTGGGCTAACATAGACCGCTAACTTACGTTTACCCCACTGCCGCCCAGCAAAATAAGCACCGCTATCCATTATCCACACCAGTGCCATGGCATAAAGTAATACCCAAACAGAATAAGCTAAGCGTAGTTCAATAAGCGCCAATCCTAATGCGGAAATAAAGATCGCACCTAAAGCCATGGCCACATAGATATTTTGGTACAAATACACCTGCCCTTGCGCACGCTGATAACGCCATACGCCAAAGCCAATCGCAAGCAATTGAATAAACACCAGACCATACAGCCAAGAGGCTAGATTAAGTTGCCACAGACTCCATACACAACTTACAACGACTAGGCTATAGCTAATTTTAAGCATTTCAGCGCGCATGCCGTATAAGTTAGGCCACTCCCATGCCGCCAAAGCCACCACGCCTAACACAATATAAGGCCACCAGCTTTCATCTGCGACAAATAACGCCAGGCCTGCTAATACCAATAGCACCAGTGCGGTAAGAATCCGAGGCATTAACATTGCGCGACCTGCTCGCCTGTTTGCCCAAAACGTCGTTGACGCTGCGCAAAAGACGCTAAGGCTAGATCAAGCTCGGCCTCATCAAAATCAGGCCATAAAGTCGCGGTAAAATAAAACTCCGCGTAAGCCATTTGCCAAATCATAAAGTTACTGATACGTTGCTCCCCACCGGTACGAATTAACAAATCAGGCTCGGGCAAGTCGGCCAAACTAAGAAAGGGATGTAAAGCATCCGGCGTAAGCGCATCAATCGACAAATCTGGATGCGCCTGCTGCCAATTTTGAACAGCGGTAACAATATCGGCTCGCCCGCCATAATTTGCCGCGATATTTAAATGCAGTGCCGTATTATGCTGGGTCAGCTTTTCAGCACGATCGATATAGGCTTGAATATCCTCAGAAAAACCCTGCTTGTTACCAATAACACGCACCCTAACATTATGTTTGTGCAGCGTATCAACTTCTTTTTGCAAGGCCTTTAAAAACATAGCCATTAACTTAGATACTTCGTCTGCTGGACGGCGCCAATTTTCAGTACTAAAGGCAAATAGTGTCAGCGCATGCACACCGCGGTTCATCGCCGCTTCAATAATCTTGCGCACCGCATTACGGCCTTTTTGATGGCCGACATAACGTGGCAAAAACCGTTTTTTAGCCCAACGACCATTACCATCCATAATAATGCCGATATGCTTTGGCAAGTGCACGTTCTCGTCAGATAAGAACTGATTGGATTGATTAGTCAAACAATGTCATCCTCGTTAACTAAATAAAACAACGGCCCAAATTTGGGCCGTTGTTGATTACGAACATAAGGATTATGCCTTAATTAGGCACAAAATTCGACTTAAATTTCTAACAAGGAGGCTTCCTTATCCGCAAGCAAACCATCCACTTCACCCACGTATTTATCGGTTAACTTTTGAATGTCGTCATCCGAACGGCGTGCTTCGTCTTCGGTAATTTCTTTGTCTTTTAACAAGTCTTTAACACTCCCGTTGGCATCGCGTCGAATATTGCGAATAGCAACCTTGGCATTTTCAGCCTCAGAGCGCGCCAACTTCGCAAATTCTTTACGGCGCTCTTCCGTTAACATCGGCATGGGAATCCGCATCATATTGCCGGTAGTGACCGGATTAATACCTAGGTCAGACATCATGATCGCTTTTTCAATTTTTTGTAACATTGGCTGCTCCCAAGGTTGAACAGCCAAGGTCCGTGCGTCTTCCACATTAATATTGGCGACTTGGCTCACCGGCACTTCAGTGCCGTAGTAATCAACCTTAACCGTATCTAAAATACTCGGGTGGGCACGGCCAGTACGAATTTTGGCAAAGTTACCAACCAGTGTTTCAACACTTTTTTGCATGCGTACTTCGGCATCTTGACGAATTTCCGACAACATTTAAACCTCTCCTTTTGACACCAAGGTGCCTTCATCTTCACCTGCCACAATACGCTCTAACGCACCTGGCTTTAACATATCAAAAACACGAATGGGCATAGCATGCTCACGACAAAGCGCAAAGGCCGCCAAATCCATTACCGCAATATCTTGTTGAATAACCTGCTCATAAGTAAGTGTCTGCAAGCGTTCTGCATCGCTATACTTATTTGGATCCCGAGTATAAATACCGTCTACCTTGGTCGCTTTTAAAACAACATCGGCCTGTATCTCAATGCCACGTAATGCCGCCGCCGTATCGGTGGTAAAAAATGGATTACCAGACCCCCCAGCAAAAATCACCACATCGCCGGCAGCCAAGGCTTTTTTAGCCAGATCCGCATTAAAGGTTTCGGCAAGTGCCTCCATCGACCATGCACTCATTAGTCGTGCCTGCACACCGTGCGCTTGCAACACATCACGCAACGCTACGCCATTCATTAAGGTTGCTAGCATCCCCATTTGATCTGCCGTGCTGCGCGCAATTTTGGACGATTGCACTTGTGCGCCTCGAAACACATTACCGCCGCCAATGACCAGACCCACCTCGACGCCCTGAGCTCGAATCGCCTTGACTTGATCAGCCACCTGCTCAATCACCTGCATATCCCAACCAAAATCCTGACGACCCATCAGCACTTCGCCACTAAACTTCAATAAGATACGCTGGTAAGCAGACATACTTGATCCTTTTATCTTTAATTCTTAACCCGTTTCTAAATCACTACAGCTAAATGCACGACACTAACCGCGCCTATCATTTAGCTTTAACGACTTTACAAAGTTGATTACTAAAAATGCGCCAAGTACAGAGCAACAAAAGCTGTTGCAACGACTCAGCGCATTCAAACTAGAAAAAATTAACCCTGTACAGCTTTAGCAGCCAAGGCAACTTCTTCTGCAAAGTTAACTTCTTGCTTCTCAATACCCTCACCCACTTCTAAGCGAATAAAGCGAGTCACTGAGGCACTATTTTGCTTTAAAAGCGCTTCAATTGTTTGATCTGGGTCCTTAACAAACGGCTGACCCAACAATGTAACCTCTTGCAAGAACTTGCGGATACGACCATCAATCATTTTTTCAATGATTTCCATTGGCTTACCGCTTTCTTTTGCTTGATCGGTTAAGATTTCGCGCTCTTTTTGCACCACAGCCTGGTCAAGATCATCAGCAGAAATAGCTTGCGGCTTAGTAGCCGCAACATGCATAGCCACATCGCGAATCAAGGTTTCATTACCCTGATCCATTGCGACAACCACACCAATTTTCTCACCATGCTGGTAACTGCCAATTTCGCCCGAATCCGTTGCAACCAACTCAATTCGACGAACTTGCATGTTTTCACCAATCTTCGCAACCAACTGACGACGTGTTTCGTCAACTGTTTTACCTGAAGCCATGTTTAGATTGGCTAGCTCATCTGCCGATACAACCTGATTGGCCAACGCGATCGCCGCCACTTCATCAGCAAAACCTTTGAATTCATCACCTTTAGCAACAAAGTCAGTTTCGCAGTTAACTTCAACAATGGCTGCCGATTTTTTATCGTCAGCAATGGCAATCGCAATCACACCTTCTGCAGCAACACGACCGGCCTTTTTATCAGCACCCGCCATACCCTTAACGCGCAAAAACTCATTTGCTGCGTCCAAATCACCCTGCGTTTCATCTAGGGCTCTTTTACAATCCATCATACCGGCACCGGTACGCTCACGTAGTTCTTTAACTAAAGCGGCAGAAACAGCCATATCTCTTCCTTTTCGATTTGATTATTAAAATGGATTAAGCGGTCGCTTCCGCTTCTTCAGTCGCTTCTACAAATTCATCCGCTGCACCTGTAGTAATAGACGCTTTTGCTTCCAATACCGCGTCTGCCATTGACTCTAGGTACAATTTGATCGCACGGATCGCATCATCGTTACCTGGAATAATATAATCAACATTATCAGGATTGTTGTTAGTATCAACCACACCAATAACCGGAATACCTAGTTTCTTAGCTTCTAAAATAGCGATGTCTTCATTACCTGTGTCGATAACAAAAATGGCATCAGGCATAGCGCGCATGTCTTTGATACCGCCTAAAGACAACTCTAATTTTTCCATTTCACGGGTTAGGGTTAACACTTCACGCTTGGTAATTTTCTCAAACGTGCCATCTTGTGACATAGCTTCAAGTTCTTTCAGACGCTTGATTGACTGCTTGATGGTTTTAAAGTTAGTTAACATACCACCTAACCAACGGTGGTTAACATAAGGCATACCACAACGAGTCGCTTCTTGAGCAACGACTTCACGCGCAGCGCGCTTGGTGCCAACAAATAGGATTTTGCCTTTGTTTGCGACCACTGAACCTGCAAAGTTCAATGCATCGTTAAACATAGGTAAGGTTTTTTCTAGGTTAACAATATGAATTTTATTGCGCGCGCCAAAGATATACTGGCCCATTTTTGGGTTCCAGTAGCGAGTTTGGTGTCCAAAGTGACACCCAGCTTCTAACATTTGACGCATAGTAACTTTTGCCATGATTTTCTCCAATTTGGGGTTAGGCCTCCGTGCTTCCATCTTGCTCGAACTTCAATCAGCACATAACTGAATTTAAGCACCCCGAACAAGGTTACAAAACACGTGTGTTTTAAAATTAAGAATACGCTTACAAAGCGCGGCGCATTTATACCACAACCTCCCAATTTAGGCAAGGAATCTGCTAGACTTGGCGGATAAATTAATTCATGCCGTTGCATGCGTCATCGCACTGACACGGCACTCAGACTTAACATACAGACTTAAGGGACCAAGATAGGATATGTCGATCAAGTTAAAATCTGCCGAACAACAAGCCAAAATGCGCACAGCCGGACGCCTCGCCGCCGAAGTTTTAGAATATCTAACCCCGTTTGTAAAAGTGGGCGTGACCACAGAAGAACTTAACCAACTTGCCCATAACTATATGATTGATGTTCAAGACAGTGTACCTGCAACGCTCGGCTATCATGGTTACCCCAAATCCATTTGCACCTCTATAAATCATGTGGTTTGTCATGGCATTCCGAACGATAAAAAGCTTAAAAAAGGTGACATTATTAATATAGATGTCACCATCATCAAAGATGGCTTTCATGGCGACACCAGTAAAATGTTTGTTTTAGAAGGTGCCAAACCCTTTGCCCATCGCATCTGCCAAGTCGCTTACGAATGTTTGTGGAAAGGCATTGATCAGGTTAAACCCAATGCGTCACTTTATGATGTAGCGAAAGCCATAGAGGACCACGCCCACCGAGCCGACTGCTCGGTGGTAAAAGATTACTGCGGTCATGGCATTGGTGAAGACTTTCACGAATCCCCCCAAGTATTACACTATGCTGCAGAGGAACTTAAAGACATTATTTTAAAACCAGGCATGACCTTTACTATCGAACCGATGGTTAACCTTGGCAAGCATGAAGTCAAACTACTTGGTGACAACTGGACAGTCATCACCAAAGACCGCAAACTATCAGCACAATGGGAACATACACTGCTCGTCACACCCGAAGGTGTTGAAGTTTTAACTCTCCGCCAGCACGAGCAACGCCCCTCATTTAACTAAAAGGTTAATAAATGACATCGTCCAATCCACCTGTTAGTTTCATGCAAGCACTCAACGATCCACAGCATGCCGCTAAAGTGGGGCGCGACATGCTAAAACAGTTTAACGACACCCAGTTTGAACGTTTTGATCAAGGTCAACCCGTATCGGCACTCGTACTGGAACGGGCTACCTTTATTGATCAAATCCTCAAGAAAATATGGCACCATTATTTTAATGACGCGCCCTATGCCTTACTGGCTGTTGGCGGCTATGGCCGCGGTGAACTCCACCCCTATTCTGATGTCGATATTCTTATCCTCAGACCGCCGCTCGACGCTGACCCTGCACAGCTAGAACAGCAAAACGAACAACTCAGTGACTTTATCCGTTTTTTATGGGACCTCGGCCTTGAAGTTGGCCATGCTATTCGTACGCTCGAAGACTGCTACAACGAAGGCCTAAGCGATATTACCACGGCAACAAACCTGTTAGAAGCGCGCTGGATTACAGGGCATTACTCGCTTTTTGAACAACTACAAGACCTTTGGCATGATAAGCAGTTTTGGCCCAGTCAAACCTTTTATCAAGCCAAAATTGATGAACAAACTGCACGACACCGCCGATTTAACGACACGGTTTACCAACTTGAACCCAATCTAAAAGAAAGCCCGGGGGGGCTGCGCGACATACAAACCATTATTTGGGTCGCAAAACGCCATTACCATGCCTCTAGCCTGCATCAGTTGGTACAAAATGCGTTTATTACCCCCGAAGAATACCGCGAATTAGATGCCGCTTACAAGTTCCTAAATCGGGCTCGCTTTATCCTGCATCGACTGAAAAAACGACGCGAAGACCGACTGTTATTTGACAACCAACAACAAATAGCGCAGGTGCTCGGTTACGAAAACACCGACGAAAAGCTAGCTGTTGAACAATTTATGAATAGCTATTATCGCAATGTCCAAGTCGTGGTCAAACTCAATGAAATTCTACTCCAACACTTTTTAGAAGACATTTTTAATGACACCTATGCCCGTATTGTCGCCATCAATAGTCGCTTTCAATTACGCAACGGCTATTTAGATGTTTGTTACGATCAAGTATTTAATGAATTTCCCACCGCTCTGCTCGAAATCTTTATCATTCTAGAAGACAATCCCTCCATTCAAGGGATTCGAGCACGCACCATTCGACTATTACGCAACGCCCTCCATTTAATCGACCCATCCTTTCGCCAAGACCCGATAAATAAAGCGCTATTTATGGCGATTTTTAGACAACCCAAGGGAGTCAATGCGGCGTTAAAACGCATGCACAGTTACGGCTTATTGGCAGCCTACATCCCAGCTTTTCAAAAGATTAGCGGCCTGATGCAATTTAATATTTTTCACGCCTATACGGTGGACGAGCACACACTATTGGTGATCCGCAACTTACGTCGTTTTTTTATAAAAGACTATGCCTACGAATTTCCAACCGCCCACCAAGTTGCCAACAATATTGCCAAACCGGAAGTGCTCTTTTTAGCGGCACTCTTTCACGATATTGCCAAAGGCCGCAAAGGTGCCCATGAAATCTTGGGGGAAGTCGATGCACGCGAATTCGCTGTAGCACATAATCTACCCGAACGCGACACGGAGCTTATTGCTTGGTTAGTTCGCTACCATCTAGAATTTTCAACTATTGCGCAACGAAAAGACCTAACCGACCCCGAAGTCATTGAAGGATTCCGTCAGTTTGTTGGCACACAAGAACGTCTCGATTATCTATATCTACTCACCCTTGCTGATGTGCGTTCAACATCGAAAGAAGTCTGGAATGACTGGAAAAACGTGCTGTTTTTGGAACTCTACAACGAAACCGCCACAGCCCTTGATAAGGCCGAAGAAATTCCGCGTGATAAGGCCAAAAAAGCACTGATTCATCAAGAGCGCGCTAGGGAAATGCTGCACAAACAAGGCTTAAAACCACAAGATTACCAAGGCTTGTGGCAAGCACTTAAAGACACGGCCTTTTTTAATCGCCACTCGCCAAAAGACCTCACCCGACTCACCAGTTTACTTGCTGTTCAAATTGACCAAGCAACCATTATTGCTATTAATGGCACCAGTCATCGCGGTGCATCCGAATTAATACTCTTAGCTAAAAATCGAGACTTTATGTTTGCCCAAATCACCCAAGTATTTGAAAGCTTGGGTTTAACGGTTGTTGAAGCAAAAGTCTATACTAGTAACGACAACCGCACCCTTGTACTGTTTTATTTTTTAGACCGCCACAATCAACCTGTTCAATCTGAAGAAGACCTAGCCCGCATTCGTTACAGCCTAGAAGAACAATTGGCAACAGAAGGCGGCTTATCACCGGTTGTCAACCACAGTCACTCGCGGCGCATAAAATACTTTAGCACCCCCACCGAGATTCACTTTAAAGCCCTGTCCACACAGCTGACCGAACTCACCGTGATTACTAAGGACATACCAGGCCTGCTATCGAAAGTGGGACGAGCCCTGCGAGATGGCAAAATACGTCTGCACGACGCAAAAATTGTCACTATCGGAGAAAAAGCCGAAGATATTTTCCTAGTCAGTGATATTAACAACCAAGCCTTGGGGGCAGCACAGCAAAATGCCTTCACTGAACGGTTAATGGAATATCTAGGATAATAAATCGCGCGTAGGGCGAAATGAGAAATACAGAAAGGCTAAAACAAAATTGGTCGGGACAGTAGGATTTGAACCTACGACCCCCGCCACCCCATGACGGTGCTCTACCAGGCTGAGCCATGCCCCGAACGTGCGTGAATTATAACGACTTTAACCTGAATAGCAAGCCTGAGGTGATCGTTTTTACAATTTTGGTGCATCATAATCCTGCGGCTCATCAGAATAAACACACACATTCCAGTCCGCCGCTAAGCCATCCTCCGCCAAACAGTATGTAGCAAAAAAATCCTGAATCTCATTACGCTGGCAATGGGCTTCAAAACATGCCATATCAGACCAAATCTCATTAAACACAATCGGAAAACTTTTGCCCTCAGCAAACGGACTCGTAATTTGACGCGTGACTCGATATTGAATACAACCCTCTTCACGTAGCGTATTCGGTTCAAGCTGTTGCAACACACGAAACAACGCCGCCTCTTTACCGGGCTTAGGTAAAAACTGCGCAATACAATAAACTCGTTTAGACATTTGCTCTCCTGTTAATTTGTTAATTTTTAATTTTTGCTAGTGTCCAAGGCGTTCGCGTTGATAACTACCATCTTGGACACGCTGGCACCAGGCCTGGTTATCAAGATACCATTGCACGGTTTTGCGAATGCCTGATTCGAAAGTTTCTTGCGGTGTCCAGCCGAGTTCACGCTGGATTTTACTGGCGTCGATGGCATAACGCATATCGTGGCCAGGTCTATCGGTAACGTATTTTATCAAAGCTGCGTAGCTGTCAGCATTGCCCGGCTGGCACGAATAACTGTCAATATTGGGATTATTTTCGCTGGGATACAATTCTTCTAGCACCGCGCAAATGGTTTTAACCACTTCGATATTTTGTTTTTCATTATGGCCACCGATGTTATAGGTTTCGCCTATTTTACCTTGGGTAGCAACGAGGACTAGAGCACGGGCATGGTCTTCGACATACAGCCAATCACGAATTTGATTACCTTTGCCATATACGGGCAGGGGTTTGCCTTCAAGGGCATTCAAAATGATCAACGGAATCAGTTTTTCTGGGAAATGATAAGAGCCATAGTTGTTAGAGCAATTGGTCACCAGAGTTGGCAAATTGTAGGTTCTAAGCCAAGCGCGCACCAAATGATCCGAGGCGGCTTTGCTGGCACTGTAGGGCGAGCTGGGCGCGTAGGCGGTGGTTTCCTGGAACAACGGCAGTGGTTGTTCTTCAGAGGTTGCTTCGCTGCGCTCGCAATGACCTCCGCTTTCTGTCGCGAGCACAGCGTGGCGATCTAACTCGTCAGGGTGGGGTAAATCGCCATAAACTTCATCCGTCGAAATATGATGAAAACGGAAATGGGCTTTTTTATCACCTTGCAGGCCTGCCCAATAAGCCCTAGCCTGCTCCAACAAGGTATAAGTACCAACAATATTGGTTTGAATAAACGCGCCCGGCCCATCAATAGAACGGTCAACGTGCGACTCCGCCGCCATGTGCATCACAATATCAGGTTGGTGTTGGCTGAATACGCGCTTAAGTTCTGCGGCATCGCAAATATCCACCTGTTCAAAGGCGTAACGCTCATGATCACTAACGCTTTGCAGTGATTCGAGGTTGCCAGCATAAGTCAATTTATCAACATTTACCACAGAATGATCGGTGTCATTAATAATATGACGCACCCCCGCACTACCAATAAAGCCGGCACCGCCAGTAACCAAGATTTTGATACTCATATTCTTGCTCTCATGTTCAAATAGCCCATTAAGACTATACAGAAATCAATTTTTCTATCTCAGCAACCTTATGCCAAACGAGAGCTTGGTCACCCTTGCTTTCCACATTCAAACGCAGTAAGGGTTCAGTATTCGAAGCCCGAATATTCAAACGCCAATGACCAAAATCCAATCCCAAGCCATCGGTATCATCTTGTACCGGATTCAAGGCGGCAAAATGCGCCTGAACGCGGGCTAACACCGCTGCCACATCAGCCACTTTGTAATTCAATTCGCCACTACAGGGATAGGCCGCGACCCGTTCAGCCACTAACGCGCTGAGGGGTTGGCCGGATACCGACATCAACTGGGTAATCAATAGCCACGGAATCATCCCCGAATCGCAGTAGAAAAAATCCTTAAAGTAATGATGCGCGGACATCTCGCCGCCATACAAGGCATCTTCCAACCGCATCCGCTCTTTAATAAAAGCATGGCCGGTTTTAGATTGAATCGGCACGCCACCGGCATCCGTTACCTGCTCAATGGTGTTCCAGGTTAAACGCGGATCATAAATAATCTTGGCACCGGGCTGTTTGGCCAATAACGTTTTAGCTAACAGGCCGACCAGATAATAGCCCTCAACAAACTCACCGGTTTCATCAAACAAAAAACAGCGATCAAAATCCCCATCCCACGCAATGCCAAGATCGGCGTTATGCTCACGCACTGCGGTTGCCGTCATCTCACGCATAGTAGGTAGCAAAGGATTCGGCACGCCGTTAGGGAAGTTGCCATCCGGGGTGTCATTCACAAACACACACTCAAACGGCAACTGCGCGGCAATATCTCGGATGACCGCCCCTGCGGCACCATTACCACAATCCATCACCACTTTGAGCGGCTTTAAACTGGTCAAGTCAACATAACTAATTAAATGATTAATATAGCGCGCTTTACTGAAATAAGGTGTCACCAGGCCTGGTTGTTCGGCCGCGTCGCCCAAATCATCGGCCAAAATCCGCGCGGCAAAGCGTGCCAAGCCCGAATCGCGCGAAATCGGTTGCGCGTCCTTGGCTACCAACTTCATACCATTATAACCCTTAGGGTTATGGCTGGCGGTGACCATAATGCCACCATCGGCATTAAAATCCACGGTATTAAAATAGACTTCCTCGGTGCCACACAAACCCAGCGACAACACTTCTGCGCCAGCCTCCGTTAAGCCACGCGTTAACGCTGCCGCTAAACCTTCACTTTCCAAACGAATGTCATAACCCAGCACCACGCGCTTGGCCTGCAATTCATCAGCAAATACTCGACCCAACTTATAAGCCATGTCTTCATTTAAATCCTCAGGCACTTTGCCTCGAATATCATAAGCCTTAAATGCACATAAATTCTTCATTACAACTCTCTAAACTAGACTAGTGATTTCAAGTATAAAGACAATTCGCAAGATATGAAACAAGCTAAATGGATTAGCCAAGTTTAACAAAATTAAACAAAAAAACCGGCACCTTTAAAGGATGCCGGTTTTTTAAGATTGGTAGCGGGGGCAGGATTTGAACCTACGACCTTTGGGTTATGAGCCCAACGAGCTACCAGACTGCTCCACCCCGCGTTAATTGATGTGCGTATTATAGGGGATGAAGCAGAGATTGCAACCCCTATAATGAATTTAATTTATGATTGGCTTTCTGCCTGCTTGCGAGCTGCTTTTTGGTGTTTATCTAGGTACATCTTAAAATTGAAACGATAGATAAATCCTGGGAAGGCAAAAATCATAAACAAAAATAGGTTTACGACATAAAACTCCCATTCTTGTGGTGCAATATTGCCCATCGCTGCATATTCAATCATATAGGCGAAGCCACCCATTACTAAAAACAATACAAACCACTCAGCAATGTAGACTGGAATTGTTTTTTCGTTTTTTAACGGTATAGCTAAAAATAGTCGCTGAGTAAACAGGAACGGCAGATTAGCCATCACGATTGCTAAAACTAATAATATCCATACTGATTGTTCTAAGCTCATCTAATGGTTCCCTTTTATTTAACCCAAAACGCTATTGTAGGCGACACCCATTAACAATGCAGGCATTAAACCTAACAATAAAAGTGAAACCGAATAGGCACTGACACCAATAGCCACATCCTTAGCGGCTACAGGAAGCAATGACTTATCTTCGTTACTGTCAAAGTACATCGCTTTAATCACCTTCAAGTAATAGAAGGCGCCGATAACGGCAGTCACTACACCTATAAGAGCTAACCACAAGAAGCCTGCTGAGATCACTTCTTCTAACACAACAAGTTTAGCATAGAACCCAATAAACGGTGGGATACCAGCCATAGAGAACAAGACTATCAACATCATAGCGGCTAACCAAGGATTGCGCTGATTTAAACCTTTAAAGTCGGCAATCTCTTCAAATTGGTTGCCGGTGCGCGCAAGGGCTATTATTAGGCCAAAGGCCGCCACACTACTAATTGCGTAAACCAATACATAGAACATAGCCGCTGAATAGCCTTCTGGGGTCGCTGCAATAAAGCCCATTAATAGAAAACCAATATGCGTAATACCAGAGTAGGCTAGCAGACGCTTGAAATTAGTTTGCATAAGCGCAATCAACGTACCAATGACCATCGAAAGCACCGACATGATGATTAACAGTTGTTGCCAATCGACTACCAAGCCTGGTAAACCATCTACCAGCAAGCGATACACAATGGCAAATGCGGCAATTTTTGGTGCCGAGGCAATAAATAGCGTCACCGCGGTGGGTGAGCCTTGATACACATCGGGTACCCACATGTGGAAAGGAACCGCGCCTAACTTAAAGCCTAAACCTATCACAATAAACACGACACCAAAGGCTAATACGGTTGCATTTACGTCTCCCGATGCAATTACTTCTTTAACGTCTGGAATCGTTAGCGTGCCAGTGGCACCATAAATCATTGATAGACCGTATAGTAATAAGCCGGTTGCCATTGCACCTAATACAAAATACTTGAGGGCGGCTTCAGTGGCTGCTGAAGAATCACGCTGCATAGCAATCATTGCATACATGGCTAATGACATGATTTCTAGGCCTACAAATAAGGTAATAAAGTTGTAGGATGAAACCATGACAAACATACCTAGTATGGCAAATAAACCTAGCGTGAAGAATTCACCTTTATAGAAGTTATTAAGACGCATGTAATCGCGTGAGAATAAAAACACGCCAAGCGAAACAATCACGATAAATAGCTTGAGTACATCACCAAAGGCATCACGAATAAAGCTGTCATGGAAGGTAACCTGCGTTTCGGTTGTGAAACTGAACAGAATCAGGATGCCGACAATAACCAAAGCAATCTGGGATGCCCAATAGGTTGCATTAGGGTGTTTTTTTGACCAAAAGGTATCGGCGATCAAAATAAACGAGGCTAATGCCAGAAGCACCATTTCAGGGATGGCGGGACTAAATGCTGGAATTTCAAAATGCATAGTGACGTTACCTAATCTTAGTGTTCTGTTAAATTAAAGCTTACTGGTTGTTGCCTGGATAAGCAGGTTATCAACCGAGGCATGCATGACTTCAAGTAATGGATTTGGCCAAACACCCAGCAGCACAATCACAAATGCTAGGGTGGCCATAATCGCAAACTCACGGCGGTTAAGATCTTGTAGCTGGGCGACGTTATCATTCGCCACCTTGCCAAACACCACACGTTTTATCATCCACAAGGTATAGGCCGCGCCCACAATCAAGGTGGTTGCCGCTAATATGCCAAACCAAACGTTTGCTTTGAATGCACTTAGGATAACCATAAATTCCCCGACAAAACCAGAGGTACCTGGTAAGCCGGCATTGGCCATGGCAAAAAGGACTGCAAAGAAAGCGAACCACGGCATGGTGTTAACAACCCCGCCATAAGCACTGATATCACGTGTGTGCATTCGGTCATAAAGCACCCCTATCGCCAAGAACATCGCGCCAGAGATAAAGCCATGCGAAATCATCTGCACCATCGCCCCTTCCATACCCAAGGCGGCACCTTGGGTATCACCGGTTTTGGCCACGATTGAATACACCAGGAACATACCGAGGGTAACAAAGCCCATGTGTGCAATCGAAGAATACGCAACCAGCTTTTTCATATCTCTTTGGATAAGTGCAATAAAGCCGATATAGACGATAGCAATTAATGATAACAGGATGATTAACCAATCAAGTGTGGCTGAGGCATCCGGGGTAATCGGCAAGCTGAAGCGAACAAACCCGTAACCACCCATTTTCAGCATAATTGCGGCCAGTACCACCGACCCTGCCGTAGGTGCTTCAACGTGCGCATCGGGTAGCCAGGTATGGACAGGGAACATAGGGATTTTGACTGCAAAGGCAACCAAAAAGGCCAAGAATATTAGGATTTGCGCAGTAATGCCTAGTGGCATCGCATGGAAATCAAGAATCGAGAAGCTTCCGATTTGGAAGTACATATATAGGAATGCGATGAACATAAACACCGATCCCAAAAAGGTGTATAGGAAAAACTTCATCGTAGCGTATACACGATTTGGACCACCCCAGATACCAATGACGATGAACATTGGAATCAACAAGGCTTCCCAAAACACATAGAACAAAATCGAATCTAGTGCTGTAAATACACCTATCATGATACCTTGCATAATCATGAAGGCACCCATGTACTGTTCGACGCGCGTTTTAATAACAGACCAGGCTGATGCTATGACCAGTATTTGGGTAAAGGTAGTCAATAGCACCAATGGCATTGATAAGCCATCGACGCCTAGAAAGTACTGGATGTTGTATTGTGGGATCCAGTCCATGCGCTCAACAAACTGCATGTCTGCAGTCGTCATATCAAACGCAAAATACAGCGGTAAGGATAAGATAAATGTGAGTACAGCCGCGCCAAATGAAAACCACTTGGCAAAGTTTGGATTATTCCGACCCGCAAACAGGACAATAAGCCCGGCGATGATCGGAAGCCAAATCAGCGTACTAAGAATTGGGTAGCCTACAGACATGAATACGATTTCCTTTTCTTATTCTTATACTTACCAAAGAGCCCAGATCAGCAGACCTAACAGGCCAAAGATCATAACAAACGCATAATGATACATATAACCCGTCTGCGACTCACGTGACATAGTTGCAAGGTTTGCAATGTGTTTAACGGTACCATTAACCATACCCGTATCAATCACTTTGGTATCGATTGATTTCCATAAATAATGTCCCAGCTTAATTGACCCTTTAGTGAACACTATGTCGTTAAAGCGGTCAAAACCATAGGCATTTTCCAACATACCCTTAGCACGCGGTAGGCTGGCAGCTATCTTCGCTGGAATATCTGGACGCTTCAGATAGAAGAACCATGCTAATGCCACACCGGCAAGGGCCAGCCAGACTGGCACCGACATAAAGCCATGCAAGATAAATCCAACAACAGAATCAAAATACTGATCATGGACACGTGCCAGTACATCGTTTTGTGCCAAGACGAAAATGGAGTCTGAGAAGTAGCTACCATCGAGTATCGATTCAACCATAAATAGACCAAGCAATACAGAGGGGATCGCCAACAGAATCAATGGCACTGTTACAACCTTCGGTGATTCATGGATAGTGTGCGTACGTACATACTCACTTTCTTGACCGTGGAAGACAAGGAAGAACATTCTAAAGCTGTAGAAGGCCGTAACAAACACACCCATTAAGAGCAAGGCATAAGCAAACCCGGAGCCGGCGATGTCACTCTCACCTACTGCAAGCAGTATGGAGTCTTTTGAGAAGAAGCCAGCGAACCCAGGGAAACCGATCAATGCCAAAGATCCGATGAGCAACGCAAAATAGGTGATTGGCATGTGTTTTCTTAGCCCACCCATTTGACGAATGTCTTGGATATGGTGCATGGCGATAATAACAGAACCTGCCGCCAAGAATAACAAGGCTTTAAAAAAGGCATGGGTTAATACATGAAACATAGAAGCCGCATAGGCTGAAGCACCTAACGCCGCTGTCATGTAACCTAGCTGTGACAAAGTTGAATAGGCAACCACCCGCTTAATGTCGTTTTGAATAATACCTAACAAGCCCATCATAAAGGCGGTTAACGCGCCGACAATTAGAATGAATTGTAGTGCCGCCTCAGACATTTCGTAAGCAGGCGACAAACGAGCAACCATAAAGATACCTGCGGTTACCATGGTAGCGGCATGAATAAGTGCTGAAATTGGTGTTGGGCCTTCCATTGATTCAGGCAGCCACACATGTAATGGCATTTGCGCTGATTTACCCATGGCACCAATAAATAGCAAAATCACCATCACTGTAATAACAGACCATTCGACGCCCGGGATAAACTGCACCATGGTGTGTTCATGTTCGGCTAGGCGATCAAAGAATTCTTGATAATCCATGGTATTGAAGTATACGAATACCATCGCAATACCCAAAATGAAACCAAAGTCACCCACGCGGTTTACAAGAAAAGCTTTAAGGTTTGCTGTAATAGCCGATTCGCGCTTCATGTAGAAGCCAATCAATAGATAAGAGACTAGGCCTACTGCTTCCCAACCAAAAAATAACTGTAAGAAGTTATTGGCCATAACCAATGACAACATTGAGAAGGTAAATAGCGATAAATAACTAAAGAAGCGCTGGTAGTAAGGGTTGTCATGCGGATAGTCTTCATCATGATCCATGTAGCCAATAGTGTATATATGCACCATTAAGGATACAAAGGTGACCACCAGCATCATGGTCGCACTGAGTTTGTCAATCAAGAAGCCGATTTCAAAACGGATACCGTCACTGACCATCCAGGTATAAAGCGAGGCATTATAGGGGTCAGCACCCTGGAATATATAGAGGTAAAAAACGTAAACAGACAAAACTGTTGATATTGCCACCGAGCCGATGGTGACGCTTTGTGCACCCACTCGACCCACTTGGCGACCAAACAAGCCTGCTACTGCCGCACCAAATAAAGGTGCTAGCAGAATAATCGTTAATATGGTATGTAAATGCTGTTCCATGCTCTACCCCTTCAATGAACCTAGATCGTCAACATTGATACTATTTCGATTTCGAAACACGAGGACGATAATGGCAAGGCCAATAGCTGCTTCGGCAGCGGCGACCGTAAGAATAAAGAACACGAAAATCTGTCCTGAAATATCATTCAAGAAGAAAGAAAACGCGATAAGGTTTGTATTCACAGCAAGTAGCATTAACTCGATAGCCATTAATAACACGATGACGTTTTTACGGTTAAGAAAAATACCTGCTAGGCTTAATGTAAATAAAATGGCACTAAATACCAAATAATCGGACAATGCGACCATCTTTATTCATCCCCTTCTTGTTTTGGTGCAACAGGTTTTTCTTTAACAGCGTTCATCTTGACCATCTCAAAACGCTCTTTTGGATTGACACGAACTTGCTTATCTATGTTTTGATACTTCACTTCATGTGGTGGGCGACGACGAATAGTCAGGGCAATGGCCGCAACAATCCCGACTAATAACAATACCGCTGCTAATATAAATGCATAAGCATGTACGGTATAAAGCTGTAAACCAAGTGCTTCGGTATTACTATAGTCGGCTGCAAATCTAACTGGTTCACCGGTTTTATCCAAACCAAACTGATGTGGGCCTAACACCATATACAACATGGCGAAAATGGCCACTGCCGCTAACACACCTATTGGTAAATAACGTGTAAAACCTTCTCTTAGTTTGACAAGGTTGACATCCAACATCATTACCACAAAGAGGAATAAGACCATTACCGCACCGGCATAAACTAGTATTAATACAATACCGAGGAATTCGGCCTGCATCATTATCCACACTCCGGCTGTCGCGATAAACGTTAACACAAGCCACAAGGCCGCTTTGACAGGGTTATTCACTGAGATCATCATAATAGATGCCAGCACGGCTATTCCGGCCAGTACATAAAAAATTAACTGTTCAAATGTCATATATTATTTTTCCTATTCCTCACCAGGCCTGCTTAACGGAATTTCGCATCAGCTTGACGATCCGCTGCAATTTGCGCTTCATACTTATCACCAAAAGCAAGTAACTTGTCTTTGGTCATAATATTTTCACCACGCTCATGAAACTCATATTCAAATACGCGTGTTTCTACAACCGCATCTACCGGACAGGCTTCTTCACAAAAACCACAGTAGATGCACTTGAACATGTCAATGTCATAACGCGTTGTGCGACGAGTCCCATCATCACGTTCTTCCGCTTCAATTGTTATGGCGTTGGCCGGACATACGGCTTCACACAATTTACAAGCAATACAGCGCTCTTCACCGTTAGCGTAGCGACGCAATGCATGATGGCCACGAAAACGAGGTGATAAAGGGGTTTTTTCTTCTGGGTAACGTACGGTGATTTTCTTTTTAAAGAAATATTTACCCGTTACGGCGAGTCCCTTAAAGAGTTCGGTTAAACCAAATGTTTTCACCTGATGTTTTAAGAATGCAACCATGGTAACCCCCTATTAATTGAACCAAGGACCGATGCTGAAATAGTGCATGATCGCAACAACGAATACCCAAACTATGGTCAGTGGAATAAGCACCTTCCAACCTAAACGCATTAGCTGGTCATAGCGGTAGCGCGGAAAAGTTGCACGGAACCACAAGAAACAGAACATTAAAAATGCTACTTTTAAGAACAACCAAATGAAACCCGGTATCCATGCGGTGAGTGGATCGAGTAACCAGATACCTTCAAAAGGTGAATACCAGCCACCTAGGAACATAATAGCGGTCATAAAGGCAATCAATAACATCATGGCGTATTCGGCTAACATAAATACACCAAAGCCCATTGATGAATATTCAACATGGAAGCCTGCCACAATTTCTGCTTCACCTTCAACGACGTCAAACGGGGTACGGTTGGTCTCAGCTAAGCCGGAGATAAAATAAACAGCCAACATAGGTAATAATGGGATCCAGTACCAGTTCCAGAACCCCCCTTGCTGACCATGAACGATTTCGGTTAAGTTCATTGTTCCGGCTACCATTAATACAGTGACGAGCGCAAAGCCCATCGCAATTTCATAAGAGACTTTTTGGGCCGATGCACGAAGTGCGCCTAGGAAAGCGTACTTTGAGTTGGATGCCCAACCTGCAATAATCACGCCGTAAACTACGATAGAACTCACGGCCAGCACGTACATCACACCGACATTGATGTCAGATACGACGACGCCTTCATCAAACGGGATAACCGCCCAGGCCGCAATAACAGGTGCCAGTGCTAGCACTGGTGCGACTAAGAATAAAAATAGGTTGGATTGGTGCGGGCGAATAAATTCCTTCATGATAAGTTTTAATGCATCCGCAAAGGGTTGCAAAATACCATAGGGTCCAACACGGTTCGGCCCCATTCGCACCTGCATAAAGCCGATTACCTTTCGCTCTGCCAAGGTAATAAATGCTACCGCTATCATGATGGGCATAATGACCACAACGACTTGAATGACCAGCGTAATTAAGATGGCCAACCAATCGTATAAAAAAAGACTTAGCCAATTTTGAATCGCATTAAACATGTAGGTGTCCTTTTATTAGATTGTACGCACCGGCGCTTGCGCATCCGGTGTCGCTTGCAGTGCAGGGGCACGACGCACCATGCTGTCAATCGCATAACAACCCATGTAAGCCGGCGTTAAATTCATAGTCGGTTCCGGCTTGGTTAGGTCAATTTGACTAGAGTCTACCGAGCTTGGTTCTGGCATCTTGGTACTCAGCTCATCCAAGACTTCTTGACTTGATACATAGTCAAACCCGTCAAGTTGGCATACATTGCCGAGTACGCGCAGAATTTTCCATAAGGGTTTTGATTCAGCTGTAGCATTTGCCACAATCTTAAAGCTTTGCTGGTCGCCTTGTAGATTAATATAAGAACCCGCATTTTCTGCAAATACCGCCATAGGTAGCTGCAAACTAGCATGATGTTGAGACGTTTCACTACTGAAGGGGCTGATGTGAATCCAGTCTTCAACTTGCTTAACAAGCGCCATGGCCGCATTCGGATCTATGGCATCCGCTTCTGGCTCAACACCCAAGGTAACAAGTAGTTTTTTATTAGCAAATCGATCAGTAAGCGTTGTTGCTTGATGCGGTTGCAAATCGCCAAGTAGTCGATGTGCACCTTGTGTATTTGCAAACATGGCTAAATCAGCCAGCGCAGTACCGGTTAAATCAGTCAGCATACTGGCGAGTTTAAGTAGTAACGCATAATCTTTATCTGACTGTGCCATTTGACCCAGCATAATCATGCCATCTTGGGCAGCATCAAGTTGCTCAACAGCCTTGTGCATATCATCTGTCACGGGCACATCGCCAATTTCGGCCGGTACCGCTTGGTTTTTACGTTCACAAGCGGCTTTAACCAGGCCTGCTAGTCCATTAAATAGTGATGGATCAACCATGTCTGCCGATACGACCATATTTTGATCTAGTTTAGTGGTTGCCAAGCAACTGACCTTAGCGCCCGCCAACTGGGCTTTTCGTAAGCGGTTGTTTAACAATGGTAATTCTTTGCGTAAATAGCATCCCACTAGTAATGCCGCATCAAGTTGCTCAATGCTAGCGAAGCTGCGGTTCAAGCCTTGGTTAAGCCCCGCTTTATCCGCACGGAAATCCTGCTGATTTAAACGATATTCGATTTGATTCATCCCTAAACCAGTAAAGAGCTTACGGGCAAGATACATCTCTTCTAATGTCGCACTTGGGGATATAAGTACCACAACATCTTTTGATTGATTTTTGTATTTAGATAAAGTTGTGACTGCTTTTTCTAATGCCGCTTCCCATTCTAGGGCTTGCCATTCGCCCTGCTCTTTTGTCGTGGGCTGTAGCATGCGGTCTTGATGTGCTATGGCTTCATAGGAAAAGCGATCACGGTCCGAAATCCAGGTCTCGTTAATCGCCTCATTTTCTTGAGGAACTACGCGCATCACCTCACCATTACGCGTGTGGACTAGAATGTTAGAGCCAATAGAATCATGCGGTGCGATTGACGGAGTGGCTTTCATTTCCCAAGAACGGGCTTTATAGCGGTAAGGTTTTGATGTAAGCGCACCCACGGGACAAAGGTCAATCATGTTCCCAGACAATTCTGAGGAAATAGACTTTTCAATATACGTGCCAATTTCCATCCATTCAGATCGTCCGGTTGCGCCTAACTCTTTTAGACCGGCAATTTCTTGACCAAAACGTACACAACGCGTGCAATGGATACAACGTGTCATATCTGTTTGAATTAACGAGCCGACGTTACGATCACCAACAATGCGTTTACCCTCAGAATATTGGGATACATCATCACCATAATCCATCGCAACATCTTGCAGCTCACATTCACCACCCTGGTCGCAGATTGGGCAATCTAATGGGTGATTAATAAGCAAAAACTCCATCACCGCTTTTTGTGCCGCCACGGCTTTGGGTGATTTAGTATTGACTTTCATACCATCCGCTACAGGCGTAGCACAAGCTGGGACAGCTTTGGGAGCCCCTTCTACCTCGACGAGGCACATACGACAGTTTGCCGCGATGGACAGTTTCTTGTGATAGCAAAAACGAGGAATCGAAATTTTCGCGCCATCTGCGACATCGATGAGCATATCACCTTCGCTCGCATTAACAATTTGACCGTTGATTTCAATTTTAATCATAGTAATTAACCTGTTAGTGAGTCTGCTCTTACGTTATGCGCGATCAAAAATACTGCAACCATGATCAATGTAATGGCGGAATTCATGCTCATAGTGCTCTAGAAAACTCGCCACTGGAATAGCCGCCGCATCGCCGAGTCCACATATTACGCGACCCATAATTTTTCCTGACACGTCTTTTAATGTTTCGATATCTTCAGGTCGGCCTTTACCCTGTACGATACGATGAACCATACGATACATCCAACCTGTGCCTTCACGACACGGCGTACATTGACCACAAGATTCATCATAGTAGAACCAGGTTAAACGTTCGAGTGCTTTAACCATATCGGTATGATCATCCATAATAATCACTGAACCGGCACCCAAAAAAGAACCTGCTTTGGCAATGGAGTCATAATCCATTGTCATAGCTAATGCCTTTTCAGCCGGTAATACTGCCGTCGATGATCCTCCAGGGATAACGCCCTTGAGTTGACGGCCTTTCCACATCCCGCCCGCTTCTGCTAGCAAATCTTTAAAAGGCGTACCCATTGGGATTTCATAGTTACCCGGTTTATTAATGTGACCAGACATAGAGAAAAGTTTGGTTCCTCCTGCATTGGCAACCCCAATATCACGGAACCACTCACCACCTTTGGCCAGGATCATGGGTACAGATGCCAAGGTTTCAGTGTTATTGATGGTGGTTGGTTTGCCATACAAACCATAGCTAGCTGGGAAAGGGGGTTTAAATCGGGGCTGACCCTTTTTACCTTCGATCGATTCAATTAACGCCGTTTCTTCGCCACAAATATAGGCACCTGCACCTAAGTGTGCATACAAGTCAAAACTATGGCCTGAGCCTAATATATTTTCGCCAAGCAGGCCTGCTTCTCTTGCTTGATCAACCGCACCGGTAAAACGCTTGTAAGGCTCCCAAAACTCACCACGAATATAGTTATACCCGGCATTCGCACCTATCACATACCCTGCGATCATCATACCTTCGATAAGTTGATGAGGGTTGTAGCGCATAATGTCACGGTCTTTAAAGGTACCCGGCTCACTCTCATCGGAATTACATAATAAGTATTTAGGGCCAGGCGCATGGCGATTCATAAAGCTCCACTTTAGCCCTGTTGGAAAGCCTGCCCCACCCCGACCACGCAGGTTGGACGTTTTAACCTCATCAATAATTTCTTGTGGGGTTAAATCACCGGCTAGTACGCGCTTCCATACTTCATAACCGCCCTGTGACATATACACATTAATATCCCAAGATTGGTCAAGGTGATTATTTCTGTAACAACATTGGTTTAGTTCAATACTCATCACTTACTCCAAATTGTCCAGGATTTCATCTACACGGGCTTCGGTTAAGTCTTCATAGAAGACCTTGCCAATTTGCATCATTGGCGCACCACCACAAGCACCCAGACATTCAACTTTCTTGATTGAAAATTTGCCGTCTGGCGTGACTTCACCGACTTTGACATTTAACTTATTTTCGAGGTAATGCAACAACTCATCTGAGCCGCGCAACATACACGAAATATTGGTACACAAACAAATTTTGTGGCGTCCCACCGGCTTGTGTTCGTAGTTGGAGTAAAAGGTTGCTACTTCGTATACCGAAATAGGCGTCATGTCGAGATAGTCGGCGACCTGATCCATCATGTCTTTGGTTAAGTGACCGCCTTGCGTCTCCTGCACAATACGAAGTGCGGCAATGACGGCTGATTGTTTTTGATCATCAGGATAGCGTGCTAACCAACGGTCAATACGCGTTTTAACCTCTCCTTGGATCACATTATCTGTTGTTGCTGCTGCATGAGTTTGGCTCATCGGTCAATCTCTCCAAATACAATATCCTGGGTACCAATGATAGTAACAACATCGGCAATCATGTGGCCTTTAGCCATTTCATCGAGCGCCGCAAGGTGCGGAAAACCCGGTGCACGTATTTTTAAGCGATAAGGTTTATTGGCTCCGTCGGATACCAAATAAACACCAAACTCACCTTTTGGATGTTCTACAGCACTGTAAACTTCACCGGGGGGTGTAATAAAGCCTTCGGTAAAGAGTTTAAAGTGATGAATCAACGCTTCCATATTCGATTTGGCGTCAACGCGTGAGGGGGGTGTAACTTTATGATTATCAGCAATGACAGGACCAGGGTTAGCCTTTAGCCACTGCACACATTGTTTAATGATTTTATTTGACTCGCGCATTTCTGCAACACGCACTAGGTAGCGATCATAGCTGTCACCTGTTTTACCAACAGGGATATCAAAATCTAGCTTATCGTAGACTTCATAGGGTTGTTTTTTGCGCAGGTCCCAAGCAATACCTGATCCACGTAGCATTGGGCCAGAAAACCCTAATTGTAATGCACGCTCAGGTGAAACAATACCGATATCAACGGTACGCTGCTTCCAGATACGGTTATCCGTTAATAGGGTTTCATATTCATCAACATAACCCGGAAAACGTTCTGTAAAGGCTTCAATAAAGTCAAGCAGGCTGCCTTCACGTGTTTCATTTAGCTTATCAAGGTCTTTACCCTTGTGCCACGGCGATTCCGAGTACTTTGCCATGGTTTCAGGAAGGTCACGATACACACCACCAGGACGGTAGTAGGTCGCATGCATACGTGCACCTGATACGGCTTCATAGCAATCCATTAGGTCTTCGCGTTCACGGAAAGCATATAAAAACACTGTCATTGCGCCTATATCAAGGGCGTGAGCCCCTAGCCACATTAAGTGGTTTAGAATGCGGGTAATTTCGTCAAACATGACACGAATATATTGCGCTCGCTCGGGCACTTCAACGCCTAATAGTTTCTCGATTGCGAGCACGTAACCATGTTCGTTAGCCATCATCGAAACATAATCTAAGCGATCCATGTAGCCAATAGATTGATTATATGGTTTGTATTCTACTAGCTTTTCCGTTCCACGATGTAGCAAGCCAATATGCGGATCTGACCGTACGATTGTTTCACCATCAAGCTCAAGAACAAGTCGTAATACACCATGAGCTGATGGATGTTGCGGGCCAAAATTTAGCGTATAGTTTTTAATTTCAGGCATTGATAATTCCCTTGCAATTAATGGCGAACGACACGAGGAACGTTGACACGGTTTTCAATCGAAACCGGCTCATAAACAACACGCCCTTTTTCACTGTCATAACGCATTTCAACATGACCGACCAAAGGGAAATCCTTGCGTAACGGATGACCAACAAAACCATAATCTGTCAAAATACGACGCAAATCAGGGTGACCGACAAAAATAATACCGAACAGATCAAACGCTTCACGTTCAAACCAATTTGCTACATTCCAGATATCTGACACTGTATCCACCATAGGCTGAGTTGAATCTGCTGGATAGGTTTTGACGCGAAGTCTGAGATTGTCATTAATAGATAATAAATGATAGACCACGCAAAAACGTTTAGGAGCATCCAAACCTTCGGGTTGATGAATAGGTTCAAAATCAAACACCCCACGGCTAAAACCCGTGTTTACAGCCTGATCAGACTCCCAATTTGTCTGGCCAAATGACAGGTAATCTACACCACACACATCCATTAGCATCTCAAAACCAAGCTGATCACGTAAACTAAGCATCACTCTGTGTAGGTTTTGCGGACTAACCGTCAGGGTTAACTCGTCAAATTCATGATTAAGCTGTTCGTATTGTTCTGCCAGAGTTTCTTCAATGCGCGTTTGCAAATCTTGAACGGATTGTTTCATAAGCTTACCTAAGGTGAGTACTTGAATTGCTAGCGAGCAATCGTATTAGTCTTACGGATTTTTTTCTGCAACTGCAAAATGCCGTACAACAAGGCTTCCGCTGTAGGCGGACAGCCCGGGACATATACATCCACAGGTACGATTCGGTCGCCCCCTCTTACACCCGCATAGGAATAGTGATAATAACCACCGCCATTGGCACAGGAGCCCATTGAGATAACCCAACGCGGCTCAGCCATTTGGTCATATACCTTGCGTAAAGCAGGCGCCATCTTATTAACCAGTGTGCCTGCCACTATCATGACATCAGATTGACGAGGACTGGGTCTAAAAATGATCCCAAACCGATCTAGATCGTAGCGCGATGCACCGGCATGCATCATTTCAACTGCACAACAAGCGAGACCAAATGTCATTGGCCATAGGGAACCTGTTCGTGCCCAGTTGATGAGTTTATCGGCAGATGTTGTTACAACGCCTTCCTTTAATACGCCTTCTATTCCCATTCTAGCGCCCCTTTTCTCCATTCATAAATAAAGCCGACCACCAACAGGGTTAAAAACACCCCCATTGATAACAGACCAAACAGACCAATGTCATCAAGCACAATAGCCCATGGGAACAAGAAAGCGATTTCGAGGTCGAATATTATAAAAAGAATGGCAACGAGGTAAAAACGCACATCAAACTTCATGCGCGAATCCTCAAAAGCTTCAAATCCACACTCATAAGGTGAGTTTTTTTCAGCATCTGGCTTATTTGGCGCTAACACAAAACTCATCACTAGTGGGCCAATCCCAAAAAGAATCCCTACTACGGCAAACACCAAAATAGGTAAATAATTTTCTAGCATAGGTTGTTCACCTCTTCTAGTTTATATGAAAGGCATAAGCCCAAAAAATGGTGCCGATGGCCGGACTCGAACCGGCACAGCTTTCGCCACTACCCCCTCAAGATAGCGTGTCTACCAATTTCACCACATCGGCATGTTTGTAATGTTTAATCTGGTACAACTGGCCCACGATCAGCCGGGCGCTCTTGTGAAGCAGGTTGTTCAGTTACCACGCTTTGGTAACCTTTTGCTTGTTTGCTTGCAATGTAGGCAAGAGACAAACTGGTAATAAAGAACAGCGTAGCAAGTACGGCTGTCATTTTGGATAAAAAGGTCGCACTGCCACGGCTACCAAAAACAGATTGAGAGGAGCCACCAAAATTGGCGCCTGCATCTGCACCTTTACCGTGTTGCAGCAACACTAAAACGATGAGCCCAAAAGCTAAGACAATATGGACTGCAAGTACTATTTCAAACATGATTGCGCGGCCGCCTTACAAATTGCAAAAAAATCATTAGGATTAAGAGATGCGCCACCAATCAAACCACCGTCAATATCCGGCTGTGCGAACAATGTTTCCGCGTTATCAGGTTTAACACTGCCACCATATTGGATAATAACCGCGTTAGCGACATCAGCATTATGTTGTGCTAGTTGATGGCGAATAAAGGCGTGTACGGTTTGCGCTTGATCAGGTGTTGCTGTTTTACCCGTGCCAATGGCCCATACTGGCTCATAAGCAATGACGATATTTTTGAAAGCCTCAACACCAACCTTATTAATAACCGCATCTAACTGGGTTTTAACAACTTGTTCAGTTCGATCGGTTTCGCGCTCTGCTAAGGTTTCTCCAACACACAAAATAGGTGTTATATTGCTAGCCAACAAGACAGCCACTTTATCTGCAATCTGCGCATCGGTTTCATCGTATATTGCACGACGCTCTGAGTGGCCAACAATGGCATAAGAAATCATCAGGTCACTCAGCATATCTACCGAAATTTCGCCTGTGAAAGCACCAAAGCCGGCTTGATCACAAACATTTTGAACACCGACCTTAACATCAGATGACGCTAATAGGGATTGTACTGTGCCGACATATAGACTTGGTGGACAAATTGCAATCTGCACATTATTTAACGACTGAGCTTTCTGTGTAAACTGCCCCAAGTGGTCTTGAATCATAGCTTTGGAGCCATGCATTTTCCAGTTTCCTGCTACAAATGGGATTCTCACGCATCCATCTCCAATTTAAAGGTTGCATAATATTACTGGCTTTGTTGTTAAATTACAATCTTGACAACTTATGAAAAACCTTTTTCAACACAATTTGCCAGCAATCTTGCCTGTTTATCCACTAAATCTGCGTTCTGACCTTCGACCATTACTCTAACCAATGGTTCTGTTCCGGAAGCACGAATGAGTAAACGTGCCTCATACTGATATTGCTTTTCAAAACCCGCTATTGCTTGCAGTAGCGGTGGATAGGATTCGGGGTCATATTGATTTGAAACCTTTACATTGATCATTCGCATCGGGAATTTTGTTAAGCCATCCAACAACACACCCCAACCACCTTGTTCACAGTAAATAGATAAGAATTGCAATGCCGCAATAATCCCGTCACCTGTTGATGATTTGTCGAGACATAATATATGCCCTGAACCCTCGGCACCTAATAACAATGACTGCTCCTTGAGCTTTGCCATGACGTATCGGTCACCTACGTTAGCGCGATGCAGTTTTTTACCTATTGCCGCGAGTGCTTGCTCTATACCCAAATTTGTCATAAGCGTACCTACCACTGCTCGATGATCGGGGTACTTGTATCGCGCTAACAGATAAAGGATGTCATCACCGTCCACGATTCGACCTGTATTAGTGACCAACATAAGACGATCACCATCTCCGTCTAATGCAATACCTATATCGGCCCCGGACACTTGCACCGTTTCAACCAGCTTATCAAGATGGGTGGCACCACATTGTTGATTTATGTTTAACCCATTTGGTTCCACACCTATTCGGGTTACTTTTGCACCCAGTTCTTCAAACACAGCCGGCGCAATGTGGTAGGTCGCTCCATGCGCACAATCAACTACTAGGTGCAAACCTTCTAACGAAGCCTGCCCGTCAAAGGTACTTTTACAAAACTCAATATAACGTCCAGGTGCATCATTAATACGTTGAGCCTTGCCTAACTCAGCGAGGTGTGTTGCTTGCTCGGGATGACAAATAGACTGACCAAAAGCCGCTTCAATTGCTAATTCCAGCTCATCAGATACCTTCAATCCCTGTGCGTCAAAGAATTTAATACCGTTGTCGTAATGTGGGTTATGAGATGCACTGATTACAATACCCAGATCAGCACGAAAGGTTCGCGTTAAATAGGCAATCGCAGGTGTTGGCATAGGGCCAAGTAGCAAAACATCAATACCCGCATAGATTAACCCTGCTTCAAGAGCGGATTCAAACATATAGCCTGATATGCGCGTATCCTTGCCAATCAACACACGGCTTGCGCCACGTTGCTTTAGAACTTGCCCTGTTGCCCAGCCAAGTTTTAGCACTTGATCTGGCGTCATTAAACCTTGACCTACGCGACTTCTTATACCGTCCGTACCAAAATAACGTTTTTTCATTGTAAACCTTCCTGATCTAGCCATGGCGTTAGCGCTGCAACCAACTGCCAGGCCTGCTTTGTTTCCACCACATCATGCACCCGGATAATATGTGCTCCTTGCGACAACGCAATGACGGCCGCAATAACACTTGGCAACATTCGCTGCTCAACCGGCAGGCCATTAAGCAACCCACCTAGCATTGACTTGCGAGAAACACCTACTAGCAATGGCCGCTGCAATCCATGCAGCTCTTTGAGGCGTCTAAAGAGTTGCGTATTATGCTCTAGGGTTTTACCAAAACCAAACCCTGGATCCAAACAAATACGTTCAGCATTTATACCATACTGATCACACGCCTGCATTCGTTCAGCTAAAAATTGATAAACATCGGATACGACATCCTGATAGCTTGGAGACTGCTGCATGGTTTTTACTTCGCCCTGCTTATGCATTAGACAAATTGCCGCATTTGGGTACTCACTTAATGCCATTAACGCACCTTCAGCTTGCAGTGCATTCACATCATTAATCATATCTACCCCTAAAGCTAAACTTTGACGCATAACCTCAGGCTTATAAGTATCCACTGAGATATAGCAACTTGTCATTTCTTTGGCCATTTCTATAGCAGGCAACACGCGATCAAGCTCAGCATTCAGACTTACCGGCTCGGCACCAGGCCTGGTAGACTCGCCACCGATATCAATAATATCAACACCCTGACTGGCGCATAGCTCAAGCTGTCGCTTTAATTGATCTTGTTGTAATAACTTACCACCGTCACTAAAAGAGTCTGGCGTGACATTCAAAATCGCCATTAACATTGGCTTAGGGGCGTTCAGTTTTTTAATCAGTGACATGTTTAACTCCATAAAAAAATAGCCCTCGACAAGGAGGGCTATTTTAAACCAGCTTAGCAAGATGCACTACTAGGTGTGCTTAGGATGCCCTTCTGGATCACTTGACGAATCAGAAGATGAATCTAGGGTATCATCCAACTTTGCTTCTACCGCTTCATCAGTAGACGCCTCGGCTACTTCACCTTCAAGCGTATCGTCAGATGTATCTGATTCAGTCCAATCCGCAGGCTTACCTGGTTCTCGTCCTTCCATTATGTTTTTAATTTGTTGTGCATCTATTGTTTCGTATTGCATCAACGCATCAGCCATAATGTCGAGCTTATCTTTATGCTCAGTCAGAATACGCTCTGACCGTTTATAGTTTTCGTCAATGACACGACGCACTTCGGCATCAATAACCTTTGCGGTTTCATCAGATACAGCCGTAGTACGACTTGAACTGCCCAAAAAACCATGCTGCTCTTCTTCTTCATACAGCAATGGCCCAAGCTTATCTGATAAGCCCCATTTCATTACCATACTGCGAGCAAGCTTGGTCGCACGCTCAATGTCATTCGATGCACCAGTAGTCACTGCGTCATGGCCAAAAATCATTTCTTCGGCAATTCGACCACCATAGAGACTTGAAAGTTGGCTCTCTAGTTTGCGCTTAGAATAGCTCCACGAGTCTTCTTCCGGAAGGTACATCGTGACACCCAAAGCACGACCACGAGGTATGATAGATACCTTGTAAACAGGATCGTGCTCTGGCACAAGGTAACCTACAATGGCATGACCTGCTTCATGATAGGCAGTAAGGCGTTTTTCATCGTCACTCATCACCATTGAACGACGCTCAACACCCATTAAGATCTTGTCTTTTGCTTTTTCGAAATGACCTTGCGTGACTAAACGATCACCTAGACGTGCTGCAAATAAAGCCGCTTCGTTGACTAGGTTAGCCAAGTCTGCCCCTGAAAAACCAGGTGTGCCGCGCGCTATTAGTGCTGGTTTAACATCTTCTGCAACCGGTACTTTTCGCATGTGTACTTTCAGGATTTGTTCACGACCACGAACATCAGGTAAACCAACGGTTACCTGACGGTCAAAACGGCCTGGACGTAACAATGCTGGATCGAGCACGTCTGGGCGGTTCGTTGCGGCGATAACAATGATACCTTCATGCCCTTCAAAACCATCCATTTCTACGAGCATCTGGTTAAGGGTTTGCTCACGTTCATCGTTGCCACCGCCCATGCCAGCGCCGCGACTACGACCCACTGCATCAATCTCATCTATGAAAATAATACAAGGCGCATGCGCTTTGGCTTGCTCGAACATATCACGAACACGTGAAGCACCCACACCAACAAACATTTCAACGAAATCCGAACCAGAGATCGTAAAAAAGGGTACTTTTGCTTCGCCAGCAATAGCTTTTGCCAGCAACGTCTTACCCGTTCCAGGCGGGCCAACCATCAATACTCCACGCGGTATTTGACCACCAAGATTTTGGTATTTTGTCGGATCACTTAGAAAATCTACTAACTCTGCCACTTCCTCTTTCGCTTCATCGGCACCGGCTACATCGTTAAAGTTAACTTTAACTTGGTCTTCAGAAAGCATTCGTGCCTTACTTTTGCCAAACGACATGGGGCCACCTTTGCCACCAAGTCCACCGCCCATCGAGCGCATGAAAAATATCCATAGTGCAATTAAAAGTAACATTGGGAACCATGAAATGAAAATTTGCAACAACAAACTTTGCTTTTCAGGCGGCTGTGAACTGACCGCAACCTTGTTTTGTAGCAGATCGCCCATTAAGCCTGGATCACCTGGGTTATAGGTCGTGAAAGATTCACCATTGATATAAACACCGCGAATTGTCGACCCTTCGATATTGACACGACTCACCTCACCATTACGCACTTGATCTATAAATGCTGAATAATCGAGGCGGGTGTTATTTTTCTGTGTATTTTCCCCAAAATGGTTGAACACAGACATTAACACGAGTGCAACCGCAGCCCATATTAGAATGTTTTTTAGCATATCGTTTTTCATTAACTATGTCCTTAGGTGCCGATATAGGGCGTTCTTAACGCTTTTAAGTTTTAAATGATAGCATGAGCAGAGACGCCCCGCAAAAACTAAAGGGTGTAAACTTAGCGCAATTAACGTTTTTTTTGACCCAATAAATAAATTTCACTACTACGTGCCCTTGATGCTTGAGGCTTACGCGTAACCACTTTAGTATATTGTTGGCGCATTTGTGCCAGGAGCAATTCATATCCCTCACCCTGAAAAACCTTCATAAGAACATTGCCACCCGGTTTCAATACTCGGTCTGCCAAATCAAGCGTTAACTCCACCAAATACATGGCACGTGGAATGTCCACCGCCTTATTGCCACTAAAATTGGGGGCCATATCTGACATAACCAAATCTACAGGACGATTTTTAATCAAGGTCAATAATTGCTCAAACACCGCATCATCAGTAAAGTCACCTTGTAAAAAAGTGACACCTGCATAGGGCTCTACTGGCAAAATATCAAGCGCTAATACCTCACCACCAGGACTGATATGCTGGGCAGTGTATTGCGACCAACCACCCGGCGCTGCGCCTAAATCTAGCACTAACATACCAGGCTTAAGGAGCTGGTCTTTCTCGTTAAGTTCTTTTAGTTTGAAAATAGCACGTGAACGCCAACCTTCTTTTTGCGCCTGCAAAACATAAGGATCATCAAAATGTTCTTGCAGCCAGCGTGAGCTTGATTTTGATCTAGCCATAAAATTCCTATTTGCAATATCAATTTAGATTAAGATTTTTAAGACAATTTGCTATAAGATAACGACAATTTTTACGAAAGGTAACCTAATGACAACTCTTACTAAAACACAAGTCAAATATCTTAAAGGACTGGGACATCATCTAAATCCGGTTATTTTGGTTGGCGCGCAAGGCATCACTGAGAACCTACTTAAAGAACTTAACAATGCATTAAATCATCACGAGCTGATTAAGGTTAAGATCGCTCATGACGATCGAGAAGCACGACGCGAGATGAACGATGAAATTCTTAAAGCAAGTAAAGCGGTATTAGTGGGCGCGATTGGTAAGACATTTATTTTGTACCGCCCCCACCCTAAAGAACCCAAGCTATCCCTGCCTCGCTAGACTATCGCTAAGCTATTTTGCAACCAATGCATCCAATCCGCGTGACAAATCGGCCTTGATGTCATCAAGGTCTTCTAACCCGACTGAAATACGTACAAGATTATCAGTAATACCGGTTGCTAAGCGTTGAGCGGGTTCAACTCGACAATGTGTTGTCGTCGCTGGATGGGTGATACTGGTTTTAACATCACCTAAATTTGCGGTTATAGATAAAAACTGTGTTGCATCTATCACTGACCAAGCCGCGGCCTGATCTCCCGTAACCCTAAAGCTCAACAAACCACCACCACCTGACTGTTGACGCATTGCGAGTTCATGCTGCGGATGTGACGCTAAGCCAGGATAGAAAACCTGCTCTACTGCGGGATGTTCACTTAACCACTCCGCCAAAGACTGTGCCGCTGCGCTATGGGCTTTCATTCTAAGAGAAAGTGTTTCTAAGCCTTTTAAAAACACCCATGCATTAAACGGGCTCATACTTGGACCAGCCGTGCGAATGACTCCCCGCACCGCTTCACCCACTGCGTCGTGACTCCCTATAACCGCACCGCCCAAGCAACGACCCTGCCCATCTAAAAATTTGGTGGCAGAATGAATAACAATGTCTGCCCCCAGTGCTATCGGGCATTGCAAAATAGGCGTACAAAAACAATTATCAACCACCAGCAAAGCTTGGTGTTGCTTAGCCAGGCCTGCTAAAAAGCCAATATCGGCCACGTCGGTCAGCGGGTTTGAAGGGGTTTCTAAAAATAGCATTTTGGTATTCGGCTGAATCGCAGCCGACCAGGCCTGCTGATCCGTTTGAGCTACAAACGAAACCTCGATACCAAAGTTAGCTAGGTATTTGGTAAATAGCACTTTAGTAGTACCAAAAATACTGCTCGATGACAGCAGATGATCTCCCGCTTTTAACAACCCCATGCAACAGGCCAAAATTGCCGACATCCCTGATGCTGTCGCAACACAGGCCTCGCCTCCTTCTAAAACCGCCAGTTTATTTTCAAAGGTACGCACGGTTGGGTTGGTAAAACGTGAATAAACATTACCTGGCGTGTCTCCACTAAATCGCTGCGCCGCTTCTTGAGCACTGCGATAAACAAAGCTTGAGGTCGGAAAAATAGCTTCTGAGTTCTCTTGCTCATGGGTTCGCTCATAACCCATGCGAATAGCCAGTGTATCTAAAGACCAGTCTTCCATCTAACCCCCTTGATTGTGTAGGCCAATTGCCTCTGGGGTGGGCGTTTTTTGCTGTGTTTTAGCATCGTCATTACGGCTTTTGTCAATCGAGGCTAAGTACTCTGGAGTGATGTCGCCGGTGACATAAACGCCACTAAAACAAGAAGTATCAAAGGATGAAATTAATTCACTCCCTGCACCGACAGCTTCAACCAGATCGTCTAAATCTTGGTAGATTAGTTTGTCTGCGCCAATGAAGGCGGCCACTTCTTCAGTACTGCGGTTATTTGCCACCAGTTCTGAGGCCGAAGGCATATCAATACCATATACATAAGGATAACGCACCGCAGGCGCTGCAGAAGCAAAATAGACATTTTTAGCGCCTGCATCACGTGCCATTTGGACAATTTCACCCGATGTGGTGCCACGCACAATTGAATCATCAACCAACAACACATTCTTACCCTCAAATTCAAGGTCAATCGCATTGAGCTTTTGTCGAACTGATTTTTTACGTTGGGTCTGACCCGGCATAATAAAGGTTCGACCAATGTAGCGGTTTTTAATAAACCCTTCACGATAAGGCACATTTAACATTGCAGCCAGTTGTAAAGCGGATGTTCGACTGGTATCGGGGATGGGCATGACGACATCAATATCATGACCCTGCCACTCACGCTGAATTTTTTCGGCAAGCTTTTCGCCCATGCGCAACCGAGATTTATAAACTGAAATATCGTCAATCATTGAATCTGGGCGGGCAAAATAAACAAACTCAAAAATACAGGGGGAATAAACCGGCTTATCATGGCACTGTTCAAAAAAGATCTGCCCGTCAGGTGTCACCACTACCGCTTCGCCTGGCGCCACATCACGATAGCGAGTAAAGCCAAGCCCATCAAGCGCGACACTTTCTGATGCGATCATATAGTCCATACTACCAGCGGCATTAACGCGTTTACCCACAATCAACGGTCGTAACGCATAAGGATCGCGGAAGGCAAGCAAACCTACACCCGATACAATACCGATTGCGGCATAACCCCCTCTCACTCGCTTGTGTACAGTTCGAACTGCATTAAAAATATCTTTTTGATCAACAAACAATTTCTTTTGGTTCATCAATTCGTGCGCAAATACGTTCAACAACACTTCTGAGTCAGAATTGGTATTAAGGTGACGTAAGTCTTGCTGATAAATTTCTTGGCTTAATTGTTCTGCATTGGTCAAATTACCGTTATGACCCATCACAATCCCATAGGGAGAGTTGACGTAAAAAGGTTGTGCCTCAGAACTTGATGACGAGCCAGCCGTCGGGTAACGTACATGACCTATCCCCGTGCTACCATGAAGATCACGCATGTGACGGGTGCGAAAAACATCTTTTACTAGACCGTTGTCTTTTCGCTGATAAAAACGTCCGGCTTGATGGGTGACAATGCCTGCCGCATCTTGTCCACGGTGCTGCAATATGGTTAGTGCATCATAAATCTCTTGATTGACTGGCGCACCCGCTGCTGAAACGATCCCAACTACTCCACACATTTGTCCTGCTCACTTGCTTGAAGATTAAAAATTATGGCGTGCATTTTACTTGATTATGATCACACCCGGCTTACTGATTTGTTCGATCTAAAATAATAGACTCTACCCGCAATTCTACATCTAAGATGGCTTTTACCCTTTCTGCTTGGCTACGGCTCTGATAGGGGCCAACACGTACCGTGTAAAAGCGACCTGATGAGGTGGTAAAGCTACCAATCGATGTTGGGTAACTTGTTTGCAGGCGTTGCTCTAGGCGCACGGCATTGTCTGGGTTTTGATAACTAATGAGGCGCACATAAAATCCTGGTTCGGTAATGTCGGTTATCCTAGGGTCGGCCAGATTCGGCGTTGAAGTGGTCGGCTTATTTGAACGGGTGCGAGTGCTGGTTTCGGTGACCTCAGCCACTTGAGCAGACTCGGACGGCTTGGTCGGGGTAGCCGTCATGCTAGAAGGCGTAACAAGTTGGTCAAAATCAATATCGTCAAGGCTATCGACGGTTGCTTTAGTGCCAGCGTGAGCTAAGCTAGGATACTCTACTGGGTTGGCATACCATTGTGGCACCCACCATATCAGCGCCCCTAACCAAATCACCGCACCCGTTAAACGATTCTTTGTCAACTTATCCACTTTGCTGAAGCTCCGTCATTAAGGCGCCTACCGTAACAAATGAACCAAAGGCTACCACACGCGTTTGAGCTAGGTTTTGCACCATCGTTATGGCTTCGCTAGCTGTTTTGGCTATTGTGCAAATAGCTAGCTCATCGCCCTGGATAACAGCCGTATCATTTAAGTGTCGCTGCATGACACTTGGTTCGAGTGCTCTAGGCTCTGGTGAAAGATCCAATAAAACCCATCGATCAATATGCGACCACATTTGCGCAATCATACTTTGTACATCTTTATCAGCTAACGCGGCAAAAACACCAATAGGCTTAGTTAAAAGCTGGCTATTTTGCTGTGACACTTTGCGTGCAAGCTGCGCAACGGCTTGCGGGTTGTGAGCCACATCAAATAACCAGTCCTGGTGACCTAGCCGCATAAACTGCATACGACCCGGGTGTGTTACCGCTTTTAAACCAGCTTCAATGGCAGACCTACTAATGTCAAATGCTGTTTGCGCTTGTAGCCAAGCTAGCACGCCAGCCGCATTTTGTAATTGAAAATCACCCGCTAGCGCGGGTAAGATTAAATCAACATCATTGTAAGATTTTTGTGAACTGGCATCGCATAGGTCTTTAAAACGCCAGTGCGCTTCGCGCGGCTGAAAACTAAAATCCCGGCCTAAACATTTTAAATAGACCTGTTGTTTTTTAGCCTGCTCCAATAACCGTTTTGGCGGTTGTGGATCCGAACAAACGCATAGTTTATTTGCTCGCATAACGCCGGCTTTTTCATAGCCTATATCTTCGCGATTATCACCTAAATAGTCTTGATGATCCAAATCAATAGCGGTGATAATGCAACTTGAATTATCGACCGCATTAACTGCATCCAAACGCCCCCCTAAACCTACTTCTAGAATGACTAAATCGAGTGGCTGTTGATGGAAGTACCATATTGCGGCCAAGGTGGTGAACTCAAAAAAACTTAATGATATGTCTTGGCGTGCTTGTTCAACAGCAACAAAAGCAGCAACCCACTCTTCATCACTCAAGCACTGGCCATTCACTTGTGCACGCTCATTAAAACGAATCAAGTGTGGCGAGGTATAACAGCCAACACGATACCCAGCCGCCTGCATAATGGCACTTAGCATTGCGACACTTGAGCCCTTGCCATTTGTACCCGCAACGACCACTCGTTGTGTACCAGGTTTAATTTCGACGACACCTAGGTTATGCGCAACCTGCCCCACCCGAGCCAATCCCATATCAATGGTTTTGGCATGAAGCTGCATAAGATAATCTAACCACACCGATAATGATGATGTGGCATCCGCTACACTAGGCGCATCGGCAGACACTTTCATCTATCGATTTAGCAACATTCTAGCTTGAGTTGCAATAGTTTTTGCCAGTTTATGGCGGTGAACAATTTTATCAATTGCACCGTGTTTCAATAAAAACTCACTCCGCTGAAACCCTTCCGGCAAGGTTTCTCGCACCGTTTGCTCAATAACACGTGGCCCAGCAAAACCAATCAGCGCCTTAGGTTCAGCAATGTTAATATCTCCTAGCATTGCAAAACTAGCTGACACGCCCCCCATAGTTGGGTCAGTAAGCACAGAAAAATAGGGCAGTTTTTCTTCTCGAAGTTTACCCAGAGCCGCACTGGTTTTTGCCATCTGCATCAATGAAAACAAGGCCTCTTGCATACGTGCGCCACCGCTGGCCGAAAAACAAACCAAGGGGGCTCGACGATTAATCGCTTCCTCAACGGCCATAACAAACTTGTGCCCCACAACCGAACCCATCGAGCCACCCATAAATTGAAAATCAAACGAGGCGGCCACCACATCTAAACCATCAATTTGACCTACCTGTACAATGAGGGCATCTTTTTCACCGGTGTTCTTTTGTGCTTGCGTGAATCGATCTTTATATTTTTTTTGATCTTTAAATTTAAGCGCGTCTACTGGACCAATTTGTGCCCCCAACTCTGTTACTGGACTGCCCTCATCAAAAAAATAAGTTAGACGTTTACGACCAGAAACACGCATGTGATGATCACATTTTGGACAAACCTGTTGATTTCTTTCCACCTCGCTGCGGTAAAGCACACTTTCACATTTTGGGCATTTAACCCACAGCCCTTCTGGTACAGATTTTTTACGTTCCGCTACCTGCTTGATACTAGGTAGGATTTTTTCAAACCAACTCATAGCGATTCTCCTTTGTCGGCTGCATCAATCGCTTGACGAAATTCAGCCATCTTAGGTGTTAGGGCGGCGAGGACCTCATCTAAGCCAGCTTGTTGATATTGCTCAATAATATTCACTAAAACAGATCCTATAATGACCGCTTCACCGTGCTGCGCCATTTTATATGCCGCTTGCGCATCCCTGACACCAAAACCGATGCCAACAGGCAAATCCACATGCTGCTTAAGCGCTGCTACATGCGAAGCAACATCACCCGCATCTGCTTGACCCACGCCCGTGACACCCTTTAATGATACATAATATACAAAACCTTTACCTTGTTCAGCAATTGCGCCAAGGCGAGTCGAAGGTGTTGTCGGCGACACTAAAAACACACAAGCTAAGCCTTGTTCTGCTAGGGTTTGATGATAACCCACACTCTCTTCGGGCGGCATATCAACCGTTAAGACTCCATCTAAACCCGCCGCAACGGCTGACTTGGCAAACTCAGCCTCTCCCATCGCCTCGATGGGATTTAAATAACCCATTAAGATAACGGGCGTTTGATCATCTCGTTCACGAAACTTGGTCACCATCGCCAAAACATTGCGCAAAGTAACGCGGTGTGCTAGCGCTCTTTCTACAGCTTTTTGAATAGTTGGACCATCCGCTAGGGGATCAGAAAAAGGCACACCTAACTCAAGCAGGTCGGCACCTTGGGCAACTAGATGGTGCATTAAGGCAACCGTCATATCCGGATGCGGATCACCCGCTGTTATGTACGGGATTAGCGCAGTTTTTTGTTGTGCTTGCAGAGATGCAAAGCGTGCTTCAATTCGATTCACAAACAGTCCTTTAAAATTCAAAACCTTCGATCTTGGCAATCGTATTCATGTCTTTATCGCCTCGACCGGATAAATTGATAATAATCCGTTGAGTCTTTGCCATGGTTGGTGCCAATTTCATCACGTAGGCTAGCGCATGGCTGGTTTCTAATGCCGATATGATCCCTTCCATTTGCGTGACATCACGCCAACCAGCCATGGCCTCGTCATCGGTGGCTGCAACAAACTCTGCGCGGCCAATATCTTTTAACCATGCTAGCTCTGGTCCCACACCGGGATAATCCAAGCCTGCTGAAATGGAATGTGTGCCCATAATTTGACCCGCCTCATCTTGCATCAAGTAAGTTCGGTTACCATGAAGTACACCCGGCGTGCCTTTACAAAGCGGCGCAGCATGACGTTGTGTATCTAAACCATCACCACCAGCCTCTACCCCAATAATCCGTACCGATTCGTCGGGTAAAAATGCATGAAATAAACCCATAGCATTGGAACCGCCCCCAACACAAGCCATGACTACATCAGGCAAAGCGCCTTCTTGATCAAGCATTTGTTGGCGAGCTTCTTGGCCAATAATAGCCTGAAAATCCCTCACCATCATTGGATAGGGGTGCGGCCCTGCAACCGTGCCAATAATATAAAAGGTATTGTCAACATTCGTTACCCAGTCGCGCATCGCTTCATTCAAAGCGTCTTTTAGTGTACGCGTGCCCGACTCTACTGGAACCACTGTAGCACCCAACATTTTCATACGCGCGACATTCGGTGCCTGTCGAACAACATCGTCAGCCCCCATATAAACCACACACTCTAAACCCAGCCGTGCTGCAACAGTGGCACTGGCCACACCATGCTGCCCCGCACCTGTTTCAGCAATAATGCGTGTTTTTCCCAAACGTTTAGCCAATAGTGCTTGGCCAATCGTGTTATTAATTTTATGCGCACCCGTATGATTGAGGTCTTCGCGTTTTAAAAATATTTGTGCGCCACCTAAATGGTCTGACCAGCGTTTAGCGTGATACAACGGGGTCGGCCTACCAATGTAATCCTGATAGTCTTTTAATAATTCCGCTTTAAAAGCTGGATCGTCTTTGACCATTTCATATTGATCACGTAACGCTTCAAGTGGCGCCATCAATGTTTCTGGTGCAAAAATACCGCCAAAAGGACCAAAGTGTCCGTGCTTATCTGGATATTGTGAAAAATCAATCGTTTGTATATTTGAATTACTCACCTACAGCCCCTAAACATTTACATTACTGATAAATTGTTGCATCTTTTCCGCTGACTTTATACCTTTACTTGCCTCGATACCACCACTAACATCGACGCCATATACGTTTGTTTGCCTAATGGCCATTTGAACATTACCTGCGTGCAATCCGCCAGCAAGTATTATTGGTCTCGTTTGCTGCTCAGAACTAGGCAACCAATCCCAATTAAAGGTTTCACCGGTTCCTCCCGGCACACCTGGTTTGTAGGTATCAAGCAACCATGCTCGTGCATGTTGATACTCATTATTTAACCTTAACCAATCCATGCTTTCATGCATCGCTAAAGCTTTAATGTATGGACGGCTAAACTGATGACAAAAGTCACCCGACTCGTCACCATGAAACTGTAATAAATCTACACCGACATGATCAACCACCTGCTGGACTAAATCTATCGAAGGGTTTACGAACAATGCCGTGGTTGTAACAAAGGCTGGCAGGCTACTAATAATATCCTTGGCCTGGTCAGGTGTCACTGCTCTAGGACTAGGCGGATAAAAAACCAAGCCTAGTGCATCAACACCGTATTGCGCGGCCAATAATGCATCTTCTGTACGCGTAATACCACAAAACTTAACCCGAGTTCGCTTAGCTACCATAACACCTCACCAAGGGATAATTGCGGTAAAGAAAATGATTGTGGATAAAAGGCTTTTATAAAATACAAACCTTCTGCTGGAGCGGTGGCATAGGCTTTAGTTCTATCTTTCATAGCTAAAAGCTCCCCGGCCCACTCTATGGGCTTCTCACCCCGCCCAATTTGCATTAGGGTCCCGGCAATATTTCTAACCATGTGATGCACAAACGCATTTGCTTTTATATCGATATGCACAAAATCTTGATGCCTCGACACGCTAAGCATTTGCAGCTCTCGTCGTCCATGTCGAGCTTGACATTGCGATGCCCGAAAAGAGCTAAAATCCTGCTCCCCTATAAGAGCGGAACCCGCATGGTGCATCGCTTGCTCATTTAATGGGTGGCGCTCCCAATACACACGCCCATGTAATAAAGCACTGGGCTGTAACCTATTGTAGATCACGTAGCGATACTGGCGCGCTTGTGCACTAAACCGAGCATGAAAATTTTCATCCACCTGCTGAGCCCAAACAACCCTAATATCTCTTGGTAACAGGGTGTTGGCACCTTGCATCCATGCCGTTTTTGGTCTTTCACGATCTGTATCAAAGTGCACCACTTGACCGAAGCCATGAACGCCAGCGTCTGTTCGACCGGCACAATGAACATCAATCTGGGCATGAGCAATCTGACCCAAGGCTTTTTCAAGCTGTCCTTGTACCGAGTTACAATGGCCTTGGCGCTGCCAGCCACAATAGTCTGTACCGACATACTCCACCCCTAAGGCCCAGCGATTCATCACAAATAATGCGCTATGAGTAATTCTGCAATTTGTACGGTATTAGTGGCGGCACCCTTACGGACATTATCAGCCACAACCCAGAGATTGATGCCTGTATCAATCGTAATGTCTTCTCTAATACGCCCAACATAGACTGGGTTAGTATTAGCTGCATCGGACACCGCCGTTGGATACCCTCCATCTTTATGCTCGTCAATGACAACAACACCCTCGGTTTGCTGAAATAATTCACGTACTTGAGCTGCGGTTATTTTTGCTTTGGTTTCGATATGAACTGCTTCACTATGACCATAAAAGACTGGCACACGCACTGCAGTAGGATTAACTAGGACTGACTCATCACCCAGAATCTTCCTCGTTTCCCACACCATCTTCATTTCTTCTTTGGTGTAACCGTTATCCATAAATACATCAATCTGAGGGATACAGTTAAAAGCGATTTGTTTTGGGTATACGTCCGTTGTGATAGGTTTGAGATTAAGCAAATTAGCTGTTTGCGTTGCAAGTTCTTCAATCGCTTCTTTGCCTGTACCCGATACGGCCTGATAAGTCGCGACATTGATACGCTCAATTCCAACCGCATCATAGATAGGTTTTAACGCAACTAACATCTGGATGGTAGAGCAGTTTGGATTAGCAATAATGCCACGCGTTTTGTAATCCGCAACCGCATCAGGGTTCACTTCTGGCACAACAAGTGGAATATCGTCGTCATAACGGAACTGCGATGTATTATCGACCACAACACAGCCAGCTGCAGCGGCTTTTGGGGCATAAATAGCGGAAACACTTGCACCAGGTGAAAACAGACCTATTTGAGCTTGACTAAAGTCAAATGTCTCTAAATCTCTAACCGTATACCATTCGCCTTTAAATTCGATACGCTTTCCTACAGAACGTGCACTTGCCAACAAATATAGTTCACCAACGGGAAAATCACGCTCTTCTAACACTTTTAGTATAGTTTCACCCACTGCACCTGTCGCGCCAACGACCGCAATATTATATTTTTTCATTTTGAATCCTTTTCATCTTGTACTTCTGTATCCTGATTAACATGGGGCAGTAACTTAGCTAGATCCTCAGTGGCTTCAGCTTCTAATCCATGACTGTTGCCTAGAAAGCGGCCGCCCTTTTCAATGATTAAATCGCCACTGAGAAGATCGCCATAGAGTTGACCTTGGCAGAGCACTTCTACTTCTTGAGCACTGACAGAGCCTTTTAATATTCCATTTATATAGACTTTTTGCGCATTAATCTGCCCAATTACACTTCCTGATAATCCAATGATGACTTCGTGTTGGCTATAAACCTGCCCTTCGACGACACCATCAATAAGCAAAGGCCCTTTTAGATCAACTAATTCGCCTCGGACTCGAACCCCTTCTGCGATAATAGTCTTTCCGTTTTTTGAACTTGTTGATGAACGGCTTGAACTAAAGATCCCCATGGTACTCCTTCAACTTGCTCAAAGATATTTTCATAATTTTCTAAATTCCACTCAACAAAAGGGGCTGGGTCAAGTTTGCGCTGAATAAAGGTAACTTCATAATGTAAATGCGGCCCTGTTGACACACCTGTATTACCTATCGTACCAATCAAGTCACCACTGTGAACATATTGCCCAGCTCGCACATTCATGGTATCTAAATGCGCATAAAATGTTCTAAAACCAAAAGCATGGCTCAGAATAATCAGGTTCCCGTAGCCACTACCCTTATTATAACTAGCGTACTCTACTATACCATCTGCTGTTGCAATAACACCATCACCACGACTACCCCGATAATCAATACCAGAGTGAAATTCACGCGTGCCTCGCACAGGGTGCTGACGCCAACCATAACCACTTGAAACACCTTGAAAATTACTGACAGGCCTTCCTGTAGGTAGGGCTTGAAGAAGAAATTGCTTCTCCAGTGCGCTAAGTTGAAGCAATTTTACACGCTCTTCAATTGGATATTCGTCTTGCCCATGTGGGGAACCAACCAAATCTTCCAAGCTGCGTAAAGTTTCGTCCAAAAAAACAACCTGCCGCTCCGTGGTGCTGAGCTCATAAAGTAACTGCTGTTTTTGCTCTGCAATACGATCACGCTGTACTTGGTATTGCGCCATCCTAGCTAGATAAGCAGACTCTGATTGATACTGCTGGTATTTAATTTGCTCGTATTGCTGATAAGTCCAAATAAAACCCAACACGACCAATAATGACATGAACAGACTGACCGCAAGCACCAACAAAACGAACTTTTTTAAAAAAGCGGATACCGAATAGTGTTTCGCACCTCGAATATCTGAAACAGTAATGCTGATTCTATTTTTCATGCGACCGACTTAAATGCGCTCAAAGCTTGGCAACGACTGCATCACCCATTTCTGAAGTTGATACGCGCGTCATACCCTTTGAATAAATATCACCTGTTCGCAATCCTTGATCTAATACAGCACTTACGGCTTGCTCTATTTTTACAGCCAAATCTTCACGCCCTAAACTATAGCGCAGCATCATGGCAGCGGATAAAATGGTAGCTAATGGATTGGCAAGATTTTGGCCTGCAATATCTGGAGCCGAACCATGGCTTGGCTCATACATACCCTTATTGTTTGCATCTAACGATGCCGATGGCAACATACCAATTGAACCAGTCAACATTGAAGCCTCATCAGATAAAATATCGCCAAACATATTGCCCGTTACAATGACATCAAACTGTTTTGGGTTACGCACAAGCTGCATGGCCGCATTGTCAACATACATGTGTGACAGTTCAACTTCAGGGTACTCTTTAGCAAGATCTGTCATCACTTCACGCCAAAGCTCAGTCACCTCAAGTACATTGGCTTTATCCACAGAGCAAACCTTCTTGTTTCGCTTCATCGCCGCTTGGAAAGCAACATGACCAATACGCTTAATTTCAGATTCAGAATAGACATAGGTGTTATAGCCTTGACGCTCGCCGTTTTCCAAAGTTCGTATACCACGAGGTTGACCAAAATAAATACCCCCTGTTAACTCGCGCACAATCAAGATATCAAGTCCGCTGACCACGTCTGGCTTTAACGTCGATGCATCAGCTAACTGTGGATACAAGAACGCAGGACGCAAATTGGCAAATAACTCCAAGTTGGATCGAATGCCAAGTAGGCCTTTCTCAGGACGTACCGAAATATCCAACGATTCCCACTGATAACCCCCTACTGCACCCAACAAAATAGCATCTGCCGCCAACGCTGCTTTTAAAGTTGCATCAGGAAGCGGATGACCATGCACATCATAAGCAGCGCCACCCACAAGGCCCTCGGTCATAGCGATATCTAAATTGTGATGCTGTTTAAGCGCATCCAGCACTTTAACCGCCTGAGCAACAATCTCTGGACCAATGCCATCACCTGGCAACAATAAAACTTGCTTTGTCATATCAACCTCAAAAATTTAAAAATTAAGATAAGTTTGGCGTTACAAATAGCCATGGTGCCTGCTGTTGACGCTTCGCTTCATATTGAGCTATTTCATCACGGTGAACTAAGGTCAAACCAATATCATCTAGGCCGTTTAATAAACAGTGTTTACGAAAACTGTCTACCTCAAAACCAATTTGCTGCCCTTTAGGCGTGGTAATGGTTTGGCTCGCCAAATCAACGTCTAATTGATAACCTTCATGTGCTTCAACTTCATTAAATAGTTGCTCGACGTGATCATCTGACAAAACAATCGGCAAAATGCCGTTTTTAAAACTATTATTAAAAAATATATCAGCAAAACTGGGGGCAATAATGACATCGAATCCATAGTCTTTTAATGCCCAAGGAGCATGTTCGCGACTTGATCCGCAGCCAAAATTCTCTCGCGCCAAGAGAATTTTAGCCCCTTGGTAACGCGCTTGGTTTAAAACAAAATCGGGGTTGACTGGACGCGCTGCACAATCTTGCTCAGGCTGTCCTACATCCAGATAACGCCATTCATCAAACAAGTTAGGCCCAAAGCCACTGCGCTTAATAGACTTTAAAAACTGTTTAGGGATAATCGCATCCGTATCAACATTGGCACGGTCTAGTGGTGCCACAATCGCATTCAAATGGGTAAACTGAGTTAAGCTCATTATTTTCTCCTAGACCATCTCTCTAACGTCAACAAAATGTCCGGCAATCGCCGCAGCCGCTGCCATAACAGGGCTAACTAGATGGGTTCGCCCACCCGCACCTTGGCGTCCCTCAAAATTCCTGTTAGAGGTTGATGCACAGTGCTTCTGAGCAGGAAGACGGTCGGCATTCATCGCTAAACACATTGAGCATCCAGGGTTTCGCCACTCAAAGCCTGCATCGATAAAAATCTTATCCAAGCCTTCTTGTTCAGCTTGTTGCTTAACCAGGCCTGATCCCGGCACAACAAGTGCCTGCTCAACAGTTGTTGCCACTTTTTTACCTTTTACCGCCGACGCCGCGGCACGCAGATCTTCGATGCGCGAATTGGTACAGGAGCCAATAAAAATATAATCTAATTGAATATCTCGAATGGGTGTATTGGCGGTAAGACCCATATAATCAAGGGCACGCTGCATTCCTTTTGCTTTGACAGGATCTGCCTCCGTTGCCGGATCAGGCACCTTATCATTTACACCCACTACCATCTCTGGTGAGGTGCCCCATGATACCTGGGGTTGAATCGCTGAGCCATCTAGTACTACGACTTTGTCAAAGTGTGCCCCCTCATCTGAATGCAGCGTCTGCCAATGCGCAACGGCCTCATCCCAGTGTTCATCTGCCGGTGCAAAAGGCCGTCCTTTTACATATTCAATTGTTTTGTCATCAACCGCGACCAGGCCTGCTCGTGCGCCGGCCTCAATCGACATATTACACACAGTCATTCGCCCTTCTATTGACATATCACGCAATACTTGGCCACCAAATTCCATGGTATAACCTGTACCGCCGGCTGTGCCAATTTCACCGATAATCGCTAATACCACATCCTTAGGCCCAACACCTGGCTGCAATTGACCATCAACGCGTACAAGCATGTTTTTATTTTTCTTTTGAATGAGGCATTGTGTTGCCAGTACATGCTCAACCTCAGATGTACCAATACCGTGAGCCAATGCGCCAAGCGCCCCGTGAGTGGACGTATGAGAATCACCGCAGACAATTGTCATGCCTGGAAGCGTAGCACCATTTTCAGGCCCAACAACATGCACAATCCCCTGACGCACATGCCCCATACCAAACTCTGTAATACCAAACTCCTGGGTATTACGATGCAATGTCTGTACTTGAATACGCGAAATAGGATCAACAATACCCTCTGCGCCACCTGCTACGGGCGTGGTTGGCACATTATGATCGGCTGTTGCCAAATTCGCACTGATACGCCAAGGGGTGCGACCTGCCAAACGCAGCCCTTCAAAAGCTTGAGGCGACGTCACCTCGTGCAACAATTGGCGATCGATATAAATTAATGCCGTTCCATCTTCTTCTTGACGCACAACATGCTCGTCCCACAACTTATCGTAAAGTGTTTTTGCAGACATAACCTATTCCCATCTTGACTTGTGCGATCTATCGCCGCGTTGTGTATAGCTTAAAAGTTAACTATTTATTATAACATTTTGTGATTTCAGCAAAAGATTAAAATATAATCCTTAGCCTTAGTTATTGGGCTGTTATTTATGAGTTATCAAATCAAAGAAGCATTTTATACTTTGCAAGGTGAAGGCTTTCACAGTGGACGACCTGCGATTTTTTGCCGCTTTACGCAGTGCAATTTGTGGACAGGGCGCGAGATTGACCGCGCACAGGCTGTTTGTCAGTTTTGTGATACGGATTTCATTGGTACTGACGGGCAAAATGGCGGGCGTTTCGACACCCCCTCTGCGCTTGTAAATCACTTACTCACATTATGGCCCCAAACCGCAGCAGCCAAACCCTTTATCGTTTTAACAGGTGGAGAGCCTTTATTACAAGTTGACCAACAACTCATCGACGCTTTACACCAACGGAACTTTGAAATTGCCCTGGAAACAAATGGTACAAAAACACCCCCTAAAGGCATTGATTGGATTTGCGTCAGCCCTAAAGCCAATGCGCCATGGCTGCTAACTGAAGGCGATGAGCTTAAGCTTGTTTTTCCACAACCCAATCTTATGCCAGAAGACATTGCCTATACAAGTCACTTCAAATATTGTTACTTACAACCCATGGACGGTGTAAACACCACTAACAATACCCGCTTAGCGGTTGAATACTGCTTAAACAACCCTTCATGGCAACTCAGCCTACAAACCCACAAAATACTCGGCATAGACTAGTCTACGCCAAAACATCAAGCAATATAATGGAGGCATCCTAGATGGACTGGAATCAAAAGTACCAAGGGCAAGACTACTTTTACGGCACTAAACCCAACGACTTTTTAAAATCCCAAGCCACCCTCTGGCAGTCACCCAAAAAAATTCTATGCATCGCCGAAGGTGAAGGACGCAACGCTACTTATTTAGCGTCCCTTGGCCATCGGGTTTTTGCCATTGACAGTTCAAGCGTTGCGCGCGAAAAGGCGCTTAAACTTGCCGCATCATCACAGGTCACAATTGACTACCAACTCGCCGACCTCGCAAACTTTGACTTCGGGCAACAACAGTGGGATGCGGTGGTCAGTATTTTTTGCCACCTGCCATCTTCGTTACGCCACAAAGTACATCAACGGGTTGAAGCAGGCTTGGTGCAAGGTGGCACCTTTTTGCTCGAAGCTTACACACCCAACCAGTTAGCATTTGGAACGGGAGGACCAAAAGATACCAACCTTCTTTATACGCCCGATCAAATCACAAACGACTTTAGCCAGATTAACTGGTCACTAGCTCATGAAGTGCAACGTAACATTCAAGAAGGCACTGGGCATCAGGGAATGAGTGCGGTTATTCAGTTCCTTGGCTCCAAGAAATAATGAATAAATCTTAAGCAATACAAACCCCAAGCCAAACGTTAAACCGGGTAGATATTGCACACCCCTTTTAGCGTGCGTGGCAGACTTAGGCCACGCTTTGCTCTCTCTGCAGTTGCTTCATTCAGCTGACTTACGCTAAAGGTTTTAGCATAATTTGATGTGGCCAGTACAAGCTTGCAACCCTCCTCAAAAACTGTTGCACAAACGAGCTTTTCACCTTTAGGCAGCTGCATTAACTTATTACCCTTGCCCTTGTTTAGACGCGGAAGGGCATCCTCTCCAAAGATTAACAATCTTGGCTCAGCTGAAACAACAGCCACAGAACCACCCTTAATTACTTTTGCAACCGCAATTAATTCATCGCCGTCGGACAAGTTTAAAATCAACTTACCCGATTTGGTTTTGGAAAGCAGCTGGTTAAAAGGCACCACAAATCCATAACCATGCGACCCAGATACAAAAACTTCATCACCTGGATCAGCGACAAGCATCGCCACTATCCTAGCATTAGCTGGCAAGCTAAATCGTCCACTTAATGGCTCACCATGACTTCTAGCTGAAGGCAAGGAATGACATGCCGCAGCATAGGCTCGCCCAGTAGAGTCAAAAAACACCACCGTTTGACGAGAGTTCGCCTGACACTGAGTTAAGAAGGCATCGCCTGACTTATAGGTTAATTTATCGCCTTCGACATCACTGCCTTTTGCCGCTCTGACCCAACCATTAACTGATAAAACAAGCGTTAAGGTTTCCGAGGGCAACAAATCTTGTTCACTCATCGCTGTTGCAACAGGCGCAGAATCAAGCGGCGAGCGGCGAGGATCACCGTGCAAGTCGGCATCAGCTGTTAACTCCTCTTTTAACAAAGACTTTAATCGCCGATTACTCGCCAATACAGCCTGCAGCTCATCGCGCTCCGCAGCTAACTCAGCTTGCTCACCAGTAATCTTTATCTCCTCAAGCTTAGCCAAATGACGCAGCTTAAGCTCCAAGATTGCTTCTGCCTGAGTATCGGTTAAACTAAAACGGGATATTAGCTCAGGCTTAGGCTGATCATATTCACGAATAATGGCAATAACTTCATCAATATTAAGAAACGCAATCAATAGACCATCTAAAATATGAAGACGCGATAATATTTTATCCAAACGAAACTGTAGACGACGTCGCAGTGTAGTTGTTCGATAGGTTAACCACTCAGTTAAAATTCCCCGTAACGTTTTAACCTGCGGACGGCCATTTAAACCAATAACATTAAGGTTGACTCGGTAAGACTTTTCGAGATCCGTCGTCGCACATAGGTGTAAAAATACATCATTTACATCTACTCGCTTTGAGCGTAGCTCAATGACCAATCGTGTTGGCGATTCATGGTCGGATTCATCTCTCAAGTCAACAATCATCGGCAGTTTTTTGGCCCGCATCTGGCTTGCAATCTGCTCTAACACCTTGGCACCCGACACCTGAAACGGCAACGCATCAATGACTAAATTCACGCTATCCTCTATTACATAGTTAGCTCTTTGGCGCAATGAGCCTTGCCCATGAGTATAGATACGCGCAATATCTTCTGCGGGTGTAATAATATGCGCAGAATTGGGGTAATCCGGCCCGGGTACTAACTTAAATAGTGCTTCATCACTCAAATCGTCATTATCAAGTAAAGCAATACAACCAGCCACCAATTCACGTAAATTATGCGGTGGGATATCGGTTGCCATACCCACCGCAATACCCGAGGTACCATTCAGCAAAATATGTGGCACACGTGCAGGCAATACCTCTGGCTCATTAAGCGAACCATCAAAGTTTGCCACCCAATCAACCGTTCCCTGCCCCAATTCTTTTAGAAGCAAATCGGAAAATGCAGACAATTTTGACTCTGTGTAACGCATTGCAGCAAAAGACTTAGGATCATCTATTGACCCCCAATTGCCTTGTCCATCAACCAAAGGGTAACGAAATGAAAAATCCTGTGCCATTAGCACCATCGCTTCATAGCATGCGCTATCCCCATGAGGATGGAACTTACCCAGCACATCACCTACTGTTCTAGCCGATTTTTTATATTTTGCAGAGGACTTTAAACCCAATTCCGACATGGCATAAATAATCCGCCGCTGAACAGGTTTCAAACCATCACATATACTTGGTAACGCACGATCTAAAATGACATACATCGCATAATCGAGATAGGCTTTTTCGGTAAAAAAAGCCACATTTTGCTGCTCAATACCGTCGTAGTTGATGGTTTGTTGACTCACAAATCTACTCCTTTGTCACTTTACCAATCGCACAACTGACAAAAGATTTCGCTTTCGCTGTTGCCGCATCCAAACCTTTAACGCTGCCTGTCTTTGGGTAGCCCATCTTAGCCAAAGCACTTAACACCTGCTCATACACAAGCTCACTATCAGCATTAAATTCTACCCGACCAACTTCCAGCTCAACTTTTATATCTGAAACACCGCTTATATTGTGCATATTTTTTTTAATTTGATTAGCGCACCCGCCACACTTAATATTCTCAACCTCAATCGAATAAAACATACCCCTCCCTCATACCTGCACAACCCAAAAAATTAATATTTCAAGGTTAACATAACTACAGAATCTAGATCATACAGTCATGCTATTATATGATTTAATTGCATTTACTAGTAAAAATTCGCATTAACGAGGCAACATAAGTATGGCGACCAAGAACACTAAACACGTAACCACTACTGAGGCCTGTAACCTGATTGGCGTTTCCAAAACGGTTATTAAACGTTTGGCGGATGAAGGTGTGCTAAAAATTTGGAAAACACCCGGCGGGCACAGGCGGCTTTTACGTTCATCCGTCGATGATTACATAATGAAAAATGGTCGCGTTTATGTTAACGGAGATGATGAAACACTTAAGGTGCTTGTGGTTTGCAATGATAAGGCATTAGTAAGTACCATCGAGAACTTAGCAAACAAACTTACATTTTCGATTACGACTTTAGTTGTGAGCGACGAATATCAAGCATTAATTATGGCGGGAAAATATATCCCAGAAATCATCTTGTTTGATCTAAACGAAGACCATGACAACATCTATAAAGTGATTGAAGCGATTCAAACCCATCAATTAACCAAAAACGCTACCATAATATCTATGTCAGACTCAGCTACAGCAGATGTCAAACGTGAGGGTTTACCTCAAAACATTACGGTCATGCATAAGCCTGTTCAACCAGATATCTTAAAACAGTTTTTAACTTACGAATATAATCTCAAAAAAACCTAACAACATGCCAAGCCTTACAAGGAGGCTTGGCATCATTGAGTTGGTATTATGCACTTAATGGTGCTTTACCCGCCTTTTCAAATTCAGCTACGGCTGCTGACATAGCTTCATCTAGAATCTCAAAGCCCTCTTCAAGCTCAGTTTCACTAATGACCAACGGCCCTAAAAACTTGAGCACCTGATCACTTGCACCTGCTGTTTCCATCATCAAACCGCGCGCAAATGCCTGTCGAGACACTTCATTACAAAAGTCTTCAACTAACGACTCTAATCCCCAAATCATACCGAGACCACGGACATCCGAAATCCAATTTGGATAACGAGCCTGAATACGCTTGAATGCCTGTTCAACTTTTTCACCCTTAGCACGAATAGAACGACTAAAATCGTCATTGCGCCACAGTTCTAAAGCTGCTGTGCCAGCCACAAAGGCATAACTATTACCTCTAAATGTGCCTGTATGCTCACCTGGTGACCAAACATCAACATCCGGCTTCATTAACACAATTGACATAGGCATACCCGTGCCAATCGACTTAGAAAGCGTGATGATATCAGGCTGAATACCAGCGCGCTCGAAGGAGAAGAAATCGCCCGTTCGACCATTACCTACCTGAATCTCATCCATAATTAATAAGATATCTAACTCTTTACATAAGTCTGAGAGTTTTTGTAACCATTCAACACTGGCTACGTTAATCCCGCCTTCCCCTTGAATTGACTCAACGATAATCGCTGCAGGTAAATCATACCCTGAACTACCATCCGACAAGTAATGCCGTAACATATCGACACTATCCATATCATGGTCAAAATAATTGTCGTATGGCATTTTGTTAACATTACGGGGCACACCGTAATAATCATCATGATAGAACTCATTCCCCGTTACAGCCAAGGCACCTAAACTGTGACCATGATAGGCATTAGTGAATGCAATAACATTTGATCGCTGCTTCATTTTGCGCGCTAACTTTAATGCCGTTTCAACACCATTAGCACCCGTTGGACCAACAAACTGAACCTTATAATCCATTTTACGCGGCTTTAGGATAATTGACTGAAATGCTGATATAAAATCATGCTTAGCCACAGTCGCTTTATCTAACGCATTGGTAATGCCGTTGCGCTGTATGTAATTAATTAAAGCTTGGTTGATAAGCGGGTGATTATGACCATAGTTCAGCGAACCTGCTCCGCCAAAAAAATCGATATATCGCTTACCTTCTACATCGACAATAGTGGCACTGGTCGCCGTGTCAAATACGGCAGGAAATGAGCGAATGTAACCGCGCACGTTTGATTCATATTGTTCAAATAATGAAATATCCATTTTATACTCTTTAATTTTTTAGTTAAGTTAATTATTTTGTCTATTAAAAATAGAGGAGATTATAACGTAAGGTCAATCACAACGTAGGGCTCAGGATCGTGATCGGCCCCTAAGTGTTCTTCGGTCAAAAAAGAATGCGTAGATAGTTTGCCACCAAGTGCAGCGGCATAGCTCTCGAATAAAGCATTTGATGCTGTATTGTAAGGGGAAATAGTACAAACCACCTTATCGATCTCTTCAAACCAAGGCTGCGACGCAAAATGCAACAACAACTTTTTGGCCAACCCATTACCACGCGCTTCTGAAGCAACAGCTATTTGCCAAACGAACAAAGTACTCGGTTCTTTGGGTAGTCTATAGGCTGTCACAAACCCCAGAGGACAATTATTGTCGTCATGAGCTAATGCACAGGTCTGAGAAAAATGATCGGCTAAAAGGAAATATAGATAACTCGAATTAATATCAAGGGTATTGGATGACTTAACGAGTTCTGAAATCGCTTGACCATCAGCAAGCGTGGTAGGTCTAATCGTAATGTTCATAAACATTTACGTTTTAACGACACATCAAAAGCAAAAACTGCACTCAGGATGTGGACCGGAAAAAAACGTCTCCTCTTATATGTTTTAAATTTTGTTTCTCTACTAACTTAACACAGGTAAATCAAATAATGCAAGACTAACTAAAACATGACACTCAGATAATGGGCTTTAATCATGATCGATGCCCATGCCACAATTGAGCTAGTTACAACTTAAAAAGTAATTATTTAATAAGCCTTCCGCATTACTTTGAGAAAAATTCCAAAATCGGCTAAAATCACGCCTTTAATTAAATCTTGTATAGCGAACAGCATGAACCTATTTGCGTTAGGCGTGAACCATGAAACGGCACCAGTAGAAATACGTGAAACTATTTCTTTTTCAGCCGAAAGTGTTTTCAATGCTTTACAAGAATTAAAACAATCTGGTGCGGTGAATGAATGCGTAATTCTATCAACCTGCAACCGCACAGAAGTTTATTTCACCCTTGAGCGACCAGAATCTGAACCTGTCATTATTTGGCTGCATCAGTTTTTTTCCTTACAAACCAACCAACTGGCGCCTTATCTCTATTTACACCAGGATCTTGCTGCCGTTCAGCACATTATGCGCGTTGCCAGTGGCCTCAATTCATTAGTATTGGGTGAACCGCAAATTTTTGGCCAGCTTAAGGATGCATATAATCTAGCGCACAAATCCTCCAGCATTCATCATACGCTAGGCAATTTATTTCAAGCCGTATTCAGAGCAACTAAGCAAGTTCGGACAGATACTGCCATAGGTAATAGCCCTGTATCTGTTGCATTCGCAGCCGTCTCGCTTGCGAAACAGTTTTTTGGCGATCTATCTCAACAGACAGCGTTATTAATTGGTGCCGGAGAAACCATCGAGTTAGTTGCAAGACACCTACATGAAGCAAATGCTCAACGCATTGTGATTGCAAATAGAACATTTAGTAAAGCACATAGTCTTGCTGAGAGCTTAAATGGCTATGCCATTGAGTTAGATGAACTCGATGCTCACTTACACGAGGCTGATATTATTATTGGTTCGACCGGTAGTCCATCAACGTTGGTCAGTTATGATAGTGTTAAGAAGGCACTGAAAAAGAGGCGTAATCGTCCGATGTTTATGATTGATATTGCCGTACCACGTGATATCGACAGTCGTGTTAACCAATTCGATGATGTATATCTTTACACAGTGGATGATTTAACAGACATCATAGAACAAAACAAACAATCCAGAAAAGATGCAGCTGAAGCAGCTGAAGATATTATTCAGTTACACGCTGAGCGGTTCATGTGCCAACAACAGGCTATTCAATGTATTAATCCGCTGATTCGCAGTTACCGCATGCAAGCTGACATTTATAAGAATAAACTATTAGAACAATCATTACATGAGCTAGATCTTGGCCAAGATCCCAAACAGGTTATCAAAAAGTTGGCACACCAACTGACCAACAAATTGACCCACCAACCAAGCTACCAATTACACAAGGCCGGTGAACAAGGTGATCAAGACATCATTCACTATGCTGAGCGTCTTCTCATAGAAGATAAGCAAAATGAAATTATTGCTCGTTAAACTTAAAAAGCACTTTACCTAATGAAAGACTCGATACAACGAAAACTGCAAACACTAGTAGAACGTCTCGAAGAAGTCGGCGCTCTGCTTTCGGACCCTTCGGTCGTCAATAACCAAACAGAATTCCGCAACCTATCCAAAGAACATGCACACCTGGAACCGGTTGTATCAAGCTATCAAGCTTACTTGGGTGCGGAAGCTGATCTACAAGAAGCCAAAGACATGATTGCTTCAGGAGATCGCGAACTTAAAGAGTTAGCTCAAGAAGAATATCCGATATTGGAAGAGCAACTGGCTACACTCGAGCTTTCACTTCAGAAAATGCTGCTGCCACGCGACCCAAATGATGACGCCAATATTTTCCTAGAAATCCGGGCAGGTACAGGGGGCGATGAAGCCGCTATTTTTGCTGGCGACCTTTTTAAAATGTATGCTCGCTACGCTGAAAGCCAGCGGTGGCAAATTGAAGTCATTAACACCAGTGATGGAGAACATGGTGGTTATAAAGAAATAATTGCACGCATTATTGGCGATGGTGCCTATTCAAAATTAAAATTTGAGTCAGGCGCACATCGGGTGCAACGTGTACCTACTACAGAAACTCAAGGTCGCGTTCACACCTCAGCTGCCACTGTTGCTATTATGCCGGAAGCGGCAGATGTTGAACAGGTTGAACTCAATCCAGCAGATTTAAAAGTGGATACCTTTCGGGCGTCAGGTGCTGGTGGTCAGCATGTAAACAAAACCGATTCGGCCATTCGCATAACCCACATCCCAACCGGCACTATTGTTGAATGTCAGGATGAACGCTCCCAACACAAAAATCGTGCAAGAGCCATGTCGCTATTGGCAGCACGTATTATGGATGCAAAACGCCAAGCACATGATCAAGAAATTGCCCAAGCTCGTAAATCCTTAGTAGGTTCAGGTGATCGTTCAGAGCGCATAAGAACCTACAACTACCCGCAAGGACGAGTGACTGACCATCGTATCAACCTTACACTTTATAAATTAGATGATGTCATGAATGGCGGACTCGCTCAGGTAATCGACCCATTAATCCATGAATATCAAGCAGAACAGCTAGCTGAGCTTAGTAAGCAAGATTAATATGCTGGACAAACCTGCAGCAAAAATGTCTATCTCTTGTGCCCTAGAATGGGCACAATCTAAACTGCTTGCCACCCAAACCCTCTCAAACTTTGAAGCTAAGTTTGAAGCTGAGTTTCTACTAACTGAGTTACTCAATGTCAATCGCGCACACCTGATTGCCTGGCCAGAATCTATCTTATCTGCTGAAAATAAAGCAGCTTATATTAATGCGGTAAATGGTCGTGTCAGCGGCCAGCCCATAGCCTATATTCTTGGTTATCGTGAGTTTTGGGGGTTAAAACTAAAAACGACCCCTAACACCTTAATACCAAGGCCAGATACTGAAATACTGGTTAATGAGACACTCAAAAAAATAACGTCTGAGACACAACGTATAATTGATCTTGGCACAGGAACTGGGGCAATAGCTATTGCTTTAGCAAAAGAAACCCAAGGAAACCAGAACCTTGAGATTATAGCAACAGACCTAGATTCTGCGACCCTTGCCACTGCCCAACACAACGCCTTAGAACATCAGGCCTCTATTAGCCTTATTCAAAGTGATTGGTTAAAACCATTTAGTTACAGCTCGCAATTTGATATTGTTGTGAGCAACCCACCCTATATCGAAGAAGATGACCAGCATCTCTACAAAGGCGATTTAAGGTTTGAACCCATAAGAGCCTTAACATCAGGTCATGATGGACTTACTGCCATCACAACTATTATAAAAGAATGCCAAGACAGGTTAAAAAAGGACGGCTGGCTATTGCTTGAACATGGTTATGCACAGGGCGAAAATATAAGAAGCTTATTGAATAGCCATGGGTATAAATCAATAGAAACTATTAAAGATTACGCCAACCTAGATCGGGTAACAATCGCGCAGCGGTAATGGAGCTTCAATGATCAACGAACTTAATGATGAACAGCTTGAACGTTATGGACGACATATTCTACTTGATGAAATTGGCTATGAAGGGCAACTCACCCTTGCCAACAAACGAGTTGCGATTGTAGGTCTAGGCGGGCTAGGCTCTCCTGTCGCGCTATACATGGCCTCAGCAGGAATTGGTGAACTAACACTGATTGACTTTGATTCAGTTGAATTATCAAATCTACAACGTCAACTTATCCATAATGAACAAAGAATAGGTGTAAATAAAGCTATCTCCGCCAAACAAAGTATTTCAATACTTAACCAGGAAACCCGTGTCAATACGATTACAGATAAGCTAGATGATAGTAAACTTGAAGAAGTTATCATTCATCACGATCTAATATTAGACTGCACTGATAACTTCGACAGTCGTTACCAACTTAACCGACTCTGCTATCAACATAAAACCCCATTAGTTTCAGGTGCTGCAATTAGGTGGGAAGGGCAAATTAGTACCTATGACTTCAGCAAGAAAGAACAACCCTGTTATCAATGCCTGTTTCCAAGGAAGATTAACACCCCTAGCAATGAGTCTTGTACACAAAGTGGGGTAGTTGCACCACTACTTGGCATTATCGGCTCCATGCAAGCAATAGAAGCTATCAAATGCTTGCTAAATCTCCCAACCCTCAATGGCAAACTAACCATTATTGACGGCTTAACAATGCAAATTAGACAATTCAACCTAATTAAAGATCCAAACTGCCCAACTTGTAACAATAAATAGCTTGCAAGATAAATCACATAGAATAGGACTTAGGCATGTTCAGATAATAAAACCAGACAGAAAAAAAGGCAAAAAAAAACCCCTCATATGAGGGGTTTGAGATGTGGAGCTTGGCGATGACCTACTCTCGCATGGGGAGACCCCACACTACCATCGGCGCTGGAACGTTTCACTTCTGAGTTCGAGAAGGGATCAGGTGGTTCCATTCCGCTATGGTCGCCAAGCAATTCGGTTTTGTAAACGCCTTCGGCCTTTACTAAAATTCTTTGCTTAGGAATTGATCTCTTCAATTCGATAACATGCCTTGATTATCTCAAGCTCACATGCCAGTTAAGTCACTTTTGAGTTGTATAGTTAAGCCTCACGAGTAATTAGTACAAGTTAGCTTCACACATTACTGCGCTTCCACA
>NZ_FOYY01000005.1 GCF_900112445.1 Thiomicrospira sp. ALE5 | reverse complement strand
TTCGGTATTAACGTACGTTTCCATACGGTATCCCCAACCAAAGGGCAGATTCCCATGCATTACTCACCCGTCCGCCACTCGTCAGCAAGAGCAAGCTCTTCTGTTACCGTTCGACTTGCATGTGTTAGGCCTGCCGCCAGCGTTCATTCTGAGCCAGGATCAAACTCTTCAGTTTAATCTTGAACATTTTTAAACACTCGGAATTGACAAAGTTAACATGGAAGAATTACTTCTACCTATACTTACATTTGTCGTTTCGAGTTAATTTTTGCAGATACTCATTCAAGCACTTCCACATAAATTATCTCTGAATTACCTACTTTTTAAAGAACTTCTTTCTAACTTTACCAAACCAACATATCGTCGCTTGGAAGCCCGCTATTATAACCAGGCCTGCGTTTTAGTGTCAATATTTATTTTCAAAATCTTTTCACTCAAACCGCTTGTTTCTTACCTTCTTAGCGCATCGCTTCGAAGTGAGGCGTATTCTACAGACTCCCCAGTTCCTTGCAACTCTTTTTTACGGTTTTTTTAAAGTTTTTTTATAAACTAGGTTTATAGACTGCCCAAGCCAAACTTATCCACAGAGTTACACACAAAACCCACTTCCATGACTATCATTTGTGCATTTTGTACAATTACTTAATGGTGACCCTGGCAAATTTACGCTTACCTACTTGTATAACACTTGATGCTAAATTGGTCATAACAGCTTTTCTGTCACTCAATTTTTCACCATTTAATTTGACACCACCCTGTTTTACCATACGATGTCCTTCAGAAGTTGTATCAACCAGGCCTGCTTCTTTTAACAAATTCGCCAGCGGCATACTTTGCTCAAATATGTATTCAGGCATATCATCAGGTATGGCATTTTTTGAGAAGCGTGTTTCAAAATCATGTAGTGCTAACTGAGCCTGCTCTTCGGAGTGAAAACGCGACACCAATTCAAATGCAAGTTTAACCTTAATATTACGTGGATTTTCACCCTGCTCAACCGCGATCCTGTAGCCCTCAATTGTTTGAAGACTTTCAAAGCTCAACAATTCATAGTAACGCCACATCAACTCATCGGAGATTGACATAACTTTACCAAACATATCATTAGGCGCATCCTTAATGCCGATATAGTTATTAAGTGACTTTGACATTTTTTGTACGCCGTCCAAGCCTTCTAATATAGGCATAGTAAGCGTAACTTGTGGTTTGTCGCCCGCCTGTTGTTGCAACTGACGTCCCATGAGCAGGTTAAACTTCTGATCCGTGCCACCTAATTCAATATCAGCCTTCATCACAACCGAATCATAGCCCTGAACAAGCGGGTATAAAAATTCATGCAATGCAATTGGCGAACCTGCACGATAACGGGTTTCGAAATCATTACGCTCTAGCATTCGTGCAACAGTCGCTGACGAGGCTAATCTAATCATATCTGCTGCGCTAAAATCGCTGAACCATGCGGAATTAAAAACCACTTTTGTTTTCGATGGATCAAGAATTTTGAAGACCTGCTCTTGATAGGTTCTAGCATTTTCAGCTATATCTTCATGCGACAAAGGAGGACGCGTAGCGCTCTTGCCAGTTGGGTCACCAATCATCGCAGTGAAATCACCAATTAGGAAATGAACTTCATGTCCCAAATCTTGTAGCTGCTTAAGCTTATTAATTAATACGGTATGACCCAAATGCAAGTCCGGCGCAGTGGGATCAAAACCTGCTTTAACAATGAGCGGACGATTCAGCTTTAACTTTTCAACCAACTCGGCTTCAACCAAAATCTCTTCTGCGCCACGCTTAATAATGGCTAACTGTTCATCAATACTTAACATCTTCGCTCTCTAATATATTGTCTTTAACACCGAATTAGCCGCACAACACGGTATCGGTGTTTAATTCTAACTTTCCGGTCAACTGACTAACGGACTGCAAGCCGTGCTTTTCAAGATAACGCGCAATATCCTTATTCATTTTCTTGATCAATAATGGGTCTTTTGCCAACGCGGTGCCAACAGCAACCATTGATGCTCCCGCCAAGAAAAACTCAATTGCATCCTCGGCGCAGCTCACGCCACCCAAGCCGATAATCGGAATGTCATGGTGCTTAGCAACCTGGTAAACCTGATGCACGCGCAAAAGCGCAACGGGCTTAATTGCTGGACCAGACAAACCGCCTTGATTGTTACCCAGATCAGGCCGCCAAGTATCAATATTAATTGACATACCCATTAAGGTATTAATAGCAGACAGTGCATCAGCACCCGCTTCGATCACTCGACGCGCACCTTCAGCAACATCTGTCTGATTAGGTGACAATTTTATTATTAGTGGCTTAGTCGTACTTGCACGACATGCCTCAACCACGCGCGCCGCCATATCCGGATCGTTACCAAAAGCCGCCCCGCCCTTTTTCACATTAGGACAGGATATATTAATTTCCAGGCCTGCTAATGCGGTTTGTTCAAAACGACGACACACTTCAGCATACTCCTCAATGGAGGAACCGGACACGTTAGCAAAGTATTGGGTAGCGCTATAATCCAGTTGCGGAAGCAATTGATTTACCACATAATCAACACCCGGATTTTGTAGCCCAATTGAATTTAATAATCCATTGGGTGTCTCCCAGACGCGATCAGGTTTATTACCTAACTTGGGCTCTAATGTAGTGCCTTTAAGAAACACCGCGCCAACATCTTGGCTACGAAAGCCTGATACGGCTTGATATTCCAAACCATAGCCAGCGTTACCTGACGCCATGGCAACAGGTGAGCGGCAGACTACACCACAAATATTAACTGATAAATCAACCATAGCGATACCTACTACTATGTTACATATTATTCTTTATGAACCAGAAATCCCGCAAAATACGGGAGCTTTGATTCGACTGAGCGCCAACATGGGTGCGCATTTACACCTAATCAGACCCTTTCCTTTTGACTTGAGTGAAAAACGGGTCAGACGTGCGGGGCTGGATTATCATGAACTCGCCAATGTATTTGCGTACGATAACCTTGAGCAATGCCTAGAATCTATCAGACCCAATCGAGTATATGCACTAACAACCAAGGCCACGCACCACTATCATGAACCTTCGTATCAACCGGGTGATGCATTTTTATTTGGTCCCGAAAGTCGCGGCCTTCCAGAGCAAGTCCGCAATCAATTTCCACATGGGCAATTACTGCGCATACCGATGGTTGCAGAAGCTCGAAGTATGAATTTGGCCAATGCCGTTTCAGTCATGGCTTATGAGGCTTGGCGCCAACTAGACTTTCAACCCTTGAGCAGTCCTAAACACTAGCCATAAGCACTAGACCAAGCCTTGCTCGGCAGTTTGCTCACGTGCAAGTAATTGCGTTACCGCCTCTTCGGCGGTTATTTGACCTTGGACAAGCTTGAAAACCTGTTCAACAATAGGCAACTCTAGCTGCTGGGCTTGAGCGATTGCCATCACAATCTTAACAGCCTTGACCCCTTCAACTACTTGACCAATTTCCTGCTGCACCTGTTGCGCACTCCTACCTGATCGCGCTAGGCTCAAACCAAAACGTCGATTACGAGAAAGATCATCAGTACAGGTAAGCACCAAATCTCCCAGGCCTGCTAATCCCATCAAGGTAGAAGGTTGAGCATCAAATAACGCACCAAAGCGTTGCATTTCAACCATACCCCTGGCGATTAATGCTGCGCGCGCATTTGCGCCCAAACCCATGCCATCACTTATACCCGTTGCGATAGCCATAATGTTCTTGAATGCGCCGCCCACCTCTACACCCGCAATATCTGCTTGGGTATACATGCGAAAATGTTTATAGTGAAAAGCCTGCGCCCAAAAGTCTGCCTCAGCTGAATCTTGAGATGCACTAACCATGGCCGTTGGCAAACCTCTTGCCACTTCATCGGCAAAGGTAGGGCCCGAAACAACCGCCATCGGAGCGTCAGCACCCAACTCATCGACGGCAACTTGATGCAGCAAGCGCTGATTTTGTGGATCAAACCCTTTTGTCGCCCAAGCAAGGTGTTTGGGTTGACCTACTAGCTGCACAACCCGTTTTAACAAATCGGCAAAAGCGTCACTCGGCACAACCAGCAAAACACCATCAACATCAGCTAGGGCGACAGCTAGATCGGCTGTAACCATCAAACGATCGGGAAAGACAATATTTGGCAAGTATCGCGGGTTCTCACGTTGTAACACCATACTTTCGGCATGAGTATTACTGTGCGCCCATAACACCACATCATGACCTTTTGCTGCAAGATGAACAGCTAATGCCGTCCCCCATGCACCCGCACCCAGTACCGCTAACCTTAACAAAACTTAAGCACCGCTATCTCGTTAACCAATTTCGTTTTGCACAGCAGAACGCGAACTCTCATCCGCTTGCTCCCCTTGCGCCTGCTTCTGTTGCATATGGTTAGCATAGAGCGCATCAAAATTAACCGGCTCAAGCAGTAATTGAGGGAACCCTCCGCGAACAACTAAATCCGATACCGTTTCACGAGCAAATGGAAAAAGAATATTAGGGCACTGACTACCTAACATATAACCGAGTTCTGCCTGCTCAAAATTGGCAATCGTAAATACGCCTGCTTGATCCACTTCACACAAAAAGGCTGTTTTATCATCGATCTTAACAGTGACAGTTACCCTTACCATGACGTGGTAAATATCATTTTCAATGTTGTAACTTTCAACGTTAAGATTCACGTCCATTTTAGGCTTAAACTCCACCGCAAACATACCCGGTGAATTAGGTGCTTCGAAAGATACATTTTTGACATAAATTTTGTTGATTAAAAAGCGTTTGTCTTCTGCCATTTCACTTAACCTTTGCTAATAGCTCATCTAGCTGACCTGATTTATCAGCCGCATATAATTCATCGCAACCACCAATATGGTCGTCTCCTACAAAAATCTGGGGAATGGTGTTACGCCCCGACACATCCTTTACTTTTTGCCAACCATTTGGAATTTGGTCAATATTATGCCATGTATACATCACTCCTTTTTGATCCAAAAGTTTACGCGCTTTGAAACAATATGGACAAGTGTTATTGGCGTAAACAACTACTTCGGTATTCATACGCCCCCCTTTCGCTTTCCCGAACCTTTTTCCTTACGACGCGCTTTTTTAGATACCGGCTGATTTAAAGGCAATCCTGCCATTTTCCACGCCAAAATACCGCCGCGTAAATTTGCAACCTGCTTAAAACCAGACTTAACTAACTGACTTGCCGCGCCACCGGAGCGCGCACCAGATTGACAATAAACTAAGATTTGCTTTTCTTTAAAGTGGTCAAGCGTTGACATCTTATCCTTGAACTCACTACTGGCTATATGACGTGCTTCGCCAATATAACCCGTTTTAAATTCCGCGTCTGAGCGCACATCCACCACCAGTGCGCCTTGATTATAGAGACGGGTTGCCTCTTCTGGCGATACCTGTTGATAACCCAAAAACCTATCGCCAACATAAGAGTAAAGTAGCATCAGCGTAATCACACCAAGAGCCACAAACAACAATACATTTTGAGCAACAAAATCTGCAAACATAGTTCTATCCTTAACTAACGAGTTTCTCGCAAATCAGATGATTTTAACAGCGAAACTGGCTACAATAAATCCAATTTATGACTAATTTTAATTACAGGGCTAATAAATGACCGAACAAACCATTAAGACAGCTAAGCCAGTCGGCCTTATTATCTTAGATGGCTGGGGCCACAACCCAAACAATGAACATAACGCCATCGCACAAGCTCAGACCCCCACCTGGGACAGCATTTTACAAAACAACCCTAATACGCTTATTAATACATCAGGCCTCAATGTCGGCCTACCAGATGGTCAAATGGGTAACTCAGAGGTAGGCCATTTAAATCTTGGCGCAGGGCGCGTGGTTTACCAAGAACTCACTCGCATTCAAAAAGCGATTGAGGATGGCATCTTTTTTGACAATAGTGCATTAGTCCACGCTATTGATTCGGCCACGTCACGCGGGCGTGCAGTTCACATACTTGGCCTAGTTTCAGATGGCGGCGTACACTCCCACATCAATCATCTTAAAGCGGCGGCTTCACTTGCTATCAAACGTGGTGCCAAAACGAATTTACATTTATTTACCGACGGCCGTGACACTGCACCTGAAAGCGCACTGGGTTACGTAAGAGACATTGAACAACATTTAAAATCGCTTGATAGTGGGCGCATAGCCTCTATCACAGGCCGCTATTTCGCCATGGATCGCGATAATCGCTGGGAAAGAACACAAAAGGCATTTGATGTCATAGCCAGTGGACAAGGTGATTTTACTGCCGACTCTGCCAAAGATGCCATCAAAGCAGCCTACGCGCGCGGTGAAACGGATGAATTTATCTTACCCACGGCAATAGTCAAAAAGAATGGCAAACCCATTAAAATAAAAGACGGTGACGCCATTATTTTTATGAATTATCGAGCTGACCGCGCCCGCCAACTTACTCGCCCGTTTATAGAGCGTGACTTTGCTGATTTTCACCGTGACGTTTCACCGATCCTCAGCGACTTTGTCACTTTGACTGAATATAACAAAAACTTCAATGTATCTGTTGCTTTTAGACCCACCAAATTAATCAACACTTTTGGAGAATGGGTTTCAAAACAAGGTCTTACCCAGCTTCGTATTGCAGAGACCGAAAAATACGCTCATGTGACTTTTTTCTTAAACGGTGGCGTTGAAGCGCCCAATAAAAATGAAGATCGAATCCTGATTCCATCACCTAAAGTTGCGACCTATGATTTGCAGCCTGAAATGAGCATCAATGAACTCACTGATAAATTATGCGACGCCATCTCATCGCAAAAATATGATACGTTTATTTGCAATATTGCTAACCCAGACATGGTCGGGCACTCTGGAAACCTTGCAGCCTGCATCAAAGCCGTTGAAGCAGTTGACGCAGCCCTTGCTCGCATTACGGCAGCTATGACAAACGTAGAAGGTGAATTACTCATAACCGCTGACCATGGCAATATAGAACAACTTTGGGATGAAACCACTAACAGTCCATTGACGGCACACACCACCAACCCAGTTCCTTTTGTCTACATTGGTAAACAGGGGTTCTCGTTACGTGAAAACGGGAGTCTTCCGGATGTGATTCCAACGCTATTAAAGCTGATGAATTTATCACAACCTGAAGAAATGACAGGCCAGTCAATCTGTATTGATTAACGTTGACTCATTAAGACTTCAACAGCAGGCGCTCCATGAGCAGGCCTGCTATCGTAATTAAGATTAAATCACCCCCATCGCACACATTGCCTGGCTTACTCTTAAGAACCCTGCGATATTGGCGCCCATAATATAATCATTAGGGCAGCCATAGCATTCCGCTGTTTCGTAACAGTTTTGATGAATATTGACCATAATTTCATGTAACCGTGTCTCGGTATAATCCTGCGTCCAAGAATCTCGACTCGCATTTTGTTGCATTTCTAATGCACTGGTTGCGACGCCACCAGCATTGGCTGCCTTACCCGGAGCATAGGCCAAACTTGCTTGCTGCAATACACGAATCGCACCGGGTGTGCACGGCATATTTGCCCCCTCAACAACCGTTTTACAACCATTTTTAACCAGCATTTCTGCATCACTAGCATTCAGTTCATTTTGCGTCGCACATGGCAAGGCCACATCACAGGGCACTGACCAAATAGACCCATCTTGATAAAACTTTGCGTGCCTTACCTCTTCAGCATACTGACTAATACGCGCATACTCCAATTCTTTAAGGCGTTTAACTACTTCAAGTTTTAGCCCCTTCTCATCGACAATAAAACCAGAAGAATCTGAGCACGCAATGACCTTAGCACCGTAACTCATCGCTTTTTCAATTGCATAGATCGCCACGTTTCCCGAACCGGACACAACCACTGTCTTGCCATCTAGGCTATCGCCACGCGCTTTCATCATTTCTTGGGCAAAAAATACCGCGCCATAACCGGTTGCTTCTTTGCGCGCCAATGATCCGCCCCATGCAATACCTTTACCAGTAAATACACCAGACTCGTAGCGGTTTGTAATACGCTTGTATTGACCAAACATATAGCCTATCTCGCGGGCACCGACACCAATATCACCCGCTGGCACATCGGTATGCTCACCGATATGACGGTACAACTCGGTCATAAAACTTTGGCAAAAGCGCATAATCTCATTATCCGATTTACCCTTGGGGTCAAAATCACTGCCGCCTTTTCCACCGCCTATCGGTAAACCGGTTAGGGCATTCTTAAAAATCTGCTCAAAGCCCAAAAACTTAATGACACTCAAATTAACCGATGGGTGAAAACGAATGCCCCCTTTATAGGGACCAAGCGCACTATTAAACTCAACGCGAAACCCACGATTAACCTGCACCTCACCACGATCATCAACCCAGGGCACGCGAAAAATAATTTGGCGCTCAGGCTCACAAATACGTTGCAAGATTTTTTTCTTCGCGATTTCCGGGTGCTTCGCCATCACTGGATTCAAGCTTTCAAACACTTCAAAAGTTGCCTGATGAAACTCCAGCTCCCCTGGATTTCTCTTTAACACTTCCTGATAGATTAAGTCCAAGCTATCTTCTAACTTTAAACCCATTTTTCGATCCTCACAGGCCTCTAAGGCTCGGCTTATATTTTAAAGATGATTTAATGTCATTTTTTTGTCAAAAATCACGCTACATTGTTCCACCTAACCTATTATTATAGAGTATTAAAAAGTTGAAAACGCTTAATGGCTCTCTTGCTGTATCTTGGATTAAATCTTGACAAAAGACCATTAAAACTATAGATTAACCACCCCTTTTTTCTTAGTAAATTAAATAAAAGGGCCGAATAAATAAATTTGCCGCGCACTGGGCGCATTAAATTGTGAGCGATTTCCAGATAGCCTCTACTTAGCTCTCTGACGACCCGCAAAACCCAGAACATAAGGAACCGTTAGACATGAACTCATTGAATACCCTAAAAGGCCTTTACTCCCCAGATTTTGAGAAAGAAAACTGTGGTTTTGGCCTGATTGCTAACATGGATGACCAACCGAGTCATTGGCTGGTAGCAACAGCGATTAAGTCATTATCAAAGATGACGCATCGCGGGGGGGTCGCTGCAGATTGCTGCACAGGTGACGGATGCGGCTTACTTATTAAGCGCCCTTCTGCCTTTTTCGAATCACAGGCACAGCAACTCGGCATTACCCTTAACCCACTATATGCTGTTGGCATGGTGTTTTTAAGCCAAAATGCCGATTTTGCAGATCGCGCAAAACAAACACTAACAACAGCCATCGAGTCACAAGGTTTACAAGTCGCTGGCTGGCGTGACGTACCCGTTAATTCAAGCGTTCTGGGTGCGCAGGCTGCATCAATGGAGCCGTGTATTCAACAAGTCTTTGTTAACGCTCCTTCAAGTAATAATGAAAACGAATTCAATCGCAAGCTTTTCACGGCACGGCGTAAAACTGAAATGGCTATTGAGCCCAATGACAGCGACTTTTATATTGCCTCGCTGCACTCACAACTGATTGCATACAAGGGATTAGTGATGCCGCGTGAGTTAGAGCTCTACTTCCTAGACCTGGTCAATCCAGATTTTGCGTCATCATCAATATCTTATCATCAACGTTTTTCTACTAACACCATGCCACAATGGCGTTTGGCGCAGCCCTTCCGCTTTCTTGCACACAACGGTGAACTCAATACGATTCGGGGTAACCGTAACTGGGCGTTGGCTCGTCAACAAAAATTTGAGACACCACTCATTCCAGAGCTTGCTGAACTTAAACCTCTAGTTGCACAGTCTGGCTCAGACTCAAACAGCCTCGATAATATGCTCGAAGTACTGATGATGGGCGACATGTCAGTTTTCCAAGCACTTCGCCTCCTGATCCCACCAGCTTGGCAAAATGTTCCTCACATGGATGCCGATCTAAAAGCCTTCCTAGAGTACAACTCTATGCACATGGAACCTTGGGATGGTCCAGCAGGCCTGGTCATTAATACGGGCAAATATGCTATTTGCGGTGTGGATCGTAATGGTTTACGCCCAACACGTTACGTTATTACCAAAGATCGCCATATTACCTTTGCCTCCGAAATTGGCGTTTACGATTATGCACCAGAAGACGTTGCTGAAAAAGGCCGTTTAAAACCAGGACAAGTGATTGCAGTTGATTTAGAAAACGGTCAGTTACTAATGCCTGATCAAATTGACCACGCATTAAAAACCGCTAAACCATACCGTCAATGGATGGATGCGGGTTATCGCCATCTAGAAGAACAGCATGATCAAGAAACCTTACAGGGTAACTGGGATGCCAAAACGGTTAATAGTTATCAAAAATACTATCAAGTTAGTTTTGAAGAACGTGACCAAATTATCCGTGTCCTCGCAGAGTCTGCACAAGAGGCTGTTGGATCGATGGGTGACGACGCCCCGCTGCCGGTGTTCTCGCATAAACCACGCTCGGTGTTTGATTATTTCCGTCAAATGTTTGCCCAGGTCACCAACCCACCTATTGACCCGTTACGCGAAGCGATCGTGATGTCGCTCAACACCTGTTTTGGCCGCGAGCTCAATATGTTTGAAGAAGGTCCGGATCATGCGCATCGTCTAGAGGTGAAGTCACCAATTCTAACACCAAGCATGATGGATCAACTTTTAGCTTTGGATGACCCGAATTATCGCGCTCAGACTTTCAGTTTGCACTATGATGCTAATCAAACAGATCTAAAGTCAGCTATCATTAAAATGAATGAACAGGTAGCCGCAGCCGTGACAGCGGGGGTTACTTTGGTCATTTTAAGCGATGAAAACATTAGCGCGGAGATGACTTCAATCCCGGCGGTTATGGCAACCGGTGCACTACATCATCACTTAATTAAGGCAGGCTTGCGTACTGAAGCCAATATCATTGTAGCGACAGGAACGGCGCGTGACCCGCATCATTTCGCTGTATTGTTTGGCTATGGTGCAACAGCGGTTTATCCATATCTTGCCTATGCCGCTATTGCTGACATGCAACGTACCAAAGAGCTCGATCCTGCTACCCCGATAGGCAAGTTGATCAGTAACTACCGCAAGGGCATCAATAAAGGCTTGATGAAAATCATGTCTAAAATGGGAATTTCCACGTTGCCGTCCTACCGAGGCTCACAGTTGTTTGAGGCGGTAGGTTTGAGTTCAGAAATCGTTGGATTATGCTTTCCAGGTACCGCAAACCGAATTGAAGGTACTAAATTTGAACACCTAGAAGCTGATCAATTACGCCTAGCCAAAGAAGCGTTCAACCCACGCAAAAAAATGGCGCAAGGTGGACTACTTAAATATGTTCATGGTGGCGAATACCACGCCTACAACCCAGATGTGGTTGAAAACCTACGTAACGCGGTGCAAACTGGCGAAAAACGCTACTATGACATCTTTGCTGATCTGGTAAACAACCGTCCAGCCATGACCATCCGCGATATGATCACTTTCCGCAAGGATATCAAAGCTATTTCTGTAGATGAGGTTGAACCGCTAACCAGTATCTACAAACGTTTCGACAGCGCAGGTATCTCACTTGGCGCCCTGTCGCCTGAGGCACACGAATCATTAGCCACCGCAATGAATCGATTAGGTGCACGTTCCAACTCTGGTGAAGGCGCTGAGGACCCGAGTCGCTATGGCACTGAAAAAATGTCTAAAATCAAACAGATTGCTTCTGGTCGTTTTGGTGTCACCGCGCATTACCTTCGCAACGCGGAAGTGCTTCAAATTAAGGTCGCTCAAGGTGCTAAACCGGGCGAAGGAGGACAACTGCCCGGTCATAAAGTGGATATGACTATTGCTAAGCTGCGTCACTCGGTACCAGGCGTTACCCTAATTTCACCGCCACCGCACCACGATATCTATTCGATCGAGGATTTAGCACAGTTAATATATGACCTAAAGCAGATTAATCCCAATGCCTTAGTATCTGTTAAGCTGGTTGCAGAACCGGGGGTTGGCACGATTGCGGCGGGTGTGGCCAAGGCCTATGCCGACCTTATAACGATTTCTGGTTATGATGGTGGTACCGGTGCCAGCCCAATCACTTCGGTAAAATATGCGGGTAACCCGTTTGAAATGGGTCTAGCAGAAACCCACCAAGTTTTACGCGCCAACGATCTTCGTGGCCAAGTTATTGTTCAGGCAGATGGCGGCCTAAAGACCGGACTAGACGTTGTTAAAGCGGCTATTTTGGGCGCAGAGTCATTTGGATTTGGCACCGCACCGATGATTGCACTGGGCTGTAAGTACCTTCGCATTTGCCACTTAAATACTTGTGCCGTTGGTGTTGCAACGCAGGACAAGCGTTTACGCAAAGAGCACTATATTGGCTTACCTGAAATGGTTATGCATTACTTCCAGTTTGTAGCTGAAGAAACACGTGAATGGATGGCTAAGTTGGGTGTTCGAAGCTTAGAGGAATTAGTTGGACGTACGGATCTTCTTGCTATCATTGACAATCCTCTCACTGATAAACAACGCAATTTAGATCTTACTAGCATCATTAGCGATGGAGGTGTGCCGGCTAATAAACCCCAAACTGTTCAAGTTGAACGCAACAACCCTTGGGATCGCGGTGATTTAGCAGAAGAAATGGTCAAACAAGTGCTACCTGCAATTGAAGCTAAGAGTGGCGGTATCTTCAACTTTAAACTGGTAAATACTGGGCGGTCAATAGGCGCCCGCGTAGCCGGTGAAATTGCCGAACGTTATGGTAATCACGGTATGTTATCTAACCCGATAACATTAAAACTAACTGGCATTGCTGGTCAATCATTTGGTGTCTTCAATGTGGACGGTTTAAACCTTCACCTTGAAGGCGATGCTAACGACTATGTTGGCAAGGGTATGGCCGGTGGAGAAATCGTCATTATCCCACCAAAAGAGTCGGCGTTTAACCCGCGCTTCACGCCAATTGTAGGTAACACCTGCTTATATGGTGCAACAGGCGGTCGTTTATTTGCGCAAGGTACGGGAGGTGAGCGCTTTGGTGTTCGCAACTCAGGCGCCATTGCAGTGGTGGAAGGACTCGGTGACCATGGCTGCGAATACATGACGGGGGGTACCATCGTTAGCTTGGGTGAAGTCGGTGTGAACTTCGGAGCCGGTATGTCAGGCGGCATGGCGTTTATTCTAGACCTCGAACGTACTTTACCTGATCGGCTAAATGGCGAAATGGTCGAAGCAATGAGAGTCGACACGGAAATGACTGAAGCCCATCGCAACTATCTAAAATCACTCTTAAACGAGTATGTTCAAAAAACACAAAGTCCATGGGGCCAAGAGGTTTTAGCCAACTTTAGTCAGTATATCGGTCACTTTTGGCTTGTTAAATCTCGCGCCATTGATGTGAAGACGCTGCTACAACTTTTTGCAAATGATGCGGCTTAAAAGGAATTTATAGATGTCAAACGTAAGACAATTTTTAGAATTAGACCGCCAACTTCCTACAAAGCTTGAAGCGGCAGAACGTCGTCAAAATTTTGAAGAAATCTATACCGACTTCGATGCCTCAGAGGCCATGGCTCAAGCGGATCGCTGCCTTCATTGTGGCAACCCTTACTGTGAGTGGGCTTGCCCCGTTCATAACTATATACCTAACTGGCTCAAACTTGTTGCAGAAGGCAATGTGATGGAGGCGGTTGAACTATCACATAAAACGAACTCACTTCCCGAAATGTGTGGTCGGATATGCCCACAAGATCGTTTATGTGAACAAGCCTGTACGCTCCACGATACCAATTTTGGTGCGGTTACCATTGGAGCCGTCGAAAAATATATTAGTGATGTTGCCATTGCTAGTGGCTGGCTACCTGATATGTCAGATGTTGTTAAAACGGACAAGAAAGTGGCCATAATTGGCGCTGGACCCGCCGGCCTAGCTGCTGCCGATGTGCTTGTGCGCAATGGTGTACAAGCCATTGTTTTTGATAAACAACCTGAAATTGGTGGCTTACTGACCTTTGGCATACCCCAGTTTAAACTAGATAAAAAAGTCGTTGAGCATCGCCGGCGTGTATTTGAACACATGGGTGTAGAGTTCCGCCTGGGTATTGAAGTAGGCAAGGATATCGCATTTGAAGATATTATTAGTCAGCATGATGCTGTGTTTTTAGGCATGGGAACCTATAAGCCTATGCGTGGTAACTTCCCTGGTGAAGACTTACCCGGTGTTTATAAGGCTCTCGATTTCTTGGTGGGTAACGTGAAACATGAGCTTGGCCTCGCACAGACACCCGAACCCTATGTTTCAATGGCCGGCAAACGCGTTGTCGTATTAGGTGGTGGTGACACGACAATGGACTGTACTCGTACTTCGATTCGTCAAGGCGCGAGTGAAGTACATTGTGTTTATCGTCGTGATGAAGAAAATATGCCGGGTTCACGTGCTGAAGTTAAAAATGCCAAGGAAGAAGGTGTTCAATTTAAGTTCAACCTTGCACCTGTAGAAATTATTGGCACTGGCAAGGTAGAAGCCATCAAGGTTATTCAAACCAAAATGGGGGAGCCTGATGAAAATGGTCGTCGTCGCGCCGAAACGGTAGCCGGTTCCGAGACTGTCATTCCTTGCGATGCTGTTATTGTTGCATTTGGTTTTAAACCCAATCCTCCAGAATGGTTTAAGCATTACAATATTGAGTTAAATAGCTGGGAAGGCGTTGTTGCTTCAAAAGATAGTTTGTATCCTTTCCAAACCACTAATCCTAAGATTTTCGCAGGAGGTGATATGGTAAGAGGTTCTAGCTTAGTTGTTCATGCTATTGCTGAAGCGCGTGATGCCGCTGAAGGCATCCTGGATTATCTAGAGGTTTAGTCTTAATCATCAGCTCAAAACCAAAAAGGCTCCAAATGGAGCCTTTTTAATATCATCGATTAAAGCAGAACTTAGTTCTTATCTTTATCAACAATTTTGTTCGCTTGAATCCAAGGCATCATCGAACGTAATTGCTCACCAACGACTTCGATTGGGTGCTCTGCATTCATACGACGCATCGCAGTCATTTCTGGGTAGTTGGTCATACCTTCAAGAATGAAACGCTTAGCATACTCACCGCTTTGGATGTTGTAGAGGGCTTCACGCATTGCCATACGGCTTTCTTCGTTAATGACCTGTGGACCCGTAACATACTCACCATACTCAGCATTGTTAGAAATGGAGTAGTTCATGTTGGCGATACCGCCTTCGTACATCAAGTCAACAATCAGTTTTAACTCGTGTAAACACTCAAAGTAAGCCATTTCAGGGGCATAACCGGCTTCAACCAGAGTTTCAAAGCCCATTTTAACCAATTCAACTGCACCACCACAAAGAACGGCTTGCTCACCGAACAGGTCAGTTTCACACTCTTCACGGAAGGTCGTTTCGATAATACCGGTACGACCACCGCCTACACCTGAAGCATAAGAAAGCGCGATAGATTTTGCTTTACCAGATACATCTTGGTGAACTGCGATTAGGTCAGGAATTCCGCCGCCTTTAACAAATTCTGAACGTACTGTGTGGCCTGGTGCTTTAGGTGCAATCATAATGACATCAAGATCGGCACGAGGTACTACTTGGTTGTAAAGAACTGCAAAACCATGTGCAAAGGCTAATACTGCGCCTTTTTTCAAATTAGGTTCGATTTCTTCTTTGTATAGTACAGATTGGAATTCGTCTGGTGTTAGGATCATCACTAAATCTGCACCAGCAACAGCCGTAGCTACATCTGCGGTTTTTAAACCATAGCCTTCAGCTTTTTTAATTGAAGACGAACCTGGGCGCAGACCGACGGTAACATCAACACCAGAGTCCTGTAAATTCGCAGCATGTGCGTGACCTTGCGAACCAAAGCCGATAACCGCGACTTTCATGCCACGAATAATAGAAAGATCACAGTCTTTATCGTAATAAACTTGCATTGCTTTTCCTTTGAAATTAAACGAGTTAAGATGATTATTTGCGGAATTATAACCTAGTCCTAGACGAAATACCTAAAACCAGGCCTGCTAATGAATGTTTTAGAGTTGTAAACATTTTTCGCCGCGCATAATGCCCATTGCGCCAGAACGAACCGTTTCCATAATTAATGCAGGATCAATGGCAGCAATAAAGGCATCAAGCTTTTGTGTCTCGCCCACCAGTTGAACGGTATAGGTCGTTGCCGTAACATCGACTATCGTGCCACGAAAAATATCAGTCAACCTCACCAACTCCTCACGGAATGCACCCTGTGCAGTTAGCTTTATCAGCATCAGCTCCCGCTCGATATGAGGTCCGTCTGTTAAATCCACCACTTTCACCACGTCAATTAGACGGTTAAGGTGCTTAACAATTTGCTCAATCTGGTGCGCGGTACCACTCGTGACGAGTGTCAACCTTGACAAGGACTCTTCCTCGGTAGGCGCAACCGTTAAAGCATGAATATTATAACCACGCGCGGAAAACAAGCCCGCAACCCGTGACAGTGCTCCTGACTCATTTTCCATGAGCATTGAAATTATATGTTTCATAAATATATTTACACCAAAATCATTTCGTTTTGTCCGGCACCTGCTGGAATCATTGGGTAGACGTTCTCTTGCGGGTCAGTCACAATGTCAATAAACACCAGGCGATCCTTCAGCGCAAAAGCTTCCTCAAGCTGTTGACGCATAGTCTTAGGGTCATCAATACGCACCCCTACATGACCATAAGCTTCAGCCAACTTAACAAAGTCCGGCAAAGAATCCATGTAGGACATAGAGTAACGGCGATCGTAGAAAAACTCCTGCCACTGTCTTACCATACCTAAATAGCCATTATTTAGGCTCACAATTTTGATTGGCAAACCATATTGCAAACAGGTGGAAAGTTCTTGGATGTTCATTTGAATAGATCCTTCCCCGGTCACACAGATAACTGTAGCATCTGGAAAAGCCATCTGAACACCCATAGCAGCAGGCAAACCGAAGCCCATTGTGCCTAAACCACCGGAATTTATCCAACGCCTGGGCTTATCGAAGGTGTAGTATTGCGCAGCAAACATTTGATGCTGTCCAACATCCGATGTCACATAAGCGTCACCGTTTGTTACCTCCCAGACCGCTTTGACTGCCGCTTGTGGCTTGATCTTGGTAGCACTTTCATCAAACTTTAAGCAGTTCATTTCACGCCACTCAGTGATTTGAGCCCACCAAGCGTCGATCGCTTCTTGATTAGCACCTTTATCCATCCCTGCCAAGTGCTGATTCATTTCTGCTACAACCTGTTTAACTGGACCTACGATAGGCACATCAACAGTTATAATTTTGGAGATAGATGCAGGGTCTATATCAACATGAATGATCTTAGCATTTGGACAAAACTTGGCGATATTACCCGTCACACGGTCATCGAAACGAGATCCTATAGCAATTAACACATCGCAGTGATGCATTGCCAAGTTGGCTTCATAGGTACCATGCATACCTAACATGCCTAAGTTTTGCTGGTCTTGAGCTGGATAGGCTCCTAATCCCATAAGCGTCTGTGTAATCGGGTAACCTAATGATCGTACCAGCTGAATAAGCTCGTCCGCAGCATCACCCAGTACCGCACCACCACCCGTGTAGAAGACGGGGCGTTCAGCTGACAACATCAACTCAACCGCTTTTTTGATTTGACCGCTATGACCTTTCGTTACAGGTAAGTAAGAGCGTAGCTCAACTTCTTGTGGATACACATAGGTGCTTATGGCGTTTTGTACGTCTTTAGGAATGTCAACAACAACGGGGCCTGGTCGGCCGGTTGTAGCAATATAAAATGCTTTTTTGAGCGTAATTGCTAAATCTTTAACATCCTTGACCAAGAAATTATGCTTCACAATGGGGCGCGTGATGCCTACAGTATCGCATTCTTGAAATGCGTCTGACCCAATCAAGTTCGTGGGAACCTGACCCGTAAGCACCACCATTGGAATAGAGTCCATATAAGCTGTTGCAATACCTGTTACGGTATTGGTTGCTCCAGGACCCGATGTTACCAGCACCACACCTGGCTTACCTGTAGAGCGAGCATAACCGTCTGCGGCATGCACTGCCGCTTGTTCATGACGCACCAGAATATGTTTCAATTCTTTTGCATCGGTATCCAGTGCATCGTAAATCGGCAAAGCCGCGCCACCTGGATAACCCCATACATGCTCTACCCCCGCATCCTCTAAAAAATGAACGAGAATTTGGGCACCAGTTAGTTCCACAATAATGGTCCTCCATTGATTAACGACTCTTAGAAAAAGTCGTTCTTGGAATAAAATTTGAAAAGTCGTTAATTATAACGAAATTTAACCTGATTGCGTAAAAATATCAGCGAACTCGTTTGTTTGCTATACCAAACAATTCCCGACTATTTTACTAGGAAATTAACCTTTTGGAAACAACTCTTCACGGTAATGTCGTAACTCGCTGATTGATTCGTAAATATCATCCAGAGCCAGGTGCGTGTTTTTCTTAGTAAAACCACTATAGACTTCTGGATGCCAGCGCTTTGCCAACTCCTTAAGGGTGCTTACATCTAAGTTTCGATAATGAAAATAGTCTTCTAGCTCGGGCATATCAACCGCCAAAAACCTTCGATCCTGACAAATACTATTGCCACACATAGGCGACTGCCCCTTGCTGACATATTGTGCTAAAAAATCGATTGTTATTTTCTGTGCTTCTTCAACAGATACGACACTCCCCTTAACCCGAGCGGTTAAACCTGACGCTCCATGAGTCTTTTGGCACCATTCATCCATCTTAGCAAGTTCCTCGTCTGGCGTTTTAATTGCGATAACAGGTCCCTCCGCCACAATATTTAACGCTGAATCAGTCACAACCGTCGCAATTTCAATTATTTTGTGGGTACCTGGCTCTAACCCAGTCATTTCTAAATCAATCCACACTAAATTTGTATCAGATTTCATAATTTTTCCGTTTTGACATAAAATAAACCGCCATAATACCCCTTAACCCAATTTGAAAAAAGCCAAAGCCGCTGCATGTCAGCATCGTGCTACCCAGGAGACTTTATGAATATTGTGAGTATTTTGTTTTTAATAAGCTGGGCAACTAACTTGATAATAGAGCTAGTTCTCAATATTAAAAATCAATTACACATTGCCATACACAAGGATGCGGTACCGCAGGAATTTGCGCAAACAGTAGATTTAGCCGCTCATCAAAAAGCCGCTGATTATAGTCGTGAGAAACTTCAGCTTGCGCGGTTCATTTTATTTTTCGATGCCGCATTAATCCTAATCATGACCTTGGGTGGCGGTTTTCAAGACATCTATACTATTTGGCAGGGATTGGAACTGGCACCCATCTGGCAAGATGTTGGCTTTTTGTTATTTACCTTTTGGTTTTTGGCTTTACTCCATCTACCCTTCAGCCTAATAAGCACCTTTAAAATTGAAGCTAAGTTTGGCTTTAACCGTACCACTCCCAAACAATTTATCAGCGACCTAGTTAAACAATGGTTGCTAATGCTCATTTTAGGTTTACCTCTATTGTGGGTCATTGTTCTACTTATGAACACCTACATTGACCAAGCCTGGTGGTTAGCAGTATGGGCAGTTTGGATGATCTTTAACCTTGCGCTGCTATGGGCCTATCCAAAATGGATCGCGCCGCTATTCAATAAATTCACCCCACTTGAAGAAGGTGAAATGAAACAACGAATTGAAGCATTATTGGCACGCACCGGATTTGAATCTAATGGCATTTTTGTCATGGATGGCTCCTCCCGCTCTGGACACGGTAATGCCTACTTCACCGGCATGGGCAAAAACAAACGTATTGTATTTTTTGATACCCTGCTGGAAAAACTGAGTGTCGATGAAGTGGAAGCCGTGCTTGCACACGAGCTAGGACACTTTAAACACGGCCATATCAAAAAACGCCTCATCATGAGTGCGTTTATTAGCCTAGCAGGCCTGGCACTGCTTGGCTGGTTAGTACAGTGGCCAGCCTTTTATGCGGGTCTTGGCATGACCAGCGCTACACCCGCAGCAGCCTTATTGCTATTCGTGACAGCCGTACCCTTGATGTTCTTTTTTCTTGGCCCGATTATGGCTATTCAAAGTCGCAAAGATGAATTTGAAGCTGATGCATTTGCTGCCAAACACGTTGGCGCACAGCATTTAGTGAGCGCTTTACTAAAACTCTATCGCGATAATGCCAGCAGCCTCACACCGGATCCAAGTTACTCGGCTTATCATGACAGTCATCCGCCTGCTAAGATTCGTATTGATCATTTGAACTCTTTAACCACAACACCCAGCAATCAATAATGACAAGGAGCAACGATGAGTGGCTTACCCGATCTAGTTAATCAGCAGTGTGAAGACATCCAGCCCGGCACTAAAAGCCTGGTTATCCCAACTATAGAGAGTTATTTGAATATGCTGCCAGGCTGGGATGTCAGCCTTGACTATGCAAGCATCAACAAAACCTTTAAGTTCAAAAACTATCACCAAACCTTGGCTTTCATTAATGCCGTAGCATGGATCGCACACCAACAAGACCATCATCCTGATATTCAATTTGGCTACAACCAGTGCACTATCACGCTCAAAACCCACAGCATAAAAGGCTTAAGCCAGAATGATGTGATTATGGCTGCAAAAATCAATGCATTGCTAAATTGAAAAGCTTAGATGAGCAAACGAAAACTTAACATTCAGCAACAACGCCGAGTGAAGAAAAACCGGTTTAAGACGGCAGATCAACAGAATTCACAAGTACGGTCAGGCCTGGTTATCACCAACTTTGGCCAACGCCTACTTGTAGAAGACAAGCAAGGCACTATTTTTAACTGTGCCGTTCGTCAACACCTAGGTAAGTTGGTGGCAGGAGACCGGGTACTTTGGGAACCTGATGCTGAAGCTGGGCGTGGTATCGTCAGCGCGACTTCGCCAAGACATAGTGAACTCGCCAGACCCGGCTTTCGAGGCCAAACGCGGATGGTCGCTGCAAACATTGATGTGATTGGAATTGTTGCGCCTATCGAACCCGGCGTGCATCCTGATATGATTGATCGCTACTTGGTCGCTGCCGCGCAACTGGATATCCCAGTCGCACTGATCATTAATAAGATCGATTTATTGACCAATGACGAAGCCTGGGAAGAACTAGCCGAAACCTTACTACCTTATGATGAAATGGGCATAGACATTATCACCGTTTCCGCGCAACTAAGCGATGGACTTGATGACATTAAAGCCTTTTTAAGCCAGAAAACATCGGTTTTTGTTGGGCCATCTGGGGCAGGAAAATCATCATTAATCAATGCCCTCATACCTGACCTTGCCATTCGCACCGGCTCCTTGTCGGCAGCAACCGGCCTTGGGGTACATACCACAACCAACAGTATTTTGTATCATCTGCCTTGCGGTGGTGACATTATAGACTCACCGGGCGTTCGTCGTTTTACACCTACGCCCTGCTCACCGTCTATACTTGAAGGCTATTACCCCGACTTTTTGCCATTTTTAGGACAATGCCGTTTTGATAACTGCACCCATCAGCATGAACCAGGCTGCGCAATACGTCAAGCGGTTGATGAAGGTAACATTGCCGAAAGCCGTTTTGCCAGCTTTCAAAACCTTCGACAGGAATTTGCGGACTATTTTGATCTATCAGGCGGCCAAAAAAACCGAGATAAAATAAAGTAAACCGGCCGTTAAACCTATCACCAACACCCAAAACAGAAATACCCAAGCCAGCGGTTTGGGGTTATTAATTAACTTCAACACATACCAACTTGCAAAAGTAGCCAACATGACTAATAACCAAATTTTAATCAGCGCCACAACATCCATCCTGTAAATTTGTAAAATTGATATTCTAATTTGTTTAACAAGAAAAAAACGAGGTATTCTTAGTTTTTATCAAAACCATTACTTCACGTAAAAAACATGAACTAGCATAGGATTAAAGCGAGTTAACTTGACTCAAATACATGATTAATGTCTAATAGATAGAGGGATATCCCTAAAATTTTTTTACGTGCTTTAGGAGAGTGCAAAATGAAAAAATCAATCTTAGCTGCGACAGCTGCAGGATTAATGACTTTTGGTATGGCTGCACAAGCAGGTGATGTTGCTGCTGGTCAAGCTGCTTATTCAACCTGCATGGGTTGTCATGGTATGCAAGGTCAAGGCGGTGTAGGTCCAGCCGTTGCTGGTCGTGACGCTGGTGAATTGGCTGAGCTAATGAAAAAGTACCGTGCTGGTGAGCAAGTTGGTCCAATGACAGCTATGATGGCGCCTATGGCGGCTGGCTTGTCTGATGCAGACATTGCTAACTTGTCTGCATACATGGCTTCTTTATAAGTCATTGCCGCGAAGCCGCCCGTTTTGGGCGGTTTTAACCTTTGGAACATCGTGTTTCAGCTAAAGGCATGGAGAAAATAATGAATAAAAAAAGTATGGTTCTTGCTGTTTCATTAGGTTTAATGACTGCATCAAATGTCGCTGTCGCTCAGACGGCTGGACAACCAGCTAAGCTCAATACTTGCATTGGTTGTCACGGAGCTGATGGTAATAGTACAGTGCCCAACTTCCCGAAACTCGCTGGTCAGCACGCAGCCTATCTTGAAAAAGCGCTGAAAGACTACCGAGATGGGTTTAGACGAGATGAGTCCATGGCAGCATTTGCCCGAGGACTAACAGATGAAGAAATTCGTGACCTCGCAGAATACTACTCACAGCAGACACCGCAATAATCATTGCCAAATCCACTGTGATTAAAGCCCCTAATTGGGGCTTTTTTATAAGATCGGTTTTATCTTCATCACTATTATTATAACAATACTCGCTCAGCGCCTTCTTTTTCGACCTTAGCCACAAAATCTTTTTTCCAGTCTTTACCCATCAAGTTGTTGGCTAACTCAACCACAATATAGTCGGTTTTTAAACCGGTATCGTCTTGATAGCGATTTAAGCCCTGCTGACAGGCCGGACAAGAGGTCAGCAGCTTAACATTGCCATTCACGGCTTTCTCTTCACCGGTCAGGTCTTTAATGCCCTGCTTCAGCTCCGCTTCTTTGCGGAAACGTAACTGGTTGGCAATATCCGGCCTTGCCGTCGCAAGCGTACCGGCTTCGCTACAACAGCGATCGTTCAGCGGCACATTGATACCGGTGAGTTCAGATGCCACCTTTGTAGAATCATATTTTTTCATCGGGTCATGGCACGGCGCGTGATACATATACTGCACACCGTTAGTTGATGGCATTTTCACGCCCTTCTCCATCAGATATTCGTGAATATCCAACAAACGACAACCCGGGAAAATCTGCTCGAACTCATACTTCAACAATTGATCCATACAAGTACCACAAGACACCAACACCGTTTTAATGTCCATATAGTTCAGCGTATTAGCAACCCGATGAAATAAAGCTCGGTTTTCAGTGGTAATTTGCGCTCCCTTGGCCGCCTGCCCCGCTGCAGTTTGCGGATAACCGCAACACAAGTAACCCGGTGGCAGAATCGTTTGTGCGCCGGTTTCATACAGCATCGCCAGGGTTGCTAAACTGATGTCACTAAACAAACGCTCAGAACCACAGCCTGGGAAATAAAACACCGCTTCCGACTCTTCGGTGGTTTTCTGTGGGTCACGCAAAATTGGTACAATGGTACGATCTTCCAACGCTAATAAGGCTCGCATGGTCGGTTGATTGGGTCCGGTATCCAACGGTTTACGTACAAAATGAATCACCTGCTGCGTCACCGGTGTACTGCCGGTCGATTTAGCCGGTAGCTGGTCTTTTTTGCCCAACAATCCCGTCATCTTAGCTAGTTTATGCCCGATACGCTGCCCCAACGCACCCCAACCAATCATCGTCGTGCGCAGCAGTTTTACCAGGCCTGGTTGTCCAGTATTCAAATAGAATAAAGCCGCCTTGGTGCCCAAGCTGACTTTTTTCTTGCCCATATCGGTCAGAATCTTGCGCATCCTAATCGACACATCGCCAAAGTCGATATCGACCGGACAGGGCGCTTCACACTTATGACAGGTCGTACAATGATCAGCCACATCATTCATCGCATCAAAATGATGCAATGAAATCCCGCGACGTGTTTGTTCTTCATACAAGAAAGCTTCTATCACCTGACCGGTGGCTAGAATTTTATTCCGTGGTGAATAAAGCAAATTCGCGCGCGGAATATGGGTCTGACAGACCGGCTTACATTTACCGCAACGTAAGCAGTCCTTAATATCATTATTGAGCTGATCCAATTCACTGGCTTCAAGAATTAACGCTTCTTGCTTAACCAAGGACAAAGACGGCGTATAGGCGTTATGCAGGCCGGAACCCGGCATGAGCTTGCCTTTGTTAAAGTGACCATTCGGGTCAACTTTATGTTTGTATTCGACAAAGGCTTGGATTTTTTCCGGCGCCAGGAATTCGATTTTGGTCAGGCCAATACCATGCTCACCCGAAATCACCCCGCCTAATTCGGTCGCGAGTTTCATCACGCGTTCCACAACCGCTTCGGCTTGATGGATCATCCGATAATTATTGGAATGCACCGGAATATTGGTGTGGATATTGCCATCGCCGGCGTGCATATGCAGCGCCACAAATAAACGCGCATTGCGTATATCAAAATGCAGCTCTTTTAGCCGTTTCATCATGGGTTCAAAATCATGTCCCATAAAGGTTTGTTGCAGAAACTCCAGCACTTCTTTGCGATAGGACACCACTAAATCACGACGTAAAATCAGCTTAACCAAAGATTCATTGTCACGAATCAAGGTGCGCGCCGACTCATCCATTAAGTCTAAAAACTGCTCGGCGGGTTTGTCCAAACCGTCATAAAACGCCTGCCACTTGCGCTTTACATTCGACAAATGTGCTAGGGTGGCATCAACCTTAGTTTTAAAATAGGCTGCCGGATCCCCTTGCGAATCTTCAAAATCATCTTCAAGGGTATATTCTTTAATCTCGCCGTTAAAATACACTTCCAAGGCATCAATAATCTCGACCTTGTTTTGCAGCGACATTTCAATATTGATGCGTTCTATGCCTTCGTTGTACTCATTCAAACGCGGCAAAGGAATCACCACGTCTTCGTTGATTTTGAACGCATTGGTATGAGCCGAAATTGCGGCGGTGCGTGAACGGTCTAACCAGAAACGTTTGCGTGCTTCGGCACTGACAGCGACAAAGCCCTCGGCGTTACGTTTTTTAGCCAGTTCAACAATTTCTTGGCAGGTTTTCGCCACCTCAAAACCATTGTCACCGGCAATATCACCCAACAGAATCATCTTCGGCAATTCACGGCGGTTGGCCTTGGTGTTGTACTTGACGGCACGCACATAACGCTCGTCTAAATGTTCGAGACCGGCCAGCAATATGCCTTGCGCTTTTTTGCTTTCAATATAGTCGGTGATTTCCACAATCGCCGGCACCGCCAGGCTCAAATCCGTACCAAAGAATTCTAAACACACGGTGCGGATATGTTCCGGCATGCGATGCAAAATAAACCGTGCTGAGGTAATTAAACCGTCGCAGCCTTCTTTTTGCACACCGGGCAGACCACTCAAAAACTTGTCGGTCACATCCTTCCCCAGCCCGGCTTGACGGAAAGCCGCCCCCGGAATATCCAGGCGCTCGACTTCACCGCGCGGCGTTTTGCCGTCGGACTCATAACGATGCAGTTCAAAACTGACGGTCGCCTGGTCTTGCAGTTTGCCAAGGTTATGATTGACACGCACGACTTCTAACCAGCTGGCATCTGGCATCACCATTTTCCAGGAGGCTAAGTTATCCAGGGTGGTGCCCCACAGCACGGCTTTTTTGCCGCCGGCATTCATCGAGATATTCCCGCCAATGGTCGAAGCATCGTGTGAGGTGGGATCCACCGCAAACACCAAGCCGTTACGTTCCGCCAACTCCGTCACGCGCTTGGTGACCACTCCGGCACCGGTGCGCACCGTCGGTACTTTAACGCCGACGCCAGGCAGCTCAACCTTTTCCACCATACTGAGGAATTCAAGCTTTTCGGTGTTAATCACTGCAGTATTGGCTTCAAGCGGAATCGCACCACCCGTGTACCCCGTGCCACCGCCACGCGGAATAATCACCAAGCCCAACTCAATACAGGCAGCGACGATATCGGCGGTTTCTTGTTCGGTATCCGGGCTGATCACCACCAAGGGCAACTCTACCCGCCAGTCGGTGGCATCGGTGGCATGAGAGACGCGCGCTAAGCCACCAAAATCAACATTGTCTAATCGGGTGATTTTCTTTAAACGCTTGCTGACTTTTTGGCGCAATGATATTTGTTGCGGAAACCAAGCCTCAAATTGTTTCACGGACTCTTTAACCGCATTCAACAATGATTCTGCCAATTTATTGTTATTTAGACGCGACTCAACCTGCGTCAAGCGGTGATGCAATGCTTCAATTAAAGCGCTTCGGCGCTTGGCATTTTCTAATAGATCATCCTGAATATAGGGATTACGCGTGACAACCCACATATCCCCCAACACCTCGAACAGCATTTGCGCTGAACGACCGGTGCCGCGACTTTCACGCAGTTGCTCAATCGTTTGCCAGCCGGATTCCCCTATAAAACGCTTGACGATCTCGCGATCTGAAAACGAAGTATAGTTGTAAGGAATCTCACGAATACGCTTGTTCATAGGTTTGGACTCATTCAATTTTTCTTAACATATAAGGTTAAAAAAGCACCAGGCCTGGTGCTTTAACGTGATCTTTACGGTTATCTTTGTCTCGGCTGGTTTCGGGTCTTTTTCGATTCACGAAAACTTTGCACGCGACGCTTGCGTTGTTTCTGGCGCTCAGTTAACTGATCCTTATCGGCATCAAAGGGATTATCCCCCACCCTAAACTCAACAATAACCGGTGTACCTTCCCACTTAAACGCTTTACGAAAGGTGTTTTCTAAATAACGTTTATAAGGTGCCGGGGTTTTATCAATTTTATTGCCGTGGATAATGACCCGGGGCGGATTTAAGCCACCCAAATGGGCATAACGCATTTTTAAACGTCGCCCGCCAACCAGCGGCGGCTGATGATCCAACACCGCCTGCTCCAACACTCGGTTTAAGTCTGAGGTCGAAATTTTTTGGGTCGCGGCACGATACACACGCTTAATGGTTTTGAACAGGTCACCCACCCCACTGCCATGCAAGGCCGAAATTAAATGGGTTTTGGCATAATCCACAAACTGCAAACGAAAATCCAGTTCATGCTTAATTTTCGCACGCTGATCACTGTCGAGACCATCCCATTTATTCACGGCCAAAACCAAACCACGACCGGATTCAATCGCCAATCCCAACAGGGTTAAATCCTGATCGGTGATGCCTTCCGAGCCGTCCATCAACATCACCACCACATGCGCATCTTGCATCGCTTCAATTGCTTTGAGCACCGAAAATTTTTCAATTTTTTCCGATACTTTTTTACGACGACGCACCCCGGCGGTATCAATCAAGGTATAGGCTTGACCATCACGCTCAAACGGCACATAAATACTGTCACGTGTGGTGCCGGGCATATCAAATGCCACCACCCGATCTTCACCCAGCATACGGTTGACCAAGGTCGATTTACCGACATTCGGACGACCTATGACCGCTACCCGTATGCCGGGATGGTCGTCTAAATCAAAGCCATCATCGGCCGAATCAATCGGCAAACGCTCAATTAAATCATCGACCGCCTCGGAAACATTGTCACCGTGCGCTGACGAAATTCCAATCGGCTCGCCCAACCCCATGCCATAGAATTCAGCGGTCAATACCGCCAGATTACAGCCCTCAGTCTTATTGACCAAAAGCTGTACCGGCTTGCCATAGCTGCGGATATAGTTGGCAATCGCTTCATCAGCGGGGGTTAAGCCTGCACGGCCATCCACTAAAAAGAAAATGCCGTGAGCTTCTTCTAGCGCCTGCTGAACTTGCGAGGCCATCAAAGGATCAACCCCTTCCATCTCCCCACTCAAGCCACCGGTATCAACCACGATATAGTCACAATCACCCACCTTGCCGGTGCCATATTGACGATCGCGGGTCAGACCGGGAAAGTCGGCAACAATCGCATCACGGGTCTTGGTCAAACGATTAAATAAAGTCGATTTACCAACGTTTGGTCGCCCAACTAATGCAATGATGGGTTTAGTCATTCGTCTCTGCTTGCTTGTTTAAGGATTGAAATTTTGCAATGTCTAATTGATAGCTTATCAACTGTCCGTTACGATCTAAAATAAAATAATTGCCATTTTCAACTGCTGCAACAAGCATTTGACGTCCCCGATCCAGGTGATCAACATGACCAAATCGAGCTAATACACGACCATCAACCTCACTAAGCCAGTGAAGGTAACCAAAGCCGTCAAGAACTAATAACGCTGAATCATTGTCTAGGTCTACTTGATGGATACTGCCAGGCATTCTACCCACCAGCCCTGACTGATTCCATATTTCAGTGCCAGAGCTGGCATCCAGAGCTCTAACAATTTGATCGCTCCCAGATACAAATAGCCTATTGTCTTTAAAGGTAAAGTCTTTCGCTCCCTCTACAGGACGTGTCCATATAAAGTTACCCGTTTGAGTATTAATAGCCGCCATTCTGCCATTGTATGCCAGAGCGAATAAACGCCCTTGATCGTAAATAAGCTGTGCTTGAATATCAACCATGCGTTCGAGATCTGTACGTCCCGATGGCGTCGCTAATCGCGCTTGCCAAAGCGTTTCTCCATTTGCAAGCGAGAGTGCTTCAACAAAACCATTTTCACGACCAACAAAAACCTGGTTATTAATAACTAAGACAGGAGCCGCCCCGCGCAAAAACAAACTGGGCATTTGTGCACTAGCTACCCATAGCACTTCGCCGTTTAACTTATCTGCCGCTATTACACGCCCATCATTAGTTCGAACAATCACTTTACGACTTGTTAAGGCGGGTGTGGCCACCACTTCGCTATTTAAATGCGTTTGCCAAATAATACGCCCTGTATCAGGGTGAATATGCATTAAGCTACCCTTTGCTGTACCCACGTAAAGGCCGGTTGCATCCAATGCGGGTCCTGCAATTAACGGCGCTTCATATTTAGACTGCCACAAAACCTGATCAATATAACGAGATTGTGGCTTACGCGTGATGGCCGTTAGCAAACCTGAGCTTGCGGCAACATAAGCGCGATCATGCTCTGATAAGGTGATTGCCAAGCCACGACCATCTGCTTGAGACACTTGATTAAGATTTAAACGCCATTCTATTTTTAGCGGTGCTGTCGATACTCCTGGTAACAGAGGACCTGGCTCTGGCAAGGTATTTGGCGTACCTGAGCAACCTAAGGTAAATGCAAACAGTGCTATTAAACCTGCAAATTTTAGATTTTTCACAGCGCTAAATCATCCTTGTATAAACGTGCAATATTACGCAAATCTGTAGACGCCGAGTTATTAGCTAGCACTCTATTAAATGCATCCTGTGCTTGTTGCGCATTTCCTTGATACATGTAAACCAACGCTTGATGGTAGTCATATTGCGCTCGCGTTGCAGCCGGTAGCAACACCGATTCAACTTGATCAAGCGCCTGTTGAGCAAGCTCATAACGCTGTGCATTAATATGCAACCTAACTAATCGCATGGCTGCCGTATCCTTAAACACCTTTTCTACACGGGCGTCCATAATCCACTCTAGCGAAGCCTGTGCCTCGTCAAAGTCACCTTGCTCAATATAGTAGGTGGCTAACATCATCGCTGCCGCAGCGGAGTATGGGCTTCGAGGAAAGTCTTGCATTAAACGACGCGCCTCTCTAACCACCTCACCAAATTGGCCTGCTTGCTGGCTCACTTCTAGCATATCAAATGTCATAGAGGCTGTCTGTGCTTGACTCAATTGATTAGCTTGCCAATAACGCCAGCCAGAAAAGCTTAACACGACAATCAAAATCGCCGACAAGAGCCATGTGCCCCATTTGTCCCACCACGCTTTTAACTGATCCAACTGTTCTTGTTCTGAATTATGGCGACTCATACTTTATTTAATCCTTGTACTTATATGGGTTATCAGCTGATTCCAGGCGATTGTTTCTTGCGCCCCTTCCTCACGTAATGCTTTGACTTGCAATGTTTGACTTGCCAGCTCGCTATCGCCCAACACGAGCGCAAAGCGAGCCCCTGATTTGTCCGCTTTTTTGAATTGGCTTTTTAAACTGCCCCCACCACTATGCATGACAACACGAAGATCAGTAAAATGGTCGCGGAGACTTTCACACAACAGTGACGCAGCTGGAATAGCTTTCTCTTCAGCCACCACCATATAAATATCCGCATTCGATTTTGGTTTAAACTGTGACTCTTTCAGCAACACCATTAAACGCTCCAACCCCATTGCAAATCCGACTGCTGAGGTCGGTTGACCACCGATTTGACTCACCAAACCATCGTAACGACCGCCAGCACAAACAGTCGCTTGCGCTCCTAGCTTGTCTGTTGTCCACTCAAAAACGGTTTGATTGTAATAATCGAGTCCACGAACTAAATTCGTATTTAATCTATACGCAATACCCAAATCATCAAGCATTGAACACAACTTAGCAAAATGTTCCTGTGAAGGTGAATCAAGATGATCAATCAATTTGGGTGCGTTTAGGATAAGCTCAGCCATTGCGGGGTTTTTACTATCAAGAATACGTAATGGATTACGATCTAGCCGTCTTAAACTGTCTTCATCAAGCTGTTCAAGGTGCGCTTTAAAATAATCGGTAAGCACCTTCTTATAAGCTGATCGTGCCTCGCTACTTCCAAGTGAGTTTAGCTGCAACTCAAAATCACTAAAACCCAACTGATCCCAAAGCCTTGCTGAAATAGCGATCAACTCGGCATCGACTTCCGCTGCCGACAACCCGAATACTTCTACCCCAAACTGATTAAACTGACGGTAGCGACCTTTTTGTGGTCGTTCGTGACGGAACATCGGACCATAATAGTAAACTTTTTGGGTTTGATTGTAGAGCATGCCATTTTCGATCATTGCTCTTACGCAACCCGCCGTGCCTTCTGGACGAAGGCTTAAACTATCACCGTTGCGATCATCAAAGGTGTACATTTCTTTTTCGACAATATCCGTCACTTCGCCAATAGCACGCGAAAATAGCGCGGTTTTCTCTACCACAGGTAAAAACACAGGGTGGTAAGCATACTGGTTAAGGACTTGTTCAGCAGTACGAACAAGGTATTGCAGGATAGCCGCATCCTCTTGAATATAATCATTCATGCCGCGTATTGCGGTAAGTTTAGTTGCCATGTTGGTGAAATACTCTAGATTTGGAAAACTAATTTAAATACAGGATAAGACCAACTGCGGTGCTTGCAATTATAGACACCAAAAACAGTGCCTTAAACCATGGGAACAGCGGCTTAGACCAGTTTTCTTTTGCAATGGGTTGCAGTTCCGCTGCAATCGAATCCACATCACGGGTCTCTAATTCAAACACTTTTAAATCAAGCCCAACCTTGCTTGCATAATTTCGGACATAGCCACGTTCAAATGGCGACAGAGACGATAAATCTGTGTAAGCCTCTAAATTAGATATTTTATCAACAGACAGCTTCATAATGTCAGCCATTGCTTCTTTGGTCAGATCTTTATCTAGCCTCGCTTGAAGCAAAGCCTCTCCTAAGGTAATGTCAGCTTGCTGTAAGTTCTCTTCAGTCATATTCGTCCATACCGCCTTATTTTCTAAGACACTGCCGATTCAAAATGCACTCTGTGCAAGGTGCGTTTAGTTCTATCTTTTACTTTGCCCGCTAATTGGCCACAAGCCGCATCTATATCATCACCTCGTGTCTTGCGAATAGTGCAGTTAATGCTCGCTTCATGTAATACTCGCTGAAAACGATGAACCCTGTTATTTGAAGAGCGGAGATAAGGCGTGTTCGGAAAAGGATTAAATGGGATTAGATTAACCTTACACACTAAACCCTTTAAAAGCTTTACCAATTCATGCGCATGTTCAATCTCATCATTAACCTGGTCAAGCATTACATATTCCACGGTGATGTGTTTTTTAGCATGCCCCTCTGCCACATAACCATGTAATGCGGGCATCAAAACTTCAAGTGGATATTTTTTATTGATTGGTACCAGTTGGTCACGAAGAGGGTTATTGGGCGCATGCAATGAAATAGCTAAACTTACATCAACCTCTTCTTTAAGTTTGTCTATTGCAGGAACCACCCCGGCCGTGCTTATGGTCACGCGCCGCTTAGAGAGACCATAGGCATTATCATCCATCAAGAGTTTAGCAACGGGGAAAACATGTGTTACGTTTAGTAACGGCTCGCCCATACCCATAAACACAACATTGGTAATTTTACGGCCATCTTTTGGATTAGCGCCGAGCGCTTTATTTGCCACCCATACCTGGGCAATAATCTCCCAGTTTTCTAGGTTACGATTAAAGCCCTGCTGGGCTGTGGCACAAAATGCGCAATCTAGTGCACACCCAACCTGTGATGAAATGCATAATGTGCCGCGATCCGCTTCAGGAATAAAGACAGTTTCAATACAATTCTGTTGGTCAACTTCAATCAACCATTTGCGTGTTCCATCATCTGATAATTGCTCACTAACAATCTTAGGCGCTCTAATCCATGCCGCCTGTTTTAACTTTTCTCTTAGCGCCTTACTAAGATTTGTCATCAAATCAAAGTCACAGACGCCCATCTGATGAATCCACTTCATGACCTGTTTCGCACGGAAAGATTTCTCTCCTATCGACTCAAAAAAAGTCAATAGCGCATCATAATCCATACCGAGAAGGTCAACTTTAGTCGTCACAATGCTGGGAGACTGATCCAATGATTCAAATGGCATATTGCTTCAGTCCTATTCCTGATGACTGGCAAAGAAAAAATTAATTTCTCGCACTGCGCTTTCGTGACTATCAGAACCGTGAACACAATTCAAACGGGTTGACTCTGCATGGTCTGCTCTAATTGTACCAGGCTCTGCCAAATCGGGGTTGGTTGACCCCATCAGCTGCCTGTTACGCTTTATAGCGTCCTGCCCCTCTAGTATCATTACCACTGATGGCCCCGATGTCATAAAGTCAACTAGCGGCTGATAAAAATCTCGGCCATGGTGCTCTGCATAGAATGATTCTGCTTGCGAGAGCGTTAAGGTCATCATTTGTAACTTGACTGGGTAAAGTCCCGCTTTCTCAAAGCGCACAAGAATGTCGCCGATCAGGTGTTTTTTAACCGCATCGGGCTTTATGATTGAAAGCGTTTGCTCCATTATGCTTAAACCTAAAATAGAATAAAAATGTACTCTATATTAACAAGTTTTTACTGGTTTTTACAGCAATGGTATCACTTTGACAAAAAACAAGAATGCTATCGCTCAAAAAGCTAAACACTAAAAGACTCACCGCAACCACACTCATCCTTAACATTAGGGTTGCGAAACTCAAATCCTTCGTTTAGAAGACTTTCCTTGACATAATCCACCTCCATGCCATCAATCGCTGGCAGGCTTTTTGCGTCGACATAGACATCTACACCGTAGTGGGTAAAAACCTGATCACTCGAACCCGGCTCATCAACATAATCCACAACATACGCAAAACCGGTGCAACCACTTTTTTTAATACCAAGACGAAGGCCAATGCCTGATCCACGCTTCTCGATCATTGTTTTAACGCGCTGCGCAGCCGCAGCTGTAAGACTTACCGCCATGCCAGCTCCTAATTAATTGAATTAACCGCAATTTTAAATGACTTCGATGCTTGATGTTGATCGAAAAGTGACTGTAATGTCACCTCAGCTAAAAAGTCGCCAATCATCTCACTTAAGTCTTCCCACAAATGATGTGAAAGACACTGTTGACCGTTCTGACAGTTAGATTTACCGCCACATCGCCGCACATCAATTTCTTCGTCAACAGCATCTATAACCTGTCGAATTGAAATAGTGCCGGCTGCACGACTGAGTCGATAGCCTCCACCTGGACCTCTTGCAGACACAACTAAGTCTGCTTTTTTTAATTTAGCAAATAACTGCTCTAAATAAGACAGCGAAATTGATTGACGCTCCGATATCATCGCCAAGGTTACCGAGCCTTGATCTTGGTATAGTGCTATATCAATCATTGCTGTTACAGCATATCGCCCTTTCGAGGTAAGCTTCATACCTAGCCTTCAAGATTAAAATTTATAAGCTAATAGTATAATAACCTAGCGATTTACTCAACTATTGTAATCTTTTGTCTTAAGATGCGAAGCTTGCTCTGGGTCATCTGGCTCCAGTACGGCTTCAGCCAAATCCGGCATGGCCAAATCAACCGCTTCACCACCTAGCTTTTGCACCTGATGAGATAAAAGTGCAATTTTTTCATCTTGCGCCTGAATATGATCTAATAAGCTATAGATGGCTTTTTCAATTGGGTCATCACCATTAGCGGTTATACCATACGCATCAAAACCAATTTTTTCCGCCATTTTGGCTCGCTTATGTTCGGCATCAGACTTTTTCTTAACCACACGCCCAGGAATGCCGACAACGGTTTTTGAACCAGGCACATTTTTTACCACAACCGCATTAGAACCAATTCGCGCATCATCGCCAATCATAATTGGCCCCAATATTTTTGCACCGGCGCCAACCACCACACGCTCACCTAGTGTAGGATGTCGCTTACCTTCTTGCCATGATGTACCACCAAGCGTTACACCATGATATAAAGTACAATCATCACCCACCTCTGCTGTTTCACCAATGACTACGCCCATACCATGATCAATAAACACCCGCCGACCAATGCTGGCGGCAGGATGAATCTCGACACCTGTAAACCATCTTGCAACGGTTGCTAGCCAGCGCGCCAACCACTTCAAACCTTTTTGCCATAACCAATGAGCTACACGATACCAAATTATGGCGTGCACACCAGGGTAGGTCGTGAGTACATCCCATAAATTTCGTGCAGCAGGATCACGACTAAAAACACATTGAACATCCTCTCGCAACAACTTAAACATTGACGCTCCTATTTAATTTTGAGCTTTTTTGGTAGCGGCGGCTAACACACCCCGTAAAATCGTTACCTCTTTTGCATCTAGCTGTGCACGATTAAAAAGACGGCGCATACGACGCATAAACCGCTCATGCTTATCTGGATCAAGATATTCAATCACCGCTAGTGCTTGCTCAAGGTGCGCATAAAAACCTTCCATCTGAGCATGAGTTGCGGCATCAAAACGATAACCCAAACCGCCTGGCATGCTTGGTTTACAAGCCATACGACACTCATAGGTAAATACCTGAACCGCCGCAGCTAAATTTAAGGAGCTATAGTCTGGGTTAGAGGCGATATGCCCTAATATATGACACTGATCCAACTCCTCATTGGTTAAACCCGAATCTTCGCGACCAAATACCAGCGCCACACGCCCATCTTGTGCTGCTTTAACACTATGCTCACCCACGTCTCGGGCTGATAATTGCGGCCAAGAGACTTTTCTTAGACGAGCACTGGCACCAATAACCTGATGGCAATCATGTAAGGCTTCAGCTAGGCTTGAAACCACGTTTGCCTGATCTAAAATATCCGCTGCCCCCGAAGCACGGGCTGAAGCCTCATAAGAGGGAAACTGGCTTGGATTAACTAAGACGAGATCACTTAACCCCATATTTTTCATTGCACGTGCAACCGCTCCAATGTTACCAGGGTGGGACGTAGCCACCAACACTACACGAATTGAACCTAGTGGCGCAAACTGATCCTGCATACTTACCTGCTAAATAGTTTATAATTAAAATTAATATTTTAACATTTGGCACAAGCCAAGGGTTATTCTGCCTACTCTTTTAAAATTTGGACTCTCATAAGCTATGCACCCAATATTAAATGTAGCCATGATGGCTGCGCGTGAAGCCGGTGACATCATCATGAAATATGCTCAAGATGTCGACCGCCTCGAAATAACTGAAAAAGACCGAAACAACTATGTCACACAGGTTGATCAACTGGCGGAGCGAGCCATCATCAAAACAATCAAAAAATACTACCCAGATCACGCGATCTTGGGCGAGGAAACTGGCCACAACCAGGCCGACTCCCCCATTCAATGGATTATCGACCCGCTTGATGGCACCACAAATTACCTACACCAATTCCCACAGTACAGTATCTCTATTGCGGTGACCGAAAAAGGCAACCTACAACATGGCGTCGTCTTCGATCCACTTAGAGACGAAATGTTCAGCGCATCAAAGGGTCAGGGTGCCAAACTCAACAATCGCCGGATTCGAGTAACAGAGCAAAAACATCTAACCAACACCCTGTTAGCCACCGGTTTCCCATACTATCAGTTTGACTATATCGATGATTATCTCGCTACATTAAAGTTCTTTATGTCTGAAACAGCAGGCATTCGACGTGCTGGCTCAGCGGCATTAGACTTAGCCTATGTAGCATGCGGACGTGTTGATGGCTACTGGGAGTTTAACTTAAAACCTTGGGATATTGCCGCTGGCATTCTATTAGTCCAAGAAGCAGGTGGACGCTGTTGTGATTTTGCTGGAGGAAACAACCAACTAGTCTCTGGCAACATACTAGCAGGGAACCCCAAACTACTTAAACACCTTGCCTTGGGCATTAGCCAACACATCCGCCCCGAACTTAAACGCTAAAAATCTCGCGACATTAATAAGGCATCCTCTCGGGTGCCACGCGTAGACTGATAGTAACCCTTGCGAATGCCGTCTGAGCAAAAGCCAAGTTTGCGATAGAGTTTTTGAGCAACCTTATTTGATTGACGTACTTCCAAAAAAATTTTTCGTATAGGCTCTTGGTTAACCGCGGCACACAGTTGCATAATCAAGGCCGTCGCTATACCTTGCCCCCGACAAGTCTGAGCAACACTTAAATTTAGAATATGCAACTCATCCAATATTACACTGGCACACACAAAGCCTACTAGCTCTGTTTCACGGTAGACCACCCAGTTCCCCTGACGGTTACTCAATGACAGCTCAAACGAGCGCAGACTCCAAGGCATTAGCGCATTTTTTTGCTCAAGCTCAACAACTGAAACCAAGTCAGATGCCACCATTGCAGTGAGTTTCATTCCAACCGGAAGCTTAACTGGACGTGTCAAGTCAATGTAGGTCATCTTTTAGAGGCCCGATCAAGCAAGCAGTTTCAGGGCCACTAACGCACTATAGCAGCGTTGCTTAGCAGCGGGGCTATCACGTAAATCTTCTAGACTAGGCAACACAACCACATCCATTCCCTCACTAAGCAGCTCTGTAATCAACTCATGCTGACCAAACAACAAGACCAACTCAGGATCTAGCTCTATCAAACGATCTAACAACTCATAACCACGTTCATAATCATCAATCCCTTTTAAACCCACTTGTATTTGCAGTGTCTTAGTAAAATGCACGCGGGTGACATCGCTCCAAAGCCGATCCACACCCGCTTCAACAAGTGCATCTTGATTAAGCAGGCCTGCTGCATCATTACCAAAGCCAGCCAACAAAACAACCGGTTGCTTAATAAAAGAGGTAGGGGTTTCTAGTTTATTCACACGCGGCTCAGTAGATAAGTTTAGCGGATTAGAGGCAAGTGGCGACCATAGGGTAATCCCTAGCTCGCGCCACATCGCATGATGTTCGGAAAAATTAATCACCGACAAGGATTACCCATTAAGTTAAACGGTTTCTTGGCGCTGAGGGTGAGCCTTAATTGCTGCATCAGAAAATTTATTAAGTGCATTAATATAGGCTTTAGCTGATGCGGTCACAATATCAGTATCTGACCCCTGGCCATTTACAATGCGACCAGCCTTCTCAAGACGAACAGAGGTCTCACCCAAAGAATCTGTACCGTTAGTAACATTACTCACTGAATATAACTCTAGACTCGTTTGCGAGTTAACAATCTGCTCGATCGCTTTAAAGGTAGCATCTACAACACCACTACCTACTTCACTGGCTGTCACTTCTTGACCATCAACCGACAGTGTAACAGTCGCACTGGGTTGCTCACCCATCTCTGTAGACACCTTTAGCGCAACTAATCGCAAAGACTCATTTTCAACGCGCTCAATATTGACCTCAGTAACCAATGCTTGCAAATCTTCGTCATAGATTTCATGCTTACGGTCTGCTAACTCCTTAAAACGTACAAAAGCGTCGTTTAGCTGTTGCTCAGTTTCAAACTCAATGCCTAACTCTTGCAGACGTGTTTTAAAGGCATTGCGGCCCGAGTGCTTGCCCAGCACCATTTTATTGGTGCTCCAACCCACGTCTTCAGCGCGCATAATCTCATAAGTTTCACGATGTTTAAGCACACCATCTTGGTGAATACCCGATTCATGCGCGAAAGCATTGGCACCCACAATAGCTTTATTCGGTTGCACGCTAAAGCCGGTAATATTCGAGACTAAGCGCGATGCTGTCAAAATCTCTGGCGTTTGAATGCGCGTGTCTACGGCAAAATAGTCTTGGCGCGTTCTAACCGCCATAACCAACTCTTCTAGTGCCGTATTACCAGCACGCTCACCCAAACCATTGATAGTACACTCAACCTGGCGCGCACCGTTCGTTACCGCAGCAAGCGAGTTGGCAACGGCCAACCCCAAGTCATTGTGACAGTGCGCTGAGAAAACAGCCTTATCCGCATTGGGTATCCGCTCTATTAACTGCTTAAACAGATAACCAAACTGCTCCGGCACGTTATAGCCCACTGTATCAGGGATGTTAATTGTGGTGGCACCGGCATCAATGGCTGCCTCAATAACCCGACATAAAAAATCCAATTCCGAGCGCCCAGCATCTTCAGGCGAGAACTCCACATTGTCAGTAAAATCACGCGCACGTTTTACCGCCCATACCGCTCTTTCAACGACTTGGTCTGGCGTCATACGTAGTTTCATTTCCATATGAATAGGCGAGGTTGCTATAAAGGTATGAATACGCCCTGAATTGGCCGGCGCTATCGCTTGACCCGCTCTAACAATATCCTGCTCAACAGCACGCGCTAACCCACATACTGTACTATCTTTAATTACCTTTGCTACTGCTTGCACCGAGTCAAAGTCACCCTGACTTGCAGCAGGGAAGCCAGCTTCAATGACATCTACACGCATTTTTTCTAATTGTTTAGCAATACGCACCTTTTCTTCTTTGGTCATTGATGCACCCGGACTTTGCTCGCCGTCACGCAAAGTTGTATCAAAAATAACTAAATGATCTTTCATCGCTCGTCTCTATACTTATTTAATTATGTCTAAAATTTTAACGCGGCAAAACCACTGTCATATATCAGTCGCGCTCAGATTTATGGCGTTTACGTCCTTCACGCGTTTTACGTATCGTAACCAATGTCATTACGGGGCCTGACACTGCGTACAACAGTGCTAAACCGAATAAAAAAACCGATGGCTTAATGGTAATTATGACAAATACCGTCACAATGACTAACAAGGTTACAAAAGGCACTTTATCCTTCAGGTTAAACTCTTTGAAGCTGCTGTAGCGAACATTGCTTACCATCAGCACCCCTGCTAAAAAAGTTAACAATAATGCAATCCACCCCAAACCATCAAAACTCAGGTCATTTGCCTCGACCATCCATACCAGGCCTGCAAGCACTGCAGCGGCCGCTGGGCTCGCTAAACCTTGAAAGTAGCGCTTATCTGCTATCCCAACTTGGGTATTAAAACGAGCCAACCTTAGTGCTGCACCAGCAACAAATACAAAAGCAACAATCCAGCCCAATTTACCCAAGTCATAAAGCACCCACTGATACATGAGCAATGCGGGCGCTACGCCAAATGACACCATATCGGCAAGACTGTCATATTCTGCGCCAAAGGCGCTGGAGGAGTTAGTCATACGTGCGATACGACCATCAAGGCCATCGAAAACCATCGCCACAAAAAGTGCAATGGCGCCGTGCATAAACTGGCCATGCATACCAGCAATGATAGCGTAAAATCCTGCAAATAATGCAAGCGTGGTAATTAAATTGGGTAACCAATAAATACCGCGTTCAGTTTTACCTTGCCCCGAGGACTTTTGCATAAATTTCCTTAAATTTCTTCACCACGTCCGACACCAAAATAACGAAAGCCTTGCGAGGCAATCATTTCAGGGTCATAAATATTACGGCCATCAAATATCACGGGTTGATTCATCAGCTGCTTCATTTGCGCATAATCAGGACTCCAAAAGCGCTTCCACTCAGTCATAATAACTAACGCATCCACGCTATCTAAAGCCGCATACATATTATCCACTAACTCTACCTGCTCCGCACCCTGCCAATGCATTGCAAAATCAGTCATCGCTTTTGGATCGTAAGCCTTAATGTGTGCACCTTGAGCACAGAAAGCCTCAATCGCTTTGACGCTTGGCGCATTTTCTACTGTCGCTGTATTAGGTTTAAAAGAAAGACCCCAAACGCCAATTTTAATACCGCGCAAATCATTATTAAAAAAGCGCCAAGCCTTGCGAAACAACACTTCTTTTTGTGTTTCGTTGTTTGATAAGACCGTCTTTAATAAATCGGCATCATAGCCCATTGATTGCAGATTTGCGACTAATGAACGCACATCTGCTGCAAAGCTGGGGCCACCAAAACCACAGCCTGGATAAAGATAATTAAATCCAATTCGGTGATCCGACCCTAGACCCTGCCTCACCTCTTCAAAGTCAATATTAAAGTGTTCAGCATTATTCGCCAGCTCGTTAACCAAACTAATCCGTGTTGCTAACAACGCATTAACAGCATATTTGGTGTACTCTGCTGCACGCGTAGTCATTACCTTAATTTGATCCGTTACGCGATTAAATGGACGCAACAAGTCTCGCATTAACCGAATACTGCTATCACTCGATGAACCCAATACAATCCGGTCTGGCCGCATAAAATTATTTATGGCGGACCCCTCACTTAAAAAGTCAGGCATGGCCACAACGGCAACATTGCACACCTCTCCGCGCTCAGCTAATGCCAGTTTTAGTTTGGCCTCAAAACGGTCGGCTGTGCCCACTGGAAAGGTGCTTTGATTCACGACGACTAAATCTTTACGTACCTTGTTACCAATTAATTCAATCAGGGCTTCTGCGCGATCCATTCGCCAAGATGGCGTTGCAACAATCAACACCTCAGCATGCGCAAGACCCTTTTCCCAGTCTGCTTCAAAGCTCAAGCGCCCTTCTGCCTGTTGCTGCGCTAACATATTGTCCAAACCAGGTTCTTCTCGTGGCAACACCCCTGCCTTTAAGTCCTCAACCTTCACAAAACCAACGGGGAGCGCCATAACTTGATTACCTACTTGGGCTAAAGCTCCCGCCGTTACCAGGCCTGTTAATTCACATCCATATACCGCTACTTTCATATTATTTTACTCGCTTCATCAGGGCCTGTGTTGAGGCATCAAATGACTCAACTGATTCATTATCAACCAAACAGGCATAGGCCTCTTTGGCAATTAATTTACCTAACTCAACTCCCCATTGATCAAACGGATTAATTTCCCAGATAACAGATTCAACATAGGTTTTGTGCTCGTACAAAGCAACTAACATACCTAAGGTCTTCGCCGACAGGTTTTTTAACATAATAGTATTTGAGGGCTGATTACCCGCATAGTGTTTAAACGGGCTGTCAAAACTTGACTTTAAGGATTCAGGGATAGCCGCATCCCCTAGCATCAGAACTCTAGATTGAGCAAAACAGTTAGCTAATGCCAGATGATGCTGCTTAAGCAGCGAAGCATCCTTTTCTGCACCCGAGTGTAATTCAAAATCATCACGCTCAACTGGCACAATAAAGTCACTCATAACCCCCTGGGTACCTTGATGCAAAAGTTGGTAAAAGGCATGCTGCGCGTTGGGCCCAACCTCGCCCCATAAAATGGGACAGGTTTTATAACTGACTTTTTCACCCGCACGATTAACAGCTTTACCATTACTCTCCATTACCAGCTGCTCGAAATAGGATGGCAGGTATTTCAGTCGCGCATCATAGGGCAAGATCGCTTTAGCCTGAATATTTAAAAAGTTAATATTCCATACATCAATCAAACCCATAATCACGGGAATATTTTGCGCTAATGGCGCCCTAGCAAAATGCTCATCCATCACATTAGCGCCATCAAGCATTTGATAAAAGCCCTTCATCCCCACTTTCAACGCAATTGGAAAGCCAATCGCAGACCACATGGAGTAGCGCCCCCCTACCCAATCCCAAAACAGTAACTGGTTTTCCTCAGGAATACCCCACTCAGCCATTTTGTCAGGTCGGGTCGATACACCAATGAAATGTTGCGCCATAAGTGTTTGAGGACGCTCAATACGCTCTTCAAGCCAATCCTTTGCGGTTTCAGCATTTGACAACGTATCAATAGTCGTAAAAGATTTTGATGCGAGTACAAAAAGCGTTGTTTCTTGATTCAGCGTTTTAAGCAGATTTGAGGTCTGTGTGCCGTCAATAGATGAAATAAAGTGCAGTCTCACTGGGGACTTTTGCACTTGCAGTGCATGCGTAATCATTAGCGGCCCTAAATCAGAACCTCCTACGCCAATATTGACTACATCCGTAATAGGTTTGCCGCTATAACCACGCCAATGGCCTGCTCGAATCTTGCTAACAATTTTGGCCATTTTGGCAAACTGAAATTCAACATCTGGCTGCACTTCCGCAGCAAAACCGGAGACATTAGCGGCATTTAAACTTCGCAATGCAGTATGGAGCGCAGGTCGCCCTTCCGTATCATTAACCTCGTCGCCCGTCAGCAAACGCTTAATCCAGCCGGACAGGTCTTGCTGCTCAGCCAGTGCTAGCAGGCCTGCTATAACCTGGTCGTCAATTCGATTTTTAGAAAAATCTAAATAAAGCTCATCAAGTTCTATAGCGTAACGTTTGGCACGATCTGGGTCGGCAGCAAACCAATCCTGCAAGTGTTTTTCTGCAACTCCTGATTCTGCCAGAACTTTAAGTGCCTGCCATGCTGCTGATTGATTGACTGCCATATTTCACCCTTTGGTAAATATTAATATTACTTAAATGCTGCTAGATCCAACTGCTCAAGATAAGACTTAAACGATTGCCCTAACAATGTATCACGCAATGCATACTCCACATTAGCCTGCAAAAACCCTTGCTTATCACCACAATCATAACTTTTCCCCCCTTTGAACTCATAACCAAACATGACTTCTTCATTAAGCAAATGTGCCATGGCATCAGTTAATTGAATTTCCCCACCCACACCAGGCTGCGTTGTCTTTAGCAACTGCATAAGTCGTGGCGTAAAAATATAACGCCCAACTACTGATAGGTTAGAGGGCGCTTCACCGAGCTTTGGTTTCTCAACTAACTGATTAATCCGCAAATCGGGGTCTTGAACGCCGGCAATACCATACTTGTGAACCTGATCATCCGGTACTTGCTCAAGGGCAATCACGCTAGTGTGCACCCGCGCATAACTTTGTGCCATCTGCGCTAAACATCCTTTCTTTGGATGATACATGAGTACATCAGGCAGAAGCACGGCAAAGGGTTCGTCTTGTGCAATAATATGACTTGCACACAAAATAGCATGCCCCAAACCCAATGCCTCTGGCTGTCTAACACTAATAATATTAATACCTTTTGGCGTAATTTTATTAATGGCTTCAATGCGGTCGTGTTTAGCAGACTCGAGTAACTTTGCCTCTAGCTCATAGTGGGTATCAAAGTGATTTTCTATGGCATTTTTGCTCGAATGCGTTACCAAAATAATATCAGTAATGCCTGCCTCTGCAGCTTCATGCACAATATATTGAATGAGTGGCTTATCCACCACGGTAAGCATTTCTTTGGGTATGGCCTTAGTTGCTGGCAAAAAGCGCGTGCCCAAACCTGCAACAGGGATGATGGCCTTAGTAAGTTTTTTATACATAGCTATTTATTCCAATTTTTCATTCATCAAATTTATCTAATTAAGTAGCCCTGTGCCGACTAATTCTAAATTCCATTAAAGGCTGCTCAGCAAGCAAATCAAAATCAAGCCCAAGCTTGTTACAAAAAACAGGAAAATCCTTTAATGCACCTGGATCATCAACCGAAACATGAAACTCCACTTCATCAGCGTATTCGACTAGGGCTTTCTTAAATTTAATTAATGGCAAGGGACACTTTAGTCCGATTAAATTCACTTTTTGCATGTAAGCATCCTCAATTATGACTCTATAATAACGGATAGATAAAATTTTTAAATGAGCAGCTATGCAAAAACTTCGTCAACTTGGTCTTTTAATGATTTTTTGGCTGATTACTGCTAGTTCAACTTCAGCTACTCAATACAACTTACCAGATTTGGGTTCTCCAGGCCTAGTGCTGTATGATAAAAGTATGGAGTCAGAGCTTGGTCGTGCATTTATGACGGCACTTCACACTGACTTTACTATGATTGACGATCCATTCGTTGTTGAATATGTTCGTCAAATAGGTAGTCGATTAACCAGCCACCTCGCAGACGGGCGTCAATATCATTTCTTTATAATCGACAGGCCTGAGATTAATGCCTTTGCTGGGCCTGATGGCATTATCGGCATAAACCGCGGGCTTATTTTGGCTGCAACAAGCGAAGATGCCTTAGCCTCAGTTATCGCACATGAAATAGCACATATTACTCAAGAGCATTTGTCACGCCGTTTTGAACAATTTGAGCAGGGTAACATTACCAGCTTCGCCTCTTTGCTAGCTGCAATTTTGATTGGCACCCTAGATCCCTCAGCGGGAATTGCCACCTTTATTGGGGGAAACAGTTTAGCAATTCAAAACCAACTTAGATTCTCCAGAATCCACGAACATGAAGCTGACAGCGTTGGCATTAAGCTCTTGGCTCAAGCTGGTTACAACCCCAGAGCCATGGCACAATTCTTTGACCAACTACACCAACAGCATAATCATTCAAGTAGACCACCCGAAGTCCTGCTAACGCATCCAGTGACTGAAAGAAGAACTGCACTTGCGCTAGCAAGAGCAGAACAACAGAAGACAACCCAAGAAAGATATCTAGACCTAAAACTTATCCAAGCTAGGCTAACAGATCAACGTATCCCCCTCGAGCAATTAAATGAAAAAGAACATGAAGCCTTTCATTGCTATAAAAACTACTTAAATCTCACGAACACACCAGACAATGCCGCTGAAATTAAATCTTGCCTAATTCAGGCAACCAAAAATCAACCCGGCAACAGACTACTTGAAATAGCACTAGCCGATATTAAAGACAGGTCTTCAAACAGCGTCTCAAACCTGTTGCAACTAAAGGATCTATACCCACAAGATAATGCACTAGCACACCAGATCGCCCACCAGTATCAACACCGCAATGATATAGGTTCAGCTATAGCAATTCTCAAGCACCAAGCGACAATCACACCCACGAAAATTGAACTCTATCAACAGATTAGCGAGCTTTATTTGCAAAAAAACGACATTGCGAATGCACTATATTTTCAAGCTTTAAGAGCCAACGAAATAGGCAACATTCGACAGTTTAAACACCTATTAAAGGAAGCAAGAAAACATGCCAGCGAAACGCCTACTTTATTAAAAAAAATCAACAACTTATTACAAGAAAATAACTAATTGCTACAACAAGTTCATACCGAACCAACAGCCAAACACATAGAAATAATCTTTTTAGCTATTAAATAAAACTATAGCCAAAGGCACCAAAAACACTTGCTTTTGCCCTTTAACTCCGTAAGCTTATACAACAAGAGCGAAGTTCAATATCCAGCTCAGACAATGAACCCCAAAATACACAAAAACCTGGGGTCTTATAGAGGCACTTTAGGAGGAGAGAATGAGTCAATCTAGATTAAAGAGTGTATTAGGCACCCTCGCTGTATCAGCAATGTTAGCAACCCCAATGGCTGTGACTGCTGGTGAAATTTCGGAAGAAGAAATGCAACAGCGCATTGCCCAAGGTAAAGAACTTGCTTGGAATCGTGCTCAAGGCAACTGTCTTGCCTGCCACATGATGCCAGAAGGAACTTCTCCTGGTAATATCGGGCCTGCGTTAATTGCGATGCAATTGCGCTACCCAGATCGTCAAAAACTTTTTGACAAGCTGTGGGGCGTAGAAGAAACTGAAGTTAAATACAGCATGATGCCATTATTCGGTCGTCATGGTATATTGAGCGATGAGGAAATTAACCTCATTGTAGACTACCTATACACACTATAATATTTATCTAACTTAGGAGTTAAAATAATTATGAAACGTAGATCATTTTTGAAAGCTACATTAGCTACTGGTGCTGCTTCTGTTGCAGTAAGTGCTGGCCTACTAACCCCTAGCAAAGTATTAGCTAGCTGGAATAAGCAAGCTTTTGAAGCAAGTACTGTTGACGCAGCTCTTAATGGTGTGTTTGGTAGCGCTAATGCTGCATCATCTGATGATGTAAAACTAACTGCTCCTGCTATTGCTGAAAACGGTGCGGTAACACCTATCACAGTAGATGCTTCTGGTATTGATGGTGTTGAGTCAATCGTAATCATTGCTACTGACAACCCAAACCCACTAGTATGTGAATACAAGTTCCATGGTGCGGCACAAGGCTTTGTTTCAACTCGTATCCGTATGGGTAGTACCCAAACTGTAATGGGCATTGCTAAAGTTGGCGATAACTTATTGAAAGCAGAACAAGAAGTTCGTGTAACCATTGGTGGTTGTGGCGGTTAATCCCTGCACTTTTGAACTAATTAAAACTTTAACAAAATTTAAAGAAAAGGAATAATCGATGTCTATCAATATCAGAACTCGTGGACAAGTACGTGGTGGCGTTGCTGAAATTAAATCTTTAATTCGTCATCCGATGGAATCTGGTGCTCGTATGGACCAATCAACAGGTAAGCCATTTCCAATGAAATTAATTCAAAATGTTGATGTATCTGTAAATGGTAATCGCGTTGTAGATGCACAGTGGTCAGCTAACGTCTCTACTAACCCTTACATGCACGTTAACGTTGCTGCTAATTCAGGTGATGAAGTGACAATCAACGTTGTTGATAACACTGGCGATAAAGGTTCTGACACCTTTACCCTACGTTAATAAGCGACTACAGCGGGGCTTGCCCCGCTTTTTAAGCTTAAAATAATAAAAACCATAAAAACAATTAAAGCTCTTTTGTGGAGGATTCAAAATGAAGAAGACACTTTCAAGTGCTATAGCCATTGCCATAGCCACCTCATTTGGAAGTCAAGCTATCGCAGTTGAGCATAATGCTGTAGCTGAACAAAGTCGCACTGACTTAATTAATTACTTCCAAAATAAGCACCCGAACAGACCTTTTGCAGATTACATAAATGGTATCTACGGGTATGATGAAGACCGTAGAATGCAATGGCAGGCTGAAGAAGAATTTCCTCAGTATGAAGAATTCGTAGAACGCGGTGAAGAACTATTTAATCGTGATTTAAATGCTTACATGGGCTGTATGGTTGGTTCAGACAGAGGTGTTGCACACATTCGTCCAAGTTACCCCTACTTCAATGAGCAGACACAACAAGTTGTTACGCTTGAAGGTGATATTAACCGCTGCCGTACCGAGGCGGGTTTAAAACCTTTTGCTTGGAAACGTGGTGATATTGCCCATGTCGGTGCATTTCTAGGTTATGAAGCACGTGGTCAAAAGATTAATGTCGTAATCGATTCACCCGGTGCTGCCGCAGCCTTTGCCGCAGGTGAACGTGAGTTCGCTGAACCTCGTGGTCAGCTTGGTCTTGCTTGTGCGAGCTGTCACGTATATAACGCATCGCGTCAAGCACGCTCAGATATTCTTTCACCTGTACTTGGTCATGTTTCTCACTTCCCTGTTTGGCGTGGTAAATGGGCACGTGCATCAGGTGATGGATTAGGTACCTTACACCGTCGCTATGAGGGTTGTCACAAAAACATGCGCCACACTGCCTATGAAGTTCAAGGCGAAGAGTATCGTAACCTTGAATTCTGGCATGCTTATATTTCTAATGGGCTAGAAATTAACGCACCAAGCTATCGTCAGTAATTTGTTGGCACAATAAAAAACCCGGAATTTCCGGGTTTTTATCATCACTCCACTCTATAATTAATCTAATTGAGCATTTGCTCACCTTCATGCAACCAATCAAAACCCTGTCTAACCCACTTTTCAATTGCCAATAGCAACTCTGGATCATTTAAACCCAGCTTTTGTGCAATCTGAAACACTTTCTGCTGCTCTTCCGGACCAAAATGACCATCTTTATAAGATAGCTTAATTAATTCCTGAAGCACGATTACCTTTGACTGCTTAGTATCAATTACCGCAATCACATCATCTAGTGAGTTAGCACGACTATTCTCTAAATCTAATTTAAGGCCGTAGGTTTGACTTAGATTGTTCAGATACTGAAGCTCCTCCTCAGATACGTCATTGTCGACCCCAGCCAAAACAACAGCCAAATCCAGTAACGCTTGTTGCTGAGTAGGATTAAGTCGATCTACAAACATAACGTCACTCCTATTTTTCGATTTGCTCAACACGACGAACCGCACCAAATGCAGCACTTGTAGTCATCGCAGCATAGGCACGCAATGCCGCTGAAACACGACGCTCTCTTAGGTGCTCTGGCTTCCATGCCTTATCACCTTTCGCCAACATTTTTTGACGTCGTTGTGACAGTTCATAGTCACTCACTTTAACGTTAATTGACCGGTTTGGTATATCAATTTCAATAATATCACCCTCTTCAACCAAGCCAATATTGCCACCCTCAGCGGCTTCTGGTGAAGCGTGGCCAATTGATAACCCCGATGTACCACCTGAAAAACGCCCATCTGTCAACAAGGCGCAGTATTTGCCTAAGCCTTTTGATTTAAGATAACTGGTGGGATAAAGCATTTCTTGCATACCTGGTCCACCTTTTGGGCCCTCATAACGAATCAACACCACATCGCCTTTCTGAATTTCATCACCCAAAATAGCCGCGACGGCTGCATCTTGACTTTCATAGATTCGCGCTGGACCACTGAACACACGGATAGTCGAGGTTGGCACACTGGTGGTATATTCAAGCTGTTCGACTTCAAGCATACTTTCGTCTATGCCAGCCGTTTTAACAATACAGCCATCTTGAGCAATATTACCAAACAATACTGCTAAACCACCGTCCTGCGTATAGGCATGCTCAACTGATCGAATACAGCCATTTTCATAATCTGTATCCAGTGTTTTCCAACGCTTTTCCTGGCTAAAGGCCTGCGTGGTTCTAACATTACCCGGTGCCGCCATGTAAAACTTCTGCACAGCTTCCGATGGATTACGGCGGATATCCCATAGTTCAAGTGCCGCACCCAGTGTGGACGCATGCACAGTATAGGTATCAGGATCTAGCAGCCCACCACGGTCTAGTTCACCTAACAAGCGCATAATACCGCCCGCTCGGTGCACATCTTCCATATGATAAATTTTTGAATTAGGGGCAACTTTCGATAAACAAGGGACTTTACGTGACATCGCATCAATGTCGGCCATCGTAAATTCAACGCCTGCCTCATGTGCAACAGCTAATAAGTGTAACACCGTATTAGTTGACCCACCCATTGCCACATCTAATGCTACGGCATTCTGAAATGCACTAAAGGTAGCAATAGAGCGTGGCAACACCTTGTCATTATCTTGCTCATAATACTCTTTAGCGATTTCGACAATACGGCGACCTGCTTCTTCAAACAAATGCTTACGATCAGCGTGGGTGGCCAGTACTGACCCATTACCAGGTAAAGCCATACCCAAGGCTTCAGCAAGACAGTTCATCGAATTAGCGGTAAACATGCCCGAGCAAGAACCACAGGTCGGACAAGCCGAAACCTCAACAGATTCTACTTCGTCATCGGTAACCTTATCATCAGCGGCCATCACCATCGCATCAACTAGATCTAGCTTAATTGTTTGACCACCTATCACCGTTTTACCCGACTCCATAGGTCCACCAGAAACAAATATCGTTGGAATATTTAATCGCATTGCGGCCATCAACATACCGGGGGTGATTTTGTCACAGTTAGAAATACAAATTAACGCATCTGCACAATGCGCATTAACCATGTATTCCACTGAATCGGCTATCACCTCACGAGATGGTAATGAGTACAACATACCGTCGTGACCCATAGCAATCCCATCATCGACTGCAATCGTATTAAACTCTTTTGCCACGCCACCCGACTGTTCAATAACACCTGCCACAAGCTGACCTAGATCTTTTAGATGCACATGGCCCGGCACAAATTGGGTAAATGAGTTAGCAATCGCAATAATCGGTTTACCAAAATCTTCTGTATTCATCCCGGTAGCACGCCATAACGCACGCGCGCCGGCCATGTTGCGGCCGTGAGTACTGGTTCTTGAACGATATGCTGGCATAGTTTCTCCTTAAACAAACGCTTAGATAATCAAACTTTTAGTTATTGCTTTGCTATACTTAAAAAAGTCTGTAGTTGTTAAAAATATTTTTAACATTTTCTCATAATTACGAAACCTCATGAAACAATCTGAACTTGATTTTCTCAACAACCTTCGCCAAGCCTCCGACTATGTTGCTCAACATCGCGGTAAAGTGTGCGTGGTATATTTGCCCGGCGAATTGCTAGAGCATCGCGAGCAATTACAGGAATTTGCTGAAGATATTTCGCACCTTAATGCACTGGGCTTACGTCTTATTATCGTAATGGGCGCCACCCTACAAATTAATCAGGCACTTGAACAGGCTGGCATTGAATGGTCAACCCATCATCAAATTCGCATTACCTCACCTGACATGCTCCCTGTTTTACAACGCACCATTGGTGAAGTGCGCAGTATGTTAGAAGCGGCCTTTAGTCGCCAACAGACCCATCATCCATTCCCACTGACCCTCTGCTCAGGTAACTGGGTCATTGCCAAACCAAGAGGTGTCATTGATGGCGTTGACTACCAACATACCGGTTTAATTCGTAAGGTTAATCAAACCGCATTGCAAGCCGTGTTAGATTCAAACCAAATTGCACTACTTACGCCTTTAGCCTACTCGCTGACCGGTGAAGTGTTTAACCTCAACACCCTTGAGCAGGCCTGCTGGGTTGCGAGTAAAATCCACGCAGACAAACTAATGGTGTTTACTTCAAGCGATCAAATGAGTGGCCTGCCCAAGCAGCTCAGTCTTAATCAATTGACTCATTGGCCCGCACAAAATGCCGACCAAGCCGATCTCATTCAATGCCTTGCGAACAATGCACAAGAAGTTAAACGTATTCACCTACTTAATGAGTCAGATCCCACCAGTTTGTTAATTGAATTATTTAGCCGCGACGGTATTGGCTCATTGGTTTTCACCGATCGCTACCACCAGATTCGTCAAGCATGTATCGAGGATGTGAGTGGGATTATTGATTTAATTTCGCCCTTGGAGCAGAAAGGTATGCTCGTAAAACGTTCCAGAGAGCGCCTTGAACTTGAAATCAACCAGTTTTTTGTTATTGAACGTGATAGCCACATTTTAGGCTGTGCCGCGCTTTATCCTCACCCCAATGCACAGGCCGAGCTCGCCTGTCTCGCCATTGACCCTAGCTATCAAGGCCAGGGCTTGGGTGAAGAATTGATTACCTACCTTGTTCACAAGGCCAAGGAGCAGGACATCAAACAACTATTCTTGCTTACTACGCACACCTATCATTGGTTTATTGAACAAGGCTTTGTATTAGCGGCCTTGGACGATCTTCCACTCCAAAAACAACAGCTATATAACTTTCAACGCCAATCTAAAGTACTTATTAAAGCCCTAACATGACCCACTTCGAACCTAAATCCAACCAAACAGCTGCCCATGTGACAAAAATCAAAGATCGTTTCCGAGGTTTTTTACCTGTTGTGGTTGATGTTGAAACAGCCGGTTTCGACCCAGGCAGTCATGCGCTGTTACAGGTTGCCGTGCTATTGCTAGATATGAATGAGCAGGGTGAACTGATTAATGGGTCACTGTTCCAAGAGAATATCTTACCCTTTGAGGGCTCAAAACTAGATCAAAGTGCCCTAAAGTTTAATGGCATTGAGGATCCTTACCATCCGTTTCGAGATGCTAAGTCCGAGCGGACAGCGCTTGAAAATTTATTCCAACCAATCAATAGCGCCATTAAGGCCAGTGGCTGCACTCGCGCGATTTTAGTGGGCCATAATGCCATGTTTGATTTGAATTTTATAAAACATGCCGCAGAGCGGAATAAAATGAAATCACCTTTTCACCAATTTAGTACCTTTGACACGGTGTCATTAGCAGGCCTGGTATATGGTGAGACGGTTTTAAGCAAGGCGGTTAAAATGGCCGGCTTTGACTGGGACCATGACAAGGCTCATGAAGCGGCTTATGACACCCTGCAAACAGGGCGTCTATTCTGCCAAATCGTGAATCAATGGAAACTTGACAAGCCAAGTCGTGCTTAAGAATAGCTGATTAAGCTTGGTCGACCTTGGCATTGGCGGCCGCCATGAGCGCTTTTAGCTCGCCAGCCTCAGCTAACTCGAGCGTAATATCGCACCCGCCTTGTAATTCGCCGTCGATGTAAAGCTGTGGAAAGGTTGGCCAATCTTGATATTTAGGCAAAAACTGATAAATCCCTTGGTCTGCTAACACATTTACAAACGCAAACTTTTCACCCGTTTCAACCAAAGCCGCTGCCGTACGACTGGAAAAACCACAGGATGGCATTTGGGGCGTGCCTTTCATATACAACACAACCGGATTGTTTTTAACCTGCTCATCGATTTTTGCGAGCACGCTTTGTTCATCCATTTCAAAACTCATCTTAAACTCCTATTTAATGTCCTAGTAAAATGCTTGGTTATTATACGCCAATTCTTGCGATCACGTTAGTGCGCTAAATTATATGGGTCAACATGGGTTTGCAGCCAAAGTTCTAATAGCGCGCAATGCCAAAGCTTGGACCCTTTAATGGCCGTAAAGTTTTCAGGCGCTTCAGGACTGGCTAACAATCTTGCAATGTAATCCTGATTAAATAAACCGCGCGCTTGTGCTGCGGGGCTCAATAAAATATCCCGCATAAAATCATAAAACTCCCCGCGTACAAATTTAAGCGCTGGCATTGGGAAATACCCTTTGGGTCGATCAATAACCTCGTCAGGAATCAGGCCACGCGCCATCCTTTTTAACAACGTCTTACCGCCATCCGCCAGTTTAAGTTCGGGAGGCGCTTGCATCACCAATTCAACTAAATCCTTATCCAAAAAAGGCACTCTCGCCTCTAAGCCCCACGCCATGGTCATGTTATCAACACGCTTCACCGGGTCATCAACAATTAAGGTCGTGCTATCAAAACGCAACACTTGATCTAAAAAACTATCCGCGCCCGGCTCGGTTAAACACTCTGCGACATATTCACTGGTTACATCATTTAGATGAAAACGCGGATGAACAGTTTGTAACCATTCCTCATGACTGCGATCAAAATAGTAAGGCGCAAATCGCTCTAGCGCCGAGCCTTCTGCCGCCGCCATCTGCGGGTACCAGAAATAGCCGGCAAACACTTCGTCGGCGCCCTGACCTGATAGCACCACCTTGACATCTTGTGACACCTGTTCGGATAACAAATAAAAGGCCACCGCATCCTGGCCCACCATGGGTTCGGACATAGCCGCGATCGCTTCTGGTAAACGAGGCAGTACCTGGCTATTCGGTACAATATATTTATGATGGTCGGTTTGATAACGCGCAACCACTTTATCGGAGTACTCAAACTCAGACCCACGCTCATCAGCGACATCTTCAAAACCAATTGAAAAGGTTTTGATATGGCTCACCCCTGCTTCAGCTAACAATCCGACCAGTAGGCTCGAATCCAGCCCACCAGAAAGCAAAACGCCGACCGGCACATCCGCCGCTGCCATTCGCTTAGCCACCGCTTTTTTTAACGCATCATGCGTAGCGTCTAACCAGGCCTGCTCCGTTTGCGGCTTAGCTGCATCCGTCTCCTCAGGACGCTGGGCTTTGAGCTGCCAGTATTGGCGCACAAAAATTTGACCATCCGGCTGCACCAGCATGTAATGCCCTGGCTGTAATTTTCTAATTCCTTTTAAAATGGTATGCGGTGCCGGAATCACACCATGCAGGGTTAACTGGAAATGCAAACCTACCGGATCAATCTCCATATTGATGCCGCCTGAAGCCAAGAGTGCTTGGGTATTCGACGCAAAACGCACCCCCTGATCAGTCAAAGCATAATAGAGCGGCTTAATCCCAAAGCGGTCACGTGCTAAAAATAATTGTTGCTGATGGTCATCCCAGATAGCAAAAGCAAACATGCCGTCAAGGTAGGTTAAACACTCCGAACCCCACTGACGATAAGCCTTTAGAATCACCTCGGTATCCGAGTCAGACTGAAAGTCATGCCCCAGAATAATCAACTCTGCTCGCAACGCCTTGTAATTATAAATGCAACCATTAAATACCAAGGTTAACTCTTGATCCTGCATAGGCTGCTGCCCTGCTGGACTTAAGTCAATAATGGCTAAACGCGTATGACCCAAGCCCACTTGCTCGTGTGTCCACACCCCTTGTGCATCCGGGCCACGTTTGGCAAGCTGCGCAACCATCTTATTGATTCGTTGCTGATCAGCTTGCTGTCCGTCTCGCCACAAAAACTCACCGCAAATTCCGCACATAAGACTTTCATCCAGTAAAATAGAGTTTTACCATTTTACCGATTACCAAAAATAATGCCATTAATCCATGCCAGTCATATCCTGCTGCCCTCGCGAAAAATTGCAGCACGTCTATACCCCCGCTTAGTTGCGCAAGAGCTGAGCTTTACCGAGGCCGTCATGCGCTATTCAATCTGTGTTAGCAAGGCACATGAAGGGGATTTAGGCTTTATGGCACCAGGCCTGCTTGAGCGAGACTTTGAACATGGGCTATGGGGTGCGCCTGTTGCACGCCCCAGCGAACCCTTTCAATCGTCGTTAGGTTGGCATATCGCTTGGGTTCATCAGAAGGTGTGGCCATGACACCAGGCCTGGTTGTTGCCGTTATCGGCGGGATAGGCTGTGGTAAATCGGCGGCTTGTAGTTACTTTGCTGAGCAAGGCTATCCAGTCATCGATACCGATCAGGTTGCAAAACAGCTCATGCAACCCGGACAGCCAGGATTGAAAGCATTAGTTGCCGATTATGGTCATCGTTTTTTAACCCAACAGGGTGAATTAGATCGCCCAAAACTCGCCGCGGCTTTTTTTAGTGATCAAAAACTGAAACATGACATCGAGCAGATGATACACCCCTTGGTTCGCCAACAAGTTGGCGCTCAAGTCAGCGCACTCAAAACCCAACACAAGTTGATCTTTGTTGCCATCCCAGTGATTAGCCAAGTCATACAACCGGCTTATCAAATCGACCATGTCCTATTAATTGAATGCGACCCTGCTTTACAACGTCAACGCGTTGCAACCCGTGATCAACGCGCCATTGAACAAATCGAACGCATTATCGTGCAACAAGCGGACCCCGCCACACGCCAAGCCTTAGCTGATAGCATTATTGAGAACAATAGTTCGGTCGCAGCATTGCATCAAACTTTGCAGGCTTGGTTAGAATCGGTTACAAAGCCTGGGGCCACAAACCATTAATGGCCGCAATACCTTGTGCACCGGCTGACTTCGCAATCGCGAGGTCATTCAGCGTCATGCCGCCTAGAGCATAAACGGGAATCGGCATGGATTGGGTAAGTTGCGTAAAAGCTGACCAGCCAAGCGCGGGGGTATTAGGATGGGTTTGTGTCGCTTTAACCGGTGATAGCAGCGCAAAATCGGCGACTAACTCAGCCGCCTTGGCAAGCTCCACAGCATTGTGAGCCGATACACCCAACAACTGATCGGTCGCAACATGCCTGCTGGTGCAAGACATTAACTCCGTGGACGATAACTGTAAACCGTCAACTAATGGCATTGCCTCAAACCAGTCAACAGAGGTGTTGACAAGTAGTTTTGCGCCATGACCATGACAATGTTTCGCCATCTCATGAGCAAGCTTACAAAGCGCTGACTTATCCAGATGTTTCGCGCGGAGCTGCACCAACTTAATACCCTGTTTAAGCGCCTGCTCAAGGCGCCCTATCGCATCTTGTTGATCGTGAAAGCCACCGGTAATCATATAGGATGAAGGTAACTGCAGCGCCCGCACAATCCCTTTATTAGCAACCAGCATAGGACGCTGATCCAAATCAGCTAATGGACACCATTCAAACGCATGCCCTTCAGGGGCGGTGAGCTCGCCACTTGCCTGCTCAGTCACATACACATGCAGCTGTACTTGGAGCGAACCCTTGGGTAAATGGTGTGTCCAAGGATAGCTAATTAAGGCTTGCCAATCTTGGGTAATTAAACCGGTTTCTTCCTTAAACTCACGAACCAATGCTTCAACAGGTGTTTCATGGGCTTCTAGCTTACCACCTGGAAACTCCCACTCACCGGCAAAAGATTGACGAGCCAATCGCTGCCCAATCAACACCTGACCATTGCGAATTAAACAGCCGACCGCAACCTCGACAAGGTCTGACATTTAAGAGCGATACTCCGCATTGATTTTAACGTAATCATAGGAGAAATCGCAGGTCCAAACGGTTTCACTATGCTGACCACGATTAAGCTCGATACGTACCGCAATATCTTCCGCTTTCATCACCTGCTGCCCCTGTTCTTCGGTGTAATCGCTGGCACGGCCACCATCACGCACGATACATACGTCACCCAAAAAAATCTGCAATCGATTTATGTCTAAGTTTTTTACGCCCGCACGGCCCACTGCGGCCAAAATACGACCCCAATTTGGATCTGATGCGAACATGGCTGTTTTCACCAACGGAGACAAGGCAACCGCATGGGCGACCTGTAAACACTCTGTTTCAGATTCACCACCATTCACTTCCACACTAATAAACTTAGTTGCCCCCTCACCATCACGCACAATCATCTGCGCAAGCTCGGTCATCACTCGCTCAATCTCTGTCGCAAAGAGCTTATATTGAGGCGAGTTCGCATCGGTCATGGTTGGCATATCGGCCTGTTGGGTGGCCGTTAGCGTACAGGCATCGTTAGTCGAGGTGTCTCCATCCACCGTAATCCGGTTAAATGATTTTTTGACTGCGTGACTTAAGCAGCCCTGCAATAGTTCGGCGGTAATTTTGGCATCAGTGGCCACAAAACCCAACATCGTAGCCATATTAGGATGAATCATCCCCGAGCCTTTAGCCATACCCGTGATGGTTACGTCATGCCCGTCAATGTTAATTACACGACTGACCATTTTAGGCACAATGTCCGTAGTCATGATACCGGCCATAGCATGAGGCCAGTGGTCAATAGCGCGTTCAGCCACAGCCGCAACCAAACCCAATTGAATTTTATTCATCGGCAAGGGTTCGCCAATGACCCCTGTCGAGAAGGGCAAGATTTCTTCCGGCTCGCACCCTAATTCATCAGCCAACCACTGACAGGTTTGCTTAGCATTCACCATTCCCGACTCGCCAGTCGCCGCATTCGCATTACCCGAATTAATTAATAACGCCCGTGGTTGCGCGGCCGCTAAATGGGCTTTCGCGACATGAACTGGTGCAGCACAACAGGCATTGGTGGTAAAGGTTGCGGCGGTCACACTGCCCGGCGCAAACTCCATAACAACCAAATCTGTTTTACCATTTTTTTTAATTTTAGCGGCCGTCGCACCTAAATAAACACCGGCAACTGGATGAATTTCTGGCAACTCGTACGCAAGACCAACAGGCATGATCCACCTCTAAGAATAAAATTAATCTAACTTACCACAACAATGTTTGTATTTTTTGCCTGAACCACAGGAACAAGGATCATTACGCCCAAGCTTAGGGGTTTCACGACGGTAAGTTTGCTCTTTAGCATTATCAGCACCTGCATTATTTGACGTCGCTGCTGATTCAGCCTGAGGTGCCGCAGCGGCCGGATGAGAGGCCTTCGCCTGCTGCATATCTTTTTCTAATTCAGCTTGCTGCTGTTTTTCAAAGGCGGCGACATCTTGTTGACTATGTAACTGCACCAATGACAACATTTTAATCGTTTCTTTTTTCACTTCATTTAGGAAGCCTTGGAATAGCAATGCGGCTTCACGGCGGTACTCTTGGAAAGGGTCACGCTGCGCAAAGCCACGCAGATGAATACCTCGGCGCAAGTAATCCATCTCAGATAAATGTTCACGCCATAATTTATCAATATTGCGCAACAACAACTCTTTTTCAAAATGACCCAAGGTTTTCTCATCAATAATGGCCATTTTTTGATCATAGTGAGACTGTACTTCAGCGACAATTTTTTCACGCAAGGTTTCTTCATACAAGGACGCGTCTGCATCCAACCAAGCCTGCACATCGACCTTGATACCAAAGTTTTCTTCTAGCGCATGATTAAGTTCTGGAATGCGCCACTGCTCATCTAGACTGCCGGGGGCAATAAAGTCATCAATGATCTCATTAACCACGTCTTCACGCATAATCTTAACGGTTTCACGAACTTCTTCGCTTTCCATTAACTCGTTACGCTGCTGATACACCACTTTACGCTGTTCGTTGGATACGTCATCAAATTTCAGTAGGTTGGCGCGTTCATCTTGATGTAAACGTTCGACCTGCTTTTGCGCGCGCTCAATCGAACGACTGACCATCGGATGCTCAATGGCTTCGCCTTCATCCATCCCCAGACGACGCATCATATTTTTCACTTTTTCTGACGCAAAGCGACGCATTAAATCATCGTCCAATGACAAATAAAAGCGCGTACTCCCAGGGTCACCTTGACGACCGGAGCGCCCGCGCAACTGGTTATCAATACGGCGTGATTCATGACGTTCCGAGCCGATCACTTTTAAACCACCCAACTCTAGCACGCGATCATGACGAAGTTGCCAAGCCGCTTTAACTTGCGCTTTCGCCTCTGCATCCGCGTCAGGTCCTAACTCTTCAAGTTCAACATCCAAGCTACCGCCTAAAACAATGTCCGTACCACGCCCCGCCATGTTGGTGGCAATGGTGACCGCACCCGGGCGTCCCGCATTGGCAATAATCTGCGCTTCGCGCTCATGTTGCTTTGCATTTAACACCTCATGTTTAACACCTGATTGTGTAAAAGCGGCCGATAAAAGCTCTGACATTTCTATCGAAGCGGTACCAATTAATACAGGCTGCTCTTTAGCATGCGTTGCTTTAACGTCCTCAACAATCGCTTTAAACTTGGATTGCACATCCAAGAAAACCAAGTCGGTTAAATCATCACGTAGCGGCGTTTTATTAGGGGGAATGACCACAACCTCGAGCTTGTAGGTTGATAGAAATTCGCCTGCTTCGGTATCTGCTGTACCGGTCATACCAGACAATTTTTGATACTGTCTAAAATAGTTTTGGAAGGTAATTGAAGCGAAGGTTTGACTCTCACTTTGAATCTCTAGCCCCTCTTTGGCCTCAACGGCTTGATGCAAGCCCTCGCCCCAACGGCGGCCTATCATCTTCCGACCGGTATGCTCGTCAATAATGACCACTTGACCATCTTCAACAATGTAATCACGGTTACGCTCAAACAACACGTGCGCACGTAACGCCGCATTCACATGAATCATCAAACCAATATTGGTCGCATCATAAAGACTTTCACCGTCTTTAAGCAATTCAACCTCTGCCAAAAGATTTTCAATCTTTTCGTGACCTTGTTCCGTCAAATAGACTTGGCGATTTTTTTCGTCAACGGTGTAGTCACCCGTTGCGGTTTTCTCAATCGGGTCTTCTTCGCCACGTTCAAGATGGGGCATTAATGGGTTGATAGTATGATAGGTTTGCGCTTTATTTTCAGCCGGCCCGGAAATAATTAACGGCGTTCTAGCCTCATCAATTAAAATTGAGTCCACTTCATCGATAATAGCAAATGCTTGACCACGCATGACTCGCTCTTCATTAAAAATAGCCATATTGTCGCGCAGATAATCAAAGCCAAATTCATTATTGGTACCATAGGTAATATCCATAGAGTAAGCCAATTGTTTTTCTTGATGGCTTTGCCCGCTAACAATCACACCCGTAGTTAAACCTAAAAACCCATATAAATGGCTCATCCACTCGGCATCACGTTTAGCCAAATAATCATTTACCGTGATAACGTGAACGCCATTACCCGCTAGACCATTTAAATAGGCGGGTAGGGTTGCAACTAAGGTTTTACCTTCACCCGTGCGCATTTCAGCAATACGGCCATCATTCAGTGCCATACCCCCAATCATTTGCACATCATAATGACGCATACCGAGTACGCGTTTGCCGGCCTCTCTAACCACTGCAAAGGCTTCAGGAAGAATATCGTTAAGGCTTTCGTTAGCCGCAAGACGTGTCTTAAATTCAGCCGTTTTAGCCTGTAATGCTTCGTCAGTTAAACTCGCCAAAGCTTCTTCATGTGCATTTATAAGTGCTACACGTTTTTGATACTGCTTAACCAAGCGCTGATTACGGTTACCTAATAACTTTTGAAAAAATGACATAAACATAGTTGAAGAAATCCAAAGCAAAAAATCGTTTAAAATGTGGCTATTCTAGCATAGCTAAAGTAAACAGGTTGCTGACATCCCATTCACTTATTGATTGAAGACTATTATGGCCAAACACCCACTGAATCAATCCGGGTTATTTAAACTTATTCAAGAAGCGCAACAATATCAAGCACTCTACGAGCATGTGCAGAATCTGCTACCCGAAACCATGCGCCAACACCTCAGCGCAGTAGGCATTGAACATCCTTATTTAGTATTGATTATTGATGAAGCATTATGGGCAAGCAAAATCAGGTTTATAGCGCCTGAATGCTTGGCTCGTATCAATGAACTCTACCCCGGACTTAATCTTATCAACCCAGTAAAAGTGAGATTAAGCCAACATAAAAAATCAACCCACGACCCATTCAAACCCACTAAACAACCTCAACGCCCAGATCAGCAGACAGCAAAAAAAATGCTCGCATTAAGCGAGCAAGTAACATCAGCTAAATTGGCGAGTGCTTTAAGAAGGCTTAGTCGCCGTGCCAACTAACACGCAACATGTGATGGGTTTGTTATAGCAACACCTTAGAACTGTCAAAATTTATCGGCTCAGACTGATCACCAAAGTCGGTTATAAATTCAAACGCATCGTCCTGCTCAAACAGCTTGCGCAATAACTGATTATTCAGCGCATGACCCGATTTAAATGCACTAAACTCGCCTACAATAGCATAGCCAGACATGAATAGATCACCTACTGCATCTAGAATCTTATGTCTTACAAACTCATCTTTGTTACGCAAACCACCCTTATTCATCACTCCATTTTCATCAAGGCCAATAGCGTTTTCTAAACTCGCGCCAAGTGCCAACTTTTTAGCACGTAAGGCTTCGATGTCATTGTAAAAACCAAAGGTACGTGCACGGCTCACTTCTTTAAAATAACTTGTAGATGAAAACTCCAGCGTCATATCCTCAGCCGTTTGCTTAAACGCAGGATGATTAAACTTTATTGCAAAGTTGAGCTTATAGCCTTGATAAGGCTTAAATTCGGCCCAACCACCAAGTTCATTTTCAACACGAATAGGCTGTTTGATAACCAAAAACTTTTTCGGCTTATCTTGTAACTGAATACCTGCTGCCTGAATAAGAAAAATAAAATGCGATGCAGAGCCATCCATAATCGGCACTTCATCCGCATCAATATCGATATATAGATTATCCATTCCAACACCGGCTAGTGCCGACATCAGGTGCTCAATGGTAGCAATTTTCTTATCACCTGAGCGAATCGTGGTACAGAGTGTGGTTTCTGCAACTAAATTGGGCGTAACCTTAAACTCCACTGCAGGGTCGACATCAACACGACGAAAAATGATACCGGTATCAACGGGAGCAGGCCTTAGTGTAATACGAGCCTGATGCCCGGTATGAAGACCAATACCCTTGGCATGAATTGGGTTAGCTAATGTACGTTGCTTCACTCATTAATCCTAAACATTAAAAACTTTTGTTGAACCACTCTTTCATCCGGTTAAGCACAGATACTTGATTGACCTTCAGTGGCGATGCATCTTGGCCTGGTACAAACTGGGTATGTTCGCGCGCATAAATTAACAGCCCTACCGTTGTGGAAAAAGCCGGATCTGTTACTTCATCTTTTAGCCCTTGCAGATCTTGGGGAATACCCAACCTAACTGGCATATTAAATACCTCTTCAGCGAGTTCTACCGCGCCCTCGACCTTAGCACTACCGCCAGTTAACACCACGCCCGCGGCCATCATGCTTTCAAAACCAGAACGTCTTAACTCGGCTTGAATCAGTTGGAAAAGCTCTTCATAACGCGGCTCAACGACTTCTACAAGCGTACGTCGTGACAAACACCTCGCCGGACGATCGCCGACGCTTGGAACTTCTATTTCTTCATCCGTCGCGATCAACTGCGGTAAAGCACACGCATAATTGCGTTTTATTTCTTCTGCTGCAGGTGATGGTGTGCGTAATGCCACGGCAATATCATTAGTTACCTGGTCACCCGCGACGGGGATAACCGCTGTATGCCGAATCGCACCTTGATAAAAAATGGCTATGTCAGTCGTACCACCGCCAATATCGACTAGACAGACCCCTAGTTCTTTCTCATCTTCTGACAAAACTGATTCACTTGAGGCCAACTGTTCAAGAATAATATCGTTAACCTCTAGCCCGCAACGCTCGACACATTTGGTTATGTTTAATGCCGCACTGAGTGAACCGGTTACCATATGAACCTTTGCTTCAAGACGAACACCAGACATACCAATGGGCTCACGAATACCATCTTGATTATCAATCGTATATTCTTGTGGCAAAATATGCAGTACTTTTTGGTCACCGGGAATCGCTTGCGTTCTCGCTGCATCAATCACCCTTAGAATATCGTCGTCAGTCACTTCTTGACTGCGGATTGCGACCATACCCGTTGAGTTAAAACTGTTAATATGGCTGCCCGCAATGCCAACATAGACGGATGATACCTCGTAGCCAGACATACGCTCAGCTTCATCGATTGCACGCTGAATAGAGTCTACAGTAGAGTCAATATTTACAACGACCCCTTTTTTTAAACCTTTGGATGGATAGGTCCCCATACCAATGACTTCGATTTCACTATTTGTTTTAAGCTTGCCAACAATGGCAGCTATTTTTGATGTGCCAATATCTAAGCCAACAACAATATTCGCGGCCGGTTTTTTTCTTGCCATACTTTTCTCAATCAACTCTAGTTAAGGGTTTCAGCGCCATTCCATTACTATATCTTAAATCAATTTTCCATTTAACAGGTTCTTTTGTCGGCATCTGCAATGTTTTAGCAGCCACTAACTCTGTCGTATCCAAATGCGGCCAAGCTTGAATAAATCGCTGGAGCAGCAACCCCTTTTCACTGGCAATAATATAGAGTTGGTGCCCCGCATCTACTTCCACATGAAGGACGTCGTCTGCAAACCAAGTCAATGACTTCACGCGCCATGCCATTTGATTAAGCGTGTCCTGCACCTGATGCCAATGACGCAGCATGGCACGTGTTTGTAGGTCATGTGCGGTTAACTTCACCAAATGCTCAAAAGCAGCCACATTCTCTGGGTTAAACACCTCGCCCTGACGATCAATTAACCCTGCTTGACCCCATCGTGCTATTGGATCACGTTCCTCCAGCTCTAAGATGAGCTGGTTTGGCCATTGCCTAGATACATGAGCCTGCTTAACCCATGTTTGCTGTTGCAAGCTGTATTGCAAGCCAGGTAAGTCTACCTCCCAAAAACCCTGCGCTAAAAAAGGCCAAATGACATCTTCAATGTCATCTAAGCTCACATGGTTTAAGGACGATGTTATTTTATAGGACATTGTTGCGTGCTGCTCAGGTTTAATAACCATCAACACCCATAGCAGCAGCAGGCCTGCTAATAAGGCAACTAATGCGCCCTTAAGCCAGAGCCGAGTCATCTAAAGCCAATCCTGCAATTGCAATACACAGCTCACCATAGCTTAGTCCATATTGCTTTGCCGCTTTAGGTACTAAACTCATATCCGTCATACCTGGTAGCGTATTTAATTCAATTAACCAAGGCTGACCTGATTCATCAAGCATCAAATCAATACGCCCAACCCCTTTTGCACCCAAAATTTCAAACGCCTGCCAAACCAAATGCGCAAGACGCGCATTCAACTCCGTACTTAAATTTACCGGGCAAATATATTGTGTGTCGCCCGTGACATACTTTGCCTCAAAATCATAAAAGTCATGCTGTGTTTTTAATTCAATCGCAGGCAACACTTGATCGCCTAAAATTGAAAAGGTAAATTCACGACCCGACACCCACTGTTCAACTAAAACTTCCGTATCAAAACTCAATGCTTCGGTGACAGCAGATTGTAGCTGTTGCATTGAATCCACCTTAAAAAGGCCGATGCTAGATCCTTCATGACTGGCTTTGACCATGGCCGGAATAGGCATAGCAGACCAATCAATCTGCGCCAAATCCGCAGCGCAGATGCGATAAAATTGCGGCGTGGGTAAACCTGCTCCCTGCCACACATACTTGGTACGCACCTTATCCATCGCTAGCGCACTCGCTGCCATGTGACTACCTGTAAAAGGGACGCCTAAACTCTGCAATATAGCCTGAACTTGACCATCTTCACCCCAACGGCCATGCAGCGCTAAAAAGACCAGAGAGTGTTGTTTAGCGGCCTTGACCACATCGTCCAAACAAGACACATCATAACCCACCGCATCCAAGCCTTCGCATAGCATTGCATTGACGACCGCCTGGCCACTTTTTAAAGAGATATTACGTTCCGCTGAGGTGCCGCCGTATATAACCGCAATGGATTGTGCCTGCAACTTTGTTCGCCATGATGCCACTCTTTGGTTTAAATTTGCTGCTGCCATACCTTCGCCCATTGCCCAATATCTCCTGCCCCCATCATCAGAACAACATCATCTGCGGCCAATACATCTCCGGCCATCGCGTTAAGTGCATCAAACCCATCCGCTAACATCACATTTTGTGCACCACGAATACGCAGGTTTTGAATCATTGCTTTAGTATCAAAACCTGGAATTAAAGCTTCACCTGCTGCATAAACTGGAGCCAATATGATCAGGTCTGCTTTTGCAAGCGCAGTCATAAACTCATCAAATAAATCTCGTGTTCGACTATAACGGTGTGGCTGAAACACTAAAACTAGGCGCTGACCCGGAAACGCATCACGCGCGGTCTCTAATGTTGCCAATAGCTCGGTTGGATGGTGACCATAGTCATCAACCAAAGTAAGCGTGTGACCACCAATCACCCGCTTAGGATAGACTTCAAAACGACGCCCGACACCACCAAAAGCCTCTAATGCTTGTTGGATAGACGTTATTGAAACACCCAACTCTAGCGCCACACTAATCGCAGCTAAGGCATTTTTAACATTATGCTGACCAGGAATATTGAGCTTGACATGAAAGGGCTCTCGACCCTTGACAACAACATCAAATTCACTTGTTAAGCCCTTAGCCTGCCAGTTAATTGCCACGACATCTGCAGCTGAATCAAATCCATAAGTGCGTACCTTTCTAAGCACGTCCGGCATTAGTTGCTTCAGATGGGGGTCATCCAGACATAATACAGTCAGACCATAGAAAGGCAGTCGGTTGATAAACTCATTATAGGTGTGAACAAGACGAGAAAAATCACCTTGATAGGTTTCCATGTGATCTATGTCAATATTGGTGATTACTGACATCATTGGCGCAAGATGCAAAAATGAGGCGTCCGATTCGTCTGCTTCTGCCACTAAATAACGACTTGTTCCCAAGCGCGCATTAGTACCAATTTGATTAAGCTGCCCACCAATCACAAATGTTGGATCAAGCCCCCCCTGAGTCAAAATAGCCGCCGTTAAACTTGTGGTAGTCGTTTTACCATGTGTGCCTGCAATGGCGATGCCATATCGCATGCGCATCAGCTCTGCAAGCATCTCTGCACGAGGTATGACCGGAATACGATTCGCTTTAGCCCAAGCCGCCTCAAGATTATCTTGGGTGATGGCACTTGAAACCACCACAACATCTGACTGCTGCACCCACTCGGGCTGATGACCAAGTTGAATTTTCGCGCCCAAAGCCTCTAATCGTATTACGGTTGCGTGGCGGCGAATGTCTGATCCACTGACTGCAAAACCAAGGTTAATGCACACCTCAGCAATACCGGCCATGCCTACACCACCGATTCCGACAAAGTGGATATGCTTAACTTGCTCTTTCATTGATTACCCCACTTAAGCACTATCTAGGCTTAAGGCTAAAATGTGGGTATCATAGCAAAATTTTAACCAACTATCACGACATGCCTAGGCAAGATAATTATGCCAACATCTCTAGCGCATCCTTTAACGCCGCACACAAACGATCCACATCGTCACGATTGTTATAGACACCAAATGACGCACGCAGTGTGGCCGGGAGAGAAAACTTGGTCATGACAGGCATGGCACAATGATGACTGGCTCGTAACGCAATCGCATCTTGATCAATTAAGGTTGCAATATCATGAGGGTGCGCCTGTTCAAACACAAATGAAATCACCGCGCCCTTATGTGGTGCTTCACCAATAATACGTAAACCAGGTAGTTCACTTAACTTTTGTGTAGCATAGTCTAATAAATCTTGCTCAATTGCCGAAATTCTATCGAACCCCACCCGTTCAATAAAACGAATGGCGGCACCTAAACCGATGACACCGGCAATGTTTGGCGTGCCCGCTTCAAACTTATAGGGCAACTCATTAAAAGTAGTCTCTGCAAAACTCACTTGGTAAATCATGTCACCACCGCCCATGTAGGGTGGCATCTGCTCTAATAGTGTCTGCTTTGCATATAGGCAACCAATTCCCGTAGGTGCATACATTTTGTGCCCGGAAAAGACCATAAAATCAACATCCAAAGCTTGAACATCAATCGGCATGTGCGACACAGATTGAGCCGCGTCTACCAATACCTTTGCCCCGTGTTGATGAGCAAGTGCTATCACATCAGCAATAGGATTGATTGTACCCAAGGCATTTGACATATGCGTGACCGCAACAAGACGTGTCTTTTCACTAAACAGGCCTGCTAAGTCATCTAAATGTAACTGACCTAAATCATCGATCGGCCATTTCACAATTTCAACACCCAGCTCGGCAACCAACAGTTGCCAGGGCACTAAATTAGAATGATGCTCCATTTCGCTGACAATAATTTGGTCACCAGGGTTTAAAGTACTTCGCCCCCATGAACTTGCAACAAGGTTAATACCTTCTGTTGCGCCGCGTACAAAAATGATTTCTTTTGTAGAAGCCGCGTTTAATAAACGTTGAACCTGCGCTCTAACACCTTCAAATGCATCGGTTGCACGTTCGCTCAAACCATACACACCACGATGCACATTAGCATTCTCGGCCTCATAATAGCGTGCCATGGCATCAATCACCTGCTGTGGCTTTTGACTCGTCGAAGCATTATCCAAATAGACTAACGACAAGCCTTTTTCAGTTTGTGCTAGCAGAGGAAATTCAGTACGAATGGCGTGATTATCAATCATAGAGCCTCAAGCTTTTTGCCTAGTTTAAATAAGGTGTAACTGCTGCAGAAAGCGCCTGCTGTAACCAATCACGCACTGCGTGATCTGCCACTGATTCAAGCGGCTCCATAAGAAACGCTAAGGTAACAAGCTGACGCGCCTGTTGCTTCGTCAAACCCCTTGCTTGCAGATAAAAAATTTGGTCTGCACTAATTTGGCCCGATGCCGAACCATGCGAGCACTTGACATCATCAGCATAAATTTCCAGCTGTGGCTTGGCATTCATCTGTGCTTTGTTAGATAACAATAAATTCTTGTTATCCATCATGCCGTCTGTTTTTTGTGCCTTTTGATCCACCTTGATCATGCCATTGAATACGCCAATTGCCTGATCAGCTAACACCAACTTATGCAGCTGTCGGCTCGCACCCCATTCAACGCTATGCCCGGTATAGGTTCGGGTGTCCATTATTTGCTGATTACGCGCAAAACAAATACTATTTTGTTCAGACTCAATACGCTCTCCAGCCATTTGAACGTGATTTTGGTGGCGCGAGATTGCGCTGCCCAGACCAATATAATGCGTATTAAATTGCGCCTGCTCAGCCAAATCAATAAATTGATTGTTAAAAAACATCCCTTGCTCAGGCAAGTTTTGCCAAATAACTTGCGACATTTTTGCCTGCTCAGCCAAATCAATTTCGCATACGCTATTTTCAAAGCCGCAACCAGCATCAATCGCAACATATTGCTCTATAAGCTGTAATTGCGCACCCCTACCTAACTTAATTTTACAGCGCGTTGTGTTTGCATGACTGGCCAAGGTTTGCACATAGCTCACCACTATCGGCTTAGCTAAGCGAACATGCGCGGCGAGCTCAATAAATAAACCATCGTCAAATAACATGGCATTCAGCATGCCAAATGCGTCCTGTTCAATATCAGTTTCATGGTCAGCAAATACACGAAAACCTTGTTCAAAATCCAGCGCATCCTTGCCTGACTCCAGGGAAACACCAGAGGGCATACCCGCTAAATCATCCGACAAAATTTCACTAAAATAGCCGTCAACAAATACTAAATGCCAACCATCAACTTTAGGCTTGACCGCTGCAATCGCAGCTTCGTCTATGCGTGACACACCATTGAAAGCGTAATGAGTTTTTAAAAAGTTACTAAGCGGGGTAAATTGCCAGTCCTCATCCTTGCGAGTTGGAAAGCCCTGTTCTAAAAATCTATTTAGCGCAGCTTGACGAAATGCCGTCACAGCATGGCCTTCACCCTCTGCTTGCATGAGTTGTTTTGCCTGCGATTGATAATAATCCATCGCAGCCTGTGCGAGCGGACTAAACTTTTTCATAGGCTTGGATAAGGTGGTCATACCCCCTCTCCTCTAACTCTTGAGCTAACTCAAAACCACCCGACTTGATGATTTTGCCATCGTATAACACATGCACAAAATCGGGCTTAATATGATCAAGCAGACGCTGATAGTGGGTAACAACAATAAAGCTACGTTCATTAGAGCGAAGCGCATTGACGCCGTTCGCTACAATTCTTAGTGCATCAATATCTAATCCTGAATCGGTTTCATCCATGATGCATAGCTTAGGTTCAAGCATGGCCATTTGAAAAATATCATTGCGCTTTTTTTCACCGCCTGAAAACCCGACATTCACCGATCGTTCCAGCATTATCGGTGACATTTCAAGCCTTTTCATTTTTTCCAAAGCGAGCTGTTCAAAATCAAACATGTCCAAAGCAGGCAAGCCTTCCGCCGCTCGCTTGGCATTCAACGCTGTATGCATAAATAATTTATTCGAGACACCAGGAATTTCGACAGGGTACTGGAATGCCAAAAACACCCCTTGCTGGGCGCGCTCATCCGCATCCATTTCGAGCAGATCATGATCCAAGAAACGAATCTCCCCTGCATTCACCTCATAATCCTCACGACCGGCTAACACACTAGATAAGGTACTTTTACCCGATCCATTTGGCCCCATAATCGCATGAACTTCACCAGGATTAACCCTAAGGTTAATCCCTTTTAGAATTGTCTTATCCTCAACTTGAGCATGTAAGTTTTCGATATTGAGAAACATAATTAGTCTTCGCTTTTGCGTTAAATAAAATTCAAATTAAATACAGATAATATCAGCCATTGCTTGCGGTTAACCCACTGACCCCTCCAAACTAATCGCCAATAGCTCTTCGGCTTCTTGTGCAAACTCTAATGGTAGCTCTTTAAATACTTCTTTACAAAAACCGTTAACGATCATCGAAATCGCATCTTGTTCGCTGATACCCCGTTGTTGGCAATAAAATAACTGATCTTCTCCAATCCGAGAGGTTGTCGCTTCGTGCTCTACTTGAGCAGTTGGGTTCTGTACCTCGATATATGGAAAGGTATGCGCGCCGCATTGATTGCCAATTAACATCGAGTCACATTGTGTGAAGTTTCTCGCGCCTTCAGCACCAGGCAAAATTTTCACTAAGCCACGATAGGTATTGTCGCTTTTTCCTGCAGACAGGCCTTTTGAAATGATAGTACTGCGGGTGTTTTTGCCGATATGGATCATTTTGGTACCGGTATCAGCTTGTTGACGACGATTAGTCAAGGCCACCGAATAAAACTCACCGATTGAGTTATCGCCTTTTAAAATACAGCTTGGATATTTCCAAGTGATCGCCGATCCCGTTTCAGCTTGCGTCCATGATAGCTTTGCATTACGCCCTTCGCACACACCCCGTTTAGTCACAAAATTTAAGATACCGCCCTGACAATCCTCATCACCTGGGTACCAATTTTGCACCGTAGAGTATTTAACCTCGGCATCTTCATGGACAATCACCTCAACCACAGCGGCATGCAATTGGTAGGTGTCACGAATCGGTGCAGAACAACCTTCAATGTAGCTAATGTAACTGCCCTTTTCAGCTATTAAAATCGTACGCTCAAACTGACCTGTCTTAGCTTCATTAATTCGAAAATAGGTAGATAAATCAATCGGACAGCGCACCCCTTCAGGAATAAAAACAAAGGTTCCATCTGATGCGACAGCAGAATTGAGTGCGGCAAAGAAGTTGTCGTGATAAGGCACCACACTGCCAAGGTAACGCTGGACTAACTCAGGATGATCTTGAACCGCCTCGGAAAATGAGCAAAAAATAATACCCAACTTTTCTAGCTGATCACGCTTGGTCGTGGACACCGACACCGAATCAAAAATGGCATCAACAGCAATATTCGCATCACTATCATCTATCGGCACACCGAGCGCCGCAAAGGCTTTGGCTACTTCGGGGTCTACAGCCGAGCCACTTTCAGCCTGCCCGTCTGTAGCACAACTGCCACACTCTGGTGCAGAATAATAACTGTAATCTTGATAATCGATAGGCTCATACTCGGCTTTAGCCCAGTGAGGCTCTGGCATAGTCTGCCAATGCCTAAAAGCTTTCAAACGAAAATCCAGCATCCACTGGGGCTCATTTTTTTTCGCCGAGATTGCCTTAACAACATCTTCGTTCAAGCCCTTTGCAAAGGTCTCAACTAGGGTCTGAGTATGAAAACCTTCCTTATAGTGCTGATTCTTAGCCAGAATGTCATTAATTTCTTCATACTGGGTTGTTTGCATGGGCTTTCGTCCTCAATCCGAATTTCTGAGTAATTTGGTAGGTTATTATATGTCGAATCACGCCCCAGGTGCAAGCGATGCATCAAGCCATTCTTGCAACTGCGCATGATCAAACGACGCATCAAGCCAAACATTAAGCTGCCCTGGCATCAATTTGTTGTTGACTGGGCGATCTAACGGCCAACCAAAGGTGCGCAACTGACTATGGGTCATGTCCAATACTACCGGGTTAGCGTACTCTAAGGTATCCAACAACGCAGCTGCTCGCCAAATGGGGCGCTGATAATTTTGCTGCACCATATCGAGTACAAATAGCAGATGATCCAATACAACACAACCCATAGGCAGGGTTATATGATGAAGATTGGCACCTGCATCACTAAAGCATGGGAAAGCCTGTTTTAGTGGTGCAAATAATGCCGCTGCTTTTTCAGGCGCCAGCGTATCAGCATAAAAAACAGCACTGCCATAGTAATCTTTTAGCTGTCGCTTAAATCGGTTTTGCGCCATTAAATCGAGCTGTGTCCAGTTGGTTAACACCAATCGATCCGCTTGGGCAAAAAACGCTTTTAACCAGTCTTCAGGGTAGGCCGAAAAATGTTCGCGAACATCCCAAACTAAGCAGGCCTGCTCATCTTTATCCAATGAAAAATCAAACCCGTCAGCTTCACGCAGCCTAGCATCAATTAATTGAGCCATACCTGTCGGCTCCATTAGACCTTTGAGCTTAGTTACAACAGACGATTTACCACTGCCAGGCAGGCCGATTAAGAACAGCTTATGGTTTTGACGCATCTTGCATACAAGCGATAAAAGATTGAACTAAACTGTCGTAGAAGTGCTCATAAGGAACAATGGTACCCTCTGCACCAAGTGGATCTAGCTGCCCCAAGCCCACGTCCATACCCCGCAGCACAGATCGCAGCCTATCCGTTGGAAACTGCGGCTCTTGGTACACACATACCACACCCTGGGCAACCAAGGTATCGCGAATCTCTTGAATGCGACGAACACTTGGCGCAACCTCCGGGTTCATATAAACCGCACCAGCCGCATTTAAGCCAAACCTTAGTTCAAAATACTGATAGGCATCATGCATAACAACAAATGGCTTAGTTTGGTATGCTTGCAGCTGATCTGACCAAACTTGGCGAGCTGCCATCAGACTCGCCACTGTTTGCTGTTCCCGCGCTTGAAACTCTGCCGCACGCTCTGGCCGGAGTTGCTGCAAAGCTAAACTCATATCCGCTACCCAGTCTGTAGCACGCTCTATATCCAACCAAATATGACCATCTATTCGAGCCACGGCTTGTAAGCCAGTTTGCTGAGCATGACCATGCATACCCTGTCCATGACGATGGTGATGGTCACGACTCCACGTCCCCGAGTCTCGCCGCGGCAGCCAATCTGATTTCTCTGGATCAAACAGCTGTAAGCTTGCACTATCAGCACGCTCTGCAGTACGCTGGATCCACGCATCAACTGGCGTGCCAACCATCAATATTAAGTCCGCCTGCTGCACCGCACGCATGTGGCTCGGCCTGAATTGAAAACCATGCGGTGAACTACCGGCATCTAAAATGACCGTGACGGAATCCTGTTCACCCAGCATTGGATAAATCAACCCTGCCAAAGGCGGAATAGAGGCCACGATATGTATAGGTTGACTGGATGACGACTCAACGTCTGCTTTTAGCGCGCCACTGGCCACACCCAACCAACAACACAACACTATAATTATTTGCCTGTGCAATCTTCGCATTAGCCATCACTCCATGTACACTAGTCTGATGATGGAAAAAATTCTTATACAAGCTCAAGACATCTGTCATCGTTACAATAAGGAATGTCTTGCTCTTGACCATATTAACTTGACGCTAAAAGCTGACCAAATCAGTACGCTAATTGGTCCCAATGGTGCAGGCAAGTCAACCCTCGTTAAAATTCTACTGAAAATTCTTAAACCCACTAAAGGCCATGTCTCGCACCACACCGATTTAAGGGTTGGATTTATGCCACAGAAGCTTTTTATTGACCCCACCTTACCACTTAGCGTAGCAGGTTTTTTAACGCTCGGCTTTGATGCCAAAACAAGCGCCAAGAATCTTAACACAGCCCTCGCGGAACTCAATGAGCAATTAGCGCTTAATCATCTGTTTAAACACCCCGTTCACAGTCTGTCCGGCGGTGAATTACAACGCGTTTTGTTAGCCCGTGCGCTCATTCGCGAACCTAACCTGCTCGTACTTGATGAACCGGTACAGGGTATTGATTTGCAAAGCCAACACCAGCTTTACCAACTCATTTACCAACAACAGCGGCAACGACAGTGTGCCGTACTGATGATCAGTCACGATTTACACCTGGTGATGAAAAACACCGACCAAGTCATCTGCCTCAACCGCCATGTATGTTGTAGTGGCAGTCTGGCACATATCCAAGACCACCCTGATTTTTTAGCTCAATTTGGCGATATGAGCCCTTACCAGGCCTGGTACCAACATCAACCACATCACTGTGAGCATAGCCATTTGGACACCAAAAACCATGCTTGATTATTTTATTTGGCTAGCCCTCGCGGGCGGACTGCTCACCGCTTGGATTGCCGCTCCACTCGGTTTATTTGTCGTTTGGCAACGCCAAGCCTACTTCGGAGAAACCCTTGCTCACTCAGCGCTGTTGGGCGTCGGAATTGGCCTCATGTTAAGTATCAATTTAAGCCTTGCCATTCTAATAACCTCATTCCTGTTGGTTTTCAGCCTCCATTTACTAAAACGCCACACCCAACTAACCAATGACACCCTCCTTGGCATTTTAGCTCACGGCAGTTTAGCAAGCGGCTTAGTACTGGTGGCTCTTCAAACCGGTGTTAACATCGACATTATGAGCTTTTTATTTGGCGACATCCTTAACCTAGCCATCTATGACCTCCTATTCATGGCCTTAATAGCAGGCCTGGTCACATGGTTTTTAACTACCCAATGGCGAAACCTGATTAACCTTACGCTCAACGCTGATCTTGCACAGGTTGAAGGGGTAGCCGTATCACGGTTACAGCTGCAAATGACACTACTACTGGCCCTCGTCATTGCCATGTCAATGAAAGTCGTTGGGATTTTGCTTATTACCTCGTTACTCATACTGCCCGCTGCTACCGCTCGACGCTGGGCAAACTCACCTGAACAAATGCTGGTTTTCGCGATTATCTTAGCGACTATTGCCATTGTGCTTGGACTTGCGCTCTCTTGGTATATTGACGTTCCAACCGGTCCTGCCATTGTAGTCTGTGCCTTAGGCTTATTTTTGCTGACGTTGGTTTTGCAGGCTTTTCGACCCCAAACGGCCTAAATTCGACTTAAACTTTTTTACGCCTTGGTCATGCCTTGCCTACCCGTGTATTGCAAATAGGCCAACACAACCAACTTGATCATAACGGGTACGCCAGCATATAACCACAATATCATAGTCATGCTGGTAGCGGTTTGCTGCTCCCAACCCGCCCAATCAATAAGCGGTAAACTTAACCCCACCGCCAAAGCTAGCGCTAACTTGGTCAACATCCCCCAAATACCAAACAACACCCCGTTCATGGGGCCTTGTTGCTTAGATAAGTCTTGCGCTACATCGGCTTGGATAGAAGAAGGCAAAGCGACATCCGCACCCAAACTCAAGCCAGAAATAAAACTAATAATCAAAAAACCGATTAGATTACCTGGCTCTAGCGCAAACACCCAAATAAAGCTGAGCGATGCTAACAAAATTGACAGTTGCCAGGCCTGGTATTTACCTATCCTTTTTGCCAACCATGCCCAGGCTGGCAAGGCCATTATCCCTGCAATGAAGTAAGCAACCAGTAACACACCCGTGTAAGACTCCAAATCTAAATAACCTTGAACAAACAGTACAAACAAGGTCGCTGGCAATGCATTGGCAAGGCTGTTTAAAAAGTAAGCAGGCAATAAACGACGACTGGCAGCGTCTTCCCAGATAGAGCGAAGCTTAACTATCACATCTCGTGCTGATTGATTATTTTTTACCAAGGCCAAAGCTGGGCGCTGAAGACGCCATAACATTAAACCGAGAAATAACGTCAACAAGGCCGCAACCAATAGATAAACCGTGACAAACAAGTCACGACTGGTTGGCAGGACTCCCAGCGCAACAGGTAGGCTCAACACGCTTAAGACGCCGATAATCGCAAACCCCTCACGCACCGCCGTAAAGCTGGTTTTATAGTGCAAACTGGCCGTCACCTCTGCACTTAATGCTTGATATGGGATCATGATTAAAGTCCAAGCAAAATAAACGACTAAAGACCAGAACAATAAGGTCCAAAAGCTTGGCGTGGTGGGTAACAGCAAAAACCACAAACCAAATAACAATAGCGCCCAACCAATAATGATCATCAGATAATGACCACGCGCGCTCAAATGATCACGTAACCAGCCCAGCACTGGATCGGTTACTAGATCGCTGACTCTGGCTAAAAGTAACGCTAGTCCAATCGCGGCAAGGCCAACGCCGAGCTCATGGTAATAAGCAGGTAGATAAACATAAAGCGGGATGGCCAACATGGCTAGAGGCCAGGCCGGTAAGCCATACCACAAAGGCTGTGCCGACATTAAACGTCCGCCTTAAGCTTGCTTGCTACCCAACGTGTAAAAGCACCAATAATAGGTACCTGATGATAGATATACTCACCACTATCCCAGTAGTCAATGTGCACAATAACCCAGCCCTGATCATCAATCACAATTTTACTCATGCCATTAATTTGCTTAACGGGTTGATTGGGTTTTAACTTAAAGTAAAAACGCCATTCCAAATAGCCCGTATTGCCCGAACCCGCTTTATGATGAATTCGAAACATGGGCTCATGCAAGGTCGTAAACATATGCTCAAACAATGCTAACAACTTAGCACGCCCTTTAATTTCATTAAACGGATCTTTAAAATAAACCTGCGGTGCAAACACCTCACTAAACGCTTGTGCCATGGTTTGCGGGTCCAAGTTTTCAAAAAGCGTTTGGTAGGCAGACAATACCTGCTCTAAGGTTAGCGGTGCACGTGCCTTGATTGACTTAGTCGACTTTTCGGTTAGCTCATAATATTGCTGTGTCATTTATCTGAGACCTCTTTTTGGGGTTTGAGCATGCGGCGTGTGATTGCCAAGCTAAAACGATAAGGCACGCTTTTTAAGAGACTTAAAAATCCAATCAAACTGCGCGGAAAACGAACTTCAAATCCCCGCGAACCTGCAAGTCCCTTATTTATTGCGGCCGCCGCTTCTTCCGCCGTCATTAAACCCGGCATAGTAAAATCATTTTTAGCCGTTAAACGTGTCTTAACAAACCCATGGTTAATGATTTGTAAGCGAATTCCATGCTCAGCCAATTCAGGTTGTAAAGATTCAGCTAGGTTGATCAGTGCCGCTTTGGGTGCCGAATAACCCCCTCCATAAGGGAGTCCAAAATAACCAGCAACACTTGCATTCCATACCCATCGACCATGACCTTGCGCAACAAAATAATCACGCAGTAGTAACATCAACTTAACGGCACCCAAATAATTAGCATGATTCATTTGGATAAAGGCAGCCAAATCCCAATCATGACTCGACATTGGGTAATAACTGCCGACATTATAAAACCAGGCATCCAAGCCATTGAAAGCCTGCCATGCCTCGGTGACCAGATTATCGGCAATCTCATCTGCCGTTACATCTACATTTAACAAATAAAGCTGATTTGGATAGGCGTTAGCAAGTTCTTGTAACTCTACTGACTCCTTTGCCTTACGTGCAGATGCGACAACCTGGGCACCTTCGCGCAACCAGCTTTGCAATAAAGCCAGCCCAATTCCTTGGGATGCGCCAACTAACCATATTTTTTTGGCAAATAAACCATTATGTTTTGGCGCTTGCATAGTCATTCCTTAAAACCGTGTATAATGCGTGTATAATTATTGTATAGAATTTGGAATTAACAGTAAATGACTAGATCAAAACCGCAACATGTTGCCATTATTGGCAGTGGTATTAGTGGCATTGCCAGTGCATGGTTCCTAAGCCAGCAACACCATGTCACACTGTTTGAGAAAGAAAACCGCTTGGGTGGTCATACCAATACGGTTGACTTTGAACACGAAGGTAAGAACATTGCTGTAGATACCGGCTTTATCGTTTACAACGAACCTAACTATCCGTTACTAACCGCGATGTTTAAGCACCTGCACATTCACACGGCAGAAACAGATATGAGTTTTGCCGTATCCATTGACCAAGGTCGGCTTGAGTATGCAGGCAACAACCTGAATACGCTTTTTGCGCAACGAAAAAATTTATTTTCCATCGCCCATTGGAAGATGATTCGCGAAATTCTTCGCTTCAACAAGCAAGCAAAAAAAGATCTGCACCATTTAGAACATCATTTAAGCTTAAAAGATTATCTCAGCCAGCATGATTTTTCTACATCTATGCAGCAAGATTACCTGTTGCCTATGGCTGCAGCCATTTGGTCCTGCCCAACAGAGACTATGCTAAGTTTTCCTGCACAAAGTTTTTTACAGTTTTTCAACAATCACGGGCTACTTAATGTTAACGATCGCCCACAATGGAAAACCGTACGCAATGGTGCTCGCCACTATATTGACGCCATCACCAAACACGCAAAGTTCAACGTTGTTCACTCAGGTGTAACCCATGTATCACCTATGTCCGCAGAAAGAGATAGCGTTCTGATTAAAACAGCCGATGATCAACAGCTTGAATTTGATCAGGTCGTGTTTGCTTGCCACGGTGATCAAGCCTATCAGCTACTTGATCACCATGCTGACTTTAACCTTATGGCTAATTTCAAATTCCAACCGAACCAAGCCTGGTTACATACCGATGAAAGTTTGATGCCTAAAATAGAGTCTGCATGGGCTTCTTGGAACTATCTCAGCGATATCAATCAAGATCAACAACGTGCTGTGGCAGTCACCTATTGGATGAATCAATTGCAACCCTTGCGAACAGAAACCCCTATTTTAGTCACGCTTAATCCAACTCGAGAGCCAGATCCAAGCAAAGTGATTGCGAAATTTGAGTATGATCACCCGGTTTTTGACGAACAAACCATGCAAGCACAAAAAGAACTTGAATCCATTCAAGGCCATCATGGCTGCTGGTTTGCCGGTGCTTACACTGGCTATGGTTTTCATGAGGATGGTCTACGCAGTGCTGCACGTATTGCAAGACTATGGCAATTACCGCTCCCTTGGGAACATAATTAAATGGCCTCGTGTTTCTATTTTGGCAAGGTTATGCATCAGCGTGAAGACCCGATGCAGTATCGTTTTGATTATCACACCGCAAGCATTAAAATCGATGTCGATCTCTTTGCGCAAGAAGTACAAGACTGTAAGCTACTTAGCTTTAATCGCTTTAATCTATTGAGCGTCCATACTCGGGACCATGGTTCCCGCGACGGCACGTCTTGGCGAGAATGGTTGACCGGCTTACTGGCGGAGTATCAGCTTCCAAATCCCGCGAAAATCGAACTCATTTGTTATCCACGCATTATGGGTTACGCTTTTAATCCACTGGCTATGTGGTACGCCTATGACAACAATGAGCAATTGTTTGCCGTTGTAGCTGAAGTAAGCAACACGTTTGGACAATGGCATCACTATGTACTCAAAGTACCTGCCGAAACCGCTCAGACAAGCAAGCCGATACAGTGCCATGTCAATAAGGTATTCCATGTCTCCCCCTTTATTGATATGGATGCCGCTTATCACTTTAAAATTACCCCTCCTAGGGATAAATTTAACACCTTTATCAAGGAAACCAGGCAAAACAAAGCCTTTTTTCATGCCAGCCAAAATGGCTATATGGCGCCACTGGATACAAAAAACATCCTCAAAGCAGCTGGCTTTGCGCCCTTCAGCATGGTCAAAGTTATCACGCTTATTCATTGGTGGGCGCTAAAAATATGGCTTGCTGGCGGGCAATTTCATAAAACACCTACCCACTTGCAAAATATTCGCTATAGCCATTCGGAGATGACATTATGTTAACCAAAACATCTAGCTCAAATATTGCCGCACTAAAAACACCCTTATTTGGTTCTTGGGTGTTAAAACGCCTGCCATTCGACGCGATTATGTTTGGCTCCTTAACGGTACAGATCGGGGGCTATCAACAACGATATGAGGGACAACATGAAGGTTTACATGCTGAAATACGCATTCTTAAACCGCTTAAATTTTTTTGGTTACTGGCAACACAAGGTGAACTCGGTTTTGCGAAAGCCTACTCTAAGCACTATATCGAGACCCCCAACCTGCACCACCTACTCCACTTTGGCGCCATGAATGAACAAGCCTTATCTCAGGTTTTGTTGGGTAAAAACTGGTTTTACAGCCACTACCTAAAAAAACATTTAGCAAATCACAATTCGATTGAAAATAGCAAAGATAATATTTCAGCGCACTACGACCTAGGCAATGACTTTTATCGATTATGGCTTGATGACACCATGACCTATTCAAGCGCTTTGTTTAAAACGCCTGATGAAGATTTAGCTACTGCTCAACATAATAAATACCATCGCATATTAGATGAATTGGACGTAAAACCCAATCAACAGATATTAGAAATTGGCTGTGGCTGGGGGGGCTTTGCTGAAGAAGCCGCAAAACGCGATGCTGAGGTAACCGGTATCACACTTTCAAGAGAGCAATTGGATTTTGCTAAAAACCGGATGAAACAACTGAATCTTGATCACAAAACACAACTTAGCTTAACGGATTACCGTCACCAACAAGGCCAGTTCGACCATATTGTCAGTATCGAAATGTTCGAAGCGGTTGGACAAGAATATTGGGATAGTTATTTTAGCCAGCTTAAAGCCCTACTCGCAGTCGAAGGCAAAGCCGTGCTACAAATCATCACCATCGATGAAGCCTATGCCGAAAAATACCAGCAGGGTGTAGACTTTATACAAACTTATATTTTTCCAGGCGGGTTACTGCCCTCAAAAACCCAACTTGTTGAACTGGCTGATCGCTATGGATTTAAGATTACTAATAACTTTAGTTTTGGGCTCGACTACGCTGAAACACTCCATCGTTGGCGTCAAGAGTTCGATAAAAAAATCGATGAGGTCGAGAAACTAGGGTTTGATGATAAGTTTCAACGGGTCTGGCACTACTATCTAGATTACTGCCGGGTCGGCTTTGAAACGCAACGTACTGATGTTATCCAACTTACCTTGGAGCATAAATAATGTTGAATTTTAAAGCTTGGCTTATCATTATTGCGGCCAGTTTATTATTGGGGTGCTCAAGCATGAAAATTGAAGATTACGCGAACACCGAACCGGCATTTGACTTATTTACCTACTTCGAAGGAAAAACCTATGCCTGGGGACAATTCCAGAGCCGATCAGGCGAGGTTAAGCGGCGCTTTTATGTTGACATCACCGGCACTATTGAAGGTGAAACCATCACGTTGGACGAGCATTTTATCTATGACGATGGTGAAATAGAACAGCGGATTTGGGTGATTAAACGTATTGCACCTAACACCTATCGGGGCACGGCAGGTGATGTTATTGGGGAAGCACACGGACGTACCGAAGGTGCCGTCTTTCACTGGACATATACGCTGGATCTTCCTTTTAGAAACAGCACAGTGGCCGTAAACTTTGATGATTGGATGTACTTACAATCTGACGATGTGATGCTAAACCGTGCCACCGTAACTAAATTTGGTTTTAAGGTGGGCGAAGTGACGCTATTTTTTAACAAACAAGGACCAAAACAGTGAGTAAGCTGAATAAATTCTTACTCGCGCTAATGCTAACGGGATTAACGCAACCTGTATTAAGTAGTCAGAACTGGTTAACAACGGGTGAAGGCACAGCACGCTGGGGGCTAATCAAACTTTACGACGCAACCCTGCGCGTCGCACCCGGCATGAATCATCAAACGCTGCTTAGTGACACGACGCCATTACAGCTTGAGCTCTGTTATGCCCGCAGCCTGACCGTAGAAAATTTTGTCGATGGCGCTAATCATGCCTTACCCGATAATCTTACTGCCGAACTTAATCGTGCTGTCGAAAAGCTTCATCAAGCCTATCAACCAGTTAGTCAAGGCGATTGCTATCTACTCGACCATGCGCCTGAACGAGGTACGGCACTCATATTAAATGGACAAGAATTAGTACGCATTAACACGCCTGGGTTTAAAGCTGTCTATTTTGGTATTTGGATTGGCGAATCGCCCTTATCCAATCGTTTAAAAAACAACCTGTTAAGGGACCTACCCTAATGCGTCAATTAATTTGGTTCCAACGTGATTTACGCCTTCAAGATCATGCACCTATTCACCGTGCCCTGTCAAACGGCGGTGCGTGCCTGTTTGGCTACATTCACGATCCAGCGCTTGCACAGGGTGAAGCTAACCAGGCCTGGCTAGTGAAGAGCTTGGAAAGCTTACAACAAGACCTTCAAGAAAAGGGCGCCAATCTGCTTGTCGCCGAAGGCCCGTTTGACCATGAGTTTGAGCGCATCTTAATTAAGCACAAGATCACCGACGTGCTTTATCATTTTGAATTAGGTGAACCCTACCAAACCGCACAACAACATGCGCTAAGAATTTGCAAGCAGCATCAAGTGAGACTGACGCCGTTTGATCAGACTTGGTTGTCACCCGAGACAATCCTAACCCAACAAGGGAAACCTTATGGCGTATATACGCCGTTTAGCAAGAAGGTAATGAGTCAACTTGATGATGTGCCAAAAGCGGAGGGGCAGGCAAATTGGTCACAACTCAAAACAATTGAACTTGAGCCAAAAGATACGCGCCCACCCCAAACATTACAAAAAATAAGTTCAGCCTCTTGGGCGCAACGCATGCTCAAGCATTGGCATATAGGCGAACAAGCCGCTTGGTCTTTAGCTAAGCAATTTTTAACGGACAAGATGACCCAATACCCTAATCAGCGCGATTTTCCAGGTGTTTCAGGTACAAGCCAACTGTCCACACATTTACATTTTGGTGAAATCAGCTCAACCGCTTTACTAGAACAATGTCGCGATGCGCTGGTCAACAGGCCTGCTCATGGTGATGCAATTCAGAGTTTTATTCGTCAACTTATATGGCGTGAATTTGCACGATATTTATTATTCTTTAACCCTAAACTGCAAACCCATGCCTACCAAGAAAAATTTAACCACCTTGACTGGCCAGAACCCAATGAAAGCGTAATGGCTTGGCAAAAAGGCGTCACTGGAATACCAATTATAGATGCAGGTATGCGCCAACTTTGGCAAACGGGTTGGATGCATAACAGAGTCAGAATGCTTGTAGCATCTTGGTTAACTAAAAACCTAAATCAACATTGGCTAATTGGTCAGCGCTGGTTTGAGCAAACATTAATTGATGCCGATATACCCAATAATGTAATGGGATGGCAATGGGTGGCTGGCTGCGGGGTGGATGCCGCCCCTTATTTTCGCTTATTCAACCCCGTGGTACAAAGCGAGAAATTTGACCCGCAAGGGGTATATATTAGAAAATGGCTACCAGAACTTACACCGCTGCCAACAAATATACTTCATGCCCCTTGGGAGGCAGCGAATAGTATTAAACAGCAATTCCCTGACATTGCAGCGCACTACCCGCTAGCCGATCCAAATTTAAAGCAGGCTCGCTTGAACCACCAACAACGTGTTCAGCAACTAAAAACGATGACCTTAGCATTATGACAGATAATAAAAATGATCAACAGGCGCTTTATCCAATCCGCGAAATTTCGCGGTTAACAGGTATTAAGCCCATTACATTACGTGCCTGGGAACGTCGCTATGGATTAGTTGAACCTGTTCGCACTACATCGGGTCATCGTCTTTATACTGAAAACCATCTCGCCATCATCAAAGAAGCCATGATGCTTGTCGCAACAGGCTTACCTATTAGTCAAGTTAAAGGGATAATTACCGAGCGTTCAAAATTGCTAAAAGATACCTCGCCTGCCAATGCATCATCCTGTGATTGGCATGATGTAATCATCCAGGCGATTCAAGCACAAAGTTATCAGCAACTACATTCCCTCACTCAGCGAATGATTGATGCCAAAAAAGACTATGCAAGCCTTGCGAAACATTTATTAAAACTAAGCCAATCTGCTAATGAGCTCGACACAAATAGTTTTTTCTGGCAGCAGGTCTGGTTACAAGAACTCAGCCAACAACTCTATTATCGACTGCACCTGTGGCGCAAGCAAAATTATCAATCAAAAGAGATGGTGTTAATTGTTAAACACCAAGACACACCGAGTTGGTTACAAAAGCTAATGGGATTACACATCTACGAACAGGGATTAACGCCCGTTTTTATTGAACAGTCTTTTAAGAATATAAATCAGGTCATCTTGCCAGACAACCTAACGCCTTTTCGAGGCGCTATCTACTTGTTTTCGCCATTACAGAAGCAGGAAGAATTTGACATTAACTTGGCCGTAAAGCCACTGGGAAGCTTACAAAGTTGGTTAATGGGTTGTGCAAGCTTTGAAAATAATGATCAGGCCGCTATCGCATCAGAACTGCGTGCTTGGCCATTTTGGTTTGAACCCATCACACTTGATCAAAACTAGCTGAGCTGCGCGCGTAAATCAGCAATTTCTTGTTGTGCCTTATTCAGAGCTTCGCGCAGTGCCATTTCCTCTGTCACATCCTTTTGAATCCCAATGTAGTAAGTAAGCTTATCGTACTCATCAAAATAGGGCGTCACACTTAACTCGTTCCAAAACAAACTGCCATCCTTACGATAATTCTTTAGCACAGTTCTAACAGGCTTATTGTTATCTACTGCATTCCGTATCACGCGTACTGCATTTTGTTCGCGGTCATCGCCCTGCAGAAAACGACAATCCTGAAACAAAATTTCTTCCGCTGAATAGCCAGTCAGCTTTTCAAAGGCAGGATTAACATACACCAGAATGGTATCTTCGCCCTCTTTTTCTGCCAGTACAATACCATCTTGTGCCGACTCAATAAGATGAAGCAACAATTCATGACGCAAGGGAAATTTTTTCATAAAATGATGACACACCCTGTGTAGTAATAACTTATAAGATTCTAGCAGGCTTTTATAGAAGATAACAAACAAAAAACCCGCCGAAGCGGGTTTTTAACAATCCATCTACATAATAAATTAACGTTTTGAGAATTGTGGACGGCGACGCGCTTTGCGAAGACCGACTTTCTTACGCTCAACTTTACGCGCATCACGCGTTAGTAAGTCTTTAGCACGTAAGGCTGGACGGTTACCTTCTTCATAAGCCACCAGCGCGCGAGCTAGGCCGTGACGAACGGCACCCGCCTGACCCGTTGTACCACCACCTACAACAGTAATGTAAGCATCAAACTTACCTTCACTCTGGGTAGCTTCTAAAGGCTGGTTAATCACCATCAAATCTGTTTCACGCGCGAAATATTGATTAATTTCGCGCCCGTTTACCATCATTTTGCCAGAGCCAGCGCGTAAGAAAACACGCGCGACTGAGCTTTTACGACGACCAGTTCCGTAATATTGTTCTGTTGCCATGTTCTATCCTTACACTTCAAGTGATTTTGGTTGTTGCGCTGCATGCGGATGCTCAGCACCAGCATAGACTTTTAGCTTGCGATACATGTCACGGCCAAGTGGGCCTCTAGGCAACATGCCTTTAATCGCTAACTCTAGTACGCGCTCTGGACGTGAATCAATCATCTTCTCAAAAGACATAGACTTCAAGTTACCAATATATCCAGTATAACGGTGATACATTTTGTTTTTGCGCTTGTTACCGGTTACCCCGATTTTTTCAGCATTAACAATAACAATATAATCACCACAATCAACGTGAGGTGTATATTCAGGCTTATGCTTACCTCTAAGGCGTGCGGCTACCTGAGCGGCAAGACGACCTAAAGTTTGACCTTCAGCATCAACAATATACCAGTCGCGCTTAACTTCAGCTGGTTTGGCTACAAATGTTCCCATTTCATTATCCTAAAATTAATGTTTAATCCTAACTACAAAAATGTAGCGCACTTACTGTTTAACGGGCAATAAGAGGGGGAAGGATTAATAAGACTGCGAATATTACTCAAAACTTGAACTAATTTCAAGCATTTAGCATTTTATTTTTTAACCACCAACAAGTGTGACTAAGCATCCGAATTCTTTTTCTTACTCAGCACGCCTCTAATACCTTCGGAACGCTGATCCAATGATAAATAACATGAATTACCCGCTCCTGTATAAACTTGGGTGGGGCGAAAAATTTTATTGTTTTGTAATTGCTCACGCCAATGCGCCATCCAACCCGCAGAGCGCGCTACTGCAAAAATGGACGTAAACATTTTTGGATCAAAACCCATTTCTTTGTACAGAATACCGGAATAGAAATCCACGTTTGGATAAACACCCTTATGACCAAGATGCTCCTCACAAACCCGCTCGACTTCGAGTGCGGTTTCAAACATTTGACTCAACTCACCACTTTCACTTTTCTTTAGTAGCAGCTTTTCAGACAACTGTTGCAAAATCGTTGCACGTGGATCTTTAGTTTTGTACTCACGATGCCCCATGCCCCAAATCACTTTCTTATTGGCTAATCGGTCTTCAATATAAGCACGGGCATTTTCTGGACGACCAATTTTCTCGAGCATCTCGATGACCATTTGATTCGCGCCACCATGGAGTGGGCCGGATAACGAGGCAATGGCAGATGAAATGACTGAACAAGGATTTGCCAAGGTAGAACCTGTTACCATCGTGGTAAAAGTTGAGGCATTAATTGTATGCTCAGCGTGTAAAATTAAGCACGCATCCAATAAACGCGCCCAATCAGGATCTGGCTCTGCGCCGGTAACCATATACAAAAAATTCTCGGCATAGGTTAAATCTTTACGTGGTTCAATGGGGTCATAACCATTGCGCATGTGTTCCCATTGCGCGACCAAGGTTGCCATGTGCGCAATAATTTTTACCGTTACATCATTAATGTAATGCTGGTTTTCTGTCCCCCCCTTCATGTATTCCGTGCTGGGATAAAAGCTGGCTAAACTCGCCACGACCACCTGTAACATATGCATAGGATGGGTGGTTTCAGGCAGGTTTTTCATAATCTCACGAATGTTATACTTAACCCGGCGGTTCTGACGAAGCTGGCTATCAAAATCATTGAGCTCGTCTCGTGTAGGTAGCTCACCAAACAGCAATAAGAGTGTTGTTTCTTCAAATGAAGACTTTTCCGCCAGTTCCATGATGTCATAACCACGATAAGTGAGGAGGCCTTTCTGACCATCAATGTAAGAGATTTGGGACTCCGTGGCGGGCACACCTGCTAAACCGGGAATATATTGCATAACACTTCCTTAAAACACCATTTTAGAACAGCACGAAACTGATAAAAGTACAGCTAAATACTTATACGCTGAATGAAGAACCACAACCACAAGTTGACGTAGCATTTGGGTTTTCAATCACAAACCGCGCACCTTGCAGGTCTTCAAGATAATCAATCTTAGCGCCAACTAGATATTGAAAACTCATCGGATCAATTAACAACTGCACGCCACTTTTTTCGACCACCGTATCGTCTTCAGCTAAGCTTTCATCAAAGGTAAAGCCATATTGGAAGCCCGAGCAACCACCACCGGAAATATAAACACGTAATTTCAGTTCCGGGTTACCCTCATCCTGAATTAAGACATTGACCTTGGACGCGGCTGCATCGGTAAAATTTACTGGCTGCATTGCTTGCTCTGACATGACACTCTCCTTTTACAAAGCCCAATACCCTATTATAGACCAATTGGGCAGCTTAAACCAAAACCCTGTATCAGGGCATCATTGCTACCTGCTCTAAGCCCATAGTTTCCGGCAGCGCAAACATAATATTCATATTTTGAATAGCCTGACCCGCCGCCCCTTTAACCAAGTTATCAATGACTGATGTGACCACCACCGTATCGCCACCCGCTGGCACATATACCGCCATCCGACACATATTGGATCCTTTCACCATCTTAGTGTCTGGTAAACTACCCGCCGGCATCACATCCACAAAAGGTTCATTGCGATAGCATTCCTCAAATAGGGCTTGCAGCTCTGCTTGCGACTTAGGCTGGGTTAATTTGGCATAAAGCGTCGCTTCTATACCACGAATCATCGGTACTAGATGCGGTACAAAGGTTAAGTTAACGGTCTGCCCTTGTGTCATCCGCGCCAAACCCTCGGCAATTTCCGGGGCATGACGATGACCGCTCACGCCATAAGCTTTGAAGCTTTCACTGACCTCGGCACTCAATGAGCTGACCTTGGCGCCTCGTCCCGCGCCACTGACGCCAGATTTGCCATCAGCAACTAAAAAGCCAGTATCGACCAGGCCTGCTGCTAATAAAGGCTGAAAACCAAGCTGCACGGCAGTCGGATAACAACCTGGATTGGCAATCACTTTAGCTTGCTTAATCTGCTCCCGAAACACTTCTGGCAACCCATACACGACCTCTGACATAATCTCTGGGCAAGTATGTTTCATATCATACCACTGCTCCCATACCGCAAGATCCGTTAAACGGAAATCCGCCGCCAAATCAATTACCCGCACACCGGCTGCAATTAACTCCGGAGTTTGGCTCATTGCGACACCATGTGGCGTGGCAAAAAACACCAGATCACACACCTTCAGGTTGTCCATACTGGGTTCACTAAACGCTAAATCATAATGACCGCGTAAATTGGGAAACATGTCAGCTACGCCCTGACCCGCTTCAGAACGTGACGTTATTACCGATAGCTCTGCCTGCGGATGATTAGCGAGTAATCGTAACAACTCGACGCCGGTATAACCTGTGCCGCCAACAATTCCAATTTTTACTTTTTGCATGCTGCTCTCCTTAATGCTTGCGACTATTTTAGCTAATAGCCCATTATGGCAGGCGACTATTTTTAGACCATAAATAAAAAACCTCGGCCAATAACAACTGACCGAGGTTTCTATATACCAAGTAGAGTAGGGCTTGATTACATCATACCGCCCATACCACCCATGCCGCCCATATCCGGTGCAGCTGGCGCATCTTTCTTCGGCAAATCAGCGATCATTGCTTCAGTGGTGATGATTAAACCTGCAACCGATGCTGCATTTTGCAATGCGGTACGGGTTACTTTAGCTGGGTCGATAATACCCATATCAAGCATATCACCATACTCTTCGGTTGATGCGTTGAAACCAAAGTTACCCGAACCTTCAATAACCTTGTTTACAATCACTGAGCCTTCTAGGCCACAGTTAATGGCAATTTGACGCATTGGCTCTTCGATTGCACGCAAGGCAATTTCAATACCGACGTTTTGGTCATGGTTTTCACCTTCTACATTAACCAAAGCCTTAGCACGAACTAGTGCCACACCGCCACCAGGCACGATCCCTTCTTGAACGGCCGCACGTGTTGCATGCAATGCATCATCAACGCGATCTTTCTTCTCTTTCATTTCCATTTCAGTTGCTGCGCCCAATTTAATTACCGCAACACCACCAGACAATTTAGCCAAACGCTCTTGAAGCTTCTCTTTATCGTAGTCAGAAGTTGTATTAGCCAACTGCGACTGAATTTGAGCACAACGCGCTTCAATATCATCCTTCGAACCAACGCCATCAATTACCGTCGTTGAATCTTTGGCCACATTAACGTTCTTAGCTTGACCAAGATCATCCAGCGTAACGGCTTCTAGCGTCATGCCAACTTCTTCTGAAACAACCGTACCACCGGTTAAAATTGCAATATCTTGCAACATGGCTTTACGACGCTCACCAAATCCTGGTGCTTTAACCGCTGCAACCTTCACAATACCACGCATGTTGTTGATAACCAATGTAGCCAAGGCCTCGCCTTCAACATCTTCAGCAATGATCAATAATGGGCGACCTGCTTTTGAAACCGCTTCCAAGGTTGGCAATAGTTCACGGATGTTAGAAACTTTTTTATCGGTTAACAGAATAAATGGGTTTTCCATCTCAGCAACCATTTTTTCTTGGTTGGTACAGAAGTAAGGTGATAGGTAACCACGGTCAAACTCCATACCTTCAACCACTTCCAATTCATCATGTAGTGAAGAACCCTCTTCAACGGTAATAACACCTTCCTTACCTACACGCTCCATTGCATCCGCAATCAATTTACCGACCGCGCTGTCAGAGTTGGCTGAAATCGTGCCAACCTGCGCAATAGATGCAGAGGTTTCACACGGTTTTGCCATTTTTTGAATTTCAGACACAACTGATTCAACGGCTTTATGAATACCGCGGTTTAAGTCCATTGGATTCATACCGGCAGCAACAGACTTCATACCTTCACGCACAATAGCTTGTGCCAATACAGTCGCAGTGGTTGTACCGTCACCAGCTACGTCGTTGGTTTTTGACGCCACTTCTTTCACCATCTGGGCGCCCATGTTCTGAAACTTGTCTTCTAATTCAATTTCACGCGCAACAGAGACACCATCTTTAGTCACCGTTGGAGCACCAAATGATTTCTCTAATACAACATTACGTCCTTTAGGGCCCAAGGTTACTTTAACTGCATTTGCAAGTACGTTAATGCCTTCAACCATACGCTCACGCGCTTCAATACCAAATTTAACTTCTTTTGCCATCTTAACTTATCCTTTTATTCGATGTTTTGAACTTGAATTAACCACGAATCGCGATAATATCGTCTTCACGCATCACAACTAATTCTTCGCCATCAACCTTTACTTCCTGACCCGCATATTTGCCGAACAACACTTTATCGCCTACCTTAACATTCAAAGCGATTAAATTACCGTTGTCAGCTGCTTTACCGGGACCCACCGCAACCACTTCCCCTTCGGCAGGTTTTTCTTTAGCTGAATCAGGCAGCACAATCCCACCAGCAGACACTTGCTCTTCTTCAAGACGACGAATGACCACACGATCATGCAAAGGTTTGATACTCATTTATGTAATCTCCTAATTTGGATTTATTGTACGTAAACAAAACCGATCAAGAACAATGAACGGTTTTTTATAAAGACAAGGCTAATATGGGGGGCTAAAACGGAGATTCAAGAGGCAAAACAAAAAAAATTAAAACTTAACACAGGGCAAGGATTCAAAACCCGGCTTAGCAAAGTAATATCCTTGCATCAGGGTTACGCCTAGGTCTTGGTAATAAGCAACTTCCGCTGCTGTTTCTAATCCCTCCGCTAAGACAGTAATATTGAGGTCATTACAAACCTGCATCAAGCCTCGAGCAATGCTCTGTTTAACTGGACTTCGGTCAATATCGCGAATTAACTCCATATCAATTTTAAGAATATCCGGCACAAAACTTGCCAACATATTCAAACCTGCGTGACCGGCACCAAAATCGTCCAAGGCGGTGGTAAAGCCTTGTGCTTGATATTCAGTAAAAATTTTTGACATGTGCTTAACATCGGCGACATACTCGGATTCAGTAATTTCAAACATAAGTCGCTCTGTCGGAAATGAGTAGGCTTCTGCCGCCTCTAACGTACTTCGTATGCAATGCGCTGGCTCATACACAGCATTGGGAAGGAAATTAATGCTTAACATCGTATCGAGCTGTAACTTACTCGCTAGTTGTATTGCCTTAACCCGGCAAGCTTGGTCAAACGCATAACGGTTCTGATCATTGATTTTTGCCAATACTTCACCCGCGCCCTGACCTTGCGCTCCTCTTACCAAGGCCTCATAACCAAAAATACTTTTGCTTTGAATGTTGACAATGGGCTGAAATGCGAACGTAAAATCAAAACCAAGTGGCTTATGGCATTGCTTACAACCCGACAAAATAGTTTCCACGGGAAAGTATGTCACAATAATGCTCTCCAATTTAAGATTAATGAAAATCTCGTCTTTTATAACACAACTCGCAGGCCAACTGACCCTCCATTGAAAAAAATTTATTAAAATACTAGCTAGTAATTAATATATCCAATATGTTAAGTTTATTGATGAATATTTATTTACACCCAAAGGTAAAACTTATGCTGTCCGCAAACACAAAAAAGTTTCAAATCAACCCGCCAGTGTTTATCAGCTCGGCAGTGCTAACACTAGCACTGGTGTTGTACACGATCATTTTTAACGATTCAGCCAGTGCCTTTTTCTCTGCCACACTGGGCTGGATTTCCGCTCAGCTAGGGTGGTTTTATGTGCTGGCTGTTGCTGGCTTCTTAGTATTTATCGCTGTTATAGCGCTATCCCGCTTTGGTAACGTCAAGCTCGGCACAGAACACAGCAAACCCGAATTCACTAACCTTTCTTGGTTTGCGATGCTGTTTTCTGCCGGCATGGGGATTGGTTTGATGTTCTTTGGCGTGGCCGAGCCGGTGATGCATTATGTCAGCCCACCGGTTGGTGACCCAGAAACGGCCGAAGCCGCACGCCAAGCAATGCGAATCACCTTTTTCCACTGGGGCGTGCACGCTTGGGCAATCTATGCCATTGTTGCCATGTCGCTCGCTTATTTTGCCTTCCGTCACAACATGCCAATGACCATTCGCTCGTCGCTTTACCCGCTGATTGGTGAGCGTATTCACGGCCCGATTGGTCATGCGGTCGATACCTTTGCTGTTTTGGGCACGCTGTTTGGGGTGGCAACGTCACTGGGCTTTGGTGTTATGCAGATAAATGCCGGCTTAAACTACCTATTTGACATTCCAGTCGGTGTAATCACCCAGGTCATTTTAATAGCTGTTATAACAGCTATTGCGACCATTTCTGTTGCCCTCGGTTTGGCCGGCGGGATTCGCCGTTTATCGATTTTAAACATGATTTTTGCGGCGGCATTGCTGGCATTTGTCCTCATCGCAGGCCCCACCGTATTCCAGCTACAAACCCTAGTGCAAAACACCGGCATGTATATTTCTGACCTATTAAATATGACCTTTAACCTCTATGCCTATGAACCGACCGACTGGATTGGTGGCTGGACACTGTTCTACTGGGGTTGGTGGATTGCTTGGGCACCGTTTGTAGGCATGTTTATTGCCATGGTTTCTAAAGGGCGAACTATTCGTGAGTTTGTGCTAGGTGTATTACTTGTACCGGTCGGCTTCACCTTTATGTGGATGACCTTTTTTGGTGGCACCGCACTGCACATGATTATGGTTCAGGGTATTACTGAACTGGCTGATGCAGTTGCAGCGGACACCTCGGTGGCCTTATTCCAGTTCCTAGAACATTTACCACTTTCGAGCATTACTGCGATTATTGCTACCCTGTTGATTATCACTTTCTTTGTGACCAGCGCAGACTCTGGCTCACTGGTGGTCGATCGCCTAACCTCTGGCGGAACGGGTGAATCACATACTTGGCAGCGTATTTTCTGGGCGGTGATTCAAGGGATCCTAGCAGCTGGCCTGCTACTCGCAGGCGGCTTGGGAGCACTGCAAACCGCTACTATTGCCAGTGCTTTTCCATTTGTCATTATTATGATTTTGATGGCTTGGGGGCTAGCGCGTTCACTCAAGCTGGATATCGCTAAACACTCTAGTTTGGCAGCACCGAGATTAACTGATAGCCAAATGGACTGGAAAACCCGTTTAAAAACGCTGGTCAGCATGCCGCAGAAAAAAGAAGTGCTAAAGTTTATTGATACTACAGTTACACCTGCACTAGAAGAGGTTGCTAGCGAACTTAAAAAACAACAGCTTGATTCGCGTGTGCAACGAGGCGAAGATGGTCGCGCTTGGTTAGAAATTCGCCATGGCGACCAAATTGACTTCTTCTACTCAGCACGCCCACAAGCCTATGAACCGACCGCTTTAGTAATGCGCGATGCCGCTGAAAAAGCCGAGGATACAAATAAGTATTATCGTATTGAAGTGCACCTAGGCGAAGGCGGGCAAGACTACGACATCATGGGCTGGACGAAAGAGACCATCCTAAATGATGTACTAGAACAGTACTCGCGTCATGTCACTTTCTTAAATCAAGTTAACAACTAATATAACCAAAAAAGGAATGCTACAAATCATGTCTACAAAACAACATACAGCAACTAAATTCACACTTAAAACGCTTGTGCTTGCTATGGCTACGACTGCGCCTGCCAGCTTATTGGCTGCAGTCGATATTGACTTTTATGGCTCATTACGCATGCAAGCGGAAACGGTGCATCCGGATTCGAGCGCTGAATTTGCTAATGGTGGCAATAGCAGCTATAGCAATATTCGTGATGCTTATTCAAGACTGGGCGTCACCGCCAACTGGCAAGCCACTGACGGTTTAAATATTTTTGGTCAACTCGAAGTACCATTCGATAGTGCTAATTTCCAAGTACAGGACCCTTATGATGATCGTCGTGATTTACGTGTTGCCCAGGTCGGCGTGAGCGGTGATTATGGTACCTTGGCTTATGGTCAAATGTGGCTGCCTTTTTATAACGCCATTTCTTATAAAGTTGATCGTTTTAGCACCTACTATAGCGGCTATGCCACACTCGCTTTCTTCCGCGCCTTTAATACTGTAAGTTACTACAGTCCAGATTTTAATGGTGTGTCTTTTGGCGCAGGGGCCGTGCTTAAAGACACCTCAGATCGCGCCGATACCTTCGGTGACAATCGCTACCAATTTACCGCAACCTATAACGCCAATGGTACTGACGTTTCGGTAGGTATCGAACAAGTCGACGACAACAATGACACCCGCCTATTGGGTGCGGCACTGGGCCAACAAATTGATAATATTTACATTGGGATCAAGTTAGAACAATCAAGCGCTAAGGGTCAATCTGATGCGAATGTCTTTAACCTTTATGCCGATTACACGCTGAATGACTATACCTTCAAAGCGATGTATGCTGATGTGGATGGCTTTGGTGGTGAAATCTTTCATCTAGGTGCAGACTATCAATACAGCAAAAACCTAAAAACCTTTATTGAGTTTTATCAACAGGAATCAGTTAATGCCCTTGCAGCAGAGAAGGCAGGTGGAGCAGGTGATTTCCGTAATCCTCTTGGTGATTTTGCGCCAAATGCCAAAAAAGGCGGTGGTAAAGCTCTTGCCGTCGGTTTCCGTTACGATTTTTAATCAGCCTCTCCCTTCAGCACTAGGCCTGGTATTCTAGCTACCAGGCCTGTTAGTATTTTCATTATGAAAATACGTCTATTCCCACTTCTGCTCGTTTCACTCTTACCGATACTGGCGCTCAGCGGCTGGCTTTGGTTTAATCTTTTCAGCTCCTGGGGATATTCGCCCCCAGCCAACCTTCCTCCCATTACTCAGCACGCTGAGCATCGTGTTTTTGTTTATGGCACACTGACACACGCTTGGGTTCGACGCCTAGTTATCGGACGTTCGGTTGAAACAGAACCAGCAAAGATTAAAGGCTATCAGCGGCAGGCACTTGACCTGCAGCCTCATCCTAATGCGTCAGTAAATGGGCTGGTTTTTACAGTGAGCCCAGCTGAATTAAAACGGCTTGATCGTTATGAACGCTTAGGGATTCGCTATCAACGCGTTCTAAAAACGCTCGCCAATGGTCAGCAGGCCTGGGTGTACCAGTTAATCCATCCTCCAATAACGGAATGAATCTATGTCAGCGTCAAAACACTCATTAAAAACCGCATCCTGGTCGAAGAATGCGGAAAACCAACCCCGACGAGTCGGTGTTGAACTTGAAATTGCCGGTTTTGACCTCGACCACTTAACCCAAATTTTGGCGCAATTCTTTGACTTACGGATTGAACATCCCGGGCGCTATGAGCGCAAGTTAATCGGTGACCCCGCCGGGGATTGGGTGATTGAACTGGATTTTGATTTACTCAAAAAAATTGGACGAGAACCACGGGCGCAGGACGTTAAAGGACAAGAGTTAGAACAAACCGCTGAGGATTTATTAGCGTGGACGGCAGAAATGCTCGTGCCACTCGAAATCGTCAGTCCGCCGCTTCCGCTCACGCGCCTTACGCAAGTCGAAGAGATGATCAGCCACTTGCGCGATGCGGGCGCAAAGGGCACCTCAGACAATTTAATCAATGCTTTTGGCATGCAGTTTAATCCTGAGTTACCGCAACTTGATGCACCCTTTATTACCCGCTGTTTACAGGCCTTTGCCTGCTTGTATGACTGGCTATTTAAACACACGAATATTAATATGACTCGCCGCATCACCAGCTACGTCAACCCCTATCCTAAACGCTATGCACAAAAGATTACACAAGCTGATTACCAGCCCAATCTTGGGCAGTTAATCGATGACTACCTCATGGATAACCCAACCCGTAACCGCGCACTGGATATGCTCCCCCTGTTCGCGCACCTAGACTCTGACCGTGTGGCCAAAGTCACCCAAGATGCGCTGATTAAGCCACGACCGACCTTCCATTACCGCTTACCGGACTGCAATATCCATCAACCAAACTGGGGCTTATATATTGCATGGAATGATTGGGTGGAAGTTGAGCGCTTAGCTGAAGATACTGTTCGCTTGCAGGCCTGCTGCGACGCCTATCAGGACTATCTTAATAGCCCACTCAAAAACATGCTTAATAACTGGGCAGACATCACGGAGACGGAATGGCTAAACCCACCATCGCAATAACTGGTCCACAACAAGCCGTTAAAAAGCGAAATTTGGAGTAATATATTGTCATGATTCATTTAAACTAAAAAGCGATAATTGATGGCTAGATTCTACCTCCCAGAAAGCTGTGATAGCGAAGGGCTTCGTAGCAAAACATTTCATATTATTTTTGGTTACCAACAACGCGCCTCCATTTTATTCGATGTGATGTTGGTATTGGCCATTCTTGCCAGCGTGGCTATCTTGTTTGCCGATTCAATCCATGCTGTACACCAGCAGTATGGCACAACCCTTTTTCGTATTGAATGGTTCTTTACCCTACTGTTCACAATCGAGTACCTGATTAGGCTTTGGGTAGTCCGCGACCCAGTTCGATACGCACGCAGTTTTTATGGTGTCATTGACCTAATCGCGCTATTACCCAGCTATCTCGCACTGGTATTTCCCGAAAGCGGTATTCACTACCTAGCCGTAATTAGGATTCTAAGGATCATGCGGATTTTTGACGTATTACACATGCATCGCTATCAACGTGAAACCAGCGTTCTAGTCGATTCTTTTGCTAACAGTTGGCGCAAAATTCTGGTATTTTTAGTCGGTGTCCTGACCATAATTACCATATTTGGCAGTTTACTGTTTGTTGTCGAGGGACCAGAACACGGCTTTACCAGTCTTCCCACGTCTATGTATTGGGCACTGATTAGTGTTTCAACCGTGGGTTATGGCGATATCACACCCATCACCCCGTTTGGTCAATTTATCGCCTCCATTTTAATTCTGATAGGTTATGGCATTATCGCCGTCCCTACCGGGATTTACTCGGCACAAGTCTATCAGTCAATGAACAAACAAAAACAAAAGGATGGCCGTGCTTGCGAAAACTGTGGCACCACAGGGCACACTACCGAAGCTCAATTTTGTTATCACTGTGGAAACCCGCTCAACACCTCTGACACATCCACGAGCAAAAAGGATGCATAATGCAAGCAGGCCATATGACAGAACATAAAATGACTGAATCAACACAGCAGGATGAAGAAACTAAAGAAAAACCCAAACCTCTTTGGCTATTTGTTCATCCCGAGGACTATGCAATACCTGCGCTACAAATTCAAAAAGCAACGGCTAATGCTTGGCGAGTATTTAAGAAAAACCTACGGGATGAACCCGCGCACGAAACCCTTTTTAAACCTGAAAACGAACTCCAAGCCCTTTCTGAAGTGCGTCTTTCGCATTTTTTCCGCAGATCCCTTGGCATGAGGCTGCCGCTGCGTTAGATGCTCAGATTAAAGACTGGTTTAAAAACGACAACCCACATCACAAACACGATAGCGTGAAATTTCTTATTAGCCAGCCTTTTTCAGGACACGCAAATATTGTACGGATTCTGGGGCAGCGCCATAATGCACTGATTATTGCGCCCCCTACCCCTGAGCAAATCCTTAATCAGGACTTAAGCTGGTTTGATCAATTTACACCAAATCAATTTTGGGTGCTCCCCGAGCTTGAGCACTGTTTTTTACGCCACGCTAACGGGCTAAAACTCCTGCGCAGCTTGCTAACACTTGCCACGCAAGGACAACTCGGTCGAGGCGTCATTGCTTGCGACAGCTGGGCTTGGGCTTTTTTTCAACGTATTCATGCTTGGCCAACTATCCAAGCCTTAACCCTTCAAGCCTTTGATAGTCAACGCTTGGCCAAGATGATTACAACATTTGCAAAACACTCCAAAATGCACATCCATTTCTATAATGCTAAAAATGGTCATGAAATGTTACTAGAGGATAAGGGTTCAGCATCGTCAGAAACTGAATTTAATGAGTTGGCGGCATATTGTCGCGGTAATTTAGCGCTTGCGCTGCATTATTGGCAAGAACGCCTGTGTAACGAACCTGAAGAAACACAATCTCAAAACGGAGCAGCTGAAAATACCCAATCCACTACTGAACCAAAATCAACAGAGCAATCAACCGGCAAAAACCTCTGGCTTGCCAAAATGCCCGCAGAACCAAGTATGCCAACGGGTAATCCTGAAGCCTTTTTTCTTGTTTTACATGTCCTATTAATCCATAACGGCTTAGATGAAATTGGCTTAGAAAACGTATTGCCCTACTCACAAACACGCTGTCAAGGATTGCTTGCTCAACTTGAACAAGCCCTTACATTTACTTTGATGACCCGGTTGCGGTCGTGGTATTTGAAAAACCTGGGGGTACCCATTATCGACTTAAAGCCTATCCGGTCGACGCTTCCCAACAATTTCGTTTTATCACCGATATGACCATACGCGGCAAAGCCGAACTCCTCAATATAGGCGCACAGTTTGCTCTCGTGCCAAACGCTGTCCAAAACTGATGGGCTGGGATGTCTTAACCCATTGCAAGCTATCGACCTAATTACTCTTGTGATCAGTCTCACTGGTGTTAAGTAAGGCGCTATCCTCAACCTCCTCGAGATTAGGACGGTGTTCCTCAACCCATTCTTCATCTTGACGCGGATCCATTTCAGCTAAAGTTGATGCGGAAGATGCGGGCACCGCTACATAAACATTCATCTGATCATCTGGGATACGTTCAGCCATTAACGAATAAATCCCCAATGCTAGCGCGAATAAACCCAATACAATAAAAAACACCGTTGCTGAAAACCCAAGAATAAACCCTAGCACCAATGGTGCAATAAACGAACCTAAGCCATAGGAAAACAGCAGGGTTCGGCTGATCTCGATCAAGTCTTTATTCTCGTCAAACACATCATTGGCACGTGCAACACTGAGTGGATAAATACTAAACAAACTCATGCCCAATAAAAACCCAACCATATAAAGCAACACCGCTGAATTTTGCCAAACCCAGGGTAGCACTAACATTAATGCCAATGCACCAACACTAAAAAACCCTGCCCAAGCTAGCATTTTTCGGCGTCCTAAACGGTCTGATAACATCCCTACCGGAAGCTGTGCAACTAAGCCACCAAGAATCGTAATCGCCATAAACAAAGACACCACGCTGGCTTGTTCAAACACATTCAATACATACAGAGGCAACATGGTGTAAAACGCGCCAACAAACACCCCGCCAATAAAACTACCGACTAAAGCCAAAGGCGCAATCGACAATAATTTGGGCATACTGTAACGTTCAAAAGGCTTTAATACCGGTTGAGTGACTCGGGTAATCGCTACCAAAACCAAAGACCAAAGTACCAGAATAGAGCCTAATATAAAAATGGTGGCCGCTGGCCATTCAAACATTAACAGCAATTGACCGATGGCGAGTGCCAAGAAGAAAATAATGGTATAGACCGCGAGGATTTTACCTCGGTCTTGACTCGAGCTTTTCTCATTCAACCAGCTTTCCAGCACAATTAACATCGCATAAAAGGCAAAACCAGAGATTAAACGTAAACCACCCCAAAACAAAGGGTCAAACCAAAGTGCATGGCCTAAAAATGAAATCACCAGCAAAGCCGAAAAGGCAGAAAAACTTCGCGCATGCCCAACGGTAACAATCAGTTTCTGACTGAAAATCGCCGCCAACATTGCACCCAAGAAAAAGGCAGCGTTAATTAAACCGATCACGCCTTCGGTCAGACCTTCTTGCTTGAGAAACACCCCAATAAAAGTCATCAACAGGCCGTAGCCGGTGGCTAACAAGGCAATTGATAAAAACAAAGTGGATATAGGTAGTAAGGCACGCTTTAGAAACACAATTTTTCCTAAATAAAATAATGGCTTCTTTTGCCTACACAAAAGAAGCCCTATAAATCAATTAGATAACAATAAAACAGACTAGGACAGTACTAAATTATCCCGGTGAATCAAAGATTCATCATCAACATAACCTAGAATTTGCACAATCTTTTGGCTAGATTGGCGCAGAATTTTTTGGGCTTCTTCTGCATCGTAATTCACCAAACCACGTGCAATTTCAATGCCCTGCTGGTTTTGGCAGATCACCATTTCACCGCGTTTAAAGCCACCTTCCGCTTTGACTACACCCACAGGCAATAGGCTACGCCCTTGCTCAGTCACAACGCGCACCGCCCCTTCATCTAGCGTGAGTATGCCGCGAGCTTGCAAGTGACCCGCTAACCATTGTTTGCGGGCGGTCATCGGCTCTAAATCGGGAATTAATAAGGTGCCATAATCTTCACCGGCATAAAGTTTAGGCAAAATATTCGGCTCTCGCCCCGAAGCAATCAGGGTCGCCGTTCCTGATCGTGCCGCACGTTTGGCGGCCATGACTTTGGTGTACATGCCACCTCGACCTAATGCACCCCCTTCCGGACTGGCCATCGCTTCAATATCCTTACGACTCACCTGTGCTTGTTTAATTAATTGCGCATGCGGGTTTTCACGCGGATTGCTGTCGTACAACCCCTGCTGATCGGTCAAAATCACTAACACATCAGCACCAATCAAATTCGCTGTAAGCGCGGCTAGAGTGTCATTGTCACCAAAACGAATTTCATCGGTCACTACCGTATCATTTTCGTTGATAACCGGTATGACACCATGTTCGACCAATGTCTGGATCGTTGAGCGTGCATTCAAATAGCGAGCGCGATTCGATAAATCATCATGGGTCATCAAAATCTGCGCCGTATGCAAGCCACTTTTAGCAAACTCTGACTCATAGGCCTGTACTAAGCCCATTTGCCCCACAGCTGCCGCTGCCTGCAACTCATGCAAGGCCGTTGGACGTGTCTTCCAACCAAGGCGCTGCATACCTTCTGCTACGGCACCTGATGACACAATAATCAGCTCCACACCTTGGTTGCGCAATGCCACCATTTGCGCCACCCATTTGGCAAGCTCAGCTTGGTTAAGCCCTGAACCATCATTGGTCAGTAATGCACTGCCTAACTTAATAACCCAGCGACGTGACTTAGATAAGGCCAAACGATCCATGTTTATGCGTCTCCCCGCTCCACCGCCTGTGCAACTTGTTCAGCTTGCTCGGCATGCAAAGCCGCTTTACGCGCAATTAAGCGCCAGCCAATTTGTTGCATCAAGGTTTCGGTATGCGTTCGCTCCGCTGCAGAAATCGCATACACTTCACCTTCCCAACCTATTGCCGCCACAATTTCATCGCAACGTGCCTTCGCATCATCCGCGGGTAACAAATCAATTTTATTAAGTACCAACCAACGCTCTTTACCCGCCAATTCCTCGCTGAACTTGCCTAGCTCCGCTTCAACGGTTTTAAATGACGTAACTGGATCACTTTCATCAATCGGGGCGACATCAACAATGTGCAACAGCAAACCAGTCCGCGATAGATGCTTTAAAAACTGCACACCCAATCCCGCACCTTCTGCCGCGCCTTCAATTAATCCCGGGATATCCGCAATCACAAAACTATTTTCCGGTGAAACACGCACCACGCCGAGATTCGGGTATAAGGTAGTAAAAGGATAGTCTGCAACTTTTGGGCGAGCTGCAGACACCGCACCAATAAGGCTCGACTTACCCGCATTGGGCATACCCAATAAACCGACATCTGCCAATACCGCCATCTCAAGACGCAACTCACGGGTTTCACCATCTTCACCCAGCGTATGCTGACGCGGCGTGCGATTGGTAGAACTCTTAAAATGAACGTTACCTAAACCATGCCGACCGCCTTGTGCTACGACTAAACGCTGCTCATGTTCGGTTAAGTCACCAATTAACTCTTGGGTGTTTTCATCAAATACGCGCGTCCCCACAGGTACCGCTACAATCAAATCCTCACCTGCACGACCGGTTTTTTGATTACCCATGCCGGCTTGACCATTTTGGGCTTTAAAGCGTTTGGTGAATCGAAAATCAACCAAGGTATTTAGATTAAGATCAGCAACAAAGATAACGCTCCCGCCGTCACCGCCATCACCACCATTCGGACCACCAAATGGAATGTACTTTTCCCGGCGAAAACTGACCACGCCGTTACCACCGCGCCCTGCTTCGACGACTATATGTGCTTCATCAACAAACTGCATTCAAATCTATACCTTGATTATCATCATTTAAATCCAATAAAAAAACGCCCCGTACTTAATTAAGTACGAGGCGTCATTTTAGCATAGCGTAAACTTTACTAACTAAGCAGTCTGCTCAATAATTTCAACGTATGTACGTACTGGCTTACCTTTGCTTACAAATGCAACTTGACCTTCTGCTTTTGCAAACAAAGTATCATCTTTGCCACGACCTACGTTTACGCCTGCGTGAAACTTAGTGCCACGCTGGCGCACAATAATGCTACCCGCTGAAACAGTTTCGCCACCAAAACGCTTTACGCCTAAGCGTTTGGCATTAGAATCGCGACCGTTACGCGTACTACCTGCGGCCTTCTTATGTGCCATGGTTGATCCCTCTTGTTAACTTAATTTTGCAGTTTACACAAAATTAAGAAATTATTTTCAACTTAAGCTGAAATACCTGTGATTTCAACTTCAGTAAAGTTTTGACGATGGCCTTGCTTCGAGCGAGACTTGTTCTTACGACGACGGAATTTGATGATAGTTACTTTTTTACCACGACCGTTTCCAACAACAGTTGCAGCTACTTTAGCACCTTCAACAACTGGCGTGCCTAGTGTTACAGACTCACCTTCACCCACCATCAAGACTTGGTCAAATTCAACATTGTCACCTTCATTAAGGTTTAATGATTCAATGCGAAGTGTTTGACCTTGACGAACTCGATATTGCTTACCACCGGTTTTAATTACGGCATACATTTGTAACATCTCCCGGATTGAAAATTCTGCTAAGATGCGGAAGCATTCAAGCGCGACCCTGCGCAAGACCATCCGGCATAATAGTAAAGGCGGGATTATATAGATTTTTATCTACCAGGTCAAAATAAATTAAGCTAAAAGCCATGTTTTTAATTTTAGCGCTATTTTAAGTGGCGCAATGTCATACTGATAAGTCACTTGAAACAAGATTACCCATGGCAATAACTTTTAAAAAGTTATAATTCATAATAAACTTGTGCTCCATTTAGTTTTTTCAACATCAAGGTATCCCCGCATGACGCTTGCTGACATTAAAACACTGATAGCCGATGATATAAATGCTACGGATCACCTGATTCTGGAACGGCTGGCGTCGGATGTGCTATTAATCAATCAAATTGGTCACTATATTATTAACAATGGTGGCAAGCGTTTACGGCCATTGATTGTGTTGCTGAGCGCTCGCGCTTGTGGTTATCAGGGCACTCACCATCACACCATGGCCGCGGTAATTGAGTTTATTCACACGTCCACGTTACTGCATGATGATGTAGTAGACGAATCTGACACTCGTCGAGGTAATAAAACGGCCAATGAAGTCTGGGGCAATGCTGCTAGTGTGCTCGTTGGTGACTTTCTCTACTCGCGCTCTTTTGAAATGATGGTTGAACCCGGCTTGATGCGAATTATGCAGATTATGTCTGAATCGACCAATGTGATTGCTGAAGGTGAGGTACTGCAGTTACTTAATTGTCATGATCCAGATACTAACGAGCAACGCTACATGGATGTCATTGAACGCAAAACCGCTAAATTATTTGAGGCAGCGGCATTAATGGGTTCAACATTAACCGCACAAAGCCAATGGGATGATAGCCTCGCAGCCTATGGAAGGCACTTGGGCGCCGCGTTCCAACTCATTGATGATGTATTGGACTATACCGGCAATACAGCCGAGCTTGGCAAGAATTTAGGCGACGACTTGGCTGAGGGTAAACCAACGCTACCGTTGATCTATGCTATGCAACAAGCTCCAGACGCCGATGCACAGCTTATCAAAGATGCCATTAAACAAGGTAATATTGCGATGATTGAGCAGGTTACCCAGATTATTAAGCAAACAGGTGCAATTGACTACACGATCCAAATCGCGAAAAAACAAGCCCAGCTTGCACAAACTTCGTTAGACCCCCTACCAGATTCAGCTTTTAAAGACGCTATGCGCGCGTTAGCAGATCTGGCGGTGAATCGACGAAACTAGCATCAATATTAGCCTTTAACAAGGCATATCATTTACTTTTTTGACCCAAAATCTCGGCTTTATGTGACGCAATTTCAGCTTGGATTCTCGCCATTTCTGCTTCAGCTTCAGCCTGCTTTCGTTCAATAAAGATTTTATACAAATCCATATTATTTAAACGTGTCTTATCCCAATCGATTCGCTTTAGCAACCAGCGAATCATGTATTTCAGCACAGCTTTTTGATCGGTAGACTGATATAGCCTATGGCGACTTAGTGGATCGCCATAGATATTTTCGACAACAACTAAACCATCTGCATAGTCAGGACAAATTTTGATATAGCCCGCTTCCGCTAAGTCCAGACTTTGACTATAGTACAGTCGCACTTCATCATTAAAATTGTAAATAATATTGGAAAGCACATCTGGAACAAGTTTACCGTTCAACCCAATCGTTTGGATAAATATCTCTTGACTTTTAAGCACCCGAAAAAAGTGGACTAGCTCATCAACATCCAAATCCGGTTGCAAAGATGCCGCAAACTTTTCCATGCGACGAACGGCTTGCTCACGATGGATTAATTTTTCAAAAAAGGCTTCAACAGCCGGGCTAAACATCTCTTCAGGCTTCACATCAACTCCTTGTCTAGATAACTAATAACGACCATTGAATGTGAAGCTTTAATGCGCTTTTGTTTTATTTCGACCAAACTATCATGTAAAGGTCAGAACGGCACATCATCGTCATCAAAGTCGTTCGGCTGATAAGCTGGGCGCTGCTGTGGTGCCGGCTTAGCTACTGGTTTTGCAGGCGCACCGCCTTGCATAGGAGGTTGAGCATAACCACCAGAAGGCTGTGCTGGACGTGCGGGGGCAGCACCGTAATTTGATTGATCATAAGGGTCACCACCCGTGCCACCCATGCCACCCTGACTAGGCTGTCCACCTTGGCGATTACCACCACCCAGCATCTGCATCACACCGCCACCTTGATCTATTACCACCTCGGTAGAATAACGGTCTTGTCCAGTATTTTGATCTTGCCACTTACGCGTTTGCAACTTACCTTCAAAGTAGACTTGTGAACCCTTTGTCAAATATTGCTGGGCTATTTCAGCTAACTTGCCAAAAATCACCACACGATGCCATTCAGTACGCTCTTGACGCTCTCCAGTGGCTCGGTCATTCCACTGCTCACTGGTCGCCAAACTTATATTGGCGATCGCATTACCATTGGCAGCATAACGCACCTCCGGATCACGACCTAGGGTACCCACTAGGATTACTTTATTTACTCCACGCATCGCTTACTCACTTTTCTCTTACTTGCTTAAAATATTCTAATAACGCTGTCTCATCGACTAGCTTGCGATCAATCTTAAAATAAGCCTGTTGCTCATCAGGTATAACCACCGCCTCAAACACACCTTCATAGGCACACAGCTTGTGTTCCAGCTCGGCCACTTCACTTGCTAAAACCGGGCCTACTGCCACTGATGCAATACTCCAAGGCATGGGCTTTTGCATGGTGGCCGCCAAAGCGACCCAAATTAACGCCAAGGTCATCGTAAACAGGAATAATCCATTATAACCATAAAACTGGAAGAAAAAGCCGCCAACTGCGCCACCAATAGCGGCGCCCATAAACTGACTGCTCGAATAAACGCCACTGGCGGTACCCTTTTTATCCGCAGGCGAAAGCTTGACTACCAAAGATGGCAAAGACGCCTCAAGTACGTTAAATGCCGTAAAGAATAATAATAGCAAAATAAACAACAAAAACAAGCTTTGCTGATAGACCGCGAAACCCAATTGCGTAAACGCAATCATGGCTATCGCACCCACAAAGACCATTTTCATGCGCCCACGCGATTCCGCCTGAATAATGAGTGGCACCATCAACACAAAGGACAATAACATCACCGGCAAATAAATTTCCCAATGACTCATCGAATCCATACCGCCTTCATCACGCAGAATGAACGGCATTGCCACAAACATGGCCGTTAATATCGCATGTAATATAAATACACCTACATCCAATCTTAACAGCTGGGTATTTTTAACTACCTGCAGTAACTGGCTCGGAATCGCTTCGGCTTCACGTTGAAAGCGTTGCTCGGTAATCGGTGGCAGCGCTAACCACACCAATAGCATCGCAAAGAGTGCTAATCCGGCAATAACCCAAAAAATACCCCGTACGCCAATAAATTCAGCCAAAAGAGGCCCTAATACGAGCGACAAGGTAAAGGATAATCCGATGGTAATACCCACGATCGACATGGCGCGCAAACGATAAGGCTCGCGCACCAAATCCGACACACTGGCTGTTAAAACGGCTGCCACCGCGCCTGCGCCCTGAATCGCTCGCCCTAAAATCATCATTTCAATTGATTCAGCAAGGGCACAAATAATCGAGCCAATCAAAAAGACGATTAACCCCAATTGAATTAATGGCTTGCGCCCAAAACGATCCGACAACATTCCATACGGAATTTGTAACAAGGCCTGGGTTAAACCATAAGCGCCAATCGCTAAACCAATTTGAATCCCGGTGACATTAGAAAACTCTTGCTCGGCAAACAATGCAAAGACCGGAAAGATCATAAACAAGCCGAGCATTCTGGTTGAAAAAATACTGGCAATTGAAAAGGTAGCACGACGCTCTAGTGGATTCATGCGTCGCGATAAGGCATCAGACATATCGACCCTTTTTATCATTTACGCAACCATTTTATAAATGGCTGCGTTAGCATAGTAAAATAGAAAAAATAATGTGAACGATTATACCACCCGCAAACCATCCAAGAGGTAAAGCTATGCAAATCACCCCGCACGTTACCACGACAAACTTGATGACATCAAATCGCCTAAGCAAATTACTGGTGATACTGGTGTTTAGCTTTGCGGGGCTGGCGCAGGCGCAACATGATATTCATTTCAGTATCACCGAGCAACTCGAGGTGGCCAATGACCAAATGATTATCCAGCTGGCCGCACAAGCCCAAGCCGGCAACACCCAAGCGGTGAGCCGACAAATTAATCAGGCAATGCAACAAGCCTTTCAACAACTCACCGCCGATGAACGCAACTTTGTGCAGACCGGTCAATACAGTGTTAACCCACGCCACAATCGTGATGGTGACATTATCCACTGGCAAGGCCAGCAACAACTGATCCTGACCTTACCTATTGATGCCGATATCAGCGAATTATTAAGCCGCTTGCAACCCTATTTGTCTTACCAATCCATGCAGGCAGGACTGAGTCACCCTAAACGCCAAGAGGCCGAAAACACTCTGCTTGAAACGGCACTTAAAAGCTACCAAGCCCGCGCCAAATTGATTGCGGCTAGTTTAGCTGCAAACCAGTACCGCATTCGTGAAACCCACATTAATACTCAACAACAAGCCGGTATCTTTCCTCAAGCACGCATGGCACTAGCCGCGAGCATGGATAGTGCGCCAGTCATTGAAGCCGGTAACCAAACGCTATCAATAAGTGTTAATGGTACCTTGGTTATTGAGTAACAATTTGACTAGGCCAGTTTTTCGCGCAGTTGCCGGATTTTTTGCTGAATCAGTTGGCGCTTGCCTTCTGACATGCGTTCAAGATGCTTGACCTGCATCCCCAGCCGGGGATGGCCGCGAAACTGTTCTTGGTGTTGCTCAATAAAACCCCAATAAAGCGTGGTAAACGGGCAGGCCTGGTCGCCGGTCGCCTCTTTGGGTTTGTAGCGGCAGTGTTGGCAATAGCCGGACATCTTGTCAATATACTGACCGCTGGCAATGTACGGTTTGCTCGCCATTAAGCCGCCATCGGCAAACTGACTCATGCCCAGCACATTCGGTAACTCGACCCACTCCACGGCATCAACATACATCGCCAAATACCATTTATGCACCTGCTCAGGTTTAGCCTGCCACAACAACGCAAATAAGCCGGTCACCATCAAGCGCTGAATATGATGACCATAACCATGCTCCAACACCTGACTGATTGAATCCTTTAAACAGCTCATTTCAGTGTCGCCTGTCCAGTAAAACGCCGGTAAATCCTGCTGCGCATTCAAAGCATTCATGCTTAACCAATCCGGCATATACGACCAATACAGCCCGCGCACATATTCACGCCAACCTAAAATTTGCCGAATAAAACCCTCGACCGCATTCAAGGGTGCGCGCCCTTGTTGATACGCCTGTTCAGCCGCCGCCATGACTTCACGCGGATTGAGCAGTTTAAGGTTAAGCGCCGCCGATAACAACGAATGATACAACCAGGCCTGGTTAGGCCACATTGCATCCTGATAATCACCGAACTTTTCCAACCTATGTGTAATGAAATCCTCCAAGGCGGCCAGCGCTTGCTCACGGGTCACCGGCCAGCCAAATTCAGCCAACTTGCCGGGATGCTGCGCAAAATGAAGTTCAACATCTTTAATGACCTGTTGCGTAATCGCATCGGGCGTAAACCTTAATGGCGCTGGCACCGCTTGCGGGCCGGCTTTACCAAAGCTTTGGCGATTATCCGCATCATAATTCCACTTGCCACCAATCGGTTTTTTATCGTCCATTAAAATACCGGTGCGCTGGCGCAAGTGCCGATACCAATACTCCATGGTCGGTTTTTTGCGACCCGCTAACCAGGTTTTAAACTCCCCAGGTTCTGCGATAAAGTGAATGTCCGGTAAAACATTCAGCGGTGTAGCGTTTTGCTGACACGCGGCTTTAACCTGTTGTAACACCCGATAATCACCCGGCACCACCAATTCAACCGAACCAACTTGATGGCGAGATAAAAATTCGCCTAATGCCTGTTCAAAACTCACAAAATCATGACTACCCAAAACCAAATAATGCAACGACCAGGCCTGCTGCCGCAAAGACTCGGCAAAATGCCGCATCGCGCTTAAAAATAACACCGTGCGCTGTTTATGCGATTGCACATGGGTCGATTCTTCAGGCAACTCCGCCATCCATATCGCATCTTTCGTAGGATCAAAGTCCTGCCAAACCAGCGCATCGCGGTTTAACTGATCGCCCAACACCACCACTAATTTTCTAATCATTCTTTGATACCATCTTGTTTCCGTGTTTTGCAGACCGCCGACAACGTTCCGAACAATACATCACCTGATCCCAATCCTTAGCCCACTTTTTGCGCCAGACAAACGGACGTAAACAAACCGGGCAGGTTTTGGTCGGCAACTCGGATTTCTTGCGCATTTTCATTTAAAACAAACTCAATTGTGGACTATCAGCTTCACGAGCGCTGGCAATTTTTTTTGACCTACGCCGACTGGCCGGACGCAAGCGGCTACCATGCTTAACATAAACCTGCTGCGCTTGTGCGCGAGCACTTGGCTGCTTGCGTAACGCGGCAAGCTGTTGTTTTGCCTCACGCGCTGACTGCTCAAGATCAACAATCGGCCAGGGATAATCTTGCCCCAATACCAGGCCTGCTTGTGCCAACCATTCCGGTGCAGCATCCCAAGGTGCGTGAATAAACGCGGCCTCTAAACCGGCCAGTTCAGGACACCACTGCTTGATAAAGCGTCCTTCAGGGTCATGGTCTTGTGACTGCTTAACCGGGTTATACACCCGCATCGCATTAATCCCGGTGGTGCCGGATTGCATTTGCACCTGCGAGTAATGAATGCCCGGTTCATAATCCGTAAACAAACGCGCCAACAGCGGCGCCGTATCGCGCCAATCCAGCCAAAGCTGATAACTGGCAAAACTCATTACCATCGCCCGCATCCGAAACGGTAACCAACCGGTCTGGCGCAAGCAACGCATACACGCATCGACCAAGGGCACGCCAGTTTGCCCCTCGAACCAGGCCTGCAAACGTGTCGGATACTGACCTTGGCTACGCAACCCCTCGGTTTCAGCTTGCAAACAGCTAAATTCCAGTTCCGGCTCGCTTTCCAGTTTTTGCATAAAATGACTTTGCCAGTGAAGCCGTGAAACGAAAGCACTTAAGGCGCGGCCATTTTTTTCGCCCAGCTTGCCTCGCGCGCCATAGGCGGCTTGCATCACCTCACGAATCGACAGACTACCCCAAGCTAAATGTGGACTGAGCCGTGAACTGGATTGCCGTGAAGCCAACGGCTTGGCAATGTCATACAAATAACGCGATAGATGGCGCTGCAGAAAATCGGCCAAGCGTTGCTCGCCGCGTCGCCGTCCGCCCGGCTGAGTGTGCTCATCGGCCACAATCGCTGCAGGCAAATAATCTTCTAGCTGTTGGGCCAGCCCGTTGGCATTTAATGGCGGCGGCGTCAGCAGGCCTGGTAAGCTGACCGGTGCGGGAATTAAGGCTTGTTGAAAAAACTGTTCGGCTTGAGCCTGCCAATGATCTCGTTGTGCAAGGCCACGTTTAATCGGATGCTGGGCTAATTCATACCAAGGAATCTGTTGATCTTGTAACCAAGCTTTAACCTGCTTATCGCGTTGATAGCTCCAGGCATTGCCGGTTTCTTGATGCGACCAGATCGCACTGATCTGATAATCCTGTTGAAGTTGCGCAAAAAGGTCGGTCACCTCGCCAACCGCAAACACCAAGCCTTGTCCCAACGCACGTAAGTCCGCATCCAAGTCCAGCAAACAATCAGCGACAAATCGCCATTGGCGCAAACTGGCATCCGGCTGCTGCCAAAGATCTGGCTCGAAAATATAGACAGGTAAGACCGCGCCCTGTTGGGCGGCAAAATACAGCGGCGCATGATCATGGATACGCAAATCACGTTTAAACCAGACCAGTTGCACCCTTGGCTTGCTTTGAATAGCCGGCCGATCCATAACATAGCTCAACATAATTAATGAAGGCTAAATTATAGGCATTGCCGACCAAAAGTGATACAGGCGTTATACAACTAAAAAAGATAACACCGTGAAAAGAAAAGACTAACGCGATTATTGGGCAGCTTGTTCGATGGCTTGCGACAGCTTGGTCTGCACATCGGTGGCGACCGCCTTGATAGCTGGATCATCACTCAACATATTCAAAACTTGAATCGGTTCAATCATACCGATCTTCACTTGACCCTGCTCAGTAAATACCGATATACGACAGGGTAACGCCATATTTAAATGCATATCCGCAGCCAACACCTTTGATGCAGCAGCGGGACTACATACTTCAAACACACGGCATTCTTCGGCAAAATCAAACCCCTTGCTGCGCAACGTGGCGCCTAAATCATGTACATGCAACACGCCAAACGGAATAGCGACCACCGCCGCATTAAGGGCTTCACAGGCTTGCTCAAAAGTCTTTCCAGTATTTAATACGTAATACATCTCGCCTCCCTGGCTTTAAACGCTGATTTAGATTTACTTTCGATTCGAATTTAAACCGCTAAGTGAAAATTCGAGCGAATTAATTGCACCAAAAATTTTTCAGAAAACCCGTCTGCATCAACATCATCAATCCAGTCAGGTTCACGCATACCCGGCATATAAAAGGCGTAACCAATTTTATATTCATCGCCCATCCGCCCCAACACAAAGGTCAGCTTGGCACGACTAGCACTTAAAATCAGTGAGCAGGTGTTATTAGGGTTAATCTCACAACGCACAATCGGTAAGCCCGCGTCATTTAAGCCGGCCGCATCAGCTTGGGCTTGCAAAAGACTATACAGCTGGTCATATTCGGTAATCATCTAGCTATCTCGTTTATCAAACTAAAACGCCATTGTACTGGAAAAAGTCTGCTAAGGGTTATGGCTGGGCTAGCTTAAAAGTGGCCAAGCGCTCCAACTGATAATAGCTGTTAAGGCCACTGATACCCACACTGTTTAACGCACTTAAATCCAAGCCCCCGTCCGGCGCATAATGCGGCTGTTCAATCCAGACATGTTCGATCTGGCCAATAATAATGACTGTATTATTATGTTTAACCGGCATTTCATCGACAAAACGCAGCCCATACTTGACCTGAGATTCCGCAACAAACGGCGCCGCAAATCCGTCTAAAAAAACCGGCGTTAGGCCTGTCGCGTCAAACTCTGATACTTCCTTTGGATACTTAGCGGAGGTTTGATGCGCTTTATCCGCCCAGTCAGGATGAACATGGTTTAGGGTGTAGCAACCGCTGCTGACAAGATTGTCATAGCTATGGCGCGGCACATCGCCTTTCGAGCGCAACACCATGCCAATCAGCGGTGGACTACTGCCCATATGAAACACCGAACTAAATATCGCAAGATTAGTTTGACCTTGTGGGTTTACGGTACCGACTAAATTTGCTGGTTTAATCCCCGTAATCGAATTAATCAATAGAATCTGTTCAGTTTTTGGTAATTCGGCTAAGGCTTGGGCATTTAGAATCATGGCAGGCTCACGGTTAAAGACAACGGTTAAATTTGCAGTAACCATAGCTTAACCAGGCCTGGTTAAGCGTGAAGAAAATACGGAATCATGCGTTTAAAAACGCTAAAACCTGCTCTACCCAACTCAAATATGAATACCAATATGCCGCCCATCAGGAAGTTGCACATCTAAAGACAATTTGCCGCCTAACGCCTCCACATAACGTTTAAGCGAAGACAGCTTCACCTCGTGGCCGCGTTTTTCTAAGTTAGCTACTGAAGGCTGTGAAATACCCAAACGCTCCGCCATTTCAACTTGTGAAAGCGCCAACTGTTCTCGCAAATAAGCCAAACGCCAAGCTAGCACCTCTTCCTCGGCTTGTTTTTGCGCGGATTCAACAATCGCCGGATTGATTTTTTGCAATAAATCCCCTAAAGGTTTTGCCATAACTTTCTCCTAATCCAGTTTTTCAAGATGTGCAATAAATTCACGCTCGGCAATCGGAATCATCCTGTCATAAAAACGTTTATCACCGGTTTTATCACCGCCACACAGCATGACCGCTTGACGCTTAGGGTCAAAAGCAAACAACACACGATACGGTTTGCCTTTATACTGAACCCGCAGCTCCTTTAAGTTTTTAACTCTATGCACGCCTGAAAGCGTATCGACATCAGGACGACCCAATAACGGTCCAATCGATTGCAGTTTAAAAATAGCGGTCAAAATACTTTGCTGTTCGGCTGGATTTAGCGATAAAAACCAATCATCAAAATAATCAACCGTCACTACTTGCCACATACAAACCTCATTATAACCTAAAGACTATATAGCTTATAAGCTATTTCACACTCTCTGCATTACCCCAAAAATCCATCAAAATAATCGCTGTCCAAGGTTTTGACTTGATACGTCTCTTTTACACTCACGCCGACATTATGCTCAATCATTAACTCGGCCAGCTTTTGACCATCCACCAACACCACCGACAAATTGAGTCCGCGCACCGAGGCTAAGGCGCCCTGCGAAAAATCCGAGGTGGTAATAAACACGCCCTTTTTCGCGCCCTGGCGAGTCAACGAACCGATAAACTTATCAATTTCCGGACGATGCACCGTGTTTTCCCAACGTTTGGCCTGCAGATAAATCGCATCCAACCCCAATTTGTCTTCATTGATAATGCCATCGATGCCATCATCGCCTGTCAATTTGGTAGCCTGCCCCGCTTCTTTACGCGCGCCGCCATAACCCATACCAATCATCAAATCTACCACCAACTGCTCAAACGCCTGCGGTGAGAGCTGCTTAACGTTTTCCAACAACTCCGCCGCCAAACTGCGATTCAGTGACTGATACGCCTGCTGCAATTGCTCGTCTGGCGTATCCGGCAAAGCTTCGGCTGCATTGTCATCCAAGGTGTCTTTATCGGTTGACGGCTTAACACTATGAAATACTCGAAAGCTCTCAAACTGCTTTAAAAAACGCACATTGATACGTTCTAAATTCTGCGCCAACACCGATTGCCCCAAGTCCGTAAGCTGATAATGCGCACGTTTCGGTGAGCTCACCAGGCCTGCTTTTTTCAAATAGGTAATCGCCCAACCAATTCGATTTTTTATAATTGTCTGCTTGCCTGACGGCAATAACTCGGCACGCTGTTCCGGCGTTAAAGCAAATTCATCGCTCACCTGCTCGACAATCTGCGCCGAACTCACCACATCCTTGCCCGCCAAACACTTTAAAACCGGCAGCATCACCGTTTGAAAATCAGGAATCGACATCATCACCTCAAAAAATTAGTTCTATTTATCATTCAAAAAGCACATGCACGCAGCCATCAAACCTTATAACCGAAAACCGGTTCGGCGACTTTTTGCATTTGTGCGACAACCTTTTCATACAAGGTTTCTGGCGCAATATCGGCCTCATTCGGCCAAATCAAGGTACCGCATTCCACCTTCGCTTGCGCGAAAAACGCCTTGTCCTTCAGAGGCTCAAAAACTCGGCCTTTTTCAAGATAGTAATTCAAATCCACTTGACCCGCTATACCATCGTCATAAGCGATATAAAACCGATAGTCACCGCGATAGTCTGCTTGAACAATCTCATTGAAATGCCACATACAGAAGACTCCCAGCAATCTAAAGGATCAATTTTTTTAATCAAGCTTGTTAGGTCATTATTCAGAATTTGACCTCAATAACAAGGTTAATTAACTAGGTGAAAACCAACTGAAAATCTAATCAGGCCTGCTAATTCACTACAAAATCAATACTTCAATTTTGCCTTGATTCTGACTTTTCAACCAAATAACCTTCACAATCATTAATTAAGCCGTCTAGTTATACTTATAAAATCCAAAAAATTTACAACATAAAATAAAACACAAAATATCATAACTTATTGTTATTATTAAAAATTAATGGTTAAATATACGACATTATATACTACATAAAACACATCCTATGAACGTCGAAGATTACTTGCAATCCCTGATTGCCACCAGCAAACAAATCCAAACCGCCTGCAACCTCACCCAACGCCAAGTTGGCTTGCAAATCAACAAGCTCGGGGATCGCGTTGTTAGAATTGCTAATGGACGCAGTCCAAAATATGCCCTGACCACAGCAAAATTTGGCGTGGGCGACAGCATTCTTATTTGGGAGATGGATAACTTTGGCAAACCAACCTGTATTGCAAAGCTTCGCCCCTTAGCCGCCGGTGGCTTTTTTATTAAAGAACATCAAAACATGCCCAGAGTTTTTCTGGGTGAAGCCAAAAATGGTCTATTTGATGACTTGCCGTTTTTCTTAGTTGATATGGCACCGAAAGGTTTTCTGGGCAAAAAAATTGCTGAGCAGCTATCTCGCGTGGATGAAAGTTTTCCCGCGCATCTAAAAGATTGGAAAACCGAGCATATTGGCCGTTACTTGCTGGCAAATCCTGACAACAGCATTGGTAATTTAAAATTTGGCAATAATGCCGCCTTGCAATTACATACTCCTTTCACAACGCATTCACGCAAGGAATACATTACGCTCGCCGATCATATTATGGATGAAGATGTACTGGTTTCTTCTGCCGGTGGTGAACATCAAAAATTCGCCACCTTTTGCACGGACATTGACGCGCATGTTATTGTTAAGTTTTCACCCAAAGGCAATGACGCGAACGCGCGCCGCTGGAAGGATGTGCTTATTACAGAGCACTATGCCGCCAAAGTGCTCAATGAAACCGGCTTTGTGACCGCCGCTGAAACCCATATTTTCGAGGGTCACGAGCGTCTGTTTCTCGAATCCAAGCGCTTTGATCGTTCGGGGAAAAATGGTCGGCGCTCCATGCTATCACTTGAGGTGATTGATGCGGAATTCGTCGGATCCGGCGTAAGCTGGATGGACAGTTGCTTTCAACTTTTGCAGCAAGGTTTACTCACTGAACAGGACTACATCAAGGTTGAATTTTTGTCTGCCTTTGCGCGCTACATCCATAATACCGATACGCACTTGGGCAATATCAGTTTTGCAACCCATCGGGATATTTTTGCTCTTTTGCCGATTTATGACATGTGTTCGATGGGGTTTGCACCCAAAAGTAACGGTGAAGTTGCGCCATTACAATTTAGCTGGCCAGAATCGGTTAAAGTCAAAAAGTTCGGACTTAATGGCGTAAAACACTATGCAACGCGCTTTTGGAAGAACCTAGCCCAAGAGCCTTTTCTTTCAGCGGAGTTCAGGCAATTTATCAACGAAAAGGTTATTCCGCAGATCCCAGATTGAGGCAAAAAAGCCCCCTCAGTCTTTAAGGAAAAATCAAGCGACTGCTCACCAAGCCTGCTTGTTAAATCGGTGTAAAAACGAATCATGTTATAATCTGCGTTTTGCTTAATTTGGGCGGGTTGGTCATGCTTGAGAAGATTATTATTCGCGGGGCGCGGACGCATAATTTAAAGAATATTGATGTCACTTTGCCGCGCGACAAGCTGATTGTGATTACCGGCCTGTCGGGATCAGGCAAATCATCCTTGGCGTTTGATACCATCTACGCCGAAGGCCAGCGCCGTTATGTCGAATCGCTGTCTGCCTATGCACGCCAGTTTTTATCGGTGATGGAAAAACCCGATTTAGACCATATTGAAGGTTTGTCACCGGCAATTTCAATTGAGCAAAAATCCACCTCCCACAACCCACGTTCGACCGTCGGCACCGTCACCGAAATTTACGATTATCTACGCTTATTGTACGCCCGCGCCGGCACACCGCGCTGCCCGACCCACGATGTTGACCTGGAAGCCCAAACCGTCAGCCAAATGGTCGATCGCACCTTGGAACTGCCGGAAGGCACCAAATGTTTATTGGTCTCGCCCGTGGTACGTGGCCGCAAGGGTGAGCACAACAATCTGCTAGATGAATTGCAAGCCCAAGGCTTTATTCGTGCGCGCATTAATGGCCGCTTAATGGATTTAGACGGCTCGATTGCGCTCGATAAAAACAAAAAGCACGATATCGAAGTGGTGATTGACCGCTTCAAAGTGCGCGAAGATCTGAAACAACGCTTGGCCGAATCCTTTGAAACCGCATTGCGCTTGTCCGATGGCTTGGCGCGTGTGGTACCGATGGACGAAGACGATGACTTTGAACTGTTGTTTTCAGACAAGTTCTCTTGCCCGCATTGCGGCTATAGCGTGCCGGAACTCGAACCGCGTTTATTCTCCTTTAACAACCCGCATGGCGCCTGCCCTTCCTGTGACGGCTTAGGCGTCAAAGAAAGCTTTGATCCGCAACGCGTGATTACGCATCCAGAACTGAGTTTAGCAGGCGGCGCGATTCGCGGTTGGGATCGCCGCCATAAATACTATTACGATATTTTATTGGCCGTGGCGACCCACTATGGCTTTGATATGGAAACGCCCTGGGCAGAGTTGGATGAAAAAGCCCGCCAAATCGTGCTGTATGGTTCAGGCCGCGAAAAGCTTGCATTACCGCATGGCCGCTATGCAAAAGTTCGCCGCTTTGAGGGCGTACTGCCCAATATGGAGCGACGCTACACAGAAACCGAAAGCAAAACCGTGCGCGATGAGCTGGATAAATATCGCGTCACCACCCCCTGTAAAACCTGTGGCGGTGAGCGTTTGAACGAAGCAGCGCGCCATGTGTTTGTCGCTGATATCACCCTGCCTAAACTGACCCATAAATCGGTCGGCGAGTTGTATGCATTTTTTGACCAACTCAGCCTGCCGGGCGCGAAAGGCAAAATTGCCGCACCGATTTTAAAAGAAGTCCGTGAACGCCTGTCGTTTTTGGTGAATGTTGGTTTGAACTATTTGACCCTGGATCGCAGCGCCGACACCCTCTCCGGTGGCGAAGCGCAACGTATTCGCCTTGCCAGTCAGATAGGTGCAGGCTTGGTAGGCGTGATGTATGTCTTGGACGAACCCTCGATTGGGTTGCATCAACGTGATAACGACCGTTTGCTGCGCACCCTGACCCATTTGCGTGACCTAGGCAACACCGTGATAGTCGTCGAACACGATGAAGATGCGATACGCGCCGCTGACTATGTATTAGACATTGGCCCCGGTGCCGGCATTCACGGTGGGCGCATTATGGCGCAAGGCACGCCGGACGAAGTCAAAGCTAACCCACAATCGCTAACCGGCCAATACCTTAGCGGTAAGCGCAAAATCGAAGTGCCGCAACAACGGGTTAAACCGGGCAAAAATTGGCTGAAAATTATTGGTGCAACGGGCAATAACCTTAAAGACGTGACCCTAGAAATTCCAGCAGGCCTGCTAACTTGCATTACCGGGGTATCGGGTTCAGGCAAATCGACGTTAATTAACGAAACCCTGAGCAAAATTGCTGCGCGGGATCTTAATGGCGCCTTAGGCGAACCTGCGCCTTACCAAAAAGTAGAAGGCTTGCAGCATTTTGACAAAGCGGTGAATATCGATCAAAGTCCGATTGGTCGCACACCGCGCTCCAATCCGGCCACCTATACCGGTTTGTTCACGCCGATTCGTGAATTACTGGCCGCCACGCCAGAAGCCCGCACACGCGGTTATAACCCGGGACGCTTTAGCTTTAACGTCAAAGGGGGGCGTTGTGAGGCCTGCCAAGGTGATGGCGTGATTAAAGTCGAAATGCATTTTCTGCCAGATGTCTATGTGCCCTGCGATGTCTGTCACGGCCAGCGCTATAACCGCGAAACCCTGCAAATTCAGTACAAGGGCAAAACCATTCACGACATTCTGGAGATGACAGTGGAAGACGCGCGCGCGTTTTTTGATGCGATTCCGGCTTTGGCGCGCAAATTGCAAACCCTGATGGATGTTGGACTCGGTTATATTAAACTCGGCCAAAGCGCGACCACCCTATCCGGTGGTGAAGCCCAGCGCGTGAAACTGGCCAAAGAACTGTCCAAACGCGATACCGGCAACACGCTGTATATTTTGGATGAACCGACCACCGGCTTGCATTTCCACGATATCGAACAACTGATGAAGGTCGTCTATGAATTGCGTGATCGCGGCAACACCATTGTGATTATCGAACACAATCTCGATGTGATTAAAACCGCCGATTGGCTGGTCGATCTCGGCCCCGAAGGTGGTGCGGGCGGTGGCCAAATTATTGCCACCGGCACACCGGAAGATGTTGCGCATAATCCTGATTCACACACAGGTTACTATCTAAAATCCTGGTTAAAGTAACGCTATCGCTCGGTACGGCCTTGCCAGCTTAATCGCTCTGCTTTTTTAACCGGTTCATGCTGCCAGCGCTTAACCGGTTTTTGGAGCAGTAAATTATTGGGATACACCAACACATTCTGCTCTTTATCAATGATTCTGATTTGAAACAAACCTATATCATCTAATTTACCGCGCACCGAATTGGCGCCATCAATAATCTCGATTTCATCACCGACTCGCGCTGGAAAAGTAAAAAAGACAATCACACCAGAAGTCACATTGCTCAAAATCGACCACTGCGCAAATAACACCACCCCCATGACCGCTAACACCGAGCTGGCCACCACCCAGAAACCCCGATAATCGAAGCCCCAAATCAACGCCAACACCACCAGTAACATGACCAACAAAATCACTTTAAAATAAATAACGACCTGGTTAATCCGCTGTATTTGATTACGATGCCGCTCACCCCATGAGCGCACGGCACGCTGGGTTAAATGAAATAAGCCGCTATAGCCTGCTAAAACCAATGCACTAAATAATAGCTGATAAATCCAACGATACTCGTCCAAGGCTTCACCCTTTTGTTATATCTAGTTGTTTACGTAATTGCGCCAATAACGCCACAGCAAGGCTGTACTTGGCCTGCTTAGGTAAGGCGACCTCATCCGTTGCGGTCATCACCAACAAAGCATTCTCATCCACTTCAAAACCTTGGCCATCACCCACTTGGTTGGCGCATATCATATCCAAACCCTTCTGCAGGCGTTTTTGACGCGCATAGTCAACTAGCTGTTGAGTTTCAGCAGCAAAGCCCACCACGTAAGGCTTATCAACCTGCTGCGCGACCCAAGCGATAATATCGGGATTTTTAATCAATGTCAGTGTGAGTTCATCTTGATTGGGTTGTTTTTTAATTTTGTGTGACGAGGGTTGCGCTAGGCGATAGTCCGCAACCGCAGCAGCACCAATCATCACATCGACACTGGCATAATGGGCCTGCACTTGGCTAAACATTTGCATGGCCGAACGAACATTAATCCGTGTAACACCTGTTGGCGTATCCAAATTAACAGGACCGGCGATTAGGGTGACCTCGGCACCTTGTTGCGCCGCCGCGGCCGCGATGGCAAAGCCCATTTGCCCAGAACTCCGATTACCAATAAAACGCACCGGATCCAAATCTTCAAAAGTAGGGCCAGCGGTAATCAGTAGTTTTTTACCTAACCAGGCCTGCTGATGGCTTGTTTCAGCTATTGCAGACGCTGAATGATAAGCGGCGACAGCTCGGGCTATATCATCTGGCTCCGCTAAGCGACCCGCACCCACATCACCGCAGGCCTGCTCACCTTCACCGGGCGCTATCAGCTGCCATCCTCGCGCCATCAATGCCGCCACATTGTCTTGCGTCGCGCTATTTGCCCACATTAATTGATTCATCGCGGGTGCAAACAGAATGGGCCGGTCGCTAGCCAAACACAAGGTGGTTAATAGGTCATCGGCCATGCCAACCCGCAAACGTGCCAGTAAATTGGCCGACACCGGTGCTAACACAATCAAATCGGGCCAACGCGCCAATTCAATATGCCCCATGCCATTTTCTTGCGCTAAATCAAATAGGCTATCCCGAACCGGACGTCCCGATAGCGCTTGAAAAGACAACGGCTGCACAAACTGTTTAGCGCCCTCGGTCATGACCACTTGCACTTGATGGCCGGCTTTCACCAGTAACCTGACGAGCTGCAAGGCTTTGTAAGCCGCAATACCGCCACTGACACCCAATAATATCTTCATCGTTTTCTATTACTCAATAATATCAGTTGGTAAATAACGCATCTAACTGCGCAGGGATTTCAGGGCGTCCTTGCGGATTTAGGGCCGTACCCACCACCTTCGCTTGCATAATGAGTTTATCATCCTCAGACCGATAAATATGCTGCAAAAAAGCAAAGCGTAGCCGCGATTCTTTAACGCATTCCACGGTGATATAAAAATCATCCTGGGGGCGCAATGAGCCCTTATAGTCCAGTTCAGCACGGGTAACCACCAAATGAATGTGCTGGGCCGTTAGTTCAGCAAAATTAACCTTGTGCGCTAATAAAAATTCATGGCGGGCATGTTCAAGATAATTCATATAAACACTATTGTTGACCACACCTTGTAAATCACATTCATAATCGCGAACCCGTAACGAAATCGTAAACATATTCAGCTCCTTATAATCCGTCTGCGACGGCTAACTCTAGGCGTAATACCTGTTGCAGCCACTGTCCAATGGCATCGAGTTCTGAAGCACAGACCTGATGCTGCATCGGATAGACTTGCCACTGCACTCCATAGCCTTTTGCCATTAAATCATCACGCGCTTGGACGCCCAACTGCAATGGAATAATAGGATCCTGCTGGCCATGTGCGATAAAAATGGGCATTTGGCGATGTAAATAAAACTGCTCTACTAACGGGCACCAGGTCGATAGCGCCATAATCCCCGCCAAGGCGTGGTCATAACTTAAACCAGCATGCAAGGCCACTAGACCACCTTGCGAAAAGCCGGCTAACACAATCCGCTGTTCATCAATACCGCTATCACGCTGCTGTTCGATAAGCTTATAAACCTGATGACACGACACACGAATACCCGCTGAATCGACATCATTCATTAAGTCCATCGAACGAATATCAAACCATGAGCGCATCGTCATACCGCCATTAATGGTCACTGGTTGAACAGGTGCGTGCGGAAACACAAATCGTATGCCATGACTAGCCGGCAAATTTAGACTCGGTACAACCTCGGCAAAATCATGGCCATCTGCGCCTAAGCCATGTAGCCAAATGACGGCGGCGGTGGCAGGGCTTTGTGGTTCAATAATCACCGGGGCAAGCTTACTCATTCGTCTGTCCTATCTGTTTTAAAAGTCTGCTAAAATAGGCCCATTTTAACCCCTTGCGCTGGAGGCTGCACATGTCTTTAAAATCAACTGGCTTTAAAGCAGGCCTGCTGATCAGCCTCCTGTGGTTAATGGGTGGATGTGGCAAAAAGGGGCCACTCACGTTGCCAGACAAGGTGCACACCGCCGCGCACCAAGCGACGCCAAACGAATTCAAACCGGCTTTAGCCTTCAAGGAAACCCGATGAGCGACATTTTTCACTACCAAAACAACCAATTATTTGCAGAAGGCAAGGCTGTTACTGAGCTCGCTAAAACCTATGGTACACCGCTTTACATCTACTCTCGAACCGAACTAGAGCAACGCTGGCAGGCATTTAATCAGGCTTTTGGCAGCCAACCTCACCTCGTTTGCTATGCGGTCAAAACCAATTCTAATCTTGCGGTTTTGCAAGTGCTCGCCCAATTAGGGTCCGGCTTTGATATTGTGTCGCAAGGTGAACTAGAACGCGTGCTGCGCGCCGGTGGCCAAGCTAATAAAGTGGTGTTCTCCGGTGTGGCTAAAAAAGAAGTCGAGATTGAACGCGCCCTCACGGTAGGCATCCGTTGCTTTAACATCGAATCCCACGCCGAGCTGGCACGCATTCAGGCCGTTGCGGCTCGCATGGATAAAATCGCGCCGATTTCGATTCGCGTCAACCCAAATGTTGATGCCAAAACACACCCTTACATTTCCACCGGCTTAAAAGAAAATAAATTTGGCGTAGATATTGTGACTGCGCCAGCACTTTATCAACAAGCGGCCGCTTTACCGAATATCAAAGTGATCGGCATTGATTGCCATATTGGCTCACAACTCACCGAAATCGCTCCTTTTGTCGATGCGCTGAAAAAGGTCTTAGAGCTCAAAACAACCCTCGCAGGACTGGGTATTGATATTCACCATTTAGATTTAGGCGGCGGCTTAGGCATTCGCTATACAGATCAAACGCCGCCGGCGATTAGCGATTATTTGGCCGCGCTCTTAACCGAACTGAATGACCCCAGCATTGAGGTCATTATTGAACCGGGTCGCGCTATCGCAGGTAATGCGGGGATTTTGGTGACCGAGGTGGAATACCTTAAACCCACCGAACACAAAAACTTTGCCATTATTGATGCCGCCATGAATGACCTCATTCGCCCCGCGCTTTATCAAGCCTATCAAGACATTATTCCCGTTACCCCTAGAAACGAGGGCACCACCGTAGAATGGGACGTCGTGGGGCCAGTTTGTGAAACGGGGGATTTTTTAGGTAAAAACCGATTGTTAAATCTGCAGGCCGGCGATTTATTGGCGGTAATGTCAGCGGGCGCTTATGGCTTCACCATGAGCTCTAACTACAACACTCGGCCACGCGCGGCTGAAGTGATGGTACATAATCAGCAGGCCTGGTTAGTGCGTCCACGCGAAACCTATGACGACTTAATGGGCAAAGAGCAACTTATTAATTAGGTCGTTGATTTAAGCTAACTAACCACAACTCTACTTTGGCGATTAAGTTTGCCGAAGGGAGTTGATTCTTGCCTTGACGAATGCGTACCAATTGATAAGGTCTAGCTTGATATCGGTTTGAGTCATTTGAAGTTGTATTCGGCTGGTTCACTTCCGATATCAACACACCTACAGGCGTTTGATCCTCCAGCCATGCCCACAACTGATGGTGCGGCTGTTCAAAATCACACCACCAGGCCTGGTTCTGCAGGCGACTGAGCGCTACAAACTCAGCAAGTGTTTTAAGACGCTGTGGCTGTGATGTTAACTGTAATTGAGCGTAATTCATAACGGCAATAGATTGCTCAATCCAACTTTGATAGAGAGATTCCACATCAGTAAGATAACGACACTCACCAATCTGCTCACCAGCCTCAGTATCCAAGAAAGCTGCGAGTGCATACACATCTTCCAACAAGGCAATCATCGACTGACACTGCATAGGACGGCAAGGCAGTTGTGCCAGCGTTCGGTGCAATCGGCAACCAATCAAAGCCGGGAAGCGTGCGGCTAAGGCCAGCGCCATTGAATTGACGCGCGGCAACTGACTCAACCCTGCGAGTCGTTGCCTATCAACCAAGCAGGTATCAATCTGATCCAGAATAATTGGCGAAACCTGACGCAACCGTAGCTGACGCAAAAAACGTGCGCCCTCTTGCTGCGACTCAACACCCAAAGCCGCCATTAAATCTGATCGTTTACCATTTAGCAGGCGCTGTCGATCTTCTTCCTGACCGGGCATACTCACTAATTTCCACGCCATAACGGGCGCCTGATCAAGCACTTCCAATAACTGTGGATAGCGCGCTGCATAATGAAGCAGACTTAGTTGGTGCGTTTCAAACAACGCAACACTCTCTTTAATCCATGCAGGAATCGCAGACTGCCAGCGTTGCAGACGCCCATGCACTGGCCAGGATAACAAATTCAGCTTAGCTGGATAACGCGGAATGGCCGCCTGATCTGTGAGCATTTCATCCCAACTGGGAATGCGCAAATCGGGATGTTTTTGATCGAGCAGACTATAGGGCAAAATAATACCGCCCGCTTCATCCTCATATAGATGACGATTTAACCAAGAACGGACTCGCGCATCCATTATTAACTCGACGCCTCAGAGAATGATTTAATCACCAGGCCTGCTAAGGTCAAACCAAAAATACCTGGCATGTAACTCGCCGTACCATTCACTACCCGCCCACGCGCATTAGCAATGGCTTCCATCGGGCCGGGCTCTTTTGGAAGCTCTGTTGAGAACACCACTGGCACACCTTTTTTTATCCCCAACTTCCTAAGACGCTGTCGCATGACACGAGCAAGACCGCAGGTATGTGTAAGACTAATATCTGTCACCATAATTTTGGTTGGATCAATCCGCCGACCCGCACCCATACTAGAAAAAATACGCTTTCGCTGCTTAACAGCTTCAGCAACCAATGCCACCTTACAATTAAGACTATCAATTGCATCAATCACAACATCAAAGGACGCAACAAGCTCCGCCATGGACTCGGGAGCAAAGAACGCGGCCCGGCAAACAACCTGACAACTAGGATTAATCTGCGCAATTCGATCTGCCATCACATCTACTTTTAACTCACCTAGCGTATTATCGAGTGCAACGATTTGACGGTTCTTATTAGATGCAGACACACGATCATGATCAACAAGTGTTATATTTTCAGCCCCGGCACGCGCCAAGGCTTCAGCCACAAACCCTCCAACACCGCCCACGCCGGCGATTAAAATCCTGGCATTTGCTAGGTCTAGTAAAGTCTGTTCATTAAAAACCAGCAAACTGCGTTCAAACAGAGGATCTCTTAGGTTCATTTCACGCTCTCATCAATAACTGTTGGGTAGTATTATAAATTTGAACCGCAACCTCTTCATTACTAATTCCATAAGCAAGTGCCAAATCCTTGATTAATGCAAGCATACCCAAACGCGGGTCATAGCAAACATTGTCACGATTTAAATTGGGAAAATCAGACTCCACTACCCAAACGCTCAAAGGAAACTGCTGATAAAAAGCATGACGTTCAGTCATATTAGAGGTAATAATTCGGGGATTTAATCCTAATTTAAGCCCCAATGAAACCAACCGTTTTGCTTCCTGACGCTTTAATGGGAAACTATGTATCACACCATTTACAGATGATAATCTTAAAATGGCATACAAATCGTTAAAAGCTTTTACACAGTGAACTGAGACAGGCAAGCTAAACTCGGCTGCCATTGCTATCTGAGCTTCGAAGCAGGCCTGCTGTTCTATTTTATTACTAGAGTTATGGTAATAATCGAGGCCAATCTCACCCATGCCATAAATTGAATTACCGGATTCTATAATCAGCTGCCTAAGGCTAGTCAAATCAAATTCAAAATTACGTTCAATAAACCATGGATGCAGACCAACAAACGGATAAACATTTAAGTTTCGACTTAAGGAAGAACAGGAAGAAAAGTACAGAGATGTTTTTAAATCTACAGAGACAGCAATGACATTGGATATATCAACAGATTTTGGATAAGCAATACTGTCTAGATGGGCATGACTGTCAAACAACAACATAAATTTTAGGTTAAAAAAAACCGGCTTGCGCCGGTTTTAGACTATTCAGCTTCTGCCGGAGCAGCTGAAACATCCAAAACAGGACGATCAACTAACTCAACAATAGCCATAGGAGCGTTATCACCAGCACGGTAACCGCACTTAAGGATACGAATGTATCCACCTGGACGACCCTGGTAACGAACACCTAAATCTGAAAATAACTTACCAACTGCCGCTTTACTACCTAAACGTGCAAAAGCAAGACGACGGTTATGAACACTGTCTTCTTTTGCAAGAGTAATTAACGGCTCTGCAACACTACGCAATTCTTTAGCCTTCGCTACCGTCGTTTTGATCATTTCATGTTCGATCAAAGAGGCAGACATGTTTTTGAACATCGCCTTACGGTGCGAGCTATTGCGGTTTAATTTACGACCACTCTTACGATGACGCATAATAGCTTCCTTCTAAAATTACGCTGACTCTTTACCCACCAAACTTGATGGTGGCCAATTGTCTAATTTAGTACCCAAACCTAAGCCACGCTGAGCAAGAACATCTTTGATTTCTTGTAATGACTTTTTACCCAGGTTTGGCGTTTTTAATAAATGCGCTTCAGTACGTTGTACTAAGTCACCAATATAGTAAATCTGCTCTGCCTTCAAGCAGTTCGCTGAACGAACTGTAAGCTCTAAGTCATCAACAGGTTGTAAGAAAATAGGATCATATTCATTTTCTTCTTCCTGAGGTGCCTCAACTTCCTGATGCTTCAAGTCAACAAAGGCATTCAACTGATAATGCAATACCGTTGCAGCCTGTTTGATTGCATCTTCAGGATCTAAAGTACCATTAGTCACTACATCTAAAATAAGTTTATCTAAATCAGTACGCTGTTCAACACGAGCGTTCTCAACCGAGTAACTTACAGTATGAACTGGACTAAAGCTAGCATCTAATTTAAGAAATCCTACCGTTCCAGCAGCTTGATCACCTTGAGTAGCAGCACTATATCCAATACCTTTTTCGACACGCAAATCCATTGCAAGTTTCGCACCGTCACCAAGATGTGCTATAACCAAATCTGGGTTACATATCTCAGTATCGTGATCAACTTGAATATCCTTAGCGCGTACAACTGCAGGCCCAACAACAGACAGACTCATCTCGGTAGACTGACGTGTATTAAGCTTGACCGCAACCTCTTTCAGATTCAATAGAATTTCTAGCACGTCCTCACGAACACCCTCAATAGAAGAATATTCATGTAACACACCATCAATCTGAACCTCAGTTATAGCTGCACCGGGCATAGAGGACAATAAAATACGTCTTAGTGCATTGCCTAGCGTGTGTCCAAAACCACGTTCAAGAGGTTCTAGCGTTACACGACTATGCGTTGCACTAATTCTTTTGATGTCAACAAGACGCGGGGTTAACAACTGTTCTAACATCTCTTGCATCAGGAGTCATCTCCAAAATTTTTATTACTTAGAGTAAAGCTCTACGATAAGGTTTTCAGCGATATCAGATGATAAATCACTGCGGTCCGGAACTGATTTAAATGTTCCTTGAAAAGCCTTGGCATCTACCTCTACCCAAGAAGCTTGACCCATTTTTGCAGATAGCTCTAACGCTTGAGCAATACGCGATTGATTACGTGACTTCTCACGAATAGCGACCACATCACCGGCTGATACTTCATAAGAAGGAATATTTACAGTTTGGCCATTTACTTGAATAGCTTTATGCGATACTAATTGACGTGCTTCGGCACGCGTAGAGGCAAAGCCCATACGGTATACAACATTATCTAAACGGCTTTCAAGAATTTGTAACAGGTTTACACCTGTTGAACCTTTACGACGATCAGCTTCTTTGTAATAAAGACGAAACTTCTTTTCTAGTACACCGTAAATACGACGAACCTTTTGTTTTTCACGTAGCTGGGTGCCATATTCAGTAACACGTGTACGACGTGCACCGTGTTGACCAGGCACCTGATCAATTTTACATTTAGAATCAATGCTACGAGCACCGCTTTTTAGGAACAGATCAGTTCCTTCGCGACGTGCTAATTTACACTTTGGACCAATATATCTTGCCATGAAATTATCCCTTAAACACGACGTTTCTTAGATGGACGACAGCCATTATGTGGAATAGGTGTCACATCAGAAATCGAAGTAATTTTAAATCCAGCACTATTTAAACCACGAACGGCAGAGTCACGACCAGGGCCTGGACCCTTTACCATAACATCCATATTTTTCACGCCGTATTCGTGAGCCATCTGGCCGGCACGCTCTGCAGCGACCTGCGCTGCAAAAGGTGTACTTTTTCTTGAACCACGAAAACCACTACCACCTGCAGTAGCCCAACAAAGTGCATTACCTTGGCGATCAGTGATTGTAACAATAGTATTGTTGAAAGAAGCATGCACATGCGCAACCGCATCACTAATAACCTGCTTAACTTTCTTCTTTGCACGCGTATTTGCTTTTGCCATAATTTATCTCAGCTATGCTTATCTTTTAATTGGTTTCTTGGGCCCTTTACGTGTACGCGCATTTGTTTTTGTGCGCTGACCACGTAATGGCAAACTACGGCGGTGACGAATACCACGGTAGCAACCCATATCCATTAAACGTTTAATATTCATCGAGACTTGACGACGAAGGTCACCCTCAATTTTATATTTTGCAATTTCAACACGTAAAGATTCCAACTGGTCTTCGGTCATATCTCTAACCTTAGTTGTTGGATCAATGTTGGCAACAGTACAAAGGTTTTGCGCTGTTGTTTGACCAATACCATAAATTGATCTTAAACCGATAACAATGTGCTTGTTTAGCGGTAAATTTACGCCGGCAATACGTGCCATATTGACGCTCCCCTAAAAAATTCTATTTTGCGAAAACAGGCGATTATACTTGTTTTCGCGCTCAAAAACTAGGCTAGAGTAAAAAAACTATCGCCCTTTTAAATTAGCCTTCTTCATCATACTTTCGTATTGACCGGACATTAACTGAGCTTGTATCTGTGTCATAAAGTCCATAACAACAATTACTATAATCAGTAACGCTGTACCCCCAAAATAGAAGGGAACATTCCAATACAGAATTAAAAACTCAGGTAATAAACACACTGCGGTTATGTACACTGCGCCAGCAAGTGTTAATCGACCCATTATGGTGTCGATATATCTAGCTGTTTGAGGTCCTGGTCTAATACCTGGTAAGAAAGCACCCGACTTTCTTAAATTATCTGCTGTATCCTTTGGATTAAATACAATTGCAGTATAAAAGAAGCAGAAAAACATGATAGCAAGCGCATAGAACATTATGTACAACGGCTGGCCGGGAGCCAGGGTTGTCGCAATATCCTTTAACCAACTCATGTTATCCGATGAACCAAACCAACCACCCAATGATGCTGGGAATAGAATAATACTTGAGGCGAAGATGGGCGGTATTACACCAGCCATATTAAGCTTAAGTGGCAAATGTCCTTCTTGTCCACCATATAGCTTACGACCTCTCATTCTCTGGGCATACTGAACCGGGATCCGTCTTTGCCCCCTTTCAACAAAAACTACAAATGCAGTAACAGCGGCAACTAACAATAATAGTATTATTACAGTAATTGCATGCAATGCACCAGTATGAACCTGTTCCAGGGTTCCACCCAAGGCAGATGGTAAGCCAGCAACGATACCTGCAAAAATAATTAACGAAATACCATTGCCAATACCACGTTCGGTGATTTGTTCACCCAACCACATTAGAAATATTGTCCCACTAACTAGTGTTACAACAGCGGTTACCATAAACAATGGCCCAGGGTTTACAACAACTGGCATACCATTTATATTTTGTGCCTGTAGCGCGATTGAAACACCTATAGCTTGGAAGGTTGCAAGTACAACGGTACCATAGCGAGTGTATTGCGTTATCTTACGTCGACCAGCCTCGCCTTCCTTTTTCAACTGCTCTAGTGTTGGTGACACAGCGGTCAAAAGTTGCATAATAATAGCCGCAGAAATATACGGCATAATACCCAATGCAAGTATTGATAGACGCTCTAACGCACCACCAGAGAACATGTTAAACATATCCAAAACAGTACCGCGTTGTTGTTCAAACATCGCAGCAAGTGCAATTGGATCAATCGACGGAACAGGTATATGAGTGCCTAACCTAAACACAATTAGAGCACCCAGAACAAATAATAAACGTGCCTTTAAATCACCCCAACCTTGGGAAGAACTACCAGATTGAGCTATTGCAGGACTATTCATATTTAAATATCTACACTTCCACCAGCAGCAACAATTGCTTGCTTAGCTGATTCAGTAGCCTTGATTCCGTTTAACTTAACCGCACGATTAATTTCGCCGGAGTTGACCACCTTAACAAAGCGAATTTTCTTTCCGATAAGATTAGCCGCCTTTAATGTTTCAAGGTCAATTTCAACTGCATCTAGACGATTAAGCGTATCAAGCCTAATCTCAGTGGTAACCATAGCTTTCATTGATGTAAAGCCAACTTTCGGCAGACGACGCTGAATTGGCATTTGACCACCCTCAAAGCCAACTTTATGAAATCCGCCTGAGCGCGACTTCTGACCTTTATGACCACGTCCACCCATTTTACCAAGACCAGAACCTTGACCACGTCCAACGCGTTTACGTGCACGTTTAGTTCCTTCAGAAGGCGCTAATGTATTTAAAAACATCTTAGGCTTCCTCTACTTTTAATAAATAAGAAACTTTATTGATCATGCCACGATTTTCAGGAGTATCAATCACTGAAACCGTGTGATGCATTCTACGCAATCCAAGACCTTTTACACAGGCCTTATGATTAGGTAAACGACCAATAATACTTTTAACTAAAGTGACATTAATTCTTTTTTTATCTGCCATCTTATCCACCTACAATCTCATTTACTGTTTTACCACGCTTAGCAGCGATGTAATCAGGTGAATGCATTGAAGTAAGTGCATTGACTGTAGCTCTAACAACATTTACTGGACGTGTAGTACCAATACATTTCGCAAGTACGTTTCTTACACCTGCCGCTTCCAATACAGAACGCATACTACCACCTGCAATAACACCAGTACCCTCGGAAGCTGGTAACATTACAATTTTAGCAGCACCTTGTTCAAAACTGATTGGATACTCAAGCGTACCATCATTCAAATGGACATTACGCATGTTACGGCGTGCTTGCTCCATTGCTTTTTTAATTGCAACAGGAACTTCACTTGCCTTACCACTTCCAAAGCCAATGCGTCCTTCACCATCACCTACCACAGTAAGTGCAGAGAAGGAGAATACACGACCACCTTTAACTACTTTAGCAACACGACGTACTGAAACTAATTTCTCGATTAAGCCGTCTTGACCATCTTGCAATTCTTGTGAAGACATAATCAACCCTTATCTTAAAACTCTAGACCATTTGCACGTGCAGCGTCAGCAAGGACCTGTACACGACCGTGGTATTTAAAACCTGAACGATCAAAAGCAACTTTGGTCACTCCTGCCGACTTTGCTTTTTCAGCAATCGCTTTTCCGACAACTTCAGCCGCAGTTTTATTACCTGAATACTTGACAGCACTTTTAACGTCAGCTTGTACCGTAGAGCTAGCAGCAATAACAGTGGCACCATCAGCAGCAATTAGCTGCGCATAGATATGACGTGGTGTACGATTGACACATAGACGTGGCATATTCAGTTCACTGATCTTAGCACGTGTCTTCTTGGCACGACGAAGTCTTGATTGTTTACTATCCATGATTACCAACCTTATTTCTTCTTAGCTTCTTTACGCAAAATACGCTCATCAGCATACTTAACACCTTTACCTTTATAAGGCTCAGGTGGACGGTAGCCACGTATTTGTGCAGCAACTTGTCCTACAACCTGCTTATCAGCACCACGTAAAACAATCTCAGTCTGACTAGGTGTTTCAGCAGTAACACCATCAGGTAACTTATGAGCAACCGGATGTGAAAAACCAAGCGTAAGGTTTACAACATTACCCTGAACCTGAGCACGGTAACCAACACCAACTAACTTCAGGCGTTTTTCAAAACCCTCTGTAACACCAATAATCATATTGTTAACCAGTGAGCGTGCAGTACCTGCCTGAGCCCAGCCATCAACAGCATTGCCATTAGGTGCAAAGGTTAATACACCAGAATCATTAGTTATGCTTACAGACTTATTTAATGGACCTGTTACCGCACCTTTTGCACCCTTCACAGAAACCATATTATCTTCGACTTTAATATCGACACCAGAAGGTAGCGTAATGGGAGCTTTTGCTATTCTTGACATAAATCTCTCCTTAAGCTACATAGCATAAGATCTCACCACCAACACCCACTTCACGAGCTTGACGATCAGACATAATGCCTTTTGATGTTGAAACAACAGCGACACCTAGGCCACCAATAACTTTAGGCAACTCATCCTTGTTCTTATAAACGCGTAATCCTGGACGGCTAACACGCTTTAACAATTCAATAACAGGCTGTCCTTGATAATATTTCAGATCTACAGAAAGAGTCATCTTACCGTTTAGATCCTTAACATCAAATTTTTCTATATAACCTTCATCAGCCAATAATTTTGCAACTGATGCTTTTAATTTTGAAGACGGCATAGTGACGCTCTTGTGACCCGCCATTTGACCGTTTCTGATACGCGTTAGCATATCGGCGATTGGATCTGACATACTCATAAATAAAATCCTACCAACTAGCTTTTCTTAAACCAGGTACGTCGCCCTGCATTGCATATAAACGAAGCATATTTCGTGATAAACCAAACTTCTTGTAAACAGCATGAGGTCTACCTGTTAATTTGCAGCGACGCTGTTGTCTAACAGGCGAGGCATTACGTGGCAGGCGAGCCAACTTGTCCATTGCTTCCATACGCTCTTCATATGAAAGACTCATGTCTACAGATTTAGCCTTTAGTTCAGCACGTTTTTCTGCATACTTCGCAACTGTTTTTGTACGCTTTGCTTCGCGCATCTTCATTGAAGTCTTTGCCATTTCAATTCCTTTTATTTCTTAAATGGGAAATTAAAAGCTTCTAGCAAAGCTTTAGCTTCAGCATCTGTCTGCGCAGTTGTCGCAATATTAATATCCATACCGCGCATCATATCAACCTTTTCAAACTCAATCTCTGGGAAGATAATCTGCTCTTTAACGCCCATTGTGTAATTACCACGGCCATCAAATGATTTTGCATTAAGGCCACGAAAGTCACGTACACGTGGTAGGGAAATATTGATAAGGCGGTCAAGGAATTCATACATTCTCTCACCACGCAATGTCACTTTACAGCCAATCGGCCAGCCCTGACGAACCTTGAAAGCAGCCACTGACTTACGAGCCAATGTCTTAACAGGCTTCTGACCAGTAATTGCTTCCATGTCTGCTAAAGCATTATCTAAAATCTTTTTATCAGCTAACGCCGCACCAACGCCCATGTTTAGGGTAATTTTGGTAACTTTTGGCGCCTGCATAACGGACTTATAGCCAAACTGCTCAACCAGCTTATGTACTATTTGTTCTTTATATACTTGTTTTAATCTTGCCATTTCACCAATCCAATTAAGCGTCAACCGCTTTATCTGTTGACTTGAAATATCTAACCTTCACATTATCTTCAACACGAAATCCAACTTTATCTGCTTTCTGTGTCTCAGGGTTCAATAACGCTACATTTGAAATGTGAATTGGCATTTCCTTCGTCACAATACCACCTTGTGAACCTGTCATTGGATTAGCCTTTGTATGTTTTTTTACAAGATTAATTCCATCAACCAAAACTTTATCGGCAGTAACAAATTTAGAGACTGTTCCTCTTTTACCTTTGTCTTTACCTGTGATGACAATCACTTCATCACCTTTTCTTAAACGATTCATTCTTTTCCCCTTACAACACTTCTGGCGCTAAAGAAACAATTTTCATAAATTTCTCTGTACGCAATTCACGTGTTACTGGTCCAAAAATACGAGTTCCAATTGGCTCTTGCTTACTATTAAGAATAACAGCGGCATTACCATCAAAACGAATTAATGAACCGTCTGGACGACGCACGCCTTTCGCAGTTCTTACAACGACAGCGTTGTAAACATCGCCTTTTTTAACCTTCCCACGCGGTGCAGCTTCTTTAATAGAAACCTTAATTACATCTCCAACGCTCGCATATCGGCGCTTAGAACCACCCAACACTTTGATACATTGCACACGCTTTGCACCACTGTTGTCTGCAACGTCTAAAATTGTTTGCATTTGAATCATAGCGGCACTCCAAATTTGCTATAAATCAGCCAAATAATTAATAATAACACAAAAACCGCTGCGTAACCAGTTCCAAAAGGCTTAGTTACATCAGCGGTGAAAAAACAAAAACCAATATTGTTAGATTTTAGCTTTTTCGTTAATTTCTACTAAAGTCCAAGACTTACTTTTTGACAGAGGACGACATTCTTGAATCGTAACCTTATCACCAACCTGACACTGATTATCAGCATCATGAGCCATTATTTTAGTAGACTTCTTAACATACTTTTTATACTTAGCGTGCTTAACATAACGCTCGGTTAGCACAACGATTGAACTATCCATTGCATTACTAACAACTACACCAGCACGCGTTCTTGCTTTTACATTTTCTGAGCTCATTATTATACACTCACTTTTTCACGAATGATGGTTTTTACACGAGCAATTGAACGCCTAACTGTTTTTAACTGTGCAGTACTTGCTAATTGACCAGTAGCTTGTTGCATTCTTAGGTTAAACTGCTCCTTTAATAAAGCCTGCAACTCAGTGTTCAAATCCTCAGGACTTTTTTCTCTTAGTTCTTTACTAGTCATCTTACATCACCGTTCTGATTACAAACTGTGTTTTGAAAGGAAGTTTAGCGGCAGCTAAACTAAACGCTTCACGCGCTAGGCTTTCATTGACACCCTGAACTTCATAAAGGACACGACCTGGTTGAATCTGAGCAACCCAGTATTCAACGCTCCCCTTACCTTTACCCATACGAACCTCAAGAGGCTTACTGGTAATAGGCTTATCAGGGAAAACACGAATCCAAATTTTACCGCCACGCTTGATATGGCGTGTCATCGCTCTACGAGCCGACTCTATTTGACGAGATGTTATACGGCCACGTTCTACAGCCTTCAAACCATACTCACCAAAACTGACTTTGCTACCAGCTAGAGCCAAACCACGGTTACGTCCTTTTTGAACTTTTCTAAATTTAGTACGCTTAGGCATTAACATGGTCTAAATCCTTTTATTTACGGCCTTTCTTGCCTTTAGGTTGTTTTTGATTATCATTAGAAGTTAAAGACAATTTGCCAAGCTTTTCGCCGTGAAAAATCCAAACCTTAACACCTAGCTTACCGTACGTTGTATCAGCTTCATAACTTGTATAATCAATATCAGCTCGAAGAGTGTGAAGCGGTACACGCCCCTCTCTGTACCATTCTGTACGGGCAATTTCAGCTCCGTTCAAGCGACCAGCAATAGCGACCTTAATACCCTGCGCACCAAGACGCATCGCATTTCCGACAGCGCGCTTCATCGCACGACGAAACTGGATACGCTTCTCTAATTGCTGTGCAATGCTTTCTGCAACAAGCTTTGAATCCAATTCTGGCTTCTTAACTTCTTCAATATTTATGTTAACTGGCAAGCCAGTTTTTTTGACAAGATCAGCTTTCAATTTTTCAATATCTTCGCCCTTCTTACCAATCACAATACCAGGACGGGCAGTATGAATAGTAACGCGAATACCATTCGCTACGCGTTCAATATGAATTTTACTAACTGATGCATTCTTTAACTTCTTGTTTAATTCATTACGAATTTCAATGTCACTTACAAGGAAGTCTGAATAATTTTTGCTATCCGCATACCAACGTGCATTCCAATCCTTTGCAATGCCGAGACGAATACCAATTGGATGTACTTTTTGACCCATAATGGCTCTCCTTATTTTTCGCCAACAGTAACAGTGATATGACTCATGCGCTTAATGATACGATTTCCTCGACCTTTCGCACGGGCTCTCATACGCTTCATTAATGGACCTTCATCCACAAACACAGCTGTTACTAGAAGCTCATCAACATCGGCACCATTATTGTTCTCAGCATTAGCAATGGCAGAGTTTAATACCTTCTTCATCAAATCAGCGGCCTTTTTATCGCTAAAAGCAAGAATATTTACTGCCGACTCAACACTTTTACCACGAATAAGGTCTGCTACTAAACGTGCTTTCTGTGGAGAAATACGAGCGAATTTATGTGTTGCACTAACTTGCATCTTATATCTCCTATCGCTTAGCTTTCTTATCAGCAGCATGACCACGATAGGTACGAGTCATAGAAAACTCACCTAACTTGTGACCTACCATGTTCTCTGAAACGAAAACAGGAATGTGCTCTTTGCCGTTATGCACGGCTATGGTTAAACCAATCATATCTGGCAAGATCATTGAACGTCTTGACCAAGTTTTAATTGGACGTTTATTACCAGATTCTTGCGCCTCAATCACTTTCTTTGCCAAGTGATGATCTACAAAAGGTCCTTTTTTAACTGAACGTGGCATTATGTCCTTCCTTATTTACTATTACGACGACGTACAATCATATTATTTGTACGCTTATTGCTACGAGTTTTCTTACCTTTAGTCGGCACACCCCAAGGCGTCACGGGATGACGACCACCAGAGGTACGACCTTCACCACCACCATGTGGATGGTCTACCGGGTTCATTGCAACACCACGAACAGTTGGACGAACACCACGCCATCTTTTAGCACCAGCTTTACCTAGCTTGCGGAGATTATGTTCGGTATTTCCAACCTCACCAATAGTTGCTCTACATTCAACGTGAATTTTGCGCATTTCACCTGAACGTAACTTAACTAAAACATAAGAGCCTTCCTTGCCAGCAATTTGTACGGATGCACCGGCGCTACGGGCTATTTGAGCACCTTTTCCTGGACGCATTTCTAGGGCATGAACGACGGTACCTACTGGTATGTTACGCAACGGCAATGTATTACCAACTTTAATATTTACATGAACACCAGATTCAACCTTGTCACCCGCCTTAAGATTGCGCGGAGCAAGAATATAAGCACGCTCACCATCTGCATATCTAATCAGGGCAATGTTTGCCGTACGGTTTGGGTCATACTCTAAGCGTTCAACAACGGCAGGGATCCCGTCTTTATTACGTTTAAAATCGATTAAACGGTAATGTTGCTTATGCCCACCACCTGTATGTCTTACTGTAATACGACCGGTATTGTTACGACCGCCTTTTTTACTTTTCTTCTCGAGCAGCGGAGCATAAGGATCACCCTTATGCAATCCAGGCTCAACGATACTAACTACGAAGCGACGTCCGGGAGAAGTAGGTTTTGATTTCTTAATAATCGCCATAAATTACTCCTTATTCACCCGCAACAAAGTCTATTTCTTGACCGGCGGTTAATTTTACAATGGCTTTTCTTACACCATTACGTTTACCAGGACGGCCCTTAAACATCTTGCGCTTACCTTTAAGATTTAGCACATTAACAGACTCCACCTGCACATCAAACAGACTTTCAACGGCCTGCTTTACTTCATTCTTAGTCGCATCTGGTGCAACTTTAAAGACATACTGCGACTTACTGTCAGCCATTAAGGCACTCTTTTCAGACACATGCGGCGCTAGCAATACTTTTAATAGACGCTCATTACTCATGCGTATTTCTCCTCTAACTGCTTAACAGCACCCTGAGTCATCACTACGTTTTTGAAACCAACAAGACTCAGTGGATCAATTGAGGCAACATCACAAACATCTGCTTGATACAAATTACGTGATGATAAGTACAAGTACTCATCAAACGCCTCTGTGACAATCAACGCATCATTAACACCAAGCTGTGCAAGCTTAGCTTTAAACTCGCGTGTTTTTGGTGCCTCTACTTTAAAATCATCAACAACAATTAAACGACCGTTACGATTCAACTCAGAAAGAATTGATTTCATTGCGCCACGGTACATTTTTTTATTTACTTTTTGACTAAAATCACGGTTGTGACCTGGAAAAGCACGACCACCACCAACCCACAGTGGGCTTCTGATAGTACCGGCACGGGCACGACCCGTACCCTTTTGGCGCCAAGGTTTAATTCCACCACCTCTAACTTCAGAGCGTGTCTTCTGCTTCTTGGTACCCGAACGCGCACCAGCCATATAGGCAACGACAACCTGGTGAACCAGTGTTTCATTGAAATCAACACCAAATACTGCGTCTGAAACGCCAACAGTACCTGCCTGATTACCCGTTGCTAATTCAATCATTTTTAATTCCATTGCGCCCACCTTACTTAATTGCTTTACGCACGATAACTGTTCCACCTTTTGCTCCAGGAACAGCACCCTTGATTAAGAGTAGATTGTTTTCAACATCAACCTTAACCAGGTCTAGATTAAGCGTAGTTTGACGCACATCACCCATGTGACCGGCCATTTTCTTGCCTTTAAAAACACGACCAGGTGTTTGGTTTTGACCAATTGAACCTAAGACACGATGAGACAGTGAGTTACCATGTGTTGCATCCTGCGTTCTAAAGTTATGACGCTTAACACCACCTTGAAAGCCTTTACCTTTGGTCTTACCAATCACATCGACAACTGGCGTATCTGCCAGCTGTGCAACGGTGAGCTCAGCGCCCACTTCATAGGCAGATAACTCATCATTTGTTACTCGGAACTCCCATAAACCTTCACCTGCTTCAACACCTGCCTTAGCAAAGTGACCCGCAGCTGGCTTATTAACACGTCCAGAATGCTTTGAGCCGGCGGTTACCTGAACTGCAGCATAACCATCGTTCTCGATCGTTTTAAGCTGAGTCACACGATTTGGTGAAACCTCAACCACTGTAACTGGAACAGACACACCTTCATCATTAAAGATGCGTGTCATTCCAACTTTCTTTCCAACGATACCAATACTCATTAAAAATACCTCTTATTATTGCAATCCGCCATTACGATTGATGGCTTCTATCGCTAACTAACGTAATTCCAACTGAACATCAACACCTGCAGCTAGGTCTAGCTTCATTAGTGCATCTACAGTTTTATCAGTTGGATCAACGATATCTAGCATTCTTTTATGAGTGCGAATCTCATATTGATCACGCGCATCCTTATTTACATGCGGTGAAATCAACACAGTAAAACGTTCTTTACGCGTTGGCATCGGAATAGGACCTTTAACTTGTGCCCCAGTACGCTTAGCCGTTTCAGTAATCTCTTTAGCTGACTGATCTATCAAACGATGATCAAACGCTTTTAAGCGAATACGAATATTTTGAGTTGCCATAAACACTTCTCGCTTTATAAAAAAAATAAAAGCAGCAGGCATATGCCTACTGCTAATAAGGTTGCGGATTATATACCCTAAAACCTAATTAATCAATAGTTATTGATTACTTCAAGATCTTAGAAACAACACCCGCACCAACGGTACGACCACCTTCACGAATCGCAAAACGTAGACCTTCGTCCATTGCGATTGGGTTGATTAGGGTGATCGTCATTTGAATGTTGTCACCCGGCATAACCATTTCTACGCCTGATGGGAGTTCACATGCACCCGTTACGTCAGTTGTACGGAAGTAGAACTGTGGACGGTAACCATTAAAGAATGGGGTATGACGACCACCTTCTTCTTTTGATAACACGTACACTTCGCCTTCAAACTGCGTATGTGGATTAATCTTACCAACATGGCTTAGTACTTGACCACGCTCTACGTCTTCACGCTTAGTACCACGTAATAGAACACCAACGTTATCGCCTGCTTCACCTTGGTCTAACAACTTACGGAACATCTCAACACCGGTTACGGTCGTTTTA
>NZ_FOYY01000006.1 GCF_900112445.1 Thiomicrospira sp. ALE5 | reverse complement strand
AGTGGTATCACGAATACCTACGATTTCGATCTCGTCACCCACTTTTACAACACCCGTCTCAACACGACCGGTTACTACCGTACCACGACCCTGGATTGAGAATACATCTTCAACCGGCATTAGGAACGGCTTGTCAGTTTCACGCGTTGGCTCTGGAATGTACGTATCAAGCGCTTCAATTAGCTGACCAATCGCTGGCTCACCAATGTCAGACTGGTCACCTTCGATCGCTTTTAGTGCAGAACCTTTGATTACTGGTGTGTCATCACCTGGGAAGTCATACTCAGACAACAACTCACGCACTTCCATCTCAACCAATTCTAACAACTCTTCGTCATCAACCATGTCCGCTTTGTTTAGGAACACAACGATGTAAGGTACACCTACCTGACGTGATAACAAAATGTGCTCACGCGTTTGTGGCATAGGGCCGTCAGCGGCCGAACATACTAGAATCGCACCATCCATCTGCGCCGCACCAGTGATCATGTTTTTAACATAGTCAGCATGCCCTGGACAGTCAACGTGCGCATAGTGACGAGTGTCTGACTCATACTCTACGTGAGCTGTCGAAATGGTGATACCACGCGCCTTTTCTTCTGGTGCGTTATCAATCTGATCGTAACCTTTTACGTCACCACCAAACTTCTTACCTTGAACAATCGTTAACGCCGCTGTTAAGGTAGTTTTACCATGGTCAACGTGACCAATCGTGCCCACGTTTACGTGCGGCTTTGTACGTTCAAACTTTGCTTTTGCCATGACGAACCCCGTTTTAGCATTACTAATTGACTGGGCACCCCAGCCTAAAAATGGAGCTCTCAACCAGAATCGAACTGGTGACCTCTTCCTTACCATGGAAGCGCTCTACCAACTGAGCTATGAGAGCTGAATTTCTAAATCATGAAATGGAGCGGGTGATGGGAATCGAACCCACGTCTTCGGCTTGGAAGGCCGAGGTAATAGCCATTATACGACACCCGCAGGAATTTGGTGGAGGGTGCTGGATTCGAACCAACGAAGGCTGAGCCAGCAGATTTACAGTCTGCCCCCTTTGACCGCTCGGGAAACCCTCCAAATGTGGTTGCGTATTCTACTTTAAAAAAAACACCTGTCAACAAAAGAATGCTAAAGTTTTAAAATAATTACCGGCATTATTTCATTCTTTGTTTAGGAGGTAATCATTCACTATATGAACTTTACCCAACTTGATCAGCAACACATTTGGCACCCCTATAGCACACTACCTGCAAGGCAACCCGCCCTTGAAGCTGTTGACACAAACGGCTGTTCTATTCAACTTGCTGATGGTCGCGTTTTACTCGATGCCATGTCCTCCTGGTGGTCTGCTATTCATGGCTACAATCATCCAAACATTCTAGCTGCCGCCCACGACCAACTAAATCAGATGCCGCATATTATGTTTGGTGGTTTTAGCCATCAACCTGCTAGTGAATTAGCGGATGCGGTTTTAGCTATTACCCCTAAAAACTTACAACATATCTTCTTTGCCGACTCGGGCTCCATTGCCGTCGAAGTGGCGCTAAAAATGGCACTGCAATACTGGAAATCTATTGGTCAACCACAGAAATCTCGATTTATTGCCCTAAAACATGCCTATCATGGTGACACTTTTGGTGCCATGTCGGTTTGCGACCCTGTGGATGGCATGCACCATTTATTTGCCCAAAACTTAATGCCCAATTTGTTTGCTGAAGCACCGCCCATATCTCACCACCCCGACCAGCCACTTACTGACCAGACCTGCTTAGATTCGCTTAAAGCTGTACTTGAGCAAAACCATCAAAACATAGCTGCGTTTGTTTTTGAGCCGATTATCCAAGGCGCTGGAGGCATGCGTTTTTATTCTACTGACTACTTACGTCAAGCCACAGCCCTTTGTCGTGAATATGATGTGTTACTCATTGCCGATGAAATTGCAACCGGACTGGGGCGAACAGGCAAGCTTTTCGCCTGTGAATGGGCCGGGCTGCAACCCGATATAATGACACTTGGCAAAGGCTTGAGCGCCGGCATGATTAGCTTAGCGGCTACACTTTGTAACGAGCGGATTCGCGACGGTATCAGTAGAGCGGAACCAGGCCTGCTAATGCACGGCCCCACCTTTATGGCCAACCCACTAGCCTGCCGCATTGCCCATGCCAGTGTTAAATTATTACAAGAATATGATTGGCAAGCGGCGGTGAATCAAATTCAAGCCATTTTCAGCCAGGCCTGGCAATCACTCCAGCATCCAGATATTGTTGATGTGCGCTGCCTTGGCGGCGTCGCGGTCATTGAACTGAGTCGAGAAGATTTAGCCAGCCGGATTCAACAGCTAGCTTTAACGGAAAACGTTTGGCTAAGACCTTTTGGCAAGCTGGTTTACAGCATGCCAGCCTATACCATTACAACCCAAGAAGCGCAGCGCCTTGCACAGGTTATGGCCTATGCCGTGTTGACAGCACTTGACGAGCAAACTGAACCAACACCACCAAGTACACAAGCCCTGCCTTTTGTTTAAAGCTGATCTAAAACATAACGGGGCAGCGCAAAGCAGGCCTGGTGCAACGCAGGCGTGTAATAGCGTGTCGCCAGCTCAAACCCACGAGGCAACACAGATGGCAAGTCCACTGAATCGCTAGCCCAAGCCAAGGTCATAATGCCACCCACGTAGGTTGGCACCGCCACGGAATAAAATCCTCGTTTTGCAAAGGTTAGGCCCAGACGCTGGGCAGAGGTTTTAACTTCATTGCCCTGCAAAAAGCTGACACCATTTTGGGCAACAAACACGCCACCCTCAGCTAAACAGGCCTGCACACCTTGGTAAAAACGGGATGTGAACAAGACTTCACCCGGCCCAACCGGATCCGTTGAGTCCGAAATGACCACATCAAATTTTTGCTGGGTCTGGTTGACAAAATCAACGCCATCACCAATTACCAAATTCAAACGCGGATCATCATACGCACCTTGGGAGTGATTCGGAAAATACTCACGACACAGCGTAACGACCGCCTCATCAATCTCTACCTGGGTTACTTGTTCAACATCTGGGTGTTTAAGCACCTCACGCAGAATACCGCCATCGCCCCCGCCAATAATCAAGACACGCTGGGGCTTTGGATGCGCCATCATAGGCACATGCGTCAACATCTCGTGATAAATAAACTCATCACGTTCGGTGGTTTGAATCACACCATCTAGCGCCATTACCCGACCCCATTGGGCGTTATTAAAGATAATCAGATGCTGATGCTCGGTTTTGTTTTCAAACAATACCTCATCCATAATAAACGCCTGACCCCAAGAGGGATGCAAGGTTTCTAAATAACTCAACTCACTCACGCGGCATCCTCAGCACTGGCCGTATCCACATCGCCGCGTAACAAAGTATCAACCACCACACGACTGGGCGTAAAAGCGGCTTCTAACACAGCGATCGCTTTTTCGGGCTGGGCATCACCACACATAAACACATCAAAGGCCGCAAAATCGCGCTCTGGCCATGAATGAACACTGATGTGCGATTCAGCCAGAACCGCCACCCCGGAAATACCGCCGTTAGGTGTAAAGTGGTGCAAATGAATATGTAACAAGGTCGCACCCGCTTGCGTAACCGCCTCGCGCAAGGTGTCTTCCATCAGCTCCAACTCATCTAAACGCTTTGCCCCCCAAAGATCGATAATCAGATGCGTGCCTGCATATTCCTTACCATCGCGCACAATAAAATGGTCTTGAGTTAAATCTTCTACTGCTTGATCATGGGTGGGCCAAGAGGATTCAATCACGGTGGTTTTTTCAATGATTTCAAAATGCTCGTTGCCGGTTTTTAAAATACTTTCGGACATAATCTGGCCCACCTTCACTTAATCTATAACGGTTAAAAAACTTGAAAACGCGAATTATGACGATCAACAGTAAAAAAGCAAGTAAAATCAATCAGTAAATTGCATTATTCTGCATCATCCACTAGTTCAAAATCATGGGTAAGCTCTGCGGCCTGCTCAAGCATCTTAGATACCGAACAGTATTTTTCAGCCGATAAATTCACTGCGCGCGCCACCTTCTTGTCCTGTAAACCAGACCCCGTCACCACGTAATGCAAATGGATTTTGGTATAAACCTTAGGAATTGTTTCCGCGCGCTCCGCACTGACTTCAATGCGACAATCACGCACCGCCTGCCCGCCCTTTTGCAAAATCATCATCACATCGACCGCCGTGCAACCTCCCAAACCCAACAACACCATTTCCATCGGGCGAGGGCCAAGATTTTTGCCACCAATATCCGGTGGCCCATCCATGACAACCGCATGACCCGAAGCCGTTTCACCGACAAAGCTCATGCCATCCACCCATTTAACGGTTGCGATTTTATTCATCACTTTTACTCTACTTAATTTAATTAATTTCTATTAATTCTTACAAATAAGCAGGCCTGGTTAAGAAACACTCAACCAGGCCTGCTTTAATGTTAAGCAAACATCTTCGCCAGTGCATCGCCTGGATCATGAGCACGCATAAAGGCTTCACCAACCAAAAAGCCATGGACATTATGGCTGCGCATCATCGCAACATCTGCGGCACTTAAAATGCCACTCTCTGTGATCACTAGACGATCGCCTGGTAAAGCAGCCAGTAAATCCAACGTGGTTTGCAAACTCACCTCAAAGGTATGTAAGTTGCGGTTATTAATGCCAATTAGGGGTAATGGAATTTGTAGCGCACGGGTTAATTCTTGCGCATCATGCACTTCAATCAGCACATCCATTTGCAAGGACTGCGCAAGCTCAGTAAGGTCGCGCATCTGTGTATCGTCTAAAGACGCCGCAATCAATAAAATGCAGTCTGCCCCCATCGCCCGTGCTTCATAGACTTGATAGGGCGCAATAATAAAGTCTTTGCGAATCACCGGTAAACTGACGGCCGCACGCGCTTGGCGCAAATAATCCGCTGAACCTTGAAAAAAATCTACATCCGTTAAAATAGATAAACAAGCCGCCCCCGCACGCTCGTAGGCTTGCGCAATTGCAACAGGATCAAAATTTTCACGCAATACACCCTTGCTTGGTGAGGCTTTTTTTATCTCAGCAATGACGCCCGCTTGGCCTGCTGCCACTTTAGCTTGCAAAGCTTGTGCAAAACCCCTCGTGGGATTGTCTAAGCAGGCCTGCTGAGCCAACTCGGCTATATTTGCCAAGGGCACGGAGGCTTCTGCTGCAGCTATCTCAGCCAGTTTACGTTGATTAATCTTGGTTAATATTGTTGGCGTCGCCATAGTATTCCTTACATCCTCATTAGATAGCCTGACTAAGCTCAACCAACTGATCCAATTTTTGTTGTGCCGAACCGTCTTGTATGAGCAGTTTCGCACGCTGCACACCCTCAGCAAAACTACCTGCTTGACCCGCCACATACAGCGCTGCACCGGCATTTAAACTAATAATATCGGCTGCTGGGCCTGACTCACCCGAAAAAGCTTGCTTAATTAGCGCCAAACTTTCTTGTGCCGATGAGACGGCCAAGGGCAATAAGCTGCTATGCGCCATGCCATATTCATCTGGATTAATTTGCCATTCTTTAATCGCGCCATCGCGCAACTCGGCAACAAAGGTGGGTGCCGCCACCGAAATTTCATCTAACCCATCCGCTGCATGCACCACCATGACATGCTGTGAGCCTAACTGCTTTAAGACCTGGGCAAAAGGGACCAATAAACCGCGATCATACACACCTAATACCTGCGCGGGTGCATTAGCCGGATTGGTTAAAGGGCCGAGTAAATTAAATATCGTACGCACACCTAATGCCTTTCGCACCCCAATCACATGCTTCATAGCACCGTGATGAGCGGGCGCAAACATAAAGCCGACGCCTAACTGCTCAATGCAGGCTTCGACTTGATGAGCGGTTAAGCCTAGATTCACCCCAGCGGCTTCCAATAAGTCGGCACTACCCGACTTGCTCGAGACCGAACGGTTACCGTGCTTAGCCACCTTCGCGCCGCCTGCTGCTGCAACAAATGCCGTTGCGGTAGACACGTTAAAAATATTCGCACCGTCACCGCCGGTGCCACAGGTATCAATTAAGCCCTGACTATCGTTCACGGACACCTTCACCGACAAGCTACGCATGACTTCAGCGGCAGCGGCAATTTCATCAATTGTTTCGCCCTTCATTCGCAAGGCCACTAGCAAACCGGCGATTTCAGCATCACTGGCCGCGCCCGACATTAAGTACTGCATCACCTCGCGCATTTGTGAGCCAGTTAAATCTTGTTTTTTTAACAATGCCTGCAAGGCTTGCGCAATTAACATCGGCTAACTCACTCTTGTCTGATTTAAAAAATTTTGCAACATTTGATGACCTTGCTCGGTCAAGATGGATTCAGGGTGAAACTGCACCCCTTCAACGGGCAGGCTTTTATGTCGCACGCCCATAATCTCATCAAACTCACCCGACTCAGTTTGCGTCCAAGCCGTTACCTCTAAACAATCCGGTAAGCAGGCCTGGTTGATCACCAACGAATGGTAGCGGGTGGTTTGCACTGGGTTGGGTAAATCGCTAAATACCCCAGCATTATGATGAAAGACCGGCGAGGTTTTACCGTGCATCACCTGCTTGGCTCGAACAATCTCTCCACCAAAGGCCTGACCTATCGCTTGATGACCTAAGCACACCCCTAGAATAGGGATCTCACCAGCAAAACGCTGGATGGCCGCGACGGACACCCCCGCCTCAGTCGGCGTACAAGGGCCGGGCGAAATCACTAAAAACTCAGGCTGCCAAGCGGCAATATCGTCCAGCGTTAACTGGTCATTGCGCACGACCTTCACCTCTTGCCCAAGTTCACCAAAATACTGCACAAGGTTGTAAGTAAAGGAATCATAGTTATCAATCATTAACAACATCGTCAGCTCCCATACCTTGGCTTACAAATGCGGCGGCACGGAACACCGCGCGCCCTTTATTCATGGTTTCATCCCATTCGCTTTGTGCGACTGAATCGGCCACAATACCGGCACCCGCCTGCACAAATAAACGACCCTCTTTAATCACGGCAGTGCGAATCGCAATCGCCGTATCCATATTACCGTGCCAGCCCAAATAACCGACTGCTCCGGCATAAATCCCGCGCTTGACCGGCTCTAATTCATCAATAATTTCCATCGCGCGTACTTTGGGCGCGCCCGATACCGTACCCGCAGGAAAAGTTGCGCGCAACACATCTAACGCACTCAATCCCGGTTGCACTTTGGCCTCGACATTAGAAACGATATGCATCACATGTGAATACCGCTCTACAGTCATTTTTTCAGTTAACTTGACCGCACCGGTTTGGGCAATCCGACCCACATCATTACGCCCCAAATCAATCAACATTAAATGCTCAGCCAATTCTTTCGGATCGGCCAGCAAATCTTGCTCTAAGGCCAAATCGGCGTCAACCGATTCACCCCGTTTGCGAGTCCCTGCGATAGGGCGCACCGTCACCACCGCATCTTCAAGGCGGACCAAAATTTCTGGCGATGAGCCGACAATTTGCAAATCAGCTAAATTGACGTAAAACAAATAGGGTGAAGGGTTGAGGTGACGCAGCGCCCGATATAAATCTAGCGAACGATACGGGTAGTCCAAGGACATTTGCTGTGACAACACCACCTGCATGGCATCACCGGCTAAAATATAGTCCTTAATTTTATGCACTGCGTCTTTAAACGCCGCCTCACCAAAACTAGACTTAAAATCTAATTCAGCTACCGATTGTCCACTCGGTTTGTCTTGTGGCGGCGTTAAGGGTGTAGCCAGCTGTGCAACCATCTCGTTTAAACGCTGCAAACCATAAGCATAAGGGTCGGCAATGCTGGCATCTTGTAAGGGCACCTGAACAATACACTGCACCTGGCCATTCAAGTTATCGAACACCACCAACTCTTTGGAAACCAGTAGCACCATATCGTCAGCATTTAAATCGTCCTGCGCAGGCGTGCTAGCCGCTAAACGTGGCTCCATATAACGCACCGTGTCATAACCAAAATAGCCCACTAAGCCACCACAAAATTTAGGCAGGCCTGGTTGATCGTAGACTTTAAACTGAGTTTGATAGGCTTCCAGCCAAGCAAGGGGATCATCCACGACTTGTTCAGCGACCTGCTCAGCCGCTTGCCAAACACTGACGCGCTGACCCTTAACCCGTACCTGCGTATCACAGGGCAACCCAATAATAGAATAGCGCCCCCATTTGTCACCGCCTTGCACCGATTCAAATAAATAGCTATTGGGTGCATCGGCAAGCTTGGCATAGACCGACAAAGGCGTATCAAAATCCGCCAACAACTGACGCACCATCGGCGCATGGCTGTAGCCTTGAGCTTGTAATTCATGCAGTTGGTCGCGGGTCATCGCCATCGCTTAACTCTCCTGTGCACACATATAATTGACCAACTCGGTCATGCTATCCATCACCACATCCGGGGCATAATCGCGAATGTCTTCACCATGGTTATAACCATAACTCATGCAGAAGATATGAAAGCCTGCGGCACGCGCTGCTTTCACATCACTTTTAGAATCGCCAATCATCAACGCATTATCTGGCGCAACATTCATCAGTTTCGCCGCATGCAACAACGGCATTGGATGCGGTTTTTTCTCTGCGCAGGTATCGCCACTGACCACAAACTCGAAATAATCTAACAAGCCTTTATCTTTCAATAACGGCAAGGTAAATGCCTCGGCTTTATTGGTCACACAACTCAAACGATAACCCTGTGCCTGCATCCATTCAATGCCTACCACCACACCATCATATACTTGCGAGCGCTTGGCATTATTGTCACGATAAAGTTCTAAGAAGATCGGATAGGCTTTGGCAAAGGTGGCCTCATCTGGCTCACCATCCACCGCATTGATTAACGCACGGCGCACTAGGCGCTCGACACCATTGCCCACCCAGTTGCGCACCACCGCTTCACCGCGTACTGGCAAACCGAGTTGCGTCATCATCTCATCCACGCAATAGGCCAAATCTGGCACGCTATCAATCAGCGTACCATCTAGGTCGATAAGCACCAGGCCTGGTTTGATTTTTTCTACCATGGCGTTCACTTAAGCCTTTGCCAACTCGTCACGCATCTGCTTGATAATGGTGTCATACCGGTTCGCATCGCTCGCATTCGCTTTACCAAAAATCCCTGAACCTGACACAAACGTATCACAACCGGCTGCAGCGACTTCAGCAATGTTTTCGGCTTTCACGCCGCCATCAATCTCCAAACGAATCTCTTTACCACTGGCATCAATCAACTGGCGAGCGGCACGTAATTTGTCCAGGGCGTGCGGAATAAACGCCTGACCACCAAAACCTGGGTTAACTGACATGATTAAAATCATGTCGATTTTATCCATCACATGCTCAAGGTAACTTAAAGAGGTCGCTGGGTTAAATACCAGGCCTGCTTTACAGCCCGCGCCTTTAATTAACTGAAGGCTACGGTCAATATGCTCTGAGGCTTCAGGGTGGAAAGTAATATAGTCCGCACCGGCATTCGCAAAGTCACCGATCACGCGATCAACTGGCTTCACCATTAAATGCACATCAATTGGTGCCGTTAAACTTTCACGCACCATGTAATTTTTAAGTGATTCACATACCAATGGGCCAATGGTTAGGTTAGGTACATAATGGTTATCCATCACATCAAAATGCACCACGTCTGCGCCTGCGTTCAATACATCTTTAACATCTTTACCCAACTGCGCAAAATCGGCTGATAAAATAGAAGGCGCGATCCAATTTGGTTGCTTTGCCATGTTCAAATCCTCTTAAAAATTAAAAAAACACCCGTTATCGTGTCATTAAACACGATCAAATGCCAAGCATTTTACCAGTATCGGGATAAATTTCACCTTAGCCGGTGCAAAAACACTATAATGCGGCAAAAGTGCAGTAGAAAACAAGGCGTCTAAATGAGCGTTCAACATACCAAAACCACCCATGCCATTCGCCGTACGATTGGGATTTTTGAAATAATCGGCTTGGTTATTATTGCCCTTGCCACCATCTATGCCGGATTTATGGAAGTGAGTCAAATGGTTGCAACCGCAACCGTCACGCTCGGCGATCTGCTGCTACTGTTTTTGTATCTTGAAGTGCTCGCGATGGTCGCTATCTACCTTGATTCAGGTAAACTACCGATTCGACTGCCACTTTATATTGCCATTATTGCCATGGCGCGCTATTTGATATTAGAAATGAAAGAGCTCAGCGAATGGGAAATGTTGGCTGTAGGCTTTACCATTATTTTAATTGCCCTAGCGGTATTAGCATTACGCTATGGCTCGCTCAAATTTCCGTCCCAAGATCGGGTTGGCCCCCGCTGGTTATCACCACTGTCTACTAAACCGGTTGGTGACCAAGATGGACGTCCAGACGACCTGCTTGAAGATGATAATGACACAGATAAAAAGCCCCGCCCGCAGCGGGTCACCCAAGGTCATCGTCGTAATCGCCGACGTCGCAGCAAACCGTCGCAACACGTGTCTAACCCGACTGAAACTCACAACGATTAATGCCGCTATTTAGGAGACAGATATGACCCCCGCCCTTCATCAATCCAACCTAAGCTCAGTGCCGTTAATTAATCGTGGCAAAGTGCGTGATCTTTATCAACTCGATGACCAACACCTGCTTATTGTCACCACTGATCGCCTATCCGCATTCGACGTGATTTTGCCCACGCCCATTCCTGGCAAAGGGCGTATATTAGCTGAAATGGCACAGTTCTGGTTTCGTCACACCCAAGGGATTATTCGCAATCATCTTGCCAGCGACCTTAGCCTGAGTGATTTTCTAACGCCAGATGAACTGGCACAACTGGACGGACGCGGCGTCATTGTCGGACGCTATACACCCTTGCCAATTGAAGCCATTGTTCGTGGTTATTTAGTCGGTTCTGGCTGGAAAGAGTATCAGCAAAGTCAAAGTGTTTGCGGTTTAGCTTTGCCAGCAGGCCTGGCCCTCGCCCAACAACTTCCTGAACCGCTGTTCACCCCTTCAAGTAAAGCGGAAGTAGGTGATCACGATGAAAATATTACTTTTGATCAAATGGTCGCAAAAATCGGTGCCGATTTGGCTAATCAAGTCCGGGAAGTGAGCTTAGCCCTCTATAAATCGGCTGCCGAGTTCGCACTGGCACGAGGCATTATTATTGCCGACACCAAATTTGAGTTTGGTTTAGACGAGCAGGGCAATTTAATCCTCATTGATGAAATTCTTACCCCGGATAGTTCACGTTTTTGGCCGGCAAAGGACTATGCCACTGGCAGCAATCCACCGAGCTTTGACAAACAATTTGTGCGTGATTATCTAGAGTCGCTGGAATGGGATAAAACCGCTCCAGGGCCTGATTTGCCAGCTGAAGTCGTCAAAGCGACACTTAGTAAATACCAAGAGGCGCAAGCACGCTTAACCGAAAACTAAACGATGAATGGGTTTTTTATTACCGGCACCGACACCGAAGTCGGCAAAACTTGGGTATCGGCGGCATTGATTAAAGGACTTGCACAGCAGGACTTTCATATTATTGCACGCAAACCTGTCGCATCGGGCTGTGTTTGGCAACAAAATCAATTGGTCTCCGAAGATGCACAAATGCTACATCAAGCGCTAGCCCAATCCGGCCAAACGCCGCCACCCATGCAACACATTTGCCATTACTTATTCGAACCGCCCATTTCACCCGCCCGCGCGATCAGGCAAAGTACTGACCCGCAATTAAACAGACTGCGTTTGGGTGATCTGCAGCAGGCCTGCTTATCGAATATACCTGATGCAGATAACAGGCCTACTAGTCGGCTGGTCGTAGAAGGCGCCGGTGGTTTTTTGTCACCGCTTGCGCCTGATGGACTTAATGCCGATTTAGCCCAAATGTTAGGCCTGCCGATCATTCTGGTCGTCGGCAACCGTTTGGGTTGTTTAAACCATGCGCTGCTTAGCCTAACCGCCATTGCTCATCGTAACCTAGCATTGCATGCGATTCTACTCAATGATACTCAACCACAAGCAGACCCTGATAATCTAGCTGACCTAACCGAACTTGTTAAACACCACAGCCCCTTTCCAGACACGCCGATTTATCACCAAGCCTATCAAAGCCAAAAAAACGCTATCGCACCGCTTATTATTGCTGCATAGCAGTGTAATGGAAAACCTCAAAAAAGGTGGCATAAATACGTATAATAAGACGTAATTAATCTTTATACCAGGCCTGCTATGAGCGAAACTCTCCTCGATAATCAAGACCATGACAGCCCATGGAAAGAAGCCTTAGAGCTGCTTTTTCCGGAGTTTTTAGCGCTGTTATTTCCAAATGTATTTGCCCTCATTGACTGGCAAGATCGTCTCGACGAACTGCACCACAGCGATAACGTCTTTGCATTAATTTTTGCGGCACAACTCCATGCAAAACTATTGAAAAAACCGCAGCAAAAACTGGGCGCCAAAAAACAACTGATTCGCTTGCTCTATCAAAAAGGCTATACTCAGCAACAACTACTGGAACTCTTCCGGCTCATTGACTGGATGATTACCTTACCGCATAATTTAGATATTGAATTTAAAGTCCTTGTTGACCAGATTGAGGAGGAACAACAAATGGCCTATGTCACATCTGTAGAACGCATCGCCATGCAAGAAGGCAGGCTTGAAGGCAAACTAGAGGGCAAACTTGAAATGGCCTTAAAAATGATTAACCGCTTTAATTTAAGCGTCAAAGAGGCGGCTGAAGAAGCCAGTGTTTCAGTCAATGATTTGATGGACTACCTCAAAAAACACGAACAACCCAAGCAATAAGTCTTATCGCCTTAACACAACCAATACGCCCCGCTTTGGGGCGTTTTAGTTGCCACTGCGTTTGCAATGACGGGCAGCGTCATCGCGAGGCCGAAGGCTGTGGTGATCTCTAGATGGCTTCGCTACGCTCGCCATGACAGAGGGAGGCTCGCCATGACGGGGGGCGGGGGGGGTTGGCTGTTACGCAAAAAACAACTTATAGAGTATGGCCATGGTAAAAGCGAGATTAAACGCCAACATCCACCTAAGAAAAAGCATTTCAGACTTTAGAATTTGAATATCGGCTTTTCTTGCCAGGCTTTCATCAACGATTGCCTGTGCTGCAGCAACAGCTTGCTCGTCAGGAACCCCCGCTTTTTTAAACGCATTATAAACTTCAATATTCATCGTGCTCATTTATAGAACTCCAGAAACAATCTACCATCATTATTCTATCACAACGCAAATAACAAGCAGCCTGAGGGTTAAATATTGATAGTAAGCTTGTGAGATTACACTGCCAAGACCGGCTCATTGACTGGATGATTACCTCAAAAAACACGAACAACCCAAGCACTAACCTTTATCGCCTTAACACGACCAATACGCCCCGCTTTGGGGCGTTGTACTTTTAGTTGCCACTGCGTTTGCAATGACGGGGTCGCGTCATCGCGAGGCCAGAGGCCGTGGCGATCTTGGGTGATGGCTTCAGAGCGCTCGTAATGCCCTTTAAAGAGAATAGCAAAACTTGCCAGATTAGGATTTAGGTTTATGTTTAAGTGCTTCGCAGGCAACAGCTAACAGACCGCCAATAAAAAAGATAATTGCGAGAACGGCAAAAATTTCCATTTCATAACTCCTCAACGCGAGAAAGTAGTTTCACTTATGCAAAATCGCTCGAATAGCGGCATAGATAAGTGGCGATAAAGCCAAAACTACAATAAAAATAATCAGCCATTCGTTCATTATAAATTCCTCAATTTTTCGATTTCTTGCTGCACTTTCTTGGCAAGAAAAAATGCGACACCCACTAAGATTAAGTTTAACACCCCAAGCAGGACCTTGGCAGTTTGCATTTGCTGATAATTATAGTCCGGTGTCGCGAGGCCTGAGGCCGTGGCGATCTTGGTAGATGGCTTCGCGGTGCTCGCCATGACGGGGGGTTGAATTGGCTGGAGATTGCTTCACTTCGTTCGCAATGACTGAGGGGGGGGGATGCTTGCAATGACGGGGGGGGTGGATTATCACAATAAAAAAACCCCGCTTTGTGGGCGGGGTTTTTTGCCGTTAGGCGGCACTGCTATAAAAGGGGTCGAGGACGGGCCTCGACGACCGATTAGAAGCTGTGTGCTAAACCGACAGTGAACACGTCAGTTGACTTGTCACCAACACGAACACCAGTTAGGCTGTTTTTATCAAGTACACCGTATTCTACAAAAGTACGCGTTCTTTTGCCTAATGCATAGTCAAGTCCTAATGCATAGTTAGTTGCATCTTTGTTTTTGTCCTTATTGCCATTTTGCGTTATGTCATCATAAGATACGAAAGCAATCTTAGCACGTGGGGTGAAATCACCCATAGTGTAAGCAGCGCCTACCACGATGTTGTTGTGATTACCAAGGTCAGTTTTGCCATTTGTGTCATCAAAAGACTTAGTGTTAACCTGATTATACATTGCAGAGACGACTAAGCCAGAATCAGCATACTGAACAGTAGCACGGATGTTTTGCTGGTCAATATTTTCATCTTTAGCATATAAATCAGATGTACGTTGAGTAACACCTACTGCTGCATATAAACCATCACGTTTTGAACCGTACTGCACTGCTGCAGAATATGCATTACCAAGCGACTGTCTATTTTCTCTATCTTCAGCAGCAGTTGTAATACCACCAAACACAACCTGGAAACCATTCATGTTAGGGGAAATATAGGCGACCATGTTATCTAGACGATCTTCACCTGAAAAATTAACGCCACCACCAAGGTTTAAGCCACCGAAACGACCGGTGTTGTTGCCTAGGTAGAAAGAGTCATTGAAACGATCAGTTGGCTGAATCATACGCAATGGCGTGTCATGACGACCTGCAACTACGGTACCGAAACCACCTGAAACACCTACGAAGGTGTTACGAAGGCCACCCCAACCGTTTGCGCTATTATCGCCTTGTAAAGTTAGGGTAGTTTCTAACTGGTAAACCGCTTTTAAACCATTACCTAGATCTTCTGAACCTTTTACGCCTAAACGTGAGTTACGGTTAACAAATGCAGAACCATTGTCAGATACTGAGTCGATCGCTACGTTCATTTGACCGTATAGCGTAGGCGCGCCAGCGTTAGCGGCTAAAGGTGCGGCCATTGCGCCAGCGATTGCAACTGCAAGAATATTCTTTTTCATGCTGTGTTTCCTTGTTAATTAATAGTTAGTTTGTATCGTGTTAGCTATTTATTGCTAACTTGGACGTAACAATAAGGGGTTTTGTAATGGGTTGCAAGCGACAACGCAAAAAATTTAACAAAATCTTGCACTGTTGTTTTTTTGCAACACCAGCCATAAAAAACCCGAGACAGGCTCGGGTTTTTTGTAACATCTAAACCGTTTAAACTAATGGCTTAGTTTACTTTTTGGTCCAATGAGCCGGCAGCATAACGTGCTTGCATTTCTTCTAAGCCCATTGCTTTGATCTTAGAGGCATGGCCCGCACAGCCAAAGGCTTCGAAACGGGCTTTACAGATTTCCATCATCGCGTCTTCTGCCGCTTTGAAGAATTTACGTGGATCGAAGTTTGAGGTGTTTTCAGCCAAGTGCTTACGAATCGCACCGGTTGATGCCATACGTAGGTCGGTGTCGATATTGACTTTACGTACGCCGTACTTGATGCCTTCAACAATCGCTTCTACCGGTACACCATAGGTTTGACCCATGTCACCGCCGTAGTTATTGATAATGCTTAACCACTCTTCTGGTACAGAAGAAGAACCGTGCATGACTAGGTGAGTTGTAGGGATACGTTCATGGATTTTTTTGATCTGGTCAATTTTCAATACATCGTCAGATGGCTTAGACGTAAACTTGTAAGCACCGTGAGACGTACCAACGGCAACCGCTAAACAGTCAACGTTAGTATCTTTAACAAACTGAGCCGCTTCTTCTGGATCAGTCAACAAAGCTGAATGGTCTAGTTTTTCATCTGAACCGTGACCATCTTCTTCGCCCATCATACCGGTTTCTAGTGAACCTAAACAACCTAGCTCACCTTCAACAGATACACCACCTGCGTGGGCAATCTTAACAACTTCAGCAGTAATACCGGCATTGTACTCATAAGATGCAGGGGTTTTCATGTCTGACATCAAAGAACCGTCCATCATGACCGAGGTAAAACCAGACTGAATTGCACGCAAACATACGCCTACATCTGAACCGTGATCCTGGTGCATAACAACCGGAATGTGTGGATACATTTCTACGGCTGCCGCGACCATGTGACGAAGCATTGGCTCACCGGCATATTTACGTGCGCCCGCAGAACCCTGCAGAATAACCGGAGAATTAACCGCATCTGCCGCACGCATAATTGCGCGTACTTGTTCCATGTTGTTTACGTTAAACGCTGGCATACCAAACTGGTGTTCTGCTGCGTAATCCATCAATTCACGAAGTGTAATCATCGCCATCTGCGATACTCCTTTTTTAGTTTAAAAAATAGTTGTTATGGAACCTTAACAATTTCCATGCGGTTGGTACCGCCCATTTCCCCTTGGCGCTGACCACGGGTTACCACGACTAGATCACCGGCATTCACGCGACCGAATTGTTTTAGCTGACTCAGGATAGATTCGGTCACTTCATCGTCGGTAAAATCTTTAAAATCAACAATCGAAGGATACACCCCTCGATACATACATACCTTACGACGTGTTGCTTGATGCGGCGTTAAAGCAAAAATCGGCATGCCTGAGCTAATACGCGACATTAACAAGGGCGTATTGCCTGATTCGGTTAAAGCTGCAATACATTTTACATTGAAATGATTGGCCGCATACATGGTGGCCATTGCAATCGTTTCGTCCACTGCTTGAAAGGTTTCTTCAATGCGGTGGGTAGAATGACGCGTTGAGCGCGATTTTTCCGCTTCATGACAAATTTTTGCCATGGTGGCGACCACTTGATGTGGCGATCGACCGGTGGCGGTTTCACCCGATAGCATCACCGCATCGGTGCCGTCCATCACGGCGTTAGCTACATCAAATACTTCGGCACGGGTTGGAATCGCGTTGTCAATCATGGTTTCCATCATCTGCGTTGCGGTGATGGTCACGCGATTCAACTGGCGCGCACGTTTAATAATTTTCTTTTGCAACGCGGGTAATTGCGTATCGCCGACCTCGACACCCAAATCACCACGCGCAATCATTACCACATCCGATGCGAGGATGATGCCATCTAGGGTTTCATCGTCTGCAACCGCTTCTGCACGCTCAATTTTAGACACAATACCGCATTTCAAACCAGCTTGTTCCGCCAAACTACGGCAATAATCCACATCTTCCGCTGAGCGTGGGAAGGATAAGGCTAGATAATCTGCATTGATCTTGGCTGCGGTTAGGATGTCTTGTTTATCTTTTTCAGTCAAGGCACTGGCCGATAAGCCGCCGCCTAGTAGGTTAATCCCCTTGTTATTAGACAGGGTGCCACCAACGGTTACAGTACATTCAACACGCTCGCCGACGACCTGATCAACCTTCATTACAATGCGGCCATCGTCTAATAGCAATAGATCATCGGTTTTAACATCGTAGGGCAGGTTTTTATAGGTTAAGCCTACTTCTTGCTGATTTCCGGCTTCGTTTGCAACATGATTATCAAGGGCAAATTGATCGCCTTCTTTCAGCTCGATCGGACCATTTTGGAACTTAGCTATGCGGATTTTGGGGCCTTGTAAATCAACCAAAATGGCGACTTCACGGTTAACCTGTGCCGCTGTTTGGCGAATATTTTCAGCGCGTGTTAAATGGTCTTCTGGGTTACCGTGTGACATGTTAATGCGAACCACATCGACACCGGCTTTGATAATGCGTTCAAGTTCACCGGGGCGGTCGGTAGCCGGCCCCAGCGTTGCGACAATTTTAGTTCTGCGTAATGTTTCAGCCATCTTGGCAAGATTCCTTTCGGTTATCACACTGCGTCTTACATTCACCGCGGCAAGATGTCTCGTAAAATAAACTGCTTCCCCGTGCTGGGGAAAGACCACTCGGCCTTGGTTCAATTCACTTCTCGAGTCATCCTTGTACTGGGCTGCAATTAAGATGACAGTTGTAGGTTAATTGTTAAGATTAATAAAATCAGGCCTGCTCGTTAGCAGGCCTGGTAAGCATGCACCTATTTAGCGCGTTGCTCTAGCATATCTACTGCAGGTAGTTTTTTGCCTTCCAAGAATTCAAGGAATGCACCACCACCGGTTGAGATATAGGACACTTGATCAGCGATACCGTATTTATCAATCGCCGCCAAGGTGTCGCCACCGCCAGCAATTGAGAAAGCGCTTGATTCCGCAATAGCGTTAGAGATGGTTTTCGTCCCTTCGCCAAACTGATCAAATTCAAATACGCCAACCGGGCCGTTCCAAACAACGGTACCGGCATTTTTGATAATGTCAGCTAATTCGGCTGCAGACTTAGGCCCGATATCAAAAATCATATCATCATCGGCTACCGCAGCAACATCTTTAGTTTCAGCCGCAGCGGTTTCAGAGAATTCTTTACCGGTTACTACGTCTTGCGCTAACGGAATGGACGCACCGCGACCATTCATGATGTCATTCAATTTGTTCGCAGTAGGAACGAGGTCGTCTTCACACAAAGATTTGCCAACATTGTGACCTGCCGCTTTGATGAAGGTATTGGCGATACCGCCACCGACAACCAACTGATCCACGACCGTTGACAAAGATTCAAGCACGGTTAGCTTTGTTGATACCTTAGAACCACCAACAATCGCCACTAAAGGACGTGCTGGCTCTTTTAAAGCCTTCGTTAAAGCTTCTAGCTCTTCAGTTAATAGCAGGCCTGCACAAGCTACGGAGGCATAAACACCAGCACCATGGGTTGAACCCTGGGCGCGGTGAGCGGTACCAAATGCATCCATCACATACACATCGCAAAGTGCAGCGTATTTTTGTGACAGCTCTTCGGTGTTTTTCTTTTCGCCGACGTTAAAACGGACGTTTTCAAGCAATACTAGCTCACCGTCCGCAACCTCAAAGCCACCATCTAGGTAGTCTTTGATTAAACGAACGTCTTTGCCTAGTTTAGCTGACAAATCAGCTGCAACTGGTGCTAATGAGTTTTCTTCAGAGAATACACCCTCTTCTGGACGGCCCAAGTGAGACATCACCATCACTTTTGCACCGGCATTCATCGCCGCTTCAAAGGTTTTCATCGACGCACGAATACGCGCATCTGATGTGACCTTTCCATTTTTAACTGGAACATTCAGGTCAGCACGAATTAAGACGCGCTTACCTTTAAGATCCAAATCTGCCATACGAATAAAAGACATACTTGGCTCCTTGATTATTTGCCAACGTGTTCAACAACACGCATCATGTTACAGGTATAGCCGTATTCGTTGTCATACCAAGCAACCACCTTAACAAAGGTGCCGTCTAGCGCAATACCTGCACCGGCATCAAAGATAGATGGGTGTGAGTTACCACGAAAATCAGTTGATACAACCGATTCTTCGGTGTAACCCAATACGCCTTTCATTTCGCCTTCAGATGCTTGCTTCATTGCCGTACAAATTTGCTCGTAAGTAGCATCTTTGTTTAGTTCAACCGTTAGGTCTACAACAGAGACGTCTGAGGTTGGTACGCGGAAGGCCATGCCAGTAAGCTTACCGTTAAGCGCGGGTAATACTTTACCTACCGCTTTAGCGGCACCGGTTGATGATGGGATAATGTTTTCTAGGATACCACGACCACCGCGCCAATCTTTTTGTGATGGGCCATCAACGGTTTTTTGCGTTGCAGTTGCTGCGTGAACTGTAGTCATTAGACCACGTTTAATACCGAAGTTGTCGTTTAATACTTTTGCAACAGGGGCTAGACCGTTAGTGGTACAAGAAGCGGCTGAAACAATCGCTTGACCAGCATATTCATTGTGGTTTACGCCATAAACGAACATTGGGGTATGGTCTTTTGACGGTGCAGACTGAACCACTTTTTTCGCGCCTGCTTGGATGTGTGCTTGACAAGATTCTTCAGTCAAGAAGAAACCAGTACATTCAATAACTAAATCAACACCTGCTTCGTCCCACTTTAAGTTTGCTGGGTCACGCTCAGCCGTTAAACGGATTTTTTTACCATTCACAACCATGCTGTTACCTTCAACTGCAACGTCACCCTGGAAGTTGCCGTGAACCGAATCATACTTCAACATATAGGCTAGGTATTCTGGATCTAACAAGTCGTTAATTGCAACGACTTCAATACCTGGAAAATCTTTAGCCGCTGCACGAAACGCCATACGACCGATACGGCCAAAACCGTTAATGCCTACTTTAATTGTCATACTTTTCTCCTATTGAGGAAAACCGGCATTGCTGCCGTGCTTTCAATAGGGCCGAAGCCCTGTTTAGTTAACAAACAAAAATTTAATCAATTACTGCTAATTACTTGGCGATCAAGGCTTGCGCTTTTGCCACAACATTTTCAACCGTGAAACCAAACTCTTTAAATAGCTCGCCTGCTGGCGCTGATTCGCCGAAGGTATCGATACCCACAACATCACCCTCTAAACCAACCCACTTATACCAGTAGGCAGTAACCCCTGCTTCAACGGCCAAACGTTTCACACCAGGAATCAATACTGAATCTTGATAAGCTTGATCTTGCGCTGCAAACATTTCTGGACACGGCATAGACACAACACGTACTTTAGAACCTGCTGCGTTAAGCTGATCCGCTGCTTTAACCGCTAGATCGACTTCAGAACCGGTGGCGATAATAATCAAGTCTGCTTGACACGCGCCTTCACAGTTGCAATCTTTTAGGACATAACCGCCCTTCTCGATATTGCTTACTTGCTCAGCGGTACGCGGTTGCGGGGTTAGGTTTTGACGCGAGAAGACCAACGCAGTCGGTGCTTCGTTACGCATCACTGCGACTTTCCATGACACGGCTGATTCAACCGCATCACACGCACGCCAGGTTTGGAAACGCGGAATCATACGCATCGTCGCAATCTGCTCTACCGGCTGATGCGTTGGGCCATCTTCACCCAAACCAATTGAGTCGTGAGTGTAAACATAGATGGTGCCGATTTTCATCAAGGCTGACATACGTAATGCGTTACGCATGAATTCCATAAACATTAGGAAGGTTGCACCGTAAACTTTAAAGCCACCGTGTAACACCATCCCGTTCATCATGTGCGCCATGCCGAACTCGCGTACACCCCAAGAGATGTAGTTACCGTTTGCATTTTGCTTATTGACTTTAACCGTACCTGACCAGTTGGTTAGGTTTGAACCGGTTAGGTCAGCTGAACCGCCAAATAGCTCTGGTAACAAAGGACCCATCGCTTCAATCGCATTTTGTGATGCTTTACGTGAGGCAATGTTTGGCATATCTTGTTGCGTTTTAGCAATAAACTTGTCCATTTCCACTGCAAAGTTAGCCGGTAATTCACCGGACATACGACGCTTAAATTCAGATGCGAGCTCTGGATACTCTTTTTCGTAGGCCGCAAACATTTCGTTCCAAGCCGCTTCTTCTTCAGCACCTTTAGCCGTGTGATCCCAGCCATCATAGATGTCTTGCGGAATAACGAAAGGTTCGTGCTCCCAGCCAAGGTTTTCACGAGTTAGGGCAATTTCTTGATCACCCAATGGCGCGCCGTGACAGTCGTGAGTGCCACAAAGGTTAGGTGAACCGAAGCCGATCGTGGTTTTAGTACAAATTAAGGTCGGCTTGTCTTGAATTGACTTAGCTTCTTGAATCGCGGTATTCACTGCGTCAGCATTATGACCATCGACACCACGAATAACGTGCCAACCATAAGATTCGAAACGGCCTGGCACATCTTCTTCCATCCACTCGTCAATGTGACCATCGATAGAAATATTGTTGTCATCCCAGAAGGCAACTAGTTTACCTAAACCTAACGCACCGGCCATCGCACAAGATTCATGTGATAAACCTTCCATTAAACAACCATCGCCCATAAATACATAGGTGTGGTGGTTAACAACTGGGAAGTTAGGGCGGTTAAACTGGGCACCTAAAGTGCGCTCCGCGATCGCCATACCGACTGCGTTGGTGATACCTTGACCCAATGGCCCGGTAGTGGTTTCAATACCATCGGCATAACCATACTCTGGGTGCCCCGCTGTTTTAGAATGTAACTGACGGAACTGCTTGATATCTTCGATGCCTAGATCAAAGCCTGTTAGATGCAGTAACGAGTAGATCAACATCGAGCCATGGCCGTTTGACAGTACAAAACGGTCACGGTCTGCCCAGTTTGAATTCTTTGGGTTGTACTTCATGTGGCTATTCCACAGTACTTCGGCTATATCAGCCATACCCATTGGGGCACCAGGATGACCTGACTTGGCTTTTTGTACCGCATCCATGCTAAGTGCACGGATGGCGTTAGCGAGTTCTCTACGAGTTGGCATATCAACGTCCTCAATCATTAAAAAAATTCGGGGTTTTTAAAACCGGTAAAGCAGGCCTGTGCCTTGCTTCAAAAAACAAATGGTCGCTTATTTTCGCTTAATTTGCTAAATTCTTCAAGTGGGCGAAGCATTTAGCTTGACATTTCAGGCGCCTTAGGACGGCCAATCCAGCCGGAAACACGGCGGACACCGCCCTCATAAAGAGACAATAATGCAGGAATAACTAACAAAATAAGCACCATCGCAAAGGCTAAACCAAACGCTATCGACACGGCCATCGGAATTAAGAACTGCGCTTGCAACGAGGTTTCAAATAATAACGGCGTTAAGCCTGCGATAGTGGTTAAGCTGGTAACTAATACTGCCCTAAAACGCTGCACCGACGCTTCTTCTAAGGCCTCATTAACACTTAACCCCTCGGCCAACAAACGCTGGTAAAAGCTCACTAAAATAATGGCATTGTTTACCACGATGCCCGCTAAACCAAATAAGCCAAACAGGGACAAAATCGTCAGTCCAATACCCATCACATAATGACCGAGTATCGCGCCAATAAGGCCTAATGGAATGGCCAGCATCACCACCAGCGGCCAACCGTAGGATTGAAACACCCAGGCAAGGACAATATAAATCAGAATTAAGCCAAGCATCAGCCCAATCAGCATATCACCAAAGGTGTTACTTTGATTTTTTGCGGTGCCTTCAAAACTGTAGTTTACGCCATAGCGTTGCTGAATATCTGGCAAGGCCGTTTCAGCAAGGTTAGCTAGGATTTGATTGGCATTATTTTGACTCCGGTCTACATCGCCAAGCACCGTTACCGCAAGCTGACCATTAAAATGGCGCAGCACATCAAACCCTTGCTGGGTTCGCCATTCTACCAACTGCGCTAGATTGACAAACTCACCGTTGGGCGCGACCAGTTGCAACTGGTTAAGTAGCGCTAATTGCGCCTGTTCTTCCCGCGGCAACATAACCCGCACTTCGATTTCGTCTTCACCTAGGGTAAAAATTTGCGCCAACTGCCCCGAAAGCACACTGCTTAACTGTGTGCCTATTGAGCGGGTGGTAAAGCCTAACGCATGTGCGTAAGGGGTCAATTGATAGACCATTTGCTGACGCCCATAAGGCAGATCGTCTGACACGCCACTAACACCCGGCAGATCTTCTATGACCGCTTGCAGCGCTTCTGAGGCTAACTTTAATCTGTCTGCATCAGCACCGGTAAATTGAATTTGAATATCACGCCCTGGCGGCCCACCGCTTTGGGCCGCAATGTTAAAGTTTTCTAACCCCGGTGCTGCCGGTACTTTATCACGCCATAACTGCATCAGCTCGCCGTTGCGTGTTTGACGCCGATCCGATGGTATGAGTTCGACTTGCATCGCGCCATACACGCCACTGCTGGCACTCGAACCTTGATTGTACGCCAACACAGCAGTGCTCACGATGCCAGGCTCTAGGGCGTTTTCGGCATCACGCAGCGCTTGATATACCTGCTGCATAAAGTCTGCTGTGACCTGTTCTGGCGTGCCCGATACAAATTGTACCGAGGCATTGATCCGATTCGATTCAGGTGAAGGAAAAAAGGTAAAGCTCAGCCGCCCACCGGCAATTAGACCAATAATCAACAAAATCAAACTAAAGGTCATCGCTACCATGCTGACCCGATTATTAAGCACCCAGCGAATCACTGCACGAAAGTACACTTGCCTAAAACGCCCAAACGCCGCATCCCATCGCTTACGCCAGCGCGGCTCTGCGCCTTGAAATAAGCCTAATCCAAAACGGAGGTGACCGGGTAAAACTAAAAAGCATTGCACCAACGACACCAAAATGACCGCAATAATCACCATCGGTATCGCCACTAGAATACCGCCGATTTCACCGCCAATGATCATCAGTGGTAAAAAGGCGGCAATGGTGGTTAAGGATGAGGCCATAACCGGCGTAAACATGCGTTTTGCACCGCCGGCAGCGGCCTCTCCGGGGGACTCCCCTTGCTCATAGTGGGTGAGCGCATCCTCACCCACCACAATGGCATCATCGACAATAATCCCCAATGCCATAATCAACGCAAACAAGCTGATCATGTTAATGCTGCCGCCCGCTAAATACAGCACCATTAAGGTCGCCAAAAAGGACACAGGAATGCCCACAGCCACCCAAAAAGCCACGCGGCCATTTAAAAAGATATATAAAATTGCCAATACCAGCAGCAAACCACCTAGGCCGTTTTTGACCAGCAACATAATTCGCTCTTTAACCAGTGACCAGGTTTCGTCATAAACGACTAAATCAACGCCAGGCGGCAAATGCGGTAAAGTATCCGCTAACCAGTCCTGCATTATGCGTGATGACGCTAGGGTGTCACCTGTTTCAGACCGTTGTAAATAGAGTTCTATGGCAGGACGATCGTCCACTTTCAGATAAGTCGATTCGCGCACTGGACGCAGAGTCACCTGTGCAACATCACCCAGACGCAGTTGCTCGGTATCACTGACCTGCAAAGGCAAGTCTGCAAACTGATTTACCTCGCGCCGCTGTTCAAGCGCGCGGACATCACGCGCCGCATCATCAAAACCGACTTGACCGGCTGGCACATCGCGGCTGACACCGCTTACTTGTTCGGCAACTTGCGCAATACTCAGTTGATAAGCCTGCTGAACGGCTAGCGGTAATTCAATGGCTAATTCTTCTGTCGCGCGCCCTCTAAAGGTCACCTGATCCACACCACGTTCTAACAGCTCGCGCTCAAATTGTCGCGCCATATCACGCAAGCCATCAGCATCACCGGGCTGTCCTAGCAATAATATTTTGGCGATGGGCTCATAACGCAGGATACGCTCAATGGTCGGCGTTTGAATATCTTGCGGTAGATTACGCAGCTCGGTCACCCGTTGGCGCACCTGATCGACGGCTTCGATCATATTGGTGCCTTCTTTAAATTTGAGTGTCACCACAGATGAACCCAACGCGGAAGTTGACGTCATTTCATCGAGGTTTTCAACGGTCCGTAGTACTCGCTCAATGGGATTGGTGACGCTTTGCTCAACGTCTTGGGCGTTCGCACCAGGCCAGATCACCCGAACCTGCGCGTAGTCCAAATCAAAATTGGGAAAAAATTGTACGTTTAACCGCATCAATGCCAGCACACCCGCCAGCATCATTAGTAACATTAACAAGTTGGCTGCAACCTTGTGGTAGGTAAACAAGCCAATGAGACCTCGACGACTGCGCTTACTCATGGCCTAGCCTCATTTGCCACATTGAGCGCATGCACGCGCAAGCCGCCTACAGCGTTAGGCAACTGGGTGATTAATAGCTGCTCGCCCTTGGCCAATTCTCCACGAACCAGCGCCCAACGCTGCGAGCCCTGCATCCAATCACCCACGCGCTGCACATCACGCGCTTCTAAGCGCTCACCATCGATAACATAGACACGATTTTGACCATAAAGCGCACTGTAGGGTACAGCAAAAGCCGGTTGCGCCAAGGGCACTGACAGCAGCAACTCACGCATTTCACCGGGCCTGCTTTGTGTTGGCTGCTTAAAGGCTAACCACGCATCCAAGCCACGCACCGTGGCACTGGCATCGAAACGCGAAAATTGCAATGCCTCATCGTTTGGCAGGGCGCGCCCAGTAATGTCATGATTTTGAGCCAGCGCATCTCGCACAGCAGTCACTTGGTTTTCGGACAGGGTCACACGCAACTCTAGACTATCCAGGCTATAAAAATCCAATACGGGATTATTTTGCGAAAGCGGCTCACCTTCGGCAGCATGGCGTGCCATGACTCGACCGGCCATGGGCGCGACATAACGCGCCTGCTTGGCTTGACGTTGCACGGTATCTAGCTGCACACGCGCACGATCTAAACGCGCTTGGGCTTGAGCAAATCGACTGGCCTGCTGATCAACCTGTAACTGGGCATTGAGCCAGGTTAAAGCCTGACGATTGAGCGCCTCTTTTGCTTGATCGAGTTGTTGCTCAGAAGCCAGTTCGCGGGTAACCAGCTGTTGATTTCGCTCTACATCGGTTTCCCGCAAGGCTAGCATGGCCGCTTCGCGCTCCAGTTGTTGTTGCTCGCTGGCATGACGAGCTCGCTCAGCATCCAGCAAAGCCTTCGCTTCGCTTAAATCAGCTTGTGCGGATTGCACTTGCCAAGCTACCTGCTGCTCATCAAACGCCATTAATTCGGTGCCGGCTGTAAATGCGTCACCAACCTGTAATGGCAGCGCAATTAAATCGGCACTAAGGGGCGCATGCAAGCGGATACGTTGCTGGGTTTCTACCCGTCCAACAAGCGCTAATTGCGATTCTGTTTGTGGCTGGGTTAATAACAGTGTTTCAACTGGCCAGGCACGCTCATCAATTTCAACCGGTTCGGCAATAGGTTTGCTGTTTTTAAGGTAGCTAAATACCCCAAAGCCCAGTAATAAAATGAGCAGGGGCAAGAGAACTGTTTTGGCTAACCATCTAACACGTGAAATGGCCTTCATGGCATCCCTTTAAGATCGAATTTTAAATGCGCTAAGTCTGCTAAACTGCGACGGGGTTATGATGAATACTTTATGAATCTTGCTCGTCTAGCCAGCGGGTACAAAAATTATCTAAGCAGGCTAAACGTAATTGCTCGATCGCCTGCGCCATCGCTTCACCTTGCAGGCCTGCGGATACCAAACTCCGTGCGTCCACCCCTTGCACGGCTAATAACGCCCCACGCCAATAGGCTTTTTGACTGTAGTCGGTGTCTTCAAAGCCTTGTCGGCCACGACTATCTGCTTCACAGACTGTTAAAATCGCATCAAATTCGTCAGGCTGACGGAAAGCATCACAGCCTTTAAGCACCGCCAGCTGATCAGCTAACGGCATAGTGGGGCCGCCGGCATGAATCTGGCCGTGCCATTCGGTGACTCGTACGGCTAGGCGCTGAATTGTTTTTGGCACGCGATAACGCTGGCAAACGGCGTTGACCAAAGGCACACCGGCTATTTCATGCTGAGGATGGGACGGCCAGTAATCCTCCGGTGTCAGCCCTTTACCCAGATCATGCACCAAAGCGGCAAAGCGAATCGCTAAATCATCACGCAAATAGGCGGCGGCATCGAGCACCATTAAACTATGAGTGCCGGCATCGCCTTCTGGATGATGTTGCGGTGACTGAGGTACGTTAAAGAGCACATCTAACTCTGGCAGCAAAACGGCCAGAGCGCCGACTTCGTGCAGCGTTTTGAAAAACAAACTGGGTTTGGGTGTCATCAAGGCTTTACTGATTTCTTGCCAAACACGCTCAGGCACGAGAGCATGAAGCTCGCCACTTTGAGCCATCTGTTGCATCAGCGCTTGTGTGTCAGGGGCAATGGTAAAGTCTTGGTCGGCAAGTTGTGCGCGAAATCGTGCTACTCGCAAAACACGTAACGGATCTTCTTTAAACGCTGGCGAGACATGGCGAAGAATGCGCGCATCTAGGTCACGTTTACCGCCATAAGGGTCGATAAGGTCGCCGTTTTCAGCCACTGCCATGGCATTGATGGTGAGATCACGGCGCAATAAATCCTCTTCAAGGGTCACAGTGGCATCCGCCGTCACCTCAAAGCCGTGATAACCGCTACCCTGTTTGCGCTCGGTACGTGCTAGCGCATATTCCTCACGGCTAACCGGGTGGAGAAATACCGGAAAATCTTTACCCACTTGTTGGCAACCTAGGTCGAGCATTTGCTGGACACTGCCACCGACGACCACCCAGTCACGGTCAGATACAGGGATACTTAATAATGCATCCCTAACCGCGCCACCCACTAGGTAGACGTCCACCTTTAAGCACTCGTCGTGGTTTTGCGTCCCGCATTACGGCGCAAAAAATCGTAACGCTGGCGCGTTTTCATTTGACTGATATAGTCACTGAGTACCGCTTCAATTTGACGCGGTTTAAAGCCGGTTAAATCTGCAAAAGCTTGATCGGTGATTTGGTCATTGGCCATGCGCTTGTTCTGGTAAGCCGTGGTCACTCTAAAAGGCGCCAGCGGACCGAGTAGCGCCATAAACTTGGCATTCATTTGACACATAGGTAGCAAGGTTGGATTTTGCACACCTTGGAACTGCGCCACCCAGCTGGCTAAATCCTGTAGGCTCATGTCCTCATCACCTGCCAACTCCCAGATCTTGCCATAACTTGCGGGCTGCTTAATAGCGCCGGCCAGGGCGCGCGCAAAATCACGCACCCATAGCGGCTGTACTTGGCGTTCTGCGTTGGGCATCAGCATCAATTTTGATCTTTGTAGCTGCGCCTGATAAAGCGTTGTCGTGTCGTCGCCTTGACCGATAAGCAGGCCAGCTCGCAAAATAGTGACCAGCATTGAGCGTGAGGCAATCACCATCTCATCGAGCAAGCCACATAATTGTGCCCAGGGTGAATCGGCTTGCGTACCTGCGCCTAAGTGCGATAGTTGAATCCAACGTGCAATAGCTTGCTCTTCTGCAACTAATACCAGGCCTGCTTGTAATTCGCGCAATGCCTCATCGTGACAGGCTTCATGACTGACAGATTGATCCGTTAATAGGTTAATGACAATTTCTTGACCCGCTAAATAGCCCTGCACTTTTTCGAGCGACCAGTCTTGTACCTCTCGAACCTTAACCTGTGGAAACAGGGCAAGGTCACGATTACGTGATGCACGTTTTACCACGGCTGTGACCTGGTATTTTTGCTCACTTAAACGTGCAATGACTTCACGACCCATCCAACCACCGGCGCCCAGCACCACGACTTTATTACCAAATTTCATCATCTGTTATGCAACCCTATCTAAGTGAATTCGCTGTGATAGCATGTTTTAAAGATTGTGCAGCATATTAAGTAAAAGGCTGAGCTCGGTCAAGCCAGAAAACAACGCTACTAATCGGTTACAATAGCGCGTAATGATTTATTTATCTAGTCAAATTCGGAGATACTATGGCGTCAGTGCAATCCAGCCTTGCGGTTTCAGCTTACAAAAGCAGCAAAAAAGACGAGCTTTATATTATGGTTCCACAAACAACGCAACTGAGTGATTTACCCCAAGAGTTGCTGGTCATGTTTGGTGAAGCGAAACATGTGCTGGATTTTGAAATGACACCCACTCGCAAAATGGGGCGTGAGGATCCTACGAAAGTCTGGGACGCTTTGCAAACGAAAGGCTATTTCATTCAATTGCCACCGCAAGAAGTTGAAAAGATAGGTGATATGGCACCGCCACCTGAGCGCTTAGATAATATTTTTTAATACCCTAGTAAAATACTAGGGCTTTCACCTTGTCGCATTTGCATATAGAATATTGTTTGTTACAGTTTTAAAACATTCACAATCTTAATCAAAGGAACAGACTATGAGCTTCACTTTGCCTGATTTAGCTTATGACTATAACGCGTTAGAATTTGCTATTGATGCCCAAACTATGGAAATCCACCATTCTAAGCACCATAATACTTATATCACCAACCTAAATAATGCCTTAGCTGGCAGCGAGCATGACGGAAAAGACCTGGAAGACTTGGTTCGTAATGCGGGTGCGATATCACCCGCAGTGCGGAACAATGGTGGTGGTCACTGGAACCATAGTTTTTTTTGGAGCCTGATGACACCCGACAGCATGGGTACTCCAACAGGTGGACTGGCTGATGATATTAAAGCCACTTTTGGTGATTTTGATAGTTTTAAAACCCAATTTACCCAAGCCGGCCTCACCCGGTTTGGTTCTGGCTGGGCTTGGTTAATCGTCAACGGCGAAGGCAAGTTACAAATTACCTCAACCCCTAACCAAGACAATCCATTAATGGATATTGCCGAGGTTAAAGGCACGCCTATCTTAGGTTTAGATGTTTGGGAGCACGCTTATTACCTACGCTACCAAAACCGTCGTCCTGACTATATCAATGCTTGGTGGGACGTGGTCAACTGGAACAAAGTTGATGAGCTATATCAAGTAAACAAATAACCAAGACATTAGCAGGCCTGCTTTTGCAGGCCTAGTTGCAACTAACAACTTCTTCTAAAGCACGCCGCGCTTTTTAGCCAAAAAGCCTATCAAATAGAACAAGCCTAATACCGCCAAGCCCAGCCATAGGTCGTCTAACTCAGCCAAAAGTGAAATCAACCAAGGTGTGAATAGACTGGTTAACAGGCCAAAGCCCACCGCGCAAAAAACAATAAACAGGGTTAATTTAAGTACAAAATTTAATGCGCCAATTTGTTGTTTAAGTAAGTTCATAATGTCATTACCATAAACAACGAGCAGGGATGCCATCATGGCTAGCCCCAACTCACTCAAATAGGGACGAATTAAACCAGAAAAACCGGTTAATACCCCACTGACCAGCTCATTAATCATTTACCTGCTCCTCTTTGCTTCAGCCTAACACCGACAAGATAAAACCATACTCATGACATGACGCTGACCCGGTGCCAGCTCGTAGCCATTTTGCAGCGCATTACCGGACTCAACACAGACCATATATTGATATTGATCATCAGGCATATCGGCAAAGGCTTTAACGCCTTCGGCCCCCGGATTCCATACAATGGTGCTGGCACTGTTCGTTTTATCGATCACAATATCACGCCCTTGATCTTTGATCACAACCGCTGCATGATGATCCACATAAACGCAGTCCATTGGTGGCTGAAGGCTTAGGGTGTCTTGCTGCGTGAAGGGCGCAAAATCTTGGTTTTTGTCATAAAAAGTTACGCCCTCTAAACCTTCAATTACCAGGCCTGGTGCATGGGCGACCTTAAAATAGCTGTGCAAGGCTTCGGTCACAAACCAGGCCTGGTCACTGCGATTTTCGCCAATCAGCTCAATAGATAACTGTTTGCCTAGAGTAACCACTAAACTCAATTTGAAATCATACGGCCAGGCCTGCTGAATCCGTGCATTCGATACAAGACTTAATACCAAACGCGTGGCATCGCCCACACTTTCCACTGATTCAACATCCCACAACTCATAGCGCGCAAAGCCATGAGCTTTTTTAGCGGCATCTGTTGGGTGCGCACCCATCTTACTGGCATCGTAGGCGCCAAACCACGGCCAACATACTGGCACGCCACCACGCACGGGCTTGGTGCCATCATAAATAGCGGTGTCACTAACCCACAATAAATCCTGCCCACCAGCAGGAATATAGCTTAATAAGGTCGCGCCATGAGTGGTTAAGGTCGCTTGACCATAGTCGTTTTGTAATTCAATCATGATTAATTGGTCACGCTGATAAAAGCGCACATTGGGGTGATCAAAACGCTGTTGCAAATGGTCTAGCATGGTAGGTCCTTAGACGTTGAAGAAATGAAATAATTTGAGGCCGTAAATTTGGCCTTAGCTATCCCCTCCCGCCTTCGATTTTTGCTGCGCAAAAAGAGGCGGCGTTCAGGGATAGCTAAGACCCTCTTTAAGATGAACTTAGTTAAATACGCCAATCGTTGAGAGTTTGTGTCAGCGTGTCCGCCGGGTAATCACCGCTAATATAAGCCTGACCGATTGACTTCATCAATACCAAACGCCCCCCCCCGGCCTGCACTTTTTTGTCACCCGCCATATACTGCATAAACTGTGCGTTGCTCAGTTCATTCGGCGGATAAACCGGTAAGTTAGCGCGTTTAAACAAGGCCGCAATCCGCGCCACATCCGCCGCGCTCAAATCGCCCAACAGCTGTGACATATAGGCCGCCTGCATCATCCCGGCGCTAATCGCCTCACCATGCAACCACGCACCATAACCCATGCCCGCTTCAATCGCGTGCCCAAAGGTATGGCCTAAATTCAACAGCGCGCGCTGGCCTTGTTCGGTTTCGTCTGCCGCCACTATCTCGGCTTTATTTCGGCACGAACGCTCAATCGCCTCGGCCAACAAGACTGGATCACGCGCCATCAAACCTTCAAGATGCTCCTCCAACCATTCAAAAAACGGCAAATCTCGAATCAGGCCATATTTAATCACTTCCGCCAGGCCTGCTGATAGTTGACGGTCTTCCAGCGTGTTCAGGGTATTGGTATCAATCAGCACCGCTTGTGGCTGATGAAACGCACCAATCATATTTTTGCCCTGCGGGTGATTCACCCCGGTTTTGCCGCCGACAGACGAATCAACTTGCGACAAGAGCGTGGTCGGCACTTGAATAAACGGCACACCACGCTGATAGGCCGCCGCCGCAAAACCGGTCATATCACCGATTACGCCGCCACCTAATGCAACCAGCGTACATTTACGATCAAAATGACCGCCAATCAGCTGATCAAAGATACGGTTCAAAATCTCAAGGTTTTTATAAGCTTCACCATCTGGCAGCACCACCGCGTCCACTTTAAACCCGGTAAACAACGCCTTGCAGGCCTCCAAATACAAAGGTGCAACAGTGGTATTGGTCACAATCATCACCTGCGTGCCTTTAACAAACGGGGTCATGCGTTCAGGTTTTTGCAATAGGTCTTGGCCGATATAAATCGGATAACTACGTTCAGCTAAATCTACGGTTAAGGTTATCAATGGACTATCCTAAAGTAGGCTATCTACACTAAGCAGGTTAAATTAAAATGATGCGTTAGCAAAAGGGCGATTAGGCGACGACACCTTCGCGCACCAACTGGTCTTGAATATGCCGCACAACTCGAAATACAGACGACTGTTGCGTATCAACAATTAAGTCTGCGACGTCTTCGTAAAGCGGGCCGCGCTCTGTTAATAAACGTTCAATCACCGCCTCTGGATTGTCGGTTTGCAATAATGGACGATTACGATCATTTTTGGTTCGCTGAACCAGCGCAGCAAGCGAGGAACGCAAGTAAACCACAAACCCACGTGCGGCCAAATGACGACGATTATCGGCAGACAATACCGCGCCACCACCGGTGGCAAGCACCAGGCCTGGTCGTTGCGAAATATCATCAATCACCGCACTCTCGCGTGCACGAAATCCGGCTTCACCTTCAATATCAAAAATAACCGGGATTGTTACACCGGTTCGTGCCTCGATTTCGTGGTCGCTATCAATAAATTCATAACCCAATTTTTCGGCCAAAATACGCCCTACGGTGGATTTTCCGGCCCCCATCGGCCCAACTAAAAAGATACTTTGTTTGCTCATAAAACAAATTGTATCCAAAATTTCGTTGTTAATGCGCAAAACCTACAGGAAAATAGGTGCTTTTTTGATAAACTGTATAACTAATCATTCTATGTGTGTTTTTTATGTTAGGCCAACTCTATGTTATTTCCGCGCCGTCCGGTGCGGGTAAAACCTCACTCGTCACCCGTTTACTTGAAATAGACCCGATGATTAAAGTATCGGTGTCCACCACTACACGTGCGCCCAGACCCGGTGAACGTGATGGCGTAAACTATCATTTTGTCGACAAAGCCACGTTTGAACAGCAAGTAACTGAGCGCGCATTTCTTGAGCATGCTAAGGTTTTCGACAACTACTATGGCACGAGTCGTGCAACGGTGATGCAACAGTTAGATGCCGGCTTGGATGTCATTTTAGAAATTGACTGGCAGGGTGCGCAACAAATTCGCCAACAATTTAAGCAGCTCACCAGTATTTTTATCGCACCGCCTTCATTCACTGAACTAGAACGTCGCTTAAAGGGTCGCGGTACTGACGCGCCTGAAGTCATTGAAAAACGCATGAATGAAGCGGTCAGTGAATTAAGCCATTACGACGAATTTGATTATCTGATTATTAATGATGACTTTGATAGTGCGCTATTGCATTTGCATAGTGTGTTTGTGGCCAAGCGTCAAACACTCAACTATCAAAAAATTAAACATGCCAGTCTTTTAGACCAACTTATGCCAAGCTAATTGCGGAGTCCTTATGCCAGGTTTTGAACTTTTTGACGAACAAGAAAAACAGCAGGTCGCTGAAGTTATGGAGAAAGGGTTTACCTTCCGCTATAACTTTGATGGCATGCGCAACGGTGTCTGGAAAGCCCGTGAAATGGAGCAGATGATTCAAGCGGATTTACCGGTTAAACATGCCCATTTAGTATCGAGTGGTACCGCGGCGCTAACCGTTGCCATGGCCGCCGCCGGCATTGGTGCCGGCGATGAAGTCATTGTACCGCCTTTTACCTTTGTCGCCTCAGTCGAAGCGATTGTGCTGGCTGGTGCGATTCCGGTGTTTGCCGAAATTGATGAAACCCTGTGTTTGTCACCTGAAGGCATTGAAGCGGCAATTACCCCCCGCACCAAGGCGGTCAACTTTGTACACATGTGTGGCTCCGGCGGTTATATGGACAAAGTCCGTGCCGTTTGCGACAAACACAACATCATTCTGATGGAAGATGCCTGCCAAGCCACTGGCGCGACCTATCAGGGGCGCGCATTAGGTACTTGGGGACAAGTGGGTACCTTCTCGTTTGACTCGGTTAAAACCGTATCTTGTGGCGAAGGCGGCGCAGTCATTACCAACGATACCGCCATTTACGATAACGCCCATCAATACTCTGATCATGGGCACGACCATATTGGTTCGGATCGTGGCGCGGAAAGCCACCCGATTATGGGCGCGAACTACCGCATTTCAGAAATGAATGCCGCCGTTGGTGTGGCGCAATGGGCAAAACTGCCACGCATATTGGATATTCAGCGTCAGAATAAAAAAACGCTTAAAAGCGCCCTTGCCGACTATAGCGAAGTGAGTTTCCGTGATATCGCCGATGAAGCCAATGAAAACGCCGGTTTTTTAAGTTTTATGCTCCCAACCGAAGCGCGTACTAGTGAAGTATTAGCAGGCCTGCAGGCCGCCGGTATTCCAGCCGTATTCTATTGGTATGGTAATAATTGGCACTATTTGAAAAACTGGCAGCACATTCAGAAAATGAAGGGACCGGCCAAATTACCGATTGAGTTGATTGCTGATCGCCCAGACTATACGCAAGTAAAAACCCCTAAATCGGATGCCATTATGAGCCGCACCCTGTCGATGCTGATTAATTTGAGCTGGACAGACGCCGATATTCAGAAACGCCTCGATGCGTTTGCCACTGTATTTAAGAAGTAAGGATTCCCGCATGAAATTTCGTAATTTTAAAACCGTGCCACGCATGATTTTTGGTCGTGGTTCATTTGAGCAGCTTGATGATGTGCTGGCCGAACAACGCCAAACTGACCAAGACTTTGTGGTGTTTGCGGTCGATAGCGTGCATAAAGGCAAGCCACTTGAAGGACGTATTCCAGCACTACCACAGGACATGATTTTATGGGTTGATGTTACCGATGAACCCAAAACTACCTATGTAGATGCATTAACTATTGAAGTACAAAAATTTGGTAAAGGCAACAATCCTGTATCCGTGGTTGGTTTAGGTGGCGGCTCTACCCTTGACCTAGCTAAAGCCATTTCGTTAATGCTGACCAATGAAGGTGGTTCAGCGTCTTATCAAGGTTGGGATTTGATTAAAAACCCAGCCGTACATCATGTTGGTATTCCAACACTTTCCGGCACCGGAGCAGAAGCATCACGTACTACGGTATTGACCGGCCCTGACAAAAAACTGGGCATGAACTCTGACTATACGGTGTTTGACCAAATTATCATGGACCCGGATTTAATTAAGGGTGTGCCTACTGATCAGTGGTTTTATACCGGCATGGATTGCTACATCCACGGGATTGAAGCGCTAAATGGCACCTATATCAATGAATTTGCTCGCGCCTTTGGCGAAAAATCGCTTGATCTTTGTCGTCAAGTTTATCTAGACGATCATCCTGATGCAGATGAAAAACTGATGATGGCCTCTTACATGGGTGGTCAAAGCATCGCCTATAGCCAAGTCGGTGCCTGTCATGCCTTATCTTATGGTTTGTCCTATGTGTTAGGTTATCACCACGGCATCGGCAACTGTATTGTGATGGATGTGTTGGATGAGTTTTATCCTGAAGGCGTGCGCGAATTCCGTGACATGATGAAAAAACACAATATCACCCTGCCAAAAGGTATCACCAAAGGCATGTCGGAAGACGATATGCAAAAAATGATTCGGGTATCCTCAGGCCTCGCCCCATTATGGGATAACGTTTATGGCCCAGACTGGCAGCAGCATGTCACCCCCGCATTGTTACGCTCATTATTTGAGAAGATGTAATGCAAACGGTCGTTTTTATTCCCGCGCGTTACGGCAGCTCACGGCTGCCAGGCAAACCGTTAAAGCTGATTGCCGGCAAACCGATGATTCAGCATGTTTATGAGCGGATTGCCAAAGCAGACGGCTTAGCCGGTGTCTATGTGGCAACCGATGATGAACGCATTGCAAACGTGGTGCGTGACTTTGGCGGTGATGTGGTTATGACACCGGTAGAAGCCGCATCAGGCACGGACCGCATTGCCGCCGCCGCCGCGGCATTAAATTTGTCTGATGATTGCTTAATCGTCAATGTACAGGGCGATCAGCCGTTGGTTCATCACGAGTCGATTGAGGCGGTGATTGCGCCATTTAAATCAGCCGATTATGATGGCTCATTTGCCATGAGCACCCTGTCGTTCAAGATTGTTAATGAAGCCGAAATCACTAGCCCCAAAGATGTCAAACTGGTCACCGACATTCATGGCTTTGCGCTGTATTTTTCACGTGCGACCATCCCGCATGGTCGTGATTATTGGGATCACGACTCCTACAAGCATCTCGGTGTCTATGCTTACACCAAGTCTTTTGTCGATCAATATGCGCGCTGGCCATTAGGTCGTTTAGAGGATATTGAAAAGCTAGAGCAACTGCGCGTGTTAGAACAGGGGCATAAAATCAAGGTGGTCGAAAGCCGCTACGATTCCCCGGAAGTTGATGTGCCGGGTGATCTAGAGATCATGGAAGCCTTGTTATTATCGGGTCACTAGGTCCTGTTCGGATGTGGCGCTACCAACTGCTTATTCGCTTAATCGCACCGCTGCTACTCATTTGGCTAGCTTGGGAGGCGATTAAGCGACAAGGGAGCTGGCGCTTTATTTTGCAGCGATTAGGCTTTGACTACCGCTTCACCAGCAGGCCTGCTCAACCTATTTGGATTCATTGCGCTTCAGTAGGCGAAGTTCGCCTAATTACGCCATTAATCCAAGCTGAACCTGAGCAGGCCTGGCTTATCACCTGCAACACCCCTACCGGTATGCGTGCCGCGCAGTCGGTTAGCCATCCACGACTTCAACTCGCCTATTTACCGCTCGACTATCCCAGTGCCATTCAGCGCTTTTTAGCTCTAGCGCAGCCGCAGGCACTGTGGGTAGTAGAAACGGAACTATGGCCTAATTTATATCAAACCGCCAAAAAAGCAGGCCTGACCATTCATTTAATTAACGGCCGCCTTTCAGCCAAAAGCCTGCGCGCACCCGCTTGGCTAAAACAGGCTTACCAGGCCTGCTTTACTGCCTGCGACAGCATCATGGTACGCCACCCCACTGATAAGCAGGATTTTATTAGCCTGGGTGCGGCCGCTAACAAAATACAGGTAGTGGGGAATCTAAAACTCAGTAACCTTCAACAGCCTCGACATCAACCCGCACCGACAAGTGCAGACTATGTCGTCATGGCCTCAACGCATCAAGGTGAAGATATCGCTTTGATTGAACATTGGTTAGCCTTGGGGCGCACCGAATTATTGGTTGTGGCACCCCGCCATCCGCATCACGCGCGACGCTTGTTTAAAACCCTGCAGCAGCGCGGTGTTATGGTCTGCTTGGCTGACACACTCCCCGCAACACCGCCACCAGGCCTGGTGTGTATTGAGCAGCGTTTTGGGCAGCTATTAGCTTGGTTTGAACATGCCAAAATCGTCGTTATGGGAGGATCTTTTGTAACGAAAGGAGGGCATAACTTTTTAGAGGCCGCTGCATACGGACGATGCATTCTAACCGGGCCGGATAATCGTGACTTTGCGCCAGAGGCGGCCTTGTTTGAACAGGAAGGCGGGCTAATTATTTGCCCTAATTATGAAAAACTGCAACAGCGACTTAATCAGCTACTGACTAACGCTGCGCTGCGCGAGCGTTATGGCACTCGCGCAGCACAACTTATTGCGCAACAACCGGATGTGTTAACGGCCTACCGACTTGCGCTAGGCCGAATTGACTAAGGTCGTTAACTCAAGCTTAACGCATCGTAACCAGCTCTTCAGCTGAGCTAGGATGAATCGCAATGGTCGCATCTAAATCTGATTTACGCGCGTTCATTTGCACGGCAACCGCAAAGCCTTGCAACATTTCATCGGCACCATCACCCACAATATGAATCCCGACTACTCGCTCTTCAGGCCCATAGACCACCAGCTTTAAAGCGGTTTTGATTTGGTGCTGCGTAAAGGCATAACGCATTGGCGTAAATACTGAGGTATACACCTTCACATTGTCATGACCATAGGCTTTACGCGCATCATGTTCCGCTAAGCCCACCGTACCAACCGGAGGGTGCGAAAAAATGACTGTCGGCACCGCATGCAGATCCAGCTTTAAATGAGGCTTACCATTATATAAACGTTCTGCTAAAAAACGTCCGGCACGAATGGCCACGGGGGTCAATTGGGGTTGACCGGTTACATCACCGATAGCATAGATATTCGCCACACCGGTATGGTGGCAAGAATCCACCTCAATGGTGCCGCGATTAGTTGGTTCAATGCCGGCATTTTCGAGTGCTAAAGGTTCAAGTAGGTTACGACGCCCTACTGCCCAGACCACCTCGTCAAACCCCGTCAGACACTGGCCATCTTCACTGGTCACGGTAATCGTGCCATCAGCAACCCGTTCCAGTTTTTTAACTCGGAAATGGTATTCCTTGTGGATGCCGCTCTCAATCATCGCATCGGTTAGATTTTCACGAATCATGTCATCGAAGCCGCGCAAGACCAAATCCTTGCGACTTAATAAACTGACATCCGTTCCTAGTGCCTGGAATACACCAGCCAGTTCAACTGCAATATAGCCACTACCGATTACCGCGACTTTTTTAGGCTGCTCGGTTAACGCAAAAAAGCCATCTGACGTCAGACCTAATTCAGCGCCTTCGGTCTCTTGTGGAATATCCGGTACGCCACCGGGACTGATCACAATTACTTCTGCCGTATAGCGCTTACCATCAACCTCGATGGTATTCGCATCCACAAACTTGCCCCAGCCTTGCAATACATCGACACCCAATTTTTCCATATAACCACCAAACCAGGTGTTAATGTTTTTAATATAGGTTTCACGCTGCTCAACTAACTTAGCCCAAGAAAACCCTTTAACATCCAGATCAAAACCGTAATCAGGGGCATCACGCAAGGCTTCGGCAATGTGCGCACCAAACCACATGACTTTTTTAGGCACACAACCGATATTGACACAAGTGCCACCAAGCTTTTTAGCTTCAACTACCGCACACTTTTTACCGTACTCAGCGGCTCGCTCGACTACCGACAAACCGCCGCTACCACCACCAATTGCAATCAAATCATAATCATATTTCATCTATTATCCTTATAGCATCTATCTATTAAAGACTAGAAATAAAACAGGGAGCAAAACCCTAACATTAGGTTTTACTCCCTGCTTGTTACTTACTTATTAACAAAACGACCGGAATTAGGCGGTTTTCTGTTTTGCCAAATAAGCTTCTAAATCGTCTGAACCACCAACATGCTGGCCTTCGATAAATACTTGCGGTACAGTATCACGGTTAGCAACTGCACGTAAGGTGCGTGACGTTAAACCACTATTGCTGATCATAATTTCTTCAAATTTAATGCCAGCATCTTCTAAGGCTGCTTTTGCTTTAGCACAGAATGGGCAACCGATTTTGGTGAAAATGGTTGCAACAGGTGGCTTAGCCGCATTAGGGTTGATGTAATGTAACATGGTATCGGCATCTGATACTTCAAATGGATCGCCGTCTACTTCTGGCTCGATAAACATTTTTTCAACAACGCCATCTTTAACTAACATCGAATAGCGCCATGAACGCTTACCAAAACCTAGGTTGTTTTTATCAACCAACATTCCCATACCTTCAGAGAACTCACCATTACCATCAGGTAGCAAAATGACGTTATCCGCTTCTTGATCACGCGCCCATTCGTTCATAACGAAGGTATCGTTTACAGATAGACAAACAATGCTATCGACACCGTTTTTAAAGAAAACAGGTGCTAGTTCATTGTAACGTGGTAAATGGGTTGAAGAACAGGTTGGTGTAAAAGCACCTGGCAATGCAAATACGATAACCGTTTTGCCTTTGAATAACTCATCTGAAGTGACATTGACCCATTCGCCATTTTGACGAGTTGGAAAGGTTACGTTTGGAACTTGTTGACCTTCTTTATTAACTAACGCCATTGCTATCTCCTTAAAGATTTATCTATAAAAATTAACTTATCAGTTGTAAGAATTATAGCGGCATATAATTTTTTTATAATTATAAATAAAAATAAGGGCAATAGTTAAAAGCTATCACCCCTACTTTAGTTCCGCTGGTAATTTAATTATTCAGCAAGCATCAATTCAAAACGACGGTTTTGAACACGACCAGCTTCAGTATCATTACTTGCTGCTGGTTGAGTCAAACCAAATGCAACTGTTTCAATACGATCTGCAGGCACACCTTTGTTTAATAAATAAGCTTTTGCAGCATTAGCACGACGCTCTGACAAAGCTAAGTTGTAGGCAGGTGTACCAATCGTACAGGTATGACCATGCACTACTGCACTTTCATTAGGATTCGCTTTTAAGAAGGCGGCAAAGCGATCTAAACGCTCGAAATCATTTGAGTTGAGATCGGCTTGGTCAAAACCAAATAAACCAACAATTTTTTCAGGCGCTTCAGGTGCTGTTGCAACAGGAGCGGGTGCTGGCGCTGGTGCCGGAGCTGGCGCAACTGTTGTAGTCTTTTCAGCTACCTGCTCTTCCCAACCTTCACACTTAGCAATGGCTGTTTCTTTAGACCAGTGAATACTACGGACACAACCACCCCAAGTAGTACGAACAATGTTTCCATCTGAGTTAATCACATAGGCCGATGAGCCATTATGATGAATATCGCCAGCATGGGCGTTCATGCTCATGGCAAATAAACTTGCGATCGCGATTCCAGTTACTTTTAATTTCATTTCGTTTCTCCTAGAAACAGTTAGTTAATTTTCTTATTAAAATTTTAGCATAACACTGTGACAAAGAAAGCTTTTTTCAGTGCGGTTTCACCCCTTGCAAGGACAAAAGCAAAGCTTCTAATAGGTCATGCTGTTTGGCATGTGCCATCATTAATCCTGCGCCATGATCAAACCCCTGCGTCTGACAGATCCGTAAGGCAGATCCAAACTCCGAGCCAAGTGGACTGCCTTGATAAGCATCCAAATCAAGCATTGCGGCCAGCGCACCCATATTCTTTAGCAAACAAGCTGCATGTAATGGCATAACGGCCGCACCAGCAGAATCTTGAGACACCGCATGATGAGGATCAACCTCCTCGCGCTCGATAAGCAAGCGAACTACCCAATAATTCATTTGAGTATCCGCCTCGCTTTCTAGTGCATGCAGAAAAATATCAGCGGGTTTTAATTCGACATCTGCCAATAACCTATCTACAAGCGTATTAAAAGGTTCACGCAGGGATTCATCCGCGCTAAACAAGCTCATAATTCTCCTTTATTCGTTTTATGAGGGCCTTATATACTTTGAGCACAAGCATGAGCCGATGCCCAAGCCCACTGAAAATTATAGCCACCTAAATGCCCAGTCACATCCAGTACTTCACCAATATAATAAAGCCCTGGGACCTTGTTACTTTCAAATGTTTTTGACGATACTTCGCTTGTAGCTACGCCTCCCAGACTGACTTCGGCTTTAGCATAGCCCGCTGTATCATCGGGATAGATTTGCCACTCGGTGAGCTGTTTTGCAAGCTGATCAAGCCTTGCTTGATTGTAGTTTGCCAAATCATCTGCAAAATCAAACTTCACTTGCCAAGCCTGTATAAAACGTTTTGGCCAAAAGGGCTTGAGTGCACCTGATAAACTTTGTGCGTTTTGCTTTAAATGCCATAACCAATCCAAGACATCTGTAAGACTGGGTAGCAAGTTCAGGCTAATCGGCTCACCAGACTGCCAATAGTTTGATACCTGTAGAATAGATGGCCCGCTTAAGCCTTGGTGAGTAATTAACATCGCGCCTTGAAATGTGGGGCCTTGCTGTGCAGTTACCTTTACGTCTAAACTCAAACCGGCTAGGTCTGACCACCAGGCCTGCTGACGTGCTGGCATGGTTAATGGCACCAGTCCAGGTCGTGAAGGAATCACCGCCAATCCAAACTGCTTAGCTAATGCCATTCCAAAATCAGACGCACGCAGCTTAGGATAGGATAAGCCGCCAGTTGCAATCACCAACTTAGTGCTAGTTAATTGACCTATTGAGGTTTCTATTGTCCAAGCACCCTGCTGCTTAAGCACCGAATTAATATGACAATTTAGCTGCAGCTCAACACCGGACCAATCGAGTTCTGTGCGCAGCATGGCGATAATTTGGCCTGCACCGTCAAGCGTAAAAAGCTGGCCGTTATCGCGTTCTTCATAGGCAATATTATGCCTTTCTAGTCGCTCAATAAATAGGTCGGGTTGATAGCGTGCTAAGGCTGATTTAACAAAGTGCGGATTAGCGCAAATGAAGTGCTTCGGTTCAACACGACGGTTGGTGAAGTTACATTTTCCGCCACCAGAAATCCGAATCTTGGCACCTGGCTTCGGCGCATGGTCTACCAACAATACATTTAGACCCCGGTAACCCGCTTCAATGGCACAAAACATTCCTGCGGCACCCGCCCCAATGATCACCACATCGTAGGATTTTGGCCTCATTAGGTATCCACTCGTTCTGTGATCACTTCCCAAGCTTGGTTTCGCCGATTCGCTTCTTGTTTTAAAAGGCTCATCACCTTTTCTACAATCTCTGGCCCTGCCTCTACCCCCATTTCTATAGAACGTCGGCGTTGCTGATCAAAATGTGGCAGACTAAAAATACGCGCATTTGGATACGCCGTTTCAAGTTCAACCATCCAATCTATCCACTCCGCTTCACTCGCGTCGATCAATCTAATAGCGCGTTCAATAGTATGTCGCCCACTCAAGTCCGCTAAAGGGTTAGCCAACACCCAGCCCATCATGAGCTCAGCCATTTGTGGAAAACCAGGCATAAAATAGTGCTGTTGCAAGTAAAAACCAGGCACGCCATTAAAACCATTCGGAATTAACTGCGCACCGAGTGGAAACTCAACCATTTTGATCCGATTAGGGTAGGCTTGTTCGCCAAATAATTCTTCTAGTATTCCTCGCCCTTCTTCATGCACCTCCAAAGGCAAACCCATCGCCTGGGCAGCACATTGCCTGGTACGGTCATCTGGCGTCGCACCAATACCACCACAACAAAATACTTGATCGCCTGAGGCTAGGGTTTGACTAAGTTGATGTCGTAAAATCTCAGGATCATCCCCGATAAATCGCACCCAGTTCAGGGTCAACCCACGCGGCTTTAATAGCCGCGCTAAGTTTGCCAAATGACGATCCTGACGCTTACCGGATAGAATTTCATCACCGATTACGACTAAACCAATACCGGCCATCACCACTCCTTGACTCACCCAGTAGACTACTATACAAAAACGGCCACATTCAGTGGCCGCAAAATAAGCATAAAGTATAAGACAATCTTAATGCACTTACTTATACGCCCTTAACCAAACGTACAATCGGATGCACCCATAACAAAAGTGCGATTGCATAACCCACGGCCATAAATATTAGTAGTGCCCAATCTAGCCAATATGCCATAAACGCAAAAGATGAACCGGAAAGGGTTGGAATAGCTAAGAACAACACAACAGCTATTGCCAAGCCCACCATAAGCGTGGGCTTCAAGGCCGACTGCTTAACGAGGCCACCAAACTTCATGACCGAAGCCGCATTTAAAAGAATGGCGCCCAGAATAAATAACGCGATAACCAACCAATGCGTTTGGGCATAACCCACCATCATATAAAAACCTAAACTTAAACCTTCCATAGCACTTTACACATTCCCTTTTAACATTTGCAAATAAGTGGGCTTGAGCATTTGATCTTTCATAATCCAAGCAAACCACGATTCTTTTTTCGGGTCAATAAATGAATAGGTTGGCGTTAGGTTTCCATCATAATCAAACTCAATTAACATGGCTGCACCAAAACGTGTTAACAGCGGGCATGAGGTATAACCGTCAAATGTCGCTTCAGGCTCTTCTCCAGCAATCACTGAAATGAGGTTTTGCACCACAATGGGCACCGACATTTTTACCGTTGCGGCCGTTTTACCGCGTGGCGTACCGTTCACATCACCACAACCAAACACTTCTGGGTAGGTCAGATGCTGCAGAGTATCACGATCTACGGCTAACCAACCACCAGCAGCCATATTCCCCTCAGTCCAAGCTAAATTAGACTCACGAACCGAACGAGGTGCACGCATGGGCGGTACAACATGCAACAAGTCATACTCTGTTGTGAACTGATTACCATCCTCTTGGGTAAAGGTCGCTTTGCGCGCACCAATATCGACAGCCGATAACTCATGACGGAATTTAACATCCATGTCATGTTCTGCAAAACGATTAAGTAGGAAGTCGTTATACCAAGGCAAACCAAAGACACCATTTAACGCTGAATAAAAACTCATTTGCGCTTTATCTGCCCCGCCGTTTTGTTGTAAACGGTCTAGGGTAAGCAGGGTCATCTTTAAGGGTGCACCCGCACAACGAATCGGCGTACTGGGTAGCGTAAAAATGCCATTACCCCCGTCAACGCTGTACTTGCGAATCGCATCCCAGGTTTTCGCAGCCGCATCCGGGCTATTGTAAACGCTGGCCAAGCCATTCTGACCAATCGCATTGACATCCATACCCTCGATTGCATCGTAGTTATATTCAACACCTGATGCAACAACCAGAAAATCATACTCGACCACTCGACCCGTATCGGTAATGACCCGTTTGTTATCAGGTTCATACACATCGGCCATTTCTTTAATCCAATTGACTCGAGACGGCATAAAGCTGGCATTGCGATCCAATACTTTGCTTTTGGCCCAAGCACCGGTAGCCACCAGGGTCAGACCAGGCCAGTAGTAATGGGTTTCACGACGATCGATAATGGTAATATTGGCATTAGGTAAGGCTTTAGCCAAACGATTAGCGATACTAATACCGGCCGCACCCGCGCCAGTAATAACAATCTTTGCATTGGATTGTTCTGCACGCGCAGGAATAGCACCTAGACCTGCAACAGCGGCCATAGCTGCAGCACCACCCAATAAAAACTTACGGCGATTAATGCCGCTTAAAGCCGATAGAGATGACATATTTTAAACCTCTGTGTTCAAAGGATTTTGTGGGGACATTTCAACAGCACCCCATCAAAACTACAACATTAGATTATACTAATATTAAAAACTTAATTCAAAACCTATGTGCGCGCCATCATCAAACTTAACTTTCGCTTCTTTGTATTCCACTTCAAACCGACGATAACCTACAAACCCTTCAAGGTTACGCAATAAACGAATATTTGCACGCACTGATAGCTCGTTTAAGTTCTCGGCATCACTAAAAGCTAAAATATCTGGCGCAACTAGATACTCTAAAGTTACGTTGCTGGGCGTTGCTGTTGGTAACCAGTAAGCAGCATGCACACCCAACATCACACCCGTGCCTAACTTATCAATATCCTTTGCTTGCGCATAGGCAAACTTGCCCTTAACGCCTAGGTCTAAATTAGCATCAAGCACGCCTTTGCCAATATAAGCAAACGATGTATCCACCACATAATCTTTATCACTGTTGTATTGATAACCTAAGTCAAAACGATAGGTCTCTTGCATCCATAGATCACTGCTGAAAAAGCCAAATTTAGCCGAATCATTGGCGAGCTGGACATTAACGCCCATTTCACCACCTTGTGCGACAACAGGTAAACTTGCACCGACCAATGCTGATGCAACAAGTGCTTGAAGTGTTTTTTTCATAAATTGACTCCTATTTAATTTTATATTAATGGCAATAGCTACTGGCTTGCGTCTTGTTGTGCTTGTTCCGCTTGTGATGTTAACCAATCACCAAAGTGACTTAACTGTTCAACCCAGCCAGTCAGCGACTCAAGCGCGATAATCGAGTAATCTCGAACCGGCCCCCAGTCCAATAAAATGGCAACAATCCACAGGGCAATTAATAGCAACCAAACGAGTGTTTTAATAAAGAACATTTACAGTCCAAACCTTGAACGTTGTTGTATTTTTTGAATTTTATTTTGACCTGCCCATACTTGACGGTTAGTCTTTAAGTCTATTAATACTAAATCTGTTTGATAAAAAGTCACCCGACGATTATTTAATTGATCAACAATCGAGGTAATTGTGCCACTTAAAGCAAAATCAGCGCCAATTTCCTCACCAAATGGTGTCACCGTATCAGGCCGCGAAAATTCTTGTTGAGCAGCACGCTCTTCACGAACCTCACCACGCTGATCTGCCGCTGCAACAAAATCAACTCGACCTGATCGAATCCCAGCACGTCGTAAATCGTTAATAAATGTCTCTACTGGAATCTGTTGATGTGTACGATTATCAACAGTTTGAATAATCACCACCGGACGAACTTGACCCGTTTCAGATTGAAAACGCTCTATCCACGGAAAACTGAGCATGTCATCAATCATTGAATCCGCGACGAGGCGCGAATCGGTCGCATTCCACTGATCGGTCAGCGCAATTTCTTCTGCCGCATCAACGCGTTCAACCTTGGTTCCAGCACAACCCTGAATGCCTAGTCCTAGCGCTAACACACCCATCAACAGGCCTGCTCGGCTAAGGGGTGACCATGATATTGTCTGTTTCATTTTACAACCTCCACAAAGGTATTTAAGTTGATGCATTTTACCAATATTTATTTGCTTTACCTGCAAATCCTTCTCATTTTCACGCTTTTATTGCAGACGCGTTACCGGCAACCAAATACGTTCACCCGGTGCAAAATTACCTTGCTGAGCTTGTCCCTGCGGATCAATCCAGCTAAGTTTGCCTGGTTCCACCCATTGACGGTGCAGATGAATATAAGCCGGCAAGGTTTGCCAGTTTCGTGTTTCAGCCGCTTCAGTTGCCGATGTTGCTAAATCGCCCAGCAAGCGCAACAAGGCATTGTCTTGGGTTACGGCCTGCACGCCTAAACGTTTAATCATGGCACGCGCCAAGGCGGCATAAAAATCTTCATTTGCCGCGAGTAATTGCGCATACACCGCCTGCACGGCAGGTGCATCCATCATCACAGCCGATAAGGCTTGATCATTCACCCTCAAGTTAGGTTGAACTGGCTGCGGCCAGGCCAATAAATCATAATAGGGAATCGTCACCCGTAAGGGGGTTTGCGCAGCACGATCTAAGCCCACCGCTTGCACTTGCGGCCAAATCGGTCCTAAAAATAGCGTTTTACTGCCAACCGCACCGCGCACTATGCCGCGTAAGCCATCTTGATAAATATTGAGTGCCAAACGAGCAAGGCCTTTATCGGTGTACATCAAATAAAACCATATTGACTGCGCCAGCCCTTCATCGCCTGCAGCAAGGATAATCGGATAGACTTCCATATTCTGGGTGCGATGGCTCACAATCAACATCGCATTCATTTCACCTCGTTGCGGAATCCAGCCTTGATGAACCACCTGCACGAGTTCAACCCAGTCCGTTTGCCAGGCCTGGAGAAGCGCTTGCTGCTCGGTTGATAGTTTTTGTTCGGCTAGCTTTGGCCAATCCGATTGACCTAAACGCTTCATCATACGCAAAGTATCAAACCAGGCCTGCTGTGCCGCCTGTTCGCTTAAACCCATTTGCTCACTGTAGCCCTGCTCGTATAGCTGGGCGGCCTGTTGATAGGCCACCCGCGCCGGTGACCACTCGCCTCGCTGCTCATAGACCATGCCGGTGACATAGCGCAGCCAAGCATTATCTCGCAACACATACTCACTACGATCGAACAAGTCGCCATTCAACAAACGTAAAATCGCCAGCAGACGATAAAAAGGCGTTTCGCGCTGCTCGGCGGCGGCCTGAAAATCCAGCACTTGCGCGGCTAAATCATTCAGCTGCACTTCCATTTGACGCGCCATAACACGCGCATCGATTAACGCTTGTCGCTGTTCATCAGACGTGACCGCTGCTTCGCTCAAGGCAAGGAAATTTAGCGTTTGGATATATTCAATAAACAAACGCTCAAAGGTTTGCGGACGATACATGCGTTGTCGTGGACTGGTCATCAGTACGCGCAACTCTTCGGTTAGCGAGGTGGTTTGGGCCAGCTCTGCATCGGTTTTGGCTTGCTCAAATAACAGATGACTGGCTTGATAATCGCTGGCCAAGTGGCGCAGCATACCAAGTTCTAAATTCAGCAGAATTTTTTCACGCCGCTGTCCATCTAAATCACGCACCAAGGCCTGTTCTGCCAGCGCCCAATCTTGCACAAGCAAGGCTTGTCTGGCTGGCTCAGTTTGTTGTTTATAGCTAGCACAGCCATGCAATAGCAGCACTGCCAGCATCAACAATACGCCCTTCATAGCGACCCTCATAGTGTGTGTCCTAATAGTTGACCTTTGCGCCAAGGCCGCAACCTAAAACGCCCCGGATGCACCGCTGCATCCAACCTATTCATCTCAGCATCAGCGGTCGCAGGTGTAATACCCAGTATCTGATCACGAATACGCTCGGCCGCCCACCACACTGACATTAACCCCCTTGCGCCATGCCCTTGCGATACCCACAAAGCCGGATGATAGCGTTGCGCAGGATATTGAAATAGGGCTTTATTATGCGGTTGCGATAAATAGGCTTGCTCAACCCAATCCGCATCAGGTAAGGCACCAATAATGGGTAGATGATCTGCTGTAGTAGGCCGAAAGCCCACACGACCCTGCCACAAGTTGACCGCTGGCGGCACCCAGTCCGGTATCACCGCCGCCAGTTTTTCGGCATTGCGTTGATGCGAGGCCAAGGAGGTCGTTTGCGACACATCCGGTGCTTCAAAAGTCGCCCCCGTCACCCAATAGCCGTTTACTGGCGGGGTAGTGTAACCCTGATGGGCCATGGCACCGGTTAAGGGATAAGCACAATCCTGTTGATGCATATAACTTACTTGACCTTTAAGCGGTCGGATGGGCAGTTGCCAGGCCTGGTTAAGCCGCGACAAGGCGCCCGTGGCAATGACCACTGCATCGGCATTTAAAGTCGTAGCGCCACTAGGGATATGCCATTGTTGCGAAGAGTCATGCCAAACCAGTCCATCTACCTCTAACCCACCTTGAAACCGAATCGAAGGGTGATCCAACGCACGCTGCACTAATGACGGTGGACTCAACCAACCCGCTTGCCGATACACCAGGCCTGCTGGTTGGTTAGCACTCAATGCCGCCTCCACACTAACCCACTCACAGGGCAGGTTCAGTCGTCCGAGTAATTGCGTCAGTTTCTCGGCATCATCACTATCCTTAAACACCTGACGTAAACCAGATAAATCACCGATGACCTGACCCTGCTCCACCCAATCGGCTACCCAGCGCCAGGTTGCTTGCAAACCTTGCCAATAAAACTGACTGCGAATATTCCAATCAGCGGTGAGCAATGGATGCACCAGACCGGCTAAATTACCCGATGCCGCTTGCGCGGGTTGTTCGGCTTGATCCACAACCGTCACCTGCCAGCCCGCTTTGGCCATCACCTGTGCTACCGCACTGCCGGCTAAACCCGCGCCAATCACCAGCAAGTGCGGCGTAGTGGGCCAAGCTCGCGGCGCAGGCGGCGCAAACCAAGGCAGCATGGGTTTTGGTTTAGACTTATCAGCCATCATGTTAGAATAAAATACCTTTTAATTTAAGTTAGTGCTAAACATTCCGCACCTTTCCTTTAAATATGCCCAATAATTCTACCGACTCTAGCACAGCTGTTAATGAAAACTTTGCATTAACAGCTGCAATAAACCGGGCATTAACCCAAATTGAATCTTATTGGTTCACACAACGCCAAGTGCATCAGCGCAGCTCTATTACACTAGTCGGCAGCCGGAGCTGGCAAACAGCATTGCTTAACGCAGCGACCAACAACCTCGCCGGCTGGCCAAGTGACATATATTGGCTCAATCAACATACCAATCGGCAAAGCCTGCGCCATCAGCTTGGCCAAACACTATCGGCTGAGCAGGCTGGTCTCGTGGTCGATTTAAATAGCGGCATAGATATTGAAAGTGTAGCTATCGCGACCGGTTTATTAGCGGGCGGCGGCGTGTGTTGCTGGCTGATGCCTGCTGAGCCAAGCGCTATAACTCAAGCTACCCAGGCCACCCCAACCTCAACCCATCCCCTCGCTAACCTGCTTAGTTTTCCTTGGCAGGCTCAAGACTTATTTCCAACATTCGACAATTGGGGACGTGATCTTGTCAGTCACCCACAGCATAGCTTGGTGATTTATGAAGACACTACGCAGCTTGCTTATCCCCTGCCAACGTCTCAGCCAGCGCAGAACGCAACCCTATCTAAATCAAGCCTACCTCACTCAGGCTCCGCTCTCACTGAGGAGCAAACCCTGCTGCTCACCCAAATGTTTGAAAAACTGCAGCACAACACGCAAATCAATCTATCCGCACCGCTGGTGCTAAGTGGTGAGCGAGGACGAGGAAAATCAACCCTACTGGGACATTTAATCAACCAGTTACTCGCGCAGCAGAATCATAAAGACTATGCTATCGCCCTTTGTAGTGCGCGGCCCGATCAACATCAGCAGGCCTGGTTAGCGCTCACATCGCCACATCAAGCCCGTGTTAAACGCTGGGCACCGGATGCGCTCATCAACGAGCAACCTAGACTGGATTTGTTAATTATTGATGAGGCCGCCTATTTGCCTTGGCCACAGTTGCAAACACTGATAGGTCGCTATCCGGCTTGTATCATCAGCAGTACTGAATCGGGTTATGAAGGCTCGGGGCAGGCCTGGCAACAGCATTTGCGTCCTTGGCTGAATCATCACTACCCCAACTGGCAAGGCTATCAGCTCACCCAACCCTTGCGCTGGCAAGCCAACGACCCTTTAGAACATTTGGTCGGCTTATTAAGCGGTCACACGTTAGAGATAAATCAATCTGCAAGACCAAATCCAGACTGGGCAAAGCTTGATTTAAATCGGCTGAGTTGGCAATGTGCCAGCCCGCAGGCCTTATCCCACGCGCAACGGGCACAGGTTTTTGTGCTCCTTACCGACAGTCACTATCAAACGCGCCCACGCGATTGGCAACTGCTGTGCAGTGCGCCTAACTTGCAACTCGGGCTGATCTGGCTAGGTGAGGAACTTATCGGCGCACTCTGGGCCATTTTAGAAGGCCCTTTACCGGATTGGGGACCCCACCGACGTCTGCAAGGTCATCTGGTCACCCAAAAACTGCGTCAACATCACCAAACACCTGAACTCTACAGTGGACGCTATGGGCGTTGTACCCGTATAGCGATTGCCAAGCCTTATCGCCATCAGGGCCTAGGCAAACAACTGGTCGCCTATTGGCAAAGTCACCCCGCCAATAGCGCAATAGACAGTTTTACTGTCAGTTTTGGTGCCACGCCGACATTGTGGCGTTTTTGGTCTGAGTGCGGCTTTCACACCCTCCATCTCGGTGTGCAACCTGATGCCGCATCGGGGCGCTGCAACCTAATGATGATGACACCCCCTAAAGCGACCAACTTGGCCCAGGCTTATCAACAAATCCAAGATTGGTTTAAAGCGCAATGGCCGGCGCTGCAGCACGAATATCATCCACTCAGCCATGACTTAGTCAGCGACGCGGAACAGCAGGCCTGGCAATCTATTTGGCAAACCCACCCAGATTGGCAAATCCACCCTTGGCAACAGATTTCAAATTCACAACGCCAACTAGCACTACAAGATTATGCACAGGGTCTGCGACCTTATGAAGCAATAAGTGGTCTGTTGATAGACTGGTTTAAGCAACAACCCACAGCAAAATGGCAATGGCCAGAGGCGGCCTTGTGGCAGTGGAAAGGGCAAGGATGGGATTGGTCGCGCACGCGCCAGGCCTGGTCACAACAGCCAAGCCAAGCACACCCACAACCACTGGGACGTAAGGGGTTAGAAGGGCTGTTAAAAACACGCCTTCTAACAAGCAATTCCAATAAGCTAACTGACAGGCTTACTGACTAAAGACCACGGTTTTGTTACCGTGAATTAATACCCGATCTTCTAAATGGAAACGCAGCCCGCGCGCCAAAGTGGTTTTCTCCACATCACGACCTAAACGGCGCATTTCTTCAATTGAATGCGCATGGCTGACTCGAATCACATCCTGCTCAATAATTGGTCCGGCATCCAACTCTTCAGTCACATAATGGCAGGTTGCACCAATCAGCTTTACGCCGCGCTCATAGGCTTGATGATAGGGTTTTGCGCCCACAAAAGAGGGCAAAAAGCTATGGTGAATATTAATCACCCGCCCCGCATAATCGGCACACATTTGCGGTGGCAATATTTGCATATAACGTGCTAGCACAATCACATCCGCCTGATAATGCGCGACTAAGCGTTCGGCTTCAGCAAAGGCCGCGGGCTTGGTATCCGGCGTTACCGGCACATGGTGAAATGGAATCTGATGCCACTCTACCATCGCCCGTAAATCATCATGATTGGCAATGACACAGACCACATCACCCGGTAAATCGCCATCATGCCAACGATAAAGCAAATCCGCCAGACAATGCGCTTCTTTACTGGCAAACAATGCAATACGCTTAGGTCGAGCTGAATCACTGATAAACCAACTCATCTGGAACTGTTCAGCAATCGGTGCAAACTTGGCTTCAAACTCATCCAGACCAAAAGGTACCGAGCTGGCCAAAATCTCATGGCGCATAAAAAACCAACCATTGCCCGCATCGGTATGGTGATTCGCCTCCACAATCGTTGCACCCTGCTCGGCAATAAACCCGGCGACCTTGGCCACAATACCGACCTGATCTGGACAAGACATCACTAAACGATAAACACGCTCCACACCACTACTCCTAAAAAAACATCATGCTGTAAAATTAGCACATGATAGCAAATGGCTACTCATTTCGCGCTTTTCTTCTATGTTATACTCATAAATTAATTTAATTTGATAATGAAATCCTATTCTTATGCTTAAAGTCGTCTCATTTAATGTCAACAGTGTGCGGATGCGCCAACATCAACTCGAAGCACTGGTTGCAGAACAAGCGCCCGATATTATTGGCCTGCAAGAAACCAAAGTGCAAGACCATGAATTTCCACTAGAGGCCATTGAAGCCCTAGGCTACCGTGCCGAATTTTGTGGCCAAAAAACCCACTATGGTGTCGCGCTGCTGTATAAACCGCACCTTACCCTGACCAAGCTACAAAAAGGCTGGGTAACCGATGATGATAACGCCCAAAAACGGATGATTATTGGCGACTTTACCACGCCAGCCGGTGACAGCCTACGCGTTATTAACGGCTATTTTCCACAGGGTGAAAACCGCGATCATGCGATCAAGTTTCCGGCCAAGCTGGCTTTCTATGCGGATTTAATGGCCTACTTAAACACCGATTGCTCACCTGAGCAAAACCTGATTGTAATGGGCGATTTTAATATTTCACCACAAGACATCGACATTGGCATCGGCGAAGCCAATCGTTTGCGCTGGCTTAAAACCGGCAAAACCAGTTTTTTACCAGAAGAACGTGAATTATGGCAAAACCTACTAAACTGGGGCTTGCAAGATACTTATCGTTGCTGCCACCCTGATTCAAACGACAAGTTCAGCTGGTTTGACTACCGATCCAAAGGCTTTGAAGATTCACCCAAACGTGGGCTGCGCATTGATACCCTATTAGCCACTGCACCCTTAGCCGCCAAAGTGGTCGCCAGTGATATTGGCTATAGTATTCGCGGCCTTGAAAAACCCTCTGACCATGCGCCAGTTTGGTCGGATTTTGACCTTAATTAAACCACCGCTTCGAAGGAAAATATCATGATTTCAGTCCAAATTATGCAACGCGAACTTGTGGTGGATCACACCTTGTTGTTGTGGGTCAAAACCGAAGGCGAATTTAATTACGCCCCTGGCGATTATTTGATGATGGGGGTCCATCCAGATAGCGTGAAGCCTTTTTCAATTGCCAATGCACCGCGTGAAGATGGCCTAATCGAAATGCACATTCGCCTTAACAAGGATGATTGGTTGCAAGAATTGGCCCAACAACAGGTAGGTGATCATTTATGGATTGATGGGCCACATAACCAAATGAAACTGATGCCCGAACAGCCACTCAATATTTATATTGCCGGTGGTACGGGACTCGCGCCGATTAAAGCGATGATTGAAGCACGCCTCGCGCAAGGATTAACCCAACCGACTTGGTTATATTGGGGCGCCAGCTATGTAGAAGATTTCTATTTGCGTGATCCGCAATGGTGGCCAGCAGGCCTGCATGAACGTGTCCATTTTGTGCCCGTGCTGTCTAATGACGAACAAGCCAAAACCGTCAACTGGCAAGGAAAACTGGGGCTGGTACATCAGGTTGCATTAGCAGACCACCCAGACTTGAGCAACGCACAAGTCTATGTCTGTGGTGCATGGGAAATGATTAAAACAGTGAAGGCAGATTGCATCGCCGCCGGCCTACCAGCCGAGCGGATTCAACCGCTGTAGCCAGTCAAAACCTAGCCAGCCAAGACCTCATCGACCATCTGTTGCGCTTCGGCAAGCAGTTGGTCTAAATGCGATTGCCCTTCAAAAGATTCCGCATAAATTTTATAGACATCTTCTGTACCTGATGGCCGTGCGGCAAACCAACCCTGGGCCGTGGTCACTTTTAGGCCACCAATGGCGGCATCATTGCCCGGTGCATGGGTGAGCTTCGCCGTAATCGCATGACCGGCCAACGCCGTCGCTTTGACTTGATCCGCACTCAACTGACTCAGTCGCGCTTTTTGCTCAAGATTGGCCGGCGCATCGACTCGAGTATAGACCGGAGCACCATATTGCGCGGTTAAACGCTGATAATGCTCCCCGGGATCTTTACCGGTTACCGCCGTCATTTCAGCCGCCAGTAAGTTCATAATAATCCCGTCTTTGTCGGTACTCCAAGCCAAACCTTGGCGATCCAAAAAGGACGCGCCCGCAGACTCTTCACCGCCAAAACCCAGTGAACCGGACACCAGGCCTGGTACAAACCATTTAAAACCTACCGGCACTTCCACCAAATTACGCCCAAGTCCTGCTGCCACACGGTCAATCATCGAACTGGACACCAGCGTTTTACCTATTCCCGCCTGCGCCGACCAGTTCGGTCGATGACTAAATAAATACTCAATCGCCACCGCTAAATAGTGATTAGGATTAAGCAGGCCTGCTGATGGCGCCACAATACCATGACGATCAACATCCGGGTCATTGCCAAACGCAATATCAAATTGATCTTTAAGATTAATTAAACTGGCCATTGCATAGGGTGACGAGCAATCCATACGGATTTTGCCATCTTTGTCCAAGGTCATAAAACTAAACGTTGGATCGACACGGTGATTCACTTGCGTCAGGTTTAAACCATAGTGCTCGCTGATCGGTTGCCAAAAATCAACGCCCGCCCCACCCATTGGGTCCACGCCAATGCGTAACCCAGAGTCGGCAATGGCTTGCATATCAATCACTTCGCCCAGGGTTTCAATATAGGGCATCATCGAATCAACCGCCTGCACATAATCACCGGCTAGGGCTTGGGTCAAACTCTGACGCTTAATCGCTTGCCCACCGGCGAGTAAAATCGCATTGGCACGATCCTGCACCCACTTAGTGACATCGGTATCGGCAGGCCCACCATTAGGTGGATTATATTTAAAACCGCCATCACGAGGCGGATTATGCGACGGTGTAATAACTATACCATCCGCCCAACCACGGTTACGGCCACGATTGTGACGAATAATGGCATGGGAAATCACCGGTGTCGGTGTATAGCGTCCGCGGCCTTGAATATATACGGTTACTTCATTAGCACTGAGCACCTCAAGCGCCGTGGCTTGGGCCGCTTCTGATAGCGCATGGGTATCCATACCCAAAAATAATGGCCCATCAATGCCCGAACCCTGGCGGTATTCCACTAATGCCTGACAAATCGCCGCGATATGGCCATCATTAAAACTGGTATCCGAGCTGCAACCACGATGACCCGAGGTGCCAAAACCGACTGCTTGCTCGGGACGACTCACATCGGGTTGGCGTGCGTAATAATCAACCATCAACTGCGGGATATTATCCAGCTTTTCGGCTGGCACCGGCTGACCGGCTAATGGATTAAGCGCCATGACTCACTCCTTGGGCAAGCTGTGCCAATGCGGCGTTAAATAACCCACTCGGACGCATCGCAGCCGCCGCTTTCGTTGCATCAGGATGGTAATACCCACCTAGATCAACCGACTGACCTTGTACGGCTGCTAGTTCAGCTAAAATGGCATCTAATTGACTATTTAACTGCGCTGCCAGGGGTTCGAACTGCTGCTGCAAAGCTTGATCAACCTGTTGCTCGGCTAAGGCTTGCGCCCAATAGGTCGCCAAATAAACATGACTGCCACGATTATCTAACTCGCCCAGCTTGCGACCCGGTGAACGGTTTTCCTGAAGAAAACGACTGGTCGCTTGATTTAAGCTATCCACCAACACCTGAATGCGCGGGTTATCGGTTTGCTGCGCTAAATGCTCTAAAGACACCGCAAGTGCTAAAAACTCCCCTAGCGAATCCCAACGTAAAAAGTTTACTTCCACCAGTTGCTGTACGTGCTTAGGCGCCGACCCACCGGCACCGGTTTCAAATAACCCGCCTCCGGCCAACAAGGGTACAATTGACAGCATTTTTGCGCTGGTGCCTAGCTCTAAAATCGGGAACAGGTCGGTTAAATAATCACGCAGCACATTACCGGTCACCGAAATGGTATCTAAACCAGCTTTCGCCCGCGCCAGCGTTTTAGCGGTTGCATCCACCGGACTTAAAATTTCCAGCTCTAAACCTTCGATATCGAGCATACCCAAGGCGTTTTCAACTTTCTTAATTAAGTTCGAATCATGTGGGCGCTGTGAATCTAGCCAAAAAATCGCCGGCGTATTGGTTAGGCGTGCCCGCGTGACCGCCAACTTTACCCAATCCTGAATCGCAATGTCTTTTGTTTGACACATCCGCCAAATATCACCCTTGGCTACCTTATGTTCGAAAATCACTACCCCGGCTTCGTTTATAACCTGCACCGAACCGGCGGCTGGGATTTCAAAGGTTTTATCATGCGAACCATACTCTTCGGCTTTTTGCGCCATCAAACCGACATTGGGCACGGTGCCCATAGTCGCTGGATCAAACGCACCATTGGCTTTACAAAATTCAATTGTTTGTTGATACACCCCGGCATAGCTGCGATCTGGAATAATCGCTTTCATATCCTGCAGATGACCTTGCGCATTCCACATTTGACCTGAGCTGCGAATCGCCGCTGGCATCGACGCATCAATAATTACGTCACTGGGTACATGTAAATTGGTAATCCCTTTATCAGAATCGACCATGGCAATGGCTGGGCCTTCAGCCATACATGCTGACAACGCCTGCTCAATCGCTTCGCGCTCAGCAGCAGGTAAGGTTTTAATTTTTTGATAGACATCGCCCAAACCATTGCGCGCCGAAATGCCAAGCTTATTAAAGGTATCCGCAAAGCGCTCAAATACCTCAGCAAAATACACTTCTACAGCATGGCCAAATATAATTGGGTCGGAGACCTTCATCATCGTGGCTTTTAAATGCACCGAAAACAGTACACCTTCGGCCTTAGCATCGGCAAGCTGGGCGGCCAAAAACGCACGCAAAGCAGCGACCCGCATCACCGACGCATCAATCACTTCGCCGGCTTGCAAACGGGTTTTATTTTTTAATACCGTGATTTGACCGTCTTCACCATGAAACTCAATACGTACTGAATCCTCAGTCGGCGACACATAAGATAACTCTGAGCCATAAAAGTCATCGGCCTGCATGTGCGCAACGTGCGACTTAGAATCCTTTGCCCAAGCGCCCATGCTGTGAGGGTGTGCTTTAGCATAGGCTTTGACCGGGCCGGCCACACGACGATCCGAGTTGCCTTCACGCAGCACAGGATTCACTGCTGAACCCAGTACTCTGGCATAGCGTGCCTTAATATCGCGCTCTTGATCGTTTTGTGGGTTCGCCGGATAATCTGGCACGGCATAACCCTGGGCTTGCAACTCCGAAATCGCACCGGTCAATTGTGGAATAGAAGCCGAAATATTCGGCAGCTTAATAATATTTGCGGCCGGCGTTTTGGCAAGCTCACCCAGCTCGGTTAGCGCATCTGAGGTTTGCTGTTCAGGTGTTAAATAATCATTAAACTGTGCCAAAATACGTCCGGCTAAAGAAATATCACGTGTCTCCACCTTGACATCAGCAGCAAGTGTAAAAGCCTGTACTATCGGTAGCAGTGAATAGGTTGCCAATGCCGGGGCTTCATCGGTATGCGTGTAAATAAGGGTTGCGGGTTGAGTCATAACACATCCTTTAGAATCGAATAGGATCAAAACTTATTGCGTCTATTAATAAAATCTTAATGCTTAGCCGGTGCTTAAGTTACACACACTCTATTTCGGCCAGATTTTTTGGCTTCATAGAGTGCAAAGTCAGCACGTTTTAAAATAAATTCATATTCACCTTCTCCTAACTCGCTTGAAGCGACACCCAGACTCGCGGTAACAAAGGGTTCAATTGGCGAATGATTATGCGGTATTTGCAGTTTGACAATTTCGTTAAGAATCGTTTCGGCCACTTTTTTGGCGCCGTCAATGGGTGTTTCAGGCAGGATTACAGCAAACTCCTCACCCCCATAACGTGCCACAAGATCTGCAGGGCGCTTGACTGCAGTAGAGATGGCTGTTGCCACCTTTTCTAAACAATGATCTCCCACACCATGCCCGTAATTGTCATTGAACAGTTTGAAGTAATCTATATCTAGCATAATAATAGATAGCGGCAACGACATTCTTTTGCAGCGTGCCTTCTCAACTTTAAGAACCTCTGTCATTTTTCGCCGATTAGCTACGTTAGTCAGACCATCGATGTTAGACAGGGCTTCTAGCATATCCGTCTTTTTCTTAAGAACCATGTGATTACGAACACGCGCTTTGATAATGGGCAAATGAAAAGGCTTGGTAATATAATCTACCGCACCGAGATTTAAGCCACGCTCTTCTTGATCTGGTTCGGTTAGGGCGGTTACAAAGATAATTGGGATGGCTTGTGTTTTAGTGTCCGATTTAAGTTCTTTACAGACTTCATAGCCGTCTTTTTCAGGCATGATGATATCGAGCAGCACTAAATCTGGCGGGCTCTTTTGACATATTTCAATACACTCACTGCCAGACTCAGCTGTAATAACTTGATAGTCATTTTCGAGTGCACTGGCTAAGATTTGACGATTAGACTTCATGTCGTCAACAATTAACACCACTGGCATATTCACTGGCATCAGATTAGTCACTCCCATTGATATGGCTTCGTAGCCAAGGCGCGATGTGATTGAAGCAATTGTTCAAAAACATCAGGATTCTTGATCATGGTCAATTCGCCTTCTCTTGGTGTAATCTTGTCTTTCAGACGCGATAAATAGAAACGCAAAGCGGCCATGCGCAAAGCGGCTGGCCAACAGGCCTGCTCTTTATGCGTTAAAGCCCGCTCCGCTTGATACGCCTTCAAGACAACATTAACATAATCCTGCTTGAGCCTATTATCTTTATCACGACACCAATCATTGACCATAACCGCTAAATCATATAAACACGGACCTTGACAGGCATAATACAGATCAATAATACCCGTTAATTGATCACCATCAAACATAGCATTATCAGTAAACAGATCAGCATGAATAACACTTTGGGGTAAAGCATGCCAGTCAACTGACTTTTGATAATGAATCTCTTCATCGATCATGTCTATTTGACACTTTGACAAGGACGTGTTTATTTTATTAAACGTGGCTTCTGCCCAGTCTAGACCACGGTCATTTGCACGATAACCAGAGAATGATGTACCCACTTTGTGAAATCTTGCTAGGGTTTTAGCCATTGTGTGACACTGGTCAATAGTTGGATTTTCGAGCGTTACACCGTTTAAACGTTCTACTAGTGCAGCAGGCTTACCACATAACACATTCAAATAACTTCCCCGCTTATCTGCCTGAGGCAAAGCGGTAGGGATCGCGTTTTGAGCCATAAAAGCCATGATATCAAGAAAATAGCCTAGCTCATCAGCATCATGGTGTTCAAAAATAGTCAGCACAAAGCGTGCCTGATCCGTATCTACAAAATAGTTGGTATTTTCGATACCTGCATTAATGCCATCATAACTAATTAGATGACCGACTGAATATTGTGCTAAAAAAACTTCGAGTTGCTCAGACGCAACCTTAGTATAGACAGACATTTGAGGATATTCCTAACCACGCAATAAAAACCATTTTATCACAGATAACTATTAGGATTAGCTCACTCCATACAACCGACAGAAAAAGAAAAAGCCCGCTGTTCGGGGCGGGCTTTTCTGCTAGAGAGGTGTTATAAAATAACTAAAAAAACTTAGTGACCGTGATGGCCAACACCTGGTGCATCTACACCAATACGTTCTTCAACGTTGTACTGCGGCGTGCCATCAGGTAGACGGAACGCTGTACGGTAGTTGGTAATATCGCCAGTACCATCACCCACCATGTAATCTGGGCAATCGCTCATGCAACGCTCGTTGGCAATTACAGGACGGTGGTCACAGAAGAAGTTACCTGCATTAGGCATATACTTGTTAGCCTGCATTAACATTTCCGCGTTAAAGAAATCATCGTCTTCAATACGCGTACCTTGATCATCTAACGGAATATCGTTCATTTGAAGGATATAACCGGTAATACCCATGTAACCTGCGTCACCAATGGCTGGCATATTAGGCGTCCAGAAAGGCATAGCACGACGGTTGTAATCAAACAAGGTTGTGGCATATGGCCAGTAGTTACCTACCGTTTTAATTGGCGCTGGATCATTGAAGTCAGACGTGACTAATGGCAGCGGATCACCCTCAGAAAGTGGCAAGTAACCACGCGCACCTTCACCGAACTCGCCGTGACATACTGCACAGAACTGGATATACATATCACCGCCCTGTAGTACGTTCATACCCACATCATTTGATGGCAAGCCATTACCACTCGCATCGACATGAATTGACCAAACAGCTAAAGCTTCTTCGGCAATGGGTGTTCCATAACCATAAGCTACAAAGTCAGTATCATTGAAGTAGTTCGCTTCTGCACGTTCCCATACATCAACAAATGCTTCAGGAACCTTACATTGCATATTGCCGTGTGGACCACCATCAATTGAATCGTGAACTTCAAATGAATACGGGTTGGTAGGATCCATCTTTTCAACCAAGCGCTGACGCGTGTTGTCGCCCAAAATGGTGCGAACAACTTGCGCGTCTAGGTAACGACCGTCGGCCGCATCAACAATTTCGCGCCAGTTCTCAGGATAACCACGGACACCTGTTAGCTCAGGGTTCGCTGAAGCATCAGGCGTTACAAATGCACCTGTTTGCGCACCTTCAGCTGGCTTATCTGACATAGCAATCGCTACGCCAGACATGAGTAACGCACCAGAAACCGCTGATGCAACAAGGGTCTTTTTAGAATTGAACATTTTCAATCATGCCTCCAAATTCGCTGTTGTGGGCGTGGATTTTCCAAGTAACCATAGCAGTACGGTGATAAACGTTGTTTGTACCTTCGATTTCACGCATCTGCGGCATATTAGGCTGTACATAACCGGTTTCATCCGTAGTACGACTCATCATCAGTAACTCGCTACCGTCCCAATCGAACTCAAGCTCAAAACGTGTCCAAGCTTTTGGTAGTACAGCTGAAGTCAATTTCGCCTCAGTCCAGTTACGACCACCGTCGAACGTAATGTCAACGTGATCAACCTTACCGCGACCTGACCAAGCAATACCTTTGGCTACATAACGACCTGGACCTTGCATTTTGAAGTCTGGCGATGGGTAGGTGATTACTGAGTTAGCTTCCATGTACCATGACATGTTTTGCACAGTACCATCAGGCATTAGCTCAGTATACTTAGACGTTTCTTCACGGTGCTGAAGTGGCTTGTCAGTAACCTGAATACGACGTAAGTGCTTCACCCACATATTAGCTTCACAACCAGGTACAACTAGACGAATTGGATAACCGTTTTCTGGACGTAGTGCTTCACCGTTTTGCGCGTAAGCAATCATACAATCGTCCATAGCCAACTCAACCGGTACAGAACGTGCCATACCAGAAGCATCAGCACCTTCTGGGATTAACCAGGTACCTTCAGGACGGATACCTGCTTCTTTTAATAGCGTTGATAACTTAACACCAGTCCACTCAACGCAAGACATCATCCCATGAGTCCACTGCACTGAGTTCAACTGAACACCTTTCCATTCCATTGCACCGTTAGCCGGACACTCTGCGAATAAAACATGCGATTCTGATGGGAAGCGTTTTAGATCATCCATGGTAAAAATCAATGGACGCTCAACTAAACCATGAATAACTAAACGATGCTCATCAGGGTTAATGTTGATACCACCACCGTGATAACGTTCAAAGTGAAGACCGTTAGGCGTAATCATACCGTGCAGGCTTTGTAATGGCGACATGGTGATAGACGCCATTGAGTCAGGCGTTAACCACTCAAGGGTACGACGCTGAACTTCTTTTTCAAAAGGAGAAGGCATACCGTAAGGGTACTGACGCACACCCCAACCCAAGGCTTTACGAGCACTTTGGTCTTGCAATACCGTGGAAATTTCTTCACGACCCGCATAAGGGGCAACGGCACGCTTAGGGTCAAATTGAATTTCACGAGCACTCGCTGCTTGAGTGAACATTACACCCCCTGCAACAGCTGCCCCCCCTTTTAAGAAAGCACGACGGCTTTGTGAACGACTTTCCTCAGTCTGAACCGCGACTTTTTCTACTACTTTATCTGTCATTTCTATGCTCCTTGATTGGCATTTCTAAATGTAACAACACCACAGATTCAAGAGTTATTGTTATTCCAATTGTAAGTTTATCCCGAGCAACCCGCCCAACAACGAAAAAATATTGTATTTGACCGCTATTAAATTTGCTCAAACCGACAATGTTGGCTCGTTATAATAAACCCGATTACTAAATGACATCAAGAAAAACAGGTCTTTTTATAAGCTTTTTCTTATATAAATTTTTTATGCGCATCACTAAACTTTCTATGTGCCAATAGAATTCCTTGGCGAAAAGTTTATTTTTTTTGGCGGAACACGTATTATCAATGGTCTTAAAACCACCATAACAAACTTGAGTTTAAATAAAGTCATTTAGAGGTTAACCTATGATTACTCGCCAATTCCCTATCACCCGCATGCGCCGCATGCGTGCCGATGACTTCTCGCGTCGTCTGATGCGTGAGCACACCCTCACCACCAACGACCTGATTTATCCGATGTTTGTTATCGAAGGCTTTAACTTACGCGAACCGGTTGCCTCCATGCCTGCTGTTGAGCGCCTGACGATTGATCTATTGGTCGAAGAAGCAGAAGAGCTGGTCGAATTAGGCATTCCGATGATTGCGATTTTCCCGGTAGTGCCCACAGAAAATAAAAGTCTACATGCCGAAGAAGCATACAACCCCGAAGGCCTAGCGCAACGTGCGGTGCGTGCGGTCAAAGCCGCCTGTCCTGAATTAGGCATTATGACCGATGTCGCACTGGATCCCTTTACCACCCATGGTCAAGACGGCATTATTGACGACAAGGGCTATGTATTAAATGACGACACCATTGATGTGCTGATGAAACAGGCATTATCCCACGCCGAAGCTGGTGCCGATGTCATTGGCCCATCGGATATGATGGACGGGCGTATTATCGAAATCCGTGAGCTGCTGGAAGATCATGGTCATCACAATACTCGCATTATGGCCTATTCAGCCAAGTATGCATCATCCTACTATGGCCCGTTTCGTGATGCCGTCGGTTCAGCCGCCAATTTGGGCAAGAGCAATAAAGCCAACTATCAAATGGATCCGGCCAATAGCAACGAAGCCTTGCACGAGGTCGCGCTGGACATTAATGAAGGTGCTGACATGGTGATGGTCAAACCAGGCTTGCCTTATCTGGATATCGTCCAACGCATTAAGAGCGAATTTAAAGTGCCAACCTACGCCTACCACGTCAGTGGCGAGTATGCGATGCTTAAAGCCGCCGCACAAAACGGCTGGCTCGATGAACGTCAAGTGGCCATGGAAACCCTGCTGTGCTTTAAACGTGCCGGAGCAGATGGCATTTTGACCTATTACGCCAAGCAGGTGGCGTTGTGGCTTGAGGAAGATGCGGCCTTATGAGTATCGACCGTTATGCGGTAGTGGGTGATCCGATTGCCCACTCTAAATCACCGCTGATTCATCAGCTCTTTGCCGAACAAACCGGTCAATCGATGCAGTATGAAGCCATCCGCATTGATGCCGAGGACGCGAATTTTATTGATGAAGTTCGCTATATCCAGCAGCTTGATTTTAAAGGCTTAAATATCACCGTGCCTTACAAGCTTGATGCATTTGAATTAGCCGATCAGCTGACACCGCGTGCCGAAGTCGCCCATGCGGTTAACACCTTTGTGTTTCAAGACAATGGCCAAATCCTCGGCGACAACACCGATGGAGCAGGCCTGGTGATGGATATTGAACAAAATGGTTTGCGGCCATTTAAAGATAAAAAAGTACTGATTATTGGTGCCGGTGGCGCGGTACAAGGCATTTTAAAACCCTTGCTGGCCAAACAACCAGGCCTGGTGCATATTGCCAACCGCACCGCCAAACGCGCCCAAGTTTTAGGCCAACGTTTTGATACCGACGTACCGATTCACGGCAGCGGTTGGGACGAGATTCCGCTCGAACCCTTTGATATTATTATTAATGGCACCTCGGCCAGTCTGGAAGGCAAAGTACCGCCCGTGTCTGCACAGGCCATCGGGCCAAACAGTTTGGTCTATGACATGATGTATGGTGCCGAACCCACCGTGTTTTTAAACTGGGCGCAACAGCATCAACCCCAGTGTCAACGCATGGACGGCCTGGGCATGCTGGTCGGGCAAGCCGCTGAAAGCTTTTACCTTTGGCGTGGCGTGATGCCAAAAACCAAACCGGTGATCGAACAAGTGCGTCGCCTTATTCAGGCGAATCCTCAGTAGCAAACTCGTTTTTCAATTTAACATAGTGCGCCGCGGAGTATTTAAAAAAGGCTTTTTCTTCATCGGTGAGCGGACGTATCTGCTTAACCGGTGAACCTAAATATAGATAACCGCTTTCCAACACCTTGCCTGCTGGCACTAGGCTATTCGCGCCAACCAAGACATGTTTTTGCACGACCGCATTATCTAAAACTATGGCACCCATGCCAATCAGACACTCGCCCTCAAGAATACAGCCGTGTAATACCACATTATGCCCCACCGTCACATCACAGCCAACACGCGTCATTGACCCGCGGGTACGCTCAGACGCATGGGTTGCATGCACGACCGCACCATCTTGAATATTAGACCTCGCACCCACTTCAATCGCACTGACATCACCGCGCAAAACCGCACAAGGCCAAATACTGACATCCTCCGCCAAATGGCATGGTCCGATCACCTGAGCCGACGGATCGACCCAAGCAGATTCAACCAATTCAGGCCACATTCCTTTATAGCTACGTAGTGTCACTTAACAGCCTCCGCTGCTGGCGTGGCCTGAACATGCACATCCATTTGTGGATATGGAATGACAATGCCCTGCTCATCAAACTCAAGCTTAACCTTTTCAATGTAATCAAAGCGTACCGGCCAATAATCCGCACTGTCCACCCAGATGCGCACGGTAAAATCAACACTAGAATCAGCCAATTCTGATACCACCACAAGCGGCTCAGGTTCTTGATGTGCACGCGGCTCAGCAGCAATTAAATCTTTTAAAATTTGCTTAGCTTTACGCAGGTCACTGTCATAACCAATACCAAATACCAAGTCAATTCGGCGCGTTGCACGCGCTGAATAATTAACCAGTTTATCGCGATAAATAAGCCCGTTTGGTACGGTAATCTCGCGATTATCGCCGGTACGCATCACCGTATTGAGTAGGGTGATTTTTTCTGCCACGCCCATTTGACCGGCCACTTCAATAAAATCACCCACTTTAAAGGGCTGGGTTAAGATTAACATTACGCCAGAAGCAAAATTATTCAATGAATCTTTCAAAGCTAAACCGACCGCCAGGCCTGCTGCCGCTAGCAGCGCAATCACCGATGTAGTATCAAAACCTAAATAACCAAAAACGGCCAATATCAGCAGCACATATAGCAGCACCCGAGCAACCGACTGAGCAAACTCTTGCAATATAGGTTCTACTTTTAGGCGCTCTAAGCCTTTTTTAAGCAGCTGCATTGCCCACTTTATGAGCTTGTGACCGACAAAAAACGCAATCAATGCCACCAGGATCTTGATACCAAAAGGCAGCACATATTGATAAATCAGCAATTCTAAATCCATAAATTTCTCGTTATTTTCAGGTTGAAGTTCAAAGTAACCTTAATATAACTTATAATTAAGTGTAGTTTTTTAAATAATTTTTTTGATTCTAAGGATACTAACTATGGCTCGCGTTACCGTTGAAGATTGTTTACAAAATGTTGAAAATCGATTTGAGCTTGTACTCGTTAGCGCAAAACGTGCGCGCCAATTAGGCAACGGCGCTGACGCTTGCGTAGATTGGGAAAATGATAAGCCAACCGTTGTTGCATTAAGAGAATTGGCTGATAACCTTGTAGAACCTTCTGTTATTCTTGCTGACCCAGACACGCCCCCTTTTTTCAGCTAAGGGTCTCCTGTGGCAACACCTAAATCACTCGATGGCCTCTTAACAAAATCAGAGGCCTATCTTAAACCCAACCAAGTTAAGCAAATTATTGCCGCGTTTGAGTTCGGTGATTTAGCACATGCCGGGCAAACACGTAAAGCGGGGGGCGCCTATATCTGGCACCCGGTAGCCGTGGCCGAAATTCTAGCCGAAATTCAACTCGACCACGAAAGCTTAATTGCCGCTATCCTGCACGACGTTATTGAGGACACACCCTACACTAAAAAAGATATCATTGATCGTTTTGGCGAAAAAGTAGCCGACATTATTGACGGGGTCACTAAACTCGGCAAACTCGCATTCGACAATCCACAAGAAGCCCAGGCCGAAAGCTTCCGCAAAATGATGCTGGCGATGTCGCGAGATATTCGGGTGATTTTAATAAAATTAGCCGACCGCCTGCATAATATGCGCACCCTTGGTGTTATGCGTCCAGACAAACAACGCCGTATTGCCCGTGAAACATTAGACATTTATGCCCCTATTGCCGCCCGTTTAGGTATCAATTCATTTCGTACAGAGCTCGAAGACTTGGGCTTTAAAGCCATGTATCCTAGACGATACGCCGCACTTGAAAAAGCGATAAAAAAAGCACGCGGTAACCGCAAAGAGATTGTCGAGCAGATTAGTGATGCCCTCAATGTACGTCTTGTTCAAGAGGGCTACGAAGCCCGAGTGCTAGGCCGTGAAAAACATCTTTACAGCCTGTATAAAAAAATGCGCCAAAAGAAGCTCACCTTTGTCGAGGTGCTGGATATTTTTGCTTTTCGCATCATTGTTCCAAACGTTGATGATTGCTATCGCGCACTAGGCTTAGCTCATTCGTTATACAAACCCTTGCCGGGGAAAATTAAAGACTACATTGCCATCCCTAAAGCCAATGGCTACCAATCGCTACATACGTTATTGTTTGGCCCTTTTGGTGTCCACATTGAAGTACAAATTCGTACCGATGCCATGCACGAAGTATCCGAGCACGGCATCGCTGCCCACTGGCACTATAAGCTGAACAATAAAGGTGCGACACACCCTCATGCCGTCGATGAACGCGCACAGGAGTGGGTACGCAACCTGCTTGAAATCCAACAAAGTGCCGGCAACTCATTAGATTTCTTAGAAAATGTCAAGATCGACCTCTTCCCTGACGTCACCTATGTGTTTACCCCGCAAGGTGATATTGTGACCTTACCGCGCAACGCGACGGCGGTTGATTTTGCCTATGCTGTTCATACCAATCTTGGCCATGCATGCGTTGGTTGTCGAATTGATCGCCAGCTGATGCCATTGCGTACGCCGCTAGAAAGTGGTCAAACTGTTGAAATCATTAAATCGAAAGAAATCCAGCCAAACCCAAACTGGTTAAACTTTGTGACCACCGCTAAAGCACGGAGCCAAATTCGCTCTTTCCTTAAAAACCAGCACGACCAGTCAGCCGAAGAGCTTGGCCAGAAACTGCTCACTAAAGCCCTTGTCCCTCATAATTTAAGCTATGACCAAGTTCGGGAAAAAAATCTTATTGCCCTAATCGAACAACTTCATTTGGACAACTGGTCGCAACTACTTACCGATATTGGTTTAGGTCGCCGCATGGCAGGCCTGGTCGCAAAACAAATTGCCGATAGCATTCAGCCCCGCGACACAACTAATAGCAGCGCAACCGGCCAACAAACACTACCAGCCGCTCACAAAAGCCATCATCATCCACTGGCTATCTCTGGCACAGAAGGCTTGGTCGTCAATTATGCTCAGTGCTGCCACCCAATCCCAGGCGATAAGATTATTGGTTTTATGTCATCAGGCAAGGGACTGGTGATCCATCGTCAAGAGTGCAAAAACGTACGTCACTATCAAAACCAACCGGATAAATGGCTCGATGTTGAATGGTCACTGGATTCAGAACAACTTTTCTCAGTAGATGTACAAGTTGAGGTTAAAAATCAGCGCGGCACCCTAGCGATGGTCGCCTCTGAAATCGCCAACACCAAAACGGATATTCAGCGGGTACGCTCAGAAGACAAGGACGAAACCTATAGCGTGATGCATTTTGTGCTCAGTGTGCGCAACCGCGAACATCTCGAAGATTTACTGCGTCACTTACGTCGTATTCCTGCCATTGAAAAAGCCTTTAGAATTGAATCTCACTAATTTTTGACCGTTATTTAGAGGATTAACTATGCGCCAAACCATCCATACAGATCAAGCTCCCGCTGCAATTGGTACCTATTCACAAGCTGTTCGTGTTGCCGATACCGTTTATCTCTCAGGACAAATTGGGCTGATTCCAGACACCATGACACTGGCTGAGGGTGATATTAGCGAACGTATTCATCAAGTATTTAAGAATCTCAGTGCGGTGTGTGAAGCGGCCGGTGGCAGCTTACAAGATATTGCCAAACTCAATATTTTCCTAACCGACATGAGCCACTTCGCCACGGTTAACGAGATTATGGCGCAGTACTTTCAGCAACCCTATCCAGCCCGCGCTGCCGTCGCGGTCAAGCAATTACCGAAAGACACCGACGTAGAGATGGATGGCGTTATGGTGTTATCACACTACTAAACCTAGATAAGCAGGCACTTAATCAGTATGTCCAGCCCACTCAGTGAACTGCAAGTCAGCGGACTCAAGGGCGTGGGCCCCAAACTCGCCGAAAAACTGGCTAAACTTCAGTTGTATAGCCTGCTTGACTTACTGTTTCATCTTCCGCTTCGCTACCAAGATAAAACCCAACTGACTGACTTAAGCCAGTGCTTGCCCGGCAGTGAAGGCCTGATTGAAGCTGAAATTGTGCAAAGTCGCTTTGTCGGTGGACGCGCGCCCGGGCTTTGGGTCGATTGCCTAAGCCACGACCAGACTCCTATTAGCCTACGTTTTTTCCATGTTAACGCCAACCAAGCGCGCTTTTATCAACGCGGTAAGCGACTGCGTGCCTTTGGCGAATGTAAACTCGGTATGCAAGGCTGGGAAATGATGCATCCTGACTGTGAAGTCTTTAACAGCGAACCGCCGTCGCTGTCACCGTTTTTAACGCCTATTTACCCCACGACCGAAGGCTTAGGCCAAAAAAACCTCCAAAAGCTGATTAAGCAGGCCTGCTTACTGCTCGAACAATACCCGCTCGCCGAACATTTACCCAATCAGCTGCGCGACCAATGGCAACTGCCGGGCATTAACGAAGCCCTACTCACCCTTCATCAGCCGCCGGCCGGCAGTGACATCGGCGCACTGAGCCGAGTGGACACGCCTGCGCAACAACGGCTGATAGTGGAAGAGCTTTTTACCCACCAACTCAGTCTGCAGCGTTTGCGCCAAAGTCAACAAGCGATTCCGGCACCGGCCTTTAACAGTCAAACGAGTCGCGGCTTACAGCAGCTTATTGCGAATCTGCCGTTCCAACTCACCCAAGCCCAACAGCGCGTTTGGCAAGAAATCAGCCAAGATCTGGCGCAACCCAGACCCATGCAACGTCTTGTTCAAGGCGATGTCGGCTCGGGCAAAACCGTGATTGCAGCTATGGCCGCTCAAGTCTGTGCCGAACAGGGCTATCAGGTCGCGATTATGGCCCCAACTGAAATTCTAGCCGAACAGCATCGCCAAGCGATGCAGGCCTGGTTAACACCGCTCGGTCTGCACCTGACCAGTCTCAGTGGACGGCACAAACCGAGCGAGCGCCAACAGATTTTGGCCGCGATTGCCTCAGGTGAAGCTCAAGTGATTGTTGGCACCCATGCGCTGTTTCAAGACAGCGTGGTATTTAAGCAACTCGGCTTGGTCATTATTGATGAGCAACATCGTTTTGGGGTACATCAACGCCTCGCGCTCACCCAAAAAAATCAGACCTCAGACCCCAACCAGCCCGCCTGGCAACCCCATCAACTCACCATGACCGCCACGCCGATCCCGCGCACCCTTGCGATGGCCGCTTACGGTGATTTAGACCTATCGGTCATTGACGAACTGCCACCGGGGCGTCTAGCGATTGATACCGCCGTACTGAGTAATAGCAAACGTTATGAGGTGATGGAACATCTTTACCAGGCCTGCCAACAAGGCGTGCAGGCCTATTGGGTCTGTCCGCTGATTGAAGAATCTGAACAACTCAATGCCCAAGCTGCGGCCAGCACCCTGGCCGAGTTTCAGCAACAATGGCCGGATTTAAAAGTGGGCTTAATCCATGGCAAACTGAAACCGGCTGAAAAAGAACAACTGATGGCCGACTTTAAAGCGCAACAACTACAGGTTTTAGTCGCCACCACCGTTATAGAAGTCGGTGTCAACGTCCCTAACGCCAGCCTAATGATTATTGAAAATGCAGAACGCCTAGGCTTGGCACAACTGCACCAATTACGTGGCCGGGTCGGACGCGGCAGTAAAAAAAGTCACTGTGTGCTGCTCTATCAAGCGCCCTTATCCGAAACAGCGAAAGCTCGCTTACAGATTATGCGCGAAAGTCAGGACGGCTTTGTGATTGCCGAGGAAGACCTCAAAATTCGCGGTCCTGGCGAAGTACTAGGCACGCGCCAAACCGGTGGCCTCAGCTTTCGAATCGCGGATATAAGCCGCGACCAGGCCTGGTTAACCGAGCTGCAACCTGCCGCACACGACTGGCTCGAAACATTGCAACAAAGTGGTGACCTCGCTGGCTTAGAAGCCCGTTGGCTTGCTCATCGTTTGGACTATCACCATGCTTAACATTACTTTAAAAGCACTATGCCGCACGCACGCCTAGCTCAACGTCTCTATGGCGCAGCCGATATAAACCGGCTCACGCTGCAACCTCAGCAGCAGGCCTGGTTATTAGACCGGGCATCACTGACCGCCAAATTGCAGGCACGTTGCGCTCATTTGCAAGTACAACCGCTATTTGAAGGCTGGGGGTCAGCCTATCCGTTTGAACAGCGGGCTGTGGCCAGCGCACCCACACCACACAACCAAAGATTACACAATCAACGCGTGTGGATTCGAGAGGTCATGCTGTGTTGTGGTCCAACACCGTGGATTTTTGCCCGCAGCGTCACGCTAGGGGTCGGGCAAGGACAACCCTGGGCGTTTTTGCGCCAACAAGGACAACAACCCTTGGGTCAACGACTGTTTCAAGATGCCAGCATTCAACGTGATGCCTTTTTATTCAGCCGTTGGCACTGGCCACCCGTTATAGTCCAACCAACATTGGCACGTCATTGTCTTTATAACCGAAAGGGCGCTGAACTGCTACTAACAGAAGTGTTTCTTCCGAAACTGTGGGAGAATTTACATAAAAAAGACCCCAAACAGTTTGACCGTCTGGGGTAGTGACCCCACATGGGGGTCTAACCTCAACCTACGTTGCGACATCGCTTAACTTGTCACATGCAGAATATTACACAAAAGCTATACAAACCACCAATTAAATATTTATAAATGCCTGATAAAGTGAAGCTATTAATTAAATATTTGCATGATTCAGTTCACAGGTTTCTCTTCAAATTGGTTAACCTATACACAAATTGGATAAGTTAAAAAGTCGTTATGGCCAGCATATTGAGGTTCTCAACTCTACTCATAACCAGCAGCATTCTGTTTCAAACAGGCTGCGGGGGCGGGGGTGGCAATAATGTCAGGCCAGACTTACCTGAGCCTATTCAAGAACCGCAGCCGGAGCCAATCCAAGAACCCGAACCAACCATACCCACACCGCCAGACGAAACACAACCTGAACCACCCATGAACCCAATGCCCCAGCCTGGTACGGTGCAATTTTCTGCGCAACAATTACGCTTCGACTTAAATCAATGGTATGCGACTAGCTTTGATGGGAATGGCCAAACTATTGCCATTCTCGACACAGGTTTACGTAACAATCAAACCAATCGAACCCTCTACACTACCGTGGCAGCATCCAATGAACGTTATACCGTGGTGAACGGACAGGTCATGAAAGTCAATGACACTTCCTTGCGTAATGGAACGCATGGTGATGACATGGCACAAATCGCCGCCTCAGTAGATTATGGTATAGCGATTGACGCAACTATTGCACATGGTGTGATTGCAGACACCCAAGGCAGCACCAATCGTATTTCCATATTCAAAGGGCTAGAGTGGGCTAACAGCTTAAACAGCCAAGGCTTTAATGTGCCAGTGATGAATTTATCCTTTAACTATGGTGCTCTAGTCCTTGCGCGTGAGAGTGTCAGCAACAGCCAACTACCATTATCTGAACAAACTATTCGAAACATTAGCAATCAAATCGTTGCCCAAAACCGGGCAATAATACATGCAGCAGGCAATGACGCGATAAGTTTAGTCACTCAAGTCTATAATGACGCCAATTTTGCAGATGCCACCCGTCTAACCCTTGGCCAACACTTATTAATCGTGGGGGCGACCTTTGACAATCAATCTCTGGCCAGTTTTTCAAACTTTCCTGGCCATGATGGAGCCATTCAGAAACGTTTTATTATTGGACCTGGTGCTACTCAAGTCGCTGATTACACCCTTTTCGGCACTTCTGGCGCAGCCGCCAATGTCAGTGGTCTCATTGCGGTGATGCAGCAACGTTGGCAGCACCTTGGTGGCCGCGAACTGACTCAAATACTTCTAGACACCGCCAATAGAGATTTTCCCAATTACAGCGCCAGTTTACATGGCATGGGTATGCTTGATGCCGATGCCGCCTTTAGTCCTGTCGGCACCACATCAATTGCATTTGAAAACCAAACCTATTCTATGCAGTCACTGGCAGTGAGTTTGCCGGCAGGCTATGAACCGGTCACGCTCAATACCGCTATCCTGGATAGCTATCAACGCGATTTTGCCATTCAAATGACCAGTGTTACCCAACCACGTCAAGGTCATTTTAGACAAGCGTTCAACCAGGCCTGGCCGACACCGCCACGAACCTTCTCACTTGACAACAGCCAGATGTCATTAAGTATCAGCCCACAAACCGAGCTCAATAGCTACCAGCCCATGATTCAACACAGCCAACTGGGCTTTAACCAATTTGCGCAAGATCAACAACTCACCTTGTTCAATATTGGACTCTATCAACCCACACAGCAAACCGGTTGGTACGCCAGTGTCGCGCAATCAAGCCAAACCAATCAGCAGGCCTGGTTATTAGCCCGTCAGCAAGGACGTTGGCAATGGGGTGGCTATCAAACTCAAGGCGACAGCCTACTCAACTGGGCGGGACTCAACCAACGCAACCAACAGGGCGTCTTTGCGATTTGGCACCCCACACTGACCCAAGACTGGCTGAGTGTTGGCTATAACTGGCAGCAAGCGCAAGAGCCAGGTACGCAATTGCTCACCAATGTTACCGAAACCCAAACCAGCCAATGGCTAAGCCTACACAACCCCTATCGCATCATGGGTTTTCATGCCCAAATGGATATTTATCAACAACAAAACCAACTCGACTTTACCGCCGCGATTAGCGAATCTATTGGGAACGGTAGCTTGCGCTTTTATCGCCAAAACCTGCGTACGACCAGACAAAATGAAGGGGTGAGCCTGCAACTTCAGCACCCTCATTGGCAAATTCGTTGGCAACAAGACCAATTTGACCAGGCCTGGTTAGTGCGCTACCGGCAGGCCTTTTAACAGCCTGCCGCAAACCAAATATCACTCTCACCCTTTTTGCACGCTTTTGCGTTAAAATACACGACTTTTCTTTGATACTTTTTGATACCAACTGATGGGATGTTTATGACGCGTTTACAACGAATTGCCCAATTAAAACAACTTCTTACCGAACGTGTGGTCGTATTAGATGGCGCAATGGGCACGATGATTCAGGGCTTAAACCTGAATGAAGAAGATTTTCGTGGCGAACGCTTTGCTGACTATCACATGGATATCAAAGGCAATAACGACATTCTCGTCGTAACGCAACCCCAACTAATTCGCGATATTCATCTAGGCTTTTTGCGCCAAGGCGTCGATATTCTGGAAACCAACTCGTTTAACGCCACCACGATTGCGCAAGCCGATTACGATATGCAGGATCAGGTGCGGGCGATTAATATTTGCGCTGCGCAAGTTGCGCGTGATGCCTGTGACATCGCCGAATCCGAAGATGGCAAACCGCGTTTTGTCGCCGGGGTGCTCGGCCCAACAAACCGTACCGCCTCCATTTCACCGGATGTGAATGACCCGGGCTTTCGTAACACCAGCTTTGATGAGCTGGTCGGTGCCTATGTGCAAGCGACCGAAGCCTTATTAGAAGGCGGCGCAGATGTTATTTTGATTGAAACCATTTTTGATACCCTCAACGCCAAAGCCGCGATTTTTGCCGTAAAACAAGTTGAAGACGCGCTGGGTGAAGAAATTCCAATAATGATAAGTGGCACCATCACTGACGCTTCAGGGAGAACCCTGTCCGGCCAAACCACCGAAGCTTTTTATAATGCGATTCGTCATGCCAAACCGCTATCGGTTGGCCTCAACTGTGCGCTCGGCCCGAAAGAATTACGCCCCTATGTCGAAGAACTCAGCCGGATTGCTGAATGTTATGTATCGGTGCATCCGAATGCAGGCCTGCCAAATGAATTTGGTGAATATGACGAAACTCCTGAACAAATGGCGGCTGAAGTACAAACCTGGGCGCAAGCCGGTTGGCTGAATATTATCGGCGGCTGTTGCGGCACTACGCCGGATCATGTTGCAGCGATGGCTCAGGCGGCACTCGCCCATCCACAACGCACTATTCCAGAGATTAAAAAAGCCTGTCGCTTGTCTGGCTTAGAGCCAATGACGATTGACGACACCACCCTGTTTGTCAATGTCGGTGAGCGTAACAACGTCACAGGTTCAGCGCTGTTTAAACGGTTAATTATCGAAGATAACTACGAACAAGCGGTTGAAATCGCAGTCAAACAAGTCAATGATGGCGCACAGATTATTGATGTCAACATGGACGAAGGCATGTTGGATGCCAAGGCCTGCATGACGCGCTTTTTGAATATGATGGCCGGGGAGCCGGATGCCGCACGGGTGCCAGTGATGATTGACTCATCGAAATGGGAAGCGATTGAAGCCGGACTCAAATGTATTCAAGGCAAGGGCATTGTTAACTCGATCTCGCTAAAAGAAGGTGAGGAAAAATTCCTCGAACAAGCCAAGCTCATTCAGCGTTATGGTGCCGCCACCATCGTGATGGCGTTTGATGAGGACGGCCAAGCCGATACCTTTGCGCGTAAAAAAGAAATCTGTAAGCGCTCGTATGATTTATTGGTGGCAAATGGCTTCCCGCCGGAAGACATAATTTTTGACCCGAATATTTTTGCCGTTGCCACCGGCATTGAAGAACATAATAACTATGCGGTGGACTTTATCGAAGCCACTGGCTGGATTAAACAAAACCAGCCTTATGCCATGGTGTCCGGCGGCGTATCGAACGTATCCTTTTCGTTCCGTGGCAATAATCCGGTACGCGAAGCGATTCACTCGGTATTTTTGTATTACGCGATTCAGCAAGGCATGGATATGGGGATTGTCAACGCCGGGCAAATGGCAATTTATGACGACCTCGACCCAGAACTGAAGCAAGCGGTTGAAGACGTTATTCTTAACAAAGACCCGGAAGCAGCCGACCGTTTACTGGAAGTGGCGGAAAAATTCCGTGGCGACGGCTCGGTACAAGGCAAAGAATCAGACATCAAGTGGCGTGAAGCTTCGGTTGAAAAGCGCTTAGAACACGCACTGGTTAAAGGCATTACCGACTTTATTGAAGATGACACCGAAGAAGCACGCACTACGCTCGGTTCGCCATTGCAAGTGATCGAAGGGCCACTCATGGACGGCATGAATGTGGTCGGCGATTTATTTGGCGCGGGCAAAATGTTCTTGCCACAGGTGGTCAAGTCTGCGCGGGTGATGAAACGTGCGGTGGCGTATTTACAGCCGTTCCTAGAAGCAGAAAAATCTTCCGGTCAAGCCAAAGGCAAGATTGTCATGGCGACCGTCAAAGGCGATGTGCATGACATCGGCAAAAACATTGTCGGCGTGGTGTTGCAGTGTAATAACTTTGAAGTGATTGACCTGGGCGTGATGGTGCCGGCAGAAAAAATTCTCGACACCGCGCTGGCTGAAGGCGCGAATGTCATCGGTTTGTCGGGTTTGATTACGCCGTCGTTAGAAGAAATGGTACATGTTGCCAAAGAAATGCAACGTCGCGGTATGAATATTCCGTTATTAATCGGTGGTGCGACCACCTCCAAAGCCCATACTGCGGTCAAAATCGAACCGCAATATGAGCATCCAGTGGTCTATGTGAAGGACGCCTCGCGTGCGGTCGGTGTGGCGCAAAGCTTGATTTCTAACGAACTGAAAGCCGATTTTGCCGCTAAAATTCGTGAAGAGTATGTACAACTGCGTGAAGAGCGTAAAGCACGTGCGCAACAAGTTAAACGTGTACCGCTTAACAAAGCACGTGACAATGCTATCCCGATTGATTGGACGGATTACACCCCGCCCAAACCCAAATTCCTCGGCAAAAAAGTATTCGATAACATTGCGCTAGAAGACCTCTTACCGCGCATCGACTGGTCACCGTTTTTCCAATCCTGGGATTTGCATGGCCTTTATCCGCGCATTTTAGACGATAAGATTGTTGGCGAAGAAGCGAAAAAAGTGTTTGCCGATGCGCAAACCATGCTAAAACAAATCATTGACGAAAAATGGCTGACCGCTCGTGCGGTGATTGGCTTTTATCCTGCGAATGCGGTGGGCGACGATATTGAGCTGTACACCGATGAATCACGTGAAAAAGTCCTCGCTCGTCTGCATAACCTGCGCCAACAAGCGGAAAAAAAACCAGGGCAATACAATCAGTGTTTGAGTGATTACATTGCGCCGAAAGCGAGTTCAGCAGGCCTGGTGCTGCCTGATTATATCGGTGCGTTTGCGGTCACCGCCGGAATTGGCATTGACGAGCATATCGCCCGTTTTGAAGCCGCGCATGACGACTATAACTCAATCATGGTTAAAGCACTGGCCGACCGTTTAGCCGAAGCCTTAGCCGAGCATCTGCATGAATTAGTGCGTAAGGACCTCTGGGGTTATGCCGCCGATGAGCAATTAACCAACGAAGAGCTGATCAAAGAAAAATATCAAGGGATTCGTCCGGCACCCGGTTATCCGGCCAATCCGGAACACACCGAAAAAGGCACGCTCTGGGAACTGTTGCAGCCAGATCAAGAAATTGGTTTAGAACTGACATCCAGCTATGCAATGACGCCAACCGCAGCGGTATCCGGCTGGTATTTTGCGCATCCGCAAAGCAAATATTTCGGCGTCGGTTCAATAGGTCGTGACCAAGCCGAAGACTATGCCCATCGTAAAGGTTGGACTATCGCCGAAGCCGAAAAATGGCTCGCCCCCAACCTGGGCTACGATCCAGAGGATTTTAACTAGGTTTTGCTTCAGGTAAGCGATTTAGTTATGATAAAACGTCATTAATAAACATTGAGTTAGAGGTGATGGAATGCACGCTGTTTACCACTGCAATTTAGATGAACTCAATGAGGAATTCATTGCCAACTTAAAAAAACAATTCACTCATGCCAAGGTCGATATCGCCATTCGCGAAATGGATGAAACCGACTATTTAAATAGTAATACCGCTAACCGCGCGCATTTGGATGCCGCGATAGCTCAGGTTAATCAAGCGAATCTAATCAAAAAGACACCGACTGAACTCGGCTTATGATTATCTCGTTTACAGAAAAGGCTTGGCTTGATTATAGTGACTGGGCTGTGCAAGATAAAAAAGTATCTAAACGTATTCAGCGTTTAATACAAGAGAGTCTACGTGATCCGTATGCCGGCATAGGAAAGCCAGAACCTTTAAAAAACAACTTGCTGGGCTACTGGTCAAAACGAATCACCGATGAGCATCGTTTGGTTTATCGTTTAGAAAACGAAAACCTAATTATTATTTCTTGTCGCTTCCACTACCAACTTTAGTGTTGCTGAGGCTTGCTTTAACCTAAGCGCTTACTTAAAAACCTGTTAAAACTCTGCATAACTTAAAGGTGCATGGTTAGACATAAAAAAGGCTGGGAATCCCAGCCTTTTTGCTCTGTTGCATGGCGATGTTTCGGTTGTCGGCGATAATCTTTTTTCGATTTATGCCCCACTGATTTACCGCTGAACAACTGCATCATGTCCATAAAGACGACATTGCGTTGTTGTTTGTGCTGCGCTTTACGTTTAGCCATGGTGTATAATCTCCTTAAATTTCATTATCCTATCTATTATAAAACAATAGATGATAATGATACATGACACCTACCTAATTCTTAATCATCAGCATGTCACAACGCAATCATCTAACAAGCATAAAATTTGGTTACGGCCTGCGCGATTTCGTGCAAAAAGAAGGCTATAACCGCCAGCATCTGACCAAAGATATTGTGGCCGGTGTCACTGTGGGCATCTTAGCCATTCCGGTTTCGATGGCATTGGCTACCGGTATTGGTATTTCGCCAATCTACGGCCTCTACACCGCGATTGTGGCTGGCTTTGTGACCGCTTTATTAGGTGGCTCACGATTTAGTGTCGCTGGTCCCACCGCGTCACTGGTTATCTTACTCATTCCAGTTACCGAAACCTATGGTCTGCTGGGCATCATCACCGTCTCCTTGCTCACCGGCCTGTTATTAATGATGATGGCCTACTATCGGTTTGGACGCTGGATCGAATATATCCCAGAAACCATTACGCTCGGCTTTACCACCGGAATTGCTGCGGTAATTATTCTGCTGCAAATCAATTTTTTCTTTGGCTTAGAGCTCAGCAATCTACCGAGCAATTTTCTAGAGCGCTTAGGGATTATGTTACAAAGCCTGCTCACCCAAGTCCATTGGCCTTCAGCCGCGATTGGCGGTTTTACTCTGCTATTTATGACACTTTGGCTAAAAATGGGTTTTAAATTTCCGGGTCATTTACCAGGCCTGGTCGCGGCCAGTGTCGTGACCTTTTTTTGGAATCAGTATGGCGCCGAGGTCCTCACCGTTGGGCAACTCTTTGGTGAAATTCCGCACCACTTTCCCATATTCCAAGGCCTGTTAATGCTAGAGCAGCTACAGGGGATGGCGGTGCGCGACATCTGGGATATGGTCAAATTTTTATTGCCCATTGCCTTTGCACTGGCGATTTTGATTGCGATGGAATCGCTGTTTTGCGCAGCGGTACTGGACAGCAAAGGCAATACGCGTCATTCACCCAATAGCGAACTGATGGGGCAAGGCGTTGGTAATATCGCGTCGGCACTGTTTGGTGGCTTTGCATCCAGTGGCGCGATTGCACGCTCGATTACGAATTTGCGCGCCGGTGCCGTGTCACCCGTTGCGGCGATAGTTCATGCTATCGTGGTGCTGTTTGCGATTTTCTTCTTAGCAGGCCTGCTGGTTCATTTACCCCTGCCGGCCATGTCGGCCTTACTCATTTTGGTGGCCTGGCGCATGAGCGAATTTCCACGTGCCATTGAACTGGTGCGCAATGCCGAGCGGGGCGATAAACTCGTTTATATCGCCTGTTTTAGCGTCATTATTTTAGTCGATATTGTCTATGCCGTTATTGTTGGAATGGTACTTGCCTCGATTTTATTTATTAAAGAAATCGCCGAAATGACTAAACTACAAAACCTAGGCGAAAGCAAACGCTACCATGCAGAAAACTTACCTGAAAACTGGTCGATTTATCGCATACAAGGGCCCTTATTTTTTGCCGCTGCCGATCGCATCTTTGGTGAGCTCGCCACTCACCTGCCTCATCAACAAGGTATCGTCATTCAAATGGATGCCGTCACTATTCTTGATTCCGGTGGCTTGTCTGCGTTACGCCGCTTCATTGCAAGTGCACAAGCACAAAATGTTGAAATCTATCTAAGCGAGCTGCAGTTCCAACCACTGCGAACCTTGGCTCGTTATGGCTTGGATAAATTTGGCGAGCATTTTCAACTTTTTGCTAATCTTGATGATGCCCAAATAGCGGCCAAACAGCTTGCTACCAATCGGCTTGAACCTGCGCAGAAAGATGGATCTTCAGACACCCTAACGCCAGTTTCACAATAAATTAATTTTATGCCATGTAAAAATCCTCAAGCTTTAGCGATACTGGGTTTTCAGGCAAAATAGCATAAAAATAGTTTATGGAGTAATCCTATGGAAATATCCGTCTGGAATGGCTATCTAGCTGGTTTTGCAATCGGCTTGTTCGTTATTCTTCATTTTTGGTTACTGGGCAAGCCAGCCGGCTGTTCAACCGGTTATGGCAATCTTTGCGGCTTGGCTTTTCCCAAGGTCAAATTTTTCCGTATTGGCGAGTACAGCAATCTAAATAACTCAAAACTCTGGTTTTTAATCGGTATACCGCTTGGCGGCTTAATTTCGGCGCTGACATCAGTTGAGAGCTGGCATCTCAGCTTTGATATGGGACTCTATGAACAAGTGTTACCACAAACCTACTCTGCCAAAGCGATTTGGCTAATTTTTGGCGGCATGCTATTAGGTTTCGGCGCCCGCTTGGCAGGAGCCTGTACAACCGGTCATGCGTTGGTTGGTGGTGCGATGCTTAACCCCGCTAGCCTTATTGCCGGCGCGGTCTTTTTTACCAGCGCATTGATTACCACTCACCTATTATTTGGACTTTAAATCATGTGGCAATTTATTAGAAACCCGAATTTTTTAGCACTAGGCATGGGCGCACTGTTTGGTTTTTTAATGAGCCGTGCGGGCGCAACCACCTATGATTTTCATGTCAAAATGTTTATGTTTGAAGACATGCAGCTGATGAAGGTTATCGTCACAGCGGTAGTGGTCGCCATGCTAGGCGTCTATCTACTCAAACGCTTTAATGTCCGCTCCATCACCACCAAAACACCGGTCGACTTTGTTAAAAAGCCCTATCAACAGGGTCTTATTTTAGGTGCGATGCTGTTTGGAATTGGTTGGGGCATGACCGCGGCTTGCCCAGGCACGATTCCGGCCATGATGGCAGAGGGCAAAATCGGGGCACTATTCACCTTCTTGGGATTAATTTTAGGCACCCTAGCTTATGGCATTCTAAAAACCTATTTACTTCATGCCAAGGAAACACGCAGCGGCTAATGACATTAGCCGCGTAAGCCCTACAGCGTTTTTTTAACATAATCTGAAGTCAAGTCAAAATTCCAGTATAATGCGATTTTTTTATCGTTATACTTTAAGGCTCATCATGTCCACCGATCATATCCGCAATATCGCCATCATCGCTCACGTTGACCATGGCAAAACCACTCTTGTTGACCAACTTCTACGCCAATCAGGTACGCTTGACCAGCGTAAAGACTTGGGTGAACGGGTCATGGACTCAAACGATCAAGAGAAAGAACGTGGTATCACTATATTGTCTAAAAACACCGCTGTTAATTGGAACGACTACCGTATTAACATCGTCGATACGCCTGGACATGCTGACTTTGGTGGTGAAGTTGAGCGTATTTTATCGATGGTTGATTCGGTATTGTTATTGGTTGATGCGGTTGAAGGCCCGATGCCACAAACCCGTTTTGTGACTCAAAAAGCCTTGCAGCAAGGTTTGAAGCCTATTGTTGTTGTTAACAAGGTTGACCGTGATGCTGCGCGCCCTGACTGGGTTGTAGACCAAACCTTTGATTTATTTGATCGTTTAGGTGCCACCGATGAGCAAATGGACTTCCCGATCTTGTTTGCTTCTGGTTTTAATGGCTATGCCGGTCATGATTCGGATGTACGCTCGGGTGACATGACGCCGATTTTTGAAACCATCGTTGAAAAGGTGCCGGCTCCAGATGTTGATTTAGCCGGTCCTTTCCAATTGCAGTGTATTTCCTTGGCTTATGACACCTATAAAGGCGTCATCGGCACGGGCCGTATCAAGCGTGGTGCAGTGCAATCCGGGATGACGGTTGCGGTTGTTGACAAAGAAGGCAACAAACGTAATGCAAAAATAGCGGAACTGTTTGGTTTTCATGGCTTAGATCGCGTCAATGTTGACGAAGCCCATGCCGGCGATATTGTGGCATTTAGTGGCCTGGATCCACTCAATATTTCTGACACCCTCTGCGATGTAAACCACCCAGAAGGCTTACCCGCTCTGACTGTTGATGAACCCACGGTAAGTATGACATTCCAAGTTAACACGTCACCTTTTGTAGGCCAAGAGGGCAAGTTGTTAACCTCACGTCAAATCCGTGAACGTTTAGACAAAGAGCTATTAACTAACGTAGCACTGCGCGTTGAAGAGACCGAGGATGCTAACAAGTTCCGTGTTTCAGGTCGTGGTGAGCTGCATTTGTCGGTACTTATTGAAACCATGCGCCGCGAAGGCTTTGAGCTAGGGGTATCACGTCCAGAAGTTATTTTCCGTGAAATTGATGGCGAAGTGTGCGAGCCTTATGAAACACTAACCGTTGATGTCCCCGAAGAAAACCAGGGTACCGTCATGGAACAGCTAGGTATACGTAAAGCCATTATGAGCGATATGGCACCCGATGGCCAAGGGCGCGTCCGTATTGACTTTACCATTCCATCACGCGGCTTAATCGGCTATCGTACAGAGTTTTTAACCGCTACCCAGGGTAATGGTCTTATTTTTAGTAGTTTTTCTCATTATGGACCAAAATTTGAAGGCAGCGTCGGTGAACGTAGCCGTGGGGTGCTCATTGCGATGAGCACTGGTAAAGCATTAGGTTTTGCCCTATACAACTTACAAGACCGTGGTCGTTTGTTTATTGGCCATGGCGATGAAGTTTACGAGGGTCAGATAATCGGTTTGCACAGCCGTGAAAACGACTTAACGGTTAACGCACTCAAAGGCAAGCAATTAACCAATATGCGTGCATCTGGCACGGATGAGGCCATTGTTTTAACCCCACCGATTCGCTTTACGCTGGAACAAGCGCTTGAGTTTATTGACGATGACGAATTGGTTGAAGTCACGCCACAATCAGTGCGCATTCGTAAAAAGCATCTAACTGAAAACGATCGTAAGCGCCATAGCCGTAGCAAGGCGGCTAGCTAACAGGCAATGAGCTTGCGCCAGCTCTACCCAGCCATTGAGCCTTACCAACAAGCCTGGTTGCCTGTTGGTAATGGGCATCAAATCTATTACGAGCAATCCGGTAACCCACAGGGTATTCCAATCCTGTTCGTTCACGGTGGGCCTGGCGGGGGTTGCTCGCCTAGTCACCGGCAGTTTTTCGATCCCCAGGCCTATCGCATCATTTTATTTGATCAGCGCGGGTCTGGGCGCTCAACCCCTCATGCGAGTCTGGAACATAACACGACTGCGCATCTTTTAGCCGATATGGAATCCCTACGCCAACACTTAACTATTGAGCAATGGGGACTGTTTGGTGGCTCTTGGGGTTCAACTCTATCATTAGCTTACGCACAGACTTATCCACAGCGGGTACTGGGCTTAATCCTACGTGGTATCTTCCTTTGTCGTGATCAAGATATTGCTTGGTTTTACCAGCAAGGCGCAAGCGCCCTCTTCCCAGATTACTGGCAAGACTACCTTGCACCTATACCGCCAGCACAACAAAATGACCTAATTTCAGCCTATTATCAACAACTTACTGGTGATGATGAAGTCGCTAGGATGCGTGCTGCCGAAGCCTGGTCTGTCTGGGAAGGGCGCACCTCCACACTGGTAAGCAACCCAGATATTGTGGATCACTTTGCTGATCCTCACCATGCACTCGCCATGGCACGGATTGAATGTCATTACTTTATGCACAAGTCGTTTTTACAAGAAAATCAACTGTTAAAGGATGTTTATAAACTACCTAATGTGCCCGCTTGGATTATCCATGGCCGCTATGATGTGGTTTGTCCAATCGAGCAGGCTTATGCGTTGCACCAGGCCTGGCCGCAGGCAGAGTTGATTGTTTGCCCCAACAGTGGTCATTCAGCCTTTGAAGCGGAAATCACCCACAGCTTGATCACCACGACAACGCATTTTTCATCTTTAGTGTGAATAAATGACAGACATTAAACAGAAATACGCTACAAAGAAATAGAACAAATTATAATAATTAGTCTGAGTTCCAAATTAAGGCAAAACCCTATGCAATATCAAATTGAAGACCATGAAGCTCAAAGTGCTAAAACGCCTCATCAAATATATAGCTTAAATATTATTTTGCTTCATCTACTGTTACCTGTGGCGCTACTCAAAACCAGTAGTAACATGGCCGTGTTTATTCTTGTACCTATACTGTCAATTGCCGTACTGAGCTATATCCGCTTTAAGGCGAATCAAATCGTTGCAGACGACAGCTGGTTTGTGCGCGCCAATTGGATGCTGGCATGGCGCCGCGGTCGTTTGTTAATGATAAGTTATGCGGTTGCTTCAGTCCTCGTTATGCTGTATTTGATTATCAATGTACTTATGCCAAGTGGTATGACCATGAATAACTTTGCAGATGACGGCAGCTCTACCCCCATATTTCAAGTCATTATCATGTTCTTCGGTGCTGCAATCGTGTTTTTTACCGCACTGATTACCTTTATCCAGACTGGGATTTCAGTATACGATGCCAGTAAAGGTATTATTGACAAACAAATTTCCCATTATTTGCCGCGCACTGACGCATCAAATATCGAAAAAGGGGAATATAACGACCGCGAACCTGGCTTAGCACGCAGCGAGTCAACTGAACAAAACACGAGCGAGCCTAAATAAGTGCTGCATAAAATAACCACTCGGCTAAAATCTATGCGACCAGTGACCTGGGTGATTATTATCTCCCTGGTCATGTTTGTCTTGTTGCTGAACATCGTGCCACAGGGGCGTGATTATGATCGTGCAATTTTACCTTGGAACGCAACGGTTAATGAACAAGGACAAGTGCTCGCACTGGGTCTAACCCTCAATGAATCGACGCTTAGAGAGGTCAGTCAGTTGTATGGACGCGATATCGAAGTCAAGCTATTTGAATTGCCTAGTGGTGAGCGCTCTGCTGAAGCCTATTTACATTCGGCCTATGTCGGCACCATTCATACTGCACTGGTCGCAAAGCTCAATTTAACTCCGCAACAACTTGATGAGTATTTTGCGCGGGGTGCCAGAATCACTGTATCACAACAGGGTGCACGTGAAGTGCTGCTAAACAGTCAAGATACTTTAGATTTGTTTAATTATCCGATTGGCGAAATCACCATGGTGCCTCGTCGTCGTTTAACCGCGGAGGCCATTGAAAAACGCTTTGGCGCGCCAGCATCCATTCGCACCGATGACGATGGCATTGCCTATTGGTATTTTCCTGATAAGGGCTTAGAGCTATTGCTCCTTGAAGGCAGCAATGACATCTTACGCTTTAAGCCCCTAGCCGCCTTTAACGGCGAGTGATGACTAATAGCGGCCTAGTTCTAGGACTTGAGTCGCTAATTTCTCCATTGATTCACCATCAAACTTAACCGCCGTTACCGTCACGTAATATTCGTTATTGCGCCCACCGGAGCAAGGTGGCATATAGGCCCCAGCAATATCCCAACTTGGATTGCGATGCGGTTCAATTAAAAAGAATCCTTTGGGTAACTCAAAACTATGCCCTGGCACATGCTCCACCCATACCTTTTCGACCGGTACATTCAACGCAAATCCAAATCGTCCATGACCACCATTATCCATCGGCGCAAAACTGCGATCACTGTATTCAAACATAATTAAGTTGGTATCAGCGGGAATATCGCTGAGCATCAAGGCCGGTGAACGAGGTTGTTCGCCACCAAATTTTTGACACTGCATCCCTGCAGGAATCTTTTGACCATCCCACGCTGGATCACCCAGTTCGACGGTAAACGCCTGTGCGGATAAGCTGGTCGCCAATCCTAAGCTCAACGCTAGCAAACCTGTTTTAACGGCTTTCATTCATGACACTCCCAAGTATGTTAAATTTTGCTCACTTATTCGGCTTAAGCCAGCCTAAGTCAGATTTATTTTACGCTTTTTAAATCAAAATCGGGTATGCTTGGCACTCTTTTCATCGCGGTTTGGTTTGCATGCACTTCAGATCGCTTCATTATAGGTCTTAAGTATGACATTTGATCAACTCGCACTCCATCCGGCTTTAGTGCAAGCCATTGCCGACGAAGGCTATACCCAACCCACACCGATTCAACAAGCCGCGATTCCATTAGTGCTTGCAGGTGACGACTTAATGGCCGCTGCCCAAACAGGTACCGGAAAAACCGCCGGCTTTACCCTGCCGTTGCTCCATCGCTTACAAGACGGCCAAGCCGCCAAGCCCAATCAAGTACGCGCGTTGATTTTAACCCCCACTCGTGAACTGGCCGCACAAGTCCATGAAAGCGTGGTCAACTACGGGCAACATTTGCCCTTACGGGCCGGGGTAGTATTTGGTGGCGTCAGCATTAACCCACAAATGATGAAACTGCGTCGAGGTTTAGATATTTTGGTCGCCACACCGGGTCGTTTACTCGACCTCCATCAACAAAATGCCGTTAAATTTGATCAGCTTGAAGTCTTAGTGCTAGACGAAGCTGATCGGATGCTCGACATGGGCTTTATCCATGATTTAAAGCGTATTGCTAAGCTGTTGCCCAAAAAACGTCAAACACTGATGTTTTCGGCTACCTTTTCAGATTCGATTAAGCAGTTAGCGCATCAATTTTTGAACGCACCAAAACAAGTATCGGTGACCCCGCCTAACACCACGACTGAACTAGTGCTACAAACAGTTATCCCAGTCGATAAAGCCAAAAAAACGGAATTACTGATTCATTTAGTCGCCTCGCAAAACTGGCAACAGGTGCTAGCCTTTTCTAAAACCAAGCACGGCGCTAACCGCATCTGTGAAAAACTCATTAGTGCGGGCATTCCAGCGGCCGCGTTACATGGCAACAAAAGCCAAGGCGCACGGACTAAAGCCCTGGCTGATTTTAAAGCCAATAAAATTCGTGTGTTAGTGGCGACCGATATCGCCGCGCGTGGCATTGATATTGACCTACTACCCCACGTAATTAATATTGATTTGCCCAACGTGGCTGAAGATTATGTACACCGTATTGGCCGTACTGGCCGAGCCGGATCTAAAGGTGAAGCCTTATCTTTAGTCTGTGCTGATGAAGTCGAACTCCTCGCTGGCATTGAGCATCTTACCGGTAAGCTATTACCGCGTCGCTTCGAAGATGGCTTTGAACCCAATCATTCCGTGCCTGAAACCTCATTGGATCGCAAACCACGTCGTACTAAACCTGCGGCCAGCAGCAGGCCTGCTAATGGTCGCACTGGCGCAGGAAAGCCAGGTGGGCGTGGTGGACGCAGTGGTGGCCAAGGCAACAAAGGCAGTGACTCGGCCTCAGCAGGCAAAGCACCGGCTAAACGCGGTCGCTGGCCAAGCCGCTAGTTTTCGCGGCAACAGTCTACTGACCGGTAAAAAGGTCTAGCAGATTGTTGTGCTGCAACACCTCACGACTATCAATAAACCAACGCGGGGCCAATAAAGGTCCGTCCACCTCCACCGGCAATTTAGCACCAGCTAAAAAACCGAGCGGCGTGGGCGGTTGCTTATAATCCAAGATGAGTTGTCCCCGCGTTAGACTGGTCGGCAAGTGAACTTGCCCACGTCCGCTTATATCAAAGTTCGTCGATAGCAGCTTAATCGGTCGCACCGTCATCACCCCATCGACTATTTGCCCTGCCACACCAAGTTGTCTAAATTCAGTTGAATCCCCTGCTTGTGGAATTTGTGCCATGAGCAAACGATTCAAATCCAAACCGCGATACTCGCCGTTAAGCAACTGCAATTCAAACTGGCCTTGCGCATTATATTTGAGTGCCTGCTCATTGGAACCGGCGGTTTGAATCGTCGCTTGACCATTCAACTGCCCTGATAAATCACGGTAATCCATGATGGCCGCTAACCAATCACCTAACATCACCTCATGCCAGTGCCAATTTAACCCAAATGCAGGCGTGTCACCGGTCACATCAATTAACATATCCCCGGCCCAATGACCTTGATACAAATCGACTCGCAACGGATTAAGCTCCACCAGGCCTGCTTCACCACTCATCTTGGCCTGAATATTCTGGTAAAGACCGCCCCATAATGTAAGGGCATTAATCGCTAGTTCACCCTCAAAAGGGGTTTCACGTAACGTGGTCACCGGTACGGCAATCGGCAAATAGGTTTCACCAGGCTGCAAACTCGAATGCGCTCGGTAAAAATCCATGTCCAGCTCATCAAGCGTTAAGGCTAACTGCAGCTTAACTTGGTCTCTAAACTCAATCTGCCCGGTTAGCTCGGTATGATCCAAGGATAAGGGTGCCATGTCCAATGACCAGGCCTGCGGCTCACCGCGCGTGTCAAGTTGGCCACTGAGACGCGTAAAGGCATCATCGGCGACAAAGTGAGGCCAATGGGCACCCAACACTTCGGTCAACTCACGTGGGTTCAAGTTGACAAGGTGCGCACTGAGTGACCAATTCAGTGTCGGCTGCCAAGTGATCGAACCTTCGGCTGTCATCACCTTCTCTGCTTGATGGCCTTGTCGCCACACCAGTTCTTGCCAGCTCAGCGTTTGGGTGCTTTTATCATAAGCCAACGGATTAATCAGAATGCGCTGTAATTTTTCGGCTAAATAAAACTCCATATCAATGAACCAGGCCTGCTGGTCATGCTGGCTCATACCTGCCGCGCCTTGCCAATCGTTAATACTGGCAATAGGTTGTTCTTGACCGATTTCACCCCAACTGAGTGTGCTGACCAGCCATTCAATCCCTACAGGATTAGCCTGCTGTTGACGGACTAAATCACCTAGTGAGAGCCTAATGGTGACTTCATCAACTTCAGCATGCCACCAAAAATCTTGCCATTCACCCTTTAAGCTAAGTTGATCAGCTTGGATGGCAAACGGCCATTTTTGCGCGCGCACTTCGCCATTAAATTCCGCCTCAATACCTAGCTTCTGATTCAGCTCATTGGCAATCAGCGGCTGATACTTATTAAAGTCAATCAGATGCAAGGCAATATAAAATGCGGCGACGACAAAAATAATCAAGGTAGCAATAATGATCGCAATCGCTTTAAACCATCGCACTAGCGGATGACGCGGTGGTCGCGTTTGCGGTGTCGATGAATCAGATGATGAGGATGTTGCGTCTGCTACGGACATAGCCCACTCCTTGCCTTAATTAAATCCTGAAACCCATCTAAACCCACTGGGCCAATAAACTATTTAAATAACGGTGTCCTTGTTCGGTCAGGTTCAACCTGCGCGCCGTAATAGCCGCATCAGCAGGTGATAGGGTTAACCAGCCCTGATGCGCCAACTCATTAAGTTGCGCTTCCCAATGATCCGCCACTAAACCAGTGCGCTCACTGATCAAGGACACATCAAACCCTTGCTGTAATCTTAACCCATTTAACATAAATTCAAACAGCCGTTCATCCGGCTCAACCTGCCACCAACGCCCCAACTGTTTTGGATTCTGCGCTGCCAGCCCCTGTTGCATCGCTTGATTCACCTCACGAATATAACTCCCCGGTGAGCTGGGCATTTGCGAGCGCCAAATAGCCTGCTCATTCACAAAGGTCAATTTACCATGCGCACCCGCACCTAAGCCAAGATAGTCGCCAAACTGCCAGTAGTTCAGGTTATGCTGGCAGGCCTGCTGCGCTTTAGCATAGGCGGACACTTCGTAATGTTGATAGCCCGCCGCGGCTAAGCGGCTCTGACAGGCTTCTTGCATCTCCCAACAATGATCATCATCCGGCAGCACAGGTGGTTGGCGATAGAAGGGCGTATTTGGCTCTAGGGTTAATTGATAATGAGATAGGTGACCGGTATCGGCGGCTAAGGCCTGCCCTAAATCATCTAGCGCTTGTGCGAGCGTTTGGTTGGGTAAACCATACATCAAATCGAGATTAATCCGCTCAAAGCCGACTGCCTTAGCAGTGGCAATCGCCGACCAGGCCTGCTGCTCGTCATGAATACGCCCTAACGCCTGAAGATGCTCAGGGTTGAAGCTCTGAATGCCAATCGACAAACGATTAACACCCGCTGCATGAAAGGCTGCAAATTTTGCTTCATCAACGGTGCCCGGATTGGCCTCAAGGGTGATTTCACAGCCTGCAGCGAGCGGCAGCAGTTGGCGAACATGGGTCATTAAATGACTAAAGCCTGCTGCCGACATTAAGCTCGGCGTCCCGCCGCCAAAAAAAATGGACTGAATGGGGCGACCCCAAATCAACGGCAAACTGGCGGTTAACTGGGCAATCACCGCGTCTAAATAAAGACGCTCTTGCTCGGCTGTACTTGTTTCTGCCGTTTTCGCTACTTTCGCTTGGTGTGAATTAAAGTCGCAGTAAGGACACTTTTGTACACACCAAGGATAATGAATATATAGGCTGAGTGGAATATGCGGGCTAAAAACCCAAGTATCTGCTGGGGTCATTGGGGCGTGGGCAAGGCTATCCATGACGACACCCGCTCCGTTATTCAACCGAAAGCTGGCTGACGAGTGCTTTTAAGGCTTGCGCGCGGTGACTGTGCTGGTTTTTCACCTCGGCCGATAACTGCGCCGCTGTGCACTGCCATTTAGGCAAATAAAACACCGGATCATAACCAAACCCACCACTACCTTCCGGTTGGCGTAAAATCTCGCCGTGCCATCGACCCAACCCAATTAACGGCGTAGGGTCTTGCGCGTGACGCACCACGACCATTGCACAAAAATAACTGGCTTGTCGCTCACCATCCGGCACATCATGCATCATTTCAAGTAGTTTATAGAGGTTTTGAGTGTCATTCGCACCCCGGCCGGCATAACGCGCCGAGAAAATCCCCGGCTCGCCTTGTAACGCAGTGACTTCTAAACCTGAGTCATCCGCAATCGCGGGCAGTCCGGTACGACTGGCGGCATAACGCGCTTTAATCAGTGCGTTTTCAATGAAACTATGGCCGGTTTCAACCGCTTCTTCACTAAAATACTCTCCTTGCGGACGTACATCGCGCCCAGGCAACAAGGCTTTTAGCTCGGCAATTTTGCCGGGATTATTCGAAGCTAACACCAAGGTACTCATCATAAGCCTGCCTGTTGACGCCATTGGCTGATTGCGGCTTGCTGGACGACGGCAATCTGCGCAATCGCCTGCTGACCTAAACGTAACATTTCATTAAGTTGCTGCAAATTAAACGGTTGCTGCTCAGCGGTACCTTGTACTTCAATACACTCACCCGCTGCGGTCATCACCAAATTCATATCGGTATCGGCTTGCGAATCTTCGGCATAGTCTAAATCTGCCACAACCTCACCTTGCACGACACCCACCGAAATCGCCCCAATCGCATGACGAATCGGGTCTTCAACTAACTCACCACTGGCTTGTAAGCGTGTTATCGCCATGACCAACGCAACATAAGCACCATTAATTGCTGCGGTACGGGTACCGCCATCGGCTTGCAATACATCACAATCAATCTTAAAGGTACGCTCACCTAGCGCATTAAGATTGGTACTCGCGCGCAAACTGCGTCCAATCAAGCGTTGGATCTCTTGCGTACGCCCTGATGCTTTACCAGCGGTCACTTCGCGACGCATGCGAGTATGAGTCGAACGCGGTAACATGCCATACTCCGCTGTGATCCAACCCTGGCCTTGGCCTTTTAAAAAAGACGGTACTGCGTTTTCTACACTCACATTACACAGTACCTGCGTATTGCCACACTTCACCAGAACAGATCCCTCTGCATGGCAGGTAAAATCAGGTATAAAAGAAATATCACGAATTATTTCTGCGGCTCGTCCACTCGGTCGCATGGCCATCCTTTAGCAAAACTGCATTTTGAGTAAATAAAACCGCGCCATTATAAACGAAGTCATTGAAACCCACTGCGCGATAAACAAGCTAATTTTACTCATAGCGATAAAATGCTTTTATTTGTAACTAAGCCTAAAGAGCGGTATATTTCTTTTCAAATATTCAATCTATTTCTTCATTTACTATTTAGAGGCAAAAATGAAAGACTCAACAGCTAAAAATCTTGTTAATTTCCTATTAGGCTTTGTCATAATGTTTGTATTACCTTTTGCTGTATTTATGGGTATATACTTTAATCTACTCCCTCAATCATTGCTCGTTGCAATCGGTATTTTTGGTGTAATTGCAGCCGCCGCATTTATTGTGGGTGGTAATTTATTCCTAATGTATAGCGACATTAAAACCGGGCGCTACAAAAAACGTTCATAAATTTTCTTTGCCCAGTAATGGTTTATAAGAAAAACGGGAAGTGTTCAATTTTGAAACTTCCCGTTTTTTGTTAATGGGTCTAGGGTTATAATGCAATCAAGATTAATTTTTTTTATAAGATAGCACCCACTTGTTATGCCAAAACCCATTGCGCCAAGTAACGGCCATGCGCCTCAACCCCCAAAACGGGTAAAGCCGGTTCCAAAACGCTGGTTACGCCGTTTGTTACTCTGGCCATTGTATTTGGCTCTTGTTTTAGCCGTCATCGTGTTAGGTTATGCAACCTACCTCTACCATCAGCTACCCGATCCCAATAGCCTTAAAAATGTCAGTTATCAAGTGCCGCTCAGAATCGAAACCAGTGACGGTAAGGTGATTACCGAAATTGGTGAAAAACGACGTATTCCGCTTGACTATCCCGACATTCCAATACGGATGATTCAGGCTGTCATTGCAGCTGAGGACGAACGCTTTTATCAGCACCTTGGCATTGACCCACGAGGCATTGCACGCGCAACCTTTGAGCTTATTTCGACCGGCAGTATTCAATCCGGTGGCTCAACCATTACCATGCAGGTCGCACGTAATTTCTTTTTAACCCGTGATCGCTCGTTTCAGCGTAAATTCAATGAAATCATTCTGTCCTTTAAAATCGAGCAATCACTCACCAAACAAGAAATCATGGCACTCTATTTAAACCAGATTTTCTTGGGCCACCGTTCTTATGGTGTCGCTGCAGCAGCCAATACCTACTATGGTAAACCGCTTCATGAACTTGACATTCATGAGTTTGCGATGATAGCAGGCCTGCCTAAAGCGCCATCCGCTTTTAATCCCATTGCTAATCCCGCACGCGCGACCATCCGCCGCAACTATGTGCTGCGACGGATGCATGAACTCGGCTACATCAGCGATGCGCAGTTTGTTGCTGCTCAAGCAGAACCGATCGAAGTGACGCTCCGCGGGGTAAGAATTGAAACCGAAGCCGGCTATGTTGCCGAAATGGCGCGCCAATTTGCCCTAGAACGTTTTGGTGAAAGCGCCTTAGAACAAGGGTTAACTATTAGAACCACGATCCGTAGTGACCACCAAGACCAAGCCAATCATGCCGTACGTGCAGGGTTGTTAGAATATGATCGCCGTCATGGCTATCGTGGGCATGTTGCTCAGCTAAATCCTGAACAACTCAACGACCCCGAGGCTATTCATTCGCTCATGCGCGAACATCCTCAGCCTGGCGGTCTGCGCCTTGCGCTCGTGACGTCCTTAGAAGACAATACCGCACAATTACAACTTCGCAACGGCGAAACCATTAGTTTAAATTTTGCGCAGGCTGATTGGGCTCGAGCCCATCGCGGATTAAATCGATTAGGCCCTGTCCCGACGCAACTCGCACAAATTATCCAACCCGGTGACCTCATTTATGTTGTTAAGCAAGATAATGAACAAGGGCATGCTGACTGGCTACTCGCACAAAGCCCCCAAGCTGAAGCCGCGTTGGTCGCACTCAACCCTCGCAATGGCGAAATATTAGCCCTTGTTGGCGGGTTTGATTTTTTCAAAAGCCGCTTTAATCGCATCACCCAAGCAAAACGCCAACTGGGCTCGGCCTATAAGCCATTTCTTTACTCAGGTGCCTTTGAACTAGGTATGACTGCAGCGACCGTTATCAACGATGCACCGGTCGTGTTTCACGATGCGGCTCTCGAAGATATTTGGCGCCCTGAAAACTACACCGGACGTTTTTATGGCCCCACGCGGATACGTGAAGCCTTGATTCATTCACGCAACCTGGTACCTATTCGGGTTCTCCAAGAGGTCGGCGTTACACCGATTATTGAACACTCTAGGCTGTTTGGCTTTGATAATGAAGAACTTAATCGTCATCGCAACCTGTCATTGGCATTGGGTTCAGCCCAATTCACTCCCCTAGAGGCGGCGCGGGCTTATGGCGTATTTGCCAATGGCGGTTTTTTAGTTGAGCCCTTTTTTATACGTGAAGTCCGGGATTTTCATGGTCGCGTTATATACCAAGCTAACCCACTTCAAGCCTGTGGCATCCAGTGCGATGAGCGCGATCCGGGTATTGCACCACGTGCTATTTCACAACAAAACGCCTTTAAAATCACCTCTATTTTACAAGATGTCATTACCCAAGGAACGGGGCGTCAGGCTGCCGCACTCAATCGCCAAGATATTGCCGGCAAAACCGGTACAACTAACCAACAATTCGACGCTTGGTTTGTTGGCTATAATCCTGATGTAGTAACCAGTGTGTGGGTCGGCAATGATCAACCTTCAAGTTTAGGACGACGCGAAACGGCAGGGCGCGCAGCCCTGCCGATTTGGATAGACTATATGCGTTATGCAACGGCTGATTCACCCAACGTGCCGTTTTTACAACCTGAAGGTTTAGTCTATGTACCGATTGATCGCACGACCGGTCAAGCTGTACCTGCCGACACCCCTGGTGCTTACTTTGAACTTTTTTATCCTGATCAAGCACCGGAAATCCCGGTCATGCGTCCGGATAATTTACGCGACTTAACCCGAGAACTATTCCACTAACAAGAAGGACGGATCTATGAAATTAATCTTACTTGGCGCACCTGGCGCAGGCAAAGGCACCCAAGCCCAGTTTTTAACTCAGCACTTTAGCATCCCGCAAATTTCAACCGGTGATATGTTACGCGCCGCGATTGCCCAAGGCACTGAACTGGGCAAACTGGCAAAATCATTTATGGATGAAGGTAAGCTGGTCACCGACGAGATTATTATTGGCTTGGTTAAAGAACGCATTACCCAAAGCGATTGTGCCAATGGTTTTTTGTTAGATGGTTTTCCACGCACCGTACCACAAGCCGATGCCTTAGCTGACGCAGGTGTAGCCATTGATGGGGTGATTGAAATTGATGTCGCAGATGAAGTGATTGTCGAGCGTATGTCAGGCCGTCGTTGCCATGCACCATCAGGTCGCACTTACCACATCGTCTATAATCCGCCGAAAGTGGCCGATTGTGATGATCAAACCGGTGAACCACTGATCCAGCGTGACGATGACAAGCCAGAGGTGGTCCTTGACCGCTTAAAAGTCTACCACCAGCAAACTGCGCCTTTAGTTGATTATTATCAGGCGGCAGCGGCTAAAAATACCGCATTACGTTACATCAAAGTTGATGGCACCCAACCGATTGATCAAGTGCAAAGCAAAATTTTAGATCAGTTAGCATAAGACTCCATCGCTAGCTTTAAACCACATAAACCCAGCTCATTCACGAGCTGGGTAACCCCCTCTGGCAATTAAACCGCCATCTACCGTCAACACTGAACCGGTCATCCAGGCCGCCGAATCACTGATTAAAAACGCCGTCGCCCAACCCATATCATCGACATGACCATAGCGCTGCAAGGGCATCGCTTTCGTCCAGGTTGCCGCCATTTTAGGTTCCGCCAAAATCTTCGCCGTGCGCTCAACGGGTACGACGCCTGGCGCTAAACTATTGACCCGAATGCCTTTCGGCCCCCATTCCACCGCCATGACTTTCATCATCGCATCTAAACCGGCTTTAGACGCCGCATAGGCACTGAACCACTCGCAGGTTTGTTGGCCGTGAATACTAGAATTATTAATAATCACGCCCGTTTGTTTGGCTTCAATACAAGCTTTAGCAAAAGCGGTACTTAACCGATAAGGTGCTTGTAAATTAACGGCAATTGTCCGATTAAAGGCCTCGCCGGTTTCATCTTTTAATGCGGTTGATTTCGTGACAATGCCGGCATTATTGATTAGTGCATCCAAGCCATCGAATGCTGACCAGGCCTGCTCAAAGACCGCAGGCAAACTGGCGTAATCACTAAAATCGCCCCAAACCACTTCAACTTCCGCACCCAATTCAGCCACGGTTTTAAGGGTTTGTTGCACACCGGCCTCGTTGCGACAATAATGCAACACCAGCTTACAACCTTGCTGCGCTAAGATTTTTGCCATACCCGCGCCGATACCACTGGACGAGCCAGTGATCCATACCCGTTTTCCGGCTAGTTCTGGATAGCGTGTCATATTAGTCATCATCGGTCCTTGTTAAGGTTATGCCAAACGCCTGGCGTAACTGCGAGCAGGCCTGCTCAAGCGTTGAAGGGGGTACGGCCAGATTAATGCGCATAAAACCTTGCCCGACTTCGCCGTAACTCAAGCCGTTATTTAACCCCAATTTAGCGTCATTGATTAACCAGGCCTGCAAAGCCGCATGGTCAGCAAATTGACTTGGAGTGAGCGGATTAAAGTCTAACCAAACAAGATAAGACGCCTGAGGTTGGATGACCCGCACCGCGGGACACAGCTCAGCCAAAGCCTGACGTAAACGCGCTATATTGGCGAGAATATGCTGGCATAGCGCATCCCGCCAAATCTTGCCATCGTCCGTATAGGCCGCCTCTAGCGCCACCATCGCAAACAGATTCAGCTCGTCAATCTTGACCCTAGACGCTGCAACTTGCAGTGCGTTACGATGCACGGGATTAGCCGCGATCGCATAGCCTATTTGCAGGCCGGCTAAGTTAAAAGTTTTACCAGGCGAGCTGAGTGTAACCGTTTGCTGCGCCACCGCCGGACTTAAACTGGCCAACGGACAATGTTGATTGGGCGGCAAGGTTAAATCGCCATGGATTTCATCAGACACCAGTATCACATCATGCGCCAAGGCTAGTTCGGCAAGTTGCGCCAATTCTGCGCGCGACCAGACGCGTCCACTTGGATTATGCGGATTACACAACAAACACAAACTGACATCATCACGAGCAAAAGCTTGTGCCAGGCCTGCTAAATCAAAACGATAACTGTCACTCGAATCCGTTGCCTGGGATGCTTGAGGATTAGATAACTGATCGACACTTGGCTGATACAGCAACGGCACCGCTACCACCTGGCGATCATTACGGCTAATCGCTTGCTCAAACGGCGGATAAATCGGCGGCATAATCACCACCCCCTCACCCGGACGACTGAGCGCCTGCACGGCTAAAAACAAGCCATTAGCCACATTGTGCGTAAACACCAGAGCGGCAGGATCCACCTCATAACCATATTGGGCTTGCCAGTTTACGACGCTGGCACACAAACGATCTGAGGTATGGGTATAGCCTAAAATCGGATGCATCAAACGCCGTTGCAATGCCGCGATAATAAACGGCGGGGTCGGCAAGTCTTGATCCGCCACCCACATGGGTAACACATCTGCGCGACCAAATAAGTGTGCGCGCAAATCATACTTCTCCGCCCCGCTATCGCTGCGATCAATCGGCTGGGTAAAAAAATCTCGAATATAGGCCGCGCTGAGTTCTGCACTAATGCCTGCATTGATGTCAGTTGTTAGGCTTTCTTCTTCCACAGGGTCACTTGACTCACAGTATGTTGATATTTACGCGCGGTTTCACGAATCACAAACGGCAAGTCTTGTGGTTCGCCGACCGGTTCAAAATCTTTACTCAACAAAGCGTGCAAGGTTTCTAAAGTGGTCACATTTTCTCCCGACTGGGCATCCTTGTAACCACCCAACCAATGGGCTTTTTGCGTAAACTCTTCTAACCAGGTGTAAGGCGAGCCAAGCATCAATAAGCCACCGCTATTCAGACGGCCAGCGACATCCGTTAAAAACTTCTTCGGCTCATACAAACGATCAATTAAGTTCATCGCCACAATCATGTCATAACCACTAAAAATCGGTTTCATATTCGTCGCATCTTGCTGTAAAAACTCACAACGACTTGCCACCTCATTTAAACCCAACTGTGCCAAAGTGGTTTCTTTAAAATCCATAATCTCGCCTTCAATCGGCAAGGTATAGCGCAGCTGGCCGGTGGTTTGCAATTGGTTAGCGACATTAATAAAGCGCGCGGAAAAGTCTAAACCGACGACCCGCTCAAAATGCTTGGCTAATTCAAAACTTGCACGTCCAACCGAACAACCTACCTCTAGCACTTTTAAATGTTCGCGCTTGGCCAAATCCGCATCGGTTTGGGCATAGCCGATAGCTAAATCGGCATAGGCTTTGGCGAAGTTGGCCACGCCAAAATACTCGTCACCAAAATGGAATTCGCAATATTGTGCCACCGCGCTATCAGTTTCATAGGTCGAAAACTCTTTCTGCACTGGCGCATCCGAGGCAATATAACGGAAACCGGCGTGCTGGAAAAAATGGCGACGAAACGCATAACGTGAACTGCCGTTAATTTCATTACCAGTCGAAATCCACGAACCACCTTTAATAATATTGTGTTTGTTATCAAAGGTCGGTGTCGTGAAGTCGTCATAAAGCGGATGCACTTTAAAACCCTCAAACGGGTGAATCGGCGTTTCCGTCCACTGCCAAACATTGCCAATCACATCGTAAAACTCACCTTGTTTGCAACGCGTGACCGGACAAGACGAGGCCGCTTGCTGCAAGTTAATATTCGCCTGGGCTAAATGCTGTTGTGCTTGAGTATGGTCGCGTAAACGCAAATATTCATCTTCAGAGGGCAAACGAATCGGCTGACCGGTTTGTGCCGCTTTCCAACGACAAAAAGCCGCCGCTTCTAAATGATTCACCTCGGCCGGCCAAGACCAAGGCATCGGAATTTCCTCAGTCATACACCGCAAATACCAGGCCTGCTGATCGCCCTCGGTTTTACGCACCCAAAAGCTAGGGTGTTTAACCGGACTAAATTGACGCCAACGATCGCCCTCTTCATCCCAAAACTCCGCCGTGTTATAACCACCGGCTTCAACAAAGGCCAAAAACTCGGCATTAGACACCAAAAACTCGCTGGCCTGAAAGGCAGGCACATTAGCCTGATGCTGACCATATTCATTATCCCAACCATAGTGGGGCGCGGGGTCTTGATGGGCAATCTTGACCTCACCGGCCGGTACAGCGAGCAAACGATTTGTGGGGGCAGCAGCTTGCTGGTCAGCACAAATCGGAAACAGCGGATGGGGTTTTACCTGATCAATTGGGAGTTGACGAATCAACACTGAAGATGTTTCCAAGTGAATACGCTCATGCTCAATACCCATCATAATCGGCCACATCGGGCTCTGCCAATCAATCGGCAGGCTAAAGGCGACCTGATCGATCAGCTCATTCACCGCCTCTTTGACCTCGTTGCGATAAGCACGCACGGCTGCCACACTGGGCCAGTCGTAATGGGCATCGTTAAGATCATCCCAAGACATTTCATCGACACCTATGGCGCAAAGTGCTTCAATGCTCGGATTAATCCGTTGCGGCAAGAGTTTTGCCAACACAAGCTTATTCGTGAAAAAAGTGGCGGTATGACCAAAATAAAAGATTAATGGGTGGCGCAGTGAACAGGGGCGAAGATAAAAAGTTTCGTCACTGACCAAGGTTTCAAAAAGACTTTCGTAGTTTTCCCAGGTTTGGTTAAAGTAGGCCTTAATTTCGGCACGTTTCTGTTCGACTTCACCCTGATTTAGAAAAACCGGCTGGCTGATTAGTGTGGGGGACATCTGCATGACAGTATTTCCTTATAGATACGAAATTTTAGCTATTGTAACGACTAAGTTATACAAAATCTATACAAGGTTTATTGCGCGCTAGCAATTAAGTCTATTTGCACAGTGTTTGCAAGGGTTGTTAGAACTATACCCATAAAAAACCCCGCTGGCCAAAGCAAGCGGGGTTAAGGTTAGAGGCACTGGTTAATACCAGGCCTGGTGTTACTCAGTTGGGATGTTAGCCAAATAACTCAATAATTGCTCATGGCTAGTAACTTCATAACCCTGCAATACGATTTCTTGTACAACTGGGCCACCTTCTTCAGTTTTAATGCTTAGCGTAGTACTTCCACCTTGAACATTGAATGTAATAAATTCACTAACATTGCCTGCTGTTAAGTCTGGCAATAAGTCGGTTACATCAATCTTGTTGGCTCCATTATCAAAGTCGGTGATGGTATCAACAAATTTCTCGGTTTCAGACACATCTGATAATCTCCAAACAAACGTATCATCACCTGCTCCGCCGGTTAATGTATCGTTACCTGCACCACCAGTAATGATGTCATCCACGTCGCCACCAGAGATAACATCGTTCCCTGTACCACCTACAATAGTTAAATCACCCGCTGCGTTCGTCGTAGTTGTAGCTAGCACTTCACCGCCCTCATTTAATGCCGAGATTGTGGCTGTAATATCAGCAATATCCTCTGGTGTGAGCGCTTCTTCACTAATAAATGTGTAAGTCAAGCTACCGTCATCTGCCAAGCTATAAGTTCCGTTGAAACCTGTTAAACCGGCTACTTCGACATCACTCAACAACGCACCATCGACACTTGCTTGTATCGTAATAGTATTGACAAACCCAGACGCAACTAGAGTGGCGCTATACCCTTCTAAATGAATTGCAGAATTGCCATTTCCAGGTGTTCCAGTATGGGTGATTAAAACGGAGTCAAAGCCACCATTGACACTATAGGATTGGTTACCATTAGCTAAAGGGGTTTCACCAACTTCTACGCCATCTTTATAAAATTTAACCGTACCTGTCGCATTGCCATTTCCAGTCAATTTAATATTCAGACTAATCTCACCTGCTTCAGAACCAAGCTTAATTTCATGTGTTTTTTTCGAACCATTACCACCGCCATAGTTTAAAACTTGTTTTGCAGTTGATGAAATTGTAGCTGTATCGCTCACTTCCTCGCTAGTTACAACAAATGAAATTTCTGGAATAGATATATTAGGCAATTCCGGTAGGCTACTTTTTAAATCTTTCAGGACCTGCGTTTTAGTAATATCTAGGGTTGCGGTACTAGAATTGCCTGCCGCATCAACAGCCGTGTATTCAAATGAGTCAACGACACGGATATTACTTACAAAGAAATCACCACCATCTCTAGAGTTGGTAACATTTTCGTAAGGCAATCCCTCGAACGCAAGATATTGGAAGCCACCCGCTATTTCAATATTAACCGTACCCTCATGTTTACTTCCTGATTTAAACGTGAAGCCATTTTCACCATCACGCCCAAACTCACCCAAACCAACACGCGTTCCGTCCGCACTATAAGCGTACCATTTACCCAATTCACCGGTAAATTCATCGTTGAATAAACGCGTCACATCAAAAGATGCTTTTGTGGCCGTGCCGCCTAAATCAGCAACTAATGCGTTGCCTGTATCAATGATCTGGTTTGGGGCACCATGTGATGAGTACCTACCCGTTCCTTTAACACCTACGCCATCCCTTTGGAAGGACACCTCGTGCATAGCTTGTGGTGTTAACATATTTAATATTGAGCCATCCTCTAATTTGCTGTCACCATCATTAAACCCGTAGAGCTTTATTTCCGCTGTAGATTGATAGCTGTATGAGCCATCACTGTTAACAGTAAGGGTACCAAAGTTGCCATTTACAACCACTGGTTCAGACCCCACCGGCTTACCATTAACCGACGTAACGGCAATTACATCTTCATCGTCATTGGCTAAGAGCCCAGACTGACTTTCAACTTCACCGCTAAACACAACAGTATTTGAGTCATTCTCAAGATTGATAAGAGTATCCAACGTAAAGGTTAATTCCGCTGTCTCTGATACATTGCCCGCTACATCTGTTTGACGTACATAGATCGTATTTGCACCCTCTTGCGCAACTGGGGCTTGCGTTGTCCAAGTCTCTCTATCTACGCTGTACTCAACCGTTGCACCTTCTTCAATCTCGCCAACTGTATAAGTACCTATGTTGGTAATACCGTCTTCTGCACTCACACCGGTATCGCTATCCAACACAATGGTCGGCGTATTAACAAAAGTATCCATCATCGCTGTATTATCAGCGTTGATTACAACAAGGTTTAAATCTTCAACCTCTGCAATAACAGTTAACGGCCCATCAAACAAAAATGGCTGTGAGGGTGGTTGAATCACAAGTAGAGGTTCTTGATCAATGGACTGCTCACCAATAAAAGGCTCACTATCTGAGCCTGGGCTTGGATTCGAAAAATCGATATTTGTTGAATAACTGCCATCCTCATTAACAATAGCCGACCCATTTACACTGTTACCAAAGTTATCAGTTACCGTAATGATTACTGTTGAACCTGCTGCAACCCCAGTAGTGGTTCCAGTTACTGGAACAGCAAACATGTTGCCGCTATAAACATCTGCCATAGCTACATCAATACTTGAAGGAATAATAACTACTGCTGTTTCTTCTTCATCTGTATCTAACGCTGTAGCTATAACAGGATCAAAAGTTGGAGTAGTCGCATCTTCAGACGCAAAACTTTCAAATACTAGCGGATCTGTCGTTTCGGCAACACGAACTAGGCGCACTAAACTATCGTCCACGCCGTCTTCATCAACACCTGCTCCCGCTGCCGGTGCTTCTAATTCATCTAATAGATCACCTTCGCCATCAAGAATCGCCAGCATTTCTGCTACCGCTGGATCATTCAGCGCAACATCATCAATATCGAAAGTCTGTGTTGGCTGCATGTTAGCTACTACATCTATTTCTAGCTCACCATAAAAGGGTAAAATCGTGCCATCGACATCTAAAAACACGATGCTGTCTTGGTTAATTACCAACACATCGCCTAATGCAAGGTTATCGCCTGCTTGAATCGCTTGGATCTCGCCATTGGCGTTACGAATTTCGGCTTGGCCAGTGATACTGTTTACAACAATGATCGGTTCCATGATTTTCTCCTTGAGCGGTATCTAGATATTTCTTACTTATAGTTTACCTATTTGCTAGCAAATGAATATTGGACCTTAGTACGGGGTTTAAAATAAAAAAACCCCGCTGGCCAAGGCAAGCGGGGTTAAGGTAAGAGGCACTGGTTAATACCAGGCCTGGTGGTTAGTCTTGAGGAATATTAATCAAATACTGAAGTAAATCGCCCTGTTGAATTTCAACACCTTGAAGAACGATTTTCTGGTCAATATTGTTTAAGTTTCCTGTTGAAGAAATATTAATTGTCGTATCACCGTTTTCAACCGCTACATTAATATAGTCTTCAATATTGGTTTCTCTCAAATCAGGCAATAAATCCGATAAATCAAGACGATTCGCGCCTACATTGAAATCAGTAACTGTGTCAATGGCATAGCCGTTCACACCTTGATCACCGAAATTCCACTTAAAGACATCGTTACCCGCACCGCCAGTTAGGATGTCATTTCCTGCCCCGCCGATGATAATGTCATCCCCGTCACCGCCGATAATGGTGTCGTTACCAGCACCACCGTAGATGATGTCGTCACCCGCTGTACCCGTCAAAGTCTCTCCTTGAGGCGAACCAAGCAAGAAAGTTTTCTGATCAACTGTAACGTTACCCATAAAGTCGGTTGCCTCAACTTTATACGTACCGGTGTCTGCGGTTATAGGAGAAATTTTAAATGTCCAGTTACCATTTGTGTCTGCCACAGTCGTGCCAATTGAAGCATTAGATGCATCGAACAACTCAATAGCTGAACCAGCCTCAGCCTGGCCAGAAAGCTCAACTTCTCTGAATCCAACAACAGTATTAATGTCCTGATCATTAGTTTCGTAACGTTTATTGTTTCTCGTGTCTATTCCATTACTATCAATAACAAGTGTTACAGCTTGGCCGTTAATGCTACCGGTAAAAATAACCACATCCGCATTTCCAGACTTGTCAGAGCGAGTAATTGTCCCTGTCATAGTTATTGAATCCCAGGTATCGCCCCAAAACCAATTTGAATTAGTCATGACTTCCCAGTTCAGCTGATAAACATCACCGACCTGCAAATAATTAGTTTCATTGCTGTCAACCAGAGAAACCACGGATAAATTCCGAGTGGCTCCGACTGATGAACCCACCACTAAATCTCTACCTCTTATAGAATCATCAGGATTGTTTGTATCTACAGCAACGTTACTAACCGCAAAGTCGTTATCACCCAAGCCATTAAACACAGGCTCTACAATATTGACACCCACTTCAGAAAGAGTTGTTAGGTTGTCAATTGATACGGCATCGAATTCAGGTAATGGAATGTCGGCAATAACTACTGTGACTTCAGCCGGTTGACTGACAACACCTTGATCACTGACCGCAACAGCCGTAACACTGAAATCAGGATCACCTAAGTCACGTACAGTTAAGCTACCCAGCTGTGCTGGTAACACTTTGTAGCTTCCATCAGGCTCAGCTTGCATCGCATTACCGTTAAACAACAATACACCACCATCTACGTTAACAACATAGTAATCAATTTCACCCGAACTAATGGTTCCTTCGATAGATACTTCATGAATTAACGTCTGAGTAACGAGAACTGCCGTAATATTTGAAATATCAACTATTTCATCAGGATGTGTAGAAGCAACATCAAAACGAATAGTAGCTTTACCGTCATCATCCAAAACAATGGTTAGAGACTGATTTTCAGGAGCAAAAACAGTATTGTTGTTATTTGCAGGGTCGTACCAAGATGTTTCGTATTCCTCAACTCCATTTACAAAAACCTTAAAGGTATCTCTAGTTCCTGCACGAGTCCCAGGTTCGCCATTTTCCCAACCACCTTTAGCTTGTTGTGTCCAGGAGAAGGTAATGGTTTGACCCGCATTAGCGACACCAAAGTCAAGAACAATATCACCGGACGTATCAACTGGAACGTTAGTGTCGTTAATAATACCACTACCTGAACCACCGACCCCTAAGCTGGCAATATCATCAATTAACGCAGTTTCAAAACCATACACCGAGTTAACTTCTAGAGAAACGATTGGGGTTGGGAGGATAGTAATCTCTGCACTGTCACCCGTACCGTTATTGCCCGCTAGATCTGTGTAGCTGTCATTTTCTACGCTAACAACCACATCACCTTCAAAGTCCGCAGCCGGTGTTAATTCCTCTGTCCACGTAATGTTGTCACTGGTAGTCAGATTAGCAATCGTACCGTTATCAACATCGATGTCCGTTGCATCAAAGCCCGTCACTTCTTCACTGAACGTGAAGGTCACTACACTAGCGTCTTCATTAATACTGATTTCAAGACTTGGGGCTAGAGTATCAACCGTAATCTCTGCACTGTCACCCGTACCGTTATTGCCCGC
>NZ_FOYY01000004.1 GCF_900112445.1 Thiomicrospira sp. ALE5 | reverse complement strand
TGTGGAAGCGCAGTAATGTGTGAAGCTAACTTGTACTAATTACTCGTGAGGCTTAACTATACAACTCAAAAGTGACTTAACTGGCATGTGAGCTTGAGATAATCAAGGCATGTTATCGAATTGAAGAGATCAATTCCTAAGCAAAGAATTTTAGTAAAGGCCGAAGGCGTTTACAAAACCGAATTGCTTGGCGACCATAGCGGAATGGAACCACCTGATCCCTTCTCGAACTCAGAAGTGAAACGTTCCAGCGCCGATGGTAGTGTGGGGTCTCCCCATGCGAGAGTAGGTCATCGCCAAGCTCCACATCTCAAACCCCTCATATGAGGGGTTTTTTTTTGCCTTTTTTTCTGCCTGGTTTTATTATTTATTCATGTTATTAATTCCTACAAGCCCCCATCCTTGCTATAGATTCAATTTTAGTGAAATCGATTCTACAAACAATTTTTTAAAAAAAGTGGCTGGTTTTACTACTAGACCGGTTTTATGTACAGCTGCATACCAACATAGTGGATATGGCCAACAGGGGCGTGCTTGGTGTTCAAAACAAAACGATCTTATGATGTCTTTGATGTTATCAGTTCCTAATCGTTTTATAGCAACGAATGGTTTATCCCAGTCTATCGCGCTATGTATTGCCAATAGTTTAGGGACAGTTACGGATCAATTAATCCAGGTCAAATGGCCTAATGATATTTTTATTGATGGTGGTAAAGCTGGTGGGGTTCTAATTGAGATTGTTAGAACTGTTCATGATCAGTCAGCTATTATAATTGGCTTTGGCTTAAATTTAACTAAACCGGATGATAGTGTTTCATTGGATTATCCTGCTGGATCATTGTTATCTTGTCTAGACAGTATGGAGTTAGCTAATCTATGTGCAACTAATCTCATCAATGCATTGGTAGGCTCAATTAAGAAAAGTTCAGATCAAAGTCATATCAACGATAGTTTATTAAACATTAATGATTGGCAGAGACTCGACTACTTCAAACTCAATGAAACTATCCGTGTTATCTACCCTAATGGTGATGTGGTTGCAGGTGTTTATTGTGGATTAGATCAGACGGGTCAGGCGTTAATATATAATGCGTCTTTGCCTGATGAGCTTATAAAGGTTAGTACAGGTTTAGTTCAGCTTCGTCGCCATGATTAGATTTGTCAGATAGATTAAGAGCTATTTTTATGAATAAGGCTAGATTATTACTAGATCTGGGTAATACCCACTTGAATTGGGGACTATGTGAAAGTGCTAGTCTGCAAATTTTTGATTCTGGCAGGGTCTCTAACCAGGCCTGGTCTGATTTAATATCTGCTACCGGTGAGTTTGTAAATGCACAGGTCAATATTGATGATATCTGGTTGTGTTCAGTTGCAAAGTCAACAATCATGGAATCGCTATTGTCATGGCTAGCGATAGTTGATCGACCCATTTATCAAGCAACAACAGGCTTAACCTATAATAAGCTTGTGAATAGCTACGATACCTATTCACAGTTAGGGGTTGATCGTTGGTTAGCGCTTATAGCTCTAGTAACGGAATATGGTTGTCCTGGGCTGCTAGTTGACGCAGGCAGTGCCATGACGCTTGATTATGTTGATTGTGATGGTGTTTACCAAGGAGGATGGATTGTTCCTGGTATAAGCAAGTCAAGGCAGTGTTTGTCACTGCAAACCAACCTCCTAGTAACTGATTCGACTTTACCAGATACGCTTACTATAGCTAAAAATACTTCTGCGGGTATAGACGCTGGTTTGCTAGCTGCTGCTATCGGCACCATTACGCAATTTGAGCAGCAAATACCTAAGTATGATGATTTGCAAAAAGTGATTACCGGTGGAGAAGGTTCGCATGTCAGTGAACATCTTCAGCGTAATTGGCGCTATGACCAGCATCTAGTCCTCAAAGGATTGGCTCTTTATGCACAGGACAATATAGCGAGAGACAGATATAATTAAGATTTGTGTTAATTTTGATTAAAACTTATTGACACTAAATTTAACCGATTTATAATAGCGCGCATTGCCGACATAGCACAACTGGTAGTGCAACTGATTTGTAATCAGTAGGTTGGGGGTTCGAGTCCCTCTGTCGGCACCATTCTCAAGTTTCTCCCGCAATTTATTATTCCCACTAATAAACATTAAAATTCAATTTCTTTGTTTTTACTTTCTAGTTTGTAGGCTTTGCCTGTCAGCATTAGACTGCTATAATGAACAAAATATTAGTTGGAAAAAATATGAATCAGCAATCAAGTTATAACAAAGAAGAATTACTTCAATGTAGCCGTGGTGAGTTATTTGGTCCTGGTAATGCTCAATTACCCAAGCCGCCAATGTTAATGTTTGATCGTATTACAGAGATTTCAGAGGAAGGCGGAGCATATGGCAAAGGGATTATTAGGGCCGAACTAGATATTACGCCAGATTTATGGTTCTTTGAATGCCACTTCAACGAAGATCCGGTTATGCCAGGCTGTTTAGGCTTAGATGCAATGTGGCAACTGATAGGTTTTTTCCTCGGTTGGACAGGCGGGCCAGGTCGAGGTAGAGCGCTGGGGTCTGGTGAAGTAAAGTTCTACGGGCAAATTCTACCCAAAGCTAAAAAAGTTGAATATGTTATTGAGATGAAGCGTGTAATAAAGCGTAAACTTTACATGGGTATTGGTGATGCCAAATTATATGTAGATGGACGCGAGATTTATAGTGCTACAGATTTAAAGGTCGGTTTGTTCACCAATACGGACAGTTTTTAATATGAAAAGAGTGGTAATTACGGGTTTAGGTATTGTTTCGAGTTTAGGAAACTCTAAAGCTGAAGTAGCTGAATCCTTAAAAACAGGTAAGTCAGGTATTGTTGCTGCACCTGAATACACAGAAAATGGGATGAGATCTCAAGTTCATGGTGCCGTTAAGAATTTGGATTTCGCAGAACTTATCCCACGTAAGCAATTACGCTTTATGGGTGATGCTGCAGCTTATAGCTACATTGCCATGGAGCAAGCTATTGCAGATTCAGGCCTATCTCCTGAAATGGTTTCAAACGAGCGTACAGGTATTATTGCAGGCTCTGGTGGTGGTTCAAACTCAAATTCTACTCAAGCTGTTGAAGTGACACGACAAAAAGGGGTCAAACGTGTTGGCCCTTATATGGTAACTCGCACTATGGGTAGCACAGTTTCTGCGTGTTTAGCCACCCCATTTAAGATTAAAGGCATTAATTATTCGATTAGTTCGGCGTGTTCCACTAGTGCACATTGTGTTGGTACTGCTGTCGAGCAAATCCAGCTTGGCAAACAAGATGTGGTATTTGCGGGTGGAGGTGAAGAGCTTCATTGGACAATGTCTGTGTTATTTGACGCGATGGGAGCCTTATCATCTAAATACAATGATACACCTGAAAAGGCTTCTCGCACCTATGATGCGAACCGCGATGGCTTTGTCATAGCAGGTGGCGGTGGTATGGTCGTTGTTGAAGAGCTAGAACATGCATTAGCGCGTGGTGCTAAAATTTACGCTGAAATTGTTGGCTATGGTGCGAATTCAGACGGCTATGACATGGTTGCTCCATCTGGGGAAGGTGCGGTGCGTTGTATGCGTCAAGCGCTTAGTACGGTAGCGGGGCCAATTGATTATATTAATCCTCATGGTACCAGTACACCTGTAGGTGATACCAAAGAAATGGCGGCTGTTAAAGAGGTGTTTGGTAATAACATTCCAAAGATAAGCTCTACAAAAGCCATGTCTGGGCACTCTCTGGGTGCTGCGGGTGTTCATGAGCTTATTTATAGCTTATTGATGATGGAGGAGGATTTTATTGCGCCTTCTATTAATATCGATACCTTAGATGCAGAGTGTGCAGGGATGCCGATTGTTACTGAGACGATTTATAATGCTGGTCTAAACCGAATTATGAGTAACAGTTTTGGTTTCGGAGGTACTAACGCTTCGTTGGTTGTGGAACGATACAAAGCAGGTTAATGGTTAACACAAATTAATTGACTTTTAAGGCGGTTTCATCACCGCCTTTTTTATTTTATATAAATAAACCTTATACCCTGTTAACGTCTTTAGCAGCGGCCAAAAAAGCAGCGTTGTGATGGTAAGCGACACTGATTTAGTTGATTCTGATACATAATACTGCGTTGTTCAACCCGTTTGGCCACTGACATAAGCCATGGTTTTTGCTCATAGGTTTTACGTCTAAACCCCCCATGTCCTTCATGATAAGCTAGATATAAATTATAAGGGTCATTGAGTGCGATACCATTACGAGAGTGTGAAAGACTGTTGTACCAACCAATAAAGTCTAAAGCATCATTAACATTTGTTCTTCTAGCACGTAAATTACCCGTTGCCTGTTGATATTCTGCCCAGGTTCCATCGAGTGCCTGTGCATAACCAAACGCACTTGAAGCACGACTACCAGGGATAATACCCAGATGGTTGCGTCGAGGTGGGCGTGCATTGTGAACAAACCTAGACTCTTGGTGAACAAAGGCTTTTTGTATAGCGATGGATGTTCCCCACCGATCTTGTGAGCGTTTTGCAGCTGTATACCATTGCCGATCGTTTTTAATCAATTCACATACATTATCGTGAACTTCTGGAGGCGGATTACGATTTGTTGCACAGCCATTTAGTATCAAGGTGCCCAGCACCAGGCCTGCTAGTCCAAGCTTACTCAAGTAGCTCAAGCGTATTTCCTCCATAATAAAAAGAAAGGTAAGCAAAAGGTATATCGTTTTCGATAAATAATACCCCCCAAATCCCTATTGTATGGGGAATAAATGCCTCTTGCCAGAAGTTTTGTTTAGAGTGTTTTTGACCATTAAAATGCCATATTAAATCAAAATTTTCATAGTCGTTATTTGGCCAAATAAACACGGCTCGACAAGCATCTCCATTAGATAAACCATATTCATCAATGAGTAACTCAAAGGAAACTTTGAGGTCTAGTCCAGCTTTTGTGGCGTCAGTTTTAAAGGCGGCAAGTTCATTTTGCAAGGCTAGTAAGGCTTTTCGCTCTTGCGCGGTTAAAAGAGCAAACTCTTCCAACTCTACTGGAACGGAAGGCTGTCTATGAACTGTGTCTAAAATGGGCGGATCTTGTTTTGCAGCTTGTGCGCTCGTTTCAATAGAGTGGTTATCGTTTGGCGCCATTATGACCATAACCAGCAGGCCTGCTAAGATTATCAATATTATAAATAGGAGTTGGCGAACTCTGGTCCATGGCATGATGCCACGATAACGGCGCTGTTGAGGTTGAAGCAAACCTGCTTGATAACCTTGCTCAAAAGGGTAAAGCAAGTCAGGATCGTGACGAATTGATAAAGGCGGAGCGGGTTTATTGGCCAAGCCTGCCTCACTTTGACTATGCAATGCAAGATTATAGCCCTGCTGATAGGCACGTTGCTGGGCGGGCGACCAAGATGATATCGCAACCGAGTTAATCACGCGATTAATCTAGGTTTGACGATCTAAAAAAGCATCTACAAAGGACTTGGCATTAAAGACTTGAAGGTCAGCCAAGGTTTCGCCCACGCCGATAAATTTAACCGGTATCCCCATTGTTTGAGCTAAGTTAAAAATGACGCCGCCTTTGGCGGTACCATCGAGTTTAGTGATAACCAGGCCTGTTACACCAACGGCTTGATGAAACTCTTTTGCTTGATTGAGGGCGTTTTGACCAATAGATGCATCTAGTACCAGTAATACATCGTGCGGCGCCTCTGCATCGCACTTTTGTATGACCCGTTTGACCTTTTTCAGTTCGTCCATTAGGTTGTTCTGGGTATGCAAGCGCCCCGCCGTATCGGCCAGTAACACATCCATTTTTTTCGCTTTGGCAGAATGAATCGCATCATAAATTACCGCCGCTGAGTCGGCACCGGTTTTTTGCGCCATCACTGGAATTTGATTGCGCTCTCCCCAGGTTTGCAGCTGCTCTACTGCGGCAGCCCTAAAGGTATCGCCAGCGGCCAACATCACTTTATGCTGCTGATTTTGCAAATATTTGGCCAGTTTACCAATCGTAGTGGTTTTGCCCGCACCATTAATGCCGACCATTAAAACCACATGGGGTTTGGCATCCGCATCGATGACCAAGGGCTGCTCTACTGGCGTTAAAAGGGCTTCAAGTTGATCAGCTAAAGATTCTAGTAAAGCGTTTGGGTCTTTTAAAATCTGACGAGATACTTGATCGGTGAGCGCATCAATGATTTGTGAAGTGGCTTCAAAGCCAACATCCGCTTGGAGCAACAGGGTTTCTAATTCCTCTAATAGCTCATCATCAATCTGTTTTTTACCTAAAAACAATCGAGACAGGCCGGAAGTAAACGCTTCGCGTGACTTGGTCAACTGGGTTTTTAGGCGAGAGAATAGCCCTTTTTTAGTGGGCGTTTGTTCAGCATTATCAGTGGCAACAGGTAATATTGCGGTGTCTTGATCAACAGCCTCATTTGATGAATCTAATGAGGGATTTGTAACCTCTTCTGGCTTAGGCTCAGTTACAATGGGTTTCTTTTTAAGAAAATTAAACATACAGGTCTCAGTAATTTAGGAAAAATGCGACGCACTCGTCTGCGCCCCTTGTAAAAGTCATATCGTCCTATTATAAATAACTTAACGTTTTTTGCACTGCAAATGCCCAGCCTAGATGGGTTGACTATATTAAATACAGCACGCTTGGAAGGAGAGCAGTATGCCTAATTGGAAAACATGGGGGCTTAGTCTTTTATTAATACTGACCAACCCTGCGCTTGCAACCGAGTCACCGACCCTATTTGAGACCCAACTCGATAATGGCTTACAAGTCATTGTTAAATCGGACCATCGCTCACCTATTGTGGTTCACCAGGCCTGGTACCGAGTGGGTGCCAATTATGAGCCAACCCATTTAACCGGTATTTCTCATATGCTTGAGCACATGATGTTCAAAGGTACCGAAAATATGGCGCCCGGCGAGTTTTCGCGCGAAGTCTCGCGCCTTGGAGGGCGAGACAATGCCTTCACCTCAGCTAACTACACGGCGTATTTTCAAATTGTTGGCCGAGAACACCTTGCAAGGGTGATGGAAATGGAAGCGGATCGTATGGCTAATCTAAAGCTCACGGATGCCGAGTTTCAACCAGAGCGTAATGTCGTCATCCAGGAACGACTTTGGGCGGTTGATGATCGCCCCAGTGCACGTTTATTTGAGCAATTCAAAGCCACTGCGTTTTTGAGTAGCCCAGAACGTAATCCTATTATCGGCTGGATGGATGATATTAAAAACTACACGCTTGAGGATTTGCAGGCCTGGTACGACCGTTGGTATTCACCTAGTAATGCCACATTGGTGGTGGTCGGGGATATCACGCCTGACGAAGTGTTAACTTATGCCAAGCAAACCTATGGTCAGATTCCGGCGCGTGACATTGCGCCACCCCGTTCCGCGGTCGAAATACCACAACAAGGGCAACGCCGGATTATTCTAAAAGATGCCGTTCCTGTACCCAGTTTGTTAATTGGTTTTCATGCGCCAAGCTTAGTTAGCGCCGAAGATCCTGCTGATGTGTATGCCTTAGCGGTACTAAGCAGTATTTTAGGTGGCAACGACAGTTCACGATTAACGCAAGCCTTAGTCCGTGATCAGCAGTTGGCCAGTTCTGCGGGTAGTTTTTATCGATTTTTGGGGCGGTTAGGATCACAGTTTGCGCTCAGTGCACAGCCTAATCCTGGCGTGAGTGTGGCTCAGCTGGAAGAGGCTTTGTTAGCGCAGATTACTCGTTTGCAAAATGAGCCGGTCACCCAGGCAGAACTAAATCGTGTGCTGGCGCAAGCCGAAGCGGCGCATGTGTTTAGCCAAGATTCCATTCAATCTCAAGCCAATATGCTAGGTATGCTGGTCAGCGTTGGATTGCCATCCAGTACGTTTGATGATTATGTGGATAACTTGCGCCAAGTCACACCGGAACAGATTCAGCAGGTTGCGAATAGATACTTGCAACTGGATCAATCTACCGTCGCGATTTTAGAACCTAGTGGTCAAACGAATCGCCGTCCAGCGGCCAGACCTGACTTTGGGGGGAGATCACACTAATGAAAAACTTAACACTTAATCGCTTAGCCATTCTAGTTAAATCCGCGGCAGCTGGGTTAATTCTCAGCATGAGTTGGCCGGTTTTCGCCCAATTGGATATTCAAACTTGGCAAACCCAGCAAGACGTCAAAGTCATGTTTGTCGCCACCCCGGAATTGCCCATGATGGATATCGAGCTGGTATTTGATGCCGGCAGTGCCCGCGATGGTGCGCAACCGGGTCTAGCCAACTTTACGGGCAATATGATTGGGCTGGCGACCAGTCAGCGTAATGAGCAAGCGATCGCAGATGGCTTTAACGATTTAGGCGCGGTATTTGATTCAAATGTGAATCGTGACATGACTAGTTTTTCATTGCGTGCATTGACACGCGAGCCGCTGCTAACCGCTGCGCTTGATTTGTTTGCTGAAGTCATTACTGATGCAGAATTTCCAGCTGATATTATGCAGCGCGATCGAGTGCGTTTATTGCAAGCCATGCAGCAAGCCGATGAAGTGGCTGGACAATATGCGCGTAAAGTCTTTTGGGAACGTCTGTATCAAAACCATCCCTATGCGCATGATGTGGCAGGTCAGCAAGAGGTCATTGAACAGCTCACACCGTTGGATTTAGAGGCTTTTTATCGCCAGTTTTATGTCGCGCAAAATGCGCAAATTGCCATAGTCGGTGATTTAACACGCGCGCAAGCAGAAGCCATTGCGCAAAAGTTGAGTGAGCGTTTGGGAACGGGGGTTAAAGCGCCTGCCCTTGCTAAACCCGAACCGGTGACACCTGGTTTAGAAGTGGTGGAGTTTACCGCGAATCAAACGCAGTATTTTGCGGGTCAGTTAGGGGTTGAGCGTGGACACCCAGACCACTACGCTTTATTTTTAGGCAATCACCTGCTTGGTGGCAGTGGCTTTGCATCCTTACTCGTCGAAGAAGTGCGCGAAAAACGCGGTTTGGTATACAGTGTGTTTAGTTTTTTTGCGCCGCTGCGCGAAGCCGGGCCTTGGATGATTGGCTTGTCTACCGCGAATAACCAAGCGCAAGAAGCCGATCAGGTGGTTAAAGAAACCCTGCTCGGCTTTTTAGAGGACTTTGATGATCAAAAGTTTGCCGACATCAAACAAAACCTATTGGGTGGTTGGCCCATGCGTTTTGATACAAATAGTAAAATTTTAGGATATATTTCGATGATTGGCTTTTATGACTTGCCTCTTGACTACTTGGAGGCCTTTCCTGCTGCTATTGCCGAACTAGAAAAAGAAGATGTCTTGGCCGCTTGGCGTCGACATATTCATCCAGATAAATTGTTCACTCTGATGGTAGGCCAACCGGTGCTAGATGAAACGCCATAAACGAACAACTGGTGAAGCGACTGGACAAGTTCGAATTATTGGCGGGGATGCGCGCGGACGTAAACTCAACGTGCTCGAGCAGCCTGGGTTGCGGCCAACCAGTGATCGGGTTCGAGAAACGCTGTTTAACTGGTTGCAATTTGATATTGCTGGTAAACAGTGTTTAGATGCCTTTGCCGGCTCGGGTGCTTTGGGTTTTGAGGCGATGTCACGCGGGGCGGCGTCGGGCACTTTTTTAGAACAAAGTCCGAGCGTTGCCGCCTGTTTACAAGCCAACCTCGTCCAATGGCAGCAAGCAGGCCTGGCAACGGCAAATTCCCGGGTCATTTGCACCGATACGCTGCAATGGTTGCAGCAACCTACCATCAAAGACCAAGCTTTCGATATCATTTTTGTTGACCCGCCATTTATGCAGGGCTTGCTAGCGCAAACACTGGAACGCCTACATTCCTTTGGTTGGATGCACGCGCAGACATGGCTTTACTTAGAGCAAGAAAAAGGGCAAACTTGGCCAAGCATGCCGTCACATTGGTATTGCCATCGAGAAAAAACCACTTCACAAGTTAGCTATAGTTTGTGGCGACAAGATACTAAAGTCACGGATTAGACACACAAGGAAGACCATTCGATATGAGCGTAACGGCTGTTTACCCCGGAACCTTTGATCCGATTACCTGCGGACACACTGATTTAATTAAGCGTGCCAGCCCTTTTTACGACAAGCTGATTATTGCGGTGGCCGAAAATCAAAACAAACAACCCTTGTTTAGTTTAGACGAGCGTATTGCTCTGGCACAGCAGGCCTGCTTGGGCATTGATAATGTTGAAGTGCGTGGTTTTAATTGCCTTTTGGTCGAGTTTGTACAACAGGTGCAAGGGCGGGTTATTTTGCGTGGTTTAAGAGCAGTTTCGGATTTTGAATATGAGTTTCAACTGGCATCAATGAATCGTAAGTTGGCCAGTCAGGTGGAAACCATGTTTATGACCCCTGCTGAGCAATATAGCTTTATATCATCCAGTTTAGTGCGAGAGATCGCGCGTTTGCACGGCGATGTAACCGACTTTGTGCCTGATTGTGTTAACCAGGCACTGCAGCAGAGGTTTAATTAGTCGTCTTATCCGGTGCATTTTTGTCAGACGGGGTAGCGGTTATTCCAGAAGACTCCTTGGCAAGTGCAGCCTGTTTTGCTTGATGACGACGTGCAATTTCATCCCAATCAATATTATTACAGGTTTCGCATTCCTCTTTAAGGACGCGCATTTTGACCAGCAACGAATGAATCTTACAGCCGACGCAAAAGCCTAGGATGGCCTCCATCCACATAAACGCAATACAAATCCAAACGAGCGTGGTGGGAATCCAGAAAGGCATATAGTTGTAGTGTGTTGGTAGCAGGGTTTGGCCGGTTAAGCTATTGACCCAGCGTGCAAATACCTCAGGATTAAAAAAGATTAAGCAGACAATAATAAAGCTACTACCTAATGTCCAAGCAAAGCGTTTAGGGACAAGTGGCTTCCAAACGGCAGGTTTATTGGCCGCTAATAAGCTGGCGATTAAAATGGTCGGTGAAAGACGCGATAGATATTTTGACATTCCCGCAACCATTTCAAATAAGGCATACCATAATACCCAGGTTGGAATAGTCCAATCATAAGTGCGACGTACCGCCTCAACTTGATAAATAATCCGTCCTTCCCAATCAAGCTCGTAGGTATCTACCGAGGTATTGCCATCTACAATCCAGGTGGGAAAATAAATGGCATCATACAGGGTTAAGCCCATATAGAGAGGAATCGCTAATAAAATCCCTGCACGAATTCGTACAGCTAGGTCATTAATATATAACGATTGTTCACGAGGATCTCGAAACCACAAATTTTGTAGCGCATTTAGATAGGCTTGCAACATACTAGGCTCCAATCGTAGGTGAAGATATTATTTTTTATTAATATTACGCTTGCTTAGGGGGATAACACTAATAGAAAAGCTTAATAGGGCTATCTGAAGTACTTGACTCAGCTTCAAACGCGGAAGGAACTAAGGATTATGATAAAATACAACCATGATTTATTGCTAATTAAGGAATAACGATGCCTTCTTTTGATATTGTATCTGAAGTGGATAAACACGAATTAACCAACGCTGTTGACCAAGCTAATAAAGAAGTCACGACACGTTTTGACTTTAAAGGTACAGACACTCACTTCGCTCTGAATGATCTCGAAATTAAAATGCATACTGAGTCAGAGTTTCAGTTGGATCAAATGTATAGTGTGCTCACATCAAAATTAAGTAAACGTGGCATTGACCTTCGCGCGATTGAACTCAAAGACCCAGGCGTTCAATTGAAAACGGCTAAGCAAAGTGTACTTGTACACCAAGGGCTTGATACACCCATTGCCAAAAAAATTATTAAAATGATTAAAGACGCCAAACTGAAAGTGCAGGCACAAATCCAGGGTGACTCGGTACGTGTAACGGGTAAAAAACGTGATGACCTGCAACAAGCGATTGCCTTATTAAAAGGGCAAGAGGACTTAGAGCGTCCGCTTCAGTTTAACAATTTTCGCGATTAACCAGGCCTGCTACCATGAGAGTACAAAAAACCATGAACCTAAATAAAGACCAAGCTCAAAATATTGCCTCGGTATTAGCGGAGGCGTTGCCTTACATCCAGCGTTTTGCAGGAAAAACGATTGTCGTTAAATATGGTGGCAATGCGATGACTGAAGATCACCTAATGGCTAGTTTTGCGCGTGATATCGTGTTAATGAAATTGGTGGGCATGAATCCAGTAGTGGTACATGGCGGCGGCCCGCAAATTGGTGACCTGTTAAAACGGGTCGGTAAAGAGTCAGAGTTTGTGCAGGGTATGCGGGTCACCGATACCGAAACCATGGATATAGTCGAAATGGTTTTAGGTGGCTTGGTTAATAAAGAAATTGTCAACCTAATTCACCAACACGGCGGGAATTCAGTCGGCTTAACGGGTAAAGATGGTAACCTAATTATGGCCAAAAAACTTAAGGTGACCAAGCACACGCCGGAGATGAATGAGCCTGAAATTATTGATATTGGACACGTTGGCGAAGTGTCTCGGATTAACACCGGTGTTATTGACATGTTAATTCAAGGCGACTTTATTCCAGTTATTGCACCTGTGGGCGTTGATGAAGAGGGTCACTCTTATAATATTAATGCCGACTTGGTAGCGGGTAAGGTTGCCGAAGCCCTGCAAGCTGAAAAACTGATGTTACTCACCAATACACCAGGCCTGCTTAATAAGCAGGGTGAGCTGCTGACCGGCTTAAATGCTAAGATGGTCGATGAGCTGATTGCAGATGGCACCATTTATGGCGGCATGCTGCCCAAAATTCAATGTGCTCTTGATGCGGTACAAGGTGGTGTAAAGGCCTCTCATATTGTAGATGGCCGTGTAGATCATGCGGTGATGCTTGAAGTCTTTACCGATGAAGGTGTTGGCACTCTAATTACCGCACGTTAAACCGCTCTAACGGTCAGGGCTCTCACCCTCTAGCGCGGCCTCCTTCGGCTTTTTGCTGCGCAAAAAGAGGCGTCGGCAGACTAGAGGGTTACGCCCTTTATTTCTAGCTTTGAGTCTGCAACATCAACTAAAAGCGAAGTCTCTTCATTTGAGGTTTCGCTTTTTTATTTGGAAGCGTTTGTGTTAGAACAAGTTTTATTATTTTTTATTTCGCTGGTAGCGAACTTATTATCTGCGCTAGCCGGCGGCGGAGCAGGCCTGCTGCAGCTGCCGGCCTTGTTGTTTCTGGGTTTGCCGTTTGGCGTGGCCTTGGCAACGCATAAGGTCGCGAGTGTGTTTTTGGGTTTAGGCGCAACCGCACGCCATTGGCGTAGTTCAACACTCGACTGGCGATTTGCGGCATTTATCCTAGCCTGTGGTTTACCCGGTGTCGTGCTGGGCGCAAGTTTTATTTTACAGGTCGATGAGCGCTGGGCAACCTTGGCATTGGGGCTGCTAACCCTAAGTTTAGGCATTTACTCCTGGCTAAAGCCTGAACTAGGGCAAACTTCACAACCACAAAACCGCCAAGTAGCAGGCCTACTAATCGGTGGTATTGTGATTTTAATGATTGGCGTGCTCAATGGATCACTCACATCGGGTACGGGACTCTTTGTTACCCTTTGGTTAGTGCGTTGGTTTGGTCTTGATTATAAAACGGCAGTCGCCTATACCTTGGTGTTGGTAGGCATTTTTTGGAATGGTATGGGCGCGCTAACCCTCGGTATTTTAGGTGACATTATGTGGAGTTGGTTGCCTGCCTTGATTTTAGGGTCGCTGATTGGCGGTTACCTAGGCGCACATTTGTCAATAGTCAAAGGTAACAAGCTTGTTAAACATGCATTTGAAGTGATTACGATCCTGGTGGGGATTGCACTGATGTATCAAGCTTGGTCATTAAGTGCTTAATGGGTTATTATTTAACACCAAACTGGTCGCGGTAAGTTTGCATAGCGGTTAAGGTGCCAGCATCGCCCGTTTGTTTAGCGCCACCGCCCAAATAGGTAATTAAGTCATTCAAGTTCAAAATACTCATCACGGGTAAACCATATTGCTGTTCTACTTCTTGAATCGCCGATAACTCACCTTGGCCGCGTTCCATACGATCTAACGCCACCACCACGCCAGCAGGGGTCGCACCATGTTGATGAATTAAGTCAATCGACTCCCTGATCGCGGTACCTGCAGTAATCACATCGTCAATGATTAAAATTCGCCCAGTCAGCGCGTGGCCAACAATTTGGCCGCCTTCCCCATGATCTTTAATTTCCTTACGGTTAAAGGCATAGGGCTTGTTGATGCCATGGTCACGCGCTAAAGCAACACTGGTGGTGGCGGCAAGGGGAATCCCTTTGTAAGCTGGACCAAACAACACATCAAATTCTACGCCTGATGCAGCAATGGCAGCGGCATAGGCCTGCGAGAGTTGATCTAGGTGCGCACCGGTATTAAACAAACCGGCATTAAAAAAGTAGGGGCTAATTCGGCCTGATTTTAGGGTAAATTCGCCCCATTTCAATACACCGACGTCGGCAATAAAATTAATAAAGTCCGCTTTGTTCATGGTGACAACCTTTGTTAATATAGTAAAAATAATGCTTCAAATCATAGAGGGCGACGTTGCATCTGGCAAGCCTTTTTCATCATAGATTGTACCTAGCTCTGTTAAGCTGGCCTAGGACTTGCTAAACTAGCAGAATCTAACATAACTATTTAACCTGCAGCGAGGCAACAAATGGCAATCGACTTACGCAAGGTCGAACCTTTGGGTTCAAAAAGTGTATTGCTCGAACAGGCAATTAAAAAAAATCGCGGCAAACAAAAAGCCAATGGGGCCAGTTATTTAGAAGACATCGACTTGTCGGATATGCTTAATCCAGACTACGAATGGCTTAACCAAGATAAAACGGCCCTGCAAAACTTAGTTCAGCAAATGGACAAGGCGATTGGGCAGCTTTCAGAGCAAATGCGCGATATGGGGATGCAAACGCGTCATATCGAACAGTTTAGCCGTCGCTCTAAAGCGCAGCTTGAAGAAGAACAAGCGTTATTATTTAAACAAATACAAACGCTAAACAGCCTACTTAAGCGCCAAATTGCAGTATTAAATGGGGTAGAGCGCCAACTTGAACAAGTTGAAATACGCCAAATGAGTATTTTACCCCAGCTGGTATTAGGGTTAGTTGCGGGCCTTGGATCTGCAGTAACCATTTTGATCGCAGCGCCTTGGATGATGACTTTTGCCGGTTGGCTTGGCGCATAGGTCATTGATTATAGGATGCAAGCAAGGTTAATTGAAAAAACTCCGCTTACTCATGCTTCGGTATCACAGCCAGCATGGTTGGTAACCTTAGAGACCGATGAGCTGCTCGATTATCAGCCGGGTGATTGGGTCACCGTGCTGGGTACCAATCGTATTGAATGGGCAAACGCGATTCTAGCACAACTCAATCTAGCGCCCGATTCGATGGTAAGTTTGCGTCGGGTGGGCGATGTGTGTGCCCTTGACGCATTAGTTTACCATTTAGAGATTACATTCTTAGATCCTGCTTTATTGGGTAAGCTCGGGCGCCAGTTTGGCTTTAATTTATGGCCTGATCGTCATCTAATGCGCGCTTATGCAGACAGTCGTGATCTATTAGATTTATTGATTGAATACCCAAAAATAGCACAATTAGGTGAGCAGTTACTACCACTGCTTACCCCGTTATTACCCCGATACTATTCAATCGCGAGCGCGCCCAATTCAATGGCGCCTAATCGGCTGCAAATTCTATTTAAGCAGCTTGAGATTCAGCAACACGGTCGCACACGTTATGGTGTAACCTCAACCAGTTTGGCGACAAGTCAATTAGGCGAGACGTTCAGTATAGCCATAAAAGCCAATCCACAGTTTAAATTACCTGCTAATCCGCAAACACCCGTGACGATGATTGCGGCAGGTACGGGATTAGCACCGTTTCTGGGTTTTATGCAAGCGCGAGCGGCACAGGGTGCCAGTCAAAATCATCTCTATTTTGGAGAAACACATGCCGAGCAGCGCTTTTTAGCACAAAAACAATTGAGTGCATGGCAGCAGGCAGGCCTGCTGAATTTGGTGACGGCTTTTTCGCGTGACCCGCAACCGGTTGGTTATCCAACACCTTATTATGTGCAGGATGCCTTACTTAAGCAGCAGGCCTGGTTAGCCGACTGGCAAGCGGAGGGTCATATTTATGTCTGTGGTAGTAAGCAAGGGGTAGCAAAAGGTGTTGAAGCGGCGATTAAGCAGGCCTGGTCAACTCATGGCTTGTTTTCAGACGTAGACCAAGCTTGGTTGGATGCGCGCAAACTAGGGCGGATTCAACTTGATGTCTATTGAGCTTCATTCAATACTTAAGTAAAAGCCAGCAGCCTCGAGACGTTTTGCCTCTATGTTTAAATCCATTGCAGTAAGCGGATGTCGTTCTAACCAACCTTCTTCAAAGACTAGGCTAAGCCGGTGTTCTAACGCGCTGGTGTCAATGTGTAGTAATATCTCAGGCAAATCTAAATCACGGCCACGGTGAATGCGTACAGCCAAGCGCAGCAATACGGTTAGAAATACGAGTTTGTTATTATGTGGTTCAAAAAGCGTATCAAACGCCTCGTTAATAAACTTACCTCGGTGGTTGAGCATCATAGCGGCAAGCATTTGCTTTTCTTGGTTGGTAAAGCCGGCGAGATCCGTATTTTCGAGCAGATAGGCGGAATGGTGACGGTAGCGTTTGTAGCTGATGGCCATCCCGCATTCATGTAACTGCGCAGACCACTCCAACAACTTAGGATAGTTGTATTCGGTATCGTGCAGCTGCCAAGTATTGTGTGCTTGATGATACAAACGGCGAGCTGTCTGAGCAACTTGTTTTGCCTGCGCGGTATCGACCCGCATCCAGTTTTGCATCGCCTGCACACTCTGCTCGCGGCTGTCTTCGTTATGTAAACGTCCCAAGGTGTCAAATACTAAGCCTTCACGCAGGGCATTTGAGCTAACAAGCATCGTGGCTATACTGAGTTCTTCAAAGGTTGCAATTAAAATGGCTAAACCTCCGGCAATAACGGGGCGTCGGTCGTCTTTTAAGCCAGGGATAGACGCATCCATGGCGCTTCCTGCTTTAATCAATTCCCCACGAAGTTGTTGTAAGCCACTCAGTTGAATGCTGCCATCACTGCTCCATTGGTTTTCAACCAAGATTTGACTGATCGACTTGATTGTCCCCGAGGCACCATAAGCGCCATCCCAACCTTGTTTGGTTAAGCTTTTACGGTGTGGGCGTAAAATTTGGCGCGCACTGGTAATGGCTCGAGTCATGCGCTCTGGGGTAATAATGTCTTCAGCAAAAAAAGCTTGCGTGAGACTAACACAGCCCATTTCGGTACTGGTTAGGTGTTGGTTAGTAAACCCCTGACCAATAATATATTCTGTGCTGCCACCGCCAATATCCATGACTAGCCGTTGCTCATTGCTTTTAGGTAGACCATGAACCACACCGAGAAAGATTAATCGAGCTTCTTCTTGACCCGAAATAATCTCTATATGGTGACCAAGGGCATCACCCGCGGCTTGTAAAAAATGGCGCGAGTTTTGGGCGTTGCGCAAGGTGTTTGTGCCAACGGCACGAATGTTTTGAGCGGGCAAGTGTTTGATGAGTTGACCAAAACGCGTTAAACATTTCAGTGCACTTTCAATAGCTTCCTCTGATAGCCAACCTTGTGAGTCGAGACCTGAACGCAATCGCACCATTTCTTTATGCTTGTCGATTACCTGAAGCTGGTGGTCGCGTTCGCGAGCAAGAATCATGTGAAAACTGTTTGAACCCAAGTCAATGGCGGCGTACAAATCAGACTCTGGATTGTCGTTCATAGTTTTTTTCATAGTTTGAAAGCAAGTTTGCGATAAGTGTAATCGATTTTTTATCGGTAAACCATGTAATTTGTTTACCGATATGTGTGGTTGGCCTTAGCTAGTTGGGTTGTCGCCTTGGTATTGGTTGATGAGAAGCTGTTGTGAGTTAATCAACTCCTCGGTGTTTGCTGGATCGGGACTGATTAGCTGATAGTGACCATTAGGTTGTAATATCCACGCTGAGGTATTGTCCTCTAAGTACAAAGCCAACCCTTCGGTAAAGACCTGCTGAAAACATTGGGGATCAAGAATTGGAAAGCAGGTTTCAACACGAGATAACAGATTTCTGCTCATCCAGTCGGCACTGGAGCAATATAGTTCCGGCTCGCCGCCGTGATTTTCAAAATAATAAACCCGATGGTGTTCCAAAAAGCGGCCAATAATCGAGCGCACTTGAATGTTTTCAGACAAGCCGGGCACACCCGGGACTAACGAACAAATGCCACGTATAATCAAATCGACTTTTACACCCGCTTGTGAGGCCTCATAAAGCGCATCAATAATTTGCTTTTCCTGTAAACCGTTCATTTTGGCAATCACGCGCGCGGGTTTACCATTACGCGCGTTTTCAGCCTCACGCTGAATGCGTTCAATCATGCCAGAGTGCAGGGTGAAGGGTGACTGTAATAATACTTTAAGATCTTTGGTATTGCCTAAACTGGTGAGTTGCTGGAAGATTTTGGTCACATCATGACCAATATCCTTATGGCAGGTAAACAGCCCAAAATCGGTATAAAAACGCGTGGTAATGTGATGGTAGTTGCCTGTGCCAAGGTGCACATAGTGGCGTAACTTGGACTCTTCACGGCGCACCACTAAAATCATCTTAGCATGGGTTTTGTAGCCCACCACACCATATACCACATGTACACCGGCGTCCTGTAACCTAGTGGCTTGCTGAATGTTATTGTCCTCATCGAAACGAGCGCGTAGCTCGATAACCGCTGTCACCTCTTTGCCATTTTTAGCGGCACGCACCAAGGCATCAATAATGGCCGATTTTTCGCCAGTTCGGTACAGAGTCATCCGTATTGCTAATACATTGGGGTCTTTTGATGCTTGGTTTAAAAAGTCAATTACCGGGGTAAAGGCATCATAGGGGTGATGCAGCAAAATATCCTGGCGTGCGATATGTTGAAATAAATTTTCACCATCCTTTTTACGCGAGAACAACCGGAAGGGGTTTTTATTCGTGGGCTTAGGTTTAAAAGGTTTGGGCACGTGTGGTGGAAAGATCAAATCTGGGCGATTGACTAGATTAGGCACCGCATCTAAGCGATGCAAGTTGACTGGGCCATGCACCTGATATAAAGCCGTCTCGTCCAGTTTGAAACGGTCAAGCAAATAATCCATCATCGCTGGCGGGCAATTGTCGGCCACTTCTAAACGAATGGCATCGCCATATTGACGACCATATAACTCACCCTGTAACGCACTCATAATGTCATCGACTTCTTCTTCATCAATAAACAAGTTGGTGTTGCGGGTGACTCTAAACTGATAACAACCGGTCACGGTCATGCCCGGAAATAAGTTAGCCACGTTAGAGTGTAAGATAGATGATAAAAATACTAGGTCATTATCACCGTCAGTCGCTTCCGGCGGTAGCTTGACCAAGCGCGGTAATGACCGTGGTACCTGCACAATTGCTAAACCATTCGAGCGCCCAAACGCATCCTTGCCCTCTAAGGACACAATAAAATTCAAGCTTTTGTTGAGAATTTTAGGGAAAGGATGCGACGGGTCTAGGCCCATCGGGCTGAGTACCGGTTTTAATGAGTCTAAAAAGTAATTGCGAATCCATTCTTTTTGTTTGTCGTTCCAGTGATTGCGCCTTACAAAACGAATGCCTTCTTTTTCCAGCGCAGGGATCAAGATATGGTTTAGCGTATGGTATTGGTCTTTGACAATGTCATGCGCAGCCTTACTCAATTGAGCTACAGCGTCTTTGGGCACAAGGTTATCAGGGTGAGTGCGTGCTGCAGGTTCTTTGGCCAGTTCAATTAAACTGGCTAAACGTACCTCAAAAAACTCATCCATGTTTGAGCTGGAAATACATAAAAACTTTAAGCGCTCCAATAATGGCACTTGCGCATTTTTAGCTTGCGCAAGTACGCGGCGATTAAACTCCAGCAGGCTGCATTCACGGTTTATATAAATGGGTTGTACACTAGGTGTCGGTGTTGGTTGAGGCGATGTTGTCATTGGATTCCTCGTGGCAAAACGTTGTTATAGGATTTATTTTTTTATTTTAACTGAAATCGCTTTGGGCAACATGACGCTTTGATGACGTTTGCTACTTCAAAGTGCTAAACTGAGCGCAATCACTGATATTTGAGATATAAGACTATGACAGATGCAAAAGGGTTGAGTTGGCTGGTTGGCCTTGCCGCGATTATTATTATTTTGGCCGGCCTCAAAGCGGCAGAGTCCATTACTATTCCGATTATGTTGGCGTTGTTTATTGCGATTATCAGTAGCCCATTTTTAAGAATGCTTACCAAACGCGGCATTCCAGGGTATGCGGCGGTGCTGATTGTACTGTCGGTATTGATTATAGTCGGGGGCGGGTTAGCGTCGATTGTGAGTCAATCGATCAATGCCTTTATGCTTCAGCTACCTCATTATCAAATGCGCTTGCAAACCATGCTCACTGGCTTGGTACCGCTAGCTGAACAGTTTAATATCCCGTTAACTCGCGACATGATTATGCAGCACATTAATCCAGCAACGGTAATGGGCTCAATTGGTACGGCGCTATCTGCAGTCGGCTCTGTACTGACCAGCACGTTTTTGGTGATATTTATTGTTATTTTTCTAATGATGGAAGAAGCGAAGTTGCCCGCTAAATTAAAAGCGGCCAGTAAAAATGCTAACTTCACAATCGAGTTAACCAGTGGTTTTATGGATCGCGTTAATAAATATTTATTTATTAAAACGATTATTAGCTTCATCACAGGTCTGTTAGTGACATTATGGCTGATGTTTTTAGGCGTTGACTTTCCGATACTCTGGGGGTTAATTGCCATGCTAATGAACTTTATTCCCAACATTGGCTCTCTGATTGCAGCGGTGCCTGCGGTACTCTTAGCGATGGTACAACTAGGTTTTGGTGAAGCCGCCTTAGTCGCACTGGGTTTCCTTGTTATTAACGTGGTGATGGGCAGTTTAATTGAGCCGCGTTACATGGGCAAAGGCCTAGGGCTATCGCCGCTGGTGGTGTTTTTATCTTTAATCCTCTGGGGCTGGCTATTTGGCCCGGTTGGGATGTTTTTATCTATCCCGTTGACGATGATTGTCAAAATTGCCCTTGAACAAAATGAAGAGACCCGTTGGATTGGGATAATGCTATCAAATGAGGCACTGCCTACTCACGAGTCCGACAACACTACTTCATCATCAACCCAAGAATCAAAAGGAACCCCTTAATGTTAAACGCGCAAGATAGCCTAACCCTTGAATATAAAATCCTAGACCCCCGCATCGGTGACACAATCCCATTTCCAGCCTATGCAACCGAAGGTTCTGCAGGCCTTGATTTACGTGCCGCGATTGCCGAGCCCCTTACCATTGTGCCAGGGCAAACCCTGCTAATCCCGACAGGCTTAGCGGTACATTTAGCCCATCCCGGCCTAGCGGCGATGATTTTACCGCGCTCTGGCTTGGGGCATAAGCACGGTTTGGTGTTAGGGAATTTGGTCGGGTTAATTGACTCGGATTATCAAGGTGAACTAAAAGTATCTTGTTGGAATCGCGGCGATCAGCCTTATGAAATTGCGGTGGGTGAGCGGATTGCACAAATGGTAATTGTGCCGGTACTGCAACCGCAATTTCAACAGGTATCTGAATTTAGTGATGCCAGTGAACGCGGCCAGGGTGGCTTTGGTCATTCAGGGCGGCGTTAGCGATTGCGAGTTTCTAGCAGGTAAGGCACTTGACTGACTTGGCCATCGCTATGGTGAATCAGTACGGTGACCTGCCACTGCATCACTTCGTTGGTACAAAAAGCTAACATGGTTTGACCGGCAAACATAGTGTCTGGCTGCGCATGTAGATTGACGCGGTTATAGCCCATGTACATATTAATGCCAGCGATATCTAGTTCTACCTTAGTGACATCCTCAAATCCGCTAAGTTGCACGCTCGCTTCAATAGGGCGCGCAATCGGGATTGGTTGCGGCGACAGCGCCAACTCGACCTGCTGGGTTTGATCAGGGCTGGTCGCCAAGCAGGCCTGCTGATGTAAATCGCAGTCGGTTAATAACGGCCAGCTTGGTCCTTTGGTGCTGTCGCTACATCCTCCAAGCAGTATCAGGGTGGTAATTAGGCCAGTGATTGCGGCTGTCATTAAGCCAAGGGATTTGAATGAGGTGTTGTTGAGTGAGTAAGCGGGCATTTGGCTTTCCTTTTACGACGAGCTGGGTAAGGCCTGGCATCTTGGGCAGAATACACTGGCGCGTTGTTGAATAATCATTTTTTCGAGTCGTGTGCCACACACCTGGCAGGCTTCACCGGCACGGCCATAGACATAAAGATGTTGTTTAAAATAGCCCGCTTGACCATCAGCATGATAGAAGTCGCGCAGGGTGGTGCCGCCTTGGTCAATAGCCTTAGCCAATACCTGCTTAACAATCGTTACCCAGTTCTCAGCTTGTTGTTGCGACAAGTCTTTAGCGGGCATCGCGGGATGGAGGCCTGCTAAAAACAGCGATTCATTAGCATAAATATTGCCCACACCCACGACAACCTTATTATCCATAATCAGCGTTTTTAGTGGAATCTTGCGATGTTTAGCCTGTTGCAACAGCCAGTGCGCATTGAACTCAGCATCTAAGGGTTCGGGTCCTAGGTGGGCGAGCAATGGATGGGACGCGGCGGTGTCATCGGTCCAGAGCCAAGCACCAAAGCGGCGTGGGTCATGATAACGTAGGGTCTGACCTTGGGTGGTCAACAAATCAATATGGTCGTGCTTTTTGCGCGGTGTATTGGCATCTAAAATGCGTAACGAGCCAGACATGCCGAGATGAATAATTAGCGTACCGGTCGGAAACTCAAGCAAGAGGTATTTGGCGCGACGACTTAGGCGGGTGATGGTTTGTTGGGTAATCTTAGTGGCAAGATCACTTGGCACTGGCCAGCGTAGCCGTCCTTGATGTACGGTCAAACCCGCCACGGTTTGCCCATCTAAGTGCGGGGCAATGCCACGCAGTGTCGTTTCAACTTCAGGTAATTCAGGCACGGCTCACCAAGTGTTTTAAGGCCGAGGTAGCATCAGGGTAGGTGAATTTAAAACCTAATTCAGTTAAGCGGGTTGGCACTACACAACTGCTATGAGTCAGTACTTGAGCGCCTTCCCCAAACAGAATTTTTAGCGCAAACTCTGGCATGGGTAGCCAAAATGGACGGCCTAACGCATGAGCAAGGGTGCGACCAAATGCCGCTTGGGTCAGCGGCTCGGGTGCGCAGAAATTAATCGCACCACTCAGCGTCGGTTGGGTTAGCGCCCAACTGATCGCTGCGACCAAGTCATCAATATGAATCCAGCTAAAACATTGTTGCCCCCCGGCCACTGGACCGCCTCCGCCCAAACGAAACGCCGGTAACATTTTCGCTAACGCGCCACCATCCAATCCGAGTACTACGCCAAAACGCATAATCAGTGGCGCAGGCGTCAGTTGGGCATTAGCGGCTTCCCAGGTTTGTCCTAAGTGACCTAAAAAACCTGGATCGACATCGGTACACTGTTCGTCAAGGGGTTGACCACAAGGGCGTTGCGGATAAATACCAATCGCGGAGGCCGCTAAAATGCGTTGGGGTGGGGTGGTGGCTTTAGCGAGGGCTTTTTGTAGCAGCTCGCTGGTAGCAATCCGGCTGTCATAAAGTTCGCGCTTATAGGCTTCATTCCAGCGTTCGCCAATATTGGCGCCCGCTAATTGAATCACCACATCTTGGTCATCAATGAGTTGGGTGAGGTGATCTAAGTCCTTAAATGCTGAGCGCCCTTGCGCACTGATCTGATGGCCCTGCTCGGTAAGATGACGTGATAGGTGACGCCCCACAAATCCGGTACCGCCTAGAATAACAATCTTCATGATCTGTTCCTTTTTTTCGCTTTTATGCGAGAGGTCAACGCAGTAGAATTCTGTTTCACTTATTATAGTTTAAATTGTGAAGGGAATCAGGAGGCAGTGTGAAACTCGAACAGGCAATCGTGATTACCGGGGCAGGTCAGCGAATCGGGTTGGCTTTAGCGCAGCATTTAATGCAGAGGCGTTCGCATCCGATTGTATTTACCTATCGAAGCCTCAAGCCGGGCGTAGAGCAGTTGTTAGACGCCGGCGCAGTGGGCTTGCAGGTGGATTTTAATCAACCCGATGCGGTTAAGCACTTGCTGCCAAAATTGACCGAGCGGATCGGTAGTATCCGCGCCTTGATTCACAATGCCTCGCTCTGGTGGCCGGATTCGGCACCAGATGCCTTGCAAAAACAATTTGATGTGCATGTGCGTGCGCCTTATGAGCTTAACCAGGCCTGCTTACCCTTGTTACAAGCCTGCCAGTCCGAGCAAAAGGATATTATCAGTATTTCCGATGCGCGCGTTAGCCAAGGTCATCCGTCGAAAATTGCCTATTTAGCAACCAAAGCCGCACTAGAAAATATGACCTTGTCTTTTGCGCAAGCTTTTGCCCCTGATGTAAAAGTTAATGCCATTGCCCCCGCCTTATTAACTTTTCATCCGCAAGACAGTGCGGCCTATCGTCAAGCACGTTTAGACCGGTTATTGTTGCCGATGGAGCCGGGTGCGCAGGTGTTGTGCCATGCTGTCGATTATTTGCTGGATAATCCCTACACCACGGGCACGATTTTGCCCTTAGATGGCGGTAGCCGTTTGGTCGGCCAACGCCTGGATAAATAATCGAATAACTAAAGTTACTGAGGTTGTGGCCAAACGCGGCTTTCACCGCGCCCACGTTGGTCTGAAGCTGCGTCAAACGTACCATCGGCTTGTCGCTTAATCACTTGCATATCGCCAAAAAAGCGTCGTGCTTCCACTTGATAGCCCAACTCACGCAATTGTTGTTGTGTGCTGCTATCGAGTTCCGGGTGAAAACCTATCTGTTGTGATGGCCAAAGTTGATGATGTACTCGCGTAATATCTATGGCTTGTTGTAACGGCATCTTAAACCAGTAACTGTTAAGTAGGGTTTGAAACACGCTGGTAATAATCGTTGAACCACCGGGCGTGCCTAGTACTGCATCGACTTTTTGATTGGCAATCACGATGGTTGGACTCATTGATGACAGCATGCGTTTATTCGGTGCAATGGCATTCGCTTCATTGCCTATCACACCATATAAATTGGGCACGCCGGGTTTGGCTGAAAAATCATCCATTTCATTGTTCATTAAAAACCCAGCTCCAGGTACGACCCAGCCATTACCGAACGGCATATTCAGGGTGAAGGTGCTAGCCACGGCATTGCCCCAGCGATCTACAATAGAAAAATGCGAGGTTTGTTCAGACTCATTAAACGGTGCCAGGCCTGGTGCCACTGCTTCAGTAGCACTGGGTGCAGTTAAATTAATCTTCGCGGCACGCTTAGCAATATAAGCTGGATCAATCAATTTTGCGATGGGTACATCCACAAAATCACTATCGCCTAAATATTCCGCACGATCGGCATAGGCGCGTTTTTTCAGCTCCGCTAGAATATGGATATAGTGCGCCGAATTATGGGATTCAGCCTTGAGTGCCTGTTGATGTTGTTCGGCCATCAATAGCAATTGAATCAGCGCAATACCGCCTGAGCTGGGCGGTGGAGCGGACACGACGGTCATACCTTGCCAGTCAGCTTGCACAGGTTCGCGCCAAATGGCGTGATAGTTGGCCAGATCTTGATGGGTAATCAAACCGCCAATACGTTGTTGATGCGCGACAATTAAATCGGCCGTTTCACCATGATAAAACTCCCTTACACCATCGCGTGACAGGCGCTTTAACGTAGCGGCTAGTTCAGGCTGAACCAGCCGCTCACCCACCCCCAAATTACCAAAATACGTATTAAAGTTGTTACTATAGCCTTTATCGCTAGACCAACCACTGTACCAGTCAGCGACATCAGCCAATGCTTGGGACACCACAAAACCCTGTTCAGCTAATTCAATCGCGGGTGCTAAGACTTCCTGCCAACGTAAATGACCAAAGCGTTGATGCGCTTGCCACAAGCCCATCACTTGACCCGGTACGCCGCTAGATTGCGGACCTAATAGCGATGCAAAGGGTATCACTTCACCTTGTTCATCTAAAAATAAGTCACGATGGGCACGAGCGGGTGCGGTTTCACGATAGTCTAAAAACCAATTGTGATGATGCATGCGCATCAGCATAAAGCCACCCCCGCCCAAATTGCCGGCTTCAGGATAGGTCACCGCGAGACCAAATGAGGCGGCCACGGCGGCATCGACAGCATTGCCTCCACGATCAAGAATATGCTGGGCAATCGCGGCTGAATAATGGTCAGGCATCGCCACCGCATGCTGGTAAGCCTGGCTGCTAGGGACATAAAGCAAACAAGATAATAGGGCGGTTTTTAACCAACGCATAGTTGAACCTTTTGAAAAGACATTGTGTGGTTAGGTGCATTAATATACGGCGCGGCTGTATTAATAATATGCCTTGGTTATAATAGCTAAAATATTATTTCAATAACAACTTTTATATAGGATTGCCAAGATGGGCCAACTACCTGAACACTTAAAATATTGCACCACCCATGAATGGGTTTATTTAGACGAGCAGGGTTTGGCTGTGGTGGGCATCACCGATTTTGCTCAAGAATCTTTGGGTGATTTGGTCAATGCCGATTTACCTGAAGTAGGCGAGACGGTCAGTGCCGGTGATGACATTATGGTGCTGGAATCGGTGAAAACGGCTTCTGATATTCACGCGCCAATCAGTGGTGAAATTGTGGCGGTGAACAATGCGCTAGAAGATGAACCAGAATTGGTGAATGATGAACCCTATGACGCCGGTTGGTTATTTAAGATTAAGCCAGATGATATCGGCGAGCTAGAAGATTTATTTACCGCAGAAGACTATCAGGCGGAAATCGATGGCTAATTTTCCGAATTTGCGCTTAAAAAAGCACGAAGAACGCCGTATTAAGCAAGGCCATATGTGGGTGTTTAGTAATGAAGTGGACACACAGGTTACGCCGTTAAAAGCATTTGAGCCGGGTCAACAGGTCGTGGTTGAAGCGAGTAATGGCAAGGCGTTGGGCTTGGCCTATGTTAATCCAAATAACTTGATTTGTGCGCGGGTGTTTAGCCGTGACACCAAACATCAGCTTGGCATGACGTTTTTCAAAAAACGCTTACAACAAGCGCAAGCATTACGCGAGCTCAATTATGATCAGCCTTATTATCGTTTAGCTTTTGGCGAAAGCGATGGGGTACCAGGCCTGGTGATTGATCGTTTTAACGACGTGTTTGTCGCTCAAATTACCACGGCGGGAATGGAAGCCTGTAAAGATGATATTTTACAAGTGTTGATCAATCTCCATCACCCGCGTGCGGTGGTGTGGCGTAATGATACGGCTAGCCGAGATATCGAAGGCTTAGAACGCTATCAAGCGCTGGCCTATGGCGAGTTACCCGAGCAAGTAGAGCTGGTCGAAAATGGGGTGCGTTTTATTGTTCCCGGTCTAGGGGGACAAAAAACCGGCTGGTTTTATGATCATCGTTCAGGGCGGGCGCGTTGTGCCGAGTTGGTCAAGGATAAACGCGTCTTAGATGTGTTCAGCTACCTAGGGGGTTGGGGCGTGTTAGCCGCCGTGGCTGGTGCGCGCGAAGTCGCTTGTGTTGATGCCTCTGAAGCGGCGTTAGACGGCGTGCATCTTAATGCGGAGCTGAATGGTGTAGCAGATAAAGTCACCAGTTATCAGGGCAATGCGTTTGAAGTACTGACGGCGCTTGCACAACAGGCTGAAAAATTTGATGTGGTTATTGTCGATCCGCCGGCGTTTATTAAACGTAAAAAAGATTTTAAGGCGGGTTCAGAAGGTTACCGACGGGTTAATGAGTTGGCGATGCGTTTAGTCGAGCCGAATGGTGTATTGGTGTCAGCATCCTGTTCACACCACATGCCTCGCGCGACCTTAATATCGCAGGTGCAAGCTGCCGCCAGTCATTTAGACCGTACGGTTACATTGTTTGATCAAGCAGGTCAAGCCCCGGATCATCCGATTCATCCGGCGATACCTGAAACAGAGTACCTAAAGACGCTGTTTTTTAGAGTATCGCCAAAATGGTAATCGCTGTTATTTAATCCAAATCGATTTGACGTTGGTAAACTCGCGAATGCCGTGATATGACAGTTCGCGGCCATAGCCGGAGTTTTTCACGCCACCAAAGGGTAAGCGTGGATCGGATTTGGTGAAGTCATTGACAAAACATGCCCCTGATTCCATACGCAGTGCCATGGTTTCTGCGGTGGCGTGGTCGCCAGACCAGACTGAACCGCCCAAGCCAAAATCAGTTGCATTTGCCAAGCCCACGGCATGCGCCGGTTCAGTCGCTTTAAATATCAGTGCTACCGGGCCAAAAAACTCTTCACGATAGGCGGGCATCGCGCTCGAAATATCGGCCAAAATAGTCGGCGCATAATAGCTGCCGGGGCGATCCAGTTGATAACCGCCTGTGACTAAACGCGCACCATAATCGACGCAGGTTTGTACCTGTTGATGCAGTTCATCCAACAGGTCTTGGCGCGCCATTGGGCATAGGGTGGTAGCCGGGTCGAGCGGGTCGCCTGCAACAAACTTAGCCTCCACAGCTGCTCTCAGACGACTAATAAAGTCTTCATAAACAAACTGATCAATGATAAAGCGCTTGGCGGCAATGCAGCTTTGGCCCATATTTAGATAGCGACTGGTGACAGCTGCTTCAATGGCGGCTGGTATATCGGCATCGTTCATCACGATAAACGCATCCGAGCCACCCAGCTCAAGCACGGTCTTTTTCAATTCCGCTCCGGCAATGGCCGCGACTTTACGTCCGGCAGGTTCACTGCCGGTTAGGGTCACGGCACGCACATAACGATTGCGGATCACATTTTCAACCTTGTCTGAACCTATCATCAGATTGGTGAAAATATGCGGCGGGAAGCCCGCTTCTAAAAATACCTGCTCAATAGCTTGGGCGCATTGCGGTACATTCGAGGCGTGTTTTAACAAGCCAATATTTCCAGCAATCAGTGCCGGCGCGGCAAAGCGAAAGACCTGCCAAAACGGATAGTTCCAAGGCATCACTGCCAGCACCACGCCAAGCGGTTGGTAGCAAATATAGCTTTTGCTGGCATCGGTTTCAATCAGCTCGTCGGCCAAGAAGGCCGGGCCGTTTTCGGCATAAAACTCACACACCCAGGCGGACTTTTCGATTTCGGATTTGGCTTCATTAATCGACTTACCCATTTCAAGGGTAATGAGTTTAGCCAGTTCATCTTGCTTTTCACGCAAGACCTCCGCGGCGTTTTTCATCAGCTGACAGCGTATGTCCATCGGGGTGCGTTGTGACCACTCCAAGAATTCGGCTGCCGCGCGGCGAACCGCTAAATCTAAGCGTTCTTGATCCCAGGCTTCAAATTCAGCCAGCTTTTCACCGGTTGCAGGATTGATTGATTGCAATGCCATCTAGTCCTCCTTAGCGGTTAAATAATAAACGTTGGCCAGGCACAAACTCGGCAAACTGCCCTTGATCATACATGACACGGCCATTGACCAGGGTTTTAATCACGCTGGATTTAAAGGTATGGCCTTCCCAAGGTGACCATTGGCATTTGTATAAATTTGTTTCCTTGGTGTCAGTATGCGGCTTGTTTAAATCCACCAACACTAAATCTGCCCAATAGCCTTCGCGGATAAAGCCACGGTCTTGAATGTCAAACAGCCGTGCCACATTGTGTGAGGTACGATCGACAATTTGCTCTAGGGTAAAGACGCCTTGGTGATAGAGGTCAAGCAGGGCGCTTAACGACTGTTGCACCTGAGGCAGGCCAGCCGGGGCTTTAAAGTAGCTGTTTTGTTTTTCGTCCCAAGTATGCGGCGCATGGTCGGTGGCAATCACTTCAATACGGCCATCAATCACCGCCTGGCGAATCGCATCGCGGTCGGCTTGGGTTTTGACCGCCGGGTTACATTTCACCAACGATCCTTTAGTCTCATAGTCGGCATCGGTAAACCACAAATGGTGGACACAGGCCTCGGCGGTGATTTTTTTGTTGGCCAACGGGCCGGGGGTGAACAGATCCAATTCTTCTTTAGTGGTGATATGCAAAATATGCAAGCGTGCGCCGGTTTCCTGTGCCAGCTTCACCGCCATCGCTGAGGATTTATAGCAGGCTTCGCGGCTACGAATAATCGGATGCGCACTCATGGGCACATCGTCGCCATATTTTTCGCGGAAGGCCTCTTCATTGGCCTTAATCATCGGCGTATCTTCGCAGTGGGTGGTGATTATGATGGGGCTATTGCTAAAAATCGCGCGTAACGCGGTTTCTTGATCGACCAACATATTGCCGGTTGACGAGCCCATAAACACTTTGACGCCACAGACGGTTTTCGGGTTTACTTTTGCGACTTCATCCGCATTATCATTGGTACCACCCAAATAAAACGAGTAGTTCGCCCAGGATTTTTCAGCACCGATGGCATACTTGGCTTCCAAGGCCTCTAAAGTGACAGAAGGCGGATTGACATTGGGCATTTCCATATAACTGGTGGTGCCACCGGCGATTGCGGCACGTGATTCCGTGCCGATATCGCCTTTATGGGTAATGCCCGGTTCACGAAAATGCACCTGATCATCAATCATGCCGGGCAACAAATGCAAGCCTTCGGCGTTGATTTCAAGGTCGGCTTTAACATCAATCTGCGGTGCAATTTGGGCAATGCGACCGTTTTCGATCAAAACATCAGCAACCTGCTGCTGGTTTTCGTTGACAATCGTGGCGTGTTTAATCAGGGTTCGTGACATGATGAAGTCCTTTATTAAAAAGTGTGTTCTATTCTAGCAAGATTGGGTCAGGGGCGGAAATAATCGCGTTTGCTAAGCTATGTTTGCGGATTTATTGAGTTTTGCCATTTTCGGCAACTGCTTCCAAAATGGAAATAGTTGCCTCTCGCTGCAATTCATCCGATTCGTAGATGTTTTCAAGGTGCTTAGAAATCGTAAGCACACAGACACCAAACAACTCCGCCATGCGTTTTTGCGTTAGCCAAAAGGTTCCATTATTCAATACCACTTCAACATTAATCCGGCTGTTCGGCTGGTTCATGATTACTCTCCAGTGATTATTTGCCAATAGCCGCCTTTGTCGGGACCGACTCGCCGAATAATACCGGCATCACGCAGTTTGTTAATCACACCACGCACTTGGTTTTCGGTCATATCCATCGATACCGAAAGCTCTTTGCGGCTGGCGGAGGGGTTGTGTGCGAGGGCGTGAAGAATTTTCTGGTGGTTTTCTGGTGGTTTTCTGGTGACTGCTGGAGGGTTTTCTGGTGATAGGACGATCATCAGGTCACGGTTTTTAAGCGGATGTTGTTCACCAAACAACAGATTGCCAAAAAATCGATCCAGGTAAGCGGTGGTTTTCTCAATGCCGTATTCTAGGTTTTGGTAGTTCGCTCGTACCAAGGCATTGCGAAAATAGAGGGCGTTTTCTTCAAACAGGCTGTTGTCGGCCTTAAATCCGAGCTGACGCAGATACTTGATTAAAAACACGGCGGTGGTGCGGGTATTGCCTTCAGCAAAGGGATGAATTTGCCAGAGGTCAGAGATGAATTCTGCGATATGCGCGACCGCTTGTTTTTTGGTGAGATTGCGATAGGAAAATTTTTTTTCTTGGGTAAAGTCATAATCCAGCGTTTCGCGCAAATTTAATGCGCTGCCATACTGCACACTCTCGCCGTGCAAAATCGGTTCTGACTTGGTGATGTCGAAAGCGCGGAGTTGTCCGGCAACCTTGGCATCTAAAATCCCCGTAAACAGATACTTATGAATAGCGATGTATTCAGCTGGACTGAAGGTAAAAGCGTTGGTACTAAGTAGTTTATTGATGCGCGATGACACTTCATCCGCCTCGCGTTTTCTCTGTTCGCTTGCGGTGCCAGGTGGATGGTGGCGGTAATAGGTGGCAATCTCTTGCTCTGCTTCTTCGACAGAAAGTTTGCCTTCGATATTGTCTATGGCGATTTGGATTAGATATGGCGATGGCGTGAGACCGTCCACCTCTTGCAGACCAATGGCAATGCGCCAGTTTTCGGCCTTTTGTCGTTTGTCGGGGTCGCTGATTTTTTTGTATTGCCCGAATTCATTCATGCCTTACGCCCTTTCGATTTCGGCAACGATGGCATCAATAGAATCACGCACATCATTGGCTATTGCCCAGATTTGTTTATGAAAAGCGGCGCGTTGTTGTCGGTTTGTCATTGAGATGGTCATATTGGTGATTTTAAGTAATTTAATTTGTGTATTTTAGCATTAGACGCGTGCGCCAAACAAATCCGTGCCAATGCGTATTTGGGTGGCGCCTTCTAGGATTGCGGCCTCTAAATCGTTCGACATGCCCATTGAAAGCGTATCAATGGGGTGTTGCGGCAGGGTCGTTTGTAGTTGTTCAAATAGCGCGCGCACCTGTGCAAAGGCTTGGCGTTGCGCGGCAATGTCATCGGTCGCAGCGGGAATCGCCATTAAACCGCGAATCACCAGGCCTGGTAATAACGCAATCGCTTGTGCTGCGCTGATCAGCTCTGCCGGTAAAAACCCAGACTTGCTTTCCTCTTGACTAATATTAACCTGAAGCAAAATATTAAGCGGCGCGCGGTGAGTTGGTCGTTGCGCGCTAAGGCGTTGAGCAATTTTTAGACGATCGACACTTTCTACCCAGTCAAAATGCTCGGCAATCGGTTTGGTTTTATTGGATTGAATCGGTCCAATAAAATGCCAGGTTGCATCGGGATGGGCGGCTATTTTGGGCAAAGCATCTTGCAGATAGTTTTCGCCAAAGGCGCGCTGGCCGAGGGCGATAAATGCGGCTACCGCAGTGGCCGGTTGCGTTTTGCTAACCGCCAAGAGGCTCACGTCATTGGGGGCGCGGTTGGCTTGTAAGCAGGCTTGCTTAATTCGTTGTTTTACTTGTGCGAAGTTGTGAGTGTAATCCTGTGGCGTCATGGGGTATCCTCTTCATTGATTGGGTTGATTCTAGCCTATTAATTATTTTATTTGGCTATTTTAGAGCCCCCTTGCTATGCTGAGATTATGCAATAAATATGTTTTAAGCAAAATGGCAAGGAGTGTATGTGAAGCAAGTTAAATCTAGTGAGAGTAACTATCCTTACGATGATAAGTTGGGGCGCAGTGAATATGAGTCCATGAAGCGTGATTTGCAAATTGAATTACTCAAAATGCAAAAGTGGGTTAAAGATACCGATCAGCGTATTGTGATGTTGTTTGAAGGGCGTGATGCGGCGGGCAAGGGCGGCACCATTAAACGGGTGATGGAACATTTAAACCCGCGTGGCGCGAGGGTCGTCGCCTTAGATAAACCTAATGAGCGTGAAAAAGGTCAGTGGTATTTTCAGCGGTATTTAGAGCATATGCCGACCCAAGGTGAGATGGTGCTGTTTGACCGGTCTTGGTATAACCGTGCCGGTGTTGAGCGTGTCATGGGCTTTTGTACACCGCAGCAATACACCCAGTTTATGCATCAAGTGCCAGAGGTTGAACGGATGTTGGTCGCTGATGGCGTAATCTTGATGAAGTTTTGGTTCTCGGTTGGGCGTAAGGAGCAGTTGCGCCGCTTTACGAGTCGAAAAAATGATCCATTGAAGCAGTGGAAGCTCTCGCCCATGGACTTGGCCTCCTTAGACCGCTGGGATGATTACACCAAAGCCAAAGAAGATATGTTCTTTTATACCAATACCAATGAATGTCCTTGGACAGTAGTTAAGTCAAATGATAAAAAACGTGCGCGTTTAGCCTGTATGCGATTTATCTTGAATAGCCTGCCTTATGAAGGAAAAGATGAGTCGATTGTCGGCGGACCAGATCCGCTGATTCTTTCCAGTGGTGATGATATTTTTCAAGACGATTAACTGATTTTTAATTGATAGGATATGCATTATGACGATGAGAATTAACGGTCATGCCAAAGAAGTAGTAGCGCGTTTTAAGGTTATGTTGGATGAGCAGCAATTAGAAATGATGGGTGAGGAGCATTTTGAAGAGCTCGAACTTTTAATTGATGCGGCGATGGAAGTCGTGCATTCAGATGCATACCATGAATTTGCTAAAGAGCTCGAAGCCATAGCCAAGAAAATGCGTAAGAGCTCCGCTCACACGAGTTAATAGCGCAGTATGGTTAGCTGTCACCCAAAATAGGGCGATTTAAAACAAAAAACCCCTCGCAAGTTAAACAACAAGCGAGGGGTTTAAATTTGGCTCCCCAACCTGGACTCGAACCAGGGACATACGGATTAACAGTCCGGTGTTCTACCAACTGAACTATTGGGGAATAGTCGTTCAAACTTGCGTTTGATGTGGCGTATTATAGAGCCTAAAAATCACTTTGCAATAGTTTTTGTAAAAAAAGTTTCAGCAAACAATGCCCGTATTTATTGGCTTTAGTCACTGGTATATTGCTAAACATTATCTAAATGAATCGAAGACAGGTGTATGACATGGAAAAATACCAGGGCGTTTATTTTGGTAAGAATTGTGCTCAAATTGAAGAGGTTTGAGTTTTAGCTAATGACCTGTGCATAATGACTGAATAGTGTTTAATAGCTTAGATAATGACGAAGAGGATAATCATGAAATCATTAACTAAAACATCTACTGTAATGGCATTGGCAGCAGGCCTGCTGACGACGTCATTCGCTTATGGTCAGGCATCGAACAATGCCTATGAGGATGAGTGGTCGCGAGCCTTTAAGCAGTATGCTGCGCAACTTAATGATCCGGTGTTGGCGCAGTCGATCTTAAACTATACCGCTCAACATGAACGCTTGTTGCAACAACATGGCTATATAGGCCGTGTCTTGCCCATCCCGGCGATTGAGGAAGTCGCGCCGGGGGTGTTTTTTGTGAAGGGTGCCCTAATGTGGGGCACGCTGGAAAATTTCGGTTTGAATAATAACATTACGGCGGTCGAGCTTGAGTCGGGTATTTTTGTGTATAACACCGGTTCTAATCCCGCCGTTGCCTATAGTTTTCATCAAAAATTGCAGCGTCATACCGCGATGCCTATTAAATGGTTGGCGATAGAGAATTATCAATCTCATGCTAATTTAGGGGCCAGTTATTGGATGGATGTTGGGGTGCGTAATCTATATAGCGAGCAGGCGGCGGCGGATTTTTGGCAGGTTCGCGGCTTTGATCGTGCCGTGCAGCGGGTCAGCGAGTATGGGCCGTTATTAATTCAGCCGGTTCGTAATGTCGCTGATCGCTATACGCGCTTTGAAGATCGCTTGGTGATTAATGAAGGTACCGGGGATGAGGTGCATTTGGTCAACTTTGGCGGTGGGCATACCCCAACTATGACCGGTGCGTTTATTCCAAGCAAGAACATCTTGTTTACCGGTGATTTGGGGTTTGTAGAGCGTTTACCAGGCCTGCTTCATGGCTCGTCTTACAGTGAATGGTTGCAATCTTTTGAACGCATGGTGGACTATGTGACCACCCATTCGCCGGATCTAGACAATCTGTTGGTTATTCCTGGCCACGGTGGGGCCACCAATTTAACCGAGTTAACCCGTCAAACCTATGATTACTTTAAAGACTTAGAGAAGGTGGTCAAGCAAGCGATTGAGCAGGGTGTGGCGCGCCAGGATTTAGCACGGCACGTTGAGATGCCGGCCTATCGAGATCGTCCAATGTATAGTCAACTGTTTTTACGCAATGCGTTAAGCGTGTTTGATGAATTAACCACTGGTCAGGTCAGTGATCCGATGCTAGCTGACGAATAGCGCTAGCCGTGAAATAGCGTTGGTTAAATAAATAAACTTTGGTCGCGTGCCGAATCGGCGAGATAGCTGGCGGCACCGGCATATTCAATGCCCTCAATCAGATCCGCTGGGTTAAACCCTAATAGTTCCATGCTCATTTGGCAGGCGGTCATTTTAACGCCCAGTTCTAAGCACAGTTCTCGCATCTCTGCAAACGGCAGCTGGCCGTGGCTGGCTAATTGGCGTTTAAAAGCCCAGGTTGCCAAGCGCGTCATTCCCGGTAAACTCCATAGCAGGTCAGGGGTGTAACCTCGCCAATCAATCGCTTTTAAGCTGGCCGGGCCAATGGGTGAGCGAATCGGCATCGCCGGATTGCCAACGGGTGATACACGCAAGCTACGGGTGTCTTTTAGTAAACAGCGAATGCCATAATAGCTAAAAAAGATATGTGCGTCTTGGTCGAGCGTCCGCGCAGTGCTGGCAAGAATTAAGCTTGGATAAGCCCAGTCCAGTGACCCTTTCGTTTGAATAATAGTCAGTCGATCCGCTTGTTCCATAAGTCTTTCCTGTTATTTTGAGCGATTAAGCCAGGCTAGCGCCACCATATTGCCGATAACGGCGGCGATGAGCCATAGCCAGCCATGTAAGCTACCCGAGGCGATACCGCTAAAGAGCGCGCCGATATTACAGCCGTAAGATAGCATAGCACCTAAGCCCATTAACAAACCGCCAAGCGCATAATAGCCTATAGCGTGCTGGCCGACCGGTAAGGGGTTGATCGCCTTGGGTTGTAGAAGGGTAACGGCTAGCGCACCAAATATAACCCCTAAGGTGGTCATGCTGACATGGTCTAACCAAAGCGGTCGAGCGACACGGTCTTGATAGTGACCGGCAATATCCCAAAACGACCAGTCTAACAGCATCCAGCCGGTGTGTAATTCAATCCACTCGGCTAGTTTAAACGGCCAGAGGGCAAACACCGATGCCACCGACCAGGGTTGCCCCGCTAATAACAAAATAAAGGCACTAAGCAGCGCGAGTAGCAGGCCTGCTAACAGTAGCTGTTGTGCGCGACTGAGTGCTAAATCGTTGCTTGATGATGGCGCATAGGGCGTCGCGCCCCATTTTGACTCTAGGTTAAGTAACTGGGTAAGTTGCTGGGTGCGCCGTTGCTCATAGCGGGTTAATGCCCAATAGATCAGCGCCAGCAGGCCCAGACTCATCAGCAGGCCTGCTAGGCCCCAATCCAGTGTAAAAGACCAGGGGTGCAACGCTGGCCAGGCATCCCAGTAGGTAAAGCTATAAGCCGCCAGCACGCCGCCGACAAACATCATCAGCAGTGACACCATCGGCAGCGCTTGGAGTTGGCCGACGCGATTAAGCGTACCTGACGAGCAATTACTCGCCAACTGCATCCCAATCCCAAACAAAAATGCGCCCAGAATCACCGACCACCCAGCTGGGCGCACTAACCCCTGAAAAGACCAATCATCAGATTGCCCTAACCACAACAGTGGACTAAATAACAGGAGTGCTGCGGCGAGCATAATCACCTGCGCGCGTGCCCCAAGCGTGTTGCCCTCTAAAATGGATTTACGCCAGCTACTACTAAAGCCAAACACAAAATAATTCAGGGTGGCACCTAAGCCCATGCCGACCAGCAGCAGGCCTGCTGATACCCATGCCCCCTGCAGGACTAACCAGCTTAATATCAGTATTAACAAGCCGGCACTGGTTGCAAGTATGATTTGACGAACCAAAGTGTAATGGCTACGCCAGTGTGCGAGGCGAGCGGTTAGCATGTCGGCGCGCTCAAACGAGCAAAATCAGCGGCAAAATCGGGGTGAGTTTGCCAGGCCTGCAACCAAGGCTCAATGGGTAAGGGGAGAGGAGTGATGAGTTGATAGTGCATCCATGCCCCTTGGCGTTGGGCATTCACCCAGCCATGGCGTTTTAAATAGGCCAAATGCCGGGAAATAAGACTTTGTCCTAGAGCGGTCGCACTAACCAGCTCACAGACACATAGGCTCGGCTGACTAGCTAACAGGGTTAATAGTCGTAAGCGCACCGGATCACTGATGACTTTGCCATGGGCCGCAAGTTGGTCTAGCGGAAGACTGTGCCAAAGGTTTGTCATAAAAATGCAACCATCCTCGGTGCTAAATCGGTTAATATCTGCCTAGGCATATATGTATTAAAGTTAACGCGCTGGCTAACAAGCCGGTTTTAAATTTAGTATCAACAACAGTTTTAATTATAGCGAAGCCCGTTAACTTGACCAACTAATCAACCATTAAAAAGCATGAAAGGATACACGATGACAATTCGAGTGGCTATTAACGGATTTGGACGGATGGGACGTTTGGCGCTAAGAGACTTGATGGAGCTAAACAACATTGAGGTGGTGCATATTAATGAAACCGCCTGTGATGCGGCGAGTTCAGCCCATTTAATGAATTTTGATTCAGCGCATGGGCGTTGGTGGCATGAAGCTAAGGCCAGTGATGCGGGTGATGCAATTGAAGTGGGTGGTCAGCGCATAGGTTATTCGATGAATAAGGCTATTGACGACACCGCTTGGGGCGAGATGAAGCTGGATGTGGTGTTAGAAGCTACCGGTAAATTTAGAACTCAAGCCGCTTTGCAACCCTATCTTGTGCAAGACGTGCCGCAGGTGGTGGTGGCCGCGCCGATGAAAGAAGGCATTAAAAATATCGTTATGGGCATTAATGACGACATTTTTGTGCCAGGACAAGACCCGATTATTACCGGCGCCTCTTGTACCACCAACTGTATTGCACCGGTGATTAAAGTGCTCCACGAACAAATTGGTATTAAGCATGGCACGATTACCACCATGCATAACTTGACCAATACCCAGAAAGTGGTCGATCACGGTCATGCTGATTTACGTCGGGCGCGGGCGAGTTTTCAATCATTGATTCCAACCACTACGGGTTCGGCGACGGCAATTGGCACCATTTTTCCAGCACTCAATGGCAAGCTGAACGGCTTGGCGGTGCGCGTGCCGTTTATGAATGCCTCGTTAACTGATTTGGTGATGGAAATGGATCGCGAAACCAGTGTGGCGGAAGTCAACGGCTTGTTTGAAAAAGCGGCACAAACCTATTTACAAGGTATTTTAGGTTTTGAAAGTCGACCATTGGTGTCGGCGGATTATGAGGGCGAGCGTTGTTCATCGGTCATTGATGGCTTATCAACGCTGGTGGTAAATGGCACGCAGGTTAAAGTCCTCGCTTGGTACGACAACGAAGTCGGTTATGTTGCGCGTTGGGTCGAATTGGCCATTAAAGTCGCTAAGCTCAACCAGGCCTGCTAATGAGTCCGTTGCAGCAATATGGCCTGGTAACCGGTAATTATTGGGCCTTTACCATTACCGATGGCGCGTTGCGGATGCTGGTGGTGCTGTATTTTTGGCAACTGGGATACAGTCCGCTTGAAATCGCGTTGTTATTTTTGTTTTATGAGTTTTTTGGCATTGTCACCAATCTGGTGGGCGGCTGGTTAGGCGCGCGCTGGGGGTTGAATGTGACCATGAATATTGGCTTGGCCTTGCAGGTAGGGGCCTTGTTAATGCTGACTGTGCCAGCCGAATGGCTGGGCGTGGTCTATGTGATGATTGCGCAAGCCTTATCGGGTATCGCTAAAGACTTGAATAAAATGAGCGCGAAAAGTGCCATCAAAAACCTGGCGTCTGATCAATCCGGCCAGCTCTATCGTTGGGTGACCTTGTTAACGGGATCAAAAAATGCCTTGAAAGGGGTTGGGTTTTTTGTTGGCGCGTTGCTGTTAGCTTGGGTCGGGTTTGCTGCGGCTATGTGGATTATGGCTGGGGTGTTAACGGTATTTTTATTGGTGTCCATGCTGCTATTAGATGGTCGCTTAGGCAAGGCCAAACATAAACCTAAGTTTAATGAGATGTTTTCGAAGAACCCGCAGCTTAATTGGCTGTCAGGGGCGCGCTTTTTTCTATTTGGTGCCCGTGATGTCTGGTTTGTGGTCGCCTTGCCGGTGTTTTTGGTGTCCGTGTTGGAGTGGGATCATACTTATGTGGGCGCGTATTTGGCGCTCTGGGTGATTGGCTACGGTATTGTTCAGGCCTTATCGCCGAAACTAACCGGGTGGAAGTCTGGCAAAAACCCAAGCGCGGGTACCGCACGTTTTTTAGCGCTGAGTTTAGCTGGCGCTCCCTTAGTGATGGCGTTGCTGCTGGACTGGGCGCCGCAAACAGTCCTTGTGGTGGGTCTGTTGATATTTGGGGTCTTGTTTGCGCTAAATTCCGCGGTGCATTCCTATCTGATCGTGTCGATTGCCAGTCATGATGGTACGTCGAAAGATGTCGGCTTTTATTATATGGCGAATGCTGCTGGGCGCTTAGTCGGCACCCTGTTATCAGGCTATGTTTATCAAGTAGCGGGTATGGAGGCCTGTTTGGCCATTTCAGCCGTATTTGTCTTAATAGCAGGCCTGGTGGTTATTAAGATGGACGTGAATAAGCCAGGTGTTAACAAGCCAGCTTGATTAGTTATGCTGGGTTATATAGGCATCGATTGCCGTTTTGGCGGCATGAAAATCAATCTTACCTGTTAAGCGCATTATGGTGCTGCCTTGAAGTAACCGCAAATAGTCCTGCGGATTGGGGCTTTGCGGTTGCGTGGGGGTAACACCCTGCGCATTTTGATAAAACGGGCCGGCCGATTTCATAATGGCTGATAAATACTTGGGTTCGGCTTGGATATTGAGCGGCACCAACAGGGTCGGCTCGGTGGCGTTGGCCTGCCAATCCAAAATGATCAGCAAATCAAGTGGCGTGCTGGCCTGATAGGGTTGGTTGGGAAAGTGTCCAGCGACCATGACATCGTATTTTTCCTCAAGCGCACGCAATGCGGACTCGCTTAACGCGGCATAGCGTGCCGGGTCTGGCAAAATGCCGCTTAAAGCCGGGTTATTGAGCAAGGTGCCCGGGTTGACTCGGGGTTGTTTGGGAATGCCATAGCAGATAAGTTTGGGCTGATCAGCTTGATCTTGATTCACCATGCGCTGCAATACAATTCGGTCGTTGCTGATAAAGGCATCGCCTTCGCGTAACAAATGCAACATCAGTGTTGATTTCCCCCCGCCTGAAAATCCAGCGATGGCAATGCCATAATCGCGATAACGCAGCGCAGCGCAATGACCGAGTTGGTTTGTAGGTTGATTGGGCGCACTTTGATTGAGCCGCCAACTTAAGTATTGACTGAGGATAAAATTAATCACTTGGTTGGGATGGGCGAGCAGATCACCCATGGCACGCAACTGGGTCGGATGTTGCCATAGAATTAAGCCAGTGCGCACCTTGTGGACGAGCCGATCACTCGGGCTTAAGTCATATATGGCTTCTTTGCGTCCTTGTTTACCTGGCTCACGTTGCCAATCTTGAAAAGGCAGCGCATAGAGTTGCGTTAACTGCTCGGAAGCACTGAGATGTAGGGTTAAGCAAGGCGCATTATCCTGTTGCAGGTGCGCAACAATCGCTTGTTGATCATCGGTAATATGTGGGCCAAAGTAGTCGGCGAGTTGTTGGCGAAGGCGCGCATCTTGCGCACGAATTAACAGTTGCCAGCCGGCAAGGCGAATGAGTTGCGTGGCTGAGGTCTGGTCTGCGGGTTGGTCTGCAGTCATAAGCGGTACTTTTCTATTTAATAATTATTTGGCAGACTGAATCTGTTGCATAACATAGTCGGCATATTTTTCGGCCATATTCATACCAAGTGCATCGTATGCCCCTTTAAAACCGCCAAATGCAGACACTTCAAAGCACATGGGGCCATCGGCTGTTTCGGCCATATCTACCGTGGTGAAATCAAGGTTAAATACTGCTTGAGCCCGTTCAGCCATCGCTAGGGTATCGGGATGGGGCTCGGCCGGGGCATATTTGCCGCCTTCACTGGTGCTAGTCGTCCAACTGTGTTTTTGATTAACCCGCGCATAGGTGCCTTGATACTGCCCGCCTAAAAACATCAGCCCTAAATCTTGATTGGGCAGGTTAATTTTTTGTTGAATATAAAAAAAGCCTTGTTCGTGCTGAAATTCGGTCAATTGATCACGCAGTTTTTTTAACGGCGTTTTGGCTGACAACCAAATCATCCCCTTGGCTTTGGTTGAAAAGAGCGGCTTGATAATCGCTTCACCAAAATGTTGCACTGCCTCAAGGGCTTCATCCAGACTTTCGGTTGCCAGGGTGGGCGGCATAGCAATCCCGGCTTGACGTAGCGCTACAGTACAGCTTAGACGATCGACTAGACGAATAATTTTTTCCGGTGATGAAAACACCTTCACGCCACGGTATTCGGCAATGCGCAGCATTTCTAAACGGTCAATCATGCCGGGATGATAACGGGTGGCGGCTTTTTTAATCACCAAGCCATCTAGCTCAGCCAAGTCCTGACCACGATAGAGCAAACGGTTGTTAGCTAAGTCGGCTGCGACTTCACCCAAATCGATGATCAGTTTAAAGCCGGTGCGGGCAGCGAGCGCGTCGGCAAGCAACTCACTAGACCATTTGCCTGGAATGCCGATGACAGCAATTTTGAGCGAGTGATGCGTGGTCTTAGTAAGGACCATAAAAAATCTCCGTATCTATCCGAAAGTCAGCAGGGTCATGGGTTTTGGCGTAGTCTAACAATAAAGTAAGCAGTAAGCGACCACGATCAAACATTGCGCGAGCATGAGTTTCATCTAATACAAAGCGAGTTGAGGTAATAAACGAGCGTGCGAGGCCAAGTGCCAAACGCGGGTGAATCGCGGCATCTTGTTGCGATGCGGCAAAGGTTTCAGCAAACTGATAGAGCTGGGTCATGCTTTGGCCAATCAGCTGGCGATGTTCGGCATCATATACCTGTAATCGAAAGTGTGACACCATCAGCACCGCAATATCTTGCAGATAATCTTGGTAACCGGAGCGATGAAGGTCAACCAAGAAGATTTGTTGGTTGTCTGGGCGCAATAAAATATTGTCGAGATTCAGGTCGCCATGACAAAAATAATGCTGAGGCGGTTGCAGTTGCGCTTCGAGTTTATGCGCTTGTTTAATTAACTGGCGCAGCTTGATGCCTTTAAGTGAGCCGAGTTGATGCAGTTCTTTTTTGAAGTTGCCGTGCACGTGCCAAACATCATTGAGTCGATCTTGTAACTGCTGCATAAACAGTTTGGGCGGGTTGTCTTTGCTGGCTAGGGTGATGGCCTGATTGCGCCACACCTCTTCGAGCCGTTCGCATACCAAGGCAAGGCTGGCTAAATAGCCTTTCGGTTTGGCCTGAGTCAGCCAGTGATCTAAGCGAATGCCGTCTAAAAATTCAACAAATAACGCCGCTTGCTCGCCTTCACGATGATAGCCATAGACATCGGGCACCAGGCCTGGTGCATAATCTTGCCAGCGAGCAAATTGGCTCTTTTCTTGTTTAATTTTGACGCGTTGGCCTTGTTTAACCACGCCAAGGGGCGCATGGGGGTCATGTTCGGCAGCAACCTTGCTAATTACACAGCCCGATTTAGTATGGGCAAGGGTTTCAAGTTGCAGATTGCCTGCATCGCGGGCGAGATTGTCCGCTTCGGTTTGAGCCAGTGTAGCCTGTAGCGCACGCCATTGTTCGGGTTCAGCGTGAACGCCCTCAGCCAGTTGGCTAATGCGTTCGGTGAGTTGGCTAAGTTGGGCACTAAACTGCGCTAAACACAGGGTCAGCTTATAGTCGTTCAGGCTATCGGGCAGTTTCAGCGAAAAGATTTCAAGTTGTTGAAGTTGGGTTTTCGCTGAGGTGTTTTCAGTGACACCTTTGATACTGTTTGGCGAGCTAGGCTTGAGTTGTTCAATTAATTGCTGCAACACATTGTCTGCCAGTTTTAATGGCTTACTGAGAGATTTGTGTAGTTTCGCGGACTCGGTCTTCGTAGATGGTTTTTCGACCAGTTTAGCGAGGCTGGTAAGTTGTTGACTGGCTTGCTGACCATGAAAACCTAGCTGCGCCCAAGCTAGTGGTTGAGGCAATCCGGTTAATTGTGAGCCCAGTTGATTAACAAAATTATTGATATAGGCAGTACGTGTTTGACTTTTGGTGATGCTTTCTGATGCATGGTTTTGTAGGCCTTTAAGCAGCCATTGAACTTGTTTTTGCAGCTCTAATAATAAAAAAATCAGTGCATCAGGCGTGGCATCATTGGGTTTCATGCATCGTCCTGATTAGCGCGTTTTTTCTTGGTCTTTTTTGACTTCTTCGTTTTGCTGCCTGCTTTACTGCTTAATAATAAAGCATCGGCTTGATCATGCTCACCCGCTGTTTCATCAGGAATCCATGCCAGGGTAATGCGAATTTCTTGATGCTGTTTGGCTTGTTTCGCCTTGATTTTGACCCGGGTTAAGCCTTTTGGCGTTAAGGTGACTTCATCGTCCTCTTGGCTGAGCTTAAGATGACCTTGTTTAAAGCCGTCGCGGATGGTGTCAAGATAGTCCAACACAGCCTCTAAACTTTGCAGTGATTGGTGCTCAAACACATTTGAGCCAGATTTGATGGTTTTTTTAGTTGCTTTACTCATGATGGCTTACCTAATCAGTTGAGATGTATCCTAAAAGCTGAATATGACAGTAGGGTTAAAATCCAGTCATTTCACATGGTTTTATGCTTTGTTATCTAATTGTAGCTAGTGGCGCATTGGTTTACACTAGTTCTATTTTTTATTCTTGGGGGTTGAGGCCGCTATGTGGAGTTATCCTGTCATTGATCCTGTGGCCTTGGCACTTGGGCCGATTGCTATTCACTGGTATGGGCTGATGTATGTTTTAGGGTTTGGTGCCGCCTGGCTGTTGGGTTTGTATCGCGCCAAATCGTCGTCGATTTGGGATAAGGATAAGGTCGGCGACCTGCTGTTCTATTCAGCGTTGGGCGTAGTGCTGGGTGGTCGCATAGGGTATGCGTTGTTTTACGACTTTGCAGGCCTGGTGGCCAATCCGCTGTCGTTGGTGATGGTGTGGCAAGGCGGCATGTCGTTTCATGGCGGACTGTTAGGTGTCACGCTGGCGATGTGGTTGTTTGCGCGTAAACAAGGCCTGTCGATTTTTTCGGTGGCAGACTTTGTGGCGCCATTGGTCACCATTGGTTTAGGTTTGGGACGGATTGGCAATTATATCAATGGCGAACTGTGGGGTAAGCTCACCGATTCGCCGTTGGGGATGTGGGTGTATGATCCGGTGTTGAATGAGGTGGTGCAAAAGTATCCCAGCCAGCTGTTGCAGGCATTTTTGGAAGGCTTAGTGCTGTTTGTATTGCTGTGGTGTTATTCATCCAAGCCGCGTCCGGCCGGGTCGGTTGCGGGTCTGTTTTTGGCGGCCTATGGCGTGTTCCGCATCGTCGCCGAGTTCTTCCGCGCGCCGGATGCTCACATAGGTTATCTTGCGGGCGACTGGCTCACAATGGGCATGTTGCTGTCGCTGCCCATGATTGTGATCGGCGTCGGCTTAATGGTTTGGGCTTATCGTCAACAACCAGGCCTAGTTAATGGAGCGAAAAACAAATGAAACAATATTTAGATTTATTGCAACACATTATCGATCATGGGGTGCAGAAGGGTGATCGTACCGGCACGGGTACCTTGTCGGTGTTTGGTTATCAGATGCGCTTTGATTTGCAGCAGGGTTTTCCGTTGGTGACCACCAAAAAATTGCATATCCGCTCGATTATTCATGAGCTGTTATGGTTTTTATCCGGTGATACCAATATTCAATATTTAAAAGACAATCAAGTGCGGATTTGGGATGAGTGGGCGACGCCAAGCGGCGATTTAGGCCCGCTTTATGGTAAGCAATGGGTGGCATGGCAAAGTCCGAATGGTGAGGTGATTAACCAAATTCAACAAGTGGTGGACACCCTGAAAACCAATCCGAACAGTCGGCGCATGATTGTCACGGCTTGGAACCCAGCGGATTTGCCGGATGAGTCGATCAGTCCGCAAGCCAATGTCGAACAGGGCAAAATGGCGCTGGCGACCTGCCATGCTTTTTTCCAGTTTTATGTCGCGAATGGCCGTTTATCCTGCCAACTCTATCAGCGCAGTGCCGACACCTTTTTGGGGGTGCCGTTTAATATTGCCAGCTATGCTTTATTGGTACACATGATTGCACAACAAACCGGTTATGAGGTTGGCGAATTTATCTGGACAGGCGGTGATGTGCATTTGTATATCAACACCCTTGAACAGGCTAAATTGCAATTAACGCGTGAGCCTTTACCCTTACCAGGCCTGGTGATTAAGCGTAAACCCGATTCGATTTTTGATTACCAATTTGATGACTTTGAAATAGTCAACTATCAATCGCACCCACATATTAAAGCGCAGGTGTCGGTATGAGTTTTAAGCGGCCAAAATTAATGATGATCGTTGCGATGGCGAAAAACCGCATGATAGGCAAAGATAACCAAATGCCATGGCATTTGCCGGACGATTTAAAATATTTTAAAGCGCAAACTTTAAATAAACCGGTCATTATGGGGCGTAAAACGTTTCAATCAATTGGCGCGCGGCCTTTACCTAATCGGCCTAATTTAGTGATTAGCCGTAATGCAGATTTTAAGGCAGAAGGTATTCAGGTATTTAATTCTGTTGAACAGGCCATTGAGTCGGTGGCTGAGGCCGAAGAAGTGGTGATTATGGGTGGCGCACAACTTTATGCACAATGGCTGGATGAGGTTGATCGTTTATTGATTACTGAAGTGGATGCCGCGCCTGAGGGCGATGCATTTTTCCCGGTCATTGATCTGCAGGCCTGGCGTGAAGTATCACGCCAGCATCATCCCGCGGATGCGCGCCATCTTTTTGCGTTTGATTTTGTCGAATATCAAAAACGCACTTAAATATAAACGTGTAGCTTAAATTTCGAGTGATGCCAAACTACGGCCAGCGCTAACTTGTTCCTCAACCCATTTTGGTGTGCGGCCACGTCCAGTCCAAGTCAGGCTTGGATTTGATGGGTGTTGGTATTTTGGGGCGACTTTAGCGCCGGTTTTCTTAGCGGGTTTGTCATCATTAATGACTAAATCAATTGATAAACCTAAACTCGCAGCGCGCGCTTTAAACTCATCAATTAACTGCTTTTTTTCTGCGTGTTGTTTTTGCTGAATTGTTTTTTTAATATCCTGCTCTAATTGAATTAACGCCTCTAAACTCATTTGTTCTAAATCCATTTGCTTGCCTTTACCATAATTTAAATTTGGTTAATTATATTTTGTCACAAGAATAATACTCGATTCTCTTGGTGTTAATCAAATCTTAAGTCAATATATGTTTAAAAGTTAGATAAACCATGTTATAGCTTAATAAATACCTGTGGTTTTTAATTTATATATTTAGAAGTTTCAAGCAGCATGGAAAGCGAATTAGGCCTGATAAATCTTATAGGTATTGCGTCCGGCGGCTTTAGCCTGATACATGGCGGTGTCCGCTAAACGCATTAAGGTTCCTATTTCAGTGCCATCCTTTGGGTAAAACGCAATCCCAATGCTGGCGCCAATATTGATATCATGTTGATCAATCTGATAATTGGGTGTTAAGGTGTTGATAATATGCTGAGCGACTTTGGACGCTGACGCCTCGGTTTGATGGCCGTTTAGGATAACGGTAAACTCATCGCCGCCCATCCGAGCCAGAAGGTCCGCTTGACGTAACGCGTGGTTGAGGCGGGCGGCAACCAAGACTAATAGTTTGTCACCAATATCATGCCCCAGCGTGTCGTTGACTTGTTTAAAGCGGTCGAGGTCAATAAAAAGCAAGGCGAGGGTAAATTGGTTACGTTTAGCTTTTTGCAGTTCGAGGTTGAGCTGTTGATAAAACAGCGTTCGATTGGGTAGTTGAGTTAAGCTATCACGAAAGGCTAGATTTTCGAATTTATCGGCTTGATCTTTAGCCGTTTCTGCTTGTTTATAAAACCACTGGAAAAAATAGGCGAGTAAAATAGTTAGGGCGATTAGGCGCAAAAAATGCCATAGCCACCAGGTTGCATCCCAAAGCGCGGAGTATTCAAAAAGAATAGCTGATGCCGAAAATAACAGCGTTAATACCGCCAAGGCCCAGTGAGAGAGCTCTGCTTTTTTGTAAAATAGAAGGTGTAAGGTCGCAACAAGAAAGCCGACAGCGCCAAGCGTATTTAAAATAATCGCGGTTTCGCTAAAAACACCTTCTTCAACCAACATGGTTGGGAACTGTTGATCCATCATGATCATCGCTAGACTGATACCAAAACCGATCACTAGCCCTAACCAAGGTAGATGTTTTAGCAGGTTTGGTTTGTGCAGACGCGAGGGCAGTGCGATCATCGCCATAAGCAGCCCACCGATTAACACGCTAACACTATGAAGGCCAACAAAGGTGTTGCCTGGTTCACTGCTGCCATGAAAAACGGTGATTACCCCCATCGAAAGGAAGCTGGCAACCGGCCAGTAAAACCGAATGGGAAGAGATCCTGTTTTAACTAAAGTTGTGATGTAAACCCCTAAGCTAAAGTATAAAACGATACTTGCGCCTTCAATTAATGCATGAAGGATAGGATTCGGCCATAAGGTGCCAGCATAAAATGTCCCCGTAAATGCGGCTAGCAATAGTGGTAAAAATACACTTATGACAACAATCCAGAAGCTGCGTTTGTTAATTAATGTATTCAAGGAAAACTCTGAAAAATATTAAAATTAATGTATTTGTAACCAAAAATCATGCCATTTTATGGCTTAATGGTGGCTTGTAGCTATGATTAGCGAGAATCAATAAGTGAGATTAATTAAATGTGCGCCTTGCGGCTTATCGGTATTGGCGGTTGTGGTTTTGCTGATGGCCGTGGTGTCCATGACGATCGGTGCGATTCAGATTGGCTGGTTAGATGTGGTGCTGGCGTTGTTTGGGTTATCGGATAATGCGCAGTGGAATTGGGTGGTGCAGGAGATCCGTTTGCCGCGTGTGATTCTGGGGATCCTGGTCGGTGCCGGTTTAGCTGTGGCCGGTGCGGCCATGCAGGGATTATTTCGCAACCCTCTAGCCGATCCAGGCCTGGTTGGTGTGTCCACCGGTGCGGCGTTGGCGGCGGTGTCGGTGATTGTATTGGGATCAACTTATCTTGCCGGTTGGACAGCGATGACCGGCTATTATGCGGTGCCGATTGCCGCGTTTTTGGGCGGCTTAACGATTACTTGGCTGATTTATCAAATCGCCACCAAAGATGGCCGAACCGATGTCGCGCTGATGCTGTTGGCGGGGATTGCGATTAATGCCATTGCCGGTGCGGCCACAGGGGTCTTGACCTATTATTCAACCGATGAAGCCTTGCGCAGCTTGACCTTCTGGACGATGGGTTCCTTGGCAAGTGCAACCTGGACAGATGTATTGGTATCGGGTATTCCGATTTTGTTGGCTATAGGTTTATTACCCTATTTTGCTTTAACCCTGAATGCGTTTTTAATGGGAGAAAGAGTCAGCGAACATATCGGTTTTAATGTCAAGCTTGCCAAGCGCGCGATCATTGTGTTGACCGCATTGAGTGTGGGTGCAGCGGTCGCAGTCAGTGGGGTGATTGGGTTTGTCGGCTTGGTCGCGCCACATCTGGTGCGTTTGTTGTTGGGACCAGACCATCGTTGGGTATTGCCTGGTAGTGCATTAATGGGCGCGATTTTAGTAATTTTATCTGACTCGATTGCCAGAATAATTGTTGCCCCGGCGGAGTTACCTATCGGGCTGGTGATGGCTGCGATTGGTGGGCCGTTCTTCCTTGCCTTGTTACTCCAGCGTCGTAACCGAGTTGGTTTTTAAGTCGGTTTTTTTGGGGATGAGTATGATTTCAGTAGCAGACTTTAATTTAACGCTGAATGGCAAAGCGATTTTGCAACAGGTTTCAGTAGCGATTGAAGCGGGTGAAGTGTTTGTGATTTTGGGGCCCAATGGGGCGGGTAAATCCAGCTTGCTCAAGGTGTTGGCGGGTGAGTTCGAGGCTTATAAGCCCGCCGTACAATTTCATCAACGTCCGTTATCCAGTTATGCGCCGCGTGAGTTGGCGCAGTTGCGTGCGGTCATGCCGCAAGCAGTGCATTTGGATTTCCCGTTTTTGGCGGAAGAAGTGGTCAGTATGGCGATTCCTTATGTCGGCAAAGCGGAAGTAAACCGCCGAGTAGACGAGGCGTTGGCGTTGTTTGATGTTCGTCATCTTGCTCAGCGCAACTATCTCACCTTGTCCGGTGGTGAGCAACAACGGGTGCAGTTGGCACGGGTGTTGGCGCAAATATTAACGGCGGCTAAACAAGCTGAACAGACGGGCGGCTTGCCACCGTTATTGTTGCTCGATGAATGCACCTCCAGCTTGGACTTAGCCCACCAGCAGCAGGTGTTTAAGGTACTGCGCCGTTTGGCGCGCGCTGTCAAGATGGCGGTCGTGGCGGTGTTGCATGACCTAAACTTGGCATCACACTATGCCGACCGCGCGTTGTTATTGTCGGAAGGCAAAATCGTTCAACAAGGGCCGATTCATCAGGTTCTAACTCAATCGACGATTGAAGCCGTGTATCAAACACCGGTTGAGATTATCGAGCGCCCTGACCGTTATCCGGTGATCGTGCCTTTGTAAATAGTAGATAGATAGGACATGACTATGAAGCGCTTAGATGCTGATGAAATGACTTGCTTTGTAAAAATTTGGGTGGTGTTATGTTTGGTAGGCTCGGCTGCCTTAATGATTGTATCTGCAATTGGGTAGGGAAGATGTCCTGCAATATTTATTGCAGGACAGGGCTGGTTTTCTTGGGAGGTTTACTCAGATTGCTGTTCTCGCGCGACCGCACGATAGCCAATATCGGTGCGATAAAAATGATCTTGCCAGGATAGTTTGTCCACGACCGCATAAGCATGGGCTTGGGCGTCAGCGACGTTTTCACCCAGACTGGTTGCGCAAAGTACCCGCCCACCGTTGGTGGTCACTTCATTATTGGCATTGAGTTGGGTGCCAGCATGAAACACTTTCGCATTCGGGATTTGTGCGGCCGCTTCAAGGCCACTGATCACATGACCGGTTGCATAATCGTTTGGATAGCCACCGGCAGCAATGACGACGCCAAGCGCTGGACGAGAGTCCCATTCGACTTTGACGCTATCTAGCTTTTGGTCTAGCGCGGCTAAGCATAGGTCGGCAAGATTCGATTGTAGGCGCATCATAATAGGTTGGGTTTCTGGATCACCAAAGCGGCAGTTAAACTCTAATACTTTGGGATTTCCTGCCGCATCAATCATCAGGCCTGCATATAAAAAGCCAGTGTAGGGTAGACCATCCGCCGCCATGCCACGGATGGTGGGATAAATGACCTCGGCCATGACGCGGTCATGAATGGCACGGGTGACAACCGGCGCAGGGCTGTAGGCCCCCATGCCACCAGTGTTAGGGCCAAGATCGCCATTATCACGTGCTTTGTGATCTTGTGAGGTCGCCATGGCTAGGGCATTGACTCCGTCGGCCATGACAATAAAGCTGGCTTCTTCACCTGTTAGAAACTCTTCCACCACCACACGCGAGCCGGCGGCACCAAATTTATTGCCTGCCAGCATGTCTTTTATGGCAGCTTCGGCCTCTGCACTGTTTTGCGCAATAATCACGCCTTTACCCGCTGCAAGGCCATCGGCTTTAATTACAATCGGCGTGCCTTTTTGAGCAATATAGGCTAAGGCTGGGTCAACTTCGGTAAATACTTGATATTCAGCGGTTGGAATAGCGTGTTTAGCTAAAAAGTCTTTACTGAATGCTTTAGAGCCTTCAAGTTGCGCCGCACCTTTTGTTGGGCCAAAACATTTTAAGCCGGCCGCCGTGAAGGCATCGACCACGCCTAAGACTAGCGGTGCTTCTGGGCCAACGATGGCTAGATCAATCGCATTGTCCTGCGCAAACTTCACCAGGCCTGGTATGTCCGTTGCGCTAATATTGACATTAGTCAAGTTTGGCTCAAGCGCTGTGCCGGCATTACCTGGCGCAACAAAAACCTGGGTGTTTTGGGCTTGTGCCGTTTTCCATGCTAAAGCATGTTCGCGACCGCCATTACCAATAATTAATACTTTCATAAAAGAGTCCTTTTAGTGTTTGAAGTGGCGCATACCGGTAAACACCATCGCAATACCGTGTTCGTTGGCGGCGGCAATGACTTCTTCGTCACGCATTGAACCACCCGGGTGAATCACCGCTTTAATACCGGCCGCTGCCGCCGCATCAATGCCATCACGGAAGGGGAAGAAGGCGTCTGATGCCATGACTGAACCGGCGACTTCCAAACCTTCATCGGCGGCTTTAATGCCAGCGATTTTGGCACTGTACACGCGGCTCATTTGGCCTGCACCGACGCCAATGGTCATGCCATCTTTAACATAGACAATGGCATTGGATTTCACGTATTTCGCCACCTTCCAAGCAAACATCAGGTCTTGCATTTGTTCTGGGGTCGGTGCGATTTTGCTGACGACTTTTAAGTCGGGTTCGGTGATCATGCCTAAATCACGATCTTGCACTAATAAACCGCCGGTCACGCGTTTGTAGTCATAAGCGGCTTGTTGGCCGTTTAATTCACCACAGGCCAGTAGGCGCACGTTCTTCTTTGCTTCAACGATTTCTTGTGCATCGCTACTGACGCTTGGCGCAATAATGACTTCCACAAATTGACGATCCACAATCGCTTGTGCGGTTTGGGCGTCTAACTCGCGGTTAAACGCAATAATGCCGCCGAAGGCCGAAGTCGGGTCGGTCTTATAAGCGCGGTCATAAGCTTCAAACAGATTGCTGCCGATGGCAACCCCGCAAGGGTTGGCGTGTTTCACAATCACACAGGCGATGTCATCAAACGTTTTAACCAATTCTAATGCGGCATCGGTATCGGCAATGTTGTTAAAGGATAGCTCTTTGCCTTGCAATTGGGTAGCGGTTGATACCGACGCTTCTGAGGCATTGCGCTCCACATAAAATGCGGCGTTTTGATGCGGGTTTTCGCCATAACGCATCGACTGCTTTTTAACAAATTGCGTATTAAAAGTGCGCGGGAAGGTGTCGGTTTTGTCTTCAGTGAACATCGTGCCGAAATAGTTGGCAATCGCGCCGTCATAACGCGCAGTCTGTTCAAAGGTTTTGATCGCTAAATCAAAGCGGGTAGCGTGCGATAGCTGGCCAGCATTGGCTTGCATTTCTTCTAAAATACGAGCGTAGTCCTTAGGATCGGTGACAACAGCGACATCTTTATGATTTTTGGCGGCAGAGCGCAGCATGGTAGGGCCGCCAATGTCGATGTTTTCAATCGCGTCTTCTAATGAACAATCGGCTTTAGCGACCGTCGCTTCGAATGGATAGAGATTAACCACCACCATATCAATTGGCTTAATGCCATGTTCGGCCATAATGGCATCATCGATACCACGACGCCCTAATAAGCCGCCATGAACTTTAGGGTGTAGCGTTTTAACGCGGCCATCCATCATTTCTGGAAAGCCAGTGTATTCCGATACTTCTGTCACGGCCAGGCCTGCTTCACGCATAGCTTTGTAGGTACCACCGGTGGATAAAATTTCGACACCGAGTTGGCTCAAGGCTTGGGCAAACTCAATTATGCCAGTTTTGTCAGATACGCTAATAAGGGCGCGACGAACGGGTTTCATACATATCTCCAGAAGTAAAAATAGAGGGAATAACGATTATTCATTTGATGGCATCAAGTTGTAGTGCTGCATCTTTTTTCGAAGGGTGTTGCGATTGATGCCTAAGATTGCAGCCGTTTGTGTTTGGTTGCCCGAGGTCTGTGTCAGAACATATTCAATGAGGGGCTTTTCAACTTGTTGCATGACCATAGCATGTAGATTGCAAACTTGTTCACCTTCAAGGGTGCTGAAGTAATAATCTAGGTTGTCTATTAGATGATGTTCGAGTGGCAAGGGTTTTAGCATGGCTGTGGTTCTAATCTTGTGTCTAAAGCATCAAAGTAGTCATAGATGCAGGCTTGCTGCGCACACGACTCATTCAGTTGGTTAAATTTTTGGCGTAATAGGGCACCTTGAGGAAGAAACTGTGCATACCATCCTAGGTGCTTGCGCGCGATACGGACACCTTGTTTTTCACCATATAATTGATAAATACCCGCCAAATGCGCATTGATAATATTCAATTGGTCGTGCCAGTTTGGGGCTGGGCAAGGTGTTTTGTGGTTTAACCAGGTATTAATTTGGTTAAACAGCCAAGGCCGACCCAGTACTGCTCTTCCTAACATCAGTGCATCTACATGAGTATAGTTTAATACAAATTGCGCTTGTTCGGCAGAACAAATATCACCATTCGCAATGACGGGAATGGATAAGCTTTGTTTTATTTGTGCGATAGTGTCATATTCTGCGTGACCATTAAACTTATCAGCTCGCGTTCGGCCATGTATAGCAATAGCACTGAGTCCACAGTCTTCAGCGATTCGTGCAATCTCAAGCGCATTTTTATGCTGTGAATCAATCCCTGTTCGAATTTTGACGGTTACCGGTACCTTCACTGCCGCTGTCACGGCCTTAAAAATATGGGCTACCTGTTCAGGGTAAGCGAGTAATGCAGACCCTGCTGCTTGTTGACAGACTTTTTTAGCTGGACAGCCCATATTGAGATCAATAACCTGCGCACCTTGTTCGACTTGGCGCTGCGCGGCGTCAGCAAGGCTTAACGGATCTATGCCGAGTAGTTGGACTGCTCTGGGTTCAGGGTCATTTGGATTGACTTGTCGGGTGGCCGATTTTTTAGTGGCCCATAAGTGCGTTTGCGCGCTGAGCATTTCGCCAATAGCATAGCCCGCACCTTGTTGATAGCAGATGTTACGTAATGCGGTATCGGTGACTCCAGCCATGGGTGCAAGAATCAATTTATTAGGAAGCTGATAGGGGCCGAGTTGCCAGGTCATTTGTGCTAGGGTGTTTGAGTGGTTTTTACGCCTACCAATAATGCCCATTCTTCATGCTGATTAGCCAGCTGAAGATCAATGCCAACCTCGCGATAACAGGTGATAAGTTGTTCGGCCTGGCTAACAAGCAGGCCTGATAAAACCAGCTGTCCATTAGTGATGAGGTATTGGCTTAAAATGGGGGCAAGTTCGGCTAATGGCCCGGCTAAAATATTCGCAAGAATCAGCTCTGATTGAGGTAGGTTGATACCATTTACCAGGCCTGCTTGTAGGTTCACTTGATTGCGCTGGGCATTGTCGAGCGTGGCCGTAATAGCTTGTGGATCAATATCCGTTCCATAAACGCAACGAGCGCCTAGCTTAGCAGCAGCAATTGCTAAAATGCCTGAACCACAACCATAGTCAATAACGGATTTTTCAATGGGCGGATTGGCGTCTAACCAGCTTAAGCACATTGCTGTAGTGGGATGGGTTCCGGTACCAAAGGCTAAACCCGGATCAAGGAGTAAGTTAGTGGCATCCGGGTTGGGTGCGTCTAACCAACTGGGCACAATCCATAGGTTTTGGCCAAATTGCATGGGTTGAAATTGATCCATCCACTCGCGAACCCAATCTTTATCTTCGATAAGTTCAACTTTGAACTGACTCGGAGACAGCTCGGGCATAAGTTGAGTGAGTCCAAGCAGGCATTCAGTACTATTAATCTGTGCATCAAATAGTCCCATCACCCGGGTTTGTTGCCAGATGGGCGTCGTACCTATTTCAGGTTCAAATATCTCTTGTTCACCGGTTTCAGCAAAAGTGACTGATAATGCACCGAGCTCCATCAGTGCATCAGATAAAGGTTCAGCTTGGGTTTCAGCAACGGTGGTAGTAATTTGAATCCAAGCCATTAAACTAAGTGCTCAAGTCGGTGCTCTAAGTAATGAATATTCCGTCCACCCTCTTCAAAGCCTTGATCACTCATGATTTCACGTTGTAAGTCGATATTTGAATCGATGCCTTTAATAAGCATCTCTTGCAGGGCCGTACGCATCCGTGCAATAGCGGTAGCACGATCGGTTCCAGAGCAAATGACTTTAGCAATCATCGAATCATAGTGCGGTGGCACCGTGTAGCTGGTGTAAATGTGGGTGTCAATACGCACTCCAGGGCCGCCAGGTAAATGCAGACGTTCTATTTTGCCGGGTGAAGGCATAAAGTTTTTCGCTGGATTTTCTGCGTTAATCCGGCATTCAATCGCATGCCCGGTTAGCTTGATATCCGATTGTTTAATGGTTAATGGACGACCCATGGCAATTTCAATTTGTGCCTTCACCAAATCAATACCAGTGACCTGTTCAGTAACCGGGTGCTCAACCTGTAAACGTGTGTTCATTTCAATGAAATAGAACTCACCGTTTTCATATAAAAATTCGAAGGTGCCAGCGCCGCGGTAGTTAATATCAATGCAGGCTTTGGCACAAATTGCACCAATGCGGTTACGTTGTTCTTCAGTCACGCCGGGTGCCGGTGCTTCTTCGACAACCTTTTGATGGCGACGCTGCATCGAACAATCACGCTCACCGAGATGAATTGCATGGCCTTGGCCATCGGCGAGTACCTGAATTTCAATATGGCGAGGGTTTTCTAAAAACTTTTCCATGTAGACTTCATGGTTGTTGAAAGCGGCACCGGCTTCTTGTTTGGTCAGTTGAATTGATTTTAACAAGCTGCCTTCAGTATGCACCACGCGCATGCCGCGTCCACCGCCACCACCAGAGGCTTTAATGATGACCGGATAACCAATATCCTTGGCAATACGTAAGTTGGTTTCAGCATCGTCACCTAGGGGGCCGCCAGAGCCTGGAACGGTGGGGACGCCAGCCGCTTTCATAGCACGAATGGCTTGGACTTTATCACCCATCATGCGGATGGTATCGCCCTTAGGGCCGACAAAAATAAAGCCACTTTCTTCAACACGGTCTGCAAAATCAGCGTTTTCCGATAAAAAGCCATAGCCTGGGTGAATAGCTTCAGCATCGGTGACTTCTGCTGCTGAAATAATCGCGGGCACATGCAAATAACTTTGCGCAGATGCTGCAGGACCAATACAGACTGTTTCATCGGCCATTAGTACATGTTTTAGATTCGCGTCGGCAGTTGAGTGAACGGCAACCGTTTTGATGCCAAGTTGTTTACAAGTGCGCAAGATGCGTAGTGCGATTTCGCCTCGGTTGGCAATAAGAAGTTTTTCCATGCTCAGCCCTTATTCGACAATAAATAAGGTTTGACCGAACTCAACCGGTTCACCATTTTGGATCAAGATTTGCTTAACGGTTCCGGCAACTTCAGCTTCAATTGGATTCATGATTTTCATGGCCTCTATAATACAAAGTGTATCGCCAATGGCAACGCTGTCGCCCACGCTTACAAAAGGTGCAGAAGTGGGTGAGGCCGCTGCATAGAAGGTACCGACCATTGGAGAGGTTACTTTAGTTCCAGTAGATTCAGTGGCTGCAGCAGGTTCTGATGGCGCAGAGGGTGGTGCGGCTGGTGTGGGGCTTGGCGCTGGAGCTGCCTGATATTGCATCGCAGAAGGCGTTGGCATATAGACAGGTTCCTTATTGCGAGTGATGCGTACCGAATGTTCGCCCTCTTGAATCTCTATTTCGGCAATATTTGATTCTTCAACAATTTCGATGAGTTTACGGATTGAGCGAATATCCATGTTGTAGTTCCTTGTTAGTTTTGATCTTGTTTAAATGTTGTTATTCTAAGTGTTTAATGGCGGCTTCTAGGGCAAAGCGATAGCCGTCCGTACCCAGGCCTGCAATAACGCCAATAGCCTTGTCAGAAAAATAAGAGTGATGGCGGAAGGGCTCGCGCTGGTGAACATTAGAAAGATGAACTTCAATAAACGGAATGTTTACCGCGCTAAGTGCGTCTCTAATCGCTACACTGGTATGGGTAAAAGCGGCTGGATTTATGATAATGAATTCGGTGCCATCATCCATGGCTTGATGAATGCGTTCTATTAGGGCGTGTTCGGCATTGCTTTGAAAGTGCCAAAGCCTGACAGCAACTTCATCAGCGATAGTTTCTAATTCTCCAATAATGTCTGCAAGTGTTTGACGACCGTAGATATGGGGTTCGCGTCGTCCGAGCATATTCAGGTTAGGGCCATTAAGGACCAAAATGCTTGCCATAGGGGGTTTGACTCCAAAACTGTTAGGATATGCAGTGTTAATCTTGCAAAGACTAAGCATGATTATAAGTTAAATTTAACGTTAATGCTATGGATAAGGCTTACCAAGTAAGCAGTTGGAGGTTTGATTTGTTGCAAAAAGAGGCGAAATAACCGCAATTAGGTTTTTTTGGCCAATAAGAAAGCCTGCGTGTATCAAGCAATACAAGCAGGCCTGTTGAGGTGATACTAGGGCTAATTTCTTAGTGCTGCTTGAATGTTGGCTTTAAAGTCGGCGGCATTTTTAAAACCAACAACACGTTGACCGCGTTGTTCAACCCCAGCTGCATCGTAGAATAAAATAGCTGGCGGGCCAACAATGCCGAGTTCACGCATTAGCGCACGATGATCTGTCGTATTGGCGGTTACATCCGCTTTTAAAAGCACTACCCCGTCAAGCGCAGCTTGCACTTGTGGATCAGTAAAAGTAAAGCGTTCCATCTCAATACAGCTAACACACCAGTCGGCATAAAAGTCAAGCATTACAGGTTGGCCTTGACCCACGCGGGCTTGTAGTTCTTCTAGGCTGTCAATATATTCAAACTGCAGTTCGGCTTGTTGTTGTGTTGCGCTGCCTCCTCCTTGGAAAACCTTTAGCGGTTGGAGCAGGTCACGCGAGCCACCGGCTAGACCAATAATGATGACAAAACCTGTTACCAATAATGATAGGCCTAGTCCCTTCCAGAGCTTATGCCAGTTGGATTTGTCGCCAATCGGTTCGAGTGCACCCATATAGATGGCGGCAACAATAAATAGTAGCGCCCAACCAATCATACTGATCCAGCCTGGTAGTACGCGGTCTGCTAGCCATAGTGCGACTGCCAGTAATAGCACGCCAAATACGGCCTTGACGGTGTTCATCCATGCGCCTGCACGTGGGAGTAGTTTGCCTGCTGATGCACCCAATAATAGTAAAGGCACCCCCATACCAATACTCATTGCAAATAGAGCTAAACCACCAAGCATCGCATCGCCTGTTTGACCAATGTATATTAAGGCACCTGCTAGCGGTGGTGCTACGCATGGGCCAACAATTAAGGCCGATAAAAAGCCCATAATGGCGACACCGGTTAGCGAGCCCCCTTTCTGTTTATTAGATAATTGGGTGATTTTGTTTTGCAGGCTGGCGGGCAGTTGGATTTCATAGAATCCGAACATAGACAGTGCAAGTAGCACAAAAATGACTGCAAAACTGCCTAGCACCCAGGGGTTTTGTAGAGCTGCTTGAAGGTTAGCGCCAAATATCCCCGCTAGCACACCTGCAATGGTGTAAGCCGTAGCCATTGATAACACAAATACCAATGAAATAATAAAGCCTTTACGGGCGGTAATGTTTTGATTGCCCTGGCCAACAATAATGCTGGACAGAATAGGAATCATTGGGAAAACACAAGGCGTAAAGGATAGCAGTAACCCAAATATAAAGAAGGTCAGCACGACGATCCATAGGTTAGCATTCATTAAGGTGTTAGTGATACGATCCGCTTCAGACATCTGAGCAGGGTCGGACGAGGGTGCACTTGTTAAACTCAATGCACTTGATTGAGTTGGTGTCGCTGCAGCTGCAGCTGCTACTGTTTCAGCGGTTGCGGTACCAAACGTTGCGGGGTCTAAGGTCACCTGTCTGGTTTCAGGTGGGTAACAGACGCCCACGTCAGCACAACCTTGATAGCCTATTTCTACAACAACTGGCCCTTGCAAGTCTGTGATGGTAATGTCTGCAGCGCCTTGGCCATAATAAACTTCAACCTGACCGAAAATTGGATCATCTTTCATTTCACCTTGAGGTGTAATAATGCCTTCAATAGTTGCTTGGCCTGAAACAATGTTGGCAGTGATCTTGTCGCGGTATAAATAATAGCCGTCGGCCATCGTCCAATTTGCAAATAGTTGACCCTCGCCACTTTGGCTATAAGAAAATGCAAAGGCATCATCAACATCAAGTAAGCCAGTGTCAGTTAGGCCAGTTTGACTGGCTAAAAAGTCGTTTAGTGCGCTTAATGATTTCACCTCATTTGGCAAGCTTGGCATGGTATTGGCAGGCAGGTTTATCGAAACTTGTTCAGTTTGTGGTGGATAGCAGACGCCAAATTCCTCGGCACAGCCTTGATAACTGATAACGAGATTGGCTTGTTGTGCTTGGCCTTGATAGGGGATAGTTAAAGTAAAGTCTTGATCATAAATTTTAACTTGACCAAAAAAAGGATCGTTTTTGTCTTTTGCAGGTGGAAAATTAATAGCCTGCAATTGAATGTCAGCGGACTTAACACCCAACCGATCTTGGTATAAATAGTAGCCGGGCTCTATTTCCCAACTGATACTAATTTTGCCATCAACAATTTGTACGGGTTGTAATCGAAAGGCATCCTCAGGGTCAAGCAAATCACTGGCTTTCAAGGGAAGCGCGGTGACAAGAAGTGTCAACAAAAGCGTGATTATTGGCAGAGGTGTACGAAAAAATTGCCAAACCTTCATAGTGTATCCTTGCTATTTTATTATGTTTAAAATTTTGCATTTGATTTTATCAGACCAAACAAAAAAAAGTTATCGCTATGAAGAAAGGTTTGTGAAATAAAGTTTTTTGTTAGTGAAACTTTTTTTAATCCTAAAAAAGTGGGACACTGATCATTATTGGGTTTAAAAATTTTTATAAAAGTAGGTGATATGTTTCTGTATTTATTTTTAGTGTTTATTGTTACTCCGTTAATGGAGTTGTATATTCTGCTTGAAGTTGGCAGTGCAATTGGTGCGTTACCAACAATTTTGTTGATTATTGCGACGGCGGCATTGGGTGGTATTTTAATGAAGTATCAAGGCGTGCAGCTAGTACAGCAAGCGCAGCGACAAATGGCGCAAGGTCAAATGCCTCAGCAAGCGGCTCTAGAGGGTGCGTTAATTTTTATTGGTGGTATTATTTTATTTTTACCAGGCCTGGTCACCGATGTGATGGGTTTGTTATTGCTTATTCCGCCAATTAGAGCAAAAGTCGCCGAGTTTTGGTTGCTGCGCGGCGCCAAGCGCTATGCTTCCCAGCAATATCACTATACCGTCGATGCCGAGTGGCAGTCTCGCGACCCGGCTACTGGGCATATTAAGTATCATCGCGTTCATCAGGAGGGCCCTGTATCAGATCAACACAATACCTCTTCATCAGAAGTGATTGAAGGTGAATGGCAAGATGATGACTCGAAGAAGCATCAATCAAATAAATCATAAAGATACTTTGGAGGAGCATGTTATGGATAGCAAACCTGTAAATTGGGCGGGTTCTGTTACAGTGGCGGTGATTGCAGTGTCATTGTCACTATCGAGTATGGCGGGTTTTGCAAAGCAATTGGATGTTGAAATGAGCCAGCCTTTGGTGATTCAAATTGAATCTGTTGTTATGGGTACTGACGGTCAAATGCGTGTAAGAGTTAACGGGCAGTACCTTACCCGCCATAGTGAACGAGACGGTATTCGGGTTTTAGATATGGATTATGACCAAGTACAGGTTCAAGCTAAAGGGCAAACGTTTTGGTTAAAACCGCATCATACGCTTACCCTTGAGAATCACGAACCTGAATAGTAGTAGTCAAAAAGCTTGTATTTGTTTAAGTTAAGCTATGCCTAATGCTTGGTAGAGTTTTAAGGGTTCGTCCAAGAAAAATACGATTTGGTTAGTAAGTTCAGCCAAATTTTCAGCATCTGTCTCAAGCCATTGGCCATCACGATGCAGCCTTATACCGCGCTGTTTGAGCAAACCCCAAGCGAACGGAGCAATGGCCTCAGGGCTGTGGTGTCCAAAGCGCATGGCAAGTAAAAATAGCATTTCGTAGCCTTGGATATCAATGCCCCCTCCAGTTACTGGACTAGCCAGCAGGGTAATATCGTCACGTCCGCGCGCTTTTTTTAATAAGAATAAATTGAGTCTGTCCGTTTTAGGCTTTGCCTGAGCAACCTCTTCGGGCGATTGGGCCAGCTGTAGCGTTTGTTTGCCGGTTAAAATCATCATGGCTTGCATCACTTTATCCATGCCAATGCCTAGTGGTTGCATTGCTTGCAGCAGCTCACCGAGTTTTTTAGGCTGATAATCAGCAAAGAAATCTAAAATCGGGCCATAGGTTTCAGTTTTGAGTTTTACTGGCCCAAGCATACCATTGACACTCAGCTCAACTTCGTCACGCAATTCTGTCAGTACCAGCTGCAGGCCAAATAGGGCTTCCATCTGCTCAAATTTATCTAAGCGTTTCGGGCCTTTAATCCACAGGTCCTTGCGAAATTGTTGGTTCATGCAAATATCGCGCACGGTTTCACGAAATAACGGATTAGTTTGGTCCGCAATCATTGCTTCTTCAGCTTCGGTAATATTAATCGCATTGACCTGATCGAGGGTATTAGCCGAGCAGACATAGTCCAACTTAATCGGACTTAACCAACTATGCATGTCTGAAAAATGCATTGGTGTCCAATCATCACTGAAATACTCATGAGCCAAATACTGTGCATTTTGAGATTTGACCAAATCAAAGGTTTTACGCAATTGTGGGTTGGCTTGTAAGTAAGCGGGATTAGTAGCAAGGAGTTGGTCAACAAATTCGAAGGCCTGGCCAATTTTATTAACTGAGTTGTCACCGCTAACCGTCATAGTGTGGGCATATTGGTTAAGTAGATGGCGAATAGGCATCATGGTCGCCCAACCATTAGGGGTGTTATAACTGATATAGAGCACACCGCCTAGTTTGAGTTTGCGGCCAATAAAATCGACCAATATTTTGCGGTTTTCATCGGACACCCAGGCCCAAATACCATGCAAAGCTATAAAATCAAACTCGGGTAAATCATCACGTTGAGCAAACTCGGCAAAAGATTGGTCGTATAAGCAGGCCTGGTTGTCGCAGGCTAGGCTCATATCTTGTGCAAAGCCGGCTTGAGTTGGGCTAAAGTCAGTACCAAACCAACGCGTTTTGCTAGCGGCGGCGTGAATATTGATACTGACACCTTGCCCAAAGCCTAGTTCGCAGGCATTGAGCTGCTCGGGCGGCGCAACGCCAGCATCCAAAAGCGCTAAGCGAATTTGTAATGGATTGAGTTCTTTAAAATAACCGAATGTGTAGTCAACATCTGCGGCGTAGCCTGCGCTCCAATCTGCCATTGAGTATCGTCCTTTAATCGTATGTGTTTTTATTGAACTGTATTTTGAACTGAAAAGCATCATTTAACAATTAAATAGGGTGATTTTTTATGCAGCTGATTATCAGGACTGTTAATATTAATGGGTATTTTTAATTGAATTTTTTGAACATTGCGTTCTTTATGGTTGTATAAATTATTTTTGTCCATCCCTGCGGGATTTAATCTTCTGCAAGGGTGGTAGGTGGAAAAGATGTTTATTAGATCACTGCAGTTTTTTGTGCTGGTTATTGCGTTACTTATGGGTTCTAAGGTGGTAGCTAAAACAGTTACGCTAGAGTCTGAGCTAGGTTTTTTATTGCAAGCGCACTATGTGGCCGCAGAACCCGATGACAAAACCTTAGCGGTGTTAGTGCTGCACGGTTTTTTAACCAACAATGACTTTCATACCGTGCAGAGTCTGCTGAGCGGCTTAAACGATTTAGGCGTTGCAGGCCTAGCACCCAATCTTAGTTACGGTATCAATGCAAGACAAAGTTCCCGTAATTGCGATAGTTTACATACCCATACCCTTGAAGATCATCGCAATGAAATTAATTTGTGGATTGACTGGTTGACGCAGCAGGGCTATCAGAACATTATCTTACTCGGCCACTCAAGTGGCAGTCAGTATCTTACCTACAGCCATGCCACTGAACCGCATTCCGCCGTGGGCAAATTAATCTTAACCAGTATGTTTTACTTTGCAGGTGAAGATATAGGTACCCGATCAGCTGATCTTCGCGTGGCTCGGCATAGTTTAGTCAGCGGTAATCCTATTCCGTCAAAATTTAGCCTGATGTACTGTGATCAAGACTATTTTGCTACACCTGAAAGCTACCTGTCATATAAGCAGCTGACCAGAGAACAAACCTTGTCTTATTTGAAAATTGCGAGTGTGCCGGTAAGCATTGTTATGGGATCTGGTGATGAGATTTTGCACAAAATTGACCCAGGTTGGCTAGAGGCGCTCGACAATACTGGTGCCAAGGTGATAACAATAGAGGGCGCTAATCATTTTTTTTCGAGTTTACACGAGTTCGATTTGCAAGAAAACATTGCCATTATTATTCAATCTTTTCAGGATGATCTATCCCGTGGAGTAAAAGCAGATGATTAATGTCAGGCTGCCGAAAAATATAAAAGCAAAATGGCATATGTTGGTTTTTTTGTCCGTCTCATTGGGTGTCTATTTGTTGATGTTTGGCTATCTGTATTCAAGTGCCCAAAGCATTAAAACACAAACCACTGAGCAAATCGAGTTGTTGTCAGAACATGAAGTCAGGCAATATTTATCACAGTTTGTAGAGCAAGCACGAACCAACGCAGCGGCGATGGCCGAATGGGATGAAGTTCATCAGCAATTGAATCAATCTCGTTATTATTTTTTCTGGCGCAATCAGCGCGTAACGAACTCACCTTATTGGCGCAACTATTTCAATGATTTTGAGTTGTATTCAGCGAAAGGTTCATTGCTGTTTATGAAAGGCCCTAATGATCCTGTTTCGCCTTATCTTGCCGAGCAAATTGCCGACCCAATGTCTGTGTTTCAGTTTGATCGTGATGATATTCACTTGCGTATTTTTTTACCTGTTATGCAAAGAAACGGTTCTGAGGTCAGTGGTTATATTGGATTAAGTTTCAACTTTATGAAATGGCTGCAGCAGCGTCAGCAATTCCAATACATTGACAAGGCTTCATTGCATCCGGCATCAGTTGTCGAAGGTGATTTAGTCGCTTCTAATTACGTCCTAGCCAGTCCAGGCGAGTATTTAACCTATCAAACGATAACAAGTCCTGTCGATAATTTACTTTGGGCGTTAATACAAGATTTTATTTTTTATGTCTTGGTATATGCCGTTGTAGTAGCCATTCTATTTGTAGCATTTTTTAGATTTAGCCTCATTAACCCCCTTTTTCATTTAACGCAATATTTGGCGGAGTTAAAAAAACGCCCCAATGCCATGATTCGCCCCAACAGGCATTATTTGGTGGCAGAGTTTGAACAATTGCAAGAATCGTTATTTAAATATAACCAAGCTCTGCATATTACTAAGCAAGAGCTAAGAGATCAGCACAATTATTACTCGAAACAGACCCGTATTGATGCCTTATCAGGCTTGTTGAATAGGTTTGCGTTTGACGAGTTAATGCAAGAGCTGGCCGAATCGAGCCATTCAAATAACCGCACGGTGGGTTTTATACTTGTTGATTGTGATTACTTTAAAGCAATTAATGATACCTATGGTTTAGAAGTGGGCGATCGAGTGATCCAAATGGCCGCGCAAACCATGACAGATACCTTGCCTGATCATGCTACTATTTTTAGAATGGGCGGGGATGAATTTGCGGCCATTTTAAATATTGATACGGCAGAAAGTTTGAAGTCAATGGCGGCTACATTACTTGAAACCTTAAATAGGCAGCCTTTTAAAGAGCTTGGTATTCAAGAACGAGTCAGTTTTAGTGTGGGTTTGAGTATTAGCGCCCAAGTTCAAACCCTGCAGCACTTGTTAAAAAATGCTGATATTGCCCTGTACCAAGCAAAACACTCGTTACACGACAAAGTACAGCTTTTTGTGGCTGATGAGTTATCAGCTGCACATACCTTAATGTCTAATAAACAGATTGGAGTGATTGTTCATGCGTTGCAAACAGGTGAGGGTATTGAAATGCATGTGCAGCCTGTTGTTGACCTTGATGAACGCATCCACTATTTTGAGGCGTTAATTAGAATCCGCAAGGACGGTGTGCTCATATTTCCGGGTGATATTTTTAATGTTGTTAATCACCGTCATTTGGATGTTGACCTAGATAAACAGGTTATTAAAGCTGTGACTCAACTTTTTGTTGATGGTCTAGTTAACAAAGGTCTTGGGCTATCTTTCAATCTATCACCCCACTCATTGCTGCAGTTGAACTTGGAAAGAGAATTAGCTGAGTTAGCAAGCTTTACCCAAGATTACAAAATTATTGTTGAGATCACTGAAACTAGTTTGGTGCAAAACATGGAGTTGGTGACTTTAAAGCTTAATGCATTGCGTGAGATTGGCTTTTTGGTCGCGCTGGATGACTTCGGAAGTGGTTATTCTTCAATTCGGTATCTTGCTAACATGCCTGTTGACATTGTTAAGTTTGATATGACGCTCACTAGAGCGCTGGAGTTGGATGAAAAAACTAGAGGGATTGTTCAAGCAACTGCTAAGATGATTCGAGAAGCAGGTTACCAGTTAGTGATGGAGGGGATTGAAACCCCCTCCCAGTTTACGGCTGCACAACAAGCTGGCGCGACTGCTTTTCAGGGCTACTTGTTTGGTAAGCCGCTGCCGTTGCCCCGGGGTGATTAATCCGCTACTTGCCTAATTAAACAGGCGGGCTAGTGGGTAATATGGCCACCGCGATACTGAAGTAAATAAGAATTCCAACAATATCGGCCATCGACGTAATTAATGGTGCGCTGGCTGTAGCTGGGTCAATTTTGAGCTTGGAAAGTAAAAATGGCAAACTCATACCCATCAAACTGCCGACAATAACTACGGCAACCATCGATAGCGCAACGACTGCGGCTAAATCCCAGCCGCCACGCCAATAGCCAATTGAAGCTATGGCAATACCCATTGTGATACCCAGTGCCGCTGCAACACTGACTTCTTTTATAATTAAGCGTCCCCAGTCTCGCAAAGCAACATCCCCTGTGGCCAATGACCGTACCATCAAGGTGGAGGCTTGTGAGCCAGCGTTACCGGAGCTGCCGATAATCAGCGGTAAAAAGAACACGAGCGCCACGACGGCGGCAATGGTGTCTTCAAATGTGGCAATAGCCAGACCGGCAAAAACATTGACAAACACTAATAGTAATAACCAGCCAATACGTTTGCGATAGAGCAATACGGGGCTAGCTTCGCTAATATTAAAGTTTATTACGCCGACCGAGCCCATTTTATGGAAGTCTTCGGTAGTTTCGGCTTCGGCGATGTCGAGAATGTCATCAATGGTGACCACACCGACTAAAACTTGATCACCATCAACTACGGGTAAGGAGTTCAAGTCATAGTGCTGCATTGTTTCAACGGCTTTCTCTTGATCTTCTCGCGCGTGTATGTATATGACACGATTATCCATTAATTCTGCAACAGGGGTGTTCTGGTCAACTGCTAATGCCAATTCACGAATATGAATGGAGTCCGCCAGCCTGTTGTCATCATCCAACACAAATAATGTACTTAAGCGCCCATTATCCTTGCGGATGGTTCTAAGGTAGCTGAGTGCCTGCTGAACGGTCCAGTTTTGTTTAATTGCCACATAGTCAGGTCGCATTAGACGCCCGACACTTTCAGTAGGATAACCTAACAGTAGTTTAACTTCGAGCAGCTTGTCGCGAGGCAAGCGAGCAGTTAATTCTTGTACTATCTCCGCTGGTAGCTCGTCAAGGAAGGCGGCACGGTCATCCGGCTCCATGTTTTTAACAAGGTGAAGCGCGTCCTCATCACTTAAATTATTAATTAAGTCTTCTTTAAGGTCTTGGTTAAGGTAGGCAAAAACTTCAGTAGCGGTTTTACGTGGCAGGGTGCGAAAAAATAACGCTTTGGTTTGTTTAGGCATGCCCTCAAGCAGTTCTGCCGTGTCTTGAACTTCGATTTCGGTAATGCACTGGCGAACCGCATCGAATTTGCGTTCCGCCAAAAGTGTATTGAGATCGTTAAGTCGATCTATGAAAAGGGACTGTTTGTTGTAGTCCGGATCATAATCCCAAGGGTAGGTCATAGGTGCCCTTTATTAAATTAAAATTTTTGATTTATACGCAAAGTATAACAGACAAAAATTTAGGACCTTATCAAACCCAACAGATTAATTACTCAGACGTACTTGCAGACCAGAATACTTGGGTGGTAAAAGGTGAGCGCTTTAGACGATCAATGACCTTATCAAAGTCGTCGCCATCAATCGACTGAGACACCAGCTTGGCTTCAATTTCAACTTCATGTTCACCAAAGGCATTAATTTCGACATCCTGGAAGGGGTAGTTAGCTTTTTCAAGTACAATTTCCATTAGATCATAGGCTTCATTTTGGCGTTCTTTGGGCGCGATTACCACTAATGTGCTGGTTACTTCTGTGTCAAGTGTATCCAAAGGTTGGCGGTTAATGTGGTTCACTATCGGGCGCATCACCGTATTGGCTGAAAGCACAAACAGTGCACCTAAGCAGGCTTCTAAAATTAACCCGGCCCCCGCTGCTGCACCGACCGCACCCAAAAAGCCAATGCCGGACACAACATAAGCAATGACATGAACGGCTCCATGGTTACCACCATAAATGCCGTGCAACCGTGCGGCCATATCGACAAAAAGAGCTGCACCAACCGCGACGAGAATGTTGGTACGTAAGCCGGCAGTACGTTGGCGAACTTGGCGTTCATAGCCAATAATGCTGCCCAATACGAAAGCCGTGCTTAGGCTAACTAAGGTGCTAGCAAACAGCATGAGATCAAGGTATTCGTAAGCTTTAATCATGTTGGCACTCCTTATTTATTATTATCGAGCGTTTATATGACAGGTATTTGACAAAAGGGACGGCGCTGTCAAAACGCCATCCCCTTTGTTAAATACTGACCACCAGGCCTGGTGGTCAATTTGTCTTAAGGTTATAAATTAAACATCAGTTGGCATATCGAGCATCATCACTGCGATTGAGAAGAAGATGATCACACCCACGCCATCGGCAATGGTAGTAATTAAGGGTGCTGATGCCGCCGCCGGGTCGAGCTTAAAACGTGACAAAATAAACGGCAAACTCATGCCAATCACACTACCTACAATAACAATCGCTACCATTGACATGGATACCACCAAGGCAATTTCATAACCACCACGGAAAATACCTAATGTGGCTACCGCAAGTCCCATTGATAATCCCAGTAGCAGTGCAACACTAAACTCACGTCCTAGCATCGAGAACCAGTCTTTAAGTATGACATCACCGGTTGCTAGTGCGCGAACCATCAAGGTTGAAGACTGGGCGCCGGCGTTACCGCCACTGTCAATAAGTAGCGGCAAGAAGAATACCAAGGCCACATAAGCTAAAATGGCGTCTTCAAAATGAGCAATACCCGCCCCGGAAAAAATATTGCCAAATACTAATAGCACCAGCCAAAATACGCGCTTTTTGTAAAGCAAGCCGACGGTCGCTTCCTTCATGGAAATGTTTTTTAACGCCATCGTACCGCCACCTTTGTGGAAGTCCTCAGTCGCTTCTTCTTCGCTGACATCCATCGCATCGTCAACGGTCACAATGCCAATTAATTTATTGCCGCCGTTAGTCACCGGAATCGCGAGTAGGTCATAGCGGCTAATTAAATTAGCCGTTTGTTCGCATGGCCATTCTGCTTTGGCGTAGACGACCTCTGTCTTCATAATATTTTCAATCGCGGCACTCTCGTCTGCCATTATGAGATCACGCAATGAAAGGGCGCCTTCCAATTGGCGATTGGGGTTAACCACATAAATAGTGTAAATAGTCTCTTTATTAGGTGCTTGGGCACGAACGCGTTGCAACGCATCGCGGACACTAATACCAGCAGGGACTGAAACATAGTCGCTGGTGGTGATGGAGCCGGTTGTTCCTTCGGCGTAGGAGGCCATTTTTAAGATGTCCTCTCTTTCCTTTTTAGCCATGCCTTGCATCACTTGAACGCGGCGGCCGTCAGGCATCCGGTTGTAAATATCAACCCGGTCATCAGATGGCATATGGGTAAATAGTTCGGCTATTTCTTCAAGCTCCATATAGTGAAGCAATAGGTCTTGCAGACTCGGCGAAAAGTGACTAAATAATACGGCGCGAGGTGCGCTAGGTAGTTTACGTAACAAGCCAAGGTTAAACTCGGCTTTCGCATTGTCCATCATTTCAGCGAGATCAGTGCTCGGGGTATTGCGCACTAGACGGGCAAGCGCTTTATCGTCGCCAGCTTGAATAAGGTCATTAATTTGATAAAAAAGTTCTTCGCGGACCATAGTGTTCTCCAGTATCTTGTTTATTTTTGCCAAGGCACTGGATAACATTATGTTGTTGCGTGATCAGTGCCTTGGCTTGGTTTCAGGAGGAGGGGTGGACAATTCTTGTCTCCTATTTATTTCAACCAGCTTGCGGTTTCATAGACAAAACCTAAGCGGACATAATTGGTTTCATTATTAGCGTCTTTTAAGCTGTCGCCATAGCTGATATCCAGTTGCCATTTGTCGGTGACATTAAAGGCTGCACCGAACTGATAACCGCGCTCTTCAAGATCACCGCTTTCAGTATTGCCAAAAGCTTCAACATAACCGCGCACAGAATCGGTGAAATGGTATTCCGTACCTATACCCCAAAGCGCAAAGTCTTTTTCTTGAATTTGGTCACGGCTGAGTCCAACATTTAGGTGTAAATCCAACTGGTCATTTAAAAGATTGAATGTAATCGGCGCGACTAATGTATAAACGGCTTGATCCTGTTCAATTTTGTCGGCAAAGACCACGCCCAGGCTCAGTGCGACCGCCCAACCGTCTTGTTCGGTAAGCATAGTTTTGGCATTCAGGCCGTACAGGTTGAAGTCGTCTGCATCATCAAAGTTAGCGCGTCCTAGCGCAAAGCCCAGTTCCCAATGACCATTAAAGTTACAAGCCGGTGCAACCCAAATTTCATTCGCTTTAGAATAGTTATCTACCCAAGCTTCAACATGGCAAGATTTGTGGTCTAAGATGCCCGCATCATCGACGTTCATCGGTGAACCAGCAAAAGCCGTGATTGGAGCAGCAAGCAGCGTTGCTAGGGTAAGTTTTTTTAGCTTGAAACGTGTTTTCATAACACGGTCTCCATGGTTTTGGGAGACTTTAGTGGCGTATTGTCGATTAAGTGTTTTACATGGTTACATATACCCAAGCCTGCTTGCAGTAAGCAGGCTTGGGTAGGCTATGCACATACGCCATCGCACCGAATTGTAATTTAACAATAGGTGTACGAAACTCAAAAAGTCAGGCAGATTTAGGTTAAATAATTAGCCTAAAGCTACACATACCCTTTCATGGCGTTGTATTTTAATTTTGAGCAAAACAATGATTGTCGGAAGACGATGATTTGATTTGCTTGTACCGCACAGGTGACAAGCAAACTAACAGGATGCGAGACCTAAGCGGGATTATTTAAAATAGGTTGTAAGCAACAACTGTCACCAGAACTACTGTCCACTAAAGGATCTCCATTGGTTGAAAAACTGTGCAAACTATAAAAGGGATAATTTGGTTTGTCAAGCTTGTCATGACGCGCTACACAAACCAAATCAATAACGCGCTCCCAAGCAGAATACGGTAGATACCGAAGGCACGAAAGGTGAAGTGTTGTAAAAATTTTAAAAATAATTTAATCGATAGCCAAGCGACCAGAAAAGAAACAATGAACCCAACTATTAAAGGCGTGAAGCTGGTTTGTGCAAAGGCATCATAGTGTTTCAGCAGGGAATAGCCGGACGTAGCCGTTAGCACTGGCAGCGCCAGTAAGAAAGAAAACTCTGCCGAGGTTTTGCGATCTAGCCCGGTTAGCATGCCGCCAATAATGGTCGCACCGGCGCGACTGGTGCCGGGGATCAGCGCAAAAATTTGTGCAAAACCAACCCATAGGGTTTGTTTATAGGTCAGTTGATCGAGATTGCGCACGGTATGCTGGCTTTCTTTGTAAAAATGCTCGACTACTAAAAAGATCACCCCACCGATAATAAACATCCAGGCGACCGTGGCGACATTAAACAGGGCTTCAATCGAATCGGCAAATAAAAACCCTATCGAGGCGATGGGTAGAAACGCAATAAATACCTTGATCCATAGCCGATACTGGCTGGGATGAAAGCGTTCGGCATAGGTGGCAAATACCGCCAAAATCGCCGCTAATTGGATAATAATTTTAAAGGCCGTATTGTGGTCGTCTTGGTTTAAGCCCATGAGTTCGGCGGCGACAATTAGGTGGCCGGTCGATGAAATCGGTAAAAACTCGGTGAGACCTTCAATAATACCGAGAACAATAGCGTGAAAAATATCCATAGGGGGTGTCTTACTAAATTAGTGGGTTTAAATTTGCATAATCATAGCATTTGCTTAGAGCTGATGGCGTAAATCTCGCTGTTGAAAACCCATTAGTGGGGTATCAAAATGTTTGCTTAAGGCCATGACTTTAAAGCTTTCACCCATTTCATCGGGTAGAGTCAGGCGTTTGATTTGTTGCGAAAGTTGCAGTTGAGCGACGACGTCTTGATCTTGCAGCAAGCTAAACTCCAATAACCCGGTACTCATTAAAAAGTGGGCTTGAGTGGTATAGCCAGCCACTTTGAAATTAGCTGCATAAGCCGCTTCCGCCACCGCCGTAAAGTCAACATGGGCGGTGATATCTTGCAGGCCGGGGTGCCAAAACGGGTTATTGTGGGCGCGTTGTTGATAGTGACAACGAAGTGTACCCATATAGCGAGCGGACTGCCAAAGCTCTTTACGTGGATAACCATAATCTACCAATAATAGCATTCCTTGGTTAAGCAGCTTGTCAAGGCTCATTAACCAAGGCTGTATATTAAGATTAATTTCAGCATGATAGCCACGGACCGGTGGTTCACCAATCGCCTGCTGTAAACGATTAGCGATTTTTTGCAGTTTGTGATCAATGATGGGTTGATAGGCCCAGCTAAATTGTTGTTGCGCATCATCCCAGGTTACAGAGGCTTGGAGTTGCTGATCAGGTTCAAGCCGAATGCGTTCAAAAGGCATGGCATCGAGTACCTCATTTGCCAAGATAACGCCATTAAAGGGTTGTTTAGGAAGTTGGTCAAGCCAGATGACTTTATTACGCAGCTTTGCTGGCAGGCTGCTAAGTGTCTCTGTTTGCTGCGCTCTTAGTGCGGCACTGACTTCTAGTATGTAGTAGTGGTTAAATTGGTCGGCATGGTTGGCGAGGTGGAGTAGGATGTCTTTAGCCATGGTGCCTCGTCCCGCACCAAACTCTAGAATATGCCCATCGTCCATTTGATTTAAAACTTGCCAGGCCTGGTTGGCGAGGCATTTTGAGAAGAGCGGGCTTATTTCCGGTGCGGTGGTAAAGTCGCCACCGGCTCCGATTTTGGGTAAGCCGTTAGCATAGTAACCCAGTGATGGCGTATACAGAGCCATCTGCATAAAATTGGCAAAAGACGGATTGCCGTGTCGTTGAATTCGGCGACGAATGTACTGGGTCAATTCGTTGCTTAAAGCGAGCGCATCGCTATCGGGTGTGGGAAGTCCGTTCATAGTTGATTTCATTTAAATTTAATTGCGCCAACGGGTGACCTGTAAGCCAACTTGTTGACTAGCGGCCACCGCATGAGGTTTAGCAAGGGTAAGTTCGATGCCTTGGATTAACGGAAAGTCGCTCAGCAGATGGGTAAGAATATCGTGCGCCAGCGTTTCAATCAGTCGATGCGCTTTAGTTTGGCAGTGCTGTTCGATGGCGCTGGCGACGGCTGCGTAATCAATCGAATCCTCTAGTTGGGCCGAATTAAAAACCGGCGTAAAGTCACAATAGAGCTTTAAGCTGAACACCAAAGGTTGGGGTTGCACCTGTTCCCAAGCATGGATGCCTATTAGGGTGTTGATGCGAAGGTTATCGATAAAGATGTAATCTGAAGGCGGTGATGACCTGTTCATGTTTAATAAATTTTTCATTAAAAAGCTATAATAGCTCGCAGTTTATCGAATATCGGAGGCGTTGTGGAAGTAATTTTTGGCTTGCTATTGGTGGCAGCTTATTTATTAGGCTCGGTTTCAAGCGCCATTATTGTGTGTCGCATCATGGGGTTGGGTGATCCACGAGAAGCGGGGTCGGGCAATCCGGGTGCAACGAATGTATTACGTATTGGGGGTGAAAAAGGTAAGCGTGCCGCAGGAATAACGCTTGCCGGTGATATGCTAAAAGGTGTGGTGCCCGTACTGCTAGCCCATGCGTTAGGCTTTGAACCTTTGTGGGTGATCTTGGTTGGGGTGGCCGCATTTTTGGGGCATTTGTACCCGGTTTTTTTCCAGTTTAAAGGTGGCAAGGGTGTCGCCACCTTTATTGGAGTGATGCTTGCGCTGCATTTTTGGGCAGGCCTGCTGGTGGCGGCAACCTGGTTGTTTATCGCCAAGGGTTTAAAAATTTCGTCGCTGTCCGCGCTGATTGCCAGTCTGCTTGCTCCGGTTTATCTTTACTTTTTAACTGGTGAGCTGAGTTGGGTGTGGCTAACCCTTGCGATGACCTTGTTATTATTCTGGCGTCATCGCAGTAATATTGGTCGTTTAATTCGTGGTGAAGAAACCTTTAAGCGTTCGCCCTAGTTGGCATAGGTGATTCAAGCTGATCAAGCGGCCAGCGTGCTTTAGCTGAAAAATTGAGTGATGGGTTCTGTTGACCAGCTTGCAAGCGCATGGCACCGGCAAAGGCAATCATCGCTGCGTTATCGGTACAAAACTCGAGTCGGGGAAAGAAGGCTTCGCCACCACGTTGTGCCATGAGTTCGGTTAGGCTGGCACGGATAGCGCGATTTGCGCTGACGCCACCCGATACCACCAATCGATTCATGCCTGTTGCAATGAGGGCGCGTTTGCATTTTACGGTGAGGGTGTCTGCAACCGCCAGTTCAAAGGCGCGGCAGATATCTGCACGTGTTTGATCGTTATCATCCCCTTGTTTAACTGCGTTTTGCCAGGTGTTAAGGCTAAAGGTTTTTAGGCCGCTAAAGCTCATATCTAAACCTGGGCGATCTAGCATCGGACGCGGGAAATGATAGCGGTCAGGGTCGCCGCTGAGTGCCAGCTTCGATACAATCGGACCGCCCGGGTAACCTAGGCCTAGCATTTTAGCGGTTTTGTCGAAGGCTTCGCCGGCGGCATCGTCAAGCGTATCGCCAAGTAATTCGTACTGACCGATATTATCAACGCGAATAATTTGGCTGTGCCCGCCTGAAACAAGTAGCGCAATAAATGGAAAGGCGGGTGGGTTTGGTTCGAGCATGGGCGCTAATAGGTGGCCTTCCATATGGTGAACACCCAGAGCAGGAACATTCCAGGCATAGGCTAAACTGGCTGCAATGGCAGAACCGGACAATAGGGCTCCCATAAGACCTGGTCCCTGTGTGTAGGCGATAGCATCAATTTTGACAGCTTGGTTTTGTTTCTGGGTCACCTCGTTAAGTAGTTGTTTGACCAGCGGGATGATTTTACGAATATGGTCACGTGAAGCCAGTTCGGGCACAACGCCGCCGTAAACTTGATGAAGCTCAACTTGGCTAAATAAGTGATGACCTAGCAGGCCTGCTTGCGTGTCATATATCGCAACGGCAGATTCATCACAGGAGCTTTCTATGCCAAGAACAGTTAAAGAGCGCGTCATGGGTGATCCTTTCAAACCAAGGTTGTTTAATGGGTTTGTTTGCTGAGTGAATAAATTTGGCTAGATTTTAACAAAAATATTTGCAAATAGGCTTGGGCAAAATTATAATCTTGCACTTTAATATTGACCGCACTGAGTCAAGTACCCAGAATTTTCCTATTTAATTTAAAGAAGAAGCTTTATGCCAATTGTAAAAGTTAGAGATACAGAACCTTTTGACGTGGCACTACGTCGTTTTAAGCGCGCTTGTGAAAAAGCGGGTGTGTTGACTGAATCACGTAAGCGTGAATATTATGAGAAGCCGACTTGGGCTAAAAAGCGTATGAAAGCAGCCGCTGTTAAACGTCTTGCTAAGCGTTTATCTCGTGAACGTCGCCGTCTAAATGGACGTCCATTTTAAATATGGACTACAAGGCCAAGTTGACCGCAGAAATGAAGCGTTGCATGAAAGCGGGCGAGAAGTCACGCTTGTTAGTGGTTAGAACACTACTTGCAGCGATCAAACAGCAAGAAGTTGATCAGCAAACCACCTTGAATGATGAGCAAATACTTGCTGTGCTCGATAAGGCTTCGAAGCAACGTAAAGAGTCTATCGCGCAGTTTGAAGTAGCTGGACGTGCAGATTTGGTAGAAAACGAAGCATCCGAGCTAGCTGTCATTCAAGAGTTTATGCCGCAGCCGCTTTCAGATAATGAGGTTGCAGCTATGATTGAGCAGGCATTCAGTGAAGTTGAACCAAGTGGAATGCAGGACATGGGCAAGGTGATGGCTGTTCTAAAGCCCTTGATGCAAGGTCGTGCTGACATGGCAAGTGTGAGTAAGCAAATTAAAGCTAAACTCGGATAGACGTAACTTACGCTGTTTAACGCGCTAAACCTGCTTTGTGCAGGTTTTTTTGTTATTAAGAGCAAAAGAGGCTGTCAATGCAAATTCAAGGGGTTATCCCGCGTGATTTTATTGACCAGTTACTGGCCCGCGTCAATTTAGTTGATGTTGTTAACGCACGTGTGCCACTTAAAAAAGCGGGTGCGACCTACAAGGCCTGTTGTCCGTTCCATCAAGAAAAAACGCCTTCCTTTAACGTTAATCCGAATAAGCAGTTTTATCATTGTTTTGGTTGTGGGGCACACGGAGATGCAATAACCTTCCTAGTCGAGCATGACGGTTTAACATTTGTTGAAGCGGTTGAAGTGCTGGCACAGCAAGTGGGCATGACGGTACCGCGAAAAAAAATGTCCAGGGCTGAGCAAAAAGTACAGCAGCAGCGAGTTGAACGCGAACGTGATCTATATGATATTTCACATGATGTGGCTAAGTTTTATCGTCGACAGCTTCGTGATCATAGTGATTCCGCGCAAGCAAAAACCTATTTACGTCAACGTGGTTTAACACCGGAAGTTGCCAAGCGTTTTATCATTGGCTTTGCGCCTCCTGGTTGGGCGTCACTCATAAAAGGCTTGCAAGCGAACAGTCGCGTATCTAAGCAGCTTATAGAGTTAGGATTGTTAGTAGAGAAGCAGCCTGGTAATAGCTATGATCGTTTTCGGCACCGTATTATGTTTCCTATTCGTAACGGTAAAGGGCAAGTTATTGCATTTGGTGGGCGTGTGTTGCGTTCGGAGGATCAACCCAAATACCTTAACTCGCCTGAAAGCCCAATTTTTCATAAAAGTGATACCTTGTATGGGCTTTATGAGTGGCGACAAAGCCGTGATCAGTCCGACTATTTAATCGTGGTTGAGGGTTATATGGATGTGGTGGCTTTGGCACAGCATGGCGTTAATAATGCCGTGGCAACCCTTGGCACGGCTATTACGGAATCCCACTGTCAGTTATTATTTCGGCAGGTTGATGAGTTGGTGTTTTGCTTTGATGGCGATAAGGCTGGTTTAGCCGCGGCATGGAAAGCGTTGGAATTAGTATTGCCGCAAATAGGTGGGCAACGGTCAGTCAAATTTTTGTTTTTAGATGAGGGTGAGGATCCTGATTCAGCCGTACGCAAACTGGGCGAGCAGGGTTTTCGACAGCAGGTTGCCCAGGCTTTGCCACTATCTGATTTTTTTGTACAGCATTTACTTAATAAGCTGAGTGTTTCCGTGGATTATCCGGAAGGTCGCCAGCAGTTAGTGGCTTTGGCTCAGCCTTATATTTTGCGCGCAACAGCGCTTTATCAGTATTTTTTGATTGAACTCTTAGCAAGCCAGGTCGGGCTGCCGGTTTGGCGTCTGGAGCGCCAATTAGGCCTAAAACCTATGCATGCAGCTAAGCGGGACGATTCTGCTAAACAGGACCGCTTTCATGCCCAAGCTGGGCAAAAAAAACTTGTTAAACCGAAGATGTCCTTGGCAAGGTTTTTGGTGCGTATTTTGCTAGATAGGCCGGAGTGGGCAGCGCAGCTGGCGTTGTTATTAACCCCTTTGTTACCGGTGTCTAATCAACAAGACGCCAGGATGTTATTAGCCTTGTTAGCGTGCTATCAATTACCAGCCGATCAGCAAAATGATGCTTTTGAAAAGTTTAATCACGACTATGCGCAGCAACTTGATTACATTCAGAGGCAACCCTTGCCAGATGCAGAAGCAGAAGTAAAAACCATGTTTCAAGATATGGCGATTCGTTTAGCTGATGAGTTGGAGGTGGTGCTATTGCGTCAAAAGGTGCACCAAGGTGAAACAATTGAAGATTTGCAGGCTTTTCTAACGGACCGTAAAAATAGGTTTATGTAGTCGTTTATTTATGGTTAGGTTAAAAACAATGACCCTGCTTTATGTTTGCATAAGCAATGGCTAGGTCTTTTTGGTATAATTATCGGTTATTTTTTGGGCGTAAGGGAATAGCTGTGTTGATTGGCTAGGGTCGACCCCTTTTATCGTTATTTTGAGGCAAACATGACAAAATTAGAGAGAAAGCAGCAATTAATTGATCTTATCGAGAGAGCGAAGGACTTAGGCTACTTAACCTACGCCGATGTTAATGACGTTTTGCCAGACGATATTGAAGAAGATCAATTAAGCCAAGTGTTGACTATCTTGGGTGACTTTGGGATTCCGTTATTTGAAACAGCGCCAGAAGAAGATGAGTTGATCACCAAAGAGGGGGGCGCATTTGATGAGGCTGCTGCTGAAGCTGCTATCTTGGCGCTTGCCGAAGTTGACTCGGAATTTGGTCGTACTACGGATCCAGTCCGGATGTACATGCGCGAAATGGGATCTGTTGAGTTGCTCACTCGAAAAGGTGAAATTGACATCGCTAAACGCATTGAATCCAATATTCGTGACATGTTGGATTCCTTGTCAAAATACCCAATGTGTGCAGAGAAGATCCTCAAAGCCTTTCAAAGAATGGATGATGGCGAAGGTAAACTGGCTGACGTTATCCAGGGTTTTATTGACCCAAATGACCTAGAAGAGGTTGAGGTTGAAGACCTAAGTGCTGACTCGGATAATAACTCTGAACCAAAAGACGATACGATTGATCAGGCGTTGATTGATGCGTTCTTAGCTGATCTAGAAAAATTACACCGTGATGCGATTAAAGCTGAAGATACACATGGCTCTAGTGATCCAAAGGCTAAGAAAAAGCGTCAGCTGGTGGTAGATCATTTGCGCACAGTTAAGTTGGTGCCGATTTTCACCAATGGCGTTATTCGAGGGATTAAATTAAAAATCGCGCAGATTCGTGAGCAAGAGCGCATTATTGTTAATGCCGTTGTACGTAAAGTAAAAATACCGCGCAAAGCCTTTGTCGAATTGTTTGTTAATAATGAGACGAATGCTGAGTTGATGGATATGCTATTGGCAGATTATCCAGATAAAGCGGCGTTGCTTGAAGAGGTGCGTCAGGATGTGAAGCGCGCGCAAAAGCGCTTAGCCTTGATTGAGAAATCAGAAAAAATGTCCATCAGTTATTATAAAAAAGTCTATAAAGACTTGAGTAAATCTGAAAGCCAGGCACGTGCTGCCAAGCGAGAAATGATTGAAGCTAATTTGCGATTGGTTATCTCGATTGCCAAAAAATATACTAACCGCGGCTTGCAGTTCCTTGATCTGATTCAAGAAGGTAATATTGGCTTGATGAAAGCCGTTGATAAGTTCGAATACCGTCGTGGTTATAAGTTCTCGACCTATGCAACCTGGTGGATTCGTCAAGCAATTACCCGTTCAATCGCTGACCAAGCGCGGACTATTCGTATTCCAGTGCACATGATTGAAACCATTAATAAACTTAATCGTATCCAGCGTCAGTTATTGCAAAAAATGGGGCGCGAACCGACCCCGGAAGAGCTGGCTGAAGAAATGGAAATGCCAGAAGATAAAATCCGTAAGGTGATGAAAATTGCCAAAGAACCCATTTCGATGGAGACACCGATAGGTGATGATGAGGATTCTTCTTTAGGTGATTTTATTGAGGATTCTAACATCTTATCGCCCTCAGATTCGGCTGATCAAGAAGGTATGGGTGAGACTGTTCGGGAAATGTTAAGTACCTTAACCCCACGAGAGGCAAAAGTATTGCGGATGCGTTTTGGTTTGGGTATGAATACCGATCACACGCTTGAAGAAGTGGGTAAGCAGTTTGATGTAACCCGTGAACGTATCCGCCAAATAGAAGCAAAAGCACTGCGTAAGTTACGCCATCCAAGTCGTGCCGAACGGTTGCGCAGTTTCCTGGATTAATTGCGAGATCGTTGGTATTTCAACGAGATCGTTGGTATTTCAAGATAAAGCCGCTATAATACGCCTTCGTTTTTGCATCAAGCATAATGAAGGTATAATCCACACTTCCTTTCAGGGCCCCTAGCTCAGTTGGTTAGAGCACACGACTCATAATCGTTAGGTCCCCGGTTCGAGCCCGGGGGGGCCCACCATTTAAATCCCTTTAATTTCAATTACTTATGAATGTCGTTCAGATTGGCTTTGTAAGGCCGAAATTCTCAAGATAACGTATAGATAACGCTAAGATAACGGCATATCAATGCGTTTTAGTATCTCTACCGATGCGATCCATTCGATAAATCGAACAGCGTCTTGCAATGAGGTTAGGATAGTTTGATTGTCAAAAGGTGCGTGTTCATTTACATGCACAACCAGGTTGACCTGTCCTGAAAGATAATGAATGTCGAAGTCGAGGATCCAGGGCTTGATGGCAAGATTTTCCCAGTGAATCTTAAGGAGTCTTTCAATTTCGGGGCGAAGAGGCAGGCCTGGTTGTAGGCTTGGATCGCCCAAGCCCGCATCATCTTCCGGATCGATATGAAAGGTAAGGTCGGTGATTTCAGGAAACTGCTTACGTAGGCGTCGACTGGCTTCATTACCAATTTCATGGCCTTCGGAAATGCTAATTCGAGGTGAGACGACAATATGCACATCGACCATGGTTCGTCCAGCCGCTTGGCGTGTTCTAAGGTCATGCACACCTAATACACCCGGTACGTGTGCCGCAGTACGGCGCATTTTTTGTTGTGTCTTTTCGGGTAGTGCGGTATCGACCAACTCCTTGCTGGCATCCCACAATAAGCTGATACCAATTTTGCCAATCATGATGCCTACGATGATGGCGGCAAGGGTATCCAGCCAACCGTATCCGAATTGTGACCCTACCAAAGCGATTAAAACAATAGCCGTTGAAAATACATCAGTACGAGAGTGCCAAGCATTGGCTTCAAGAAGTTTAGAATTTATTCGTTTGGCAACACGCATGGTGATGTGATAAAGCCATTCCTTGGCGACGAGTGCAATGGCAGCAACAGCCATGGCCCAGTATCCCGGTGGTGGGATCTCGGTGGCACTGACCAGACGATGAATACTGGCTAGTGCGATTGCGGCTGCAACCACAATTAAGATGCTCGCTAAGAATAAGGTCGCAAGCGTTTCAATGCGGCCGTGTCCATAAGGATGGTCGTGGTCTGGGTGTTGACTGCCGTAATGCGTTGCTACATAAACAAAGCCATCGGTGAGTAAGTCGGAGAGGGAGTGAATGCCGTCAGCAATTAAGGCCGCGGAACTAACAAGTGCACCAGTGATGATTTTTGCAAAGCCAATTATGCCGTCTACAAAAGCCGCTATTAAGGTAATTCGTTTGGCTGCCTTGGCACGATGGGTTGGATTCATGAGTTTGTTCCAGCTAGACACGCATTATGATTCGTTAAATCTGATGCAAATGTTACCGTAAAAGAGTGTGAGTTTATAGCAATTGAGAACTTTTATTATTTAGCTGCATGTAGTAATAAGTTTAGGAGGGTGTTCATTTAAAAATGCTATCGGGTTATCTATCCGTTAATATTTATTTAGACATGGCTCATTTTTAAATTAATGCGATTAAGCACTTATAACGCACGCTACTATATTCTCTTGCTTAATTTTGAGTCTTTTCGCTACACTAATCAGAATTCATTGTAGCGATCGAGGTCATGGTGGGATTTTCTTTTTTAGGGTTAATAACTGTATTGTTGGTTTATCAGCTTATTGGTGAACTTATTGTATTGGCATTTGATTGGCCAGTGCCGGGCCCTGTGATTGGCATGTTTTTGTTGTTAATGACCTTATTGCTGCGCCAGGCCTGGTCGCCGTATTTAGTGGAGCCTGCACAGCAGTTTTTACGCTATTTGTCATTGTTTTTTGTGCCTGCCGGTGTAGGGGTGATGGTGCACCTCACGCGTATCGGCGAAGAGTGGTTATCGATTCTTGTGGCCTTAGTAATAAGTACTCTTGTCAGTCTAGTCGTCACCGCTTGGGTGATGTTGGGTTTAGCTAAGCTTTTGCAAAAAGCTAAGCTAGGAGTCAAATAGCATGGATGCGTTCAATGATATTTGGGTTTACCTAGCGGCTAGCCCTTTGTTTGGATTAGTGCTCACGCTGGTTGTTTTTCAAGCAGCCTATGCCCTGTATAGTCGCATCCATTATAATCCCATGCTTAATCCGGTAGCCATAAGTGTGTTGGTGATTATCACGGTGTTGTGGTTGTCGGATATGTCTTATGAGCATTATTTTGAAGGCGCGCAATTCATTCATTTCTTGTTAGGGCCGGCTACGGTCGCCCTCGCTATTCCGCTCTATCAGCATTGGGCAACGCTACGTAGTTTATGGATTCCAATTTTGTTTGCAACTAGTGTTGGATTAGTTGCGGCCGGATTGAGTGCGTTTTGGATTGCGCAGTGGCTAGGAGCGAGTATGGAAACACTCTTGTCTTTAGTTCCCAAGTCGGTTACAGCACCAGTGGCAATGGGTATTGCTGAAAAAAATGGTGGCCTTGCAACGCTTACCGCCGCTTTTGTAGTGATTACCGGTGTATTAGGCGCCATGCTTGGCCCTTGGGTTTTTAAACTGATGAGACTAAAAGACGATCGTGTAGCAGGTATTGCGATGGGGGTGACTGCGCACGGATTAGGCACAGCGAAGTCGTTTCAAATTAGTGTGCAGATGGGGGCATTCTCAGGTTTAGCCATGGCTTTGTCCGCGTTCATCGCGGCCATTATTTTGCCATGGCTGATGGCGAGTTTATAGTTATTTAGCAATTAAGCTGCGCAGCATCCAGGCTGTTTTTTCATGCACTTGCATACGTTGTGTTAGCAGATCAAGCGTAGGTTCATCATTAGCGGCATCGGCAATTTTAACAACTTCTCGAGCGGTTTTTACTACAGCTTCTTGGCCAGCAATGAGGTTGCGAATCATGGTATCCGCATCAGGCGTGTCTTGTTCCTCTTGGATTTGACTAAGTTGGTTAAAACGCTGAAACGAACCTGGTGCAAACTCGCCCAATGAGCGAATGCGTTCAGCAATTTCATCAACAGCGGTAAATAGTTCGGTATATTGTTGTTCAAACATCATGTGCAGGCTATTGAACATAGGCCCTGTAACATTCCAGTGGTAATTGTGTGTCTTTAAGAACAATACATAAGAGTCTGCAAGCAGGCGAGATAAACCGGCAGCGATATCTTTACGCGTTGTTTCATCAATACCAATATTGATTTCCATGATCCTTTCCTTTGAATTCTGTCGTTAAAAGTTTAGGGTAGCAGAGCAAAGCTTACCAAGCAACAATAGCATTTTTTAGCCAGCCTGGTTCTTCATTTCCTAAAAAATATACGACGTCAAAGCGCATGGGCTGGTTTTGTAGATGGGGATGGTGCTGCAAAAAAACGCGAGCGGCTTTAAGGAGGCGTTGCTGTTTGGTGCGTGTGATGGTTTCGAGAGGATGGCCGTGCGTTGCTTCATCTCGAAAGCGGACTTCTACAAATACCAAGTGGTCTTCTAACCAAAAAACTAAATCGAGTTCACCGCCTTTATAGGTGACGTTTTTTGCGAGTAATTGACCGCCTTGTTGGCTTAGATAATCAGCGGCAAGTTGCTCGTATTCTTGCCCTAGTGCGCGTTTAGTTTTTGCTAGCGGTGGCGCACTAGTCTTCATTGCTAGTTGGGTTGGTTGTAAAGGTAGGCTGTGTGATTAGCTCCAGTAATTCACGTTTGTTTTGCTGGCGGTCGCGAGGGTGGGTGGGTGCCGCTAGGCCAGTAAAATTTGCAAATGGCATTAAATTAACGGCATTATCAGCGATGTATATTTGGCCACGTTGATTATACGCCAGCATGGCTAGGGTGCGTTCCATTAGCCCGGTATTCTGACGACGAAGCTGACCGGTTGCCCCATTAAGCGCAAGTCCAGCTTTGAGTTCTGGCGCATACTGGGTAATTAAAAACGCATCCCAACCCAAGGCCTCAATAGGGCTGCCGATGAGTTCTGGAGCGAGTGCGCCAGGGTAGCTTAGAAAATTAATATTCTTTAGGTCAGGTTCTCGGTGGTCAGTCATAAACCTTGTTGGCATAAGCGTGTCTGTTGCATACAGAGGGATATGGGTTTGAAAGAAATCGAGCTGCGGTTGAATGTTTGCTAGATACTCGCGATCGCCTAATAGTAGGAGTACATCTAGGTCTGATCGGTGACGTGGAAAGAATGCTAGATTATGGCCAATAGTTCGTTGTAAAAAGTTTGCTCTTATTTGACTTTGGTCATTTTGAAGTGCGCGACTTAACTCATCACGAAGGTTGCGTTGGTTTTGCTCAAAGCTAAGTGGAATGACACGATTAAGAGGGGTTGTTAGCCAGATTTCGTCAATCGAGGCAAGTGAATTTTGTGCGCTGGGTTGGTTGGCATATAAAACTGCTAGATTACGGTAATTTTTCGTGCTTATTTGTTGCAGTAGCTGTTCGGTTGCATTGGGGGTTTGAAGTTGTAGTTGCCATGCATGGGGTGCATTTGGTGCGGTATTTAAAAAAATCAACCTATCGTCAGCGATAGCGCTGAGTTTATCAATATTGTTACGGTCATACGGGCCTATAACCCAGTCAACTTGGGCTTCTTGTGTCGCTTTATAGGCTTCAATCGGTGAACTGTAGTCTTCAAGGTTAAAAAATAACAGTTGATCGCGTTGCTGAGTTTGCCAATAAGCCGCTAGAATGCCAGCTCGAATTTGATTGGATAGCGTGGCTGTTCGCTCGTCAGAAGGCAATAAAATAGCAATGCGTCGAGGTTGACTCATGTTGCTGCGTAGTAATTTTATGAGATGTTGCGTGGGTGAATGCTCGGCATAAATACTAGCCGTATCTTGTAACCAGGCATTTTGCCAGGGCATGGCTAACTGATGTGTTTCTGCTAAGCTAGACCAAGCTTGATAGCGAAATACTTGAGTATCATGCCAAAATTTTGAGGGAATCGCGTTTAACTGTTGATAGGTTTCTAGTAACAAACTTTCTTGTTGTGAGGGATTAGAGATTAACAGTAAGGTCTCTGTGGTATCGAGATAGTCGGGCCAGTTCTGGGTGGCAAGAGCTTGTTGGCGCTGTTCAATGAGCGTAGGGGTTTCGATTGGGCTATCAGGAGCTGTTACAATGACCGGCGGTTCGGGAGCACTCGCTGGCTCGGGTTGCAAGGGCGTGGGTGCGCATGCGCTAAGTAGAAGCAAGGACACAGCGCTGGCTAGCAGGACAAGCATTTTCACAGGTTAATCAACTTATATATTGGTTTTGTAAATAGTAGCAATAAGGCTTCAATTATATATGGAAATATTGGAAAAAGGCACACTTTACGTGGTCGCCACGCCGCTGGGGAATTTAGCGGATATGAGTTCGCGGGCGTTAGCAGTGCTGCAGCAGGCAGATTGGATTGCGGCGGAAGATACGCGACACTCGCAAAAGTTGCTCAGTCATTTTGGCATTTCTAATCGCTTGATAAGTTTGCATAATTATAACGAACAAGCGCGTGTCGAAATGTTGCAGGCGGGTCTTGCCAGGGGTGAGGTGGGTGCGCTGATATCGGATGCGGGTACACCGCTGATTAGTGACCCGGGTTATCATCTGGTAAATCAATTGCGTCAAGCAGGCCTGCAAGTAAGACCTATTCCTGGACCTAGCGCCTTGATTGCGGCGTTATCTGTGTCCGGTATTGCAACAGATCGATTTTATTTTGAAGGGTTTTTGCCAGCCAAGTCTGCAAAGCGATTGGCGCGTTTAGTTGAGTTAAGTCTTCAGCAGGCTACCTTGGTGTTTTATGAAGCGCCGCATCGTTTGTTGGCCTGTTTGGCTGATTTGAGAGTCGCAATGGGCGATGAACGCTTGGTTTGTGTTGCACGAGAGATGACCAAGCAGTATGAAGAGTTTCCTCAGGGCTCCCTTGCGCATGTAGAGAATTATTTTATTCAGCATCCTGATAAAATTCGAGGCGAGCTCGTTATCGTCCTTGCGGGTGCACAGGTCTTGGCTATAGATGACCAGGCCTGGCAGTCATTGGTGCAGGCCATGCTTGAGCAGCAGGTCAGTGTTAAAACGGTTGCTGAGGTAGTATCTGCGCATTATCAAGTGGCTAAAAAAACGGTTTATCAATGGGCACAGGCCTGTAAAAATGAAATGCACTAGACAATTACCATAATTTAGATTAAGGTGCGCACCAAGTGAGTTGGACGATCGCGGAATGCCCAGCATTCGGAGGAAAGTCCGGGCACCATAGAGCAGAATGCCAGTTAACGACTGGGCGGTGTGAGCCGACGGAAAGTGCAGCAGAGAGTAGACCGCCGATGGCGCTTGGCGCACAGGTAAGGGTGAAAGGGTGAGGTAAGAGCTCACCGCGCAGCTGGTAACAGTGTGTGGCATGGTAAACCCCATTCGGTGCAAGACCAAATAGGAAAACAGGTTAAGTTTTAGCTTAACGCAGTGTGGCTCGCACTGGTTTTCGGGTAGGTTGCTTGAGGGAAGTAGTGATACTTCTCCTAGATGAATGATCGTCACCCTAAGCATGCTTCGGCTGTTTAGGGAACAGAACCCGGCTTATAGACTCACTTAAATTCTATTAAGGCATAAAATCTATCTTCTTAGCTTATCTTGTGTTTGTTTTTATTGATTGCAATATATATTGTGGTTTCTGATCTTCTTGTGTCCAGTAGTATTTCTAAAATAAAAACAGCCTCTTAAGACTGTATTTTAATTCTAATTTTATATTTCACATCTAACTATTTGTTTTTAATTGATATTTTGTTCTTTGTGTCGCAGGTGAAGTTAATGCACCTGTTGCGCTAAGTTGTTGTCATTGTTAACAAAATAGTCTTTTAAAAACGCCATCACGCCTTGACACTACTAGGTATAAAGCCTTATAGTGGGCTCAGGTGGTTAAAAGTGGAAGAAAGTGGGGATTTAGGGTGTTATTTTTTCGCGGCATCAATGCAATCAATCTTGACGATAAGGGACGCTTTGCTATGCCAAAGCGCTACCGAGATTCGATTGCCGATGCCTGTGACAATCACTTAATCGCCACAATCGATTTAAACAGCCCTTGCTTGTTAATTTATACCCAAGATGAGTGGGAAGTTATTGAGCGAAAACTTATGTCACTCCCTAATATGGATCCACAAGCAAGAATGGTGCAACGTTTGTTGTTAGGTCATGCTTCTGAAATTGATTTAGATGCGCAAGGTCGCATGCTACTGCCTAGTTTGTTGCGTGAACATGCCAAGTTAGATAAGCAGGCAATTTTATTAGGGCAGGGGAATAAGTTTGAACTTTGGAGCCATGAATCTTGGGAGTCAAGCCGTCCAGATATGCTAACCAGTGTGCAGCAGCTTGACGGCCAGGGTGCACTTGCGAATCTAAGCTTATGAGTGATAAGTCTGGTCATTATTCCGTGCTGTTGGCAGAAAGCTTGCATGGTTTAGCGATTAAGCCAGATGGCTTTTATATTGATGGTACTTTTGGACGTGGCGGCCATAGTCGTGCCCTACTTGAGCAACTTGGTGAGGATGGTCGGCTTGTTGCTTTTGACCAAGATCCTGAAGCCGTTGCACACGCGCGAGCCACGATTGAAGATCCACGTTTTGAAATAGTCTATGCCAGTTTTGCCGATCTGCTTTCGGTTGCCGAACAAGGGGGCTGGGTTGGAAAAGTAGATGGTATTTTGCTTGATTTAGGCGTATCTTCACCGCAGCTTGATGAAGCCGAACGTGGATTTAGTTTTATGCGTGAGGGGCCACTCGATATGCGAATGAACCCAGCGGTGGGTCTCAGCGCTAAAGACTGGTTGATCGCAGTTGAAGAGGATCAATTGGCGCGGGTATTAAAGCATTTTGGCGAAGAACGTTTTGCGTACAAAATCGCACGAGCAGTGAGCCATGATGCAAAAGCAGGCTTGCTAAACACCACTAAAGACCTAGCAGAGTTGGTTGCAAGAGTGGTGCCCAAAAAAGACAAGCATAAACACCCTGCGACGCGGACTTTTCAGGCGATTCGCATCGCGGTAAATGGTGAGCTAGATGCTTTAAAGCAGGTGTTAGATGCTAGCTTAGCGGTACTGGCACCGCAGGGTCGATTGAGTGTGATTAGTTTCCACTCTCTCGAAGACCGAATAGTCAAACAGTTTATGCGTGATCAGTCACAGGTTAAGGACTTATTTCCCGATTTGCCTGTATTGATTGCGACTACCGAAGCGCATTTAAAGCGTATTGGTAAAGCCATTTTTCCAAGTGAAGAAGAGTGCTTAAAAAATGTTCGATCGCGCAGTGCAGTTCTGCGCGTGGCAGAAAAGATTTAACTTAATAATTATCTAATCAGGTTTTGGCGTGACAAGGGGATGGAGTTATGAGCGGCATGAAGTTTGATCTAAAAGAGTCCAAAGTGGTAAGACAGCCAGGTTTACCTATCATTAAAGTGATTGGCATGGGCGGCGGCGGCAGTAACGCTGTTGACTATATGGTGCGTAGCAAAGTTGAAGGCGTTGATTTTTTGTGTGCTAATACTGACGCACAAGCGTTGGCGCACTCAAATGTACCGGTGAGAATTCAAATTGGTTCAAATGGATTGGGGGCAGGTGCTGATCCTGAAAAAGGTCGTGAAGCCGCTGAGCAAGATATTGATGCAATCAAAGAGCAGCTTAAAGACGCCGACATGTTGTTTATAACGGCAGGCATGGGCGGTGGAACGGGTACCGGTGCGGCACCTGTAGTCGCTAAAGTGGCTCGTGATATGGGCATTCTCACCGTAGGGGTAGTGAGTCGTCCATTTAGCTTTGAGCGTCGCACAAATGTAGCTGATCAAGGTATTGAGCAGTTATCGAGCGCAGTTGATTCATTGATCACCATCCCGAATGACAAGCTAGTCGAAGTGTTAGGTAAGGATTTCATGTTTGCTAAGGCTTTTGACCATGCAAATGAAATTTTGCACGGCGCGGTGCAGGGCATTTCTGAGATGGTAACACGTCCAGGCTTGATCAACGTCGACTTTGAAGACTTACGCACAGTCATGTCTGAGCGTGGTTTAGGTATGATGGGCGTGGGATCGGCCAAGGGCGAAGATCGTGCCCGAAAAGCAATTGATAAAGCCATTGCCAATCCATTGCTAGATGATGTGGCTGTAGCTGGCGCACGCGGTTTCTTGGTCAATATTACCGGTGGGCTAGATTTTAGTATTGGTGAGTACAATGTAATTGGTGATGTGGTTAATCAATTTGCAGATAATGATGCACGTGTTATTATTGGTACTTCAATTGATGAAACGCTTGAGGATGAAATTCGAGTCACTGTCGTTGCTACAGGTTTAGTGGGTTCGCAGCCAAAACCAGAAATGGTGCGCCCAAATACTCAAGGTGTGCAGGCAGTGCAAGCCTCTGAACGAGCGAAAGAGACAGCTACTACAGCTACTCAGTCTGTTGAGGAACCTAAGGTAGCCATGATTAAGCCGACCTTGGTCGAGCCTAAATCAGCAGCACCTAAACCCTCTCAGCCGAAACATACCCCCTTTGAGTCTGACACAGCTCACGTTGCAATAGCCGCCAATGGTAACACGGTGCCGCGTTCAAATAATTACCTCGACATTCCCGCATTCTTAAGACGCCAAGTCGACTAAGTAGCTTGGTATTGTAAGCATGCAAAGGCAGCATTTAGAGCCTACTCCTATCAAACGTGTTGGTATGAGTGGGCTTTTTACATTTGGACTGATCTTGGTTTTAGGCATGGCTTTAGTGGCTAAGGTGCTATTGCAGCACCAAATACGTGACTTAGAGGCGGCCTATTACGAGCAATTGGAATATCAAAGTCAGTTACGAGAAGAATGGGGGCAAATGCTGCTTGAGTCTGCACACTTAACCGCCCCATTGCTCGTTGAGCAGCAGGCGCGTAGTCACTTGAATATGCAAAAACCTTTGCAACGGCAGTTTCTAGTCTTGACTGAGGAGGGTGCTCAGTGAGCTTTAAGCTGCGTGCTCAACTCATTCTATTTGTGTTAATGGTCGGGTTAGCTTTACTGGCCGGTCGTGCCTTTTATTTGCAAGCCTTGCACGCTGAGTTTTTGAATGCTGAAGCGGATAAACGCCAATTGCGCGTGATCGATTTACCGGCGCCTCGTGGCAAAGTGTTGGATCGAAATGCTGAAGTATTGGCACTTAGCACGCCCATTACATCGATTTGGGTCGATGCCAATCGACTAAATAGCCATCCGAATAAACAAGAAATTATCAGTCAGCTTGCTCAAGCACTAGATATTGCACTTGATGACATTATGGCCAGAGTAAGTGAGCAATCTAACCGGCGCTATTTATATATAAGGCGTGGTCTGATGCCACAGGTGGGTACGCAAGTCCAGTCGCTCAATTTGCCATTTGTGTATGTGAAGCCTGAGTATCGGCGCTACTATCCGCATGCGCACACCACTGCGCATTTAGTTGGCTATAACAATATCGATGATATTGGACAGGATGGTATTGAGGCAATTTATAACCCCTGGCTAACAGGGCAGACGGGTCGTTTTCGTGTCGTCAAAGACTTGCATGGACGGGTGGTATCGTCAGTTGCAACCTTACAAGATTTGCAAGCGGGGCAAGATTTAACACTTACCCTTGATAGTCACATCCAATATTTTGCGCACAGAGCTTTGCATGACACTATTGTGAAGCATGATGCGCTTGGTGGTTCAGTCGTGGTCATTGATTTGGCTACATCAGACATTCTTGCATTAGCAAACCAACCTAGCTTTAACCCAAATGATCGCAGTCAAATTAGTGGTGAAGCGATTAGAAATCGTGCAATTTCTACCCTCATTGAACCAGGTTCTACAATTAAACCGCTTGTTATAGCAAAATTGCTAGATGCAGGGCTGGTTGAAGAAGATGAAGTTGTTTCAACGCACCCAGGGCATATCAGAGTTCATGGTCATTTGATAAGTGATGCAATTAACTACCGAGAACTTGATCTTACTGGGGTGGTGCAAAAGTCTAGTAATGTTGCGATGGCTAAGCTGGTGCCTAGATTAAGCCGAGAAGCGCATTGGGAATTTATGACTGCGCTAGGATTTGGTCGTGACTCCGGTCTATTTTTACCTGGTGAGCAGTCAGGGCGATTGCGTCACTATGCCAATTGGTCAGCCATGGATCAAATATCGAGTTCTTTTGGTTATGGATTTAATGCTACCCTTTTGCAACTAGCTCAAGCCTATCAATTATTTGGTCAGCAAGGACAGGTCACACCATTGCGTTTAATTGCTGATCAGACGAGTGGTGAAGCACAACAAGTTGTATCACCGCAAGCGGCTCAAGCGGTACTAGAGATGATGGAGAGTGTGACTGAGCCAGGAGGAACGGGAACGGAAGCCAGGATCGATGGCTATCGTGTAGCGGGTAAAACAGGTACGGTTCACAAAACAGCTGGCGGTGTTTATCAGCTTGATAAATATCAAGCCATGTTTGTTGGGTTAGCCCCCGTGTCAAGTCCTCGGCTTTTGGTTGCTGTTATGATTGATGAGCCCAGTCGTGGTGTTTATGGCGGTGGCTCTGTTGCGGCGCCTGTGTTTAGGGAGGTAATGAGCCATGCGCTGCGATTGCAAAATATCGACCCTGACCGGGTGAGTGTGCCATGATTAAAGTAGCGCGTAAAACGATGGCCGAGTTGGCCGCATTTTTGTCGCCAAACATTGCAGCGGAACAAGGTGTTTGGCAAGGTAATACGTCTGTTTTTCACTTAGTTCGTCATGCCAATGAAGCGAGTGAAGGGTCTGTATTTATTGCTTTACCCGGTTTAAAAACCCATGCCAATCAATACCTACAGCAGGCTAGACAAGCGGGTGCACATTGGGTAATAAGTGATCGAATGCCAAAACAGCGACCCACAGACATGGGTATTTGGGTTGTGCCAAATCTGTCGAATAGGTTGGCTGATCTTGCTAATTGGTTTTATGACTATCCCAGCAGCCAGCTTAGTTTAATTGGCGTTACAGGCACAAATGGCAAAACGACAACAAGTTTTTTAGTGGCTCAATTACTGAATCTGTTAGGACAAAAAGTAGCCTTATTGGGTACATTGGGTGCGGGTGTTTATCCTAATTTGCGATATACAGGCCATACCACACCCGATATTTTAACAACCCAGGCCTGGCTGGCCGAAGCGGTAAGTGAGGGCTGTAAGTTTGCTGTTATGGAGGTTTCATCCCATGCGATAGTGCAGCAGCGTATTGCCGGCCTGGCCTTTGCTATAAAAGCGTTAACTCAAGTGACTGAAGATCATATAGATTTTCATGGCAGTGTGGCGGCATACCATCAGGCTAAGCAAGATTTCTTTATTAAGGGTTCGCAGCCTAAAAACCACCCAGCTGAAACGTGGGTGGTAAATATAGCAGATGGCGTTGGGCAGCAACTTGATTTCGCTTTAAAACAACACAGTGCGGAGCCGAGTATCAGCTGTGTTCGTTATCAAGCAGATTTATCGGTTGTTACGCATGCGGATGCCAGTTTAGTTGCATTAGCGCAATCCCCAAGAGCTCACGGCTTTCAGCTTAGCCTGCGCTGGCAGCAGCAGGCCTGGTCATGTCATACAAATTTGCTGGGTGACTACAATATTGAAAACTTACTTTGCAGTTTAAGCTGCGTGTTAAGTCTAGGATTCGATTTAAAACAGGTGCAAGATACAGTGCCAAGTTTAGTTGCACCACCGGGTCGTTTAGAGCGTGTAGCCTGTTTGAAACCTCTAAATGTTGTGGTCGACTTTGCCCATACGACCGACGCGTTGCGCCGGGTATTACAGACGCTAAATGAGTTGCGGCAAGCAATAAAACCTAGCTGTTCAATTTGGGTGATATTTGGTTGTGGGGGTGATCGCGACAAAACCAAGCGTCCAGCGATGACAGCGCAAGCCTACCAGTTAGCAGACTATTTAGTGTTAACCAGTGATAACCCACGCTCTGAGCCAATAGAAACGATTTTGGCGGATATGTTAGCAGGCCTGCCAAGCGGCTTTGATAACAAAAAAATGATCATTGAAACAGATCGTAAACGAGCGATTGAAACAGCTTTGTATCGTGCCAAAGAGGGTGATTGGGTTTTAGTAGCAGGTAAAGGTCATGAAAGCACACAACAAATAAACGGGCAGTGCTATGTTTTTTCAGATCAACAAGTGATAAAGGAATGGACGCCATGAACGCTGAACAAGCGCGGACTGATAGCCTTAAGAGTCGTTGGACTTTAGCGCAGCTCGCTGATTGGTTAAATGTACTCTTACCATCAACTTGGCAAGATCAAGGCGATTTAGCAATAGCACAGCTGGTCACGGACTCGCGGACAGTCAAAGCCGGTGATGTATATATTGCAATTGAAGGTCCGCGCTTTGATGGGCACCATTTTATTGCTCAAGCCATTAAGCAAGGGGCCGTTGCTTGTATTATTAGCAATAGAGCTTTTAGTGAGCAAGCTGTGCCATGCCTAGTTGTAGCGGATACCACTCGAGCGCTAGGGCGACTCGGTCAAGCGCATCGTCGCGCGGCAAAATTGGATTGTTTGGTTGCGGTAACGGGCTCGAATGGCAAAACCACGGTAAAAGAACTCTTGGCTGCCCTGTTTGCAACCAAAGGTGCAACCTTGGCAACACAGGGCAATTTAAATAATCAGTTTGGTGTGCCACGAACCTTACTCTCGATTAATGACGATCATCGCTATGCGGTTATTGAAATGGGCGCAAATCATCAGGGTGAAATCGATTGCCTAACGCGTCTGGCTGAACCTGATATTGCGGTGATTACCCTAGCCGCCCCCGCACACCTAGAGGGCTTCGGCAGTCTAGATGGTATTATTGCGGCTAAAGGTGAAATCATGCATGGCATAAAACCCGATGGGGTTGGGATTATTAATACTGATTCGCCTGGTTTTAATCAATGGCAAGAAAAATTAAATCGCAGTCATTCCAAGACTATGAGTTTTGGCCAGTCTGCTCAAGCGGATGTCCAAATTCGTAATGTGATAGCGGATCAGCAGGGCGTTCATTTTGAGTTGTACTATCAGCAGGTCTGGCGCAAAGTGACCAGTCCGTTATTAGGGGCTCATAATGCCTATAATCTCGCTGCTGGTGCGGCTGTAGCGCAGGCATTAGGCTGGGATTGGGAGGACATTGCACCAGTGTTTGCTCAGTTTACCGGCACCGATGGTCGGTTACAAACCTATCAATTGGGCGCACTCACTTTAATTGATGATAGTTACAACGCTAATCCAAGCTCGATGGCGGCAGGGTTAGATAGTCTTCATGCCCTTGCCAGTCCTGATAACAAGCCGATGCTGGCCTGTTTAGGAACCATGGCTGAGTTAGGGGGTACGGCAGTAGAAGCGCATTTTCAGATTGGTCAGCAGGCCGCACGGCTAGGCGTAAATCAGCTGTGGGCGCAAGGATCCCATGCAAACGATTATATAGCGGGCTTTAAATCCATAAAAAATGAACAAGCCTTGTCAAAAAATGCCGATCATGCTGCCATGATAGCGCAATTATTTACACTTTATAAAACCGGTGAACCTTGGGTCGTTTTAATTAAAGGCTCGCGCAGTGCTGCGATGGATCAGTTGCGCCCTGGTTTAACTCAAAGGATTGCCCATGCTCATTTACCTTAGTCAGTATTTAAGTCAGTTTCATAGCGGTTTCACCGTATTTAACTACATCACCGTGCGCGCCATTATGAGTGTGCTGACAGCACTGATCATTTCTTTTTTAATTGGTCCTGCGGTCATCCGCTGGCTCACGCGCTTAAAAGTGGGACAGAGTATTCGTCTGGATGGTCCACAAAGCCATTTAGTCAAAGCAGGCACACCCACAATGGGCGGGACGCTGATTTTGTTTGCGATTGCCATTGCGCTCTTGTTATGGGGTGATCTAACCAATTTTTATCTGTTGTTGGTCAGTTTTACTATGTTTGGCTTTGGTGTGATCGGCTTTATCGATGACTATAAAAAAGTCGTCTATCGCGATCCAGAGGGGATGCGCTCGCGGACCAAGTTTTTTTGGCAGTCCGTCATTGGTTTAATTGCCGCCTTTGGCTTTTATCATTTTGCGCAGGTGCCAGCCGAAACCCAGCTGCTCATTCCCTATATGAAGGACAACTATATCTATTTAGGTGCCTGGGTGATTGTCTTAAGTTACTTTGTGATAGTTGGTACCTCCAATGCGGTGAATTTAACGGACGGTTTAGATGGCTTGGCGATTATGCCTACCGTAATGGTGGCCGCCGCATTAGGCGTATTTGCCTATGCTTCCGGCCATGCCGTTTTTGCAGCCTATTTAGATATTCCGCATATTCCAGGCGTGGGCGAGCTTACGATTTTAATGGCCGCGATGGTCGGAGCCGGTTTAGGCTTTTTGTGGTTTAACACCCATCCAGCGCAAGTCTTTATGGGCGATGTCGGCTCGCTTGCGTTAGGCGCGGCGTTAGGGGCGACCGCGGTGGCGGTTCGCCAAGAAATCGTGTTATTTATTATGGGAGGCATTTTTGTTATTGAAACCCTATCCGTTATTTTACAAGTCGGCTCCTATAAATTGCGAGGGAAACGGGTGTTTCTAATGGCGCCATTGCATCATCATTTTGAACATAAAAATTGGCATGAGTCGCAAATAATTGTGCGTTTTTGGATTATCACCATTATTTTAGTGCTGATTGGCTTGGCGAGCTTAAAGTTGAGATAAACCATGTATTTAGTGATTGGATTAGGCATAACAGGTCAATCGGTATTACGCTATTTAACGCATAACAATGAAGCCATTCTGGCCTATGATACGCGCGAGGAACTTGACCTTGCGCCACTTGAGCAAGCCTATCCAAATGTAAAGTTTGCCAAGAGTCGGCTGCCATCAACATGGGTGGCTAAAACGACTGTGGTCGTGATCAGTCCTGGAATAGATTTACGCCAGCCTTGGCTGCAGCCATTTAGGCAAAAAGGCGTTGATATTATTGGTGATATTGAGTTATTTGCACGAGCCACCCGTGCGCCCGTGCTTGGCATTACCGGTTCTAATGGTAAAAGTAGCGTGACAAGTTTAACTGCGCAGCTCCTGAAGCAAGCGGGTTATGTCGTGGGTTTAGGTGGCAACATAGGTCAACCGGTATTGGATTTATTGCTTGATGATAATACTTATGATGTATTTGTATTAGAGTTATCAAGTTTTCAACTAGATACGACTTACTCTTTGCAAACCTGCGCGGCAACCGTACTCAATATCTGTGAAGATCATTTAGACCGTTATGAGGGTATGAGTGCCTACATTGAGTCTAAAAACCGCGTTTACCAAGATACCGAGCTCGCCATCATCCCGCTTGAGGAGCCCACCCAATTTTGGGTGCCCAAGCAAACACCTAAACAGTTTTTTGGTTTGGGTGCGCCTCAAAGTGAGGATGAGTGGGGCTTGCTTGATCTGCAGGGTCAAGACTGGTTGGCACGTGGTAATCAAATGATTATGCCAGTTCAAGACTTAACGTTGCGCGCTCCCCACAATCTTCTTAATGCACTTGCGTCCTTGGCACTTATTCAATCTTTTGATGTATCGTTACCAGTGATTCGTCAAGTGTTGGCAGAGTTTACCGGCTTGCCGCATCGTACCGAATGGGTGGCAGAACGTAATCAGGTTACATGGATTAATGACTCTAAAGGTACCAATGTGGGGGCAACCTTGACAGCCATAAACAGTATCGGTGCAAGTATTAAGCCCAGTAAGTTGGTTGTGTTAGCGGGTGGTGATGCAAAAGGAGCCGATATGCTGCCATTGGCTCAACCATTAGCTGAATTTGCGCGTACGGCCATTGTCTTTGGGCGAGATGCCGCGCAACTTTACCAGGCCTGGTCAGCGCACTTACCTTGCCATCATGTAGAAACATTGGAGCAAGCTGTACAGTTAGCAGCAAAGTTGGCGCAAGCGGGTGATCGGGTATTGTTATCGCCTGCTTGCGCGAGTCTTGATCAATTTGACAATTATCAACATCGTGGGCGCCATTTTGCGGCCTGCGTGGCAGCCTTGGAGAACTAACGCGTGATGAATACATATCGTCTTGATTTGCGGGCTTTAGATACGGGGCTGATTTTTATCGTGACCAGTTTAATTGTGGTCGGTTTAGTGATGGTCTTGTCTAGCTCTGTTGCCGTCAGTGAGTTGCGTTTTGGCCATCAGTGGCATTATTTTCAGCGTCAAGTGTTTGCCCTGGGTCTCGGTGGTATGTTGGCCGCCTTAATGTTATGGGTGCCGAGTGAAACCTGGTTGCGTCATCGTGGTAAGTGGTTTTTATTTGGTTTGGTGTTATTGCTTTTGGTGCTGATTTTTGGCCGAGAAATTGGCGGGGCAAAGCGTTGGTTACCATTGGTCATTATGAACTTTCAACCTGCTGAGTGGGTTAAAATTGCCACCATTGTATTTTTAGCCGGGTATTTGCAGCGCCATCAAGATGCAGTAAGACAGGACGCGGCAGCGGTGATGCGATTATTTTTACCATTTGGTTTGATGGCTGCTCTACTTTTACTTCAACCTGATTATGGCACAACGGTTCTCATTGCAGGCGTTTTGGTGGGGATGTTGTTTATCGCGGGTGCGCCGTTTCGCTACTTTGTGATCACGGTGTTGCCAATTAGTTTGCTGTTAATTGCGCTAGTGATTAATTCGCCCTATCGAATGGCGAGGGTAATGAATTTTATGGATCCTTGGCAAGACCCTTTTGGCGTGGGTTATCAGTTATCGCAAGCCTTAATGGCCATAGGAACGGGGGGCATAACAGGCAGTGGTTTGGGCTCAAGTGTGCAAAAGTTACTCTATTTGCCCGATGCACATACTGACTTTATGTTTGCCATTTTTGCCGAGGAAACAGGTTGGCTCGGTGTAGTATTGTTGTTATCACTTTATGGACTATTATTATGGCGAATGTTTGCTATCGCGCAAGCAGCATGGACCCCAACAGCGCCCTTTAAAGCGCTTGTTGTGTATGGGATTGCTATTATGTTTGCCGGTCAAATTCTTATTAATGTTGGCGTGAATGTTGGCGTATTTCCAACGAAGGGGCTTACCCTGCCATTTGTGAGTTACGGCGGGAGTAGTTTAATGATGGCGCTTTTGGCTATAGGTATCGTGTTGCGGATTGATTACGAAACACGGCTTGCTCAAATAACACAGCGGCAGCAGTCTATTCAGTCAGGCACGAATCCGCAAGGAGTAGGATGAACAAACCAAACCGTATTATGATTATGGCTGCTGGCACTGGGGGGCATGTATTTCCGGGGTTAGCACTGGCGGAGGCTTGGCAAGCGCAAGGGGTGGAAGTGGTTTGGCTCGGCACACCGAATGGCATGGAAAAGCAGTGGGTGAGTGACAAGCATATTCCATTTTATGCTATTGATGTTAAAGGACTAAGAGGTAATGGATTGCGTGGTTGGGTCAGCGCCCCTTGGCGTTTAAGTCAGGCCTGCTGGCGGGCTTATCGGTTAATTAGGCAGCTGCAGCCAGATGCCGTACTCGGTATGGGTGGGTTTGTTTGTGGGCCGGGTGGACTGGCAGCTAAGTTAGCAGGCCTGCCACTTTATTTGCATGAACAAAATGCCATAGTTGGCTTAACTAATCGCTTGTTGGCACCACTAGCAAAAACCGTATTTTGTGGTTTTCAGGTAAGGGGTTGGCATGCTAAAAATCAATATCTTGTCGGTAATCCGGTAAGAGAGGCAATTCAAAAAGTGCCTGCTTTAACGGCGGAGCAAACTCACTCAACCGTCAGAAAAATATTGGTTATCGGTGGCAGTCGTGGCGCCCGTGCCTTAAATGAGACCTTGCCTCAAGCGCTCGGCTTAATGGCCGTGGAGCAGCGACCAGAGGTGTTACATCAAACGGGGCAAGCTGAGCAGGCCAAGACGTGTGCTGCTTATGAGGCGTGTGGGGTTTCCAACGTTAAGGTCGTGTCCTTTATCGATAATATGGCACAGGCCTATGCGGAGTGTGATCTGGTGATCGCACGCGCGGGTGCATTAACGGTCAGCGAAGTGCAGGCGGCAAAGCGTCCTGCTATTTTCATTCCTTTTCCTTATGCGGTTGACGACCATCAAAGTGCCAATGCCGATGTGTTAGTACAACAAGGTGTGGCCCAAACGATTGTTCAGACAGCATTAACGCCTGACGGCTTAGCGAAAGAAATTCAACATTGGCTGGATACGCAGCAGCGATTTGACGTGTCTAATCAGTTTGCAAACATGCCACAGCAGCATGCAACTGAACAAGTTTTAATAGCAATAAAACAAGATTTTACCCGTTAGAAGAGTGTCCGCCCACCAGGACTCGAACCTGGAGTTGCCGCTTAGGAGGCAGCCGTTTTATCCTGTTAAACTATAGGCGGATAATGGAAATTGTAACTTAGTCAGTTGGGCAAAAAGTAGCTTGCATGGCATGGAGTAGATTGATGATTTCATCATCTGCCACACTGCAAAGAATTTTACTACCTTCACGACGCGATGACACAATACCTTTTTCGCGAAGAATATCGATGTGTTGAGAAACATTACTTTGGGTGGTTCCCACCTTTGACACTATGTCCATTACAGGCATTTCACCATCGCTGAGAACACACAATATTTTTAAGCGTAATGGATGCCCCATGGCCTTCAAAGCTTTGGAAGCTTTAAGGATATTGTCCTCTTTCATTTCGAAAAGGTTGTGTTCAGTCATGTTTATTCGTATCCTACTTATAATTTATATTTCAGCAAATTCTAATGCAAAATGGCGATCTTGTGTTATAAAAAGATCAGATATACTGCACTTTAAAGCGTATTACGAGGATAAGTCTGTGGTGAAAACAACTGGATTAAAAAAAATAAGTTGGATGGTAATGGGTGGGGTGCTTGGTGCCAGTTTAGTTGTAGGCACCAGCGTCATGGCCGACCGACAAGCAAACAGCGCCTCAAGTTTGCCATTAGAAGAACTTCGTGCATTTGTAGAGGTATATGACCGTATTTCGACAGGTTATTATGAACCCATTGAAAATGAAAAAATGCTCGAAAACGCGATTCGTGGCATGTTGACTAACTTAGACCCCCATTCTGATTTTTTGCCGAAAGAGAGCTTTGAGCGGGTTGAGGAGAGCACCCGTGGTGAGTTTGGTGGGCTGGGAATGGAAGTCGGGATGGAGGACGGCGCGGTGCGCGTTGTGGCGCCAATCGACGACACGCCTGCGCAGCGAGCAGGGGTACGCTCAGGCGATATCATTATTAAACTAGACGATACGTCGCTGCAAGGCATGAGTTTAACTGAAGCCGTCAAAATGATGCGTGGTGAACCTGGCAGCAAGATTACCCTCACGGTGATTCGTAGCGGTGAAGCAGAACCAATAGAGTTTGAACTTACCCGTGCTATTATCAAGGTCCGCAGTGTTAGAGAGCGTTTACTTGAATCTGATTTGGGTTATGTGCGCATTAGTCAATTTCAAACACGGACTGGTGAAGACCTCAATCGAGCCGTTCGCGAACTCGAAAAAGAAAATAACGGCCCGCTAGCAGGCCTTGTGCTAGATTTGCGTAATAATCCTGGTGGCGTATTAAGCGCGTCTGTTGATGTGTCAAATGCCTTCCTTAATGAGGGGCTTATTGTATATACCGAGGGACGCTTGCAGAATTCTAAAATGCGCTTTGAAGCCAAACGAGGCGATTTAATGAACGGCAAGCCGATTGTGGTGTTGGTCAATGAAGGTTCCGCATCGGCGTCTGAAATCGTGGCCGGTGCCTTGCAAGACCACGAGCGAGCCCTCATTGTTGGCCGAGATACCTTTGGTAAAGGCTCGGTGCAATCCATTTTGCCACTTAATAATGGCTCAGCTATTAAGTTAACCACGGCGCTTTATTTCACACCAGATGGTCGCTCTATTCAGGCTTCAGGTATTAAGCCCGACATTGAAATCGATTTGGTTAAAGTTGAGCGCGTTAATGAAGAGCGACGCCGTGAAAAGGATTTAGACGGGCATATTAACCAAGATGGCGCTGATGCATCTGAACAAGAGCGTTTAGATGAAATTGCGGATCTGTTGTCTGAAGATTATGAACTCTATGAAGGTTTAAACCTTTTGAAGAGCATGGTATTTGCTAACCGCCGTAATTGATTAAATCAATGATGACTAAGCTGGCTAGACTTCCGGGACTAGGACTGTTATTTGCTAGCAGCAAACGATTTGTGTCTTGCAAGGGTGGCGACTTGGTGTCGTCACTCGCTTATGTGTCGCTGGTCAGTTTGGTGCCAATGTTGGCCATTATGATCAGCATTTTTTCGATGTCGCCATTATTCGAGCCATTACAAAATCTGGTGTTGGATATGGTGTTTACCCACTTTATTCCCGACTCTCAGCCGGTTGTTGCCCAGTCTCTAAATAACTTTGCGCAACAAGCTAGTCGCCTTGCTTTACCAGGCCTACTAGCTATGTGGATGACGACGCTGTTATTGCTTTGGCATATTGATCAAAAAGTAAATAGCTTTTGGCAGGTGCGACGCCAACGATCCTGGTGGTGGGTTATCAGTAAATATCTCGCTATTAGCCTATTAGGCCCTATTTTGCTTGGGGCAGGTTTGTTTGCGAGCAGTAGTTTAATGGCTTATCCCATTTGGCAAGAGTTGAACGATTACGAACCCATTCAAATGCTGGAGTGGTTAAAACTGGTACCGCTGATTGTCGGGTTTGTGGTGTTCTTTATGGTATTCAAATGGGTACCAACCGCTTTTATTTCCTGGCAGCAAGCAGGCCTAGTCGCGATTATGGCCAGTATCCAGTTTGAGTTGCTGAAGCGGGGGTTTGCTTGGTTTATCCAGTCTTTTCCAACCTACGATTTGGTCTACGGTGCGCTCGCCGCCTTACCATTATTTTTGTTGTGGCTTTATTTGCTATGGTGGATTGTACTCTGGAATACCGCCTTACTGGCTGAACTGAATTGCCAGCAAGACGAACAGGCTCGTTGATTTGATTAACAGCTAGCCTGGTTTAGTGGATTTGGAATACTTTATTTCATACGCGGCAGCTAGCAAGGCTAGACGCGCGACGACACCGTAGGCATAAAAGCGATTAGGTTCGGCATCCGGTTCTTGGTTTTGATCGGGTAGCACGCCAGACTGTTGAAACGACATAGGTTCAAAATGCATCCCCGGTGAGTTCAGGTTATCTGTTGCGGTTTTGCCGGTATGAATGCGGTAAAAGCCCCCGATGACATGGTTATGAATCATATAGACTACCGGCTCAGCAACCGCTTTATCTAGGGTTTCAAAAGTATAAACACCCTCTTGTACCAGCATTTTATCTACCGATAACCCTTCTTTCGCAAAACTCATCTTATTGCGCTGTTTTCGATTGAGTTTGAGAATATCATCCGCTGATTGCACTGACATGATGGCCATGCCATAGGTACCGCTATCGGATTTAACAATCACAAACGGCTTACAGTCAATATCGTGCTCGTGGTAATAATCACCGGTTTTGGCTAAGACCTCGTTCACTTTTGTGGCTAAGCGTTCCAAGCTGGCCGGATTTTTAAAATCCACTTCGCCGCATTGCACGGATTCGGGCGTTATTAACCAAGGGTCAATATCAACTAATTCAGCTAGGCGTTTAGCTACCGTGGCATAGTGCTGAAAATGGTGCGTTTTGTAACGGCTCGACCAGCCCAAATCAAGTGGCGGCATGAGTACCTGCTCAATGCCTTCTAAAATAGCGGGGCGGCCCGCAGATAAGTCATTATTCAACAACACCGCGCAAGGAAAAAATCCCGCCACACCAACGCGATTACCTTCACGCGCTAAGGGTTCTAACACTAAGCGATTACCCGAAGGCAGGTCTATGGTCTGTTCTTCAGTGATTTCAGGGTTAATCGAGCCAATGCGCACCTCATAGCCAGCGCTTTCAATGATTTCTTTCAGCGTAAAAAGGTTTTCAAGATAGAATGTATTTCGAGTGTGGTTTTCTGGGATAATCAGCACGCCATCAGTGACAGGGCAGGCCTGGGTAATCGCGTGTTGTGCCGCTTGTACCGCCAAAGGGCGTAAGTCTGGATGCAGATTATTAAAGCCTGCCGGGAATAGGTTGGTATCGACCGGCGCCAACTTATAACCGGCATTGCGCAAATCTACCGATGCGTAAAAAGGCGCCGGCGTATCGCGAAACTCTTGCCTAAACCAAGCTTCTATCGCATGAGAGTGATTAAGCAAGTGGGCTTCTAATTCAAGTAACGGGCCGGTCAGTGCCGTGGTCAGATGCGGTACACGATAGTCTTGTGGCATAGTTAGGAGTCTTTAAAAATCGAATAGTATATCAAATCTACCTACTTGCTATCTAATGGAATGCTCAGACTCACTAAACTGCCAGGCTGTTGCGGTTCGATCGTGAGCTTGCCATGATAGCGTTGCAAAATTTCCTGGCTAATAAATAAACCTAGTCCTAATCCCGACGTACTCTGAGTATTACGCCCGCGTTTGAAAGCTTGAGTGATCTCATTATCTTGATCAAAACCAATACCAAAGTCGCGCACCGCTATGATCAGTTGCGCCTTATCAAGTGAAACAGTGATGATAACGTTTTGATCCGGTTTGGAATATTTTAAGGCGTTGTTGACCACCATATTCAGCGCCATCACCAGCGGTTCGGCATCGCCTTTAATCTTTAGTGTGCTATGTTGTTCTGAAAGCGACTCCGGTTCAAAATCCCATTCCACAATAATACGTGGCCGTTGGTCAATTTTATTAAGACTCTGATAAAAGATTCGGCTAAATTGAGCCAGTGTTGTGTAACCTTCTTCAAAACGATTCACCTCATAGTCAGCCTCTAAGCATTGATTGACCAAGTCCTGTAGGCGTTGACGAGCACGTTGCTGAGTGTGTAAGTCTTGTTGCATTTGACGAACGATATGAGGTGCCACATTTTGTTTAGCTAAGTCATCAAGATCGTCTGCTAAATTGCGACCGGCTGCGCTACCAATGGCTAAAGGGGTCATAAACTCATGAGAAAGCAGGCGCAAAAACAATTTGCGTTGGCTCACCAGCTCTTGTTCAAGTTGTAATTGTTGTAATTCAGTTTGAAGCTTAATAAAGTTTCGGTAGTAATAACCCAGCATGATAAAAAACAAGACTATCAATTGAAATGCTATTGCAAAAGCAAATAGGTTAGCCATCACAAAATTGGCGGGAACGAGGCCATAAATCGCTAAAATTCGTATCACAATCGCGATGACCATAATGCCAAACATCGCAAAATAAAAGCGTGCGATTAAATTTTGTCGAACCATTAATAGACTTAAAACGAGAATAGTCAGCAGCGAGACAATAGCTAAGCTATGTACAAATCTGAGTGGCGTTTGCAAGTCATCAAATATTGCGCCGGTTACAGTTAGAAAAATTAAGCCTAAACCGATAACCAGCAATGCTAGATAGATGCGGGGGTAGTTGGGTTGGATATTAAGCAGGGCATTTGACAGTAATATAAAACTCAAGATGATAATGGGCTGGACAATAACGACCCAAGGATCACTTGGCAAATTAATATAGTGCATCCAACCATAAATGGTTGCCAATACAAAGCTGTAGCTACTTACCAAAATAATAAAATACAGCGCTGCAATATGCCGAGTGACAAAAAATAAGATGACACTGAACAGAATGATTAATAGCAAAGACGCTGCTATGAATGCCGATACGATGATAATCGGTGCATCTTTTGCCTGTATCTGAGCCTGAGTGATAAAAACCATATCGGTCGAGATCGAGTTTTGCGACGCTAGGCGAGCAAAAATGACGAGCTCATCTGCGGTGTCTGTATCCAAATAAGGGCTTAAGGGAACGGCAGGTAATCGTTGCGGGGACAGGTCAGCAGGTCGGCTACGTCGGTCACCCAGTTCATAATGCGCTAGTAATCTATTATTTTGTAAAATATACACATCAATGTAATCCAAGTACGGATTCCCAAATTGCAAATTCCAGCTTGGTGTTAAGCAGGCCTGCTTGGGATTAAAGACGGTTTTTATCCAGACGGCATCCCGGGTTAAACCCAGCGCCTCAGCTTGATAAGGTTCGGTAAATTGAATGGTTAGAATGTCGTCAAAGTCTAGCGCAGCTGAAGTATCAAAAAATATCGTGCTATCATGAGGCAGGCTCTGGTAAGGATGACACTGGAAGCCATCAGCTCGCAGCAAAGTGGCTAGGCTAAATAACACTAACCCCATGCTTATTGCAAACAGACGCGAAAACGTTAGGAGAGAATGAAGTTGCAAGATTCGCCCGCCTCAAAATTAACACTATTGCTTATTGAAGATGAAGAAGATTTGGCTTACCAGCTGCAACGGTTTTTAATTAAACGCGGCTATGCTGTGCAAATTTCGTTCGAAATTAAAGATAGTTTAGCATTGATTAAGGAGCAATCCTTCGATGCGGTGTTATTTGACCGTTTATTGCCCGATGGCGACGCACTTGAGGTGGTCAATGAAATTAAAGATCATCATGCAGGCCTGCTGCTCATTATGAGTGCGTTGGGTCGTGTTAAGGATCGGGTTGCTGGGTTTAAAAAGGATGTCGATTACTACCTGCCTAAGCCAGTTGATCTAGATGAATTGTTAGCGATTTTAGAGCACTATGAACGCACTAAGCAAAGTCATGCCACAGATGAAAACCTGTCAGCACAGATGAAGTGGTCTTTGGTAAGTAGTCAACTGATTTGTCCTGCGGGCATTCAGATCACCTTGACAGCACGAGAAGCAATTATGGTCGCGCTGTTAATTGACCATGCTGGTAGCCTAGTATCGAAAGAGATGTTAATCAATGCATTAAATAAAAATTACGATGCTTATGATCCCAAAGCCCTTGACTCGGCAATCTATCGTATTCGGAGCAAAGTCGATGCAGCGGCTCAACATGCCTTACCATTAGAAACCGTTCATGGCTTAGGTTATGTTTGGCAGGTATAGCATAATTGGCATTGTGTTAAGGTATTAGAGTAATCTTCGCTTTATAGGGACACTTGCAATGGAAGATTTTTTAAAAATCTTTTAATTAATTTTAATCTTCAGTGCGATTTGTGAAGGAAAATGGAACTTTTCAAAAGCCCATAAGTTGATTCATCCTAACTTCGCCAAAAGCGTTATTTAATATTATGCCGACTGTTCCTCGATTCAATACACAACCTGGTGCAAATCGACCACCATACCCTTTAGTTTAATCTAACCTTCCCAGGTACGAAGTAAATGTATTTTTTGTAAGCATTGTTTCTTTAATGCTTTTACAGTAATAGAGATTCAGGCGAGAATAAAGTTTATTTTTGTCAGAAATTATCAGAAATGAATAAAACATCTTTTGTTAATCTTGAATATATACAACTGTGTGTACTGAAAGGTCGCTTCAAGCTAATAAAGAATTAAGTTTGTTGTCTTACACGCAAACATTATATTTAGACTCGCATCTATAAGAGATACTACTATGAATAAAATATACCGTACCGTTTGGAATGCAGTGAAAGGCGTTTGGCAAGTTGCTAGTGAGATTGGTCCGAATCGAAGCAAGCAAAAAACGAAACGCTTAGCACGCCCAGCTTCAGTGGTAGTTGGTAGTCTTATTCTGGTGAGTTCGCAGTTAATGGCATCTGAATTGCCCACGGGTGGTCAAGTTGTGGGTGGTGCGGCATCGATCTCTTCATCAGGTCAAAATATGACCATTCATCAAACTTCTGACAAAGCGGCAATCGATTGGCAGAGCTTCTCAATTGGTAAAGGTAACCGTGTTGAATTTGTTCAACCTAGTGCTTCATCTGCTGCTCTAAATCGCGTCACAGGTGATCAAGTTTCCAATATTCGCGGTGCGCTGACCTCTAATGGTCAAGTCTTTCTAGTGAACCCCAACGGTGTGTTGTTCAGCTCCACCGCACAAGTAGATGTGGGTGCATTGGTCGCATCTACTTTGGATATTTCTACCGACGACTTTATGAATGGAAATTTCACCTTTAGTGGTGAAAGCACCAATGCCGTTATCAATAAGGGTAATATTAAAGCGGCTGATGGTGGCTATGTTGCCATGATTGCCGCTGAAATTATCAATACTGGCTCGATCACAGCCAACGAGGGCTCAGTCCTGATGGGTGCGGGTAGTCGTGTCATGCTGGATCTTGGTGGCCCAGTTAAGATAGAAGTAGAAGAGTCGACGTTAGAAACCTATATCGAACAAGGTGGTGCTATACGCGCTGACGGTGGGTTGATCTTGTTAACCGCGAAAGCGGCAGGTGATCTAACCAGTAGTGTAATTAACCACACCGGTGTGACTGAAGCGCAAACGCTTGCCAGTGGCAAAAACGGTGAAATTTGGCTTATCGGCGATGCCGATGCTGGCGAAATGAATATTAGTGGCACGATGAATGTAAGTGCCCCGGAGCAGGGTGAGGGCGGCAAGATCATAGCCACGGCAGATACTGTCATGGTTGATGGCGATGCACACTTGAATGCTAGCGGCGCCCATGGCGGTGGTGCGGTATTAGTCGGCGGCGACTGGCAGGGCGGGGAGAATGTTGAGCGCCGGGTGTTCGATGACCCCGACGCTGTGTCCGAAGCGCGCCGTGCCTATGTCGGTCCCGATGCGGTACTTGATGCGAGTGCGACCGAGAATGGCGACGGCGGCACGGTGGTGGTTTGGAGTGATATTGATCACCCCGAATCTCAAACCATTGTGGACGGTACGCTATATGCCAAAGGTGGCCCTGAAAGCGGCCACGGTGGTCAGATCGAGACTTCCGGCAAATACCTAGATATCAACTATGCCGCAGTGTCCACTTATGCTCCAAATGGCGATGTGGGTGTCTGGTTACTCGATCCACCGGATCTTAATATTGTCTCGGACGACTTTGGAGATAATCAGTCTTCAAGAGTTGACCGAAGCGGAAGTTTTTGGAGTGCGAATTCGCAAGACTCTTCTTGGACTCCATATATCAGAAAGTCCTTTATCAATACTTCGCTCCAAAATAACGACTTGATCATTCTTACCGATAATTCTTCCTATATGGATAATCCAGGGAATGGGCACATTTATATCAGCAATCAGGAGGCTATTAACGTTCCGAGCCACAGAACACTGGAATTTCGAGCTGCACACACTATTTATCTGGGTGGCACATTCAATGTCGCTGGGGAACTGATTTTGAATGCGGGCACCAAAAACGAAGGTGGTGTTATTCTGGATAGCGGTGTTTCCTTTTCTACTATAGCGGGTGATCAGTCTTGGTCAGGCAATACCGGGAATGCAGAAGTCATTCTGGAAAACGCTGATTCAGTCGTTGATTTTCGTTTGAGCAATGAAAAAGAATCCTACAGCTCAAATGGTTCCCCTATTTTAGCGGATTTAGGAGAGCTAAGTAATCTTTTGGTTAATGGACCAGGCACGGTACGTAAGTCGGGTGATGGCGCTATTCGCTTAGGTAACTCAAATAACTCGGTAGGCGGGCTAGAATCTGTCAGTGGTGTGCTGGCCTACGAAGGAGGGACCTTACTGGACCTCGAGGATAACGGAAATAGAGTCCAATTACGTGCAGTTAGATCTGAAGGTGCTAGCAAGGCCACGGTCTGGTGGCGGCGCAATCAAAATACTTCCTTTTATGGCAGTATTAACGTAGGGCAAGGTGACGAAGTTCGATTTTCGGGACTTAGTAACGCCCAATTTACTTTGCCCGAACAAGGAGGAATCAGGCGACTTTTCGGCCAAGGTGATATCTATTTGACTACAGGGAGTATGCGGGTGGTAGGGCAACTTACAGCGGGTCTCATCGACCCTACATTGAGGATGTCATCCGGCGCAACCCTGTATATGGACTCAAACGGGGAACTTCCGTCTCTATTTCGCGACATGCAAATCCGGGGGCCGGATTCCGGCACTTCACCTGCGAATGTCATTGTAAATCAGAATGGTTTCGGCTCGGTTCTTTTTATGGAAGATCAAAGTGGACTTGCAAGCGGAACCCAGGGAAGGGTCAATATCGAAGTTCGACAAGGTACCTTCGAGGTTAGAAATTGGAACCTCTCGGGTGCAAACGTTTCGCTCTGGAGCGACGCTGAGCTATTGGCTAACGACCGCGCGCGTATTGGTTCATTAGAAGGCAGTGGCACTGTCACTATGGCCAATGATACCGATCTGTGGCTAGGTGATATATGGCACTCAACGGGGGAGCGCGTTTTTAGCGGTACCTTTAATGGCGGTGCACAAATCATCCGGCAGGGCACGGGCACCCAAGTCTTCGATGGTTCGGGCGTGCAACTGTATGGCACGAGTAATAATTCACAGTTAGAAATGACAAGCAGCGTCGCGGGCACCATTGAGTTACGCAATGGTGCACTTAGCAACCCCCAAACTGAAATGAGTCTGGCCAGTCTAACCGACGGCAATACCCTGATAATAAATCCGGGTAATTCAAACTACACTTATCGTGGCAGAATTACCACCTGGGATAATACAGACGCTGTTTTAGAAATTTCCGGTGGTACAGGAACGATTACACTTGATAATTGGTCGAACCTTGGTTTCGGTCCGCTCCAAGGTAGCAATAGACAGGGTCGAATCCGCATCAGAGATGGTGCCACATTATCTGTTGTTGGCGAAATCGCAGAATCCGGAAGAATGGCCAATATCGATCTCGGGGATGCCACAACAAGCGGTACCTTGAGGCTCGAAGATGGTGCAAGTGTTTGGGCCAATATCAATGTATCAAATTCAGGGACACTGGATACCCCGTCTGGAACAGTGGATATTCAGGGCGCAATCTCAAACGGCGGAACCCTCAATAAAACAGGTAGCGGCACGCTTGTGCTCCGAGGTACGAATACCCATTCGGGTACATTGAATATCAATTCCGGTAAGCTGTCACTGGCTCCGGGAGCTGATTTGCACAATCAGCTTAGCGTGAATGTTGATTCTGGTGCCTTGTGGAACATTGAGAGTGACGCGGTTCAGGTTGATTCGATTACGGGTGCTGGCACGATTACTACGGAGATAAATGGACTCAAAACCCTGACAGTGGGTGGTAGCAATACGGCCACATTCTCTGGTGTGATTCAGGATGGCGATGGCCAACTCGCATTCACTCGTGAAGGCACGGGCACGACGATCTTGACCGGAAACAACACCTACACGGGTACGACCACGATCGCCAGCGGTGCCACGCTGCAATTGGGTAGTGGAGGTAATAGTGGTTCGCTGTCTTCGTCGAGCGCGATCACGAATAACGGCAACCTCATCGTCAATCGCTCAAACAATCTGGCTTTGGGTCAGGTCATCTCCGGCTCTGGCAACCTGACCAAGCAAGGCGGTGGAACGCTCACCCTGACGGGCGACAACACCTATACGGGCACCACGACCATCAACGCAGGGACGCTGCAGGTCGGGGATGACGGCACGTCGGGCTCGCTTGGGTCAGGCGCCGTGACCAATAGCGCCACACTTCGCTTCAATGTTTCAGACAATCGATCGATTGCCAATCAGATCATTGCCAACAATAACAGCACCTTGACCAATGCGGGCAGTGGTGTTCTGACCTTGGGTAACCTGCGCTTATCCAGCGGTGCGCGTGCCACGCTCGGAGCAGAGCCCAGCCGCACCCTGGCGGTGACTGGAACGACTATTCAAGGTGCAGGTTTTAACCTGGCGGGCGGTGGTCAATTCCTGTTAGGCAGCGACACATCACGCATTGGCATGGGTGAAGTGCGTGTGCAGAATAACAGCGATGTCACCTGGTGGGCTTCCGGTAATACCGTGCTGGGTGCGTCTTCTGCGGGCAATTTGTGGGTGGATTCCGCGGGCAGTTTGACGGTCAACAGCGCGATCAGCGCAACCGGTCCGGTGCGTCTCGCCTCTGGTGCAACCGGGCTGGGTGACCTGAATGTGAATGCCAACTTGAGCACCAGCAGTACCCTTGCTGGTGAGGGCAATCCGGCAGAAAACAGTGCCTTGGTGTTGATCGCAGGCAGACAAGCGGCTGCCGGTACCAGCGCCGGCGGTGATATCAAGCTTGGAAGCAGCGTGAACATCAGCGTCGGTTCGGGCGGCCGCGGTGTGCTGTACACCGGTTCCATTGATGGCAGTACGCGTGTTGCCGACTCAGCACAGGATGCCAATGACGGTCTGTTGCGCTGGGGTGAGCGGCGCTTCCGCTACAACAGCGATGAGACAACCAGTAATTTCGACACCACGACGGCTGCACTGGAGACAGGTCTCTACGCGGTGTACCGCGAGGAAATTCTCATCAACACGCCGCCAGAGCCAAGCAAAGAGTACGACGGCGAGGCCTACGATGGGGGGCAGTCGCTTCTGGATAGTCTGGCGGAGCTGCTGGAGCATGGTGATGAGTTTTCCGGCACGCCAACCTTTCAGTTGACCAACGGTGTTGAGGGTGTACTGACGGGTGGCGAGGCGATCAACGCGGGCGACTATGTCATCACGGTGAACGATCTGGAGTCTGATCTCGGCTACACCATGCCTGCTGGGGGGACCCTGACCGGAAAATTGAATATCGACCCGCGCGTGCTCGGCCTGAGCGGCTCGCGCCTATACGATGGCACCACAGAGGTGAGTCATGAGGTGCTGAAGCTGACTCGGCTAGTCGGAGACCAGGCGCTGAACTTCACCGGCTCTGGAACAGTTGCGGATAAGAATGTTGGAGAAGCCAAGGTTCTCACGGCGACTGGCCTGAGCCTGGCAGATGGCGAGAATGGTGGTCTGGCGAGTAACTATACCTTCGAGGGTGGCGAGTACCGGGTCGATATCCTCCGTCTGCCCAGCGCGACCTGGGTCGGTGGTAGTAGCAATCAGTGGTTCGATCCCGAGAACTGGGCGGTCACCGGCGACTTGAGCCAGACTGGTGTGGTGCCCGATCTGGCAAACGTAGCGAATGCAGTGATTCCAACAGGTGCAGAAGTAAGCTTTGACCCAAACCAGACATCGGGAAATGCCGAGGATGGTATTGTTCAAATCGACACCCTGCAGGCCAGCGGTGTTGGCTTGGATATCAGCAATAACGGCCACCTCCAGATCGCGAATAGCAGTGTCCTCGGCTGGCTTGGCGGCATTGATGGTACCTTGGAGCAAAAGGATGGTTGGCTGACACTGGATACAAACAACCCGGGCATTTTCTCCGGGGTGATCGCGGGATCGGGCGGCATTCGCATCGAGGCCGATCAGCATTTCGCTGGCAACAACACCTTCACTGGCGGAGTGCAGTTGGTCGATGGTGTGCTCACGCTGGGTTCGACCGGCGCACTGAGCACCACTGGTACGATCGATTTTGCCGGTGGCACGCTGCAGCATACTGAGAACAATACAATGGATTACTCTGACCGTTTCAGCACCGCAGCCAATCAGCAGTACCGCATCGACACCAATGGTGAAAACGTCACCTGGGCTACGGCCCTGACCAGTACGGGCGGTACGCTGACCACGTTGGGTGGTGGCGACCTGTACCTGACAGGAGCCAACACCTTTGGTGGTGCTACTGTAGTCGAGTCAGGCCGCCTGATTGTAAGCGGTGCCGGCGCACTGGCGACGGAGAGCATCGAGCTTAAATCGGGCACCACCCTCCGCTATGAAACCGGCGGGGAACTCGCGTCCAGCATCACCGGCAGCGGCGCTTTTGAGATGGAGGGGGCTCCGGAGGCAAGCCTGCGCTTGTCAGGTAGCAACAGCTACAGCGGTGGAACGACGGTAGATGGCGGTAGCCTGGTGGCTGCGCATAGCAATGCGCTCGGCACAGGGGCGGTGGACGTAGCATCCGGCGCGACCCTGGGGCTCTCCGGCGGTATTGATATTGCCAATTCGATCAACCTGAATGGCGGCGGCGTGACGGGCACGGCTGCGCTGTGGAACGTCGATGGTGAAAACAGCGTGGGAGGTGTTGTCTCACTGGAAACGGATGCGAGTATCGGCTCTGCCGACGGGCGGCTGGTATTGACGGGTGAAATGGATACTCGTCCAGATGGAGACAGGCGAGGGCTCGCCATCACTGGTTCAGGTACGGTTCGTTTGGGCCCTGATCCACTGACTCTTCTCAATCTGTCCAGTTCGCCAGAAAGCACCCTTGAATTGCTGGCGGACATTTTCACAGACAATAGTGGCAATCAAGGACAGATTAATCTAGTGGGTCATCTTGTGACACTAAATGACCTGTCGTTGTTTATTACTGGCTTACTTGGGAATGCGCGTATCACGCTAGGATCGGTTAAGGCTCACGGTGATCTTGACCTAGTCGCGACTGAGTTTGTACTAGATGGTGAACTAGATGTGACCGGACATCGTCTATCTATTGAGGAAAGAGGGACGAATCCTAACTTCGGTTGGGATTTGAATATCTCCGATGCCGTGTTGGCGGATGAGCTGGTGCTTCGTCTACTGGGAGATGTGGAGCTGACCAACTCGGAAAACCGCATCGGTGTACTGGCGGGCACGATGAGAAGTTTGGATCTGGTAAATGCTGAAGCGCTAAGTGTAGGGGTTGCTCCTGGTACGCAAGGCATAGGGGTGCGGGCTTCTGGTGGGACCATTCGCATCGAAACGCTGGAGGGGGATCTCACGGTTGCGAATCCTATCCAGATTTTGGGCAATCCGAGTGCTGATGGTGACGATGTTACCTTGATTGCCGGTGGTGGCTATTTGGCAGGCGATGCGACCGGTGGTAACGTCATCATTTCGGGAAATGGTAGCTTTAACCTTGATCCGAATGGTCGTGTGACGATTTACACCGGCAGTATCAACGACAGCATCGGTGTGGCTGAGACCGCCGACAATGCCGGCGACGGTCTGATCCCCTGGGCGAGCAGGCGTTTCCGCTATAACAGTACCATCGATGAACATAACTTTGACCTGACGCTAAGTGAAGGCGAAGGAGCGGGCACGGGTCTTTATGCCATCTATCGCGAAGCACCCGTAGTCACCGTCACGGGCCAAGATGTGACCAAGACCTACGACAATAATCCTTTCGATGCCAGCGACAGTGGTGCCTACAGCATTGATTGGTCGGATCTGCGCAACGGGGATATGCCCAGTGACTTTAATGAGGAGGTGGCGGTCAAAGAGGGTGGTGAAGCGTTTGGTGCCGTGGATGTTGGCGATTACGCCATTGAACTGGAAGGGTTGACCAACGGCCTTGGCTATTTGGTGGCGTACGATGATGGCACGCTCAGTATTGAACAGTTGCAAAGCGCGACTTGGGAGGGTGGCGATTCAGGCGACTGGTTCGACCCGGAAAATTGGGGCCCAACAGGCGGTACGACCACGGGCACTGTACCGACCGGCGCAAATGTCGGAGAAGTTGTGATACCTGAGGGCGTCACGATTACCTTTAACGGCGATGATGATGGCACTCCACGTGACACGGTATTCCTTGACCGCATATTGGGTAGCGGTGGTACGGTAACGATGACCAACAATGCCCATCTCGAATTAGGGGGTGACAGTGTTCTGGGAACCTTGAATGGTGAGTCGGACACTCAGCTTGGCTTGATGGGAGATCCCATGTGGTTGTCCTTGGAGGAGGGTGGCAACTTCGCTGGTGATATCTACGGTACCGGCGGCATCATCAACTACGGCGATTTGACGCTGAGTGGTACCAACACATTCACCGGCGGTACGCAGTTGAACGACGGTGTGCTGACCCTGGGTTCTGAGGGTGCTCTGGGTTCCAAAGGCACGCTGGATATGAACGGCGGCTGGCTCAAGCACACCGAGCACAACAGTGAGGATTATTCCGACCGCTTCAGCACTGGCCCGAATCAGCAGTACAACCTGGACCTGAATGGTCAGGAGATCACCTGGGCGAGCCCGCTGTCGAGTGAGGGTGGCACCCTGACGATCAGCGGCGATAACAACAGCACGCTGATCCTCACGGCTGACAACGACTACGACGGCGGCACCACCATCCAGTCCGGCACCCTGCAGGTGGGCGATGGCACCAATACCACCGGTAGCCTGGGCAGTGGCCCGATCGTCAATGACGGCGCACTGGTGTTCAACTTGGGCGAGGGGGGCAGCACGAGTGTGCCGGGTTCGATCAGCGGCTCTGGCGAGTTCACCCAAGCGGGTCCTGGCACCGTGGTGCTGAGCGGCAACAACACCTTTACTGGCCCGCTCAATCTGAATGGTGGAATGCTGGTGGCAGGCCACGCCAATGCGCTGGGCGATAGTGAGGATGAGGTAGAGGTTCAGGAGGGTGCATCTCTCGGCCTGCAGGGCGGAATCAATCTGTCCCGAGACCTGAAGCTGAATGGTACCGGTGCCGATGGGCAGGGTGCGTTGAACAACCTAGAGGGGAACAACACGCTCAGTGGCAACATCGCCCTGGGTGATGGCGAGGTGCTGATCAGCCAGAGCAGTGGCGAATTGCTGCTGGCGGGCACGATCGACCCGAATCCAGAGACCGACCTGCAGTTCCAGAGCAGCGGCCGGATCAGCGTGACCGATGCCCTGGATGTGAAGAGCCTGAGCTTTGATGGCGCGGGTGGGCAATTGCGCCTCTCCGACGATGCCACCGTCGAAACTGATATGAGCTTCGGTTCGGGTACCACTCTGGTGACAGTGGGTGACCGAACGCTGACCTCGAACGGGCAGGGCAAGCTGGATCTGCGCTCCGTAATCGCCAGCGGAGATTTGACCCTGGACGGGTTTGGCGATGTGAACCTGCAAGGCCACCTCAACGCCGGTACCCATAGCGTGACCATCGCTGCGCACAACAGCGTATCTGACGATGACGGCGAAGGTTTGATCACCGCCCAGACGCTGGTGCTGGATTCGCAGGCGGCGGATGTGGATTACGATCTGGGTCGGGGCTCCACGGGTACTGGTCATAACGTCGGCATCCTGGATGCCACCAGTCCGACTCATGCGCTGGGGGACTTCACGTTTGTCAATAACGGTCCGCTCACCCTGGCGGGTCTGAACATCGCCGGCGATGGCGATATTGCTACCCTTGACGGTAATCTGACTCTGAGCGGCACGATTGACGCGGTCGATGCCGAGGACAAGGATCTGGTCTTCTCCGCGGGTCGCAATGCCGAGGCGGGAGATACTGCCGGTGGCAACATCGTGATTGCTGAAGGCACGGAGATCACCCTCGCGAATGAGGCGAGAATGATCTTCTACACCGGCTCGATTGCGGGTAGCACAGGCCTGGTCGAGACCGGTGAAGGTGCGGCTGATGGCCTGGTGGTGTGGGGTAGTGGCCGCTTCCGTTACAACAGCACCGAAACCGATACCAATTTCACGGCGGTTCTGCCTAGCAGCGGCTATGCTGTGGTATACCGCGAGCAACCGGTGATTACGGGCGGTGGCGACGATATCGTCAAAACCTATGACGGTAAGGGCTTCGATTCGGCCGAGTATGCAAGCAGCTTCGATGGTCTGGTCCTGGGGGACGACGTTGAACACCTGACTGGGCTGGATGCCAAGGATGACGTCAAGAACGTTCGCCGCGACGCTGACGGCAACGTGATCGCCTATCAGCTGCTAGATGAGGTGGGCTCAGATCTTGGCTATGCGATTGAGGTTAACGGTAGCACCCTGACCATCAACCCGGCAGAACTCACGCTGTCGGTTACCGCGGATGACAAGACCTACGACGGCACCACCACCGCCATCTTCAGTGACGAAAGCCTGGCCGGACTGGTGGGCGACGAGGCCCTGCAGATCGATGCCATCGAAGGTGACTTTGCCAGCCGCAATGTGGCGCGGGATGCCGAGGGCAACGTGATCGCCCAGGACGTCACTATCAGCGAAGTCGCGTTGAGCGACGATGCGACCTCCGGTGGTCTGGTCGGCAACTACAACTTGACCCTGCCGGAAGGCCTCACCGCTACCATCAGCCCGCTGGATATCGAACTGGGTGATCTGGGGGTCGCCAGCCGTCAGTACGACGGGACCCACGATGCCCAGTTGAGCTTCACCGACAACCTGATCGAAGGGGATGACGTCAGCTTTACCTACAGTGCCGAGTTTACAGACAAGAACGTCGGCACTCACGGTGTCACGGTGAACGGATTCGAGATATCGGGCGAAGATGCGGGTAACTACAGCTTCAGCCCGGATACCGACTCGATTAGCGGAAACATCACCCAGCGCGTGCTGACCCTGAGCGGCAGTCGCGTTTACGATGGCACAGATAATGCCTATTTTGAAGAGCTTGTGTTTGCCAATCTGGTCGAAGGCGAGGGCCTGACGCTGAATGGCGTCGGCACGTTGGCCGATCGCCATGTGGCACGGGAGAACGGTGAAATCGTGGCCAAAGCGCTGACCGGCCTTGGTGACTCAGAAAACGGTGGTTTATCGTTGGTTGATGGTGAAAATGGTCTCGCCAGCAACTATATGCTGGCAATTGACGCCTCTGAGCACAGCCTGACGGTGACTCCGGCCACCATCACCGCCGTGACCGGCATTGCGGCTGATGATCGCCAGTATGACGGTACGACTGCAGCGACGCTGGATGCGAGCGGGGCCGAGTTTGTCGGACGGTTTGAGGTCGATAGCCTTGATGTGGGTGCCGCCGAGCTGAGCGGTGTGTTCGCGGATGCCAATGTGCAGCGTGATGGCGTCGGCGAAGTAGCTGCTCAGGAAGTGGGCATTACCGGCATTGCGTTGTCGGGCGATGATGCCGGCAACTATGTGCTGGCGGAAGGCGCTAACACTGCGACCACGACGGCGACGATCACTCCGCGCGAGCTGGATATAACCGGCACCCGTGTCTACGACGCGACCCTGGAAGTCGATGCCGGCGTGCTTGATCTTGGCAATCTGGTCGATGGGGAAGCGTTGGACCTTGAGGGCTCGGCGCAGATGGCCGATCGTCATGTGGCGCGTGATGCTGAAGGCAACATCATCGCCAAGGACTTGGTTGACGTGGACGGCCTGATGTTGGCCGATGTGGTCAATGGCCTGGCGGGCAACTACACCCTAAGTGGTGGCAGTCATCAGGTCACCATCACGCCGTATACGCTCGAAGTCACCGGTCTGACGGCTGAGAACCGGGTTTATGACGGCACCACCGATGCGACGCTGTCGGGGACAGGCAGTGTGGCTGAGTTTGACGGGGATAATGTTAGTCTGGTGGATGGTACGGCCCGTTTTGCCGATCGCCATGTGGCCCGTGATGAAGACGGCAATGTCATTTCCCAGGCCGTTACGCTGGATGGTTTCACTCTGGACGGCGACCATGCCGGCAACTACAACCTGGTAGCCCCGGGTGATCTGACAGCGATGATCACTCCGCGTGCGCTGGCGACAGTGACCGGGATCGCTGCAGCGGATCGGGAGTACGACGCGACCACTGCGGCCACGCTGTTGTTCGATGCCGCGGACTTCAGTGCGGTCAGTGGTGATGAGGCGAATACCGGCCTGGTCGATGGGGATGCGCTCACTGTCGCCGCAGCGGAGGGTGTGTTTGACAGCGCCGATGTCGCACGCGACGGCAATAATGATGTAATCGCGCAAGGTGTCAGCATTACCGCAATCCAGCTGGGTGGCGCTGATGCCGGTAACTACGTGTTGCTCGACGATACCGCGAGCACCAGTGCCACGATTACCCCACGTACCGTCACGCTGAACTTCGAACGGATTTATGACGCGGGAACCACCGTCGATGCCAGTGCACTGGTCGGTATCGACAACCTGATCGCTGGGGAATCGCTCGGCCTCAGTGGTGCCGGCAGCCTGGCCGACCGCCATGTGGCACGAGACGGTGAGGGTAATGTGGTCGCCAGAGTGCTGGATGATCTGGGCACTCTCGCCCTTGGCGACGCTACTGAGGGACTGGCGGGCAACTACCAGCTTGACGCCGGGGTTGCGAACCACCATGTCACTGTTACTCCAGCCAGCATCACTTCGGTTGGCGGGATCACGGCCGAGGACCGTCAGTACGACGGTACCACCGGCAATGTGACACTCGATTTCGGAAGCGTCAGTTTTGATGGGCGTCTCGGTGAAGATGATGTGTCCGTGGCATCCGCGAATGGTGTGTTTGACAATCCCAATGCCGGGATACGCGACATTGCCATTAGCGAGATTACGCTGGGTGGCGACGATGCCGGCAACTACACCCTGCTCGACACCTCGGCTACCACACAGGCCGAGATCCTGCAGCGGGTGATCAACCTGATCGGTAGCCGTACCTACGATGCCACTACTGATGTGGCGGCCGATATCTTCAGCCTGGATAACCTGGTCGACGGCGAGGCGCTGACCCTGAGCGGTAGCGGTACGGTTGACAGCAAGGACGTCAGTGCGGGCACGCAAACGGTGGCGCGGGGCGATCTGGCCCTGGGTGACGGTGCCAACGGTCTGGCCAGCAACTACACCCTGAGCGATGGCACCCACGAGGCCAGCTTTACTCCGTTTGCAGTGGAAGTCAGCGGCATCGAAGCCGAGAGCCGAGCCTACGATGGCACCACCGAGGCCGGTCTGACCGGCACGGCGGGTGTGACCGCGCTTGGCAGTGACGCATTGACGGTGGAGGGCACAGGCGTCGGCCAATTCGCCGACCGAAACGTGGGCGACGACAAGCCCGTCACGGTCACCGGCTTTACACTGGGCGGTGCAGACGCTGACAACTATGTGCTGATACAGCCTCAGGGGCTGACGGCTAACATTACGCCGCTGACCATCACCGCAGTGGACGGCATCACGGCTGATAACCGCCAGTATGACGGCAGTACGCTGGCGACCCTGAACTTCGGCGGTGCCACGTTCACCGGGAAAGTCGAGGGCGACAACCTCACGGTGAGCGACGCTCAGGGCGAGTTCGAGGACGCCAACGTGGGAACCAACATCACTGTGAATATCACCGGCATCGTGATCGGTGGTGAGGATGCCGGCAACTACCTACTGACCGAGGATCTGACGAGTGAGACCACGGCGGACATCAATGCCCGTGTAGTGGCACTGATCGGCGAACGCGTGTACGACCAGACCACCGGTGCAGCGGCAGAGATCTTCACCATCAGTAACCTGGTGGAAGGTGAAGCGCTGGGGCTGAGCGGCGCGGGCGTGCTGGATAGCAAGAATGCGGGTGACCGCACGCTGGTGTCCTTGGGTGATCTGGAACTACAGGATGGTGACAGCGGCCTTGCCAGCAACTACCGCCTGACCGGCGGCCCGAACAATCAGGTCACCATCACGCCCAAGGAGCTGACCGGCATTACGGGCATCACTGCAAACAACAAAAGCTACGATGGCACCACGAACGCCAGCTTGAATCTCGGTGATGCGAGTATCGAAGGCATGCTGGATGGCGACAACCTGACCCTGACCGGAGCGAACGGGCAGTTTGAAGATACCAATGTCGGCACCGATAAGACGGTAACCATCGACGGCTTCACCTTCGGTGGGTTCGATGCGTCCAATTACACCTTGCCGGAGGGCTACATTGCGACCACTACGGCGGATATCCTCGCCGCAGCCCTACAACTAATCTACACCGGCGTTGATCGCCAATACGACGGTACTACGGCCGCACAGGTCGACGTTACGGTGCAAGGTTTGGCGGAAGGGGAAACCGTCGATGTGTTGCGCACTGCAGCGTTCAATCAGGCCAATGTGGGTGACAACCTGACCGTGGATATCACAGATGTAAGCTTGTCTGGCCAGTTTGCGGGTAATTATGTGCTAAGTTCTGATACGGGCACCACTACGGCCAGCATTACGCCAAGGATATTGACCATTAGCGGCATGACGGCTGAGAACCGGGAGTACGACGGCACGACTGACGCTACGCTGAATGGAGGTAGTCTGGTCGGACTGGTCGGCAATGAAACACTGACTTTCGATGGTCATACCGGCCAATTCGCCGATCCGAATGCCGGTGTCGACAAGCCGGTGAGCATTACCGACCTGACGCTGGAGGATGGCGAGAACGGTGGCTTGGCGTCGAACTACGCGGTCGATCTGCCAGAGCTTACCGCCACCATCAATCCGCGCCAGATCTCGCTGGTGACCGATGCAAGTGGCAAGGTGCAAGGCCTGATCGCCTACAATAAGGTGTATGACGGCACGACCGTTGCGTTCGTGGAAGCCAACTTCGATAATTTGATCGGCACCGAGACACTCAACCTGGAGGCCAACTTCAGTGACCGCAATGCTGGTATTGGCAAGACCGTGACGCTAACAGGTGATCTAGCAGATGGCAGTGGTTTAGCAAGTAACTATGTGCTGGATGGTAGTTATAATCTGTCATCCTTAACGGCTGATATTACGCCCCGTGATCTAGTGCTGTCCGGTTTTGAGGCTGATGACAAAGTGTATGATCGTTCGACCACGGCCACGGGTCGTTTTGATGACGACAGGATTGGTGGTGACGATCTGACGATCGATTTTGTCGCCAATTTCTACAACTGGAATGCAGGCACTGGTAAGACCGTAACCTTCAATGGCTTTACGCTCGATGGCGATGATGCTGGCAACTATTCATTGATAACATCGACGGGCACTGCCCAAGCTGACATTTTGCAGAAGATGCTAATGCTTGAGCTGAGTGCGGATGGACAGTCTATTACCAAGGTGTACGACGGAACGGAACAATTCCTTGTTGAGCCAAAACTTGTCAGCTTGGGTGGCGTTATTATTGGTGACACGGTTACTCTTGGCTCCGGTTCCGTTACCGGATACGCCGACCCGAACGCCGGCACTAACAAGCTGGTTACGGTTAACGGTTATGCGTTAGAAGATGATGATGCGGGTAACTATATGCTGGTTAGCGAGGGCGTCACGATCTCCGATGCTATGATCATGCCGCGGCCGGTGACAGTCACAGCTGATGCCCAAGAGAAACTCCAGGGTGAACACGATCCGACACTGACCTACACCACGGGTTGTGGCGATTTATCAGATGACTGTGGTTTAGTTAATGGAGAGTCTTTGTCTGGCAATTTGATACGTGATCTTGGTGAATCTGCTGGATCATATGCTATTCGTCAAGGTACTGTTGATGAGGAGAATAACCCTAATTATAACATTACCTATGAAGGTGCAGATTTAACGATCACAGCAGTAGTAACTGGCGGTGGTTCAGAAACAGTTCCTGGATTACCTGATCCAGGATTACCAAGCATTGAAGATCAGCAATTAAATCGAGCGATCAATGATGCCATCAATAACAATAACGTGGGAACAATGACGCCACTTAACCAGAATCCATTGACTATTTCATTAGGTCTCTCAGTAGTCAGTTCGGGTGGTGCGACAGCCTCTTTAACCTCGGGTGGAGTTGAGTTGGTTGATGCATCTGAAGAAACTATTGATGAGTTAACAGAGGGTTCAGCTGCATCTCAGCAAGATGTAAATACGAGAGTGCTTGTTATTGATGGTGGCATACGTTTGCCTGAGTAAGCATTTATTAGAAATTAAATATTAAAAGAGGTTATCAATGTTCAGGAATTTAACCGCATTAAATTCAGAAGTTCACCAAAACTTTTGTTTACAGCCCAGTCAATCTTTTCACTTTGCTGCTGACACCCATCTTATTAAAGTGATGTTGCCTGAATTTGTTCAGGTTTCACCTCAAGCTCCAATTTTGTTTATTGAGCAATCAAACGATGAAGGCTTTATTCCTGTTATGTTAATGGGGTTAAATCATGGTGAAAATATATTTGTGAATAACCATGGTGATTGGATTGGTGGTTATATTCCCGCTTTAATTCGTCGATATCCTTTTTCACTAGTAAAGTCTGGTGACGATAATAAGTTAGTTGTATGTTTTGATGAATCTTCTGGTCGTTTATCAGCGACTAGTCAGGATGAGGGTGCTCAAGCATTATTCATTGATGGACAACCATCAGATACATTAATTAGTGTTCAAAATTTTTTGGGCGAAATTAATATAATTGAAAGTAATACTGATAGTTTTGTTGCTGATCTTGTTGCAAAAAATCTTTTGAAGCCAATAGATATAAACTATAACGAAAGTGAATCCAATAAAACAATACGCGGTGCTTTTGTGATTAATGAAGAGAGACTGAATAATTTGCCAAATGAAACTTTTATTGATTTTAAAAATAAAGGCTACTTGGTTGCTATATATGCACACCTTATCTCTTTACAAGCAGTAAGCAAATTGATTAATAAGAAAGAGACGTAACCAATGCTTACAAAACATTTATTTTTGATGCCACTAAGTGTAGCGACGTTTTTCTTGAGCACATCGCTAGTTGTGGTTGCGCAAACGGTACCAGATTCAGGAAGAATTTTTCAAGATAGCATGCCACAATCAGTTCAGCCACTTGATTCTTCAACGGCTATAGACTTTGATTCTCGTCCACTCACTGAAACACAACCAGGTGGACCTAAGGTTCTTCTGAATGATATTAAATTTTTAGATAATACGGTATTTAGTGATGTTGAGTTATTAGTCGTCTTAGGGGATGTTTTAGGTCAACATTATGATTTGGCAGGACTGCGTGACTTAGCTAATAAAGTAAGTTCACATTATCGTATTAATTTCTATCCGTTCGCAAGTGCAATTATTCCTGCACAAGATATGAGTAAGGGAATACTTGTCATTCAAGTTATTGAAGGGCGATATGGCAATATTAATGCTACTGGTAAGCAAGAGCTCGCTGATTTTGCACTTCCTTATATTCGTGGCTTAAATACAGGTGATGTAATTGAATCTAGGTCACTAGAAAGGAAATTGCTTATCATTGGAGATATTCCTGGTATAGCAGTAGTTCCAGTGATGCGTCCAAGCGAAATAGTGGGGGCCGGTGATTTAGATTTACGGGTAGGTGAAGCTCCAAGAATGCAAAGATCAATTGGTGTTGATAATCATGGCAGTCGCTTTAGTGGTGAGTACCGAATTAAAGCGGATTTTAGTTATGCGAGACTATTTACTGTTGGTGACGAAGTTTCTTTAACGGCTCTATACTCTAATGAAGAATTGGTTCTTGGGCAAATAAGCTACAGTATCCCTATAGGCTATTCAGGATTGAAGGGATACACCAGTTATTCTCAAACAGAATATGAGTTAGGTGCTGACTTTGCTGCTCTTGGGGCAACTGGTATAGCTAAGGTATCAAGTTTGGGGTTAAGTTACCCTGTGTTGCGAAGTCAACAAACCAATGTTGTTGCATCGGTAAGCTATAGCTACAAAGAGTTAAAGGATGAGCGAAAAAGTTTTAATTTCATAGAAAACAAAACTGTAAAGTCTATTCCATTAGCAATTCAGTTTGATAACAGAGACAACTTTTTGGGTGGGGGTATTCTGTTTGGTAGCGTGCAGTTCACAACTGGAAGGTTACGGCAGAATAACAGTGAAGGATTTGAGGTGCTTGACTCTTTTTCCAAAACAAATTTGAACTTATCTAGAGTTCAAAGGTTGTCAAATAACACTAATTTTTTTGGTGTTTTTATCACTCAAGATACGCCTGATAGAAATCTTGATAGTTCTGAATCCTTTTCCTTAGGTGGTGTAAATGGTGTACGAGCCTTCCCTAGTGGTGAAGGTGCTGATTCAACAGGCTGGCTTACCAAGCTTGAATTACGGCACACCTTAAATCACTATCTAAGTCCTTATCTATTTTATGATTTAGGGTCTACACCAAGAGGTGGTTTAGATGATGAGAGACGTACTATTTCAGGAGCTGGGCTAGGACTTCGTTATAATTTAAACGGGTTTAATGTTGATTTTAGTTCAGCATGGAAAGTAACTGGTGGTAATGCAAATTCCGATAATAAGCAAGCTGATCCAAGGCTGTGGTTTAGTGCAAGCTATTTATTTTGAGTGTTGAATAGTGGAGATTATCTTGAAAAAATTAGTACTTTTTATGGCAGCAGGCCTGCTAAGTTTGGTGTCAGTAGGGCAAGTTTATGCTGTGAATCCTTCAACTCACATCGCCGTACCTAGCCAAGGTGCAGCGTGGACGTTGGCCAATACTTTTGGCGACTGGCAATTGGTATGCACTGAGCAGGGTGATAAGTCTTGTCGAGCACTGCAAACGTTAGATCTTGAACAGGGTGAGCAAAGTATGCGATTGCTCGAGGTGATGGTTTTTTATGCTGGTGATCAAGCTCGCATGAACATGACTTTTCCCTTGGGACTTGATTTATTGGCAGGAATCGTACTTAAGGTTGATGAGAATGATGAAATTGGCCTACCTTTTAGTACCTGTTTGGCCGATGGTTGTCGCGTAATAGGTAATATTGGTGACGATGTGATGGCGCAATTAATGGCAGGCAACGTCATGAAGGTGGGTTTCCGAGGCTTTGGTGAAGAGCAAACTTTGGTATTAGATGTATCCTTAAGAGGTTCTGCTAGTGCATTTAGAGCCGCTGAAGCGCGTCCGGTCGCTGTCAATTAAAGCCTTTTGGAGGGTTTAGGGTGTGAGGTGTGCCACTATCCTAAGGTCTAGAGTGTGATAAACACGGCCCAGGCCTGGTGAATTGGTTGTCGGGCATTGTGTTAGAATGTTGGCATTAGCTTCGCTTTATCTGGACACTTGCGATGGAAGATACTCTCAAAAAACTACCGATTGGTATTCAAACCTTTAGCGCGATTCGTGAAGACAATTATGTTTACATCGATAAAACGCCATTGGTTCATCAAATGGTGACCAGTGCCGGGCGGTTTTTTTTGTCGCGTCCGCGTCGTTTTGGTAAAAGTTTGCTGGTCGATACCCTCAAAGAACTGTTTGAAGGCAATAAGGCCTTGTTTAAAGGCTTGTATATTGAAGACAAATGGGATTTCTCTAAAACCCATCCGGTGATCCATCTTAATTTCGCTAACGGTGTTATTGAATCGCGTGCCGAACTCGACCAGGCGATTTATAACCTGCTGCGCGAAAACCAAATTCGCTTAAATATTGAATGCGCAGAGTTTACAGTTCAAGACCCGGCAGGCTGTCTGGCGCAATTGATTCAACTAGCCGCTCAACACTATGGACAAAAAGTGGCGGTGTTGGTCGATGAATACGACAAGCCGATTTTGGATAACATCGACCAACCCGAATTGGCCGCGACAATGCGTGAAGGCTTAAAAAACATTTACTCCGTGCTCAAGGCGCAAGACGCGCATTTGCGATTTGTGTTTATGACCGGTGTGACGAAGTTTTCTAAGGTCAGTTTGTTTAGTGGCATGAATCAACTCGAAGATATCACGCTTGATCGACGCTTTGCTGCTATTTGTGGCTACACTCAACATGATTTAGAGACTGACTTTGCTGAACATTTAGCCGGTGTGGATTGGGCTAAACTCAAAGACTGGTATAACGGTTATCAGTTTTTAGGCGAACCGGTGTATAACCCTTTCGATATTTTATTGTTTATCAACAAAAACAAAACCTATCGTAATTACTGGTTTGAAACCGGCAACCCCGGTTTTCTACTCAAGCTGTTTCGTAAACAGCGTTATTTTTTACCGGATTTGTCCAATCTTGAAGTGGGTGAGGATGTGTTGGATTCGTTCGATGTCGAGCAGATTAATCCAATTACCTTATTATTCCAAGCCGGGTATTTAACGATCGCTAAAACCAGTGAAAAACGTCAACGGCTACGTTTCCATTTAAAAGTACCGAATTTTGAAGTTCAGCAGGCACTAGCGGATCACTTTGCGAGTCTGTACAGTCAAACGCAATCGGAACAGCGTTTGCATCGACAAGATAGTCTTTTTGATGCCTTTGAGTCCGCCGACTTTTCTGCGATTCAACAGCAAATAGAATCCTTGTTTGCCGCGATTCCCTGGCGCAATTTTACTCAAAACGATTTGCCGGATGCCGAAGGCTATTACGCGTCCGTCTTGTATGCCTGGTTATGCAGCATTAACGCCACCATTATCCCCGAAGATATAACCCATCATGGTCAAGCGGATATAACGATTAAGCTGGGTGATCAGATTTACGTGACAGAAATCAAGCTCGACAAAAGCGAAAGCTTTCAACCGCAAACACCCAACCCGGCGCTGGCGCAGATCCAAGCTAAGCACTATGCACAAAAATATCTGGCCGAACAACAAAACGGCAAACAGATTCACCAACTGGGCTTAGTGTTCAATAAGCACGCGCGTAATCTGGTGCAAATGGATTGGCAATCGTTTTAAAAAAAATCGCCCCAGCGCGCTTGCAGTAAACTGAGGATGACCGGGGCGGCGGTTTCGGTGCGCAGAATGCGTGGTCCAAGTCGTATGCCTTGTAAACCCTGCGCTTGTGCTTGCTCGACTTCCTGGTCGGTCAAGCCGCCTTCGGGGCCGATGAGTAATGCGAGGCTTTGCGTTAAATTTGGCTTTTCGACTTCATTGAGGGTTTTTGTGCTGTAAGGATCAAGCACCAGGCCCCGCGTGCCCTTGGGGTATGGTTGGTGTGGGTTTTCAGCAAACCAGTGTTCGAGGGTAATCAGCGGTTTGACTTCCGGCACCACACAGCGGCCGGATTGTTCACAGGCGCTAATCACCAAAGCCTGCCACTGTTGGCGGCGTTTTTCAGCCTTGTCTTCATCAAGTCGGACCTCGCAGCGTTCGGTAAACACCGGTTGAATTGCGCTGACACCCAATTCCACTGCTTTTTGCAAACTATAATCCATGCGTTCGCCACGTGAAATGCCTTGCACTAACAAGGTGTTGAGCGGGGATTCGCAACCAGGCCTGGTTAGGGTGTCACCTAGCACCACTTGCGCATCACGCCGACCTATCACCTGCAGGCGAGCATCGGCTTGTTGGCCTTGGCCATCAAACACTTGAATTTGATGGCCATTTTTTAGCCGCAACACGGTCAGCGCATAGTGCGCTTGATCCTTGTCTAGCTCAATCACCAGGCCTGGTTGATAGCTCGCTGCTAAATAAAACCGTGGAATACGCATCGCTTGGCTCGATTAGATTGCAGACTTACAGCTGCATGTTGTCGTTGCGCCAGTTGAGATCGCGCACTATATCGAGTGTTGGCTGGGTTTTATTCATGCTGTAGAAATGCAGGCCGGGCGCGCCGTTATCGAGCAAGCGCTGACAAAGGCGGGTAACATAGTCCTGACCAAAGGCACGCAAACCGGCCGTGTCTTCATCAAAGCTTTCTAAACGACATTTCAACCAACGCGGCACTTCGGCGCCACACATGGCGGAAAATCGAATCAACTGCTCGTAATTGGTAATCGGCATAATGCCCGGCACAATCGGCAGATCAATGCCCGCTTTTTCGCACGAATCAATAAAGTAGAAATAGCTGTCGGCATTAAAGAAATACTGGGTAATCGCGGCATCGGCACCTTGATCGACCTTGTGTTTAAAGTGTTTGATGCCTTGGTCGCAATTGCGCGCTTGCGGATGGGTTTCCGGGTAGGCAGCGACTTCGAGTATGAACTGATCACCGGTTTCTTGGCGAATAAAGGCAACCAAATCAGCCGCGTATTTAAACTCGCCCGGGTCCATCATGCCGGAGGGCATATCACCGCGCAGCGCAACAATGCGTTTAATGCCGAGGTCTTGATAGGTTTTTAATAACGCACGAATACTGTCCTTGGTCGCGCCAATGCAGGTTAAATGTGGCACGGCGTCAAAGCGGGTGTTTTGCTGAATGTGGGTGACGGTTTCAAGGGTTTTTTCTTGGGTGGTGCCACCTGCACCGTAAGTGACGGAGATATACTCAGGGTTGAGCACACTTAACTCATCAATCACTTGGTTAAGCTTGTCACTGCCTTCTGCCGTGCGTGGCGGAAAACATTCTAGGCTAAAGCCTTGTGGGTATTGTTGTTGTGATTTCATGACTTACGTCCTGTTTTGTATGTTGCACGCCAAGTGCTCTCGGTTTATCTTTTATTTGCACACAAGGTTCTGCACCCGTCGCGTTTCACCTCTACACCAGCGACGCCTCTTTTGCGCAGCAAAATCGAAGGAGTCGGTGTAGTGGGTGAACGCGTACATCAGCCGATGACTAAACCCTTGTCAATTTATAAACCTGCGTCGGCGCGTAGGGCGTCGGCTTTATCGGTTTTTTCCCAGGTGAACTCAGGCAGTTCACGACCAAAGTGACCGTACGCGGCGGTTTTTTGGTAAATCGGGCGATAAAGATCCAGCATCGCAATCAAGCCTTTTGGGCGCAGGTCAAAGTGTTGACGCACCAACTGCTCGATTTTTTCGACCGCCATTTTTTCGGTGCCGAAGGTGTCGATGCTAATCGACGTCGGTTCGGCGACACCAATCGCATAAGACACTTGGATTTCGCACTTGTCCGCCAGGCCTGCTGCGACAATATTTTTCGCTACATAACGTCCGGCATAAGCGGCAGAACGATCCACTTTAGACGGGTCTTTGCCGGAGAAGGCACCGCCACCGTGACGCGCCATACCCCCATAGGTGTCCACAATGATTTTACGCCCGGTTAAGCCGGCATCACCCACTGGGCCGCCAATCACAAAACGCCCGGTCGGGTTGATGTGATATTGGGTTTTAGTGTGCAACCATTCGGCGGGCAGTGTCGGCTTGATGATTAACTCCATCACGGCTTCACGCAATGCCGCGTTTTCAATATCGGGGCCGTGCTGGGTGGACAAAACCACCGCATCAATTGCTACCGGTTGGCCGTTTTCATAACGCAGAGTCACTTGGCTTTTCGCATCTGGGCGCAACCAAGGCAATTCGCCGGATTTACGCACTTGCGCTTGGCGCTCCATCAAACGATGGGCATAGTAAATCGGTGCCGGCATCAACACTTCGGTTTCATTCGAGGCATAACCAAACATCAGGCCTTGGTCACCGGCACCTTGTTCGTGGTCGTCATACTCATCGACGCCCATCGCAATTTCAGCCGACTGTTTACCAATTGCGGTTAACACCGCACAGGTGTCGCCGTCAAAACCCAGGTCGGCGCTGTCATAGCCAATATCCTTGACGACTTTGCGCACCAATTCTTCTTGGTCAACCCAAGCGCTGGTGGTGATTTCGCCACCGATTAACACCATGCCGGTTTTCACAAAGGTTTCGCAGGCGACGCGCGCACGCGGGTCTTGCTGCATAATCGCATCCAGCATGGCGTCGGAAATTTGGTCGGCAATTTTATCAGGATGGCCTTCAGAAACAGATTCAGATGTAAAAACAGTGGTAGTCATGTGCAACCTCGCAATTCAAAAAATCAAAAGTGAGGTACGGAAAGAGGCGGGAAAACTCCTCGCTTTAGCCGTACTTAGTAACGCGCCCGCAAGCTGATTATCAAATCGGCGCAAAGGACGTATTATCGCAGAAAAACCGAGTCTGTCAAACTGGTGCTAATGTGTGGTTAGGCGTCACCTAAGTCCCAGCACACAAGGTAAAAGCTTAAGATCAGTGGGTTAAGATGACAGGTCGGTTACAGAAAACTCACATTAGTTGCATAAAGACTATAATGAGCGCATTTGTATCTGGCTGGTTAGCAGATGGATTGAAGACTTAACGGAGCGCATGGATGATTTCGGACCAACAAATTGATCAAGTGGTGAGTGAGAGTATTGCGAGGGCGATGACGCGCCCAAAAGATTGGGTGCTCATTGATGCGGCCTGTGCGCAAACTGAGCGCGAGGAATTAGCAGGCCTGCTCGTTGCGCAGGGGCTTGAAGTGGCGTTTTTTGACTTGGACTTTAGTGCGGATGAGTCGATCGTGAGTTTGGAAAGTCTGCCAGAAGCGCGTCGCTATTGGTTGTATTTGAGTGATGTGCAAATTGCACAATTATTACCTAGGTTGGCGCTGTCCAGTCAGGATGATCAGCAACAGACACCGCTGGCCTTGTTGCCTAATGAGCGAAATAAACATGCGCAGCGCTATTTTGGTGTCACCAAACGCTTGGCCGAAGCGATTGTTGATGGCGTCGAGACGGATCAGGCGGTGATGGGCGATTTGCTCTATTGCAATGATGAACTCGTGCTGTCGGGTGTGGCCTTAGGCGATATGGTTCATGCACGACAAACATCGCTTAAAACTGGCTTAGCAGCATGGCAGCAGGCCTGGTTGGATTGGCGTGAGACTTATCAAGAAATTAAAACCTCTACACCGAGCTTATTTAAATTGGTTACTGCCAAAAAACAGCAGCTGCAAACGGCCGCCTTGGGTATTCTAGTGGTGCCGCATTCGAGTTCGGATGCGTTAACGCGCAGTTTGGAAGAAAACTTCAATTTTAACGATGGTCGTTTAAATGCGGTTGTTTTTGCACCAGGTTCCTTGATGGGCTACGGCTGGCATTGGTTTAAGTCGCATGTACTTGGCCAAAAACAGTTGAGCTTATTAGCCGATACCTTTGGTTTAGTCCAAACCCACGAATTAACTATTAGTACGGCGAAGCCGGTCGATTATGTGATTGATGATCAAACTCGACAGGCGGCACAGATTCGGTTTGATGTGCATCCACAAGAGTTGCTAATGATTCCAGGTCGGTTGATTCGTGATGATGATATGACCTCAAAAGCCACTAAAGAAGTATTTCGTGTCCAAGGTTTAGCTCATGATGATGACGCAAAGCTCAAAGCCAATAAACCCTTACCCTTGTTTGACCAAGCGCATGAAGAAGATTACAAACATGTATTTGTAGAGTTGCGTCAAAGTGCGCTTACCACCTCGCCTTATGTTACGCTGATGATCTTATCAACATTATTGGCGACCTTTGGTTTAATGGCCAATTCGACCTCGGTGGTGATTGGCGCGATGATATTAGCGCCACTGATGGCCCCAATTGTGTCCTTGGCTATGGGATTGGCGCGCGGAGAATCGAGTTTAACGATGACCTCATCAAAAACCTTGTTAATTGGGTTAGTGTTGGGCCTGTTAAGTGCGATGGTCGCCACCTGGATTGTTGGGATTCATCATATCACTCCTGAGATTGCCGGTCGCTTGAATCCCACCCTGTTAGATTTAGGGGTGGCAGTGGTGTCGGGGATTGCCGGTGCCTATGCCTATGCTAAATCTGAAGTGGCAAAAACCTTGGCTGGCGTGGCGATTGCAGTAGCATTGGTACCGCCATTGGCGGTGACCGGTATTGGTTTGGGTTGGATGGATTGGTCAGTAATTTATGGCTCTTTTTTATTGTTCATTACCAACTTGTTTGGTATTGCGGCGGCCGCAGCGATAACTTTCTGGGTAATGGGTTACACCAACTTCGCCCGTGCGCGCAAAGGCTTTAGTGTTTCGATGGTGATAGTCGGTCTGATTACGATTCCGCTGGCGTTTTCATTTTGGCAAATGGGCCAGCAAAGTCGTTTAATCAACAATATTCAAGGCGTGGAGTTAATGGTTGAATCGGTGCCGGTGAAGCTGGAGCGCGTCAGTGTAAAATGGGGGCGCGAGCCATTGGTGCAAGTTCATGTCGTGAGTAATCAATTTTTGCCCGATGCGGGCTATGATGCATTAGTTGAGCAACTTGAAGCTATAACAGGTGTGTCGGCACAATATCGCTTTAGTCCAGAGCTGGTGCGTTAGTAAATAATCTTAAAGGAGAGAATCAGATGGTGAGTTTAACTACCCCGGTATGTGATTTTGGGCAGGCGGCAATTGATTTTGCCTTGCCCGGTGTGGATGATCAGATTTGGACGCTCGACAAAGCCAAAGGTGAGAAGGGCTTGCTGGTGATGTTTATCTGCAACCATTGCCCCTATGTGAAAGCGATTCAAGACCGCTTGGTGCGCGACTGTGCCGAGTTAAAGGCGATGGGCATGAATGCAATTGCGATTATGTCGAACGACCCGAACGAGTATGAAGAAGATTCGTTTGAGAATATGCAGGCCGTGGCGGAAAAGTGGCAATTTCCTTTTCCCTATGTGCTCGATGAAACTCAGGCGGTTGCTAAGGCGTATGGCGCGGTTTGTACGCCGGACTTTTTCGGTTATAACGCGGATTTGCAACTGCAATATCGTGGGCGTTTGGATGCATCGCGCAAGCAGGCAGCGGATGCCAATGTGCGCCGAGATTTATTTGAAGCCATGAAGCAAGTCGCCCAAACCGGCCAAGGCCCGCTCGAACAAATTCCGTCTATGGGTTGCTCAATTAAGTGGAAAGGCTAACAATTTGGTAAGCCGAGTTTAGTTCAACCAGGCCTGGAGTTGCTCAAGGGTCTGGTTAAGCGCGTCTTGACTGTCTGCTAATGCATTAATATGGCCGAGTTTGCGACCCGGGCGCTCGGCCTTGTCATACAAGTGGACATAAACATTCGGCAGTTTGAGCGCAGACGCAATATCACGGTGTTCGCCGATAATATTTACCATCGCCGCAAAGGCTTGGCGCGGTGCGGTCGCGCCGAGTGGCAGGCCGGTAATGGCACGAACATGATTTTCAAACTGGGACGTTTGCGCACCTTCCATTGTCCAATGACCTGAATTATGCACCCTCGGTGCCATTTCATTCGCCACTAGGCCTGTTTCGGTTTCAAATAACTCCAGCGTCAAGACACCAATATGATCCATCTTATCCAGTAGAGCTTGCATATAGCCTTCGGCTTGCGCTTGAATCTGCGGCGCAATGGCTTGTGCGGGCGCTAGGGTCAAACGCAAAATGCCGTCGCGGTGCTGGTTTTCCACCAGTGGATAATAAACATGCTCGTTATGGGCGTTGCGCACCGCAATAATCGACAGCTCGCGTTTGAAATGGACAAAGCCTTCCAAGATCGCCGGGCGTTCACCAATCGACAACCAGGCCTGGTGGATCTGTTCAGGCTGTTTAATGACAAACTGGCCTTTGCCGTCATAGCCTTCGGTGGTGGTTTTGAGCACCGCAGGCAAACCAATAGCGGTCACGGCCGTTTCCAGTTCAGCGAGGCTATTGACCAGTGCATAGGGTGCGCAGGGGATAGCCAGCTGATTAAACAATGCTTTTTCGCGGCCACGATCTTGGGCGTAATAGAGTGAGGTGGCGCTGGGATAGACTTGCGTGGTTTGGCTAATCTGTTTGACCAGTTCGACCGAGGTGTTTTCACTTTCAAAGGTGATGACATCGGCGAACTTAACTAGCTTGTCGAGATTCGCGGTGTCATCGGTGCTATGGGCATCAGGGGTGTGCATTTGTCCGAGCATGGCGGCGGGCTCGTCATGGTTTAGGCCGTAGAAACCAAATTTATGCCCCAAGGGATAACCTGCCATGGCGAGCATGCGGCCGAGTTGACCTGCGCCTAACACGCCAATGCGACGACTAAATGGAGTCATGGTCAGAATTCCTATGCGAATACGAAAGCGTTAGTTTACCCGAAAGCCTGCATGATATTGAACTGGATTGCGTTGGCTTGTTTAGCCTAACTGCGGATCGGGGTTGGCGAGCACATCGTCAGTTTGCGCTTGTCGCCAAGCACGTACCGCATCGCGCACTGCCGGGTTGTGATTGCCGACAATTTGCGCCGCCAAAATACCGGCGTTTTTGGCACCGGCATCACCAATCGCTAAGGTGCCGACCGGAATACCGCCCGGCATTTGCACGATGGAGAGCAGTGAGTCCTGACCGTTTAGCGCACGTGATTTAACCGGTACGCCCAACACCGGAATCAGGGTTTTGGCCGCCACCATGCCGGGCAGATGGGCCGCACCGCCCGCACCAGCGATAATCACCTGTAAGCCGCGCGCTTCAGCTGTTTGCGCGTATTCAAACATCAAATCCGGAGTGCGGTGTGCGGACACCACTTTGACTTCGTGCGGCACGTTAAATTGTGTCAGCATATCGACGGCATGTTGCATGGTCGGCCAATCACTTTTTGACCCCATAATCACCCCAACAACCGGCTGTTCAGAAACTGGCATGGCTTTGCCCTCACAGATTTGAAAAAACCGTGAATTATACCCTGCTCAATCTTGCTGTCAAGTAAAGATAAGTCGCTGATTTTTGATACAATTTAGGTTTGTCACCCTAATTCATTTGAGAAGCCTATCATGACCCTTTTTCAAGGTTTAACCGCGGCCATGCCGATTCTAGCCGTGTTGCTTTTTTTGGTGATATTGCGCATGCCCGCCAGTCGTGCAATGGGCTTGAGCATGGTGTTGGTGGCGGGTTTGGCCTGGTGGGTATGGCAGGTGCCGGGGATTCAAATTGCCGCGTCGATTTTAGAAGGCTGGGTGATTTCAGCGTCGATTTTAATTATCGTGTTTGGCGCGATTGTGTTGTTAAACACCCTTAAAGTCAGTGGCGCGGTGGAGGTGATTCGCAGCGGCTTCACCCAAATTTCGCCTGATCGCCGGGTGCAAACGGTGATTGTCGGGTGGTTGTTTGTTGCCTTTTTGGAGGGTGCGAGTGGTTTTGGCACCCCGGCGGCGATTGTCGCGCCGCTATTATTGGCGTTGGGTTTTCCGGCCATGGCGGCGGTGGTGTTGGCGTTGATTGCCGACAGCGCGGCGGTGTCTTATGGCGCAGTCGGTACGCCGGTGATTGTCGGTATCGGGCAGGGGTTGGCCGATCCGACCTATGATGAAATTATGCAAATCGCGGTGACCGCCAGCACGATTGATTTATTTGTCGCCAGTTTTTTGCCCTTGATTATGGTGCTGATTCTAACCCGATTTTTTGGCGAAAATAAAAGCTGGCGCGAAGGTTTGGGTGCGTGGAAGTTTGCCTTGTTGGGCGGGTTTTCTTTTACCATTCCGGCCTTATTGGTGGCAAAAACTTTAGGGCCGGAGTTTCCGGCGATTCTAGGCGGGTTAGCAGGCCTGGTGATTACGGTTACCGCGGCAAAAAAAGGTTTTTTAACCCCGAAAGACGTATGGCTGTTTAAAACCGATCGGTCGGAATTTTCCGCCAATGCGCTGCATGAGCAAGCACCCGACTTGGTGAAAATTCAGGGCTGCGAAAAATCACCTGCGTTATCCTGTCTCGCGGTTGAACCTAAAAAACATTCTCAACATCATGGACTGTCGCTGTACCAGGCCTGGTTGCCTTATGTATTGGTTGCGTTGGTGTTGGTATTAAGTCGGTTGGACTTTCTGCCGTTTAAAGGCTGGCTCAATAGTGTGAGTTTGGAGTTTAACGCGATTTTGGCCACCGAAATTTCGGCCAAATTGGTGCCGTTTTATTTGCCCGGCGCGCTGTTTATTTTAGTGGCCTTGGTCACTTTGGCTCTGCATAAAGTCCCGCTTAAACAAGCAGGCCTGGCGTGGGGGCGCTCGGCAAAAGTGATGTTGCCGACCATTATTGCCCTGGGGGCGTCGGTGCCGATGGTGCGGATTTTCTTAAACTCCGGCATAAATGAAGCGGAATTGCTGTCGATGCCGATGGAACTGGCGAGTTTAGCCGCCAGCACCTTCGATAGCAGTTGGCCGCTTGCCGCGCCGTTTGTCGGTGCGCTGGGCAGTTTTATTGCCGGTTCAGCAACCTTTTCCAATATGATGTTTGCCCAATTTCAAGAATCCACGGCGCTCGCCACCGGCTTGCCCACCCACTGGATTTTAGCGCTACAAATGCTCGGCGCGAATGCTGGGAATATGATTTGTGTGGTGAATGTGGTCGCCGCCGCCTCGGTAGTCAATCTGGTTGGCAAAGAAGGGCAAATTATCCGCTACACCCTGATGCCGATGTTGTTCTATGTGATCAGTGTTGGGAGTATCGTATGGCTAGGCTTGTGGTTTGGGTTAATCAGTTAGATTTAATGTGTTAAATGCCCCGTTGCTTGCAGTAGGTGCATGGCATGTAAGCTGTGCCAACTAATCAGATGTTGTGCGGGTAGGTGGATTTGGTTTTGCTTAATTAAGCAGGCCTGACGTGCTGGCCAGTGAGTGAAGTCGCATAACTGGGCAGTAGGGTGGCCCAGCCAGATTAATTGTCCCTGTGCGATCAGCTCGCCATTTTGATGTATTTGATAGCTTTGTTCGTTCGCTAAAGCTTGCGCCGGAGTATGGCGGTTAAAGCAATGGTGTTGGGGCTGATCATAGCAGGGCTGGTGATTCCAAAAACTGGCTGAGCTGGCGGGATTGTGCAGTTCATGATATTGACGCGTGCTGGCTGGCACGGCATACCAGATTTTTTGATGACTGCTCAAGCCGAGCGCTTGAGTCGGTAGGTAGCCGAGTTGCAGTTGGCAGCGCCCATCATTTTCGCGGGCTTCAGCCGCGTTTGGCGTTAGGCTAGGGCAGGGCAAATGCCCTTGCTGGCGCAGATAAAATAATAGATGGTCTTGCGCTAAATTAAGTGCGCGTTCTTGCTGCAAGTGTTGATGCTGGGTTTGTAGTTGATGCACCATCGGCCACAAGCTCAGCATCAATAATCCGATGATAGCCAGTACAACCATCATTTCAACTAGGCTGATGCCTTGTTGCTTAGCAGGCCTGCTCATTTTGCTGATGCGGTTATTGCGGCGTTGTTTGATGCCAATCAAGCTGGTCATACAATAGATCCTTAATACGATGAATATTCAGCCAGCGTAGCTGGTCGTCAAAGGTGGCGCTGATGGGGTCGAGTTGAAAGTAAGCATTGTGGTTGCAGTTCTGTTGCTCGCGTGGGTTGCGTGCAGCGCAGTTCTGCCAAGCTGTCTGTCCATTGCTGCCAAAACTGACTAATACTGCGACAACCTGATTGCCCGCGTGCTGGCTGCGAGGGGTGTTAGACCGACATTCATTGGGGTTATCTGTACAGACACGTAAGCTGCCAAGAAGTGCGGTGCTGGTGCCAAGGGGTGGTGTAAGCCGATTAAAGTAGGGTGGTTCATCGCGTGCTTGGCTAGTAGCTTGGCACCAGGCCTGGTCATTGTGTTCCTCTGGGTTATAGTGTTGTGGTTGCGTATGGTCACATTGCGCGGCGGTGCAAAACATCGCACCGGTCGGGTTTTGATAAAAGGTGTTGTTGATGGCACCTTGCTTGGCAAACACACTCGCACTCGCGCAGGCTAAGCGATGGTTGTTGGCAGCTGTGTCACTGTTGGCACGTTGATGAACGGCATAATAAATAGGCTGACCAAAACCATCATTCGCTGTCGTTAGCATCAAGGTTAAAAAGGGCAGGCGGCCATGCCTTCCTAAACAACGTCCGGTTGCATGGCGATTTTCTAAGCCATCGCCGGTGGTGTCGGGGCAGGGTAGGTGCGCATTGCGTAGTAAATAAAATTCTAATGCGCTGAGCGATTGATCTAATCGCTTTGCGGACTCTGACAGCTGGTGTTGATAGTGTTGTTGCATGCTAAATTGCCAGCCGAATTTAACCAAAATCCCCGCTAAGGCCAGTGCTAAGACCAGATCAATCAAGCTCAACCCTTGTTGCTTTTTTCGCTTAAACTTTAATTGCCGGGACATAGCAGTGCGCGCCAGTCACTGCCGGTGGGGTTGGCAGGGAGTTGATTAGGACAATCGGCTGTTGGTTGTTGTGGATTACTGCAGGCATTAAACCAGTGGGGTTGGTCAGCAGGCAGGGCGCAAAATGTGTTGGCAAGCGGCGCGATGTGCTTGTGCATTCGTTGCTGCCAATCAGCAAGTGTTAAGGCCTGTTGTAGCGGAAAGCGTTGATTAAAGGTTTGGCGTTCAGGATGCTGTGGCGCTTGTTTAAGTGCATGACGCCAAGTGTCGTTTTCGAACAGCTGATCGTTTGGAATAATGAACACGAGCGCGACACTAGCTTGTCCTTGCCAGTCGCGCAGTGCCGCTTCACCTGGCTGAGTAGGGTTGAGCGGCGCATAACGTTGAATCGGTGGGTTATGGTAATCGGCATTTTGAATGACATAACGACTATCGATAGCAAAACCTATGGTCATCGGTGCTGCATGATAAGGCGTTAAATTAAAGCTACGCGTGGCAATTTGTTGTGGCAACAGACCGATTGCAATGGCTTGGCCTTGGCCGCAGGGCGCATTGCTTTGACCATTATGATTGGTATCAGGGCAGGGAAAATAACCCGGACTGGGAATGCGGTCCGCATCATAAAAACGGCCACTGGTATTGGTTGCATAGAGTTGTGGGGTCTGTTGACTGAACTGCCAAAGCTGTTGTGCGACCCAATCAAGGTATTGACGTTGTTGATTATGCCCCTGCCATGCTCGCTCAGCTGCGGTCGGTTTTAAGCTAAGCAGTAACAGCAGGCTGACTAAGATGAGCCAAAATAGCATCAGGCTGATTATTAAGCCCTGTTGCTTGTAGGTTACAGGCATGAGGTGATTACTCGCAAAATAATAAGATATTTTACGTATATTTTTATATTTGTAAAGGTCTGGTCAATTAGCCTAAAGGGTTAGTTCAAGTAATGGCGAATCTGTTCATAATGGCGGGCTAAGGAACCCGTTTGATTGTGCAGGGCATGGAGAGCTTGCTGCCCCCAATAGGCTTGCTGTGCGGGTGAATCGGCGAGTTGAATCAGCGTCTGGGCGAGCTCGGTGGGCGATGGGCAAACTTGTAAGCCCTTATCGGCAATAAAACTGTCATAGAGCGAGGTCAGGTTTTGATAATAGGGGCCAGACAGCACCGGTTTGGCGAGGGCGGCCGGTTCTAAAATATTATGGCCACCAAAATTAACCATACTGCCTCCAATAAACGCGGCGTTGGACGCTGCAAACCACAGCAGCAGTTCGCCCATCGTATCGGCTAAATAGACCTGGCAATCTAGGATGCTACTGGAAGCTTGACTGCGCTGTTGCCAGCGGATGTTTGGGTGCTGCTGGCTATAACGGCTTAGCAGGCCTGCTACCTCGTTGAATCGATCAGCATGACGTGGAACCAAAATAAGTAGCGCATCGGGATGCTGTTGTAGCAGTTGCTGATGTGCGGCAAGCATCAGTTGTTCTTCATCATGATGGGTGCTGGCCGCTACCCAAATAAAACGTTCAGGTTGGGCGAGTTGTGCGCGCCAATCGCTGGCCTGTTGTTGAATCTGCTCAGGTAGGTTGATATCAAATTTTAAATTACCCAGCGTCTTAACGCGTTCCGGCGGCGCTCCTAGGGCAATAAATCGGGTACGATCTGCTTCAAATTGCGCCGCAATGAGTTGCGGGTGGGCTAGGGCCTGCTGCATCAAGGGTTTGGCCCAGCGTTGATAAGCCGTAAATGAACCGGCTTTTAGCCGCGCATTAATGAGCATCAGTGGAATCTGTCGTTGCGAGCAGGCCTGGTACAGATTAGGCCAAATCTCGGTTTCTACCATCAACACGAGTTTGGGTTGCAGTCGCTTCAGAAATCGCTTGACCGCAAAGGGATAATCATAGGGAATCATCTGGTGGTAAATCGGCACAGGGCTAAACTCAAGGGCTTGCAGCGCGCCTTGGGTTGAGCCACTGGTCAGCGTAATAGGTAGCGTTGGATGCTGCTGATGCAGATGCTCTAACAGCGGAAAAATCGAGCGGGTTTCCCCCACTGAGACGGCATGAATCCAGATTCCTCCAGTGGGGATAGCGGTAGGCGTGTGACCAAAGCGCGCTCGCCAGCAGGTGCTTGAACTGAGTTTGGCGCTTAGAGTGGGGTTGCGCACTTTACGGCAGCGCCGCCAAGCCGCTACCGCAACAAGTGGTAAAACGAGGAAGAGCAATGCACGATAGACTGTTAATGCAATACGGTCTAACCAGGCCTGCTGACTAACCGGCTTGGGCTGTTTAGCGGTTGAGGTCATAAATTTGAATCACGCCAACCAATTTATTTTCCTCGGTGACCAGTAGGGAGGCAATTTTAGCTTGGTTCATTAGCTCTTCTGCTTGCGAAAGTTTGGCATTGGCATCAATCGTTTTGGGGTTGGGTGTCATAATATCGCCGGCTTGCTTGGTCATCAGTGCCGCCGCATCTTGTTCAAGGTGGCGTCTTAAATCACCATCAGTAATAATGCCTTCGGCATCACCCACAATACACAAACCCAAGCGACCATCACTAATGCTGTGAATAACGTCTTTCATATTGGCATCGGCTGACACAATCGGCAGGGGGCCGCTACGCATTTCATGTTTAACCTTGGTGAGCAGCTTACGCCCTAAACTGCCGCCTGGATGGAAGCGCGCAAAGTCATGGGGTTTAAAGTTGCGTGCTTGCATCAACGCGATGGCCAAGGCATCGCCCATAACCAGTGTGGCTGTGGTCGATGAAGTGGGGGCAAGCTGCAGTGGGCAGGCTTCTTTAGGCACGGCAATATTGAGGTGATGGTTGGCGTTTTTGGCTAGGGTCGAATCGGGGCGGCCGGTCATTGCAATAATCACATTGCCGTTGTCTTTTAAGAAGGGGAGTAGCCGAATCACTTCTTCGGTTTCGCCGGAATTAGAGAGCGCAATAAATACGTCTTCAGGCGACACCATGCCTAGATCGCCATGAAAAGCTTCGCCAGGATGCATGAAGAAACAAGGGGTGCCGGTGCTGGCTAGCGTGGCCATGATTTTTTTGCCAATCAAACCCGATTTGCCCATGCCACAAATGACCACGCGGCCAGTGGAATGCAAAATCGCATCAACGCTCAGCTCAAATTGTTCATCCAGTAATAAGATCAGGTTTTCAATGGCTTGTGCTTCAATTTCAAAAACCTGTTTGGCTATAGTGAGATGGTTAGGGTGTGACATAAATTTTGCCCTGGCTCCGTTTTGACAACTTGATTAGGTGTATCGTTGATTAAGTGTTATTTAATAATTATACCCAATAGTAAGGTTGTAAAACTCGATGCCGTTGTTCTGTTCATAAATATTGTGATTTGAGTGATGCTGTATGCCTATTTGCCACTCCCAGTTTTTACGTTCTGAAAAATAGCCACCAATGGCAAATTGTTCAGAAAATGTAAAATGCCCTCCAAAATCACGGATCGAACCATCTTTGTTTTCCAGCTTGGTGGGAGCCAAAATACTTACGCCAGCACGCACATCAATAAAATCTAGGACATATAAAAAAGTTGGCCATTCAAATCTCGCGCCAGGCGCAATACCGAACACATTGCCTTTATTGGTCATATTGATATCTTCTTGCGTAAACTGCCAAGCAGAGTAGCTAATATCTAAAAAAGGTGTAATGGTGGTTTGACCAAATAGCGGTTTTGTTTCCGTTAAATCATAACGAAGGTTGGCTTCAAATTGGATGGCGTCATGTTCACCATGCGCCCCAACGGTAAAACGAAACGAGTCAGCACCAAACGGATTGGTATAAGCAATAGCAGCGATGGTTGCATAGGTAGCGCCCCGCCATAGTGCTCCACCAATTTCGTCGGCTTTTGCAGCTTGGGGCGCCATAAGCGCCGTAGCGATGATTGAAGAGGCGATAAGGGTGCGCTTAGCTGCGGCTATGGGTTGTAATATCATAAAAAATACCTAGTTATGTCAGTGCAATAATGTGACTATTATAGTGATATCTCTATCATTTTCATTGCATTATTTAGTCTGTATGCCATCGAATCCTGCTAGAATCCATTTATATATAGTTCAATAGTCCCTAATCTCCTTTGCCGTGAGGTGATGATTAGGTGGGTGTTTAAATACAAAAACTTGAAGAGTTATGACTGAAAATTTTTCCCAAGCCAAGGTGTTAGTCGTTGGCGATGTAATGTTAGATCAATATTGGACCGGTAAAGCTGGCCGTATTTCCCCCGAAGCCCCCGTTCCCGTGGTTAAAGTATCTAAAGATGAATATCGTGCTGGCGGGGCCGCCAATGTGGCGTTGAATATCGCCACCCTGGGGGCCCAAGTCCACCTGCTCGGTATTATTGGCCGGGATCGTTCGGGTGAACAGTTACAGCAGGTCTTAGCTAAGCATGAAGTGCATGCCGACTGGGTTTATTGTGACAGTGGCACCATCTGTAAGTTACGTGTGTTAAGCCATCACCAGCAATTGATTCGAATGGATTTTGAACAAACTGTCCCTGGCGCATCGGCGCAGGCGCTAGCCGAGCTGGTCGCGGATAAACTCGCAGGCTTTGATTTATTGGTCATTTCTGATTATGCCAAGGGCGCGTTAGTCGAGGTGGCTCAGATGATTGCGGCAGCGCGTCTGCTCAATATTCCGGTACTGGTGGATCCTAAAGGCTTGAATTTTGAACGCTACCGAGGGGCCACGCTGATTAAGCCTAACCAAAGTGAGTTTGAATTAATTGTTGGCGCTTGCCCTGATGATCAAACACTAATTGATAAAGCGCAGGCGTTAGTAAAGCAACTCGATTTACAAGCCCTACTCGTTACCCGTTCTGAACATGGTATGGCGCTGATTAGTGAACAGGCTAAACCCTATTTATTGTCTTCGGAAGCGCAAGAGGTCTTTGATGTGACCGGTGCCGGTGATACGGTCATGGCGACACTCGCCACGGCGATGGCTGCAGGCCTAAGCTGGTCAAAAGCAGTCTATTTAGCCAATGCGGCAGCGAGTGTGGTGGTGCGTAAAGTCGGCACGTCAACCGTCAGTCGGGCCGAATTAGATGACTATTTACAGCTCCGCCATCGTCATCAGGGCTATGTATCCCCCTCTGAAGCCGATTTGATTGCGCTGATTCAAGCTGCGCAGGCACAGGGCGAGCGGGTGGTCATTACCAATGGTTGTTTTGATATTCTGCATTCTGGGCATGTACGTTATTTAAATGAGGCCGCTAAGTTGGGTGATCGTTTGATTGTGGCGGTGAACAGTGATGCGTCGGTTGCGCGTCTAAAAGGTCTGTCTCGTCCTGTGGTTCCACTGGCTAGTCGCATGGAATTGCTAGCGGCGTTGAGTTGTGTCGATTGGGTGGTGCCGTTTGAAGAAGATACGCCTGAGCGCTTGATTTGTGCGTTGCAACCCGATGTGTTGGTGAAAGGGGGTGATTATCGTCCTGAACAGATTGCGGGGGCAAAATGTGTGTGGGCGCGCGGTGGGCAGGTTGAAGTCTTGTCTTTTTGGGATGGGTTTTCAACTACAGATATTGTGACGCGCATTAAAGGAGCTGAGCATGGTTGATTTTGTACGTGTGCAACAAGCTCATCAGCAAGCGGTTGACTCAGTATTTGCGCAACAAGAAACAATTCGTGCTATCACGACAGCGATGCTAGCCGCGTTGCAAACAGGCCATAAGGTGTTGTGGTGTGGCAATGGCGGTAGTGCGGCGGAGGCGCAGCATATGTCGGCAGAATTAATGGTGCGCTATGTACTAAACCGTCGTCCATTAGCTTCGATTGCCTTAACCACAGACACGTCGTTATTGACGGCGCATAGCAATGATTTTGAATTTGAATCCATTTTTGCTAGACAAATTGAAGCGCTGGGACAGAGTGGTGATCTGCTAATGGCGATGTCTACGTCCGGGCACAGTGCCAATATTCTGCAGGCGGTGCAACAAGCAAAACAGCAAGGTCTCACTACGGTGGCCTTAACAGGGCAAGCGCCTAATCCGTTGGCCGAGATGGCTGATTGGGTTATTTGTATTAACTCGGCGACCACCGCGCGTATTCAGGAGGCACACACCCTAGTAAATCATCTGATTTGTGAAGGATTGGACGCGCATTTTAAGCCGAATTAAAATTGACCAATACTAAAGGTGGTCTGGGATGAAGCAACAGGTATTAGTCGCTGATATTGGTGGAACAAACTGCCGTTTTCAAATTTGGCAATATGATGTTAATGCTGCTTTGCCAGCGGAGCAGGCCTGGTCATGTTTATTTAAGCAGCGATACGCTAGCGTTAATTATGCTCGCTTTGATCAACTCCTTGAACAGGTCGAATCTGCTTCTGATATCACATGTTTTGATGCGATTGTGATCGGTGTAGCAGGGCCAGTCCAAAATCAACAGGTTCAATTCACCAACCTTCACTGGTCGTTATCTCAAGCCCAGTTGCAAGCGCGCTATCCTAAAGCACTCGTCGCACTATTAAATGACTTTACTATCGCTGCCTATGCGCTTGATGGTTTAACCAAAGAGCAATATCGACCCCTTTATCAACCTGAAAAGCTGATCGCTTCTGGCAATAAACAGCGCTTACTGGTTGGAGCGGGTACAGGGTTAGGTGTCGCCCTGTTAGATGATTGTGGAGCGAATCTATCTGTTGTTGCTACAGAAGCTGGGCATGTTGATTTTGCGCCCCTCAACGATTTTGACGCACAGTTGCAGGCCTGGTTAATGCAGTCGTGGGATCATGTCTCATTTGAGCGGTTGGTATCGGGCGATGGTCTGGTGGCTATCTATCAGTTTTTGACACAGCAAGCGTGTTTTGATCCGACGCATGGGCCAACAGCTGCCACCGTGGCCGAGTTAGCTGCATCAGACGATAAAATGGCTATTCAGGCTATTCGGTTATTTTGGAGCTATTATGGCCAATTTATTGGTAATATGATCTTGTGTTGGCCGGCTTTTGGCGGGGTGTTTATCGCTGGAGGGATAGCGCCAAAACTGTTAAGCTGGATTGAAAGTTCCGCATTTTTTACGCGTTTATATCAGAAGGGTCGGATGCGAGGTATAGTTGCAAGCTGTCCACTGAATCTCATCTTAACGGATGATTTAGGTTTGTTGGGTGCACGCAATTATGCCAGCTATCAAATCCAGCAGGCCTTGAAGCAACCTACAACATAATGATTACAATGGCGACATCGCACGAGGGTACTATGAAAAACTATACAGAAACAAAAAGCAGTAATGATTTAACTCGCAAAACACTGGCCCTTGTTTTAGCCGGTGGCGAAGGCAGCCGCTTAAAAAATCTGACTGAATGGCGCGCCAAACCGGCCGTGCCTTTTGGGGGTAAGTATCGAATTATCGATTTTGTGTTGTCAAACTGTGTCAACTCAGGCATTCGCAAAATTGGCGTGTTGACGCAATATAAGTCGCACTCGCTGATTCGTCATGTGCAACGTGCTTGGAGTTTTATGCGGTATGAAGAGGGCGAATTTGTTGAACTTTTGCCGGCTCAGCAACGTATTGATAAAGAGTGGTACAAGGGCACGGCGGATGCTTTGTATCAAAACCTAGATATCGTGCGTCGTCATACCCCTGAATATGTGATGGTGTTAGGTGGCGATCATATTTATTCGATGGACTACTCCAAAATGCTCTACACCCATGCCCAGTCTGGTGCCGATGTGACGATTGGTTGTATTGAAGTGCCGCGCATGGAAGCCACTGGCTTTGGTGTGATGTCGGTTAATGATCAGTTTAAGATCACCAAATTTACTGAAAAACCAGCGGATCCTGAAGCTATGCCCGGAAAACCCGATAAAGCGCTGGCCTCAATGGGTATTTATATCTTCTCAACCGAGTTTTTATTCCAAAAGCTTATTGAAGATCATGACAACCCAGATTCTTCTAATGATTTTGGAAAGGATATTATCCCATCGATCATTAGTGAGTTTAATGTGCAGGCCTATCCCTTTGTGGATGACAAAGATCAGCCTGCTTATTGGCGTGATGTCGGAACCTTGGAGTCCTATTGGCAGGCGAGCTTAGATTTATGTTCAATAACGCCTGAGTTAAACCTATACAATCGTGATTGGCCGATTTGGACGTATCAAGCGCAAATGCCACCAGCAAAATTTGCGTTCGATGATGAAGGGCGTAGAGGACAAGCAATTGACTCAATGATTTCGGCTGGCTGTATTTTGTCTGGCGCCAAGGTGAAACGCTCGGTGATTTCAAGTGGCTGTTTTCTACATAGCTACACCATGGTTAAAGACTCGGTGTTACTGCCGCGTGTTGAAGTGGGGCGTAATTGCCGTATTCAAAATGCCATTATCGATAAAGGTTGCCATATTCCTGAAGGTACCGTGATTGGTGAAGATCCCGTTGAGGACGCAAAACGTTTTTATGTCGATGAAAAAGGGTTGGTGTTAGTGACACCAAAGATGTTAGGACAAACACTGCACTTCACCCGATAACTGGGTGAGGGTAGGATTAAAGGGGAATGTAAGGTGAGTGATTCGCCGAAAGTAAAAGTCGTGCTATGTTGGCACATGCATCAACCGCATTATCGTGATGGTCTTGATGGGCAATATCGTTTGCCTTGGGTTTATCTACATGCCATTAAAGATTACACCGATATGGCTGCATTACTTGAGCAAAACCCAGCTGCGCGGGTCGTGGTTAATTTTGCACCAGTATTGCTTGAGCAGTTAGATGATTATGCCGAGCAGCTTAAACAATGGCGGCAGGGTCAGCACCTTATGCAGGATAATTTGCTCAATTTATTGGCTGGTGCTAAACCTATCCCTTCGAGCGTTGATGCGCGTATTGAGTTAGTGCGAGCCTGTCGGCGAGCTTATGCGCCGACTATGATTGCGGCCCTCCCAGCGTTTGAACGATTACTGCATTTACTAGACGGATTGGATGAAACCTCGCCGCTCTATCGTGAAAAAATGGCTTATCTAAACGATGGTTATTTTCGTGATCTATTAGTTTGGTATCATCTGGCGTGGATGGGCGCCAGCCTGCGCACTCGTGATGAGCGCATTAAGCTGCTAATCGATAAAGAACGTGGTTACGATTCACACGACCAGGCCTGCTTGATCGCAGTTATTGAAGAAGCTATCACGGATATTATCCCGCGCTATAAAGCTTTATGGCAGTCGGGTCAGATTGAGTTGTCGATGACGCCTTATGGACACCCTATAGTTCCCTTGTTAATTGATTTTAAAAGTCTTGAGGATGCGATGCCGGATGCGGCGAAGCCGCAAGCCAGTCATTACCCTGACGGCTATACGCGAGCGCGATGGCATCTTGAGCATGGTGTTAAGGTGTTTGAGTCGCATTTTGGGCATCAGCCTAAGGGAGTATGGTTATCTGAGGGTGCGGTCAGCGAAGCAGCGGTCGGATTATTAGATGAAATGAATTTTGCTTGGACGGCATCAGGTGAGGGCGTTTGGCGTCATTCTTGTGAACGTTCGCAAATTGATCCGCATGACTTAGCCTGCAAAAAAGCGCTTTATCAGCCCATGCAGCAGGGATCAAAAAACTGCAAACTGTTTTTTAGGGATGATGGATTATCAGATTTTATTGGCTTTCAATATAAAGATTGGCAGCCGTCGGATGCGGCACAAGACTTCGCTCAGCATATGGCGAATATTGCCAATTTTTTAGGAGACGATGCGAGTGAGCATGTGGTTAGTGTGATCTTGGATGGTGAAAATGCTTGGGAGTATTATCCTAACAACGCGCAGGCATTCTTGACACAACTCTATGCTGAATTGGTTAATCACCCACAAGTTGAATTGACGACCTTTGCTGATGCGCTAGAGACCGGTGCTAAATCACGACATCTGCCCATTTTGAAAGCGGGCAGCTGGGTGTATGGCTCGTTTTCAACCTGGATGGGTGATCCGGATAAAAACCGGGGTTGGGATTTGCTCGTTCATGCCAAACAAGCCTTTGATCAGCAAGTTAGTGCCGGTGTGCTAGATGCCGCAGCTTTGCAAGCGGCAACCCAGCAGCTCGCGATTTGTGAAGGCTCCGATTGGTTTTGGTGGTTTGGCGACTACAATCCATCTGATAGTGTCAGTGACTTTGATCAATTGTATCGACGTCACTTAACCCGTTTGTATCAATTATTGAAATTGACGCCACCTGCTGAACTGGATATCCCTTTATCGAAAGGTGGCGGTAATGCCGAAAATGCCGGTACTATGCGACGTAATATTTAATAGCGCGATTAAAAAGCGCACGCAGCTGCGTGAAATTGGCTCAAGCCTAAAGTGAGGCCGTAAATGACATCAAACGCAGGACTGTTACTTCATCCCACTTCACTGCCCAGTGGTGTGCTGGATACGGATGTAGAGCAATTATTAGATTGGATGGTGCAAGCGGGTTTAACTGTCTGGCAAATGTTGCCTCTTACTCCGCCGCATGGCGATTTATCGCCCTATCAAAGCTTATCTGCCTTTGCATTGAATCCGGCTTTGTTGCCGCAGAATTGGGCGGATGATTTTAATGAACTCGCCTTTGCTGCTTACCTTGAGTCGGCGCCTAGTTGGCTGGATGATTTCGCCCTGTTTTGTGTGTTAAAAGCGCAACATCAGCAGGCCTGCTGGTCGGATTGGCCAGATCCTTTTAAGTACCGAGATGCATCGGCACTTGAAGAATTTGCACAGCAGCAGCATCAAGCAATCATTAGTATTAAACGCGAGCAGTTTGCTTTGCAGCAGCGTTGGCAAGCGATTAAAGACTATGCACAGTCTAGGAATATTCAGTTGTTTGGTGATATGCCGATATTTGTAGCCTATGACAGCGCGGATGTATGGGCGAATCCGCAGGCGTTTTTGCTCGATGAGCAGTTGCAGCCGACTTATGTAACTGGGGTGCCTCCGGATTATTTTTCGGAAACCGGTCAACGCTGGGGTAATCCGCACTACAACTGGCCAGCCATGCAACAAAATGGCTTTAAGTGGTGGTTAGATCGAATAGGTGAAAGTTTTAAGCTGTTTGATCTGGTGCGCATTGATCATTTTCGTGGTTTGGAGGCAAGCTGGTATATTCCGGCGAGTGAGTCTACGGCGATCAATGGAGAGTGGCGCCAGGTTCCAGGGCAGGCGCTGTTAACTCAGGTTGCTCAGGCTTATCCAGAAGGTTTATTAGTGGCTGAGGATTTAGGGATTATCACGCCAGAAGTCGTGGCGCTAAAAGAGGCTTTTAATTTGCCCGGTATGGCGGTACTGCAGTTTGGCTTTAGTGGACTGCCTGATAATCCTCACTCGCCATCAAGCCTAATCGCCAAATCGGTTGTTTATACCGGCACTCACGATAATGATACCAGTTTGGGCTGGTTTAATAGTTTGGCTCCTGACACCCAACACTGGGTATTGAGTCAGTTGCCCGAAGCGGGAGAGATGCCATGGCCATTAATTGCTGGAGCCATTGCATCACCGGCTGAGCGGGTGATTGTGCCGATGCAGGATTTTTTGGGCTTAAACAGTGATGCCCGCATGAATACACCCGGTACAACTGAGCATAATTGGCGATGGCGTTTTGATTGGGCCGATTTGCCTGCTGATTTAGCCAGCCGAATTCGTGGTTTGGTGGCGGCGCAGGGTCGAATTTAGATAAGGATAGGAATGTGACAGAATTAAATCCCGCGATACAAGCAGGCCTGGTTAAGTTGCACGAAGGGCGGTTACACGATCCCTTCGAATTACTCGGTTGGCACCCTTTAAATGAAATGGGTGACAGCTGGCAGCTGCGGATCTGGTTGCCTACCGCACTAGAGGTTCGGATAGGTCAGCAGTTGTGTGAACCTTTGGGCGGTCAGCATAGTGGCTTGTTCGGGTTAACCTATTCAAAGCAGCAGTATCAGCAGCAACTTAAACAAACAGCGCATCCGGTTGTTGAATGGCAAGAAGCCGATGGACGCACGCATCAGGCCGTTTTGCCCTATACCTTTGCACCACTTCTAGGTGAGTTGGATTTGCATTTATTTGCGCAGGGGCAGCATTGGCAAATTTATGATCATCTCGGTGCGCATCTAACGGAGGTCGATGGCATTCAGGGCGTGCGCTTTGCGGTGTGGGCGCCCGCGGCTGAGCGAGTGTCTGTGGTCGGCGATTTTAACGGTTGGCATGGTTTGCGCCACCCGATGCGCTGTCGTGGTTCGAGTGGTTTGTGGGAGTTATTTATCCCAGGCCTGGTAGCTCAAGACTGCTACAAGTATGAAATTCGCAATGCTCAAACCGGTGCGGTGTTTACTAAAACCGATCCCTATGCACGGGCGATGGAGTTACGTCCGGCTACTGCATCCCTGGTTTATCAGAGTGATTATCAGTGGCAGGACCAGGCCTGGCTAACTGAGCGTCAGCAAGATCAATGGGCGGCGAAGCCGATGAGTATTTATGAAGTGCATTTGGGGTCTTGGCAGCAGGATGAGCAGGGACAGTTTTTAAATTATCGAGAGCTTGCCCACCGCTTAGTGCCCTATGTGCAGTGGTTAGGGTTTAGTCATATCGAACTCTTGCCGATTACTGAACATCCTTTTGATGGCTCCTGGGGCTATCAAACATCAGGTTATTATGCGCCTACTAGTCGTTTTGGTAGCCCGGACGATTTCCGTTATTTTGTGGATTATTGTCATCAACATAACATCGGTGTCTATTTAGATTGGGTGCCGGCGCATTTTCCAAAAGACGGTTTTGCTTTGGCGCGCTTTGATGGTACGGCACTCTATGAACATGAAGACCCGCGTTTAGGTGAGCACCGCGACTGGGGTACTTATATTTTTAACTACAGTCGCAATGAAGTGCGTAATTTTCTGATAGCTAACGCGCTTTATTGGTTGGATGAGTTTCATTTAGATGGCTTACGGGTCGATGCCGTTGCGTCGATGTTGTATTTGGATTACTCGCGTAATGAAGGCGAGTGGATTCCTAATGAACATGGCGGCCGAGAGAATTTAGCGGCGATTGCTTTTATGCAACAACTAAATGCCGAAGTCCATGCTCAGCATCCCGGTGCCGTGGTGATGGCAGAAGAATCAACGTCTTGGCCGATGGTATCTCGTCCCACCTGGATGGGTGGTTTAGGCTTTTCGATGAAATGGAATATGGGCTGGATGAACGATACCCTCGATTATTTTGCCAAGGATCCTATTTATCGTCCTTATCACCATAATCAACTGACCTTTAGTCAAGTCTATGCCTATACTGAAAATTTTATTTTGCCCATTTCACATGATGAAGTCGTGCATTTAAAAGGTTCCTTGTTAACCAAAATGCCTGGCGACAGCTGGCAAAAGTTCGCGAATTTACGATTATTGTTAGGTTATCAGTGGTTGCAGCCGGGTAAAAAACTCTTATTTATGGGCTGTGAGTTCGCGCCTTGGGACGAGTGGACGGAAACCACCAGCTTACCCTGGCATTTGGAGCATCAACCCGCGCACCGGGGTGTGCAGCTGTTACTTAAGTCCTTGAATGAACTCTACCAACAGAGTAGCGCGTTGCATCAGCGAGATTTTGAGCAACAAGGCTTCGCCTGGCTTGACTGCCATGATTACCAACAATCGGTGATCAGTTTTGAGCGTCATAGTGACCAGGGGTCGCTGGTAGTTATTTTTAATTTTACCCCAGTGGTGCGTGAGCACTATCGTATTGGTTTGGCGCATCATGGCATTTATCGTGAAATTCTTAATTCGGATTCAAGTTTATTTGGTGGCAGTAATCAGGGTAATTTAGGTCAAGTGGTCAGTGAAGCTCAGCCTTGGATGGATCGTCCTGCTTCGGCTGAAATTGTGTTACCGCCTTTAGGGTTTATCGTCTTACAACAGGAATAGTGAAGTTGGCCAAGAAACAACGTATTTTATTTGCAAGTTCTGAGGTTTATCCGCTGATTAAAACCGGTGGTTTAGCAGATGTGTCAGGTGGGTTGCCAGACGCACTAGTCTCTTTGGGTCAAGATGTGCGTATCATTATGCCGGCCTATCAACAGGTGATGGATCACCTGAATAAAGTCAGTGTGTTAAGTCAGTTTGATATTGGGGCCTGTGATCGAACATTAAGAGTGAGGGTACTGCAAGCTAAAGTTGCAGATTTGAAAGCACCGGTCTGGCTAATTGATATTCCCGAACTATTCAACCGCCCTGGCAACCCTTATTTGGCGCCAGATGGTCGCGATTGGTGGGACAATGGCGAGCGATTCGGCGTTTTTTCAAAAGCCGTGGTAGAAGTGGCGATGAATCGTGCTGGTTTGCATTGGCAAGCAGATGTGGTGCATGCCAATGATTGGCAAACAGGCCTGGTACCCGCATTGCTTACCTTAGAAACGGCGGCACCTCGTTCAGTCTTTACGGTTCATAACATGGCCTATGCGGGGTTATTCCCTAAAAGCTTTTTTGATGCGATGTGGCTGCCGTGGGATTGGTGGCAGCCCGATGGCATTGAATTCTATGGCTATATGTCGATGCTTAAAGCCGGCATTCGCTATGCCGATTGGGTGACTACCGTCAGTCCAACCTATGCAAAAGAAATGTGTTATCCCGAATTTGCCTATGGATTAGAAGGTGTGCTGCAACAGCGCAGTGAACAGGGGCGCTTGCGAGGGATTCTAAACGGTATTGACGATCATGAGTGGAACCCGGCGACCGATAAATATATTTCCTATAACTACTCGGCAGCGAAAGGCCGTGTGGTCGCCAAGGCTAAAAACAAAACCCTCTTGTTAACCCTGCTAGGGCACGCAGAACCTGAAGCGATGGATAAGGTACCGCTGGTAGGCTTAGTCGGTCGGTTGGTTGACCAAAAAGGGATTGATTTAGTGTTGGATCAATTACCGCACTGGCTTGCAAAACATCAGATGATGATGGTTGTGGTCGGCACGGGGATGGCGCATTATGAGCAAGCGTTTTTAGCTTTGGCGCAGCGTTTTCCAGAGCGTCTTTTTGTGCATTTGGGTTATTCTGAAACCCTAGCGCATCAGGTCGAAGCCGGTGCGGATATGTTTTTAATGCCCTCACGCTTTGAGCCTTGCGGATTAAACCAAATGTATAGTTTGGCCTATGGTACGCCGCCGATAGTGCATCACACTGGTGGCTTGGCCGATACCGTCGTGAATGCGACCGCTGCGCATATTGCCGATAAAACCGCAAATGGGTTTGTGTTTTATGATCCAAATCCGCACGCGCTGACGGCGGCGCTAGAACATGCTATTGAACTTTATAATAAGCCAAAAACTTGGCAACAAATTCAAAAAACGGGGATGAATCGCGCGTCTGGTTGGCAAACCAGTGCGCAGGCGTATTTAAATCTATACCTTCAGGAGTTATCACATGGTCACTAAAACAAGCAAAGCCCCGTCAAAAGCTAAAAAGGCGGCTGTTAAGCAACCTGCTTTACCTAACGATAAGGCAGGATTAGAACAGGCGTTTTTGCATTATTTAGAAAACAACTTGGGGCGCGAATTGCCCTCAAGTCCCGAATACCAACTTAACGCCTTGGCGTATGTGGTGCGGGATCGTTTGATGCAAAACTGGAAAAAAACCTGGCAAACCTACAATCAAAACCCGACCAAGCGCGCCTATTATTTGTCGATGGAGTTTTTAATGGGGCGCTCATTGCGCAACAACTTGTTGAATCTGGGTTTAGATCACCCTGTTAAAGAAGCACTGGATGATTTGGGTCTGGCCTATGAAGAAATTGAGCAACAGGAAATTGATGCTGGCTTAGGCAACGGCGGGCTAGGGCGTTTAGCGGCTTGCTTTGTGGATAGTTGTGCAACCCTAGGTTTACCGGTGATGGGCTATGGTCTGCGCTATGAGTATGGTATGTTTCGCCAAATGATTGAGCAGGGCTTCCAAATTGAAGCACCTGATCATTGGTTAGGTCATGGTGATTATCCGTGGGAGTCGCAACGTCGTGAATATGCCAGAACGATTAAATTTGGGGGTAATTGTCATACCCATCATCTCGAAAATGGCGAATTAAGAGTGCATTGGGACGGTTATGAAGAAATCCTCGCGGTGCCTTTTGATGTGCCAGTACCTGGCTACAAAAATCATGTCGTCAATTCGTTACGTTTATGGCATGCTGAAGCGCCAGAAGCATTTAAGCTCAGTGCATTCAATGCTGGCTCCTATTTTGAGGCGGTGGCCGAAAAGCAGGCGGCCGAAAACCTGACGATGGTACTCTACCCTAATGACTCGAGCGAGAACGGTAAAGAGTTGCGTTTACGCCAGCAATATTTCTTAGTTTCAGCCTCCTTGCAAGATGTGGTTGCTCAATGGACTTATTCACACGGCAATGATTTTACTGAGTTTGCTAAGTTTAATGTTTTCCAGCTTAATGATACCCATCCTAGTTTAGCGGTGGCTGAGTTAATGCGCTTGTTGTTAGACGAGCATCATTTGTCTTGGGAGCAGGCTTGGTCCATCACTACGCAAACTATGGCCTACACCAACCATACCTTATTACCAGAGGCCTTAGAGAAATGGTCGCGGCATCTAATGGCGCGGTTATTACCGCGTCCGCTACAGATCATTGAAGAGATTAATCGTCGTTTTCTAATTGAAGTCGCCAATAAGTGGCCGGGTCGTACCGACAAAGTTCGTGACCTTTCATTGTTTGATGAGCATGGCATGGTTCGCATGGCCTATCTAGCCATAGTCGGTAGCTTTTCGGTCAATGGTGTGGCCGCATTGCACTCTGAATTGCTGAAAGAAGGCTTGTTTAATGATTTTTATCAGCTCTGGCCGCATAAGTTTAATAACAAAACCAATGGGGTAACGCAGCGTCGTTGGTTGGCCGCCTGCAATCCTGGTTTGAGTGGTTTGATTACCAAAACATTAGGCAGTGAAGACTGGATTACGGATTTAAACCAATTGTCTGCGCTTGAAAAACAGGTCGATAATCCCGTGTTTCAGCAGGCCTGGTTTGAGATTAAACAGGCCAATAAACAGCGTTTTGCGGACTTGATTGCCAAAGAAGTGGGCGTTCATGTGAGTAGCAACGCGTTATTTGATGTTCAAGTAAAACGTATTCATGAATACAAGCGTCAGTTGCTAAATGCGCTGCATGCGATTCATTTATATCGCCAGTTAAAAATGGGCACTACTCAAAACTGGACCAATCGGGTGATTATCTTTGGTGGTAAAGCCGCGCCGGGTTATGCGATGGCGAAAACGATTATTAAATTAATCAACAATATTGCCATGATGGTCAATAACGATCCTGATATCGGCGATAAATTAAAAGTGGTGTTTATTCCCAACTACCGCGTATCGACGATGGAAGTGATTTGTCCAGCGGCGGATTTGTCGGAGCAGATTTCAACCGCAGGTAAAGAAGCGTCAGGTACGGGCAACATGAAATTTATGATGAACGGCGCGATTACCATTGGTACTCTGGATGGCGCGAACGTTGAAATCCGTGAAGCCGTTGGAGATGATAATTTCTTCTTGTTTGGTTTACGTGCGCATGAGGTACAAGCCAATTTGGGCGAGTATTACCCGCAAAGTTATATCGACGCGGATGCTGAGTTAGCTGGGGTGGTTGAACTCTTGCGTTCAGGCCATTTTAACCCACTTGAGCCAGGTTTGTTTGATGGGTTAATAGCCAGTTTCATGGCACCGCATGATCCTTGGATGACCTTGGCAGATTTCCGTAGCTATGTCGATGCGCAAGCGCGCGTGGCACAGGCTTATCAAGATCAGCAGGCCTGGGTGAAAATGAGTATCGTTAACTCTGCGCGCAGCGGGATGTTCTCTACGGACCGTACCATGCAGCAGTATAACGACGATATTTGGCATTTAACGCCCGTAACAATAAGTTAATCGCTGTAGCTGGTCCTGTTGCGATTGCATTGGACAAGGTGTCAAATTCTGCTACAATGGCGCGCAAGTTAGGTGACTAACTTTGCGCCTCAGCGTATTTCAATATGGTAGTGCTATTCGTCCCCTCGCGACGCTAAGCTGGGAACCCCGCCAGGTCCGGAAGGAAGCAACGGTACCAGTGGCTGCGGGTGCCGAGGTCAGGCGGGTAGTGCTGCCACCTCCTTATTTTCTATATTATTTTTTCTGTTGTTCTTCTGCCTAGTATCGGTTCTAGCATGCTAAAATTCCACTCTAAATAAAAAAGAGTATGGCATGTCGTATCAAGTTCTTGCCCGAAAGTGGCGACCTAAAAAATTTAGTGAATTGGTGGGACAAACCCATGTGATGCAAGCATTAAGTAATGCACTTGAGCAGCAACGTGTCCATCATGCTTATCTGTTTACTGGTACGCGCGGCGTGGGAAAAACCACTATTGCCCGTATTTTTGCCAAGGCACTCAATTGCGAGCAGGGCCCAACCGCGCATCCTTGTGGCCAATGCTCGGCGTGTGTAGCGATTGACCAAGGCCGTTTTGTGGATTTAATTGAAGTGGATGCGGCCTCGCGTACCAAGGTTGAAGATACCCGTGAGATTTTGGATAATGTCCAATATGCGCCGACTCAAGGTCGTTTTAAGGTCTACTTGATCGACGAAGTGCACATGCTCTCAAAAAGCAGTTTCAATGCCTTGTTAAAAACGTTGGAAGAGCCGCCATCCCACGTCAAGTTTTTATTAGCGACAACCGAGCCTCATAAACTCCCAATCACCGTGTTATCTCGCTGTTTACAATTTAATTTATTGCGTTTAACTACAGTACAGCTTGAACAGCATTTAGCCATGATTTTAAGCGCAGAGCAAATCGAGTTTGAGCCGGGCGCGCTGGCGCTGATTGCCAAAGCCGCCGATGGGTCGGCGCGTGATGCCTTGAGTTTGTTAGATCAGGCGATTGCCTATTGTGCGGGTCAGTTAACTCAGCAAGCCGTGCAGGCGATGCTGGGGTTAGTCAGTCCACACCAGGTCCAGGAAGTGCTCAGCGTACTAGAGTCTAGTGATGCTAGCGCTCTTAAAACGCTGTTGGTTAACTTAGCTGCTATGGGTGTAGACTATCTAGCCTTGTTGAATCAATTGTTAGCCAGTTTTCATCAGCTCGCGCAAACTCAGTTTTTGGGTGAAGCCTTGGATAGTGGCGATTTAACCACTACGCAGTTGCAGGACTGGGCGGCACAAATTGATCCGGCCAAGCTTCAGGTTTGGTATCAAATTGGACTGCGTGCGCAACAGGATATTCGCTTGGCACCCGATTTTCGCATGGGCTTTGAAATGATGCTGTTGCGGATGTTTGCGTTTAAACCTGTTGACCCTAGTGCTCAATCTGGTCAGTCAGCGTCCAGCCAGCCAGAACCGAGTCATTCACAGCCCAGTCAGATACAAACCAGACCGTTATCAAGTCATGTTAAGGAGGTTCCAGAGGCTGAAGTGCCAATAAACAGACCGCCGCAAATCACTGAGCCGAGGCCCGCGTTGGAATTGGATGCTTTTCCAGCGCTAAAAGCCCGCATGGCTAAGATTCAGCAGCGACAAGGTTTGGCGGATGAAACCAGCGCGACTCCAAAACCAAAAATGGATGATGCCGCTATTGAGCCGCTTATTGCTCAACCGCAGCCACTAGAGGATGATTCAACCCTAGTCGCAGATCTAGACAGTTGGATGGCGATGATTACTCAGTTGCAGCCTACCGGTATGACGCTTGCGCTAGCGCAGCAGGCCTGCTGGATTAAGCGAGATGCACAGGGTTGGTGGCTTGCATTAGATGCCATGCAATTGCAGGCCAACAATCAAGTGGCATGGCAGAATCTGCAAAAATTGGTGCATGATAAGATTAACCCTAATATTACGCTTTATCGGGTTGATGAGCCTTGGCAGGGTAAAACGCCTGCTCAGCTCGCGCAGGATCAGCAGCAACAACAACAAGCTGCATTAACAGATGAATTAATGCATGATCCATCGGTATCATTTTTAGAACAGACGATTGGTATGACGCGTTTACCCAAAACATTAAAAGTGACTTATTAATTAAAGTCAGCATTTTAAATAGATTTAAACATTAACTTACAAGAGGACATGACTATGTTTGGTGGCAAAGCCGGTTTAGGAAATTTGATGAAGCAAGCGCAGGAAATGCAAAAGAACATGGAGCAAGCGCAAGCAGAAATCGCCAAAATGGAAGTGGTGGGTGAAGCGGGTGGCGGCCTAGTCAGTGTCACGATGACTGGCAAACACGAGTTAGTTGCCGTCAATATTGATGAAACCCTGATGGATGACCGTGAAATGTTAGAAGACCTTATTGCCGCTGCGGTTAACTCAGCGGTACGTCGTGTAGAAGACACTTCGCAGGAAAAAATGGGTGGGCTAACCCAGGGCATGAATTTGCCAGGCGGTATGAAGTTTCCGTTTTAAGCAGGTTAAGTGATTGAGCCATGCACTATTCACCCTTGATCCAAAATTTAATTGATAGCCTACGTGCCCTGCCGGGTGTGGGTCCCAAATCAGCGCAGCGTATGGCATTACACCTGCTTGAACGCAATCCCGATGCGGCGCGACAATTGGAGCAAAGTTTGCATCAAGCGCGTGAAAAAGTAGGGCGTTGCCAGTCCTGTCGAACTCTCACTGAGGAACCTATTTGCCACTTGTGTCGTTCAGCGCGGCGACAACGTCACCAATTGTGTGTTGTGGAGTCGCCTAGTGACCTGATGTCAATTGAACAAACCGGGGTTTACCAGGGTTTGTACTTTGTATTAATGGGGCATTTATCACCCATTGATGGTATTGGCCCCAAAGAATTAGGCTTAGAACAATTAACCGCGCGATTAGCAGAAGGCGAGGTCACCGAGCTCATATTGGCGACGAACCCTACCTTGGAAGGCCGCACCACAGCGGACTATATAGCACAGCTTGCGGCACAGCAAGGTGTCGCGGTAAGTCGATTAGCTCAGGGGTTACCAATGGGCGGCGAGTTAGAGTATGTGGATAGTGCGACCCTATCATTTGCATTTAGTGGCCGCAAAACTATTGAAGAATAAGCCTAGATAGCCCTAATGGGTTTTGGGGTTTGCCATCAAGGTTTCAAGCAGGGCTTTTTGGGCGTGTAGGCGATTTTCTGCCTCTTGCCAAACGATACTCTGCTGTCCATCAATCACTTCTGCGGTCACTTCTTCGCCGCGATGTGCCGGCAAGCAGTGCATAAAGAGTGCATCCTTATCTGCACGGTCCATTATGGCTTGGGTTACGCGGTAGCGGGATAGCGCTTGTTTTCTTAAACGCTGTTCATCTTCCTGCCCCATGCTTGCCCAAACATCCGTCACAATCAAATCGGCATTTTCTGCGGCATCCATTGGGTCACGAATAATTTCAACGCGATCTTTTGCCATCGCTAATAAATCAGCACGGGGTTCAAAACCTTTTGGGCAGGCAACACGTAATTTAAAGTCATAAAGTTGTGCGGCATTGATATAAGACTGGCACATATTATTACCATCACCAATCCATACCACGGTTTTACCTTGGATGGAGCCGCGTGCTTCATAATAGGTTTGCATGTCAGCCAGCAGTTGACAAGGATGGAAATCATCGGTAAGAGCATTAATAACCGGTACCGATGAAAACTCCGCCATGGTTTCGACAATGCTATGCTCAAAGGTTCTAACCATAATGCCATCGACCATACTGGAAATGACTCGCGCACTGTCTTCAATTGGCTCACCACGACCGAGTTGGGTATCGCGCGGAGACAGAAATAACGCGTGGCCACCGAGCTGCGTCATCCCAATTTCAAACGAGATACGTGTGCGAGTCGAAGCTTTTTCAAAAATCATCGCTAGGGTTTTATTTTTTAGCGGCTCATGAATTTCGCCTGCGTGTTGCATGGCTTTGAGTTCAATGCCACGCAAAAGTAAAGCATGAAGTTGTTCGGCATTGAAACTTTGCAGCGTTAGGAAATGTTGAATAGTCATAAATAATTATTGAGTTAGAAAAGCCTTGATGAGTTTGGTTAGGCCATTTACCAGTTGTTCGGATTGCGAATGCGTCATCACAAAAGTGGGTAGCAAACGCACGGTGTCACCGCGTGTGACATTAATGAGTAGTTTTTCGGCAAGTGCCATTTTTACCAGATCGCCACAAGGTCGATCGAGTTGAATACCGATCATATAGCCTTTGCCGCGGATATCGACTACGCCAGAGGTGTCAGCTAATGCAGTTTTAAACGCCGCTAATAATTCAGCGCCTTGTTTAGCGACTAAATCAATATAGTTGTGATATTCAAGCGTCTCTATTACGGCCAGGCCAGCTGCACAAGCAAGTGGATTACCGCCAAAGGTTGTACCGTGATTACCCGGTTCAAGAATCTCAGCTGCTTTGCCACGAGCTAAGCTTGCGCCAATAGGAACGCCATTGCCGAGTGCCTTAGCTAAACTCAGCACGTCAGGTAAGATGCCTTCATGTTGGAAGGCAAACCATTTACCGGTGCGGCCCATTCCCGCTTGAATTTCATCGATCATCAACAGTAAATCATGTTGGTCACACAGCGCGCGCAAAGCCTTAAGATAGCCAGTCTTGGGTACATGAACGCCACCCTCACCTTGGACGGGTTCAACCAAAATAGCGACCACATTGGGGTGTGCCGCAATCGCTTGCTCAACGGCATTAACATTGTCAAACGGCACTCGAACAAAGCCTTCTACCAGTGGATAAAAGCCATCATGTACTTTTGAATTGCCCGTTGCACTTAGGGTCGCCATGGTACGGCCATGGAAACTGTTTTCCATCACAATAATTTGTGCTTGGCTAATGTCTTTACTATGACCAAATTTGCGCGCTATTTTGATAGCCGCTTCATTGGCTTCGGCACCAGAGTTGCCAAAAAAGACCTTATCCATACCACTAATGGCAACAAGCTTGTCGCCTAGCTGCTGTTGTTTGGCTACGTGATAAAGGTTAGATGTGTGGATCAGGGTTTTACTTTGTTCACAGAGTGCTTGCGATATGGCGGGATGTGAATGACCTAGGCTACAAACAGCAATGCCACTTACGGCATCTAAATAGGCCTGATCCTGGTCATCAAATAGCAGCGCGCCTTCGCCATATTGGAAAGTAACCGGTAAACGACCATAGGTATTCATTAAGCTGCTCATGCTAAACCCTCAGTGGTAAAAACAAAAAAGAGCAACCGCAGGGGATTGCTCTTTTACTATAATCCTGTAAATGATTTTAGCCGAAATACGCCAAAATTCAAGTATTTGACTATATTAGCATAAAATAAGTTGTTGAGCGAAGCTAGGATTTGCAGGCAGCTTGCGCTAGAATAAATTTCTTTTTTACTAACGAATTGAATGAACAAGTAGGAGCCTAGTTGCATGCGAACCATGTCTGATCGTGATGGCCTCATCTGGAAGGATGGCAAAATGGTCCCTTGGCGTGAAGCCAATACCCATGTACTTACCCATACATTGCACTATGGCATGGGCGTATTTGAAGGGGTGCGTGCCTATGATGCCAAAGGTGGTACGGCAATTTTTCGTTTAGAAGCCCATACTGATCGTTTGTTCAATTCGGCCAAAATTATGAATATGGCTATGCCATTTGACAAGGACACCCTAAATGAAGCACAGCGTGCAGCGGTGCGAGAAAACGGTTTAAAATCAGCCTATATTCGTCCGATGGTTTATTACGGTTCAGAAGGTATGGGGTTACGTGCTGATAACCTTAAAACCCACGTGATCATCGCGGCTTGGGAGTGGGGCGCCTATATGGGTGAAGAAAATTTGACCAAGGGTATTAAAGTAGCAACCTCTTCATACACCCGTCATCATCCTAACATTACCATGACCAAAGCCAAGGCCAATGGTGCCTACATGAATTCTATGCTTGCTTTGCAAGAAGCGGTATCTCATGGTTGTGATGAAGCATTATTGTTAGACCCACAAGGCTTTGTCGCTGAAGGCAGTGGTGAAAACTTCTTTATGATTAAGGATGGCGTGATTTATACGCCAGATTTATCGGCCGCGCTCGATGGTATTACCCGTAAAACCGTGTTCCAACTCGCCAAGGAATTGGGTTACGACGTGATCGAAAGACGCATTACACGTGATGAAGTCTATATCGCTGATGAAGCTTTCTTCACCGGTACGGCTGCGGAAGTTACGCCGATTCGTGAACTTGACAACCGTCCAATTGGCAGTGGTACGCGTGGACCGATAACCGAAAAAATTCAAGCGCTTTATTTCGATGTGGTGCATGGTCGCTCACCGGCACACCAGGCCTGGTTAAGCCGCGTTGCCAATTAATTCTGAAGGGAGAAACTATGAGTCAGCAACAGTCTTGTGCGCAACGTCAAGTTGAAGTGACCTATGACGATTTGCCACTATATTGCCCAATGCCCGGTGAAACAGCTTGGGATGCACACCCGAAAGTTTTCTTGCCGATTGAAGAAACCGGTTTTGCTAAGTGTCCTTATTGCGGCACAGAATATGTACTAAAAGATTGGGATCCGTCTCGCAAAGGACATTAATCCCGTTATCGTCAGCGCGTTGGTCAAAATTGGCTAAAGCGTTGGCGTTTCCTCTTCCTCATCCTGCCATTGCTGAACCCATTGAGCAGGTATCTTGGCTAATCTCTGCCTACCCCGATGCCAGTCACCAATTGCTCTATTTACAAACCGCCCATGCCGCGTACTATTTAAAATGGCCTAAAAAGCAGGTTAAACATCAGATTTTTTGGCGGATCAGCCAGGCCTGGTTAGCGCTCGAACCGCACACTAATTATCAAACTAATTATCAAACCACGGCCTCGTCCAAGTCGATCTGGTCACAGCTTGCTAGCCTAACGCCATTGCATTGGATCGAGCCGCTAGATGTTAGCCCAGTTACTCGTCCAATCGCTTCATCAACCGCAAGGCTTTATCTGCTCACGCCTGCGCTAGCCAATGAAGGAGCACCTGAAAATTTATCTAAGCAGACATTAGCCAAACTACGCGCGCATTACCAAGCTATGCAAGGCTTAACAAGAAGTCAGTTTGGTAGCTTGGTGGATCCTTTATTTGCCATCGAACAGTGGTATGGGCGTTTGAAAAACTGTTTAGAGGCCACCAACTTGCCGGTTCATTTAGTCACAGCTGCGTTAGTCAAAGCGGTTGATTATCCGGAAACAGCCTGCGTGCCACTCATGTTGGATTGGCGCTGGGATCAGTTAACTTGGCAACAGGGCCTGCCGGACACCATTATTGATTTGGATGCCTGGATTTGGGCACCCGATACGCTTAATTGGGTGATGCTGGAATACCTATTAGCAGAACAGTCTGCGGCTGACATATCCTGCTGGGTGCGGGATTTAAATGTGGATCAAGTCCAGCTTAATGCTTGGCGTGATGCTTATAGATTGTTGTTGTTTGCGATGAACTGGCAGGGTGCGACAGACTTGCAGGCCTGGTTAAACGCGCCCCGGTTATTTCAGTGCTAACAATACTAACTTAAGCGGCTGTTGCGGTGTTCGTTTGTGCTCGAAAGCGCAACTGCCATTTAATCATGCCGTACCAAGCTAAGCCCATATAGGCAACAAACATCATTGCGGTAAGTGGGTAACCGGTTTGCCAATAGAGTGCGACTGCGAAGGTGTTAATCACAATCCAATAAAACCAGCTTTCCAAAACCTTGCGAGCCATTAAAAAGGTGGTCATCATCGAAAAGACCATGACGCCCGCATCCAAATAAGGCATTTGGCTGGCTTCAAAAAGCGTGAGTAGGCCACCAAAACTGAAGGTCAGTAGGATGCCCAAACCAATCCACAAGGCATGACGTCCCATGCCCCAGGTATGAATAGCCAGTGGCTGCACATCGGTATTATTTGCGGCGGCTTCACGACTGGGCTGTACCTGCCACAACCACCAACCATAGGCGGCCATACCCATATAGAAGAGATTAAGCGCCGACTGCATCGGCAAGTTGCCTTCCCAAAATATAATCATATAGATAGCGGTACTGACAAAGGCCGCTGGCCAAGCCCAAACAATTTCCTTGGCGGCCATCAGTACATAGGCTAAACCTAGCGCCACCGCGATGGCTTCCCAAATTGAAAAATGCTGTAGTTGTAGGTTAAACAGTTCGGCCAATTGTCCGTCCATAATGGCTGTCCTTTGTATTGTTAGCGTTTAGTCAGATAAGAATCATATCAGATTAATTAAGATTTATGCGGGCGCACGATTTTGTCCGACTAATTTTAATACAAATACCGATTCAGGTTGTTCACTAAATACCTGGGCGATTTCTTTGGTCATCAGTTGCATAATCTGATGGAAGTCACCAAAGACTTGGGTGCTGAGGGTGTTGCGTACCACTTTAATGCAGGGTTCGGCTTCGAGCTGGCTGATAAAGGTCAGGATAGCTTGAGCATAGTCAGCTTTAAGGGGGTAGAGACTGATATCGAGTGAAACCTGCATAATGATCCTTTTTTAGGCTTGGATTTTGAGGAAAAAATGCCAATTTATGCATCGACTCCTTCGGCTTTTTTCTGCGAAAAAAGAGGTGTCGCTGATGCATAAGTTGGCATCTAGGGTCGTTAAATTATGTGTCTCTTTTTAAACTTTGACACGCGTTGCCACTAAAAAAGCAGTCGGGTGGTGATGCCCAGTTGTCTCGGATCACCGAGGCGAACATATTGGCGCTTACCATCGCCATCAGCGTGGTCAAAGAAATAACCGCGAGTGGCGTAGCGTTCATCGGTCAGGTTTTTGGCCCAAACATAGACTTCGAAGTTACCTGTTTCATAACCAACTCGGCTATTGACTAGGGTATAGGCGCCTGATCGTTCGTTATGGACGTTATCAAAGTAAAATGCATCCATTCCTTGCACTTCTAGGCGCGCAAACCAACCATTACCATGACGATATTGTCCGCCTACGAGGTATTGATAGTTGGGGGCGTGCGCCGCTTCGCGGCCATCAAGGGCAAAGTTAGCAGCTTGTGGGGTACCTGAAATGTCGGTTTTTAGTAGGCCTAGATGGGCAAATAAATCTAGCTTGGGGTGGGCTTGCCAATCGAGCTGGGTTTCTACACCGTAGTGATGTGCTGCATCGAAGTTTTCAGTAAAAAATACAAATAGCTCGTTAATTTCGTCATAACCATCAAACTGCGGATTTTGGCGATCCATATAAAACAAAGTCGTTGCTGTTCGAAGGTTACCGTAGTTTGAGCGCAAGCCGATCTCATAGTTATAAAGGGTTTCGGCATCAAATTGCGTGTTCTCATTGTCACCCAGACCGGTATTGAAGCCACCCGCTTTAAAGCCACGAGTTACGCTAGCAAATGCGGTATGGCGCTCATTGTAGCGATGGGTATAGGTGATTGAACCACCCCAAAGGGTTTCAGTAGGGGAGAATCTGTCATTGATGTCAAAATTGTAGGGTGCATGAGAACCTGGAATTCGGTTGCCATCAGCGTCATATTCAAATGCAGCACCAAATTCGCGTTTAGTTTGGCGGAAGTTTTTACGATTTTGTTCAACTCGCAGTGCATAGGTTAGAGTTTTGTTTGCCGTGATAGATTGGTCTAATTGTCCGTAAAGACCTAGTTTTTGGTTGGTAAATTGACTTGTGGTATCGGCATTGAAAATGTCCGGCCCCTCGGTAGGACATGGTCCATAAAAATGGACGTAACAACTTTGAAAGCGCTCCTGTCGTTTATTATCCTCTTCTAAATAAGCCAGGTTTAATCCAACTAACCACGCAGTGGTGTTGTTGAATAATTGACTTGCCTCCGTTGATTGCCAGCGAAAATCTTGATTAAAATTTTGCCGTTGCTGGTTACTTTGATAAGAGGCAATACTATTCTGTTCAATATTATTGACTAACCAATCACCATCATAATCATAATTAGCATCGGTATCGGCATAGCTAGTAATGCTGGTTAACTGGTAACTCGGGTTGCCTGTCCAAGTCACCTTAAACGCACCGGCCAGGGTTTTTTGCGTGTCACGGCCCGGTTCGTCAGAGCGCGTGGTGAAACTATTGTCACGCGAGAAGGCATCATAGCCATTGTTTAAATTGGCGTAGAGCAAGTTCAGGTCAAATTGGGTGTCGCTATTAGCCCACCAGCGCAAAGCACCACGCGCTTGGGTTTCATCTCGGCCATTGGTGTCGGTACGATTCAGGGTTTTATTGGTCCGAAAGCCATCGCTGTCATGTTTAAACAGACTAAAGCGATAGAGCGGGGTTAGATCACCTCGGTCAATGGCGCTCAAGGCACCACTATTGGCCAAACCGATTTCTCTTAGTCGATCGCTACCTAAGGTGGTTTCTAATAGGGTTTCGCCAGCTGCGGTTGGCTCGTTGGATTGGATGTTCACCAGGCCTGCTATGGCGCTTGCTCCGTAGCGGGTGCTTTGTGGGCCACGCAAAATTTCAACCTGTTTCACATCAAACAGACTGCCCGCCATGCCAATACCGCTTAAATCAATGCCATCAATCGCAAAACCAACACTGGGATTGGGCGCACCGGTGTATTCATCACGCTCACCCATGCCGCGAATTTGTAGATGGCGCGGACGCGATGATTGACCCGAAAAATTGACGTTTGGCGTTTGTAGCAGCACATCGCCAAAATGGGTGGCACCGCGATCTTGCAGCTCCATTTCATCAAGAATAGTTGCGCTAGCAGTTAGCTGTTGCTGATCGACTTGGCGAAGATCGGCATTAACCGTAATCGGCGCAAGGGTAGATGGGGTGTCTGCTGCGAAGCCTAGTGGGGTAAGCAGCAGGCCTGGTAGGCTGCTCAGTAGCGCCAGCTGCAGCGGTTTAATCTTAAAGCGTGATGATGGGTAAGACATGGTGTTTCCTTTTTCAAGCCAATTTCATTGTCAATGGGTTGTAAAAAGGACAGGAGTGCAGTGCAAATTTTGCAGTTTGGCGCCTGTCCCTACGCTGGTATGATCCAGATCAGGTTCAAAGGGTTTTGCATACGCAATCTCAGGCCGAAGCCACCCCTTGGCAAGGTTGTTGAATGTTCGTAATTCAACAAGGGTACAGATTGTAGCATAAGGTGTTGATTAAGAAGGTTTAGTAACCGTTATTTGAGCAAGTCAGCAAGGATTACTTCTGTATCTGTGGCTGCTTTTTGCATAACCTGATTAATCACGCCACCAAAGGGTATAGCCATCAGGTTGCTGTTCATACGTCCAACATAGGTCACGCCATCACTTTTTTCGTAGAAGGCAATTCGGCAAGGCATCATGGGTGAAACTATGCGTGCATCATCAAGCTTTAAAATTTTGGCTGAATACTGTGATGAGCATAGCTCGTAAATTTTGACCGGCATCACATCGTGGCCATGACTTTTTAGAATAGCTTGCATGTCATGGACGGTTACCACTGACCAGCCGGCATCTTCAACCTTTTGTTCAAACAACTCAATGGTGGTGTCAAAGTCATGCGGGCTCGCATCTTCAAGCATCATCAAGCTTGGAAGGCTATAAAAACCAATAATGCCGGTGAGGATAACACCCACAATAAAAGCAGAGATACTACTGCCACTAAGTATTTTTTTATTTTGTTTGTCTGTCATAGCGTTACCCCTTGGTTGTGTATTAGAGTTTTATTATATGACAAAACGCAAACTTTCTGGGCATTTGAAATGTTTGAGTTTGACATGTTTAGTCTGTTTAATGGGGTTAAAGACAGCGTGATTTAATAAGAGTGTACTGCTGATAACGAGGTTGACCAGGCCTGTTTAGTTTTTTATTTTGTGCCAGTGGTTTTGTTAGCCATGTATAATCAAAGGAGCAGGTGGCTATTTAAAAGGAACTGAGGATGATTAGTAACGTTAAGCTGGTTTTGATCGTTGGGTTGACTAGCTTTGCGATGACTGCACAAGCTAATTGGTGGTCGAAAGCAAAAGAAGCAGCCTCAGAGTTAATTCAACCTCAAGACAGCAGCCAAGCGGCCAGTCAGTTAACCGGTTTTTCGAATGAAGAATTGGCGCAAGCATTTCGTCAAGCCTTGAATATCGGCTCAGAAAAAGTGGTCGCGCAACTCGGTACGGCAGGGGGTTATACCCATGATAGCCTGGTTCGGATTCCGTTACCTGATCAAATGAAGCGCGTTGACAGTGTGCTTTCAAGGGTTGGAATGGGGCGTTATACCGAAGAGTTGGAGCTTAAGCTGAATGAAGCGGCGGAGTTAGCCGCGCCACAAGCTAAGGCCTTGTTTGTTAATGCCATCTCGTTGATGACATTTGAGGATGTGCAGGCGCTTTATCATGGCCCGAATGACTCAGCAACTCGGTTTCTACGAGAAAAAACCAGTGATGACTTGCAACAGCAGATGCGCCCGATTATTGAACAAACGCTAAACGAAGTAGGTGCGGTCAGGGCGTATGACCAAGCGATGGCGCAATATAAAAAGTCACCGTTCGTGCCGGATATTAAAGCGGATTTAATTGGCCACACCACCGAAAAAGGCATGGAGGGTTTGTTTTATTATCTTGGACAAAAAGAGGCCGAGATTCGTGAAAATCCGCTTGAGCAAACAACCGATTTGTTAAAAAAAGTGTTTGGCCGTTGAGGTATTAATTATGTATTTAGAAAAAAAACCAGTCATTTTGATTGTGGATGACGAGGCTGCCAATGCTACCCTGCTTGCTAATGCGTTTGAGCAAGAAAATTTAGTACTCATTGCTCATTCTGGAACTAAAGCGCTCAGCATTGTTAATGAACGAGATGATATCGATATTATTATCCTAGACATAATGATGCCTGATATAGACGGTTTTGAAGTTTGTAAGCGTATTAAGAACAACCCGCACAGGTCGGATATTCCTATTGTATTTGTTAGCGCCCTAAGTGAAACAGTAGATGAAGAAAAAGGCCTCAACCTAGGTGCATTAGACTATATTGCTAAACCTTTTTACTTGCCTGTGGTGAGGTCTCGGATCAAAAACCACCTTGCACTAAAACGTAAAAATGATTTGCTAGCAGAAATGTCGCAAATTGATGGTTTAACCCACATTGCAAACAGACGCTTATTTGATGAAACACTCGCTCGTGAAGCCTTGCGTTTAATGAGAGGCAATGCTCAGCTTAGTTTAGTTATGCTTGATATTGATAGTTTTAAATCTTACAACGATTATTATGGACACGGGTTGGGTGACATTTGTTTGCAAAAAGTTGCCAGTGTTTTTGGTTCGGTTATAAAACGTCCCAGTGATTTACTAGCAAGGTATGGCGGTGAAGAGTTTGCAGTCATATTGCCTGAAACGGATAAGTTGGGTGCGCAGGTGGTGGCCGGTAAATTACTCGAGTCTGTCGCTGCATTGCAGATTAAGCATGAACACTCTGTGGTTGCTAAACACGTCACTGTGAGCGCAGGAGTGGCATCCGGCTCAATCAAATCGTATGATGATGCGTTACCCCTACTTCAACGCGCTGATGAAGCCCTTTATCTTGCAAAAAAACAGGGTAAAAATTGTGTTGCGGCAGTGTAATTTAAATTTTGATTGGGTTGGATATGAAAGACTTTAAGTATGGTAAAAAACGCGTCGAGTTCTGGCAGGTTACGGGTGAAGTGTTAGGGAGTGACAAATATAGTGAAACCTATGTTTCCTCCAGTGGTGGTGGGCCTGATTATGCACCTTCAATCCATTCAGAAACAGTAACAAATCATGAGTTTTGGATTAAAACCGAAGAGGGTCTTGAAAAAGACATTAAATTGCGTGGCATTGATGTGCCATTGCGGGTAGGTCAGAAAATAACCCTTGTGTCGGCTGGTTTAAAAGGCAAGGATAATGGTTGGTATAGCTTGTTAATAAACCATAGTGCGGGCAAGCACTGGTTTATTAATAATGGCGTGGATTTAAACAATAAACTAAAACTAGAAAAATACACTGGCATAGGTTTGTTGTGGGCCATTGTCATTTATCTAGGTGTTGCGATTTACACCATGCCGATGAGTATTGCTAACTTTGATATTGCGTTCTTGGACTGGTATTTGAGCCATGCGAATTTACAAATGGCAACAACAGCAGCTACGGCCTATTTAGTGTTGGCATTTTTTTGGAAACGTTCTAAAAAAGCACGGGTGGCTAAAAAGCTAAAACAGCATCTTGAGGATATAGCTCAAGATGCTTATCAAGTTCAGAAGTAATTTTTTAGTTACTGACAATTATTTTGCCAATCATTCCGGCTTCGTAGTGGCCGGGTTCTAAACAGCCGTAATAGTAGGTGCCGGGTTGATCGAAATGCCAAATCACCGCGCCGCGTTGACGTGGGTTTAGGCTAATCATATTCGGTTCACTGTGATCCATGTGCGGATGATGCTGATGGCCTTGGTGCCCATGATTGCCGTGCGAGCCATGACCACCATGATTACTGTGGCCGTGATGATGCCCTTCGCCGTGACCGCCATGACTATGAGTATGCGCCCAACTAGCGGCGGGTAATAAAGCCAAGGCACTGGCGCCAAATATAAATTGTCTGCGTGATAAATTTTTCATGTTCATACGCCTGGTATTCCTTTGCTGTAGACTAAAACCAAAAACTAATCCCCGCCACCCACTTTGTTGTGTGGGTTGACGCGGTTGACTGATGATTTGCCTTGGCCATATCGGCCGTTTCGCTGAATCAAGCTGTGATACACGGCGAGAATGGTCGTGCGCGTGTGTATTAGCGTGAGCAGATGCAGCCTGAGTCGGCATCCAAGGTGCCAAGGCCACGGACGAACTAGACGCAGCCCCGGCCTGTAAAAATTGACGACGTGTTAAAGCCATGTTGAACCCCTTTATCTGTGAGCTACCTTAAAGACAGGTTCAGAATAAAAAGGACGTCCTAACCACAAGCTGACAGCCAAATTACAAATTTGTAATCTAAGTGGGGGATGGAATAAAGTGGCTCATATATGCATCTATACATATGCTTGACATATGCCTGCAGCATTGGGTAGTAAATTAAACATAATACCTAATTGGGATAGCCTGTTATGAGAACCGTTGCAATATTTAAAAATGCCAAGAATCAAGCGATACGTTTACCGAAAGATATGGAATATGAAGGGATTAGTCAGCTTGAAATCATCAAGAATGGTGATGAGATTATCCTTCGTCCTGTGCGCCCTAACTGGTTATCCTTTTCTGAGGTTGAAAAAGCCGATGATGACTTTATGCTAGAACGCCAGCGTTTTGTGGTTGATGAGGGGCGTTTTAACTTTGAGTAAAAAAAACGATTACATGTTGGATACCTGTATCTGTTCGTTCATTATGCGAGAACAACCCCGCTCTGTGCTTGAGAAGCTACAAGCTGTTGTTATGAATGGACATAGGGTGGTGATTTCAGCGATCACTTATCAGGAAATGCATTATGGTTTGCTGGGCAAAAAAGCATCGCCTAAACATGCTTTACTGGTTGCCGAATTTCTAAAACGAATTGATGAGATACTGGCTTGGGATAAGCAAGCGGTTGATGCGACGGTTCTCGTTCAAAAACAGCTTATGGCCGAGAGCCTGATGATTGGACACAATGACACAGCCATTGCAGGTCATGCCATCTCAACGGGCAGCATTCTTTTCACAAATAATACTCGCGAGTTTGTTAGACTGGCTGGGCTAACTTTTGAAGATTGGGTTCGTTAAATCCATCTAGCGTCATGATCTCATTATGCTGACACTCCCATATAAACCTGGATACTCCGATGAAAATTCTGCTGGTTGAAGACGAAACAAAAACAGGCGATTATCTTAAGCAGGGCTTGAGTGAGGCGGGCTTTAATGTCAGGTTGGCGCAGACCTTAATCGCGTATCAAGCTGATTCATACCGTTCGCGGCATGGGTTATATACTTGAAGCAGCACCCCAAACTGAGCGTGCAAAACCATGAATCTGTCGATTGCCAGTCGGTTAATTGGGTTTTTTACGCTAATCAGTCTGTTGGTGTTGTTGCGTGGGTTGTTGGCAATCAGCCGTGCTATTGTTCACGCCTATCACGGTACCATTCGCGCCACATCTCAGGACAATCATACCTGTTTTAAGATTAGTCTAAATAAGCTATAGTGCCATAAAATTTTGGTTTTTAGTTTACGGGGAAATAGATGAATATTATAGAAACTGCTATGCGACGTTATTCGACTAAAAAGTTTGATGCCAGTCGTGTGCTGACGCCTGCACAATTGTCGGACGTGAAAGCTTTGTTGCGTTTAAGCCCATCCAGTGTCAATTCACAACCTTGGCATTTTGTGATTTCAGATACCCCGGAAGGCAAGGCACGGATTGCCAAAGCGGCCGGGGGACAATATGTTGCGAATGAAAGCAAGATTTTAGATGCCGCTTTCTCGGTGGTGTTCTGTGTTAAAACTGATTTCACCGACGAGTATTTGGAGGCCTTGCTGGAGCAAGAACAGCAGGATGGTCGGATTGACTCGGAAGAGATGAAGGCCAAGGTTAGAAAAGTACGCGCATTTTATGCCGATTTGCATCGAGTTGAATGGCAGGATACTCAGTGCTGGATGGAAAAGCAGGTTTACCTCAATATCGGTGCTTTTTTACTCGGTGTCGGCGCGATGGGGTTAGATGCGGTGCCGATTGAGGGGGTGGATACCGCGATTTTGGATGCCGAGTTTGGCTTAACCGAACAAGGTTATAAAGCCTTGGCGGTGGTTGCGGTCGGTTACCAAGCTGAGAATGATTTTAACGCCAAGCTGCCAAAATCGCGTTGGCCGGAATCCATGCTATTCAGCGAAGTTTAACCGCAGCAAGATCCTTGTGCGCCGCTTAACTGAATCGGCGGGCAAGGCACATCCCCATAAGAACAATAAACACAACAATCACCCGCTAGAGGTTTAAGTAATGCGCCACAAAAAGTGCATTCATAAAAATACTGACAGGCATCCGTCGGCATTTGCTCGGTTTTACGTTGACCGCAGTTTGGGCAGGTCAAGGTCGATTCCAGTTTTATGTCCATTGGTGCCTCCGCTATTCAATAAATCTAATGTTTAAGTCGCTGGTCAAATCTAAAATCAAATGATTTCGCAGCCGTCACGACTTCTTGAAATCGTAAATGGTTTGGATTGAGAAGGTAGTTGGTTTCGATTTTGTATGGGCTTATTACACTGGGTATGGCAAGAGCCAGGCCTGAATTGACATCCTTAAGCCACTTATCCCCTATATCCGCCAATTCGACCGGGGCAGGATATTCCTCCCAATTATCAGGGAGTTGTTGGTCAGCGAGCTTGTCTATTTGGTCAATCGGTATGCTTACCTCAAACAAGGTGTAAGCCAGTATGAGGGCCTCTTTATTGAGGTGAACCAGCATTTCCAGTTGTGCCAAGGAGGGTGAATTAGCGAGATAGACACAGGCCTGTCCCACTGAGTTCCAACGACCCCCATTGATTTTAGCGCCTTGTCCATTGAAAGCGGTTTCAGCACGTTTGGTTTTGACGATGCGATAGGCCTTGATGTGACTCAAGTGAATACTCCATCCTCAAGACGACCGATAAGGCGCAATACCATTTCAGAGCCGGCTTGCGTTTTAATCAAGTCAATAGGTGCGCGATCCCCCAAGCCTTTTACCGGCGATTGCAGCCAGTTTTTAGCGGCGAGTTTATCACCTTCAAAGAGCTCAATCGCGCTCGACAAAACCTCGGTGAAACGATATAGCCTGTCGCTTTCATCTTGATTTAGCCTGCCGACACTCGCACGCCTGTTATAAGTCGACCGATTTAATCCTAAGCTTTCTATCAGTGACTGTTGAGACACACCGGAATATTCAGCCACGCGTTTTAGCGTGCTATGCTTGAATCCGCGTTCAACTTCATTCAGTAAGCGAAGCCCGCCGCGCGGGATGTCCGCAACAGACCAAACGCTTGTATCAATAACTGTACCCATAAGCCTGCTCCAAATAAAACAACTACATGTTTCAAATGATATACCTGTGCACGCAATAGTTCAAGCACGGGGCTATTAACTTAGTCACCAAGGCACCTGAATTTAATAATGCGTAAACTGGTCATTAATCTAGTCAGAAGGGGGTTTTATGCACACTTGGCCGGTACAGGACGCCAAAGCGCGTTTTAGTGAGTTTTTAGAAACTTGTTTACATGATGGTCCGCAAATGGTGTCAAAACGAGGCCGTGAAGCGGCGGTTTTGGTGCCGATTGAAATGTGGCGTCAACTACAAGCTTCCGCTAAACCCAGTTTAAAAAGCTTACTTTTGACTGATGAAGCGCGGGGGGATTTGATTTTGCCGCAACGTGGACAAGCGCGTCGTCGTGAAGTGACGCCGTTAGAGAGCGAGTGAGGGATCTTATGTACCTTCTCGACACCAATGTTATTTATGAATTACGCCGAGTTAAACCGCATGGCGCGGTGGTTGAATGGATTCAAGGGGTTGAAGATCATCAGCTTTTTATTTCGGCGGTCAGTTTAGGCGAAATTCAGGCTGGTATTGAATTAACGCGACAACAAGACCCGCAAATGGCAAAGGAAATTGAGGCTTGGTTAAACCGAGTGGCGGAAAGTTACAACATTCTAGCGCTAGACGGCAAGGTGTTTAGGCAGTGGGCTAAATTGATGCACGGCACGTCCAATACGCTATACGAAGATGCCATGATTGCCGCCACCGAAAAAGTCCATCGTCTAACCGTGGTAACGCGCAATGTCGCCGATTTTAAAACGCTCGAAGTTGACTGGCTAAACCCGTTTGACGGAACGCGTTCGGAATAACGCATAAATTAAATTAACTTTAGTACCAATTGTTTGCACCAGGCCTGGTTGTAAGTCTAAAGCGCGAATGTTCTCTTTTGTCGGATGACGAGTCTAGCTTAAAGTGCTATTTTATACACATTAACTCGTTTTATTAGGCTTAGTGTGAACTATTGAGGACTTTATGGGGTTTGAAGCTAAATCAGCTGCGGCGGTTGCAGAAGCATTGGGTGAGCGTTTAAAACAAGCGCGTTTAAACCAAAATAGGACTCAAGCAGAAGTTGCAATGTTCGTGGGGGTTTCGAAAAAAACCATCCTGAACGCTGAAAAAGGCAAAGCCCAGCTAGATGTGTTTGTGGCCATTTTACAAGCGCTGGATTTGGTCGAACAGCTCGATCGTTTTTTACCGCCACAACTTATTTCCCCGATTCAACTTGCGAAACTGCAAGGCCAACAAAGACAACGCGCCTCCGGTTAACGAAGCCAACATGACAAGGATAAGCTCGAATGGTAATGGAAGTTGTTAATCTAAGGACCGACCTCGATTTCACCAGAGACGACTATTATTCGAGGGAAAAAACAGTGTCATTTTTTTCTGCAACAAAACCACTGCGACAAAAGGTTGACTTAGGTCGCTTTTAAAGTTTGTCTGACTTGTAGATGGTTTTATAATTTATGCGAGGTTAATAGTGATACACATCACAAAATTTTGAATGGAGGGAGTGGTAGTGCAGGATATCGAGATTAAAGGGTGGTTTATAGCCGTAACGATTATAAGCATTATCATTGCATTTGTGATGAGCTATATTAGTGGCTCTAGACAATTTGGCGATCGCTATATGGCGGTTATTATGGGTAGCTGGGTTTACCGGTAGGGCTGGTATTTACCTCGGCATTGTCTGGAACACCATTTAAAAATCCTCCCATTCGTTTACGGATTTTTTGTCTTTTGTGCTTGGAATGTTCATTACAATTGGTTTCGGTAAAGCCTTGTTGTTTTTAACCGGTTTCTGTTCAATTTGATTGAGTTCAGTCCCTGTTTTAAAAAAGTGCATTTCTTGTTGCATCGTTACGGCTTGCTGACTTAATGCATCGGCGGCGGCGCTGGTTTGTTCAACAAAGGCCGCGTTTTGTTGGGTCGCGCTATCAATTTGGTGGATAGCTTCCTTGACCTGTTTAACGCCTTCAGCTTGTTCTTCAGCCGCAGAAGCGATTTCGTTAATCATGTTCGTAACTTGATCAACTGCAACTTGAATTCGATCAAGTGTTTTGCCTGTTTGATTGGCAAGTTCAGAACCATTTTTAACGCGCTGGTTTGTTTCATCAATCAGCGTTTTAATTTCTTTTGCGGCTTGGGCTGACTTTTGTGCTAAGGCACGCACTTCTCCTGCAACAACAGCAAAGCCTCGTCCATGCTCTCCAGCTCTTGCGGCTTCAACGGCGGCGTTTAACGCAAGTAGATTTGTTTGAAATGCAATGCCATCAATCAGACTCACGATTTCGACAATTTTTCGGCTTGATTCCTCAATTGATCCCATGGCTGTTATGGTGTTGCTCATAACACTCATGGTGTCTTTTGCTTGGGTGTTTACATCATTTGAAAGCTTCGCCGCCTGGTTTGCATTGGTGGTTGTACTTTCTAGTTGGCTAGTCATTTGTTCCATTGTTGCCGAGGTTTCTTCAATTGTGGCCGCTTGTTCTTGAATTCGCTGACTTAATCCTCTGGCGCCATCAGCCACTTCATTGGCTGAGGTGCGGACACTGTTCGAAGACATTTTCACCACGGTAACTTTGCTGGTAAGTTCTTTGGTTAAGCGTTCCAGTGTTGTTTTGATGTCCGCCGTTAATGAGTCAAACATGGTTTCATAATTAACAGTGACCCAGTTAGGTGACGAAATCAAATCCCCTTTCGAAAGGTTGGTCATGGCCGTAAGGGTTGAGTTCACAACAGACTGTAGCTGATTGATGCTCGGGTTAGAGCCCAGGTCAACCGCGAACTTAATCACCTTTATGACTTTGCCCGTATCATCAAATATAGGGTTATAACTTGCTTCAATCCAAAGAAGATCGCCGGATTTCTTAATGCGTTTAAATGTGCCGGTGTTAAACCGACCACTGGCTAAGTTAGGCCAAAAGGTTTTGTATTCAGCGGAGTTTTGATAATTTGGGTCAAGAAAGATGCGGTGGTGTTTTCCAATGATCTCAGGTTCTTGATAGCCTACCGCGTCACAAAAGTTTTTATTTGCTTTGATAATCGTGCCGTCAGGCTGAAACTCAATGATTGCCATGGTTTTATCGAGTGCACTGATTTTTCCGGTCGCATCTAGTTCAAACGCGACTTTGTCCGTGATATTCGTTGCCGCTTTGATCACGCGCACTACCTTTCCACGACTGTCTAAAATGGGGTTGTAGTTTGCTTCAATCCACACCGTCTCACCTTGTTTGGTGATGCGTTTGAAGCGGCCTTGAAATATTTCACCCTGCGCGAGTTTTGACCAGTGTGATTGGTACTCGGTAGAACGCTTTATTTCCTCGGGAAGAAACATCGAATGATGTTTGCCTACAATTTCTTCAAGTTGATAACCCAAGGTGACCAAAAAGTTTTTGTTAGCTTGAATGATCGTGCCGTCCGGTTCAAATTCAATAATCGCCATCGAACGATCAAGCGCATCATATATAGATTGAATTTCACCAAGTTTTTGTTCAGTGGCGTAGAGTTTATCCTTGAGTTTTTTGCTTTGAAACACGGCATCCCCCTAAAAAAAATAGCATACAATTAATGCAAGCTAGCATAGTGTTCGAAATTGAAATCAGTATTAAATTCCTGCCGCTGCTCATTGCTCATTGCTCATTGCTCATTACATGATAGAAAAGTTTATTAAATTATTCATTTTATATTAATTGCGTGTATTAGACCCTTTACTCAAAGACGAGTGCATCAGAAAACGAGAAGCACTAGTGAAATACAGCGTAACTAAAAAAGCCAAGAAATAAAGTTAATTCAAAATACACTCTAATTAATCATTTCGTGATTAAGTGCCGTTTTACAAAGAATGTAAAAAGGGAACCTCGATTAACCCATCTTTACTGAAAAAATCGAGTTGTAACTTATTGATTTTACTTGGTAGTAAATTTTTAAAACTAGGTTAATCGAAGAGCCCAAAAGATAAAATTCAGGCTTTAGCTGCTTACCTACCTATGGATAGGTGAATGAAAATGATTTTAGCACAACTATAACTACCTATGGGTAGTTTTTATGAGGGTTGTGTGGCTCAAAAATTAAAAAAAGATAACGCTGAATGGGTTCGTCAGGTTTACCTTCAGATCGGTCAAAATGTTAAAAAATATCGTAAGGAGAAAGGACTTTCGCAGGTTTCGCTTGCGCATGAGTTAGGACATGAGTCGGTAGGTGTTGTATCTACGGCAGAAATAGGTCTTAACGGAAAGCATTTTAATATTGAGCATTTAGCGCATATTGCTCGAATTCTAGATGTTGATGTGTGTTGTCTTCTTGAGGGGGTTAATGAAATTTGCAACCCAAAGAGTCAGCCAAAAAAATAGTCGATTTCTATTCAAGAATGGTTACGTAAAAAAGAGAGACTTGATTTAATTATTGAGACTTGGTTTAAAATCCAATGCTGGCGATGGTCATTTTTACGCAACCGTTAAACCTCCATGTCGTGTTGCGATAAATAAATCATACGCCAGCCTTAATGTTTAAACACTTTCCAAGCGGAAATTAGCAGTAAGACCGCTAAAAACAAGCCGAGCCATTGTGCGGGAACAAGACCGAGCATCAAGCCGCCGACGAGCGCGCCAGCCACCAGGCCTGCTAATAGGCCGACTAAGGCGTGTAACCAGGCCTGGTGGAATAATGCGGAACCTGCATCGCCGAAACCGGCCCAGTGTTCCCAGAACATAATCAGAGCGCCGAGCACCGCCGCTAGCCAGAGTTTTTGTAATTCACTCATCGAGTTATTCCGCCAGCGCCACCGATTTAATTAGCGCATAGACCACCAGGCCTTGTTGTAGCTTGAGGCGTTGGGTGGAGTGTTGGGTGAGTTCGGCGAATAGGTGCTGGCCGTTTTGCAGTTTTAGGCGTGCTAATACGCGGTGTTCGCCTTGTGGGATTAGTTCGTCAATGGTGACTTGCAGATGATTGGTTATGCTTAAATCCGCCGGGTCGGACAGTGCGAGGCTGACATCGCGCGCCAACACCCGAACACGCACCGTGTGAGTGTGAATATCATGGGTTTGGCTGAGGTAAAGTCGATCATCGCCGAGTTTGATTTCACGTAACCCATCCTCAACCAGGCCTGGTTGGCCGATTAATACCGACACCGCACCCTGTTCGTCAAACAAGGGTGAGTCAGGGCGTTTTAGTGATTGTTGCAGGGTTTCAATGGTTTCGATCTGACCCTCTTGCATAAACACGATCTGGTTCGCCAAGCGTTCGACCTCTACCGGTGCATGAGTGATATAAAGCACCGGCAGTTTAAACTCTTCAACCAGTTCTTCAATCAAGCCCAATAACTCGGCTTTTGAGCGCCAATCGAGTGCTGAAAGTGGTTCATCCATGCAAAGCAGTTTGGGCGACATAAGTAAGGCGCGCGCAATCGCGACCCGTTGTTTTTCGCCACCGGATAAAAAAGTGACGTCGCGGTCGAGTTTGTCTTCAATGCCCACCCGGCGCACAATCTTGTCAAAATCCGCCTTTGGGTGGTTTTTGGGCAAGCGGTTGATACCGTACATTAGGTTTTGGCGCACCGTCATGTGCGGAAACAAGGCGGCATCTTGAAACACAAAGCCAATATGCCGCTGTTCGGTCGCTAGACGTTTTGAACCCGCCTGCCAAACCTCTCCGTCCATGCTGAGTTGACCATGGGTGCGTTTATCTAGGCCTGCTATGGCGCGCAATAGCGTACTTTTTCCGCTACCGGAGCGACCGAATAACACGGTCACGCCTTCAAGTGGCAGTGCAAACTCGCCGCTATTAAGCTTAAACCCGCCCAGGTCGAGTTGCAGATTGCCTTTTAAAATATTTTTTGTCATCGCGCTAACCTACCTTTACGCCAAAACGGCGGTTTAAACCATATACCAGCATTAATACAAATAATGAGAACACCAACATTATTGCCGACAGAATATGGGCTTGAGTGTATTCCATGGCTTCAACATGGTCGAAAATATCAATCGACACCATGCGCGTTTCGCCTGGAATATTGCCGCCGACCATCAAGACCACACCAAACTCACCGACCGTATGGGCAAAGCTTAGGGTGGCGGCGGTTAAAAAACCACGACGCGAGAGCGGCAGGATAATGGTGCGAAAGCGATCTAGAAAACTGGCGCGCAGCGTTGCAGCGGCATCCAATAGCCGATGTGGAATCGCTTCAAATGCGTGCATCAGTGGTTGTACCGCAAACGGCAAAGAATAAAACACCGAGCCAATCACCAGACCTGTTTTGCTAAAGGTCAATTGACCTTCAAAACCAAAAAAGCGTAAAAACTCGGTAATTGGACCGGTGGGATTCATGGCAATTAATAAATAAAAGCCTAGCACCGTTGGTGGAAGCACCAGAGGAAGAGCCACAATGGCTTCTAGCAATACTTTGCTAGAAGATTTCATTTGCGACATCCACCAGGCGAGTGGTGTGCCGAGTACTAATAAAATAATTGTGGTATAGGTTGCGATTTCGAGTGTTAACCAGATGGGTTGCAAATCGACCGCCGCACCGAAAAGTTCGATCATAATGCTGTCCGTTTCAGTTGGATTAAAAAATACTTATTCAGGCAGCTTATAGCCATAGCGTTGAATAATCTCAATGGCACGTGGTGATTTCATATAGTCCATAAAGGCGATGGCGGCTTCATTTTTTTCACCGCGCTTGGTGATCACCGCACCTTGATTGATGGGGTTGTATAGCTCAGCAGGTAACTCCCAATATTCGCCGTTGTTATAAGCCGGGCTGGCCGGATCAACCACTTGGGATTTGGCAACAAACCCCAGTTGGGCGTTTTGGGTCACCACATATTGAAAGGCGTGTGCAATCGATTCGCCGTTGACGAGTTTTCTGCGCAAGGTTTGGTGCAACCCTACATTCTGTAAAAAGCGTTCCGCTTCGGTGCCATAGGGGGCGGTGCGCGGGTTGGCCATCGACAGAAAACGAAAATCGCCCTGTTCTAAAATCGCCATCGCATTATTGGCGACGGGCAGGGTGGGGCTATAGAGCACCAATACGCCTTGGGAATAGACAAAATAACTGTCCTCCATCGCTAGGCCATGTTCAATTGCCGCTTTCGGCGCGGCTTCGTTGGCGGAGAAAAACAAATCAAACGGTGCGCCATTGCGAATTTGCGCAAACAATTTGCCGGATGGCCCAAATGAAAAACGAATGGTGTGACCGGTGTCTTCAGTAAAGGCTTGACCGATTTCTTCGATGGTTTTGGTGAAGTTGGCGGCGACAGCGGCGGTCACGGTTGCGGCTTTGACCGAAGTTGTGGCGGCAAATGCCAATACCAGGCCTGCTAGTAAAGTATTAAGGTTCATAACAACATCCTTTATGAGCATAAAAACCCGTTTGCACGGGCTGACAGCTAAAAACTACTCATCCACGCCAATCAATACGTGTGAGGCTTTAATCAGTGCGCAGATGGGTTCGCCTTGTTTTAACGCTAATTCTTCCAATGCGCTGTGGGTAATAATCGACGACAAGGTATTGCCGCCTTGGAGTGCGACCACCACCTCGACATTCACCGGCCCTTCGGTAATGCGGCTGACGTGGCCGCATAAAAAATTACGCGCGCTAATCAATCCTTTTGCTTGCTCTTTGGCTAATACCACCCAGCTGGCTTTGACGAGTGCCCAAGCCGTGACGCCGGGTTTTAAACCCATGCGCCTCACGCTATCAGTGGTCACCGTAGCCACAATGCGATCATCGCCTTGCAGTTTTAGCGTGACTTCTGCGTTTACTTCACCGGTTTTGACGGTTTCCACCGTGCCGTAAAAGCTATTGCGTGCGCTGGTTTGCATTTTGATTCTCCGCATTAAGGGCAAAATATCGGCATCGGTGTTTTCCAACGAGGCCATCCAGATCGCCTGCATGGCTGAAAGCCGTTCGTGCATGGTGACGATTTGCAGGCCGGTTTGCGTTAGGGTTGCGCCACCACCGCCTTTGCCGCCGTGTTGTCGATTCACCAACGGCACGCCCGCCAGATTGTTCATAATCTCCACCGCGTCCCAGGCGGCTTTGTAGGTCATGCCGACTTGTTTGGCGGCTTGCGACACACTGCCGGTCGCCTCAATCGCTTGCAGTAAATGCAAACGACGCGGACTGATGTCGCCGCTGCCTAAATGCACGTGCCAAGGGGCAAAAAATTCGGGTTGATTCGACGAACTTGACATCAAGTTATACTCAAGTAAATAACGAGTTTCGAACTATACTTAACACTATATTGCTTGTCAAACGAATTGTGCGTCGATTATTCCCTTACGGTAATTTTTTGTTTTATTTATTAAGTAGGAAGGTGTATTATTCCCGAAAGGGAATAAATTTGAGGTTCAATTATGATGAATGCTAAAAAATTCCCTGACGGGAGTATTGATGGACTGCATAATACTGTATTGGATTCGGGTCAGCTGGGTAATCGTGTACGTGATAAACGACGAAAAGACGGTTTAACGCAGCAGGATTTAGCCGCTGTTGCCGGTGTGGGTGTGCGTTTTGTTTCTGAACTAGAAAATGGCAAACCGACTGTTCAGCTTAATGCCGTGTTAGCGGTATTGGCGGCGCTGGGGTTGCAGCTAGTGGTTGTTGAAAAATAGCAAAATAGGGGGCGGTGTGCAGCAGCTTTATGTGTTTTATCAACAAAGTAGGGTGGGCGAACTAGTTAAGCTTAATGCAAGGCAAATGCGCTTTCAATATGACCAGGCCTGGTTGGCCAGTCCAGAAGCTTTTGCCTTGTCGATAAGTTTACCGTTACGAAGCGAACCGTTTGAACAGGCTGAAACGTTTTTTGCAAATGTATTGCCAGAGGGTGATGTCCGCGCGGCGCTGTGCAAAAAACTTGGCCTGTCTGAAAAAAATGATTTTGGGTTGTTGGCTGAAATCGGTGGTGAAGTGGCTGGCGCGATTTCTATCTATTCGACAGCGCAGCTTCCCGACTATGAAAGTCAGTTGTTACCGCTTTCAGAGTCAAGCCTAGCAGAACTGTTGCAGGCATTAGAAAAAACGCCGTTTAAAGCGATCGACGGTGATATTCGTTTATCACTGGCGGGGGCGCAAAATAAGTTACCGGTTATGAAGTTAGATAAGACTTCTAGCTCTTTTGCTTTGCCGATTTCGCCTGACTTGGCGACCACGCATATTATCAAATTAGCGAATGCGCATTTTAAAGACTTGGTCCTCAATGAAGTTACCACTATGCGCTTAGCTAAAGCGTTGGGTTTAAACGTGCCGGAAGTCGATTTTTTGTCAGTGGCGGGTAAAACGCATTTTATTATTCAGCGTTATGACCGGTCTGGTGGCGAACGCTTACATCAAGAAGACTTTTGTCAGGCGCTTGCGATTGATGCTGCCAATAAGTATGAAGTCGAAGGTGGTCCTAGTTTAAATCAATGTGCTGATTTAATTCGGGGATATAGCCACAAACCTGCGGCAGATTTGTTGCAGTTTGTTCGTTGGGTGTTGTTTAATCTCTTGGTCGGTAATTGTGACGCACATGGCAAAAATATCGCATTTTTGTATGCACCAAAGTGCGAGCTGGCTCCATTTTACGATCTAATTTCAACCCAGTGTTATGAAGCCTTGAGTCAAAAATTTAGTATGAAAATCGGTGGAGAGAATCGTTTAGACTGGATACAGAAGCGTCATTTGCAGGCTTTTTCTGAAAGTATTGGTGTTAAGTTCACACTCGTTCTTAAGGAGTTTAATAAGATGGTGGCTTTAATTGAGCAGCACCAAAGCGTGTTAGAGCCCTATTTACCTTTAAAAAGGGTGGTAAATAATAATGTACAGAAATTGAGCCGGCGGTTTGAAGTTTAGAAATTCTCCAACCAGGCCTGATGGTAAGCTGTGTAGCCTACCTTCTTACCTAGAAGTGATTATTCTGTTGTTTGCTGTCTGGCTGAGCAGAAACACATTGCAAGTCAAATCCCGCTTTAGTGCGATTGGCATAACGTACCAACGCAAGCATCAGCGGTACCTCAACTAACACCCCTACAACGGTGGCCAGGGCCGCGCCCGATTGCAGACCAAAAAGTGCGATTGCCGCCGCCACAGCGAGTTCAAAAAAGTTACTGGCACCAATCATGGCGCCAGGAGCGGCAATGCAATGAGGTACGCGCCATTTTTTCGCCCAATAGTACGCTAACGCAAAAATGAGTATGGTTTGGATAATCAGCGGTATCGCAATTAAGCCAATATGCAGCGGATTGTTAAGAATCACATCGCCTTGAAAGGCAAAAAGAAGGACTAGTGTAATAATTAAGGCGACTGGCGTGACCGAACCAATAGCGGGCATAAACACCTTGTCAAACCAGATTTTTCCTTTACGTTTAATAATCATGGTGCGGGTGAGATAGCCGGCAACCAGTGGTACGACGATATAGAGAAAAACGGATAAGGCGACGGTATCCCAGGGCACTTGAATATTGGAGACACCTAATAAAAAAATGACAATCGGCGCAAAAGCGAACAACATAATAATGTCATTGAGCGCGACTTGAACAATGGTATAAGCCGCATCCCCACGGGTCAGATAACTCCACACAAACACCATTGCAGTACAGGGCGCAGCCCCTAAAAGAATGGCTCCGGCTAAATATTCGTAAGCGAGGTCTTCGGGGATAAAAGGTTTGAATAAAATAATCAGGAAAAACCAACTGATTAAAAACATTGTGAAAGGCTTGATCAACCAGTTCACGCTAGTGGTGATAAACAAGCCTTTGGGTTGTTTGCGAACCCCTAAAATCGCTGAAAAATCGATTTGCACCATCATTGGGAAAATCATCCCCCAAATCAAAATAGCTACCGGAATCGATACGCTGGCATATTCAAAGCCTGCGAGCGTTTCGGGGATAAAGGCCGCATATTGACCGAGTAAAATGCCGGCCACAATCGCCAAGGCTACCCAGATAGTTAAATAGCGTCCGAACACGCCCATTGTTTCAGTGGAGGGTTCGGGGGTGGTTTGGGTAGGCTGCATGGCAATATCCATAGGTAACGTAATGGATATTCATTATATCTGTCTATGCAGATATGTAAAGCTAGTTTAACCTTGCCAGTTTGCGATGCAGGGTGGAGGCATCAATGCCGAGTTCGCGTGCCGCTTGAGATTTATTGCCCTGACAGCGTTCGAGCGTATAGTTAATCCACAGGGTTTCCAGTTGATCCAGCGGCGTATTTTCGGCGACCACCAGGCCTGGTGCTAATTCAATATGACTTGGCGCAGGGCGTAATTCTTGCGGCAGTTGGTTGACTTCAGTCTGTTCGCTTTGCGTTAACACCACCGCGCGTTGAATAATATTTTCCAATTCACGAATATTGCCCGGCCAATCATAGGTCTTTAATTGTTCCAATGCATCGGCGCTCAAGCTGTTCACGGGTTTATTGAACTTTTGACTAAACCGGTTGAGAAAAAGTTCAGCCAAGGCTTGAATATCCTCCGGCCTTTCACGTAAAGGGGGCAACACCACCGGAAATACGTTAATTCGATAAAACAAATCTTGGCGAAAATCACCCGCTTGCACCAAGCTTTGCAGGTTTTGGTTGCTGGCAAAAATTAAACGCACATCGACTTGAATAGTGGTTTGTCCACCCACCCGAATCAGGGTTTGGTTTTGTAAAAAATGCAGCAGCTTAGCTTGTACCTCCGCGCTCATGCTATTGATTTCATCAAGCAATAAAGTGCCACCGTCAGCGAGTTCGAGCAGACCGAGTTTGCGGGCTTGTGCGCCGGTAAACGCGCCTTTTTTTAGTGACCGAAGAGTTCCGATTCAATTAAGTTGGCTGGCACGGCGGCGCAGTTAATCTCAAAATACGCGCCTTGCGCGCGCGGACTGTGCTGGTGAATGTATTTAGCCAACACGCCTTTACCTACGCCGGTTTCGCCTTCAATCAGCACCGGCACATCCATTTGGCAGACCTGCTGCACTAGCTGATATACCTGCTTGATTTTTGGACTTTGGCAGATAGGCTGAAGTTGTGGGTCGTCGAGTTGTGCTAAGCGCGTTTTAAGTTTTAACATCGATTTTCGGTGTTGAACTTGTTCCATTAATCGTTGCAGTAAAGCGGTCATTTGCGCAATATCAAAAGGCTTCGTGATGAGGTCATATAAACCCATCTTAAAACCTTGTATCGCGTCATCAAGTGTGGCGTAACCCGTAATAAGAACTGTATAGGTGTCAAGACTGGATCGTTTGACGCAATGAAGTACGCTGAGACCATCACCATCCGGCAGGCGTAAATCAGTCAGTACAATCGCAGGTGGGTTGAGATGAATAGCCTGTTTGGCTTGTTCGGTTGTTAAAAATATCTTAGTGTCAAAACCTGTTGTCTTGGCTAATTCGGCAAGCAGCTCAGCCATGTCAGGATCATCCTCAACAACGAAGAGAACGGGTTTTAAGCGTGGTTCAATCATATATTGGATTTCTCGTTGAGTGGTAAGGTCAGTTTAAAGGCAGTATGCCCATGATGTGAGCTATCTAGTTCGATGTTTGCTTGCATCGTCAATAGCATAGTTTTGGCCATATACAAACCTAATCCAGTGCCTTTATTGGATGGTTTGGTGGTCACAAATGCTTTAAAGATGGTGGCTTTTAAATCATCGTCTATACCGTGACCATTATCGGTGATGACAAGGCAGGCCTGGTTAACTTGGGTAGTTAAGCTCAACTTAATTTCGCTGGCCTGTGCATCCACAGCATTGTTAAATAGGTTAAACAACACCTGTTCAAGAAGTCCGGGGTCTGTGTTCACTATGCAATCAACTTTTGGCAACTCTATTGATCTAAGGCCTTTTGGCTTCAATATTGGCATAATGAGGGCACAAAAATGGTGTAAAAATGGCTGCAGTGATGTGATGGTCATTTCTGCTTTGGGTAAGCGTGACGCATTAAGTAAGCTTGTAACTACTTCAGCACTAATGCGTGCTTGGCGTGCGATGATCGAAGCACGTTTCTGAGTGTCTTGATCATCACTCGTTTCAAGCATTTGTGCATAACCTAAAATGGTAGCCAGAGGTGTATTGAGATTGTGTGCTAATCCTGCAGCCATCTGTCCAATAGCTGCTAAACGCTGGCCATCATTTAACCGTTCGGTCATTGCACTAGACATTTTATGAGCCTGTTCTAATTGCTCAATGTAGTTTTTAATCTTGGTTTGTTGATCTTTAAATTGTTGCTCTAATGCTTGAAACTCTTGTGGTGGTTGCTTTGTGAAGGATTTTCCGACTATTTTATCAGTAGCGATAAGGCTGTTTTGATTGAGCAACATTATTAGGGGTTGAATAAATTGACTGGCCAATAAACGTTTAACGATCATAAATTGAAGCGCAAGTAATGCTATCAATCCTATAAGGCCAAACACCATAATCTGAAAAAAAGTATGTTTGATGACATCAGTGGAGTAAACCATTTGAATATCACCTATATGTCGATTCATAAACAGGATCGGCGTTTGTTGACTGTGCCAATGATGGTTTAGCTCGTTAGCATATTCTGTTTTGCCCGCTTGGGCTAAAAGCTGGGGTCCCAAACTGGTTGGGTTGTGACTGGTTATTTCTAAATATAAGATGTCCCGTGATTGTTTAACAACCTCTTCAGCATAGCGCTCGATGATTGCATAGTCACGCATCAGTAGTGCATCAAGTGAAACCACTGCAAGTTGTTCAGCTAGCGCTGTGGTTTTATCTTTCAGGGTTTGTTCAATGGCGTGGCTAACCGTGTGATAGAGGACTAAGCTGGCCACCAAGGTAAAGATGACCAGTCCACTACTTAAATATAGGGTTATTTGACCAGACAAGGTTTTAGGTTTTAACCAAGATAATTTGATTGTCACTTGACGCCCTTGTCTGTTAAATGCGTGTGGATTACTCCATTTCTAAGCGCATGAAGGTATTGCTTACATTGCGGCCATGCCAGCCATCAAAGTGACGCAAATGTTGGAATTGCGACCAATCACGAGAAGGGGTGACTTCATCGAGTGCACCAAAGTTTTCTTGCACCTTTTTAATGGCTTCTACCAGTTGTTTGAGATAATCACCAGTTTCAGCTTGAACTTTTGCTTTGTCCGACACCGCGCCATGCCCTGGCACAATATATTTTGCCGGCAATTGAATCATCTGCTCAAAGGCGTCTAACCATTTAACGGCATGCGTATGAGGGTGAACACCCAATAAGCGATCTACATAGACATGGTCGCCGCTGAATAAGACTTCTGACTGGGGTAACCAAATCACTACATCACCAGGGAAATGGGCGTCGTTAAAGTACTTGACTTCAAAGGTGGTGCCACCAATAGTGATACTGGCGTGTTTACCGGTTAAGGGTTCACTCGCGTGAACAGGCGTTTGATCATGAAAAATGTCGTCTACGGCCATAATTCTATTTAAGATTGAATCAAGCATGTTTTGTTGGGTAGCCACTGTGGTATCCATCGCATAGATGGTCGCACCTTGTTGCGCAAAGTAGTTATTGCCTAACCAACGATGATCTTGTGACCCGGTATTAAACACGGCAACGATTTTTTGATCAGTGATTTTTTTGGCAGCTTGAGCAATGGCTTCGGCCGAGCGCGGCCCCGCACCCGTATCAATGATAACCGCACCGGCATCCGTTACAACTAAACCAATATTCGCATTCAGGCCTAGATTGGCTTTGGTGCGATCATCGATTTCGCCAATAAAGGCATAGACATTGTCCGTGACCTTTTCAAATTTCACTACATCGGCCAAAGCAGGGGCGCTGATTACACAGGCCAACACAGCTGAGCTAAACCAATTTAATTTCATTTTGTATTTCTCCGTTAGTTATATTTAATTTATGTTTTTTTAGTATATCAAAATCGGCTTTATACAAGTGTGCCTCTATAAATTCGACTTAAAAAAAGACCGGAGCATCGCCCCGGTAAAAACAGCATTCAACATTGCAGTTGCAAAGTTTGCAAGCCTTAGCAGCGGGTTATTTAATAACCAAATTTCGCGTCAATCCCGACGGTAAAGGTGCTCGCTTGGCGGCTTAAGCCTGCGTTGTTATCGCGCTCATGCACTGTGTAGCCTGCGATAATATCTGAGCGCTGGTTGAGTTTGTATTTGTAACCTACCCCCATGGTTGTAGCGTCTTTTGTACCAAAGGTGTTTTTTGAGTCACCTTGGTTAACACCATAACTCGCTGTAAAAGTAGAGTGGCCAAGGTAATAACTACCTACAGCAAAAATATTGGTGCCTTGGTTAATACCGGTGGCATCTTCATAATGTGCTGCTAGCGCATATTGCTTTGTCTTATATTCAGCTGTCAGTTTGTTAGCGTTGCCGTTTTTAACATTGACGCCGCCTACTCCACCAGGAGCGATGGTATCAGCGTCAATATTAATCGTGTCTAATGCAAGGCGAATTCCGTCTTTCATATAACGAATACCTACACCAGATGCATTGCCACCAAGGTAACGAGCCATAGCCCCAGCGTTATGCATTCTTTGATCAGACTTATCATGCATTATGGAGTAAAAACCGCTAAAGCTAATACCATTGAAGTTAGGTGAGCGGTACTCAATCGCGTTATTAAAATAGTTGGCATTTAAGCTTGAAGCGCCCTGTTGGCCACCAGCACGCGCTTGTAAAACATGGTCTGTCCAAGGGTCAATGGCGGCATAGTTGGCTTTGTACATCGGGGTTAAACGTCCCATGCGGATAAAACCATAAGTTTTGCTATTTAAGCCAACAGTGGCTTCGCGACCAAAAACTTGCGAATCATCTTTTGAGCCTGCATCACCCACTGTGGTGTATTCAAGTTCGGCAACATAGGTTAGGCGCGCATCACCGAGATTAGTCGCCATATTGCCCATCAAACCAATACGTGAAGCATTCGACTTAAAGCCCGTGCCTTTATTACGACCAACAAATGCGGCAGAGCCATCTTTTTGCCCCGCACTTAAACCCTTGCCACTGACTGAGGTGCTATCCACCGAAATATTGACTTGTCCAAAAACCTTATGTACATCATCAGCGATGGCTAGGGGTGAAGCTAAAATTGCGGCGACGGCGCTCGCCATAGCTGTTGCTCTTAATTTCATGGTAAAACCCTCTTTTAGTTAGCCTTAATTGCAGCTATTGCTAATTTTTAATTATTATTAATCGTCGTGTAACGATGGCACTTACTTAGAAATAAATGTGCCAATTTATAAGTTATTGATTTTTAGGTTATTTATGAGTTTTGGTGTTTTTGATAGGGGTGTGAAATGCAATAGGTGTTGCATTGTGCAAGAGGTGTGGTTTCTAACGTTCTAGTTTATGAAGGATGCGCGCCACTTCGACAAATTCTTCATCTGCAACATCATAAAAGTTAAATTCCAGGTCTGGTGCGGGATTAAAGAGTAATGCTTCTATCAGCTTTTCCCGTTGTGTAATTGGCAGTTGGTCACTTGCAACTATGACCGTAGGCGCCAAAAACTCTGAAGTGCGAATAATTTTGATAGGGTATCCATTATTAATAAATCGCTGGGCAATACCTTCAGTTGTTGCTGCGGCATCAAACTCTTGATGCACGACACTCATAATTGCGCGTTCATGGCGTCCTAAAAAACTATAAAATTGCAGGTCGTTAAGATAAATACCATCTAAGCGCAACAATTGACGAATAATAAAGTGACCGCTATAGGAGTGATAGGATCCAAATGCAATGGAACGATTGATGAGGTCAGGTAAATAGGTAATATCACTGTTTTCATGAACAATAACCGCGGCACGATATGGTGCTTCTGCAGCAATAAGTTGCAATGGTTGGCCTGCAGTTGCAGCCGCTTTTTGTGCCTTTAGGTAAGATACTGGTCCGATGTAGGCTAAATCTACCTCGCCATTGACTAACCTTTTTATCTGGTCTTCGTAGCTGTGGGTGATATAGAGCGATACGGGTTGGTTTAGTACTTCGCTTAAGTAGTGCACCAAGGGTTCGAAACGCTGCTGAATGCGCGATGGCATTTCATAGGGCGGCACCGCCAGCACCAGGCCTGGTGCTGGTGCGTGATCAAGTGAGTGTGTGCTAGGTTCAACAGAAGCGTCTTGCTGACAACCCGCAAATAACAACACCATAACCAGCAGGCCTGCTTGTTTAAATAACTGCCGTATGTGGTTGTATATTACTGACATTCGATGTTCAAACAAGTTAGTCTAGCCGAAATGGATTGATAACTTGAAGTTGGTTGTCAATGATCAGGCCATGCTGTAAATCTTCTGAGTAGAGGGTGTCACATTTTGCGCCCAATGCGGTAGCAACAATTAAACTATCGTAATACTGTAGTTTGTAGCGTTGTTTGAGTTCGATGGCATGGCGTATTGTTTGGGTATTAAAGTCCAAAATATCGGCCATCCTTTCAAGAAGGTCAATAATGGAAAGAATTTGATTGGGTTGTAGTTTTAATTTTTTAAAACATACACTAGCAAACTCGTTCAGAACCTGAATCGAAATATGGTGGCCTTGTGCAATTAAGTGCATCGCACATTGCTTTTTGATCTGATCCTGATCAAGGGCATAAATCAAGATATTGGTATCAAGAAAAGCCTTAGCGCTCATTAGCTTGCTCGCGATCAAATTTAAACTCGCTTAGGTCAAGATTGATCTCGCCAAAAACCTTTTTAAGTTCGGCATAATTCAGCTCGATGTGTGAAGGTTGGGCTTCATTGTTTTCGTCTAAGCGCACTGTGATTTTGACCGGCTTCTTAAAAAGGGACTTAAATTTTTCAGGGATATCAATATGTTCACCCAGTGCGGTTGTTTTAAATTCAATAGCAGCCATGGCGATTTCCTTTTTTGAACTCAAAAATACATGCTAGCAAACTTGTCTTATTAGCCAAGTTTATAATTGGCTCTCTAACATTTCCCAGCGTTCAAACGCCTGTTCGAGTTGGGATTCTTTATGTTGTATTTTAGCTAGGGTTTTGTCAATGGCGTTTTGGTCTTGTTGATAAAACGCCGGGTCAGCCACTTTTGCGCCTAGTGCTTCGAGTTCGGTTTCGAGCTGTTCAATCAAGCCGGGCAGGGCGTCGTATTCGCGCTGGTCTTTATAACTGAGTTTTTTGGCGGGCTTGTCGTCCAGCTTGGTGTCTACTTTTGCGTCGCTTTTAGTGAGTGATTTAGTTTTGGCACTTGATGTTTCAAGATTCGGGCGTTGGCGCAACCAGTCGTCATAACCGCCGACATATTCATTCACCAGGCCTGGTGCATCAAATACGATTGAGCTGGTCACTACATTGTTTAAAAAGGCGCGGTCATGGCTAACAATCAGCACGGTGCCTTGATAGTTAAGCAAAAGATCTTCAAGCAACTCAAGGGTTTCGACATCGAGATCGTTGGTGGGTTCGTCAAGAATCAGCAAGTTGGACGGTTTGGCAAACACTTGTGCCAATAACAGACGGTTACGTTCACCACCGGACAGCGATTTGACCGGTTGGCGCGCGCGATCGGGGGCGAATAGGAAATCACTTAAATAGCCGATAATGTGTTTACGTTGGCCGTTGATTTCGACATAGTCACTCGAATCCATCACGTTTTCCGCCACAGATAGTTCTTCATTCAGTTTGGCGCGGTGTTGGTCAAAATAGGCGATTTGTAAATTGGTGCCGAGTTCAACAGTGCCTTGCTGCGGTGTTTCTTGGCCGAGCAGCAGTTTGAGCAGCGTGGATTTACCACAGCCGTTCGGGCCGATCAGACCGACCTTATCACCACGCACAATAAGTGTGGAGAAGTCTTTGACAATGACCTTATCTGGCCAAGCAAAACTGAGGTCTTTAATTTCGATGACCTTTTTGCCGGAGGTATCGGCGACATTGACCTGTAGATTGGCACTGCCTTGTTGACTACGACGCGCCTGACGTTCCAAGCGCAATTTTTCCAGCGCACGCACGCGGCCTTCGTTGCGGGTGCGGCGGGCTTTAATGCCTTGACGTATCCAGACTTCTTCTTGCGCCAGTTTTTTATCAAACTCGGCATTGGTTTTAGCTTCGGATTCAAGTTGGGCTTGTTTGCGTTCTAAATAGGTGGCGTAATCGCAATCCCAACTGTATAAATGGCCGCGATCAACCTCGACAATCCGCGTAGCAAGGGCTTGTAAAAAAGCCCGGTCATGGGTGATAAACACCAGCGCACAGCGCAAACCTTTAATAAAACCTTCCAGCCATTGAATAGAGGGAATATCCAAATGGTTAGTCGGCTCGTCGAGCAATAGAATATCCGGTTTTTGCACCAGCGCTTGCGCCAATAATACCCGGCGCTTCATGCCGCCGGACAGGGCAGAAAATTCGTCATCGGCAGGCAGATCGAGTTTGGATAAAATCGTGTCCACCTGTTGATTCATTTCCCAGCCGTTTTGTGCTTCGATTTTGTGTTGCAGTTTTTCAAGCTGATCCATATCGCCTTCCAGCGCGGCATGGTGATAGGCCTTGAGGGTTTCGCCTATGTCACCTAAACCTAGCGCCACCACATCAAAAATGGAGCCTTCAATATCATGCGGCACATCCTGGCGCAATTTGGCGATTTTAACCCCGTCTTGCACAATGCGACTGCCATCATCAGCAGGCTGGATGCCTTCGATGACTTTAAGCAGGGTGGATTTGCCTTCACCGTTACGCCCAACGATACAGACGCGTTCGCCGCTGTCGACTTGGAAATGGATTTTATCGAGTAGTGCAGCGGCACCAAAACTAAGGGAAATATCGCGTAAAAATAATAAAGCCATGGTTTAGTTAAATTCCAAAAAGGGTCATTAGGCGGGATGAGGTGAGGTCTGCTTGCTAAAACGCTGCGCCCACCAGAGACGCATACGCAAGCCCCAGGTGGAGGTGACGCCAACTTCAACAAATTGTACATCGCCATGAGGGTTAATAATAAAATCAGCCGGCACGGCTTTTGCGCCATAACGGCGGAACAGCTGGCCATCTTGGTCGTTGATGATCCAGGCCGGATTCATGCCATGTTCTTGTGCATAAGCTAAAAGTTCGGCATCGCTGCCCGACTGGGTCGCAATGCTTAATACTCGGTAATCGCGGCCAATATTTTCGACGCCATCGCGTGAAAAGGTACAGATTGGGCACCAGGTGGCCCAAAAGTGGATGAGCACCGCTTCGCCCCGCAACTCACTCAGGCTAATGGGGTCACCGCTCAGGCTATATACTTGAAAATCTGGTGCTTGGTCACGCACTACATCGCCCTGAAAATAAGGGCGGAGCATCAGATAAATAATCACAGCGGCTAAAATCCAAACGCCGTTATTAATCCAAGGGTTGCGCCAGGCCTGCTTAATCCGCTGTTGCCAGTTATGGGTCATAGCGTGCCTTGTGGTGATGCAGTTGGAGGCATGATTTCACTGAAGAATTCAAAAAAATCAAAGCCTTGTGGGTCGATTTTGTCGAGGTGCGGGCTGACATGAATGGCCGCTAATAAATATTTAATCCCAAAGGATTCGGCGGTCTGTAGTGCGCGAATATTGTCATCAATTAACAGTGTGCGTTCAGGATCAAAGGGCACATCTTGTTGAATTTTAGCCCAGAGTGAGGGGTCTTCTTTTGGACAGCGATAATCATGCGCAGAAATCATCTGATCAAAATAGGGGGCAATCTGCGTCATTTCTAGCTTTAGGGCCAGGGCATCGCGATGCGCATTGGTGACCATAATCACCTGTTTATGGTTTTTTTTCAGTGCATCTAGGAAATTGAGCACATCGGGGTGGGCGCGAATGAGATGTTTAATATCCTGTTTTAAATCCGCAACAGACAGCTCAAAACGTTCGCTCCAATAATCTAAACAATACCAATTAAGTGTGCCGGTTTGCTCTGCAATAGCGGTTCTGACGGTATGTTGCGCTTGCTTTAGTGGCAGATGATGATGTTCGGCATAGGCTTTGGGTAAATAGTCCATCCAAAACGTCCAGTCAAAATGCAAATCAAGCAGCGTGCCATCCATATCGAGTAACACGGTATCTATTTGTTGCCAGTGTTCTGGTTGCATCAATGCTCCTGTTGGTTGCTCAATGACGGGCTTTAATTTATGATGCACTGATTATAACGGTATTTCTTTACTACTTAAACCGAATGCATGCCGAATGGATGGCCAAGGTTGTTTAAATCATGAAGGCAAATTTAGATTTACCAATAATTGAACCCTTACAAGGTCCTCAAGTCATAGCCACGCAGCCCTTGCTTAAAACACGGTTGTTTAATATTGAGCAGCAGTCCTTGTGTTTTAGTAATGGGGTGACGGCAGACTATGAGCGCTTGGTCTCTAAGAGTGACGGTGCGGTGCTGGTGGTGCCTATCATCAATGATGCATTTGTGCTTATTCGTGAATGGAGTGCTGGTGTTGGGCGTTATGAGCTAGGCTTTCCAAAGGGCAAAGTTGATCCGGGTGAAACCTGGCAAGATGCGGCGGTTCGAGAATGCCAAGAGGAAATTGGTTTTCGGCCCCGTCGTCTCCATTTGCTTGATAAGGTGTGTCTTGCGGCCAGTTACATGGATCACCATACGCATTTGGTGCTAGCGCAATATTTGGATGTCTCCGTATCTGATGCGGGAGATGAACCCGAGCCGCTACAAACGCTGCAATGGCCTATTGCACGTTGGCCTGAATTGCTGGCGCAAGCAGAATTTAGTGAAGGGCGTGCCTATGCCGCATTATTCTTAACTCTAACTCATTTAGGGAAAATTGTGTGACCCCTACTCATCAAGATTACCAGGCCTGGTTGCCCAGTGTGTGTCATCTAGCCAGGCAAGCAGGCCTGGTTATTATGGATATTTATCAGTGTCCCAATTGCTATGTCGAGCAGAAGCAAGACGGTTCGCCTGTTACGGAAGCGGATCGCTCGGCCGATCAACTCATTCGTGAGGGATTAGCAAAATTAACACCGTCTATTCCTGTGGTCAGTGAAGAAAATCTTGCCAATACGCCTTTTATGCAGCGCCAAGCCTGGTCATGCTTTTGGTTGGTGGATCCGTTAGATGGCACGAAAGAGTTTGTCGAACGTACCGATGAGTTTTGTGTCAATATTGCATTGGTTGTTGATGGCATTGCGCGGTTAGGCGTTATTTTTGCCCCGGTAACGAATCAAATGTTTAGCGCCTACGAGGGCAGCGATGCGACCTTGGCGCGAGATGGCCGTCTGCAAACCATGCGCACGCGGATACCGGTGCAGGCTCCTATCAAGGTTACGGCAAGTCGTCGGCATGGCCGCCGTTTAGATAGCGTGCTAGAGCGATTAAAAGAGGAAGGGGTCGAGTATCTTCCGATGGGGTCGGCGCTTAAATCGTGTTTAGTGGCGACAGGACAAGCAGATATTTATCCACGCTTTGGCCCCACCTCTCATTGGGATACAGCCGCATCGCAGGTTATTGTAGAGGCGGCAGGCGGCGCGTTGCTAGATATGTCATTGCAACCACTGCGCTACTTTCCATCAGAGGATATTCTAAATCCACATTTTGTGGTGGTTGGGGATATTGCTTGGTTGCAGCAGCAAGCAGGCCTGCTGATGGCTTAAATTCTAGATTTTTGTAGCAGCTCTATTTCTTTATTTTGTAAAAAGTAGACGATTTCACGTTGTTGTTTTTCACAAATAGAGTCGAAAGAAAGCGATACTTTTTGCTTCCCATCCTCTTGATAGATATTAACAACGGAACAGCGCGTTAAGATAGGGTCGACATCGGGGTAAGTTTGAAACATCACATCAACCTTGTTGGCTGTGGTTATTTTGTCCTTGATGGAGAGTTTCATGCCATTACCGCTGAGATTAATTCCTTTAATCGGAAGGGTGCTCGAAAAATTTGAAAACTGGACTCTTTCATGAATGGTGTCAAGTTTTCGATTTAAAAGCCTGAGTGTTTCAGCTAAGAGAGGTGATTTTTCTTCGATCAGGCTAATATTATTGCTAATTTCTCCATCCAACCGTGTGAAGTCGGGCAAAAAGTGTTTTGCGATAAATTTTGCGTCAGGTATCTCTGGTAGCGGTTCTTCAGCCGCCTCTTCTTGCGTAATGACTTGATAGATGCACGGAATTGTTACATCAAAGCGAAAAAACTGGCGTTTGTTTTGTTCCATCAAGCATCCCTCATTTATTTTTCTCCATTTTAGCTGCAACTCACTTTTTTGCAATCACCGTTAAAAAGATTACTGTAAGTTAAAGAAAATTATGCCTTACCTAAAGAGCGGTTGGCATTGTTGCTTTTGGGGAGGCCTGTCTGCGAGTAGCCTTGAAATGGCATAGTTTGATGTTGATTAAGTTGATTAAGTAGTTGTGAGTTTAGTTTATAAAGTGTCGCTAACAATACTTGATTACGCTCATTGTGTTGGGCGGCTTGTTCAGATAGTGTTAAGACATTGTTGATTAATATCAGCTGATTAGAAGTGTTTGCTGCATGCCTGATATCATCAAAAGAAAAAGGGTATAGCTCGGCAACCAAGGTATTAATTTTTTCGACGGAGGCATTTTTCTGCTCAGCGACTTGAATTATGTCATCAATTTTCTGATGAGACAGAGCATCCTTCTCGATGGTTAATAAATCATTAAAGTCGGTAATGGCTTGTTGTAATTTTTCTACAACGAGCCAATTAACAAATGGAGCGTTTTGCATGAAATCAATTTAAACCAGCAAACATACGTTCGGTTTCAATCAATTTTGATGCAATTTTGTCTGGATTAATGGGGTACTCTCCAGCAGCAATAGCCGCTTTAATCTGATCAATTTTTGCTTGCCGATCGTCCGGTGTTTCAGATGCAACAGACACTTGTGCTAACTTTTGTGACACATTTGTTAATGTAACTTGGTCAGTTTGTTGGCTAGCTGGGCTAGGTTTTGAATTTTGCTCAGCAAGTGTTCGCTCTTGACTACGTGTGTCAATGGGTTTTGAGCCATTAAGACTGGCTGCTACTGTTTTAATATCCATGGCATTTATACCTTAAAAATTATATAGTCTGTATAACGGCAATCTTTTACTTAACTTTAGACCTTTTTCAAAATTTTGTTGCTCATTATGGCACTAAAACGGTGTTAGGTGCTACTACAATCCCATTTACAATTCTATCAGATCTGGTGTTTCGAACAGGGATTTGTTCCTGAGCTAAGCCATTACTGAGTGCAACACCGGGTGTGCGAATTTCTAGGCTACCAATCTGTGTGATGATTGTAACATCATGGTTATTGATAACGAGATAGGGTGGGTCAAGCATTTGAACGCTTATCAAGGTATTAGGACTAATGGGTCTTCTGGCACGGTGTCCAACAACTTGTTCAAGGTCGTGTAAATGCTGTTTACGTATTTGTCCTAGAGGTCTCAATTCTAGTTTAACGGCATGGCTACTAATCATTGCATCACGCAGTATGGGTTGTGATGCGACCACGACTGGGGTTTCGGCATAAAGTTCAGCGGTAACAAAAAGTCTCCACACCGGTTCATGACACTGCACAGAAACCGTAGTGCGCGGTGAAAATCGGTTATTCAAACGATGCTCAATATTCAAAGGCTGATTGCATGCTGCCAATGAAAGTCGATCAGGGAGGGGTCTGACTTGAATCTTAATATTTTGTAATGGGTAGCTAGCAAAGTTTTTTAGCGCGCTCAGCAAGTGAGCTTCTACTTCCTGGTAGACTTGGCTCATGTCTTGCTGGCTAGCTTGATTTGAGGTTGAGTTGCTCTGTGCCCATGTTGTTTGAGATAGAATCAAGCTCAACACTAATGTAAGACTGCCTAACAGTCGTTTGTGGGAGTTAATCATATTGTTAAGCAGTTTATTATTTATCATCTGACTAGATCTAAATGTGGCTTGTTGTATTGGTGCTAAACTGGAATAATTAGGTTTAATTGTAATATAAGGACTATTGGCTATGTCGAGTTTTCTGAAAAGTGTTGATCAGCGCACATCTCTTGCCGGTATGAACCGTATGGAGCTGTTGCTGTTTAATATTAAAGGACAGCAGTTGTTCGGCATTAACGTCTTTAAAGTCCGTGAGGTTATCCGCACGCCTGAGATATCGCCCGTTCCCAAAGCAGATTATCGAGTCATTGGTGTATCTGATATTCGCGGTCAAACCATGCCGATGATCGATTTGGCTCTAGCATTAGATCTTCCCAAAGTGCCAAGCGAAAAGCTCGCTGAAAGCTTAACGATCGTCACAGAGTTCAACAGTTCTGTGCAGGGTTTTATTGTTGAGGATGTCGATCGTATCATTCATTTGCGCTGGGAAGATATCTTGCCACCACCGGATTCGTTGCACCAGGTAAGTTACCTAACCGGTATTACGCGTGTTAATCAACAGATTGTTGAAATTGTGGATGTTGAAAAGGTCTTATCAGAAGTATCTGGTCTAGTATCTGCCACCCCAGATCCATTTATTGCTGAAAATGCCGATAAGCTAAAAGGTAAGCAATACTTTATCTTAGGTGCCGATGATTCCGCCGTCGCTCGGACTCAATTAAAAAACATTTTGGGTGGCTTGGGTGTTCGCCACCAAATTGTTAATAATGGTAAAAAGGCGCTCGATCTATTACAGAGTTGGGCTGACGAGGCCGAGCAAGGCAGTGGGTTACCCGTTGCAGAACGCGTGTTAATGGTCATTTCTGATATTGAGATGCCGGAAATGGATGGCTACACACTAACGGCTAAAATTCGTAAAGATGATCGTTTAAAGGATTTGTACGTCATTTTAAACTCCTCATTGAGTGGCGGCTTCAACGATAAGCTGACGGAAAAAGTTGGTGCGAATCGATTCCTATCTAAATGGCATGCGGATGAATTGGCGAAAGAAATTTTAAAACGTATTGAGCAGGTAACTGAATCATGATTTGGCGAAACAAAGCTAGCTTGTTAGTCATCTGTTTACTGATGACGAGTCCCTTTCAGATGGTGATCGCCCAGTGTCAAAAAAGTGTAGTAGGCATGGCCAATATGAGCGAAGGTGATTTGGTCTATGTACGTCAAATGGCTATTCGTAATGCGCTGGAACAAGCGGTAATGCAGGCTGGGGTGTCCGTTGAGCTTGACCAAACACTCGATATGCGTCAGGGATTATCGCAGCAGCAAAGCCGGTTTCGCAGTAATGCTAGAGTAACCAGTTTTCAAGTGATAAGCGAAGAGCTGGATGACGAAACGGGGGTTCTACGAGTAGGACTGGGCGTGTGTGTTGAAGCACTGGATGTAACGGATAATGGCAATCAGCAAAAGGCATCATGCGATTTACCTATTGATATGGGCTATCAAAATAGAGTAACTATTCTGCCACCACTGGTCGAATTTCCCGAACAAACACGTGATATTGCTAATTTGGTTCATGGCCTGCAAACTGATATCTTGCGTAAGTTACACCTCCAGGGTTGGCAAAATGTTGCTAGCTATGATGTTGGCCAGACGCGGCAACCAGGCCTGCTGATTACCCCCAACTTATCCCCTGAAGCGCTGTTGCCTATTCAGGAACAAACGGGCGCTCAATTTGCCTTATTCACTGTTGTACGTTCAATGGCGGCGCACAACACCGATTCCAGGATTTTAAATCATATTAGACGTAGCTACGATTTTGAGGTACGTCCAAATCATCGTTTTGTTGAATTAGAATGGTATTTAGTTGAATTGGATCAGCAGCAAATTCGTCATCAACAACGTGGCGGGTCTCAGTTTGCCGGTTCAGCACGGGTTGGACGCGATAAGCCTGTCGGTACAGCCGCTTTTTTGGCGACGCCAACAGGTAAAGCCCTAGATCAAGTTGTTAATGAGTTAGTTGATAGTGTGACTGACTGGCTGTCTTGCCTGCCGCTTGATGTGCCAGTGCTAGAGGTTCGAGGCGATGATGTAGTTGTATATCTCCATCAGCAATCTGGGGTAAGAGTCGGTGATCAGCTTGCTTGGTATAGTATTGATGGGGCGCCAGTTCGATTTCAAGGTCAAAACCTTGGTTTTGATGCGCAGCCAGCTGGTTTTGTTGAGGTGGAACGCCTTGCGGGTCAGTTTGCAGTGGTGAGAGTAGTGGGGGAGCGTGAAGGCGCAAGAATTGCCTTAGGGGATCGCCTCCGCAGCTGGTAGCTGAGAGGCTCGTGCTAGTCAGCTTTTATAAGTTAGCCATGACTTTGTCGGCGGCATCAATTGTTGCAGCGATATCATCATCAGAATGCATGATTGAAATAAAGCCAGCTTCATACGCTGAAGGAGCCAAATAGACGCCCTCATGTAACATGCCATGGTAAAACTTTTTAAACCTGTCCATGTTGCCTTTTGCAACCTGAGCAAATCGGCTGATGGCTTTTTCTTCACTAAAGAAAAAGCCAAACATGCCGCCAGCATGGTTAGTGGTAAAGGGGATGTTATGCTTGTCAGCGGCCTGTTGAAGCCCTTGCACAAGTTGAAGTGTTTTTGCTTCTAGTTGATCGTAAAAGCCAGGCTCTTTTAGCATGTGAAGGGTGGTAAGACCTGCGGCCATAGCTATTGGGTTGCCTGATAGGGTACCCGCTTGATAGACCGGGCCCAAGGGCGCAATATGACTCATGATCTCTTTTTTACCGCCAAAAGCACCAACAGGCATGCCACCACCGATAACCTTACCGTAAGTCGTTAAGTCGGCCTGAACACCATAGCGGCCTTGAGCACCCTGTAAACCCACTCTAAAACCACACATGACTTCATCAAAAATCAGCACACTACCATGCTCATCACAAACTTCACGCAATGTTTCTAAGAAGCCTGGTTCTGGCAGGATACAATTCATATTACCCGCAACTGGCTCCACAATAATGCAGGCAATTTGGTCGCCGATTTCACTAAATACTTTGCGTACTTCATCGGCATCGTTGTGCGTCAGCGTCAGCGTATGGTTAGCAAGTGAATCAGGTACCCCTGGTGAGGAGGGTACGCCCAGCGTTAATGCGCCTGAGCCTGCTTTAACAAGTAGTGAATCTGAGTGGCCATGGTAACAACCCTCAAATTTAACAATTTTGTCGCGACCTGTGTAGCCACGTGCTAGGCGTATAGCAGTCATGGTTGCTTCTGTGCCAGAGCTGACCATTCTGACCATTTCGATGCTCGGTATTAATTCGCAAACGAGATCGGCCATAGTGGTTTCCATAACTGTTGGAGCACCAAAGCTTAACCCAAATTCGGCTTGACGTTGTACCGCTGCAATAACATCAGGATGCGCATGTCCTAAAATGGCAGGCCCCCAGGATCCAACATAGTCAATATATTGCTTTTCATCTTCGTCGGTTAAGTAAGCGCCTTTCGCGGCTTTAAAAAATACTGGATCCCCTCCAACGCTCTTGAAAGCGCGGACAGGTGAGTTAACACCACCAGGGATATGCTTTTGTGCTGCAATAAATAAATCGTGAGAACGTGACATAATTTCCTTTAAAACTTATTCAGACCATGAGCCATAACCGTTAAATAATACGCGTGCTTGATCGTAGCCAACCAAACGCAGAGCCATGTGAGCTTTAGACGATAGAATACCGGTATCACAATAAACAACGACCATCTTATCATCAGGTATCTGATCTAGTTCACTGAGAACAAAGCGCCAATCAATATTAACTGCACCGGGTATATGGCTTTGGTTATAGTCTTGTTCCATACGCGCGTCGATAATAAATATTTCTTGTTCGTTCATCATGGCACGAAGTTGATCTGCGGTAATCACACCATCACCAAAGGCGGCCATTTCCATGTAGTCTTGAAGAACGGCTGTTAGATCATCAAGGTCAACGGCTTTTGCTGGCTGGGCGATGCTAAATGAAACCATAGAGGCTAATAATAAAGGTTTGATTAGTTTTTTCATTGTTACCTACTCTTAGTTAAATTGTGGGCTTAGTTGATCGATGCGGGTGTGCAGGAAGTCCATGTCAGCATCACCAATTTTGCGATATACAATATTGCCATTAGGTGCAATTAAAAAAGTGGTTGGCGTAAGACGAATATTGCCAAAAGCTTCACTTAGCGCCCCATCTGTGTCTTGAATGAAGTTAAAAGGGTAAGGGTTGGCGGCAATAAAGTTAGCGACGTGCTGTGGTGGGTCATAGTCCATTGAAATGGCTAACAATTCAAACCTATCACCGTACTCTTCCTTCAGTTTTGCGAGTTCGGGCATTTTGGTAATACAGCTTGGACAAGAAGTAGCCCAGAAATTAACTAACACGGGTTTTTTAGGTAAATTAAGATTTATCGTCTGGCCATCACTCGCTGTAACGGTGACAGCAGGCGCTTTTTCTCCGCCAGAAATTGTAAAGTAGCCTAAGAAGCCAATCAGTATAGCTACTAGAACACCAAGCGATACAACAGGGAGATTTTTCATTTCCAAGCTCCTAATAAACTATTCCTAGTCAGTTAATTTGCAAGCAGTGTTTCAACGCCATTTTTACCGCCACACAAGAAAATATCTGCTTTGCGGCAAGCAAATAAACCGTTGGTAACGACACCGACTATTTGATTAATTTCGGTTTCGAGTGCAACTGGATCGGTAATCTTTAACCCATGCACATCTAGGATGATATTTCCGTTGTCAGTGGTAAAGCCATCGCGCAATACGGGTTCACCACCAAAGCGTTTGACAATTTCGCGGGCAACATAGCTTCTTGCCATCGGAATCACCTCAATGGGTAATGGAAATTTACCAAGATGGGCTACCTTTTTACTTTCATCAGCTATGCAAACAAACTTTTGAGCAACGGCAAGTACAATTTTTTCGCGGGTCAATGCACCACCACCACCTTTAGTTAAATGTAGGCCAGGATCAGCTTCATCGGCACCATCGATGTAAACAGAAATTTCACTTACACTGTTTAAATCTAAAACTGGAATGCCGTGTTCACGCAAACGTGCGGCTGATGCTTCTGAACTCGCTACGGTACCTTCAATGGTATGTTTGATTTTGGCAAGCTCATCAATGAAAAAGTTGGCAGTAGAGCCTGTTCCTACACCAATAATAGTTTCTGGAACGACATACTCAATGGCGGCTTGTGCAACGAGTTGTTTTAATTCATCTTGCGTCATAACGATTGTCACACCTTTTTTAATTAATCTAAAATAATCAACACAACATCTTATCAAATATCAATACACAAGAGTATGTTGATTAACTGAATTAATTGATAGACTAGACAATTATTAACTAAAGTTGGGGCAAAAAAATGAGAAAGTTTGCTTGGTTTAGTTTACTGGTAACAAGTTTATTGGTAACAGGTTGTTTAAAAAGCCAACCATCTAATCTGGCGGTAGAAGTAATGGCTAAACGCTATTGGCATGACCAGCTAGCAATGCAACCGCATTTCCCAATTGATAGAGTTCGCATTGTGAGCCAGTTTCACGAAGCCTCAGATCGTTATATTGCCGTGGTTGAATATTTTGTAACCAGTCAATTAGACGAGCAGCAACTAATTAATCATATTCAGCAAGCGGACGCTGAAGGGCGCCCTTCAGCATTTGATCAACAAGGGGTCAGGCAAGTCATTGAAACCTTGCCTAATCGCTTTACTGTAAATCAGTCGATTAGTTTTACTAAAACCCTCGCATTTGCTGATGGGTCTAGGGGCTGGTTATTAGCTGAAGAGCTTACCCGACCCTAGATTTAGCGATACTTTAAGATAGCATAAAGCAAAGCGATGCGACCTCATCAAAATGTTTGACGTAATGGATAGTCATGTCGGCAACGAGATAATCGGGTAATTCTGCCACGTCGCGTTGATTTTGTGCCGGTAGGATGACTTCAAATATTTTCGCACGTTTTGCTGCAACTAACTTTTCTCGAATGCCACCAACAGGCATCACTCTGCCTACCAAGCTGAGTTCACCGGTCATAGCGAGGTCATGTTGGATGGCTTGCTGTGTAGCGAGTGATACGAGTGCACAGGCCATGGTAATCCCCGCACTGGGGCCATCTTTAGGTGTGGCGCCATCAGGAACATGCAGATGCACTTGGGTATTTTCAAAAAAGTCGTCGCTAATGTTGAGTTGTTTGGCGCGGCTTTGCACGAAGCTGTAGGCTAGTTCTGCTGATTCTTGCATCACCTTACCAAGCTGGCCAGAAAGTTTGATACCGTGTCCGTGACCATGCACTCTTGATGCTTCAATGTTGAGTGTGGCGCCGCCCATTGAAGTCCATGCTAATCCCGTAACGGTGCCTATCTCACCGCTATCTCGATGTTCATTGAACAGTGCTGGCCCTAAAAAACTTGCTAAATTTTTGGTATTGATCTTAACCGGTAGGTCTGGCTCTTTGACGCGCTTCATTGCGGCTTTGCGCAGCAACTTAGCGAGTTGTTTTTTAAGGTTGCGTACGCCGGCTTCGCGAGCATATTCTTCAATTACTTTTACAACGGTGGGTTTGTTAAGTTGCACGGCTTGTTTGTTTAGTCCCGCTTCTTTTAGCAAACTCGGCCATAAATATTTGCTTGCAATGGCTGTTTTCTCTTCAGTGATGTAACCACTTAATCGAATGACCTCCATCCGGTCAAGCAAAGGAGTGGGTATCGTATCAAGTTGGTTAGCGGTACAGATAAAGAGCACCTGTGACAAATCAACGCGAAGGTCTAAAAAATGATCCAAGAATTGGTGGTTTTGTTCAGGATCTAACACTTCAAGTAAAGCAGATGCCGGATCGCCTTGGTATGACGCACCCATCTTGTCAATTTCATCAATCAGGATAACGGGATTGGCGGTTTTTCACTCTTTTAGCGCCTGAATGAATTTGCCTGGCAGCGCGCCGATATAAGTGCGGCGGTGACCTTTAATCTCCGCTTCATCTCGCATACCACCCACAGAAAAGCGAAAAAATTGGCGACCGAGTGCCTCTGCAATACTTTTTCCAATAGAGGTTTTCCCAACGCCTGGTGGACCAACAAAGCAAATAATTGAACCAGCAACCTTGCCGCGAATTTGTGATAAAGCTAAAAACTCTAAAATGCGTTCTTTTACATCATCTAAGCCATAGTGGGCACGGTTTAATAACCGTTCGGCACGCTTTAAGTCCAGCTTATCATGGCTGGCATGTTGCCAAGGAAGTTGTGTCGCCCAATCAAGCCAGTTGCGAGTTACACTGTATTCAGATGACTGCTGATCTAGGTTGCGGAGTTTGTTAATTTCATCAAGTATTTTTTGTGCGGGCTCATCAGCAATGTTGAGTGCCTCAAGGCGCTCCTCAAACCGCTCGATGTCTTCGCTGTGGCTGTCTTGTTGAATGCCAAGTTCTTTTTGAATTTCTTTGAGTTGTTGACGCAAAAAAAACTGTTTTTGATGTTCTGACATGTTTTCTTCTACGCGCTCGCGAATGCTGAATTGTAAACGGGTCACATCAATTTCATGTTTAAAGAGTGCCAGCACCTTTTCGAGGCGTTCTACTAAGTCGAGGGTTTCAAGAACGTCCTGTAGTGATTCTGCTTTAGCCGTCGTGATAGCGGCGGCAAAGTCGGCCAGTTGCTGCGGGTCTTCAGGGTTATAGCGGTTAAGAAAAAATCGCAATTCTTCACTGTATAGCGGATTAAGTGGCAATAGTTCTCTAAAGGCATTCATGATTGCTAAGCCATAGGCTTTGTATTCTTTTGGTGTGCCAGTTTTGATGTCGCTTGGATAGGAAACTTGGCTAGCATAGGGGCTTTTTTCGTTAACCCACGTTTCAATCTGAAAGCGACAAATCCCTTCCGCTATAAACTGTATGTAGTCGTCTTTGGTTTTAATATCGGTCATTTTGACCAGCGTACCGATTCTGCGAAACTCTTCTGGTTCAGCATTTTGATGATCGTCGTTATCCACATAGACGACACCCACAAAGTCCGCATAAGAAGACTTTTGAATCGCGTTGAAGGTTTTAAGCCAAGCTTTTTTATTTAACACAACGGGTAGGGTTTGACCTGGAAAAAATGGTCGGTCTTTGATGGGAATCAAATAAAGTGTTGAGGGATACCTAGGTTGTTCGCTCGCAGAGTCCAATGCAATGGGTAATTCCATGTTTGCATCTTGGTCAGTTGTTATGGCTGCGTTAAGCGATGTTTTATTATTTTGGTTGCTCATAGCGTCCTTAGTATCAGTATTTAATATCTCGTTATAATTAAGGTATGATATGGCGACATAAAGTTCAAATTTCAAGAGGTTGTCATGCAAATGATTAAAATTGGGCTCGTGACTATATCGGATCGTGCTAGCTCGGGCGTGTATGAAGACCTTGGTGGCCCTGCCATGTTTGATTGGTTAACTAGTGCACTAAGCTGTCCTTGGCAAGCATCCAAACATATCATTGCAGATGAGCAGGCTACAATTGAGCAAACATTAACGACATTATCCGATGAGGAAGGCTGTTGCTTAATTCTTACAACTGGCGGAACGGGCCCGGCTAAACGTGATGTTACACCAGAGGCCACTTTGGCTGTAGCGGACAAAGTTTTAGATGGGTTTGCGGAACAAATGCGTGCGGTGTCCTTGCAGTATGTACCGACGGCAATCTTATCGCGTCAGGTGGCTGTTATTCGTAACCAAACCTTGATCATAAATTTGCCAGGCAAGCCTTCGGCTATTGCAGAGTGCTTAGATGCGGTCTTCCCTGCGGTGCCTTATTGTATTGACTTGATAGAGGGGCCATTTATAACGACGCATGCGGATCGAGTGCAGTCTTTTAGACCTAAACATGCAAAGCGGACTTCAGATGAATAAAGTTGCTGCCCTTTATACGGGCCTTAACTATCAACATGATGGCTTAGAAAGTGTGATAGATTTTGTACGCTGGGGGGCGGCACTGTTTTCCCAAGCAAACCTTGTTTTTGGCCATGGCACTGATAATGCGTTTGACGAAGCATTGATTTTGACATGCCATAAGCTGATGATTCCTACAGATCGAGTTGATCATTACCTCAGTGCTCGCCTTACTCATACTGAGCGCCATGAATTAACAGAGCTATATCGTCAACGAATTGAAACACGTCAGCCTGCTGCGTATTTGACTGGACAAGCACGTTTTGCAGGGTTGGATTTTTATGTTAATGAACATACGCTAGTGCCTCGTTCACCCATTGCCGAATTGATTGAAAAAGGCTTCCACGGTTGGGTAGTAGCGTCTGAAGTTGAGCAGGTATTAGACTTGTGTACGGGTTCAGGGTGCATCGGTATTGCATCTTTGCAAGCATTTGATAACGCACAGGTTGATTTAGTTGATATCTCGGCCAAGGCATTGGAGGTCGCTCAAAAAAATATAGCGCGCTATGCACTAGAGGGCCAAGTTCGTACCATTGAATCTGACTTGTTTGCTGCGTTGGAAGGGAAAAAATATGATTTGATTTTATCAAACCCGCCTTATGTAGACGCGATTGAAATGGCTGCCTTGCCACCTGAGTATCAAGCAGAGCCGGCATTAGGGTTGGCGGCAGGTGTTGATGGTTTAGACTTAGTTCGCCGCATTCTCGCTCATGCAGCCGATCATCTAACTGACAAAGGGGTGCTGGTTGTTGAGGTAGGGGTCAGTCAATACTTTGTTGAACAAGTGTACGAAGAGTTGCCCTTATATTGGTTTGACTTTGAACATGGTGGTGAGGGCGTCTTTGCAATCAGTCGTGAAGAGCTGATTCTTTTTGACGATATTTTGCAAGCGCGATTGGCAGAGGTCGATTAGGTTTTGCATTGTGAATACGGCATAGGAGCATACAAGTTATGGGGCTAAAGCAATGGCTGCTTTCTGGGGCGTTGGGGCCATGCATTTTGTTTTATGCGATGTCTTCTTATGCCAACTTGCTTGATCTGGAGTCCGAGTTTGAGGCTTTTCAAGCTCAGAATCCTGAATTGGTTGCTGAAGAGCCAACTGGTTCGGCTGAATCGACTAATAACGCGCGACAGACTGTACAAGAAAACAACCCTAGTGAACAAGCTGAAAATGCTGAGCAGACGGGTGAAGCGCTAACGGCCGCCACTGATAAAACAGAGCAAGATAAGTCCGTGCCCAGCTGGAGCTACCAAGGTGATTCAGGACCAAAAGCCTGGGGCGATTTGCATAATACATTTAGAGTATGTAAGCATGGGCGAGTACAGTCACCGGTAAATATTATAGCAGATCAAGCCGTTAGTGCGCCGGGTTTGAGTGATCTCAGCACTGATTATCGTGCGATGCCTTTACGTCTTCAAAAATCAACAACAAGTCTAATCAGCTCCATTCCCCTTGGTAGTCCGCTAGTAAAAGCGGGCGTCGCTTATCAGTTAATTGAAGTGCAGTTTAAAACGCCAAGTGAACATCAGTTAGATGGTTTTGACTATCCGCTTGAAATTCAGTTTCATCATCGAGATAGCCATGGCCAAGCATTAGTCGTGAGTGTGCTAGTTAGAGAGGGTGATAGTCATGCTCAGTTGGAACAAGTCTTAAACCATTTACCCCGCGAAGCAGATCGTCTGCGAATCTATGAAGGCGTGCCTTTTCAGCCGCGTAATCTATGGCCAGACTCGCAAGATTATTTTCGTTATTTAGGCTCTCAGACCCAGCCACCCTGTGAAGAAGGCGTGATATGGGTGGTGATGCGTGAGCCGATCGAAGCGTCGATTCGGCAGTTATTGGGCTTCCAAAACCTACTTGGCCGTAATGCGCGTCCTATACAACCCTTGAATGGGCGGTTGCCGCTTAAATCTTGGCAAGATGCGTCGAGTCAGCCTACTCAAACCCAGCAAGATAATCGTCGTTTAGATGAGTATCGTGGTTATTTTTTTAGTTTTTAATATTAATGATAGAGAGAAGCATAGATGGCCGGTAATAGCCTCGGACAAGTATTTCGTGTGACCACATTTGGTGAAAGTCACGGTATTGCATTAGGGTGTGTTGTAGACGGTTGTCCACCAGGCCTGCCACTCACTGAGGCAGATATTCAACAGGAGTTGGATCGACGCAAACCGGGGACCTCTAAATTCACCACGGCACGACGTGAACCCGATCAAGCCAAAATTCTCTCGGGGGTTTTTGAAGGGGTGACTACTGGCACACCGATTGGGTTATTAATTGAAAACACTGACCAGCGTTCGCAAGACTACTCCAAAATTGCTGAAGTGTTTCGTCCAGCGCATGCCGACTATACCTATACCCAAAAATATGGTCTGCGTGATTACCGTGGCGGTGGGCGTTCTTCTGCGCGCGAAACGGCTATGCGTGTGGCAGCGGGCGCAATTGCAAAAAAATATCTGCGTGAGCGGTTAGGGGTAGAGGTTAGAGGTTATTTATCACAGCTTGGGCCAGTAAGTATTGAACAGGTTGATTTTAATGTTATTGATACCAATCCATTCTTTTGCCCTGATGTTAATAAAATTGCCGAGATGGAGGCGTATATGACCGCGTTGAAAAAAACCGGTGATTCAATCGGTGCGAAAATTACCATCGTGGCCTCTGGCGTGCCAGTTGGATTAGGTGAGCCTGTGTTTGATCGTTTAGATGCCGATTTAGCTCATGCACTGATGAGCATTAATGCTGTTAAAGGCGTTGAAATTGGCGATGGCTTTGCTGTGGTTAATCAAAAGGGGACCGAACATCGTGATGAAATGTCGCCAGAGCAAGGGTTTTTATCGAATCATGCTGGCGGCATAGTGGGCGGGATTTCATCCGGTCAAGATATTATTGCTCATATCGCGTTAAAACCGACCTCGAGTGTGACGGTGCCAGGTAAGAGTATCAATATGCACGGCGAAGCGGTGGATATGATTACTAAGGGGCGGCATGACCCCTGTGTGGGGATTCGGGCTACCCCGATTGCTGAGGCACAAATGGCGATTGTGCTGTTGGATCATTTTATGCGTCATCGAGCGCAGAATGCCGATGTCGTGCCGCCCGTTATGGATTTATCTAAACTTGCCAAATCAACCTGAGCGGGTTGCTCACCCGTCTAACCTAGCTACGCCGACAGGGATTCCTCGTCGGCGTTTGTCGTTGTACTACTTTTTTTATTTCACCTTGTTTGGTACCTTTTTACCCTTTTTTGGCCTTTACATGCAGGGGTTGGGGCTCAATGCATTAGAAATCGGTCAAGTGATGGCGGCGCTGATTGGCACCAAGATTATTGCGCCTTATTTTTGGGGTTGGTTAGCTGATCATTCCGGCAAAATGATGCTCTGGATTCGTATTGCGATGGCACTAGCGACCCTTACGGCAGCAGGCCTGCTATGGGCAGCAGATTTTTGGTCGTTGTTATTGGTCGTGCTGTTGTTTAGTTTCTTTTGGCACGGCGGTTTGCCCTTATTTGAAGCCTACACCTTTAGCCAACTAGGCACTAAAAAAGTAGACTATGGCAAGATTAGGTTGTGGGGTTCATTAGGTTTTATTGCGGCGGTGTTGCTGTTAGGTTGGCTGTTTAGTCATTGGGGGCTGGCGGGTTTTCCTTGGGTTATTTTAGCGTTGTTTCTGTTGCTAAGTTTGGTAACCTTTACGCTGGTGGATCAGCCAGATTCGGCTGGTCAGCAAGCCAATACCGCTAAGACATCGCTTTGGCCGGTGTTGTTATCGCCCGTCGTGTTGGCCTTGCTTACAGTCAGTTTTTTGATTCAGTTTTCCCATGGCACCTACTATAATTTTTTCTCCATTCATTTAAGTGAATACGGCTACTCTACTCAGACCATTGCAGGCTTATGGACGCTAGGCGTCGTGGCTGAAATCTTTGTATTTTTAGCTATGGGATGGCTGTTGCGCCATCTTTCTATTATGCTATTACTCATGTGTAGCTTAGGTTTAACCTTGCTTAGGTGGCAGTTAAGTTTATGGGGTGTCGAAAGCCTGAGTGCCTTATTGGTCGCACAATTATTTCATGCGGCGAGCTTTGGCTTATACCATGCTGTAGCACTGCATTTAATAGACAGTCTGTTTAATGGTGCGTTACGTAGTCGTGGTCAAGCGGTTTATGCGGCGACCAGTCAAGGCTTGGGAGGCGCAATGGGTGCGCTAGTCGCCGGGCTTACCTGGTCAATCGGTGGCGCCTTGTTATCCTATATGCTATCGTCGCTAGCGGTGTTATTGGCCATCATAATTGCGTGGTTTGGACTAAGACGTTTACAGGTTTAAGGTGAGACTTAGACTAAATTTAATTATCAACCCAGGAGGATTACAGATGCGAATGTTGCATACTATGTTACGAGTCGGTGATTTACAACGCTCAATTGATTTTTATACCCAAGTAATGGGGATGTCGTTGTTGCGACAAAAGGACTATCCAAAAGGCGAGTTTACCCTCGCATTTTTAGGTTATGGCGACGAATCAGACCACACGGTATTAGAATTAACCTATAACTGGGGTGTCAGTGAATATGAAATGGGCACCGCTTATGGTCATATTGCGCTAGAAGTACCGGATGTCTATGAAGCGGCCGCCACGGCCAAAGCGAAGGGTGCTAAAATTCTGCGCGAGGCCGGTCCCATGAATGCCGGCACAACGATTATTGCGTTTATTGAAGATCCTGACGGCTACCCGATTGAATTGATTGGTGCTGATCATGTTCGTACTTGAAATATCTAACTTTTAATTTTTTAACTGATAACCTTTTAACAAGGAAAACTGAATGAGTCAATTTGATAATGTCACCGTAATTAAAGCCGCCAATATTTATTTTGATGGCAAGGTAACCAGTCGTGTTGTTAAATTTGCGGATGGTTCGCGCAAAACCCTAGGGATTATGATGCCGGGTGACTATGAGTTTGGTACGGATGAAGATGAGTTAATGGAAATTATGGCGGGTGAAGTCGAGGTGTTGTTGCCTGGGTCAAGTGCTTGGCAGACGATCAAAGCCGGTGAGTCTTTTGAGGTGCCAGCCAATGCTAAGTTCGGAATTAAAGTAAAATCAGTCACCGATTACTGCTGTTCTTATTCTTAATGACATTTTTATGTTCAAGGCAAAACAAAGCCAATGGTTTGTTGAACATCGTGAAGCGTTTTTTGTGCTTGCGCGCGTGCGTTGTCTGCGCCTTGTTTTAAAATGGCGTTTAGTGCGGTTTCATCTTCGCGGATTTGGTGAAAACGCTGTTGAATCGGGGTAAGGTAATCGACGATCAGTTCACCAAGTTCAACTTTTAAATGGCCATACATTTTGCCTTCAAAGTGTTTAACCACCTGTTCAATTGTTTGGCCACTAATCACCGAATAGATGGTGAGTAGGTTTGACACTCCGGGTTTATTTTCAAGATCATATTCAATGACATCACCGGAGTCGGTGACTGCTTTTTTACATTTTTTTAGAATGGTCTTGGGATCGTCGAGCAGGGCAATAAAGTTATTTTTATTGTCGTCGGATTTCGACATTTTGCTGGTCGGGTCTTGTAAACTCATAATTCGGCCGCCTGAGGTTGCTGGCGCAATAAAGGGTTCGGGCACTTTAAAAATGTCTCGACCAAAACGGTTATTGTAGCGATGGGCGAGGTCACGCGTGAGTTCTAAATGCTGTTTTTGATCGGCACCGACGGGTACCAGTTCCGTTTGATAAAGCAGAATATCAGCCGCCATGAGTACAGGATAATTAAATAACCCCGCATTAATATTGTGTTCGTGTTTTTGTGATTTATCTTTAAATTGCGTCATGCGATTGAGTTCACCCATATAGGTTGCGCAATTCAGAATCCAGGCAAGTTCAGCGTGCTCCGGTACTTGTGATTGAATAAATACGGTACTTTTTTGCGGGTCGATGCCAGAGGCGAGGTACAGTGCTACAAAGTCAAGGCTACGTTTAATGAGGTCTTGTGGATTTTGCTCGACAGTAATAGCGTGCATATTGACCAGTGAAAACAGGCATTGATAGTCATCTTGTAGCTTCACCCAATTTTTTATTGAGCCAATGTAATTGCCAATCATCAAATCGCCGGATGGCTGAATGCCGCTAAACAATATCGGTTTACTCATGCTGTTCTCGAAGTTTTATAATCTAAAGTTCGATATTTTAGCGCAATTTGTATTCAATCGGTACGCTGTGTGTCCAGCGATCGCGTGTTATTTCAGGCGGAAAAGCCATAAAACGTCGTTGCATTCGGTCGATAAAAATACTCATGGCGGCATCATCTAAAATCCGACGACCCGATGAATCGATGATTTCGATGTCGATCATCCGCCCATCAGGCAGTAGGGTGAAGGTTACGGTGACTTGGCCTTCCAAGCGACGGCGCTGCGCCATAAGCGGGTAGCTTTCTTGCGCATGACGAATGAGCGTGTTGCTGAGTTCGTTTAGATAACGTTGTTCAACCGCTTCAATTTGTTGTTGGCTTATTTGTGGTTCTTGAATGATCGGTTCGGAGACCTGTTCGACAATAGGCTGCTCTTGGATGGCTTCCTGCACAGGCTCAGGCTCCGGAATCGGTTCAGGCTCTGGAATTGGCTCAGGCTCTGGCATTGGTTCAGGCTCTGGCATCGGCTCAGGTTCTGGCATCGGTTCAGGCTCTGGCATTGGCTCAGGCTCTGGCATTGGCTCAGGTTCTGGCATTGGCTCAGGTTCTGGCATTGGCTCAGGTTCTGGCATTGGCTCAGGTTCTGGCATTGGCTCAGGTTCTGGAATTGGCTCAGGTTCTGGAATTGGCTCAGGTTCTGGAATTGGCTCAGGTTCTGGCATCGGCTCAGGTTCTGGCGGCGGCGCGAACATGGCTAGGGTAACGGGCACAGCGCGTTCTGGCGTGGCGGGTGGCTCAGCGGGTCTTTGCCAAAACCAAGCGGCTAGCGCAATGGCGATAGAGAAATAAATAGTGAATGCAAGGATAAATCCTTTGCCGGAGTCCGAGCGCAACATTAGCTTTTGCGTTCCGTCAGAATGGTGATATTGTCATGTTGATATTTTTTAACAATATCCATCAAAGTAACAAAAAAATGAAACTCAACAGCCTGGTCAACGCGAAGTTGAATAAGGGTATTGCGATCTAATTGTGCCATTTTTTGGTTTAATCCATCCGTTTGAATCGGTTCACCGTCCCAATAAAGTTGGCCGCTATTATCAAGCGATAGATTTAATTTTTCGCGGTCTTCAGGATTAAAACTGGCGGTATTTTCAGTTTGTGGCAATTTAATATCGATTTTGTCATGCACAATAAACGAAGCCGTTAACAGTACAATCGCCAGTAAAACCAACATCACATCAATCAGCGGGATGACATTCATCGAATCAAAGCGTTTCATGGCTTAATCCTTGTTTAGTGTCTGGGCTTGAGGTGATAGGTCCTGATAAACACGGTATTTGGCTTGCAGTTCTTCGACTTTACGCAGCAGGCCGTTATAAAACATCAAAGCGGGAATGGCCACGGCGATACCGGCAGCGGTCAATTTTAACGCCAGCGCCAAGCCCGTCATTATAACAGAGGTTTCTAGGCTGTCATTCATCCCAATTTCATAAAAGGTAATAAGGATGCCAATGACCGTGCCTAATAGACCAACATAGGGCGCATTGGCACCAATGGTCGAAAGGGTGGTCAGGTTTTTAGTAATGTCGATATTGAGCAGTTCAATATGCGCATAGCTTTCAATGTTGATGCGTTTAAATAAAAACAAACGTTCAAAGGTAATCCAAAGCGCGATAAACATCATCAAACCAAGAATCGTAAAAAAGGTAAGGTCGAGGTAAAGGTGAATATTGTTCATAAATACTTTGCTTTAATGGGTTAGTTTTTGAAATAGTATGACGATGAATTTTTTCGATGTCAAACGATAATGAAAATTATTATTAAATTTTGTTTAGGTTTTACCGTGAAAATTGTGCCTTGGTTTTTTGTAATTAACTAAGGTAAACTTAACCTGTTAACCTTTAAATATAAGCATTTAAAAGAGGATGTGAAATGAAGACGAATATGAAGCGTCGTGATCTATTTAAGTCAGCTATGGGTATTGGTGCCGGTCTAGCCAGTTTTTCAGTACTTAAACCCCTTTATGCAGGCGATAATTGGGAGGTTCGTGGCCCAGATGTCCCTGATGTTCCTATCACCAAGGTTAATGAGCGTTGCTATTATTTTTTAGCCGTTGACCCTGAGCCGAGCCCGGCTAATTATGGTTTTTTTAGCAATCCAGGCTTTGTTGTGACCTCTGAAGGGGTATTGGTTGTGGATACGGGTGGTTCAGTTCAGATTGGTGAAATGTTGATCCGTCAAATTAAAACGGTGACCGATAAGCCTGTTACCAAAATTATTAACACACATATTCATGGCGACCATTGGTTAGGCAATCATGCCTTTGTTGACGCCTACCCTGATGTAGAAATTTATTCGCATCCGAATGTGATTAATCAAGTTAAAGCTGGGGCAGGTGCTGTATGGACCGGTTTCATGAGCCGTAATACCAATGATGCTACCGCTGGTACGGTTGTTACACCGCCTACTAAAACCTTGGAAGGTAGTGAAACTATTCAGATGGGCGATACTACCATTAAGATCCACTTTATGGGGCATGTTCATACCGATTCGGATTTAGCTGTGGAAGTCGTTGAAGAAAAAACCTTGTTTATTGGTGATATGGCGATGCGGCGTGTGGCTAATATTTCTGATGGTACTTTCTTAGGTACTATCGAAGCAATGAAACAAATGGAAGCAATGGATATTGATGTGTTTATCCCGGGTCATGGTGATCATGAAGGTAAAGATTTGCCCCGTTTACAGCGTGAATTCTTTGAGGTTATCTATTCAGAAATTGAAAAATACTATGATGAAGGTTTGTCGGACTTTGAGATACGTCCAAAACTAGACGAGCATCCATTTATGGTTAATGAAGCTAAAAACTGGCCGGGCTATGACACGACCTTTGGTCGTTTTGTGAGTGAGGCCTATCAGGAGTTTGAAGCTAATCTGTTTTAATGCTTAACGCCAGGATTATCTTAAGCAATAAAAAAGCGGGATATGCCCGCTTTTTTATTGCCAATATATAGTAGGTTATTCAAGTAAATCTAGCATGGCATCTAGTCCACTATAATTTAGCACACAGTTAGCCTTGGCCTGAACAGTAGGCTTGGCACGGAACGCGACACTCAGGCCTGCTGCTTGCATCATTAATAAATCATTAGCACCATCACCAATCGCAATCACCTGCTCAGGTGTGATAGCGAGTTTTTGACATAGTTCATGTAAAAAATCAGCTTTAGCTTGCGCACCGATAATGGAGCCGATGACTGAGCCGGTTAATACACCTTGCTCTATGGCGAGCTTATTGGCGCGACTAAAATCAAGTTCTAAGCGTTTTTGCAGTCTTGAGGTGAAAACATCAAAGCCGCCTGATACGAGTGCAAATTTAATGTCACGGCTTTTTAAGCCTGTTATCCAAGCTTCTGCTCCCGGGTTTAAGGTTAGTCGTTGATTGTAAACACGGTCGAGTGCCTGCTCATCAAGCCCTGATAAGAGTGCAACACGCTGCGTTAGCGACTGTTCAAAGTTCAGTTCGCCACGCATTGCGGCTTCTGTAATAGCGGCTACCTGAGGTTTGATGTTGAACATATCGGCAATTTCATCAATACATTCAATGCCAATAAGCGTTGAATCCATATCGCTAATAACCAGTTTAGTTGCGTTAGGGTTAAACGCTGTTGGTAAGATATTGATATCCAGCTGTAAGCTGTTTCGAAGCTTGATGAGTTGTTCTTGGTTGACCTCAGAGTCGGTTGCTATTCGCCAATGGTTGTTTTTTTGAACGGGTTCCCCAAAGGAATCGATTAAGGTGGTTTGTTGTGTTTCAGTAAGTCGAGGTGTGTGAATGACAAGCGTGTTTTGTGTCATGGGGAATCCTGGTATTTAGTTCTGTGGGGTGTTTTTAACGGCAATGATTTGTGTGTGTGACATCATGTCGTGAAGACTTTGATGGCGGTTGTTAAATAATACCCAGAGCCAACCTAGTCCAAGTGTGGCAACAGAAATTAAGCTGAATAAAAATCTGACATAGGAATCTCGGCGGGTCAGGATGTATCCATCTGTTCTAATTAACTGTAACCGCCAGGTTCGAAGTCCGGGGGTTTGTCCGGTTTGTAACCAAAAGTAACTTAGATAAATATAGGTGGTGCCTATTAAATAGACTTGGAATGCAAACAAGGTTGCGGGACTGGTTTGGATGTTTTCTCCTTGCCACAATACAAATGGGATGGCAACAAAAAACCAAACAGCTAGAAGCAGTAAAAGATCATACAAAAGCGCAAAAATAATTTTTGTTTTATGCATCTTAACAAGCCTGTTTATAAAAGCGTTATTATACGGATAAGAATATAGATATAAAGGACAGCTATGAATTTAACGGACGGTTTGCTTGGAAATGGATGGGCAATCTTTGGTGCAGTGGCTTTCATACTTATGCTGGGGTGGGCCGTCTTTACCGCGCCTTGGGCGAAGATAAAAGGCGATGTTGCTGCCCAAAGTGTATTTTTAGGTGCAGTGCTCGTAATTGTTGTGTTGTGGCAGCTAAGCGCAAGTATTAACCCGGGTATCAGTTTTCATTTTTTATTGATGACGGTATTTACCCTAATGTTTGGGCCGCAGTTTGCCATTCTAGCGATGACTTTGGCACTACTGGTACTAACCTTTAACGGCGATGCAGGTTGGACGATGTTTGGCCTTAATGCACTTATTATGGGTTGGATACCTATTATGATTACCTGGTGGTTGTATAAATTGGCATATCGATTTTTGGATCGAAACTTTTTCGTTTATATATTTTTGAATGGTTTTTTAGCAGGTGGTGTGGGCGCACTGGTTGCGTTAGTTGTGGCGGGGTTGATTTTATTGTTTGGGGGTGCGTACAGCGCTGATTATCTTGCTTACAACTTCTTTCCGTTTATCCCATTAGTTGCTGCACCGGAAGCTTTTTTAAATGGGTTTATCATGGCTGCGCTGGTGGTGATGAAGCCAGAGTGGGTGGCTACTTTTAGTGATGTAGATTACTTAAAGGGTAAGTGACAAAATTTAATTAAGTGGCGAGGATAAAAAAGCCAGCATGAGCTGGCTTTTGTTTGATTAATTGTGCAAATTAATCTCGGTCACTGTACCAACCAGGACGAAGATCCGCAGCATACTTAGATTGTGCAATCTGTGCATTAGCTGATTTAACTGCTTCTTTTGCAAGGCGAATGGACTCTTGACGCGCTTTTTCTGCTTCTGCTAGGTAATGATCAACATAAGGCAATCTCATGTTACGTTGTTGCCATACGTTACCAAGCTCGTGTGATTTAGCTTGTTTTTCTTTTGCTTCCGCAACAAGCGCTGCATAATTGTCTGTAGGCATAGCTTGGTTGTGATTACAGGCTGCCAAAGATAGGGTTGCAAGAACCGTTGCACCAACTAGTATTTTTTTCATGAACTCCTCCAAAGGTATTGAGCTTTTATTTTATTTGTCTTTAGACGTTTAAGATTGTAATAGAATCAACCAAAAAGCAAAAGTACGAAGCAACATTTTTTGTTATTTTCGTAACAAGCTATAAGTTATTCAGTTTACCCCATGGCTGTCAAACTTTATAATAGACTAAATTCTAGAGATATGTGACTTAAAATAGTGGTCTGATATGTTTTATTGTTGCTAAAGTGTTGAAAATAAAGGCGCTGTGAAGGTTTTAGGTATGAAAACTGACTTAGCAATGAAAAATCTAATCGACCCATAAATATTTACAAGGTGGTAAAAGTGAGAGTTTTACAAGAAGCGTTAACCTTCGATGATGTGTTATTAGTGCCAGCCCACTCCACGGTGCTACCTAAGGATGTGTCTTTAAAAACACAGTTAACGCGCAACATTAGTTTGAATATTCCCTTTGTTTCCTCTGCAATGGATACTGTTACTGAAGCACGTTTGGCGATTTCGTTAGCGCAGGAAGGGGGTATAGGTATCATTCATAAGAATATGACTATTGACGAGCAGGCGGCTGAAGTTAGTAAAGTCAAAAAGTATGAACACGGCGTCATTCTTGACCCAATTTGTGTCGAAGTAACCGCGACGGTGGCAGATGTGGTTAGAATTACTGAAGAAAATAATATTTCTAGCGTCCCAGTTATGGATCAAGGTCGTCTGGTAGGTTTGGTCACGGGACGAGATTTGAGATTTTTGACTGATTATAGTTTGCCGATTCATACTGTGATGACCCCTAAAGACAAGTTGGTTACCGTGCCAGAGAAGTTCGATCGTGAAAAGGTACTCGATTTGCTTCACGAGCATCGAATAGAACGTGTATTGGTGGTGAATGATAATTTTGACTTGAAGGGGATGATCACAGTTATTGACATCCTAAAGTCTGATGAACACCCATTAGCGACCAAGGATTCCAATGGACGCCTGGTGGTTGGGGCGGCAGTGGGTACAGGAGCCGATACAGAAGAACGGGTTAGCGCACTTATTAAAGCGGGTGTGGATGTGATCGTAGTCGACACCGCTCATGGTCATTCGCAGGGCGTATTGGATCGTGTGGCTTGGGTTAAGCAAATGTTTCCTGAAGTGGATGTAATCGGTGGCAATATTGCGACTGCTGAAGCAGCATTGGACTTAGTTAAAGCCGGTGCGGATGCGGTGAAGGTTGGTATCGGTCCAGGTTCGATTTGTACTACACGTATTGTGGCTGGCGTGGGTGTACCACAAATTTCAGCAATTTCAAATGTTGCCAAAGCATTACAGGGCAGTGGCGTGCCACTTATTGCAGACGGTGGCATTCGCTTTTCTGGCGACGTGGCAAAAGCCTTAGTTGCGGGCGCATCTGCTATTATGTTAGGTAGTATGTTTGCGGGCACAGAAGAGTCGCCAGGTGAGGTGGAGTATTTTCAAGGTCGAGCATACAAAGCCTACCGTGGTATGGGTTCACTGGGCGCCATGTCTCAGAAACAGGGTTCAAGTGATCGCTATTTTCAGTCATCCAATGCGGAAGATAAGTTAGTGCCAGAGGGTATCGAGGGTCGTGTACCTTACAAAGGGCCCTTGTCACCTATTATTCATCAGCTAGTTGGTGGTGTCCGTTCAAGCATGGGTTATACAGGGTGCAAAGATATCAAAGAAATGAACGAGAAGCCTTGGTTTGTGAGAGTAACCAATGCGGGAATGGTCGAAAGTCATGTGCATGATGTTATGATCACTAAAGAAGCACCTAACTACCGTGTCTAATCACACGCTTTAATAGTCGATTTGATGTTCTATCAGTTCGGCGTTACTTTTTATATTTGGAAGACCTATGACGCAGCACTCTATTCATGACCACCGTATTCTTATTCTTGATTTTGGTTCGCAATATACCCAGTTGATTGCACGACGCATTCGTGAAATTGGGGTTTATTGTGAGATTGAACCCTGGGATGTCGATCCGCAGTTTATTCAGGATTTTGGTGCTAAGGGCATTATTTTATCTGGCGGTCCAGAAACGGTAATTGGCGATGATGCGCCAAAAGCACCAGGCCTGGTATTTGAACTAGGTGTGCCTGTATTGGGTATTTGTTATGGCATGCAAACCATGGCGCAGCAGTTGGGTGGTCAGGTAATTAATGCCGCGGAACATGAATACGGTTATGCTCAAGTGCGTGCGCATGGTCACACCAAATTGTTTCTTGATATCGAAGATCATGTTAATGCCCAAGGTCATGGTTTGTTAGATGTTTGGATGTCACATGGCGATCGTGTTGACCAAATACCGGAAGGCTTTAAATTAATGGCCAGCACTGAGAGTTGTCCTGTCGCGGGCATGGCCGATGAAGCGAGACGTTTTTATGGCATTCAGTTTCATCCTGAAGTGACCCACACCAAGCAAGGCTTGCGGATTCTAGAGCGCTTTGTGTCACAGATTTGTGGGTGTGAAAAGCTTTGGACTACTGCCAATATTGTTGAAGACTCGATTGAGCGCATTCGTGAACAGGTCGGTAGCGATGAAGTGTTGCTTGGTTTGTCAGGCGGGGTAGATTCTTCAGTGGTGGCGGCTTTGTTGCACAAGGCGATTGGTGATCAGCTAACCTGTGTATTTGTTGACCATGGTTTATTGCGTCACCAAGAAGGTGATCAGGTGATGGCGATGTTTGCACAAAACATGGGGGTCAAAGTGATCCGAGTCGATGCCGAACAACGTTTTATGGACAAACTGGCTGGTGAGGCCGACCCAGAAAAGAAACGCAAAATTATTGGTCATACCTTTATTGAAGTGTTTGATGAAGAGTCATCAAAGTTAATCAATGTTAAGTGGTTGGCGCAGGGCACAATTTATCCTGATGTGATTGAGTCGGCAGGTTCTAAAACCGGCAAGGCGAAGGTTATTAAATCGCACCACAATGTCGGTGGCTTACCGGAAGATATGGAGCTTAAACTGCTGGAACCCTTGCGAGAGTTGTTTAAGGATGAGGTGCGTAAGCTAGGTGTGGAATTAGGCTTGCCCGCCGATATGGTTTATCGTCATCCTTTCCCAGGACCAGGCCTGGGGGTGCGTATTTTGGGTGAAGTGAAAAAAGAATACGCCGATATTTTGCGTCTGGCTGACCATATTTTTATCGAAGAACTGCGTAAAGCTGATTTGTACAACAAAACCTCACAAGCCTTTACCGTGTTTTTGCCGGTCAAGTCGGTCGGTGTTGTAGGTGATGCGCGTCGTTATGATTATGTGGTCAGTTTGCGTGCAGTTGAAACCATTGACTTTATGACCGCACGTTGGGCGCACTTGCCCTATGACTTTCTTGAAAAAGTGTCGAATCGGATTATAAATGAAATCCCGCGTATCTCGCGGGTGACCTATGATATTTCCAGCAAACCACCTGCTACGATTGAATGGGAGTAGAGTTTTACAATCCGCAGGATCTGGTGGGGCTTGTCTGTCCACCAGGCCTGGTTCAGGCAGAGCAGGATGTGTTTTGGATGCAGCAAGCTTTGGCGCTGGCCGATTATGCGCAACAACAGGGCGAAGTGCCTGTTGGTGCGTTGGTTGTGCTGGAACAGCAGTGTGTAGGCGTGGGTTTCAATCAGTCTATTTTGACTCATGACCCTACTGCGCATGCTGAAATCATGGCGTTGCGTCACGCAGGAATAACCTTACAAAATTATCGATTACCTGGTGTTTCTTTTTATGTCACGCTTGAACCTTGTGCTATGTGTGCAACAGCCATGGTGCATGCCAGAATCGCCCGCTTGGTTTATGGCGCAACGGATCCTAAATCGGGTGCGGTCGGCTCACGAATTAACTTAGCCGCAAGTGATTTTCTTAATCATCAATATCAAGTGGTCAATGGCGTTTGTGCAGAGCAGGCCTCCGCGCTGCTGTCTAATTTTTTTAAGCAACGCCGTGCAGCTAAGAAGTTAAAATAATAGCTAATTGTTGGTTAAATATACTAGAATGAATAAAAGGTTAATTTGTTATTCTAGTTTTAAAGAATCACTTGAGATTAAAAAAGAAACTATGCAAAAAAGTATCGATCCTGCAGAAGGGATTGCAACAGTCAAAATTTTGCCTGGCGAGTTTTATGTTACTCAGCAGCAAGAAAGAATAGAGACGGTACTAGGATCATGTATCGCGGCTTGCGTTCATGATCCCGTTGCTAAACTCGGTGGTATGAACCACTTTATGTTACCAATGGACAAATCTTCTGCAAGTCGTGATTTTGAACTCTCAGATGCCAACAGATATGGCAACTATGCTATGGAAAACATGGTAAATAGCTTGTTGCGTGCAGGCGCTAAGCGTGACCGCTTAGAATTCAAGGTATTTGGTGGCGGTCGTATAATGAGCTCTATGACCAATATTGGTTGGTATAACATAGGTTTTGTATTTGACTACATTTATACTGAGGGGTTTAAAGTTATTTCTCAGGATATAGGTGATGTTTTTCCTCGCAAGGTAATCTTCTATCCCTTTGATGGGCGAGCTCGGGTTCGCAGGCTAAATGCTATGCATAATGAGTCGCTATGTGAGCAAGAAAATCAGTATGTTAGAACAATCGATAAAAAGCCGGTGGAAGGTGATGTTGAGCTGTTTTAATGGTTATTTTAAAGACGTGATTACAAAAATTACAGGGTGCATGCCATGGATATGATGGAAGTGTTTCGCCAAACCTACTTGGAAGAAAGTTTTGAGGGTCTGCAGGTTATGGAAGCAGGGCTGCTGGAGTTGCCAGAAGGCACGCCAGATGCTGAAAAAATAAACGAAATTTTTCGTGCTGCTCATTCTATCAAGGGCGGAAGTGGCACCTTTGGTTTCTCTGAAATAGCCGGCTTTACTCATGTCCTAGAAACCTTGCTAGATGAAATGCGTGATTTTAAGCGTGATGTTACCCAACATTCAATTCGAGTCATGCTTGATGCAGTTGATGTGCTTCGCGATATGCTGACTAAGTTGCAAGATCATGAACCAATTGACCAAGAGCGCTCAGATAGTGTTCAAGCTCAAATGGAAAAACTTTTAGCAGGTGATGTGGCCGAAGTGACGACTAGCGCATCTCAGCCCGAATCTACTGAAGCGGATGAGAGTAACAATGATGAGGATAATAACGCTTGGCATATTATGTTACATCCAGAGCGTCATCTACTTCAAACGGGTAACGAACCGTTGCGCATCTTTAGGGAATTACAGACATTGGGTCATCTTGATGTTTCCGCTGAAATTGAAGAAATGGTAGGTTGGGAAAGTTTTAACCCAGAAGAGTTGTATTTAAAGTGGAATCTCATGTTGTCTGGCGATGTATCTGAGGATGATATCAGTGAGGTTTTTGAGTGGATTGATGGTGACGGCGCCCACATTCAAGTTTTGCCTGTTAAAGCGGCAGGTTTAGCCTCAGGTTCTGAGCAGACAGTGAGTGTTCAAGATACTGTAGCAGTACCACCTGCTAAAGCAGCTTCTGGCGAGGCTGATACAAACCCCGTAATACCTGAAAAGAAACCCATTACTAAAGCAAATGCGGCTCAACCGAAAAAAACAGCGCAGGCAGATGGTTCTATTCGAGTTAATTTGAATAAGATTGACCAGATGGTTAACTTAGTTGGAGAGCTGGTTATTACCCAGTCAATGCTGAGTCAATTTGGCGAACAGGCTGAGCAGGAACCTGATTCGACTGAATGGATTGACAAGCTTAAAGAAGGCTTATCTCACCTTGAGAGACATACGCGTGAGTTGCAGGAAAGTGTCATGAACATACGCATGCTGCCGGTGAGTTTTGCGTTTAACCGCATGCCGCGTATCGTTCATGATGTGAGCCAAAAGCTAGGTAAGTCGATCGAGTTAGTCATGGAGGGTGAGAACACTGAGCTTGATAAAACGATGCTTGAGCAACTGACCGATCCACTGGTCCATATTGTGCGTAATTCTATTGATCATGGCATTGAGTCACCAGAAAAACGCCTTGCCGCAGGTAAGCCAGAAAAGGGTACTGTGAAGATGGCTGCGTTTCACCAAGGCGGCAACATTGTCATTCAGATTACAGATGATGGTGCCGGAATAAATGCTGAACGAATCTATCAAAAAGCTATTGAAAAGGGGGTTGTCGATCCAGACAATCATTTAACCGAAGATGAAATCGTTGATTTAATTTTTCACCCCGGGTTTTCAACAGCTGAGGTTGTCAGTGATGTGTCGGGCCGCGGTGTGGGTATGGACGTAGTGCGTCGTAATATTCGAGGTTTAGGGGGTTCCGTTGAGGTTGAAACAACCGCAGGAAAGGGCAGTGTTTTTACAATACGTCTACCATTAACCCTGGCTATTCTGGATGGCCAATTAGCATCGGTTGGGTCGCAAACCTATGTATTCCCGTTAGTCTCTATTGTGGAGTCTATTCAGGTTGATCCTAAACTGGTTAAAGGAATTGCGGGCCAAACTGAGCTTTATAAGTTGCGTGATCAATATATTCCTGTCATTCGTTTGCACTCATTATTTGGTGTAGATCAAGCACAAACCGAGTTAAGTGAGGGCTTGCTTGTTGTCGTGGAAGAGGGCGGTAAACGTGCAGGATTATTTGTTGATGATTTAATGGGACAACAGCAAGTGGTTATAAAAAGCCTTGAAAATAATTTTATGAAAATTTTTGGCATCGCGGGTGCAACTATCCTAGGTGATGGTAAGGTCGCGCTCATTATAGATGTAGCAGGTGTTGTATCATCTCATAAAAGTGCTGCCAAAGATAAACTTGCTTCTGTTAAACGTGTTGCCTAAAAATGAGATAAGTATGAATAACGAAGTAAACTATCCTTTTGCGTTGGGCGCAAAGGAAGTACAAGAAACAATTTTGATTTTGAATTTGTCAATTGCACAGATTGAATTAACGATCACCGAAGGTGATCATTCAGTGAATGCGTTGATTGATACCTTTAGGTTCATGACGCAACATATTGAAGAAATTCAATCTGTTTCAGATATGTTGAAACCGGTATTAGAGTCGAATCCTCAATTTGCTGACCACCATGACCTTTTAGCTTCTCAAGCTGCTGAGTTGGCTGATAAGATGCAGCAGGCTATTATTGCCTTCCAATTCTACGATAAGCTGTCACAACGTTTGCAACATGTGTCTAAAGGATTAACCGGATTATCTGAAATTGTTTCGCATGAGATGCGCGTTAAAAATGAAGAAGAATGGCAGTCTTTCAAGGACTCTGTTCGTAAAGGCACCTCGATGCGTGAAGAAGAAGAATTGTTTGAGTTGATTTTTGACCAACATAAAACGACCCATGATGCCATTGCAATTATGCGTGAACGTATGACACAGCGTTTGGCTAGCAAGCAATCAGTGGCACCCGAGGATGATATCGAATTCTTTTAATTGTCGTCGTTAGTATTAAGTAGGCTAGAAAAGGTCACAATGTGGCCTTTTTTTAATTCTGCTATTGAAAATCACGATTTGAGCCTTATTAAAGTGGAACGATTTACTTAATTAACTTGGGGCAAAATACATGCAAAAAGAAACACATGTTTTTCAAACGGAAGTTAAGCAGCTACTTCAACTAATGATTCATGCACTATACAGCAATAAAGAAATTTTCCTGCGTGAGTTAGTGTCAAATGCGTCAGATGCCTTAGATAAGTTGCGTTTTGAAATGGTTTCGAATGATCAATTAAGTGAAGGGGAGTCAGCGCTCAAAATTCAGTTAGCCTTTGATGAAAAAGCAAAAACGATTACCCTAAGTGATAATGGTATTGGTATGACCCGTGATGAGGTCATCGAAAACATTGGTACTATCGCTAATTCTGGCACTAAAAAGTTTCTAGAAAAATTGACCGGCGATCAAGCGAAAGATAGTCATTTGATTGGTCAGTTTGGGGTGGGTTTTTATTCTGCTTTTATTGTCGCTGATCAAGTGACGTTAAGAACACGTAAAGCTGGTGTAGCAATAGATCAAGCCGTAGAGTGGCAGTCGAAAGGTGATGGTGAGTTTACGCTTGAAACAATTAGTAAACCAAATAAAGGTACCGAGATTGTATTGCATCTAAAAGATGGAATGGATGAGTTTTTATCATCTCACCGCCTTAAAAATATTATAACCACCTATTCGGACCATATTAGTTTTCCGATAGAGATGTTAGAAGAAAAGCCGATACCCCAAGAATCGGGTGAGCAAGAACAGGAAAGCAAAGAGGATAGCAAGTCTGATGCGCCACAAACTGAGATGGTTTGGACGCAGATAAATAAGGCCACTGCACTTTGGACTCAGGCTAAATCAGAGATTAGCGATGAAGACTATGCGAACTTTTATCAAACCTTATCCCATGATTTTGAAAAGCCGTTGGCAACTTTACATAACAAAGTAGAGGGAACCCTAGAGTATACCTCGCTGTTGTACATCCCAACCAAAGCGCCATTTGATCTTTATGATCGTGATCGACGTTATGGGCTTAAGCTCTATGTAAAACGCGTATTTATAATGGATGATGCTGAGCATTTAATGCCAAATTATCTTCGTTTTGTACGTGGTGTCATTGATTCGAATGATCTGCCATTAAACGTTTCTCGTGAAATTTTGCAGAGCAATCATGTGGTTGATAAGATTCGTTCAGCATCGGTTAAACGCATATTAGACCATTTGATTAAATTATCAAAAAATGATGATGCAAGCATTTACCAAGGCTTTTGGGATACCTTCGGTCAAGTCATCAAGGAAGGCATAATTGAAGATTATGCTAACCGTGAAAAATTGGCCGGTCTGATGCGTTTTAGTTCAACACATAACCAGGATGCGAAGCAGACGGTAAGCCTTGCTGATTATCAAGCGCGAATGAGTGAAGGGCAAGAAAGTATTTATTATTTGATTGCAGACAGCTATGCAGCCGCTTTAGGAAGCCCGCACCTAGAGGGTTTGCGTAAAAAAGGTATTGAAGTACTACTTCTAACAGATCGCATTGATGAGTGGTTAGTTGCGCATCTCACTGAGTTTGAAGGCAAAGCACTTAAATCGATTAACCAAGGTGATATTGCTGAATTAGCGGATGAAGATGAAGCGGTTACTGAGGAAGAGCAACAGGCGCGTACAAGTCTTGTAGAAAAGCTCCAAGATGCATTAGGGGATAAGGTTGCTGATGTTAAAATAACCCACCGTTTAACCGATTCACCAGCGTGTATAGTGGCTCAAGAAGGTGCCATGACGCCTCACATGATTCGCTTAATGGAGCAGATGGGGCAAGCATTGCCCAAAAGTGCACCGATATTGGAGGTGAACTCAGAGCACCCAGTACTGAAAAAAGTAGCGGCTCTTACAGAGCAAACAAGTGTTGAACCCTGGGCATTGTTCTTGTTAGAGCAAGCCCAACTTGCAGATGGCGATACCCTTGCAGAGCCAGCAGCATTTATTAAGCGTGTTAACCAATTACTGACCTCAAACTAATTGGTGTTTGGTCGAAAATGTGGTGAAAAAATGAATTAACAAACGTTAATATTAGTAAAGCTTGATATTGGGAGTTTTTTAAACTAACATTGAAATCGTTGTTTACAACAACTCCTCTTAAAGAGCTTTAATTGTCTTTATGGCAAAGCCCAAGTTGACCGACTTGGGTTTTTTTTTGCCGAGCAATTTTATTTAATCTGCTGCAGTAGTAATGAAATGAATTTCAAAGATAAGTGTTTCATTGGGTCCGATCATATTGCCAGCCCCCTGTAAGCCATAAGCTAGCTGGCTTGGTATAAACACCTGCCATTTTGCGCCAGGTTGCATCAATTGAATAATTTCCTGCCATCCAGGGATAACATTAGCCAATGAAAATTGAATAGGCGTACCCCGGTTAAAAGAACTGTCAAATTCAGTGCCATCTATTAGTTCACCTCTATAGTGAGCAATGATGACATCATCTTTAGTTGGTTTAGGGCCTTCGCCTTGCTCAATAATGCGATATTGCAAGCCACTATCAAGCGTAACAACGCCTTCTTTTTTGGCGTTTTCGGCTAAAAAAGCTTCACCCTTGGCAAGGTTTTCTTCGGCCAAGGCCTGTAACTCTGAGTTACGGCTTATTTCAAGTTCATCTTGAAATCGCGTGAGCGCAGATTGCATTTGCTCAGGAGTCAGTTTAAGTGCTTGTCCAGTAAGGCTATCTCGCAATCCAGTTAAAAAAGCGTCTGTGTCTAAGTTAATGCCCTGTGCTTGTAAATTGTTGGCTAAATCGACACCAACGGCATAGCTTGCTTGCTCTGAAGTTGTAGTAAGTGAGCTGGCGTGACCACTGGATAGGCCCAGGCTAATGAAAGCAGTAATAAGCAGTTTAGTTTTAACACGCATGAAAATTTTCCTTATGGGTTAAATTGCTGTGGATTGCGATAAATATAATCTTTTCTGACGGGTGATTCAGACAAAACTTCATTTAATTGTTTAAAGTTTAAATTTATCCTCTCTTCAAGTTGATCTAGACGCTGGTGTATGTTGTTAATATTTTGAGTGTTTTGATTACCCAGCTCATTGAGTGCACCACTAAGCTGTCTCATCGCCGTTTGAATCTGTTCTAGTCGTTGTTGTTGTGCGTTAATTTGTCTGTTGATCGGACTCAGGTCGACTTCACTCGGCGCAGTCTTAACGCTAAGCTCTGACTGCATTGTTGTAATGGATTTGGAAACAAGGTCTATTGATTCGCTGAGTTGTGCATAATGTTGTTCAAAATAGGTGTGCAGTTGCTGTAAAGATTCGTCATGTTCTGCATAGTGAAGCGTCATTAAGCGGCTAAGTTGAGTAATTTGTGTTGCATTTTGATTATTCTGCGTTGATGTTTCAGTACTTAGTGATGCTTGATCTGGAATCGATGGTGTAGTTGGCATAGCCGCACTGCTTGGTAGGGCTTGCTGCTCAATGTGTTCTAGTTGCTGTGCTAGATAGTTTAATTGTATTTTTTGTTGCTGATTCTGCTGGTGTATTTGATAGGTTAGCCAACTAAATGCGCCAATTCCAATAATCAATGTCGCCAAGCCGATGACAAATAAACCAACGACCATCTTATTGCTTCTCTGGATGCTAGACTCAAGCTCTCGTTGTTGATGACGTTGTTGCTGTAGTTGTTCTTTAAAAGATTGTAGTTGTTCGGTTTGTTGCTCTGCTAGGTGGAGTGTAAACTCAGTCGCCTGTTGATTGGTTTTAATGCCATCCTGAAGCAATAGTGTTGTTTCGTTGTAAACCTGTGTTAAGTCAGGGTTATTCATGTATATCTACCTTGAACTAATTATTTTAGGGTTGACTGCCAGTTAGGTGCCGTTTTCTTACAAAGTTCCGAGAAGTGTTTTTGTTGTAATTGATGTTGATGTTGCATGTCGGCAAGCTTCTTGGATAAAAATGACACTTCGCTTTGGTCTGATGACATGTCAAGATTATGAGCATGTTCGTCGGTATATTGGCTTGATTCAAGATCTAATTCGATTGAATTGATGTCGTCTAACAAAGCATCTTCTATACTAAATATGTCATTATCAATCTCGTCAACAATGGATTCTACGGCTGCTTTTTCATCATCTGTATCAAACATGTCTAGGTAATCTTGATTTGTCATTGGCAAACACTCAATTGTACATTTTACTTTCTAATGATTGAATTAAATCATATTTAACTTGATATTGTTAAATTAAAGCTTGATGGGCAGGTTAATGCAACATTATTCAACGATTCTGGGTGGATAAAGTTGAGTTGGCTTGCATGAAGGCAAAGTCTATCAGCCTGCTGGCAGGCCGTCTGATCTGCATATAGGGTATCGCCCAAAATAGGGTGGCCTAGCATTTTCATGTGCAAGCGCAACTGATGAGAGCGTCCTGTAATGGGGTAAAGGTTAACTGCGCAGTAGTCTGGATGTTGTTTAGTAAGGTGCCAATATGTTTGAGCATGACGACCTTGTGTAAAGTCAATACATTGCCGAGGGCGGCTGTCCCAGTCACAACGCATAGGTAGTTGAATACGGCCTTGCTTTTGTAATAGCGTGCCAGCACACAGTGCATCATATGTTTTTTTGGTTTGGCGGTTTTGAAAAGCAATACTGAGGGCACGATGTGCTGCTTTGGTTTTGGCTAACAACAAAATACCCGACGTGTCCATATCCAGTCGATGTATTGTTAGCAACCCAGATTGATGGTTAGGGTAGTAATCTTGCACACAGGGGGTTGGGTTAGGCGGTTTACCAGGTACGGACAGAATGCCGCTAGGCTTGTTAATGGCTAATAGGGCATCATCTTCAAAAATGATCCAATCATTGAAAGGGGTAGATGAGGGCATAGTAGTTAGGTTATAGTTCAAAACAAATATTTTACCTGTTAGAAGGATTGTTGGCATCCTCGATAGTCAGCTTTCTATTATGCGGGTGGGCAATTTGATTATATGTATTGAATAGGTGAGTTATGGAACGAGATAAGTCAGTTGGTGTGTTATTTATTTGCATGGGTAATATTTGTCGTTCCCCTACGGCCCATGCTGTGTTTCGTAAGCTCGTAAATGAGGCTGGCTTAGCGGATAGAATTGTAATTGACTCAGCGGGTACGCATGCTTACCACATTGGCAACCCTCCTGATGAGCGCTCAATGGCAACGGCTGCAAAGCGGAGTATTCCAATGGCTGATCTGCGTGCGCGTAAAGTTGACTTTAGTGATTTTTATGAGTTCGACTACTTGTTAGTAATGGATGAGTATAATCACCAGCTTGTAACTGAATTGGGGCCGCGTGAAGAATTGCACCGAGTCAGCTATTTACTTGATTATGCACCTGAAGTCAGGCGAAAAGATGTGCCCGATCCTTATTATGGTGGTTCAAAAGGTTTCGAGCAGGTGTTTGATATGGTCGAAAAAGCGTGTCAAAATTTATTAGCTGAGATTAAACGGCGACAGGGCTGGTAATGTTTTCTTTAATTGCACCGCTGCTAAGAAAATAAGCAGCGGGTTCTATCTTTCATGCAATGCGGGTTTGAATGAAAGATTAAGCATCGATGGCCATGCTTTTAACACCACCCGATTTCTGATTGTGATCACTGATTTTTTCTTTGTGCTTAATGATTTGGCGATCTAGTTTGTCAATTAAGCCGTCAATCGACGCGTACATGTCTTGTGTTTCACTTTGTGCAAATAGATCTTGTCCTGATACATGAACAGTCGCTTCTGCTTTTTGGTTTTGTTTTTCAATCGTTAAAATTACGTGCACATTGGTAACATGGTCAAAATGACGTTCTAATTTTGCCATTTTTTCGTGGACATAGTCTCGTAACGCATCGGTTAGTTCTACATGGTGACCTGTGATATTGATTTGCATTCTGTAATCTCCTTATGCAAAGTTATTTTTATATATGGCCCAACACGAGTATAACACAAGGTAGGTTAGTACGAATCCAAACTAAGCGCTAGAGGCTAAAGTTGTCGCCCAGATATACTGCGCGAACATCTTGATTTTCTAATAGCTCGTGGGGCGCGCCTGAGGCGAGAATATGTCCTGCATGAAGAATGTAGGCGTAATCACAAACGCCAAGGGTTTCTCGCACATTGTGGTCGGTGATTAATATGCCAATATGTTTGTTTTTTAAGTGATTAATGATGGCTTGGATGTCCTTAACGGATATGGGGTCAACGCCGGCAAAAGGTTCATCAAGCAGGATGAATTTTGGCTCCATAGCCAGCGCTCGTGCAATTTCAACACGTCTGCGTTCGCCACCGGATAAGGCTTGGCCGAGTTGTTTTACAATGTGGTGAATATTAAGGTCGGTTAAAAGCTCGTTTAATTTAGTATTACGTTGCTCAGATGTAAGCTCTGGTCGCATTTCTAGAATGGCCATAATATTATCGTAGACAGTGAGTTTGCGAAAGATTGACGCTTCTTGGGGTAGGTAGCCAATACCGAGCCTAGCACGTTGATCAATCGAGAGATCACTGATGTCTTGATCATCAAGAAAAATATGTCCGGCATTATGGGGTACCAAGCCAGTCATCATGTAAAAGGTGGTGGTTTTTCCGGCACCATTTGGCCCTAACAACCCGACCACTTGACCACTTTGCACATCGAGATCGACCGACTCAACTACACGATATTTTTTATAGCTTTTTGCCAGGTTGCGAGCATAGAAATGTGCCATTAGTTTTGATTTCCAGGAGTGAAAATCATTTCTACGCGCCCTTGCTTTTCCGGTGTTTGGTCGGTGGCGTGTGTGTTACCACTGGCCTGCATTGTCATGGTGTTTAAATCGATTATTATTAGGCCTGCGCGAATGGATTGGCTACTATCTTGGTCAACAAAAGCATTGCCAATTAAATGTGCTATTTCTTGGTCAACGTAATAAACAATTTGTTCCGCTTGGCCTTTAATCTGCCCTTGATCGTTGTTTTGCATTTCAAATTGAGCCGGTTGTCCGTTGGTCACTAAGCGGTTGATAACTCGCTGCGGGTGAAAAACGACAAGATTTTCGCCGCGAATGGTTATATTACCGCGCTGCGCTAAAACCTCACCTTGGTAGTGGCTCTCTCCAATTTGGTCGAAGGCATCAAGTTGATTCGCTTCAATGGTAATTGGCTGTTGATTTGTGGACTGGGCGTATAAGGACGGTGCCAGAGTGATCAACAATATTAAGCCAAAAAATGTGGTGAGAAAATGTTTAAGGAGTCGAGTCATAATAAGTTATTACGTCATGTTTGAGGGTTAAATGGTCTTGTGTCAAATTATAAACATAATCTCTCCCTGTTTGGCGCAGAGTCGCATGGGTAAAGCTTACAGCCCCTTCACCATAAGCTTTATCAGTATCGCTGCTATAATATAACTCATCGCTGTTCATAATCCACGATTGCTCCATTTGTGCTGGATGATTGGTTAATTCAACCTGGTGAAGTAGCCGAAGTTGGTTATTTTTTAGTTTGCCTTCGCGCGCGCGCGCACTAATTATTTGCTCACCAAAGCGAATAAATAACGGATTGTTTAAATGCGTAGCTTGGTTTGAGTGATAGGTAAGAGGGCTGATAAGAAGCTGGCTTTGGTTGGGCTGTTTGTAGTCTATGCGCCAGGTTTGGCTAGATTGCAATGTCCATTGGTGATCTGCTGGAAGTGTCAGCGTTAACTCAGTGTAGGGTTGGTGGGTGTGCTGGGTATTGATTAAGAGGGTAAGCAGGCCTGCTAGTATTAAAGCCAGCAACACCATTAGGGTTTTGTTGGCTTTTTTTAGCGTGATAGCCCACATCTTAACGAAGATAGAAGTCAAGATGGGTTTGCCAGCGACCTTGAGCTTTTAAAATCATTTCAATCAGCTCACGAACAGCACCTTGTCCCCCAACTTTTTCACTGACAAAGTGAACACGATTAATCACTTCTGGGTCGGCATCTTTGGGGCAGCTAGCGAGGCCGACTCGGGTGAGAATAGGTAGGTCTAAAATATCATCTCCCATGTAGGCGATCTCGTCAGCGTGCAAGCCTTCGTCTTGTAACAGTTGCTCAAAAACAGGTAACTTGTCTGGCACGCCTTGAAATAGATATTTTACCTTTAGATCGGTCATGCGTTGCGTGACCAGTTGCGATTTGCGTCCGGTGATCACACCTAAATTCAGGCCGCTTTTGCGCCATAAAACCATGGCATGGCCGTCGCGAGTATAGAAGCTTTTGTACTCTACTCCGTTATCACCATAGAACAAGCGGTTGTCTGTTAGTACGCCATCGACATCTAGAATGAGTAGTTTTATTTTAGTGGCACGTGTGGCTAAGTCCATTAAGCTATTCTCTTAAATTTAGATCATTTTAATAGAATAGTATAACAGACCTAGGTAGCCAACAAACAGGGTAAGAAGGAGGCCGCCTTCAGCACGTGAAATAGCTGCGTTACCTTTACGAGGCAGGGCTACAAGCAACATGGCTACGGTAAAGAGAAGCATAATAGGGTAGTCGCGTTTGAGCACTTCAATATCAATCAGAGAGGGTGCTAGAATCGATGGAACGGCAAGTACGGCAAGGATATTAAATAAATTTGAGCCTAGAATGTTGCCTATCATTAAGTCCACTTCATTTTTTAGTGCGGCTGTTATGGCGGCAGCCAATTCAGGCAGGCTCGTGCCAATTGCAATGATAGTTAGACCGATAATCAGGTCGGGTACACCAAAAAACTCGGCAATTTCTACGGCCCCCCATACCATCATGCGTGCGCTGATAATCAAGAAAACAAGCCCTATACCAAGATACGCTAGTGCTTTGGCTCTACTTAACCTGGGAATTTCATTGAGTTCTTTATTGACGTCTTCTGATAGTGGGTCATTTGAACTAATATTGCGGTTGGTGTAAATCATCCAGCCCAAGATGGCGAATAAGGTGGTTAGCATTAGAATACCGTCCAGTACACTTAGCTTGTGATCCAAAATAAGTGCGAGCCCAAGGCCGGTAACAATCATTAGAATGGGAAACTCACGACGCAATAAGGACGATTTGACTACCAGGGGCGTGATCAGTGCCGTAATACCGAGTACAAGTCCAATATTGGTAATGTTGGAGCCAACTGCATTACCAATGGCAAGCCCTGGATTACCTTCTAATGACGCAATAATGGCGACTATGATTTCTGGACTTGATGTGCCAAACCCAATAATAATGACGCCTATAATCAACGGTGAAATATTGTATCTGAGTGCAATATTTGCCGCGCCGTCAATAAAGTAATTTGCACTAAAAACAAGTATCGCAAGACCCAAAACAAGTAACAATGATGGAAGCATGAGAGAAGCAATCATTTGGCGTTATAATCCTGATCTTTTAAAAAGCTAGATGCTGTTTTTTCCTGATATTGACTGCTATTATACTTGGATTGCATCATCCCTATAAGTTTTTTTTATGGCAATATATTGAGTAATCTTAATCATTTATTAAGAAGGTAGGTCAAATAGTATGGCTCGATTAAAAAGTATGTCGGTCGGTTTCGATAATTGGCAGTCAGAAGTGTTAAAAGGACAATTTTATCCGGATGACCTGCCTGAAGAATGGTGTGCTGATTACTATTTCAATTACTTCCGCGTCGCTATGGCTACTCAGGGGGATTGGATGAAATGGGATAAAGCTGTTTTGACCATGCTAGATGAGGCAATGTTTGCTGAGAATATGTTGTACCTGCGGTGGCAGGCCTGGTGCCCTGACTCGGCGCGGCAGTTTGAACGCTTGTCTGATCATTTGGGTGATAGGCTGGGTGTGCTGTTGCTAGAAGGATGGACACAGGAATGCTTTGAAAATCATGCTGACCTATGGGAATCTTCGCCGTCTAACCCAACCCTGTTACAGCCAACGGATCAGTCATGGGTGTTATCTGGGTGGCAATGGGACTATAATAATCAAAGGTTTTCTGGCCAGCCTTTGGCGATACTTAATGATTTACCAGAAAATATTAAACAGCAGCGTCAATTGATTGATGTTTTAAAAGCCAGTCTGCCAAATACGACGGCGATGCCTGTATTTGTTGATCCCAGTCAGGTTAGTGTCAAACAGTTAACGGACCTAGCTAGTTTGATTGAGTTACTTGGCTACTAGTCGCACCTAGCGTTCACATTACAACTGAAATAAAGAAAGAGTAAAACTTGTCAACTCCCATTATAGAAGTCATTAATTTAAGCTTTAGTCGCGGAACGCGAAAAATCTTTCATCAGCTAAGCTTTCGTGTTTATCCCGGAAAGATTACGGCCATAATGGGGCCGAGTGGTACGGGTAAAACGACGCTGTTGAAGCTAATGGTGGGTCAGCTCAAGCCAGATCATGGTCAAGTGTTGTTTTATGGGCAAGATATTCAAACCTTGTCGCGTAGCCAGCTCTATCGGTTACGGCAAAAAATGGGTATGTTGTTTCAGAGTGGCGCGCTGTTAACTGATTTAAGCGTCTATGAAAACGTGGCTTTTCCCTTGCATGAGCACTTTAGCAATCTCGCCCCTGGTTTGATAGAAAAACTGGTTGAGATGAAGCTTGAAGCAGTTGGGTTACGGGGCGCCAAACAGCTCATGCCGGCAGAGCTTTCAGGCGGCATGTCAAGACGCGTTGCCTTGGCGCGCGCAATCATTTTAGATCCAGAAGTTATCTTTTACGACGAACCTTTTGTTGGTCAAGATCCTATTACAATGGGGGTTTTGATAAAGCTTATTAAGTCATTGAATGATCAATTGCATTTAACAAGTGTATTAGTTTCGCACGATGTTGATGAAGTATTATCGATAGCTGATCATGCGTGCGTATTGTCAGAAGGGCGCATTATTGCTGAAGGCTCACCCGCCGAGCTTAAAGCGTCAGATTCTGAATATGTGCAGCAGTTTTTGCAAGGCAGGGCAGATGGTCCGGTTCCATTCCATTATCCGGTTGAACCATGGAGTGTTTCAAATGATTAAAGCCATTGCGAGTCTTGGGCGTTCGAGCTTAATGCTGCTCGCGGGTATTGGGCAGATGGCATTATTTATTTGGCAATTATTGCCATTGGTTCCAGGGGGGATCTGGCGGATCAGGTTGCTAATAAAACAAGTTTATATGGCTGGCGTTTTATCATTGCCTATTATTGTTACAGCGGGTTTATTTGTGGGTATGGTGTTGGGCTTGCAAGGTCATCATATTCTTAAAACATTCAACTCTGAAGAAGCCGTCGGTACCATGACTGCGCTATCGTTGATTCGTGAATTGGGACCAGTCGTGGCGGCACTGTTGTTTGCCGGCCGTGCTGGCTCGGCCTTAACAGCGGAAGTCGGACTCATGCGTTCAACAGAGCAATTTTCAGCATTGGAAATGATGGCCGTTGATCCAATGCGCTATGTGGTAATGCCGCGTGTGTTGGCCTGCATTATTGCATTGCCAATGCTAGCGATGATTTTTATTGCGCTAGGGATTTTTGGCGGCTATGTCGTTACCGTCGGTTGGTTAGGTGTTGATTCGGGTGCGTTTTGGTCTCAGATGAATCAAAATGTAGACTGGCATGCGGATGTCATCAATGGTTTTATTAAGGCGGTAGTGTTTGCAGTGTTGATTGCACTCGTTGCACTCTATCAGGGCTGCTATGCCATTCCGACTTCAGAAGGTGTAAGTCGGGCGACCACACGAACCGTTGTACATGCTTCATTAGGTGTGCTGGGTTTAGACTTTATCTTAACTTCAATAATGTTTACCTGAGAAAGGAATGAGCATGTCAAAACAACTTAAGTTTGAAATAGGTGTCGGTTTATTGGTGCTTATCGCTTTGATATCAACGGTTTTTATTGCGCTTAAAGTAAGTAATTTTAGCGGCTTTCAGGAGCGTTCTTCCTACCAGGTTGATGCACTGTTTTCAAATATAGGTGGCCTAACGGCGCGTGCCCCAGTGAAAGTATCGGGAGTCTTGATTGGGCGTGTAGATCGCATTGAGTTAGATCCAGTGTCATATCGTGCACGTGTTGTGATGGATATTTATAGCGAGTTTGATGACATTCCTATGGATTCTTCCGTATCGATCTTGACCTCTGGTTTATTAGGGAGTCAATATATTGGCTTAGAAGTCGGTGGAGATGATATGGTGTTGCAAGCAGGTGATCGCATTCACTTTACCCAATCAGCACTGGTGTTAGAAAACTTAATTGGACGATTAATGGTTAGTTTGACCGAAGGAGGTCGAGAATGAAGTGGATAACAGCTACTGCGATGGCAGCATTATTAAGTTTTGGGGTGGCCAAAGCTGCAAGTGTTGATCAATCTGATCCTCAGGTTATGATTCAAGGGATGTCAGGTTTAGTTTTAAATGAGCTGAAGGAACGTGCCGAAGAACTGGCACAAGACCCCAAGGCACTAAAAGCGTTTGCTGATGTGAATTTATTGCCCTATGTGGATACCATGCGGATGGCTCGATTTGTTGTGGGGCGTGATTGGCGTACCGCTACGCCACAGCAGCAGCAGGATTTTGTAGAGCAGTTTACACTTTCAGTTATTCAGCAATACTCTAGCAGTCTAATGCGTTTCAATGTGGAAAGTGTTGAAATAGGATCGGCTATCCCAGATGGCCAAGACAGAGTTATTGTGCAAACACGTGTTAAGCAAACAAATGGCAGTAATTTTGATATCGCGTATCGTGTTCACAAGGAAGCAAATAGTGGTAACTGGGTCATTTATGATGTATTGGCGGAAAATATTAGTTTATTACTGAGTTTACGCCAGACCTATAGTGCAGATATTGAGCGTCGCGGACTGCAAGCTGTTATTGATGGCATGAGAGAACGTAATGCGGGGTTTTATTAAGTGGCTTTGCAGTGGCAGCTTGCTGATCAATGCTTAACTCTTGAGGGCAGTTTTACTTTGGCGGCAATTCACCAGCAGCCTAAAATCCAGACCTGGTTTAAGGCGAAGCAATATCCCTTTAACCGTATCGATCTAACGGGCATTGATCAGCTTGATAGCGCGGGTTTAGCCTGTTTGGTCTGTTGGTTGGAAGGGTCTAGTGACTTAAAGTTAATTGGGCTGCCGTCAACAGCAAAAGAATTAGCCCAATTGTATAATCTACAGCAACCACTTAATCAGGCGTGTGCATGAACGCAATCGAGTTTATCGGGCTAACTAAATACTATAAGTCTTTAAAAGCGCTAGACCATATTAGTTTTAATGTCGAGCAAGGGCAGTTTTTTGGACTGCTTGGTCCCAATGGCGCGGGTAAATCAACGCTCATCAATATTATGGCTGGTTTAGTTAGGGCAACAAGTGGTCATGTAAAGGTCATGGGGCACGATGTTGTAACTGAATCCGTTTCGGCACGTCGAGCACTCGGGTTAGTACCGCAAGAGTTAATCGCTGATCCATTTTTTAATATCCGTCAATTGTTAACCCTGCAGTCAGGCTATTTTGGTTTGCGGGGCGCCAAGCAGCAGGCCTGGATTGATGAATTGTTGGCGAGATTGTCCTTAACCGATAAGGCGGGAGTAGACACCCAGCAACTATCAGGTGGCATGAAGCGACGGGTACTTATTGCAATGGCATTGGTGCATCGTCCACAAGTGATTGTGCTAGACGAGCCTACTGCGGGAGTGGATGTCGATTTACGTCGAACGCTATGGCAATTTGCTAAAGAACTGCACCAACAAGGTCATACTATCATTTTGACAACCCATTATTTGGAAGAGGCGGAGAGCCTGTGTGATAGCGTAGGCATCATGCAAAAAGGCCAATTAATTGCACTGGAAAAAACCCAGGATCTAATTGCAAGACACCCTTATCGACACCTTCAGCTAGAGCTTGAACAGCCGGCTGAGTTAGCAGGCCTGCTACAGCAAGCCGATTTTGCTGCGGATGTATTTGAGGTGCAGGGCTTGTCACCGGTCAAGTTTAAGATTAAGTTGGCAAAATCGATTACTACCGCACAATTATTGGCTTGGGCACAGCAGCAGGGTGTGGCATTGGCGGATATACGCTTGCAAGATGCAAAATTAGAAGATGTGTTTTTAAATATCACGGAGTCAACGTCTTGAATTATTATGGCTCATGGACATTCTTTGTCAAAGAGGTTCGCCGCTTTTATTCGGTAGCCGTGCAAACCATTTTTGCGCCAATTGTATCGACCTTGTTGTTTTTACTGATCTTTGGCACAGTGATCGAGACTAAAATTTTAGAATTTGGCAATATCAGCTATAGCCAGTTTTTAATACCAGGCCTGGTCATGATGGCTATCTTGCAGAATGCCTTTTCCAATTCCTCTTCAAGTATTATTCAATCAAAAATCTATGGCAATTTAAGCTTTGTTTTGCTAAGTCCACTTACCGCTTTAGATTTATATGTGGCATTTGTAGCCGCAGCGGTTGTGCGCGGATTAGCCGTTGGCGTCGGGGTGTTGCTGGTAGGTTGGATGGGCTATGACTTGCAGATACATTATGCCGGATGGATTTTATTATTTGCTGTACTTAGCGCGGCGGTTGTCGGTGGGCTGGGCTTAATTGCTGGCATAGTGGCCGAAAAGTATGATCATTTAGCGGCATTTCAAAACTTTATAATCATGCCGCTCACTTTCCTAAGTGGCGTTTTCTACTCTATTTATTCGTTGCCTAGCTTTTGGCAGTTTATGTCAATGTTTAATCCATTTTTCTATATGGTGGATGGCTTTCGTTATGGTTTCTACGGTGTTTCAGACGTATCAGTAGGCCTTAGTTTGGTTATAACGCTTGTTTTTTTGGTATTGGTGAGCGCAATAAATTTAGTTTTGTTGCATAAAGGCGTTAAAATACGCCATTAAAAAAAGGAAAGCGTAATGTCTCCAGAAAAAATTCAGCAAATGATTCATGAAGTATTACCTGGCAGTCAGGTAACCATGTCGGGCGCCGATTGTAATTTCTCGGTGGAAGTTAAAGCTACCCAGTTTAAAGGATTAGCGCCCATCAAGCGCCATAGAATGGTTAACGAGATTTTTAAAGGTCAGTTTGAATCGGGTGAGTTGCATGCGCTGTCCATTAAAACTAGTGTGCTTGAGTCTAATTAGATGGAGAAGTTGCTGATAAAAGGGGGCGCTAAACTCCAAGGCGAAGTTGAAATATCGGGATCTAAAAATGCCGCTTTGCCAATATTAATGGGTTGCATCTTGGCTAAGACGCCGGTAACGCTGTCTAATATTCCGCATTTAAAAGATGTTACAACGAGCTTGCAGTTGTTAGCCACCCTGGGCGGTGAAGTTTTGATTGATGAGCGCATGAATATTACTATTAATGCTAGTCAGTTGAGGGATTTTACAGCGCCTTTTTCTTTGGTGAAAACAATGCGCGCATCCATTCTTGTGATGGGGCCCTTGTTAGCACGTTTCGGTGAGGCACGAGTTGCTTTGCCTGGAGGTTGTGCAATAGGAACAAGACCTGTTGACATTCATATTAGAGGTTTTGAGGCGATGGGCGCTAAGGTGTCCATTGCAGATGGATTTATCCATGCCAAAGCTACTCGACTTCAAGGCGCCGACATTACTATGGATAAAGTAACGGTGACGGGTACTGAGAATCTGCTGATGGGAGCGGTGCTTGCAAAAGGTACTACGCATCTGCGTAATGCGGCCTGTGAGCCAGAAGTAACCGATCTGGCCATTTTCCTAACCAAAATGGGCGCTAAAATTACCGGTATTGGCACCGAACATCTGGTAATTGAGGGTGTTGATGAGTTGAACGGGGTTGATTACCGTGTCATTCCTGACCGTATTGAAGCTGGCACTTATTTAGCTGCAGCAGCCGTGACGGGGTCTGCCGTTACCGTAACCAGTGTTGAGCCCAGCCATCTAAAATCTGTGCTGGTAAAGTTCACAGAGGCTGGGTGTGATGTTCAAGTAGAGGATCGTAAAATTCATCTTGATTGTCGTGATCGTCAATTAAAGTCAGTTGTAATTGAAACGCAACCTTACCCGGGCTTCCCAACGGATATGCAGGCGCAGTTTTTAGTGATGAATGTTTTGGCTACGGGGCCAGGGTCGATACAAGAAACCATTTTCGAAAACCGGTTTATGCATGTTAATGAGCTTGCCAAGATGGGAGCGCATATTGAAGTGAATGATAATTTTGCTCTGACGGCAGGCTCTGACAAATTACACGGTAGTAGGGTTATGGCAACCGATCTGCGTGCATCAGCCTGTTTGATTTTAGCTGCTTTGGTGGCCGAAGGTGAAACCTTTGTCGAGCACATTTATCATATTGATCGTGGTTATGAATTAATTGAAGAAAAGTTTCACCGTTTAGGCGCGAATATTCAACGCCTGAGCTAATAATTTACTGAGAAAGCTATGTCAAATCAACTTACGATTGCCCTATCAAAAGGGCGCATTTTTAAAGATACCTTGCCATTGTTAAAGGCAGCGGGTATCGAACCTTTGGACGATCCGGATACAAGCCGAAAATTGATTTTGGAAACGACTCAGCCTAATGTTCGCTTATTAGTCGTGAGAACCACGGATGCACCCACCTATGTTTCTTACGGCGCTGCTGATCTAGGAGTGGCGGGTAAAGACGTGTTAATGGAAGCACCCAGTGATAATCTGTACGAGCTACTTGATTTACAGATTGCTAAATGTCGCTTAATGGTGGCCGGTCCTGTTGAAGAACGTCCGCATGGTCATCGTTTAAAAATAGCGACTAAATATGTCAATTCAGCTCGGGCCTATTATGCCGCACAGGGCCAGCAAGTTGATCTAATTAAGCTTTACGGTTCAATGGAATTGGCGCCTCTGATTGGCTTAGCAGATCGTATTGTGGATTTAGTTGACACCGGTAATACCTTAAAAGCAAATCACCTCAAACCGTTGGAGCACATTGCTGACATTAGTTCACGCTTAATTGTGAATCAACATGCTTACAAAACAAAATATCAGCAAATTCAGCAAATAATTGAAAAATTCAATACAGTAATAGGTAAATAATCATGAGCACGCTAGCCATCCGACGTTTTGATGCGAACGAAGCAGATTTTAATACCAAAATGGACCAAATCCTGGCATGGGAAAGTGTGTCCGATGATCGTGTAAACCAGGTTGTTAAAGAAGTGGTGATGGATGTCCGCCAGCGCGGTAACCAAGCCTTAATGGATTACACTGCAAAATTTGACCAGTTGACCTTAACTGATCAGGCGCACTTAGAAATTCCGCAAGCGCGTTTGCAGCAAGCCCTGACTGGCTTACCTACTGAACAACGTGAAGCACTCCAATTGTCAGCAAAACGGGTTGAAGCTTATCATTTACGTCAAAAATCGGACTCATGGAGTTATGAAGAAGCTGATGGCACGATGCTAGGTCAGCAGGTAACGCCATTAGATCGTGTTGGCTTGTACGTACCAGGCGGTAAGGCGGCTTATCCTTCGTCGGTGGTGATGAATGCGGTACCGGCGAAAGTCGCAGGCGTAAAAGAACTGATTATGGTAGTGCCTACGCCTCGGGGTGAGGTCAATGAATTAGTTTTAGCTGCTGCGGCAATATGTGGTGTTGATCGCGTGTTCTGCGTTGGTGGCGCGCAAGCGGTTGCGGCACTAGCCTATGGAACTGAAACCATTCCAGCGGTGGATAAAATTGTGGGACCAGGCAATATTTATGTCGCGACAGCGAAACGGATGGTGTTTGGTACGGTCGGGATTGACATGATTGCTGGCCCCTCAGAAATTCTGGTGGTGTGTGATGGTGAAACCGATCCTGATTGGATTGCAATGGACTTGTTTTCCCAAGCAGAGCACGATGAAGATGCCCAATCAATTCTAGTGACACCAGATGCGGCTTTTGCCGATAAGGTGGTTGCGAGCATGACGCGTTTAGTAGATACCATGCCTAGAAAAGATATTATTCGCACGGCATTAGAAAGCCGTGGTGCGGTCATTACGGTTAAGGATATGGAGCAGGCGATCGAGATGATTAACCTGATTGCGCCTGAGCATTTAGAGTTATCTGTTGCAGATCCCAAAGCGATGCTGCCTAAAATCCGTCATGCGGGTGCTATTTTTATGGGGCGTTACACGGCTGAAGCCTTGGGTGATTATTGTGCCGGGCCTAACCACGTATTACCGACTTCTCGTACCGCGCGATTTTCTTCACCTTTAGGCGTGTATGATTTTCAGAAGCGTTCAAGTTTGATTATGTGTTCACCTGACGGGGCGGATACCCTGGGGCGTACTGCCGCAATTCTGGCGGATGGTGAAGGCTTGCAAGCCCATGCTGCGTCTGCCCGTTATCGGTTGCGCAAATAATATGACCGCTCAGTTTAGCTCGGTCGATCAGGCGGTTGCACAGTTAGTACGCCCAGAAATTCAGGCGTTGCATGCTTATCATGTTCCGCCAAGCGCGAAAATGGTGAAACTTGATGCCATGGAAAACCCCTATGACTGGCCGCCGTTGTTGCGCCAGGCCTGGTTGGATAAGCTGGCAGAGTTGAGTCTGAACCGCTACCCTGACCCGGGTGCGACTGAGCTACATAACGCGCTCCATCAGCATTTGGGTTTAGCCGCTGAAACAGGATTACTGTTCGGTAATGGCTCTGATGAGTTGATTCAGTTGATCATTATGGCCGTTAATCAACCGGGTGCGAAAGTGATGTCAATTGCACCGACATTTGTGATGTATGACATGATTGCACGGTTTTTGGGTGCAGACTATTGTTCGGTGGCATTGAATGACGATTTCGAATTAGATGTCGATGCCTTTATTGAGGCCATGACGCAACAGCAACCGGCTTTGGTGTTTATTGCTTACCCCAATAACCCAACCGGTAATGCACTAGCTCGACAGGATTTAATTCGAATTATTGAAGCCGCACCAGGCCTGGTCGTGGTGGATGAAGCCTATCACGCCTTCGCAGAAGATAGTTTTATTTTCGATACCGTGCGCTATCCACACCTTTTAGTGATGCGCACCTTTTCTAAAGTAGGACTAGCGGGATTACGTTTAGGCTATCTTGTAGGGCCGAAGGCCTGGATTGAGCAGGTGGATAAGCTACGTTTGCCCTACAACATCAATACCATGACGCAAGCAAGCGCGTTAGTTGCGCTTTCGCATTGGTCTATTTTAGCTGAGCAGGCGCAACAGATTTGTGATGATCGTATCCAATTGAGTCAAGCCTTGGCCGCACTACCTGGGGTTAAAGTCTATCCTACCGCTGCCAATTTTATTGTAGTTCGGTTATGTGATGCCAGTCCAAGTGCCACTGAGGTTTTTGATGGTTTAAAGGCAGCCGGTATTTTAATTAAAAACTTGAGTTCACAAGGCGGTGTGTTAGCAAATTGTTTGCGCATTACTGTCGGGTCGCCAACCGAAAATGACCAGCTTTTAGAGGCTTTAAGTGGGTTGCTAGGTTCAAATTGATCCATTGCAAGGAGCGTTTGATATGATTGCACGACAAACCCTATTGGATTATTTAGCTGATTATCTGGCTATCGATAAATTTAAAGACTATGCCCCAAATGGGCTTCAGGTTGAAGGCACTGGTGAGTTAAAAAAAATTATCACGGGTGTAACAGCGTCAGAAGCGCTTATTGATTATGCAATTGCCCATCAGGCAGATGCGATTATTGTTCATCACGGTTATTTTTGGCGCAATGAAGCGCCAGAAGTTTGTGGCATGAAGCGAAATAGGCTCAAAAAGCTACTTATGCATGATATCAACTTAATCGCTTATCATTTGCCGTTAGATGCTCACCCTGTTATGGGTAATAACGCCGTGCTGGGGGCTCAAATAGGCTTAAAAGACATTACGCCAGAGGAAGGTCTGTTGCGTTTGGGTTGCTTGGCCAGTCCAGTGTCAATTGAGCAGTTTAAACAAAGTATTAATGCCTTGTTAAATCGTCAATTACTTCATCTTCCAGGTGGTCCAGAGCAGATAGAAAAGGTAGCCTGGTGCACTGGCGGGGCGCAGAACATGATTGATCAGGCGTGTGCCTGGGGCGCAGATGTTTTTATCAGCGGCGAAGTCTCTGAGCAGACATTTCACAGTGCCGCAGAGGGTAAAATACATTATTTTGCTGCTGGTCATCATGCTACAGAGACCTGGGGTGTGAAGGCTTTAGCTGAGCATATAAGGGAAAAATTTTTAATGGATTGCATATTTGTTGATTTACCAAACCCCGTTTAAGCTTTAAAAACAACAGTTTAAACATTTTTTATTTAGAGGATAGAGCCTGTTAATTAGGCTATAAAGATTTATTTATACAACTATTTCAACTGCTTAGGTAGAATAGCTGTTCAATTTTGAGCCATGAGGAAGTCATGACTATGTCTGAAACGAAAGTAATTGAAACACCCAACCTAAAACGTCGCCAAGTGTTGGCCGGTGCAACAGGTGTAGTTGGTGCCGTTGGCGCGGCGTTTGTTGCCGTTCCTTTTGTAGGTTATTGGAAACCAAGTGAACGCGCTCAAGCTGCGGGGGCACCCGCCAACGCAGATGTAAGTCAAATGCAGCCAGGGCAAATGATCACGGTGAATTGGCGTGGTATGCCAGTTTGGGTGGTTAGAAGAACGCCAGCGATGTTGGAACAATTAACCGAGTTAGACGATGTTGTGCGTGATCCAATGTCTAATAACTCGGTACAACCTGACTATGCTAAAAACCTAACAAGATCAATAAAGCCAGAATATCTTGTTGTAGTTGGCATTTGTACACACCTAGGTTGTTCTCCGCTATATCGTCCTGCACCGAATTCACCGGATATGGCTGCAGGTTGGCGAGGTGGTTTTTTCTGTCCATGTCATGGTTCAAGTTTTGACCTTGCGGGACGTGTATTTAGATCTGTTCCAGCACCCTCAAACCTAGATGTTCCTATCCATAGCTATCTATCAGAAACCGTCATAAGAATCGGTGAAGAAGTCGAAGAAGGAGACCTAGCATAATGTCAGAATTACAAACGACTAAAACAAATGAGCCGGGTGGTTTATTAAAGTGGGTTGATGATCGCTACCCACTGATTGATACATGGAATAAACATGTTGCTCAGTACTACGCGCCTAAAAATTTCAATTTTTGGTATTTTTTTGGTTCATTTGCGCTATTAACACTGGTCATTATGATTGTCTCTGGCATTTGGCTGACAATGAGCTATAAGCCAGATGCGGAACTTGCCTTCAACTCCGTTGAATACATTATGCGTGATGTGGAGTGGGGTTGGTTGATTCGCTACATTCATACTACAGGCGCCTCGGCTTTCTTTATTGTTATTTATCTTCATATGACTCGTGCATTGCTATATGGTTCATACAAAGAGCCGCGTGAGTTGGTGTGGTTGATCGGTATGTTGATCTTTGTCGTATTAATGGCTGAAGCTTTTTTCGGTTACATGTTACCTTGGGGTCAGATGTCTTACTGGGGTGCTCAAGTAATCATTGGCTTGTTCTCAACAATACCTTTTGTTGGACCAGAACTTGCGGTATGGATTCGTGGTGATTTCATCATTTCTGATGCAACACTCAACCGTTTCTTTGCGCTGCATGTTATTGCGTTGCCATTAGTGTTAGTCATTCTAGTATTCATGCATATTGTTGCACTTCATAAAGTGGGTTCGAATAACCCTGATGGTATCGATATCAAAAAGCATAAAGATGAAAATGGTGTTCCATTAGACGGTATTGCCTTCCATCCGTACTACACTGTAAAAGACTCGTTTGGCGCTGTCTTATTTTTGATATTCTTTGCGGTCATCGTGTTTTATGCGCCTGACGGTGGTGGCCATTTCATCGAAGCACCAAACTTTGAACCAGCGGATCCGTTGAAAACCCCTGACCATATTGCACCTGTTTGGTATTTCACACCCTTCTATGCCATTTTAAGAGCGGTACCAGAACCCTTCTTGGGCGTAGTGGCTATGGGTCTTTCAATTGCTGTTTTATTCGCAATGCCTTGGCTGGATCGTTGTAAGGTACGCTCTATCCGTTATCGTGGTAATTCTTATAAAATTCTGCTAGCAATATTGTTTATTAGCTTTATTGTTTTGGGCGTATTAGGTGCGTTACCTTCAACACCTTTGTACACAAAGCTTGCACAGGTGTTTACAATCTTGTATTTTGCTTTCTTTATTATATTGCCATTTACCTCGGCGCATGAAAAAACTAAGCCAGTACCAGAGAGGGTAACAGCATGATAAAAAAGTCGATTAGAAATTGGGCGCTAGTTAGTTTAACCCTAATGTTTGGCGCAACACTTAATGTCCACGCCGCGGGTGGCTACAATATTGAGTTTGAAAGAGTGAATAATGATGTTCGTGATAAAGAGTCATTACAGCGTGGTGCAGTACATTTCGTTAATTACTGTATGGCGTGTCACTCTGCAGAGCTAAATCGCTATAACCGTGTCGCGCGAGATTTGGGCTGGACGGATGATGAAGTCATTGCCAAACTCACCTACAATACTCTAACGCCAGTAGATATGATGGTTACCACGATGGAGCCAGGTGTATCTGAGGATCTGTTTGGTATCCAAGCGCCTGACTTGTCATTAATGTCACGTCTTAAAGGGAATGATTACATCTACACCTTTATCCGTGGCTATTATCAACAAGAAGATGGTAGTTGGAATAACTCAGTGCTTGAAGGTACATCTATGCCAAATGTTTTAGAGGGTGTCAGACGTCATTCTACAGAGGCAGAGTTTGACCAATTCACTACAGATTTAGTCAACTTTATGGACTATATTGGCGAGCCATCTAAAGTCCAGCGGTGGGATTTAGGTTGGAAGGTTATTGCTTTCCTATTAGTTCTACTACTGCTTACCTATTTACTCAAAAAAGAGTATTGGCGAGATATAAAAAAATAACCATCGATTTTAGTTATAAAATTAACCCGCTTCGGCGGGTTTTTTTGTTTAAGGAGTATACTAAATGGCCAAGCCTAAACTGGAATATGTGTGTACTGAGTGTGGTTCGATCCAGCCAAAGTGGCAGGGACAGTGTCCTGATTGTGGGGAGTGGAATAGCCTAGTTGAGCGATTAGCTGCAAACAAGGTCACAAAAAAAATGACGGCTAAAGGCTACAGTGGTACACAAGCATCAACGATAGTGGCAGCAAACGAGGTTGATCTAACAACCATACCTCGTCTGACTTCAACGCTAACCGAACTTGATCGGGTTCTTGGCGGTGGTATTGTCAATGGTTCCGTTATTTTATTAGGGGGGGATCCCGGTGTTGGTAAGTCCTCTTTGCTTATCCAAGTGCTAGCACAGATTTCTGGGCAGCATAGTGTGCTTTATGTATCAGGTGAAGAGTCACTCTCACAGATTGTAATGCGGGGGCAGCGTATGAATTTGCCTTTAGATAATATGAAGTTTCTTGCCGAAACTGAAGTTGAACGTATTACTGAATTAGCCATTTCGGCAAGTCCGAAGGTAATGGTCATTGACTCCATCCAAACGATGCAGTTGGCCGAGTTAGGCGCAGCGGCCGGTGGTGTCAGCCAGGTAAGGGAATCAGCAGCTTATCTAACCCGATTTGCCAAGCAAAATAATATTGCCATTTTCCTAGTGGGGCATGTGACTAAAACCGGTGAGGTGGCCGGCCCGCGGGTACTAGAGCATATTGTTGATTCAGTATTGTTTTTAGAAGGAGAGTCCGATAGTAGATTTAGAACTTTGCGTGCCATCAAAAATCGTTTTGGAGCCGTGAATGAATTAGGTGTGTTTGCAATGACTGACATGGGTTTAAAGCAGATAAAAAATCCGTCAGCTATTTTTTTATCGCGCCGTGCCGAGCCTTCTCCTGGTTCTGTTGTAACGGTGATTTGGGAGGGTTCTAGACCCTTGTTAGTGGAATTGCAAGCCTTGGTTGCGGAATCACCCTTTGGGCAGCCTCGGCGCGTCAGTGTCGGTATTGATGGCAATCGCATCGCGATGTTATTGGCGGTATTGCAGCGACATGGTGGTATCCAAGCGGCGGATCAGGATGTCTATATTAATGTTGTGGGCGGCATAAAAGTGACTGAGACGAGTAGTGATCTAGCCTTGCTACTAGCCATCCTGTCAAGTTTACGTAATCGTGTGTTCGATGGTTCGTGGTTAGTCTTTGGGGAGGTGGGGCTATCTGGTGAAATTCGTCCGGTGCCGAGTGGTCAAGAACGAATTATGGAAGCGGCTAAGCACGGGTTTAAGCGTGCCATCGTACCCAAAGCCAACCTGCCTAAGCCTTTGCCCCAAAATATTGAGGTGATCGGTGTGGACAGCTTAACTGAAGCGCTGGCCGCAATTGACTAGATGTTTTGTAGATACGTTTGCCACTGCTTAAATAATTCTGGGGTGGTAGCTGCCACGGCTGAGCGTTTAGTTAGACTAGGTATAAAAACCTGTTCAGCGGCCAGTGTGGCACTTTGGCCGCCTGCTTCAAGTAAAATTAGCCAGCCTGCGGCATAATCCCACAAGCTTTGACTGCCATGCAAATAGACTTCACCACGTCCGGCAGCAATCCAGCACCAATCAAGTGCAACCGAACCAAAGCTACGCTGTGATGCATAAGGTGGCTCGGTAGCAAGTTTAGTGGCCACCTTATTTTCTAAGCGTTTAAAATCGATGATACCTACCGCTTTATCAAGCTGATGGATTTGACAATTTGTATGGTGGAGTGGTTGTTCATTACAGAAGGCGCCCTGACCAATACGGGCGTGAAAGAGTTCATCGCGAGCCGGGTCATAGACTAGACCGGCTACTACCTGGCCTTCGATGACAAGTGCTAATGAAAGAGAGTATACATCAATACCATGAGCGAAATTAGTCGTGCCATCAACAGGATCCAGTACCCAGCAGCCTAAGGGTGACTTCAGTGCGTTCTGTTGGCTTTTTAGTTCGGATTCTTCCCCTAAAAAAGCAAATTGTGGCCAGTTTTGAGCTAAATAAGATTTAATCGCCGTTTGTGTTGCCGTATCTGCCTCGGTTAATAGGCTGCCATCTTGCTTATGACTTGCGTTGACACGTTGGAAGCGTTGTTGAATTTCTTGCTGGCCAAAATGACGCACTTGACGCTGTAAATCCAACCAAGCCTGGTCATGACAAAATGGGTGGTCTGACATAGTGGTATTCCTGTCTTATTCGACTTTTTCTTTAAGAGGGTCAATGATGGATAATTTGATCTGCTCAATGGTATTTTGCGATACATCGAGTACCTCAAGGCAGTAATTGTCAAAACGAATGCAAGTGCCGCTATTCGGAAGCGTTTCTAACTGCTCTTGAATTAAGCCATTCAATGTTTTCGGGCCGTTGGTGGGTAAGTTTAAAAAGTAGGTTTTATTTAGGTCGCGGATAAACTCAGTGGCATTAACAGTCATTGAACCATCAGCATGAATAGCAATGTTTTCAACATCTTTTGCTCTTGCATCGGTTGAAAGTTTACCAACAATTTCTTCTAAGAGGTCTTCGACAGTCAATAACCCTTGTAATTCACCATACTCATCAACAATAAGTGCCATACGTCGTTTGTTTTTATTAAAGTTACCAAGCTGCGTGTTTAAGCTGGTGGTCTCTGGTACAAAATAAGCAGGGCGTGCGAGTTTAACAATATCTTTTAGGCTGATGTCATTGCGTATTAATGTAGGTAGTGCACGTCTTAGATTTAGAATCCCTACTAGGTCGTCATCCAGTGAGCCTCGGTATAATGGAATACGTGTATAAGAAGATTTTTGAAGGTCTTGTAAAAAGTCCTCAAAAGGCTGTTCTACATCTACCCCATAGATCTCTTGTTTAGGGATCATAACATCTTCTACGGTGACACTTTCTAAACGCAAAATGCTACTTAACATTTCACGGTAGTGTTGTGGCAACTGGCCGGTTGCTTCGTCAATCAATGTTTGCAGTTCTTCCTGGCTTAGCGAATGATCCTGTTTGGTTTTGCGCACCTCCACTTTAAACAGCTTTAAAAATCCATTAGCCACTAGGTTAACAAACCATACGATGGGCCAGAGCACCTTAAGTAATGGTGTTAAGATAAACGAAGCGGGGTAAGCAATTTTTTCTGGATAAAGTGCAGCGACCGTTTTAGGTGCCACTTCGGCAAAGATCAAAATAACCAATGTGAGCAGGCCTGCTGCAATTGCAATGCCGGGCTCGCCCATAAGACGGAGTGCAATGATGGTGGCAATAGATGAAGCAAAAATGTTTACAAAATTATTACCCAGCAAAATCACGCCTAACAGGCGATCTGGTTGCGATAATAACTTTTCTACACGTATTGCACTTTTGTGACCGTTGTTAGCTTGGTGTTTTAAGCGGTAACGGTTCAAGGCCATCATACTGGTTTCAGAACTGGAAAATAGTGCCGATAAGATGATTAGAATAATGAGAGTAAGAAAAAGGGCAATGAGCGGGATATCGTCCAAGAGCGTGCCTAACCTGATTTAAACAGAGTTTATTATAACGTTTTTCATTCTGGTTGCTAGTGTTGAATAGCCATCAAGATAAGTTGCGTACCTATAAAGCTAATGAGTAAAAAGATATAGGCGCCCAGTGTAAATTTTGCAGCCGTTTGTCCACGCCATCCAAAACGAAAACGACCTACTAAGAAGTAAGCATAGGTGAACCAAGCCAGTAGTGAGAAGAAGGTTTTATGTGCTAAATGCTGATCAAAAAAGTTTTCAATAAAATAGGCACCACTCGCAATGCCGAAACTCAGCACAATGAAGCCAGTTAAAACAAGCTGGATAAGTGTTTTCTCCATGACCTGCAAAGGAGGGAGCGCTTGAATGAGTTGTGTTAGCTTGCGCTGTTGAAAACGCCGCTCTTGAATAGAAAATAAAATGGCTTGTGCTGCAGCCAAACCAAGCAAGCTGTAGGCAAAAACTGAAATGATGATATGAGAACCTAGTGCATAACTAATCGTGTTAGTGCTGTCAAATACATAAGGCATAAAGGTCACAATGGCGGCCAGTGGGAAAATGAAAATACCCAGGGTTTCTGTAGGCTTGTTAAGACTGATGATTAATAATGAAAATACCCCTATCCAGCCAACTAAAGATAAAGCATTGCCAAAACTAAATAGCATCAATTCTTGGGTGAATAAATTGAGTGTTAGGCTCATGGTGTGCAGCACGAGTCCCATAGAAGCAGCAATCAAAATTGGCAGTCGTCTAGACACGCCTTTGGGTAGGCGTTTGCGAACGCAGCGACTCAGGTAGTAGCTGCTTAGCAAATACATGGCACTGGCCATAATGGCTGTCATGAGGCTAATCATAAAAGTGATGCAGTCCTTTAATCTATTTCTAACAAACTTAATAAACTATAATAACTAACTTTACACAAATTACCGAATTCGCGCATAAAATTATTGCGTTATTTTACGATAGGACGATAAGTGGGGTGTTATGTTTGATAATTTATCGGATCGATTAGCCAAAACCTTTAAAGCCATCAAGGGTCAGGGGCGTCTAACCGAAGCCAATATAAAAGATGCATTACGCGATGTTAGGCGCGCATTGTTAGAAGCGGATGTCGCTTTACCCGTTACTAAGTCCTTTATAGCGCGAGTGCAGGACCGTGCGCTCGGACAAGAAGTGTCTAGTGCACTGAATCCGGGGCAGGCCTTCATTAAGATTGTTCGTGAGCAGTTAACGGAAACCATGGGTCAGCAAGTCGAGCCACTGAGTTTTAAAGTGGAGCCGCCCGCGGTCATTATGATGGCAGGTCTGCAGGGGGCGGGTAAAACGACGACGGCTGCAAAACTGGCTAAATGGTTAACTGAGAGAGAGAAGAAAAAAGTGATGCTGGTGTCAGCAGACGTATATCGACCAGCGGCTATTAAACAGCTTGAAACACTTGCGCAACAAATTGATGTTAAGTTCTCACCGTCAACTGCAAACGAAGATCCGGTGGCCATTGTTGAACGAGCGCGTATGGAAGCGCGCAAACAGTTTGCTGATGTTTTAATCGTGGATACGGCAGGTCGTATGCATGTAGATGATGCCATGATGGCTGAGATTAAAGCCTTACATCAAGCGGTTAAACCGATTGAAACCTTATTTGTTGTTGATGCTATGACCGGTCAAGATGCGGCCAATACGGCTAAAGCCTTCCATGATGCGTTGCCACTAACAGGGGTCGTATTAACCAAGGCTGACGGTGATGCGCGTGGTGGCGCAGCCTTATCAATCCGTGAGATAACGGGTAAGCCGATTAAATTTATTGGTATGGGGGAGAAGGTTGATGGTCTTGAGCCTTTCCATCCTGACCGCATGGCCGGTCGTATTTTGGGCATGGGAGATGTATTAAGTTTAATTGAAGAAGCTGAGACAAAAATTGATCAAAAGCAAGCGCAAGCATTCGCCAATAAACTTCAAAAATCTGGCCAGTTTGATTTAGAAGATTTTCGCCAACAGTTGCAGCAGATTCAAAATATGGGCGGTATCGGCGGCCTAATGGGCAAGTTACCCGGCATGGGGCAAGTCAAAAATCAGTTGCAAGAGGGCGTAGCTGAAAAAGAATTTAAACGATTGGAAGCGATTATCAACTCCATGACACCCCAAGAGCGTGCGCATCCAGCTTTACTAAAGGGTTCTCGTAAAAAGCGTATTGCGGCCGGTTCAGGTATGCAGGTACAGGATGTTAACAAGCTGCTCAAACAGTTTGAGCAGATGCAAAAAATGATGAAAAAAATGTCAAAAGGCGGCATGAAAAATATGATGCGCGGTATGGCTGGTAAGCTGCCACCAGGCCTAGGTAAGGGGTTTGGGGGTATGCCTAGGTAGGCTTTAAAAATTGGTTAATTAAATCATTAGGTTATATTGCTATTTTCGGGTATAATCCGCGACTTCAATTATGAAGCCGTTGGTGAGGTAATTGATCAAAGGTTTAGCATGTCGCTAGACTAGTTAGACAGAAGAATTTGTTGGTAGGGTTTCCTGTCATCGCCTGATTAATCTAAGGAGAAATAGATGGTCGTCATTCGTTTAGCCCGTGGTGGCTCTAAAAAACGCCCTTTCTACAAAATGGTTGTAGCAAATGGCAGCAATAGTCCAACTGGACGTTTCATTGAACAAGTAGGTTTCTTTAACCCAACTGCGCGTGGTAACGAAGAGCGTCTTCGTGTTGATCAGGCGAGAATTGATCACTGGGTAGCACAAGGTGCGCAAATGAGTGATCGCGTTAAGTCTTTAGTTAAAAGCGCTTAACGGATAACGGTTGACGATGGAAAACAAGCCGTTAATCGTTGGCCGTATTAATGGCGTCTTTGGCGTCAAGGGTTGGGTAAAAGTATTTTCATTTACCGACCCAATTGGCAATATTGTGAGTTACCAGCCCTGGCAAGTTAAAACGGCGCAAGGGTGGCAAGCCATGAAAGTGTGTGAGTCGCAAGCACCGCAAGGTGGCAAAGCGATTACCGTTCACCTTGAAGGTATTAATACCCGTGAGCAAGCACGCGATTTAATGGGTGCGGATATCGCAATTTTCCGTGATCAACTGCCTGATGATCAAACCGGTTTTTATTGGCACGATTTGGTAGGGATGACGGTTGAAAATCGCGATGGGCATTGTTTAGGTCAAATTAAGGAGCTTGTTGAAACCGGTGCGCATGATGTCATGCGAGTCAGTGGAGAGCAAACCTATTTGATTCCGTTTGTGATGGATGTATATGTCTTATCGGTTGATTTTGAGCAGAAGATAATTCTGGTCGATTGGCCGCTAGAGCAAGACTAGGGTAAGTTGTGCTGAGATTTGATGTCATCAGTATCTTTGGTGAAATGTTTACTGCGTTGACTGCGCAAGGCATTAGCGCCAAAGCCCTAGAGAAAGGTTTGTATAAATTAGCTGTTTGGAATCCGCGCGATTTTACTCATGACAAGCATCGAACGATTGATGACCGTCCGTATGGCGGTGGACCCGGCATGCTTATGATGTATGAACCTTTGCGAGATACATTTAAAGCCATTAACCAGCAGCAGCCTGAACAACCCAGCCACACCATCTATTTGTCGCCGCAAGGTAAACCCTTAACGCAACAACGGGTGGTTGAATTAGCGACCTTCCCACGGATTACTTTGTTGTGTGGTCGTTATGAAGGTGTGGATGAGCGGGTTATTGAGAATTTCGTTGATGAAGAAATTGCAATAGGTGATTTTGTGGTCAGCGGAGGCGAGTTACCTGCCATGATGCTAATGGATGCAATAATTCGTTTACAGCCAGGTGCGTTAGGTCATCAAGATTCTGCCCGGCAGGATTCATTTAGTGACGGGTTGTTAGATTGCCCACACTATACACGACCTGAAGTTATAGATGGTAAAGCGGTGCCACCTGTTTTAATGAGTGGTAACCATGCCCATATTGTCAAGTGGCGCCAACAACAGCAGTGGCAACGTACGCAAGCACGTCGCCCAGATTTATTAAAGAATTAAACAATTTGGACGTAACCTCTGATGTTGCTGAGTAGCGTGACTATTCAGCGTAACAGCATTATGTTGCGATAAAGTAACCATGACTTGTTAGTGGTCATGATTCCCTTGGAGAAAATTAAGATGAGCGATATCATCAAGCGTATTGAAGCAGAACAAATGACCAAAGAAGTCCCCGCGTTTGCACCGGGTGATACTGTTGTTGTTCAGGTTAAAGTTAAAGAAGGTAGCAACGAGCGTTTACAGGCTTATGAAGGTGTGGTTATCGCAAGACGTAACCGTGGCTTAAACTCTGCGTTTACTGTCCGTAAAATTTCACACGGGGTAGGTGTTGAGCGTACTTTCCAAACCTACAGCCCGCTTGTAGATAGTATTCAAGTGAAACGTCGTGGTGATGTACGTCGCGCTAAACTTTATTATCTACGTAACTTGTCTGGTAAGGCTGCGCGTATCAAAGAAAAGCTGTAATGCTTTTGCAATAAAAAAAACCGCCGAATGGCGGTTTTTTTTGGTGATGCCTTTGCTCTTAACGCGTTCTAGGGGCAACGGGTGGAGGCGCGACTTCAGGAGCGTCTTGTCTTAGAGATGGCGGTAATTCACCTTCTATACGTTCATGAACCTCCATCACCATACCGCTTTGGGTGACAATATACTCGTCGTCATAGACATGAACGACCTTGAACACCATTGGACGAATTTGAACGCCATCCTCGAAAATAGGTTCACCTTTGGTCATATACATGCCACAAAGCGATGATCCGACTACAACCTTACCTTCAGACATCATTTCATAATCTCGATGACTTAATAAACCAAGCGTGTCAACTCGGTCATAAAAACGTTGTTGTTCTTCAGGGGTTTGTTGATGGTAATAGCGGCAAAGTAACACTGGGCGCACTGTAGAAAGGTCTTCAGGTGCTTGAAAAGTTTCAGCTTTGGACTCGGTTTTAACGGCCTCATTCGCCATAACGGGTGTGGCTAATGAAAAGGCCAACGCACCTGTTGCGACCAAGCCTGTTAGTGCTAACCATGATTTTTTTAGTTGCATAGCAAAATACCTATTTTTTAAACCGGGGGAATGTTAACAAAAAATGATGCGTTTAAAAAAGGAAGCTTTGCAATTTACGCCGATATGTTTTTACTAAATCGGGATGACTGGCTTTAAGGGCATCAAAAATAATTAATAAACTGCTTTTAGCGATACCATTTTGGTAATCACGGTCGACCATCATAAGCTTTAACAACGCTTGCATTGCCTTCTCGTATTCATTGTGCAGCATTAAAATACTTGCAAAGCCCAACAGCGCGGCTGGATCGCTAGCATTGTCGCGCAGTGTCTGCTGAATGGTTTGAATATCGTCAGCCTCCGCCGCCAAGTTAGCAAAATGGAGCAGGCCTGCTATCGTTTTGCCTTCAGCACTTTCCCTAGCGTCATTGGGCAATGCATTAAAAAGCTCGGCAGCCTGTTCAAATTGGCGCGTGCTAAGGTATATCTTAATAAGATCAAGGTGGATGCTGTGATTATTCGGGTCTAGTTCAGCCGCTTGTTGTAGCAGGGCAATGGCTTGCTCGGTTTGACCTGCTTGCTGGGCCTGTTGTGCTTGCCCTCGTAAGGCATCAGAGGGGCGACTAATATGTTGATCAAGTAGGGCTTTGAAAGCGGATGCGGGTTGGCCGCCTGTCAATTCTGCAACGACTTCTCCCGCTTTGATGAGCTTGAAAGTGGGTACCGATCGCACAGCGAATTGATTGGCAAGTTGTTCATTATCATCAATGTTTACCTTGGCCAACAAAAATAGCCCAGCATAGTCTTTGGCCAATTGTTCCAAAATGGGCATTACGGCCTTACAGGGACCACACCAGGGCGCCCAAAAATCGACCAATACCGGCAGCTGATGCGAATTGTCTAGCACGACTTGTTGAAAATTCTGTTCATTAACGTCTGCAATGAGTGGGTTTGCCATCTTAATTATTATCCTCTTGATGTTGGGTTAGCGCAGGGTTATTAGCGCTTAATTAACTAGCGTTTGTTTACTTGGGATTGCCATTGATACAGCAATTCAAGCGCTTGTTTCGGAGTTAATTGGTCAGGATCTAAATCCGTTATAGCCTGTATTATGGGGTCAGGTTCGGGGTTATTAAAGAGGTCAAATTGAACCTGTTGCTCGTTGGTTTGTACTACCAGGCCTGATTGTGGTTCAGCTGCTGTGGTGGTCGCTAGGTTAGCACTCGGTTTTAGGGCGCTCATATCGCGTTGTTCTAATTCATTAAGCCTCATTTTCGCTTGGTTGATGACGGCGGAGGGCACCCCCGCTAAGGCCGCCACTTGTAAGCCGTAGCTTTGTGATGCTGGACCAGGTTTGACTTGGTGTAAAAATACAATGCTATCTTGGTGCTCGATGGCTGTTAGATGCATATTGACCGTATTATCAAACTGTTCGGCAAGGCTCGTGAGCTCAAAGTAATGGGTAGCAAATAAACAAAAGCCTTTTACATGGGTTGCTAAATAGTCCCCAATAGACCAAGCCAGCGCCAAGCCATCAAAGGTTGAGGTGCCACGACCCACTTCATCCATCAAAATTAACGATTCGGCACTCGCATGGCGCAGAATATGCGCTGTTTCGGTCATCTCTACCATAAAGGTAGAGCGCCCTGATGTCAGATCATCTGATGCGCCAATGCGGGTGAAAATACGATCTATTGGGCCAAAGCAGGCCTGCTTAGCCGGTACAAAACAGCCCATGTGCGCCATAATCGTAATAATGGCGGTTTGGCGCATATAAGTCGATTTACCGCCCATGTTAGGGCCGGTAATGATATGTAAGCGGCGGCGGTCGTCAAACTCGGCATCATTGGCAATAAAAGGATCGTGCGATAAGGCTTCAACTGTGGGGTGGCGACCTTGCTCAATCAGCAGGCCTGGTTGATCTTGAAAGGTTGGACGAGCATAGTTTCGTGCTAAGGCTTGTGTTGCAAAATTGGCCAACACATCGAGCGCGGCCAGCGCATGAACGGTTTGTTGCAAAGGGATGAGTTGCGCTTGAATTTTAGTCAGCAATTGTTCATAGAGCGCCTGTTCCCGTGCTTGTGCCTTGTCGTCGGCACTTAAAATCTGGGTTTCAAAGTTTTTCAGTTCGGCGGTAATGTAGCGCTCTGCATTTTTGAGCGTTTGGCGGCGCGTGTAATCCAATGGCACTTGATCACTGTACTGCTTGCTTAGTTCAATATAATAACCCTGCACACGATTAAAGCCGATTTTTAAACTCGTTAAACCTGTTCGTTCACGTTCACGTTTTTCCAAGTCGGTTAAATAATCACCGGCTTGGGTTTTGAGCGCTAATAATTGATCGAGTTCTGGGTCATAGCCGGTTTTGAATACACCGCCTTCTCGTAACAGCAGGGGTGGTTGCTCAACAATCGCCCGGGCGAGTTCATCCGCTAAGGTCTCAAATGAATTGATTTGTGCGCTTAACCAGTGGACTTCCTCCCACTGACTCGCCCACTCTAGCAGGCCTGGTAATGCCGCCAGACCACGTCCTAATTGGCTTAAATCTCTGGGTCTTGCGCTGCCCAGTGCAACCCGACTTATAATTCGTTCTAAGTCGCCAATGGGTTTAAGGTGCGCTTGCAGCTGGCTATGTTGCTGATTCATCACCAGACAATCGACCACACTTAAACGTTGCAAAATCTGTTCACGACGGCGTAAAGGTTGGCGTAACCAACGGCGCAACAATCGGCTACCCATCGGGGTTTGGCAGTGATCAAGTAAATGAAACAAAGTGTGATGCTGAAATCCCTGTTGATGGGTATCTAATTCAAGGTTGCGGCGGGTAATCGCATCAAGGATCAGATAGTCATCGGTATGATAGCTTTGCAGACTGGTGACTTGATGCAGCGGTTGTTGCAGCATCGCCTGGGCATAGTAAAGCAGTGCGGCGGCAGCAGTGGTCTTGACCGGCGCCTGCTCGCAGCCAAAAGGACTTAAGTCACGGGTTTTAAAATGGTCGAGTAATACCCGTTTGGCCGCAGTGTCTTGACTTAGCCAGTCAGGTAAGCGTTGGGTGCGCACTTTACTCGCAGGGTCGGGATGATCGCAGGATTCGGCCAGAATGAGTTCAGCAGGGTTGAGACGGTGTAGTTCATTGAGTGCTGCATTCAGCTGGTCAAATTCAGTTACCTCAAAGCGCCCACTGGCCACATCTAGCCAGCTAATGCCAATTTTGTGCGCGCTTTGTGTCCAAGCTACTAATAGATTATCTTGGCGAGCTTCAAGCAGGCTATCCTCGGTTAGGGTGCCGGGTGTTAAGACCCTAACCACTTTGCGTTCAACCGGTCCTTTTTTATTAACATCCCCGACTTGCTCACAAATAGCGACCGACTCACCCAGCTTAATTAACTTGGCTAAATAGCCTTCAGCGCTGTGATGGGGAATGCCTGCCATTGGAATGGGTTTGCCAGCAGATTGACCGCGCTGGGTAAGGGTAATGTCTAGCAGGCCGGCGGCTTTGACCGCATCGTCATAAAACAATTCATAAAAATCGCCCATACGATAAAACACCAGCTGCTCGGAGTATTCTGCTTTTATGGTCAGATATTGTTGCATCATGGGCGTGTGTGTTAATGGTGAAGCAGGGTTTTTTGAGGTCATGAGTCAGCAAAAATATTGTTGAATAGATAAACCTATCATTCTAACAAAAACGCATCGGCTAGATTTGCTAAACGAAACATAGCAAAGTTTTGCTAAACTAAAGATTGATTGGGCGTCTTTTAAGAATTTAGTAGGTGATATGAGTATTGAAGAAAATATAGCAATGGCGGTGATATCGCTTGCTAACAAAATGTTAGATCAGCAGGCCTGCTTAGCGACAGCAGAATCCTGTACTGGCGGTATGATTGCACAAGTTGTAACTGATTTACCGGGCAGCTCAAAGTGGTTTGATCGGGGCTGGGTCACCTATAGCAATGAGGCTAAGCAAGATTTATTGGGCGTTTCATCAGAGGTATTTGTTGCGGAAGGTGCGGTCAGTCAAGCCTGCGTAGAGCAGATGGTTCGAGGTGCACTGGCCAACTCAAAAGCACACTACGCCATTGCATGTAGTGGTATTGCGGGGCCTGGAGGAGGGTCAATTGATAAACCTGTTGGCACGGTATGGCTTGCTTGGGCGCAACGGGTTGAATCTGAGCTAATTTGTTCAAGCAGGATGTATCATTTTGAGGGTAGCCGTCAGTTGATTCGTCAGCAAACAACCTTGGTCGGGCTTGAAGGGTTGCTACAACTTTTTAATTATAAGTAAAAACACTTACCTTTACTATTCACCTTTGTTAAAATTGATTTAAATGGTTGCAATACTGTGGGATAATCTTTGCCATTTCACGCATCTAAATTTATTCAATATACGCATTAAAATTGATGCCCCGCTAATTAAGGAAAACGCTATGGATGATAATAAGCAGAAAGCCCTCGCAGCGGCATTAGGTCAAATTGAAAAGCAGTTCGGTAAAGGCTCTATTATGCGCATGGGTGATTCAACGGCACCGCGCGATATTGAAGCCATTTCAACAGGTTCGTTAGGTCTAGACATTGCATTGGGTATTGCTGGTCTACCCAAAGGACGAATTATTGAAATTTATGGCCCAGAGTCATCCGGTAAAACGACGCTAACCTTGCATGCTATTGCAGAAGCGCAGAAAAAAGGCGGCGTAGCTGCATTCGTTGATGCTGAGCATGCACTTGATCCCAGCTATGCACAAAAGCTGGGTGTCGATGTGGATAACCTACTGGTTTCACAACCAGATACCGGTGAGCAGGCGCTAGAAATTGCCGATATGCTAGTGCGTTCAGGAGGTGTGGATATTGTCGTTATTGATTCGGTTGCTGCACTGACGCCAAAAGCAGAAATTGAAGGTGATATGGGTGATTCACACATGGGCTTACAGGCACGACTCATGTCTCAAGTTTTGCGTAAACTCACCGCCAATATCAAGCGTACCAATACTTTGGTTATCTTTATCAACCAAATTCGGATGAAAATTGGTGTGATGTTTGGTAGCCCAGAAACGACAACGGGTGGTAACGCACTCAAGTTTTATTCTTCAGTTCGTTTAGATATTCGTCGAATTGGTGCGATTAAGAAGGGCGATGAGATTTTGGGTAATGAAACCCGTGTGAAGGTTGTCAAAAACAAAGTCGCTCCGCCGTTTAAGCAGGTTGAGTTTGATATTCTATATGGTGAAGGTATTTCTCGCGAAGGTGAAATTATTGACTTGGGCGTAAAAGAAGGCCTCATTGACAAAGCGGGGTCTTGGTACAGCTATAATGGTGAAAAAATCGGTCAAGGTAAAGACAATGTTCGACAATACCTAAAAGATAATCCAGCTATATCGGAAACACTTCAAACTGAATTGAAAGCGCGCTTGCTGGTCAAGCCTGAGAAGGATAAGCCTGTTGCAGAGTTTTCATTAGATGAGGTGGCCGATTAAGCCGTTTTATAGCCAGGGGGCGACGCCAGATTGTAATATTCAAACAATTGTGTCACGTGCACAGAGTTTGTTAGCGAGGCGAGAACATGCTCGCAAAGAGTTAGCTCACAAACTCCAATATAAGTTTTCTCATTGTGAGCAGCTTGAAACTTTGCTGTCACAAGCATTAGACTATTGCGAATCCCAAAACTGGTTATCGGACCAGCGCTATCTAGAGAGTTATCTGCGCATGGCACAAGCAAAAGGGCAGGGCGAATTAAAATGTCGCCAGGCCCTTTTGCAATCTTGCGATCGGGTTGATTTGATTGATGAGGCATTGCGCGATTATGCGCAGTTATCAAAAACGGTGGCAAAGCAAGCCTTAGTAAAAAAATTCGGCGATACCTGCCGACCAAGTGATCGCAAAGAGTTTGCGCGACGATTACGGTTTCTACAAGCTCGAGGTTTCTCGGTGACACAGTGTTATCAGGCGTTTGATCCTGATTAACATGTATTTATTTATTTGACATAATTAGGTTTTTTAAAACATGACCAGTGCAGAAATTAGACAAGCATTTATTGATTACTTTGCCGAGCAAGGGCATCATCCAGTGCATTCCAGCCCCGTTGTGCCGGGTAACGATCCTACTCTACTATTCACTAATGCAGGCATGGTTCAGTTTAAAGAAACTTTTTTAGGGCAAGAATCACGTGACTATTCTCGTGCTGTCAGTGTGCAACGCTGTATTCGTGCCGGTGGAAAGCATAACGATCTAGAAAACGTAGGCTATACAGCGCGTCATCATACCTTTTTTGAAATGTTGGGTAACTTTAGTTTTGGTGATTATTCCAAGCCTGAAGCGATCAGGTTTGCGTGGGCATTTTTGACTGAGCGATTGGGTTTGCCCGCTGAAAAACTATGGGTCACAGTGTTCGAAGAAGATGACGAGGCGGCGGATATTTGGCTCAAAGAACTTGGTGTGAGTTCAGCACGTTTTTCACGTTGTGGTGCGAAAGATAATTTTTGGTCAATGGGGGATACCGGTCCTTGCGGTCCTTGTAGTGAGATTTTTTATGATCATGGTGAGGATATTCCAGGTGGACCGCCCGGTTCGCCAGATGAAGATGGCGATCGCTATATTGAAATCTGGAACCTAGTATTCATGCAATTTGATCGCTCAGCCGATGGCACCTTAACGCCCCTACCCAAACCTTCAGTCGATACCGGTATGGGCTTGGAACGTTTAGCCGCGGTCTTGCAGGGTGTGCACAACAATTATGATATTGACCTGTTCAAAACCCTGGTCAAGGCTGCAGCACAATTAACTGGGCAGACTGATACCTCATTGAGTTCGTTGCGGGTCATTGCCGATCATATTCGTTCTTGTGCGTTCATTATTACTGATGGTGTTTTGCCATCAAATGAAGGGCGTGGCTATGTGCTGCGACGCATTATCCGTCGGGCGATTCGTCACGGCTATAAGCTAGGTCAAACACAACCGTTTTTCCATCAGCTTGTTGCGCCATTAGTGGCTGAAATGGGTGACGCCTATCCAGAACTTGCCGCCAAGGCCGCAGAAGTGACACGTGCGCTTAAATTAGAAGAAGAACGTTTTGCGGAAACCCTTGAAAATGGAATGGCACATTTAGAGCAAGCTATTGTCGGTTTAGCCGGAGCCACGAAGATTGATGGTGAAACGATTTTTAAACTTTATGATACCTATGGTTTCCCCGTTGATTTGACCGCTGATATTGCGCGTGAGCGCGGTTTAACCCTTGATGAAGCTGGGTTTGAGCAAGCCATGCAAGCTCAGCGCGAGCGCGCTCGCGCTGCTAATAGTTTTAGTGGCAACCAAGCGGTGCGCATTGATTGTCAAGCGGTGACTGAATTTGTGGGTTATGCGCATGATCAGGCGCATGCCAAGGTCGTGGCTTTATTTGTGGATGGTGAAGCGGTGCATCAGCTTGATGAAGGTCAAGCAGGCCTGGTGGTCTTAGATAAGACGCCCTTTTATGCTGAATCGGGTGGTCAGGTCGGCGATGTAGGCTTTATTGGCACTCATATGGCCAGCTTCCACGTTGATGAAGTTAAAAAACAAGGTAATACATTTTTGCACCTCGGCAAGATGACGGCGGGTCAGATTATTGTTGATCAAGAGGTTGATGCACAGATTGATGTGGTCGCGCGGCGTGATTCTGAACGTAATCATTCGGCAACACATTTGCTACATTCAGCACTGCGCCAAATTCTAGGCGATCATGTCGGTCAAAAAGGCTCATTGGTTGCGCCTAATCGTTTACGTTTTGACTTTAGTCATTTTGAACCTATCTCAGCTGAGCAGTTGCAAAAAATTGAACGTTTAGTCAATGAAAATATTATGCTCAATCACCCAGTGGGTATCCAGCATATGGATATCGATGCAGCCAAGCAAATGGGCGCGATGGCCTTGTTTGGTGAAAAATATGGCGATGTCGTGCGCGTAGTTGATATGGGTGAGTTTTCCATTGAACTATGTGGTGGTACCCACGTGCACTCTACAGGTCAAATTGGGCCGTTCAAGATTTTATCTGAGGGCGGGGTAGCCTCTGGTGTGCGCCGTATTGAAGCGATAACCGGTCACGGTGCTTGGGAGGTGTTTTATCAACAAGAAGCGACGTTACTCCAAGCAGCAGAATTGGTCAAAGCAGACAAAGCTCACTTGCTTGATAAGGTAGCAGGCCTGGTGACCCAAACTAAAGAACTTGAAAAGCAGTGCCAGCAGATGCAGGCCGAGATGGCCGCTTCACAAGGTGATCAACTCGCGGAGCAGGTTCAGCAATTAGGTAACGTAAATCTATTGGCAGCCGAATTACCCGGTGCGGACATGAATTTGTTGCGGGAAAACTTGGATCGTTTAAAAGATAAACTGGCTCCCGCGGTGATTCTATTAGCTTCTGTGCAGGGAGATAAGGTTAACCTGGTGGCGGGGGTGAGTAAAGCAGAAACCAGTCGGTTTAAAGCCGGCGAATTGGTGAATTTTGTGGCTCAGCAGGTGGGCGGTAAAGGTGGTGGTCGTCCAGATATGGCGCAAGCTGGCGGTAAAGACCCTGCTGGCCTGCCTGGAGCACTAGAGTCAGTAATAGATTGGGTTCAAGAGCGTGTCTAATCTTTAAAAACTTAAGTTAATATAGAACGAAAAAAAGGCAAAAAATCACATGGCACTTATTGTCCAAAAATATGGCGGAACGTCAGTGGGTTCATTAGAACGCATTCAAAATGTGGCGAAAAAGGTAGCAAAGTTCGTAGATGAGGGTCATCAACTAGTTGTGGTTTTATCAGCTATGTCAGGTGAAACTAATCGTTTGGTTGAAATGGCTAAAACGATGCAGGCTCAACCCTCTAAGCGAGAAATGGATATGTTGCTGACTACAGGCGAGCAAGTCACTATTTCATTATTGAGTATGGCATTGCAGCAGAGTGGTCACGATGCAATCTCTTATACGGGTTGGCAAGTGCCGATTCAAACTGATGAAGTACATACTAAAGCCCGTATTGACAGTATTAATGCGGCTAAGATACGTCAGCAATTAGATCAAAATAAAGTCGTGGTGGTCGCTGGTTTCCAAGGTGTGACTGCGAATGGCGATATTTCAACCCTAGGTCGTGGTGGGTCGGATACCACCGCTGTCGCCTTAGCGGCGGCGTTAAAAGCAGATGAGTGTCAAATCTATACCGATGTGGACGGTGTCTACACGACAGATCCGCGCCTAGTACCAGAGGCGCGTCGCTTAGATACGATTACGTTTGACGAAATGTTGGAAATGGCCAGTTTAGGCGCCAAAGTCTTGCAGATTCGCTCGGTAGAGTTTGCAAGTAAATACCAAGTGCCACTTCGTGTTCTTTCGTCTTTAAAGGACGGTGGCGGTACCTTGATAACTTCTGAGGAAAATACTATGGAAAAACCCCTTATTTCAGGGATTGCGTTTAATCGTGATGAATCAAAACTACAAGTGTTGGGTGTGCCTGATAAACCGGGTGTAGCCTATCAGATATTAGGCCCGATAGCCGATGCTAATATTGAAATAGATATGATTATTCAAAACCAAGGCCAAGATGGTACAACTGATTTTACCTTTACAGTACCGCGCGGTGATCGTGCTCAAGCGCAAGATATTTTGAGTGCGGTTGCCAAAGACTTGGGTGCGCGTGAAGTGGTTTACGATGATGCGATTGCGAAGGTATCGATGGTAGGGGTAGGGATGCGTTCACATGTTGGTATTGCTAGCCGTATGTTCCAAGTGTTGGCTGATGACAATATTAATATCCAAATGATTGCCACGACCGAAATCAAAATCTCTGTTGTCGTGCATGAAGATCAACTAGAAAAAGCGGTCAAAAGCTTGCACCAGAAATTTGAGTTGGACAAGGCATAAAAACCTAGCCCAAAATCAGATTTTGGGCTTTACTTCGTTGCGTTTTATCTGTAGTATACGCGACTTGAATGTGGAGACGTGGCCGAGAGGCTGAAGGCGCTCCCCTGCTAAGGGAGTATAGGGTTTGTAGCTCTATCGAGGGTTCGAATCCCTCCGTCTCCGCCATTCATTTTAAGCTTTAAAAAATGCAAAAATTAGATTGACACTTGTTACAAGTTCTCTATAATACGCAACCACAACGCGCCTGTAGCTCAGCTGGATAGAGTACTCGGCTACGAACCGAGCGGTCAGGAGTTCGAATCTCTTCAGGCGCGCCATATCTTAACCCTAAGTAATTAATTTACTTGGGGTTTTTTGTTTCCTGAGCTTCATTCCTATACTCGATTTCTAGAATCACCTCACAGACATGTCTCTCGCCTATTGCCTTTTGGCATAGCACTTGCTTAAACCTGTTATTAATTGCTTGATTGTAACCAAGGACAAGTGCTGTGGATCGAATGTTATTTATCGCCATGAGTGGTGCCAAAGAAACGGCTTTTTCACAGGCCAATAACGCTAATAACCTAGCCAATGCCAATACGGATGGGTTTATGCAGGACTTTAATCAGTTTCGGGCCCAATTGCTAAAAGGGCCAGGTTGGGATAGCCGCACTTATGCGATGGATGAGCGACCCGCAACAGACTTTACCCCAGGTGCGATTAAGGTGACGGGTCGATCGCTTGATGTAGCGACAAATGGCGATGGTTTTTTTGCCATGCTTGATCGTAATGATCAGGAAGCTTACGTGCGATCGGCTAGTTTACAGGTGACAGAAGCAGGTCTGCTGGTTGATGTGAAAGGGCAACCTATTTTGAATGCGGCTGGCGGACAAATTGCATTACCCCCCTATGATGATGTTGCTATTGGCAGTGATGGCACAATTTCTTTAATTCCCGCGGGTGCGGGTGCAAATGAGTGGGTTGTTATTGACCAGCTGCGCTTGGTGAATCCGCCGTTTGATCAGTTAATGAAAGATGAGCAAGGCTCGGTAAGATTAGTTGAAGGTGCACCCTTGCCAGAGCAAGCAAATGTACCCATGGTTAACGGCGCATTACAAACCAGTAACGTGAATACAGTGCAGGCACTAACAACAATGATTGAGCTTAGCCGTAAATACGAGATGCAGGTCAAGATGATGAAAACGGCCAGTGATTTGGCCTCTACATCTAATCAAATTTTATCAATTCGTGGATAGTCTCAATCACGATTTGTTTAGCAGGAGTGTGTTATGAGAGCGTTATATGTGGCAAAAACCGGCTTAGAGGCGCAGCAGTTTCGATTAGCGGCCATCTCAAATAACTTAGCCAACGCAAATACCACCGGCTACAAAGCGGGGCGTGCTGAATTTGATGATCTACTTTATCAAAGTGTTCGTGCACCGGGTGCACAGGGTACGCAGGATGAAATAAATACACTGCCTTCTGGGTTGCAGCTTGGCGTCGGGGTGAAAGCCGTTGGGGTACAGAAAATTCATACCCAAGGCAACTTGATCATAACCGACAATCAATTAGATTTGGCGCTTGATGGTAAAGGGTTCTTTCGTGTTTTAGATCCTGACGGGAATATCATGTATACGCGAGATGGTTCATTCCAGGTTAATCAAAATGGCGACGTCGTGACCTCTTCTGGCTATTTGCTAGAGCCTAATATCCAAATTCCTGAAAATGCGCTCGATGTGATGGTTACGCGTGATGGTACGGTATTTGCCAAGGAACCCGGCAATCCAGCACCTATCAACCTTGGTCAAATAGAGATCGCAACGTTTATTAACCCTGCGGGTTTAGAAGCTATTGGTCAGAACATGTTTTATGAAACGATTGCCAGTGGCGCCCCTTTAGTTAATAACCCAACGGTGGATGATGCGGCGGCCGTTATTCAAGGCGCACTTGAGGCATCAAATGTCAATACAGTTGAAGAATTGATTGGCATGATTGAGGCGCAGCGTACCTATGAAATGAATGCTAAAGCGATCACTGCGGCTGATGGCATGATGCAATACTTAAATAACACCGTTTAAGGAGTAGGTGATGAGGTCAATACATAAAACGATTGCAGCAGGCCTGCTATTAGGTGGTGTTGCAGTCTTATCAGGGTGTTCTACTACGCCAGAGCGTCTTGAAGATTTTAATTATGAACCTGCCTACCCTGCCAACATGGGCCAAGTGCCTGCACCGGTTAATGGTTCTTTGTATAGCTCTGCGAATGCGGTGACTTTTTTTAATGATGCCCGAGCACATCGAGTGGGCGACATTATAACGATCGAATTGGTTGAAAAGTTCAATGCAAATCGCCGTGATCAAGCCAATTTTAATCGTAATAACAATATGGATTTAGGTGTGTCGACGCCACTAAATGTGTTAGGTCGTTCGGCAAACGAAATTTATGATGGGCTGGGCACAGGAGGCGTCGGTTTTGGATCAAGCTCGAATTTTTCAGGTAATGCGAATGCCCAGCAAGACTCAACGGTTTCAGGGTCTGTGGCGGTTACTGTAGTAGAAGTGATCCCCAATGGGAATTTAGTTGTACGTGGCGAGAAGTGGATTACGGTAGGGAGTAGTGAAGAAGTCATTCGCTTTGGTGGTATCGTGCGACCACAAGACATTAGCCCAGATAATACGATCGAATCAACCAAGGTTGCGGATGTTCGTTTGATTTACCGTGACACAGGTGTGGCGGGGAATACGACAAGACCCGGTCCCGTGACGCGGTTTTTAACAAAGTTCTGGCCGCTTTAATCATCGTCATCAAATCTCTAGGTGAGTCATTATGCAAAATTTAATTAACAAACAGCAAGCCACATTCGGACTTATCGCAATGGTGGTTATCCTATTTTGGAGTAGCTGGGTAGAAGCACAATCCCGTATAAAAGATGTGGCAAATGTTGCCGGTGTGCGAGAAAACCAACTTATTGGCTATGGCTTAGTGGTGGGTTTAAATGGCTCGGGTGACAATACTCCTTTTGCCGAACAAAGTTTAATTAGTATGCTCAATCAGTTTGGCATTAATGTGCCGCCGGGTGTAAGGACGAATGCTAAAAATGTTGCGGCTGTTGCTGTGCATGCCAGCTTACCCGCCTTTGCCAAGCCAGGCCAAACGATTGATGTCACTGTTTCTTCATTGGGTAATGCGAAAAGTCTTCAGGGCGGTACCTTGTTAATGACACCACTTAAAGGGGTGGATAATCAGGTGTATGCATTAGCGCAAGGGAATTTAGTCGTGGGTGGCTTGGATGCGTCGGGTCGTGATGGCTCTAGCGTTACAATTAATGTCCCGAGTGTGGGGCGTATTCCTAATGGTGCTCTAGTCGAGCGTGAAGTACACAGTGACTTTACGACCGGTACAACCATCAGACTCAATTTACATCGAGCGGATTTTACCACGGCAACCAATGTGACCAATGCGATCAATGATATGTTGGGGGCGGGAACGGCTCAAGCGCTGGATGCGGAATCAATTGAGGTCATGGCGCCGCGTATTCCAGATCAACGTGTCGCGTTTATGTCGATTTTAGAAAATATAGAAGTCGCAATGGGTGATAGTGCGGCACGGATTATTGTTAACTCACGGACTGGCACCGTTGTTATTGGTCAAACGGTGCGAGTAAGCCCAGCAGCGGTAAGTCATGGTGGCTTGGTGGTTAGAATTGAAGAATCACTTGAAGCTAGTCAGCCAAACCCGCTAGCGGATGGGCAAGCTATGTTGGTACCTGGTTCGGAAGTAGATATTGAAGAACGTGGCTCTCGGATGTTTAAGTTTGATTCGGGTATCACATTAGACGAGCTGGTTGAAGCCGTTAACAGAGTGGGTGCCGCCCCTAGTGATCTGGTGGCCATTTTAGAGGCGCTGAAGCAAGCTGGCGCACTTCGTGCTGAACTAATGATAATTTAATGGCCTGATCGAATGGAGATGTAAGATGAGCTTAGTGAGCATGGATCATCAAAATGTTATGAATCTGCAAGGATTTGGTGACCTGCGTCGGCAAGCACGTGAAGATCAGCAAAGCGCATTGCGTCCAGTCGCTGAACAATTTGAAGCCATGATGCTTCAGCAGATTTTAAAGACAGCACATCAAACGCGTTTTGATGATGGATGGTTAGAGGGATCTGACTATGACACCTATAAAGATTTGTATCATAGTCAATTGTCTCAGCATTTAGCGGCTCAAGGTTCTGTCGGTTTGGCCGATCTTATAGTAGAACAGTTAGCACCTACTTTGCCAACGGCAACAACGGATGCTTACTTAAACCAGCGTTTGGATAGGATTTGATTATGGCTGATATGCTGACTATTGCGACCACCGCGACTAATGCCTTTAACCGTTCGTTACAGGTTACAAGTCATAATATTGCTAACGTGAATACGGAAGGCTATAGTCGTCAGCGTGCTGAGTTGAGTGCTTTAAACTTCGGTAATGCCGGCGGCTATGGTGGCTCGGGTGTTGAAGCTAGTCGCATTGAACGCATTATGAGTGATTTTGTAAATAAGCAACTCCAGTCAGCGCAGTCGAGTGTAACGGGCTTTGAAACCCGTTTGTCTATTGCCAAGCAAGTTGAAGGAGCCGTGTCTTCAGTAGACCAGGGTGTCGAGAATTTTTTATTAAACTATTTTGACTCGTGGCAAGATCTTGCCACGAATCCACAATCTAATATCGCTAAAGATGATGTATTAAATCAAGCGAGCAATCTCGTTGCAGCAATGAATGCGACACAGCAGTTGCTGTCACAAACCGAGCGTCAAATTAATGAACAAATTGGCGGTGTCGTCAATTCCATAAATAGTCAATTAGCCGATATAGAACAGATTAACTCGGCAATTTCCAAAGCAGGTAATAACTCGCAACAGCCTTTTGATCTGTTGGATAAACGTGATAAGGCGGTCAATGACCTTGGCAAATTGCTGGGTATCACTGTAACGCTTAAGCCTGATGGGCAGGTAGAAATTTACTCTGAAAATAATCGGGTACCCCTGTTAGCCGACAATAAGGTTTTCCCGTTGGAAATAGGTAAAGGCGTTTATCCTGGTCTTGATAGAGCAGAATTGATGAGTCGTCAGTCGGGTACGGAGATCCAAATTACCCACCTACTCGAAGGCAGCGGTGAACTTGGGGGTTTGTTAGAGGCAAGAACCAATCTTATTGACAAAACCTATGATCAGCTGGGTGTGATGCTAAATGGTTTTGTGGCGTCTCAGAATACGCAAAATAATCAAGGTTGGACAAGTAATGATGAACTGGGTGGTAATATTTTTACGCCGCTTGAAGTGGAAGCGAGAGCGAATGTCAATAATACGAGCCCACTTGGAACCAGCAATGTTACAGTTAGCTTTAATGCGGCAGATATGTTGGTTTCGGGTAATACTGTAGCTGATGCCGACGCAAAACTCGCAAATGATATGCAGGAAGTGGGTGCATTACGCGCGGCCAGTTATGAAATAAGTTTTGATGGTACGGACTATCGTGTTACCAATCTGAGTACAAAAGAATTTGCCGAATTTAGTGTGTCAGATGACATTGAGTTTGAAGGTTTGCTATTTGAGCCTGATGGTTTAGCACCAGGGGATCGTTTCCAGGTGTCGCCACACCGTGCAATGGTAGAGTCTTTTAGACTAGAAGCAAGCGAACCGAGCGACCTTGCTACCCGTGGACAGCGTCCTGATATGCTTGCAGCAACTGATGTGCTGGCACCTGCGGCGTCGGGTGATAATACCAACGCTGCCAGGTTTGCCGCTTTACAGTCTAAAAGTCTATTATTTGATAGAGGTAGTGGGGCGACTGCGACTATTGCTGAAGGTTTTGCTCAAGTTTCAACTGATGTTGGCCGTTATATTAATCGTACTGAGTCGCAGCTAATGTCTGCGCAAACAGGATATAACTACTTATTTGAGCAGCGCGAAAGTATTGCAGGCGTCAATCTGGATGAGGAAGCCGCCAATTTGATTCGCTTTCAGCAGGCCTATCAGGCCGCTGCTCAAGTCATTCAAACCTCGCAATCAATGTTTCAAACACTGCTTGGTGCTGTAAGAAACTAAATAGAAAGGTCATGCCATGAGAACTTCGACAGCTTATAGTTTTTTTAATGGTGTTCACACCATGCAGCAGCAGCAAGCTAAACTGGCGGCTACTCAAGAGCAGGTTGCATCAGGAAAAAAAATTAATCGCCCGAGTGATGATCCTTCTGGCGCTTATCAGGTCAGTGTACTAAATCAAGGGATTAAACAACTTGATCAGTTTAAAGATAATGCGAATAGTGCATTGTTTCAATTACAACAAGTAGAAACTGAAATCTCTAGTAATATTGACATATTGCAACGCACAAGACAGCTTGCAGTGGCCATGTCAACGGATACGATGTCGCCAGACAACAGGCGGCAAGCCGCTGCAGAGGTTGACCAGTTATTAAATGGTCTTCTTAACCACATGAATGCTACAAATCTGGACGGTCAATTTTTATTCGCTGGAGATAACACCGATGACCGGCCTTTTGTTGAAGACCCGACTAACCCTGGTTTTGTCACTTACCTAACAGATCCTGCAAGACCGGATAATGATCCGCGTGCTGCATTTGGGCACCGAAGTGTGCAAATTAATTTTGATGATAATTTGCCCGTTCAACCTGAACCAAGCCAAAATCCCTCTAGAGTAAGAATTGCTGAAGTGGGTAGTGAGGTTTTTGGCGCGGGTCTTGCTTCAACATCCTTTGCTAGTACGGATGCCGAGGGTGTTGATCACAATATCTACAATGTAGTCAAGATTATGCGTGATCGATTAGAAGCGGGTGAGCGTCCTGGTGATGACATTTTAGATGATTTAAAAAATGCTATCGATCAACAGGCGGCCACTCTCACTTCAGTAGGTACGCGCGTTAATCGTATTGATGCGCAGCTAGAAGTTAATGAGATTTACAAAATCGCTATGACAGAAAGACGTAGTGGTTTTGAGGATCTGGATTTGGCAGAAGGTATCACGAAGCTAAATTTAACTCAAACGGCGCTACAGGTATCTCAGCAGACATTTGCTAGAGTACAGCAGTTATCATTATTTAATTTTATTAATACCCGCTAAAACCGTTTAGCGGGCGAGGTTGAAACCATGCTTGCTAAACTCACTACACTCCACCAATCGAGTACTTCTAGTCATCGTTTTTGGTTCAAGACTAGTGTTGTTTTTTTAGGCTTATTTTGGGCGTCTGGCTATGCACTCGCCCAGCTTCAGCAACGAAGTCTGGCGACTGAAGATAAAGTCGTGCAGGCGGCTATGCCTGTTAGTGAAGATAACCTTGTTGAATCGATAGGTGCAAGTAATGCAACCCCTTCTATCGCAAAGCTGAATTTAGACGCTCCCCCTGAAGTTAATGCTAACGCTGAACCAAATGACAACGCCATTGTTACCCTAGCCAGTCAAGCGATGCATGTAAATACTGTTGAATCAAAGTTAGCGACACCGACAGTGTCCACAACGGATGCAGTAAAAGATCCAGTAGTAGAATTAGTTGCTGCGCCTGCCGAAAACAATGTGGCTGTTGCAATAGAACAAGCTGTTACTAAACCAACGCGTCCGCCAGTGTTTGTTGCTATTCATAATGACATGATTACATTTGAATTTAGCGCCGAGATTGCCAAACAACAGACCGCCATGATGCGTGCTTTGGCTCGGGCCATGTTAACTGATCAATTGTTTCAAGAAGATCAGTGGTTATCAACGCAACCACTTAATTTACAGGCACGTCCAACCTTGTATCGTCGTGTCCTAGATCACCGTCACGATACGGTCACCACACCCATTCAAGCGCATGCTTATGCACAGTTTCTTATCCAGCGTCGTCTTGATTGGGTAGAGCGACAAGGACAACCTGTAGCACAAATTCGTATTCCATTAAGTCAGTCTAATTTGCCCGCTGCTGCACAACCCTATGAGGCGTATGTCTTGCGCTATGCTAATGAGTATAAGATTTCGCCAGCCTTGGTATTCGCGGTGATGGAGGTGGAAAGTAATTTTAATCCGCGTGCTATTAGTCGCTCTAATGCGATGGGTTTAATGCAAATTAAAGACTATGCAGCTGGGTTGGATGTCTATCAAAAAGTTGATGGTATTAATCAGATGCCATCGCGCAATACACTGTTTAACCCGGAACAGAATATTCGTATTGGCACGGCTTATTTAGCATTGCTTTATCATGATTATTTTGCAGCAGTAAATGATGCTGAGACACGTTCGGCTTTGGTGATTGCCGCTTACAATGGTGGCTTAAATCGGGTATGGCCTTTGTTTGGCAACGATATGGAGTCAGCAATGTGGCAGGTAAACCGGTTAAGCACCGCACAGGTTAAGCAGCGAATTAGTCAGCAACATTCTTCTGCCGAAACACGCAATTACCTCACTAAGGTGCTTAACACCCAAGCGCATTACCAGGCCTGGTTGGGGCGCGATGCTCAGCCGCTGTTAGCCGCGCGGTGAGGAAATCTGTTTTTGAGTTGAGATACTTAAAATTTATTTGATTGGACGTTTAAATGGCAACATTCTGGCAAGGCAAAAAAGTTTTAGTGACCGGTGCTGATGGCTTTATTGGGTCGCATTTAGTTGAAGCCCTTGTGATGGCGGGCGCAGATGTGCGAGCATTGGTACAGTATAACTCGTTTAATAGTTGGGGCTGGCTGGATCAATCGGTCCTAGCCGATGAAATGGAGATTATCAGCGGCGACATTCGAGATCCGTTTTTGTGTCAAACAATCTGCAAAAATATCGATACCGTGTTTCATCTGGCGGCGTTAATCGCGATACCTTACTCCTATGCTGCTCCTGGCTCTTATGTCGATACCAACGTGACCGGGACGTTAAATATGGTGCAGGCAGCGCGGGATCAAAACGTGCGCCGCTTTATGCATACCTCCACCTCGGAAACCTACGGCACAGCGCAATATGTTCCGATTGATGAAAGCCATCCGATGCAACCGCAATCGCCTTACAGCGCGAGTAAAATCGGCGCGGATGCGATGGCGATGTCGTATTTTTTGGCGTTTGAAACGCCTGTGACGATTGCGCGACCGTTTAATACCTATGGCCCAAGGCAATCGGCGCGGGCGGTAATTCCGACTATTATTGGTCAGATTGCCGCTGGTCAAACTCAAATTCAGTTAGGCGATACCACGCCAACGCGTGATTTTAATTATGTTGCCGATACCTGCCAAGGCATGATGGCATTAATGACGAGCGATAACACGATTGGCGAAACCGTGAATATCAGCTCAAATTACGAGATTTCGGTTCAAGATACCTTGGAGTTGATTAAGCGTTTAATGGGTTCAAACGTCGAGTTTGTGCAGGATGCGCAACGTCTCAGACCGAAAGATTCTGAGGTGTTTCGTTTGTGGGGGGATAACACCAAATTAAAAACCTTGACCGGCTACAGCCCAACCACATCACTGGAAAACGGACTGCAACAAACCATCAACTGGTTTGTTCAGCCACAAAACCTAAAAGCCTATAAAACTGGGCTTTATAATGTCTAATCACCATACCCTTAAGAGCAAGCAGGCCTGGTTGTCTATGATGGCGTTTATGCGCCAACATTATCAGCAAGCGGAAGGGTTAATTCCATTACATGCGCCCTGTTTTGACGAGGCCGAAAAACGTTTAGTGGTGGATTGTATTGACTCGACTTTTGTTTCATCGGTCGGGCAATACGTGACCGAGTTTGAACAACAAGTTGCCGATTTTACCGGCGCCAAACACGCGGTGGCGGTGGTGAACGGCACGATGGGATTGTATTTGGCGTTAAAGGTGATTGGCTTGCAGGCAAATGAGCTGGTCATCACGCAATCCTTATCCTTTGTCGCTACGCCGAACGCGATCAAAATGCATCAAGCTGAACCGGTGTTTGTTGATGTTGAACGCGAAACCTTGGGCATGTGTCCGCAATCGCTCAACCAATTTTTAACCGAACAGACGGCACAGCAAAACGGTCAATGCGTGCATCGCCAAACCGGTCGGGTGATTCGCGCTTGTGTGCCGATGCACACCTTGGGTTTTCCCTCCCGTATTGACGCGATTTTAGAAACTTGTAACCGACACCATATTGCGCTGGTAGAAGATGCGGCTGAAAGTTTAGGCAGTTTTTATCAAGGTCAGCATACCGGACGTTTTGGTCAATTTGGGGTGTTTAGTTTTAACGGCAATAAAGTCATCACCACCGGTGGAGGTGGCATGCTGATTACCGATAATGCCGAACTCGCTCGTCACGCCAAACACTTAAGCACCACCGCCAAAATGCCGCATGCTTGGTTATTTGAACACGATGAGCCGGCTTATAATTTGCGGATGCCGAATATTAATGCCGCGCTGGGCGTAGCACAAATGCAAAAGTTGCCGGCTTTTTTGACAGAAAAGCGCGCTTTGGCGAAGGCGTATCAACTACAACCAGGCCTGGTGGTACTGAACGAACCAACAAACACTCAATCGAATTACTGGCTGAACGCGCTGTTATGCGAGTCTGAAGCCGAACGTAACGCGTTTTTAGAATTTACTAACCGCCAAGATATTCAAACTAGGCCTTTATGGACACCGATGCATCAACTGGCAATCTATGCCGATTGTTTGCGCACCGACATGACGAATACCGACTGGTTGGCAGAGCGGGTGGTGAATTTGCCAAGCGGGGTGCGCTGTGATGGCTAAAACGCCGATTATATTGGTTGGGGCCGGCGGGCATTGCAAGGCCTGTATTGATGTCATTGAGCAGATAGGTGAATGGCAGATTGCGGGGATTATCGACCGCCAAGACTCCGGGGTGAAAACGGTGTTGGGTTATCCGGTGATTGGCTGTGATGAGGATTTGCCTGAACTGCGAAAACAATACGATTATGCCTTGGTAACCATCGGGCAAATTCGGTCTTCCGAAGCTAGGGTGAGATTATTTGAACAACTCAAAACGCTAGGCTATAAACAACCAGGCCTGGTATCTCCCTTAGCCTATGTTTCACAGCATGCCACCATTGGGGTGGGTACAATTGTGATGCATCAGGTGTTGGTGAATGCTGGCGCACAAATAGGTCAAAACGGGATTATCAATAGCCAAGCGTTAATTGAACATGATGTAGTGATTGGCGATGATTGCCATATTGCTACCGGTGCCAAAATTAACGGGGACGTCAAAATCGGGCGCGGTTGTTTTATCGGCAGCGGCGCGGTGATTAAACAAGGTGTAGAACTGGCCGACAATGTGATGATTGGCGCGGGCGCGTTAATTTTAAATAACATCACCAGGCCTGGTTGTTATGTAAATCAAGGGCGTTTATTGGAGTCGAAATGAAACATTCAGTTTTTATTATTGCCGAAGCCGGCGTTAATCATAATGGCTCGTTAGACATGGCAAAACAACTGGTTGATGTGGCGGCTGAGTGTGGCGCGGATGCGGTCAAATTTCAAACCTTTAAAGCAGAAAATCTCGTCACCCAATCCGCACAACAAGCCGACTATCAAATTGTCAATACTGGTAAACAAGAAAGCCAGTTTGCTATGCTAAAACGCCTCGAACTCAGCGAAGCGGATCATCATGAATTGGTTGGTTATTGCCAGCAAAAACAGATTGAATTTATGTCCACGCCGTTTGATTTACCGAGCATTCAGTTTTTAAACAGCCTAGGTGTGAAGCGGTTTAAAATTCCATCGGGTGAGATTACTAACTATCCGTATTTAAAAATGGTTGGCGCGTACAACAAACAAATCGTGCTCTCATCGGGTATGGCAACGCTCGCAGACATTGAAGCGGCTTTAAGCCTGTTAATCGAATCGGGCACAGATAAAGATAATATAACCCTTTTGCACGCCACCACCGACTACCCAACCCAAATGCAAGACGTCAACCTAACCGCCATGCAAACCATTGCACAGGCATTCAGAGTCAAGGTGGGCTACTCTGATCACACGCCGGGCATCGAAGTGCCGACCGCGGCGGTGGCTTTAGGCGCATCGATTATCGAAAAACACTTTACGCTCGATAAAAACCTACCCGGCCCCGATCACAAAGCCAGCCTAGAGCCGCAAGAACTGCAAGCGATGGTGCAAGCCATTCGCAATATCGAAATCGCGCTGGGTGATGGCATCAAACGCCCAACCGCCACAGAACAAAAAAATAGGCAGGTCGCCAGAAAAAGCCTCGTTGCCCTAACCGAAATTAAAAAAGGCGACATCTTTAGCGAACACAACCTCACCGTCAAACGACCAGGCCTGGGTATCTCGCCAATGCGCTGGAACGACATCATCGGCCAAGTCGCGCACAAAGACTACCAAGCTGACGAGTTGATATGAATTACGAAAACGCCAGATGGCGAAGAAAATTTTAAAAAGAACACTCTATGGAAAACTTAACGCCAACAGACTATCAGCTTGTGCAGTCTAAAATTTACGCGATTCGCAATACGCAAGTCATGCTGGATCGTGATTTGGCGCAATTGTACGGCGTACAAACCAAGGCACTAAATCAAGCAGTAAAACGAAACATCTTACGGTTTCCAGAACGTTACTGCTTTCAGTTGACTCAACAAGAGTTTGAAAACTTGAAGTCACAAATTGTGACCTCAAGTGGACACGGTGGCAGAAGAACCGCCTGTGGATATGACATCCCTAAAGAAGTGGTCAGCGAAGAGATTGTCAATCCCATCGTCCACCGCGATTACACCAGTCTTGCCAGCGTGGAAGTCGTGCTTTACAGTGACCGGCTAGAGGTTTGGAATCCCGGGCAACTGCCAAAAGGCATCAACTTACAAGACCTCGCCCAACCGCATAGCTCTCATCCGGTCAATCCATTGTTAGCTGAGCCGATGTTCCTCGCAAAATACATCGAAAAAGCCGGAACCGGCACCACCGATATCATTGAAAAATGCCAACAAGCAGGCCTGCTTGCTCCTAAGTTTGAAGTCAAAGCGGGGTGTTTTTTTCTTACAGTGCACAAGGCCCAAGATAAGGCCCAAGAAAGTGTTCAAGTATTAAATCAAACAGAGCAAGGAATCTTAAAAGCGTTGCAATCTGGCATAAAAACAAGTATGCAGTTGTTAGAGGCACTGGGTTACAAAAGCAAAACAGGTAATTTTAAACGTGCCATCTCACACTTGTTGGACATAGAATATATCGAAATGACCCAGCCCGACAATCCAACAGCCAGGAATCAGGCATACAAATTAAATGTGGAAAACGCCAAACACCTGTTGGATGCTAAAAAACAATGACAACGCCGACCCATATCGCACAAACTGACTTTTACAGCGACATCAAAGCACTGCTTCACGGTGCGCGTAACAAAGTCTATCAAACTATCAACCAAACCATGACCCAAACCTACTGGGAAATCGGTCGTCGTATTGTCGAGCAAGAACAGCAAGGCCAAGCGCGGGCGCAATACGGTGCCATGCTCATCAAAAATCTATCGGACGAACTGACACAGGAATTTGGGAAAGGCTTTTCGGTTGATAACCTTGAAAACATGCGTCGTTTTTACCTCGCCTATTCAAATTCCGAGACGCCTTCTCGGAATTTCACCCTAAGCTGGTCGCACTTCATTTTCCTAACGCGCATCAGCAACCCAAACGAGCGCCGTTTTTACGAAATCGAAGCCTCCAACAACCGCTGGAGCCTAAAAGAACTCAAACGTCAATTCAATACAGGCCTATTCGAAAGGCTACAACTCAGCAGCGAAAAAAACACAGTCCAACAGCTCGCCACACAAGGGCAGATTATCGAATCCCCCAGCGACCTAATTAAAGATCCCTACATTCTCGAATTTGTCGGCCTGCCCGTTTTAGCAAATTACAGCGAAAGCGAACTAGAGCAGCGCCTCATCGACAAACTCGAAAACTTCCTGCTCGAACTCGGCAAAGGCTTTACCTTCGTAGCGCGGCAAAAAAAGATCACCATTGATGAAAAACACTTCTATGTTGACCTCGTTTTTTATAACCGCCTGCTAAAATGTTTTGTCGTCATCGACTTAAAAATCGGCGAACTCAAGCATCAAGACTTAGGCCAACTCATGATGTACGTAAACTACTTTGATCGCACAGAAAAACAAGACTACGAAAATCCAACTATCGGCATCGTCTTATGCAAAGACAAAAGCAAAGCTTTGGTGGAAATGACCTTACCGGAAAACAATAATCAAATTTTTGCCAGCAAATATCAAACGCTACTGCCGAACAAAGAAGAGCTAAAAGAACTGCTTGAGGAAGCTATCAGTGAATAACCAAAAAACAAAAAAAATCTGTGTCGTTACCGGAACCCGTGCTGAATACGGATTGCTGTATTGGTTAATGAAGGCTATTGAACAAGAGACAGAATTGCAGTTGCAAGTGATTGTAACCGGAATGCACTTGTCGCCAGAATTCGGTTTGACTTATAAAGAGGTTGAAAAAGACTTCAAGATTGATAAAAAAATCGAAATGCTGTTGTCCTCCGATACCGCAGTCGGCATTTCAAAATCGATGGGATTGGCGCAAATTTCCTTTGCCGAGGCCTATGAAGAACTGCAACCAGACCTGGTTGTGCTACTCGGTGATCGCTACGAAATCTTCTCAGCCGCATCCGCCGCCATGATTGCGCGGATTCCTATTGCGCATTTGCATGGAGGTGAAACCACAGAGGGTGCGATTGATGAAGCAATCCGTCATAGTATTACTAAAATGGCCTATTGGCATTTTACTGCCGCAGAACCCTATCGCCAGCGTGTCATTCAACTTGGTGAGTCACCCTATAGAGTATTTAATGTCGGTGGGTTAGGGATAGAAAATATCAAACGGTTAAAGCTGTTATCCAAGTCAGAGTTTGAAGATTCAATTGATTTTAAGTTAGCGGAACGCAATTTGCTTGTAACTTATCACCCAGTAACCCTAGATAATGCGTCAGCTACATCACAGTTTCAGGCTGTATTAAACGCCATTGATGGGTTAAAAAATACGAACATTATTTTTACAAAAGCGAATAGTGATACTGACGGGCGCGCTATCAATCAAATGATTGGCCATTACGTTAGCCAAAATCCACATAAATCGGTTGCGTTTGCTTCGTTGGGACAGTTGCGCTACCTAAGTGCATTGCAATTTGTTGATGCAGTCGTGGGCAATAGCTCAAGTGGATTATTGGAAGTGCCAAGTTTTAGAAAGCCAACGATCAATATTGGCGATAGACAAAAAGGGCGCTTAAGAGCGGGTAGTGTGATTGACTGTGAGGCTGAAACAGAAGCCATTGCCAATGCGTTAGAGAAAGCCTTTTCTAAGGAGTTTGAGTCAGTATTGTCTCAAACAATCAATCCTTACGGGGATGGATTGGCTAGCCAGCAGATTTTGGCGGTTATTAAAAAACACAATCAAATAGACCATTTAAAGAAAAGCTTTTGTAACCTACCTATGTTTTGAGGTGGCGTGAAAATTTTAATTATTTAGAAGAGTTTTTTGTGAATTTGGGCTTTCAGATTAAAAAAAACAAGGGATATTTTATGACTTTTATTATTGCCAAACCTCAGCCCGTCGATTTATCTCAATTTGAGTTGCCCGATGATCAACTCGAAGTGAAGTACGGCCTACCCAGAGAAGTGAAGTTCTGTAAAAAATGTACCATTTCAAATCAACGACCGAATTCCGCTGTCGAATACAAACACACCAAAGACTCAAAAAAAGCCACGATTCATTTTGATGAAGAAGGGGTGTGTGATGCCTGTCGTGTTGCGGAAGAAAAAGAACACACCATTGACTGGGGAATGCGTGAAGAAGAGTTAAAGGCACTGTGTGACAAACACAGATCGAAAGACGGTTCTTATGATTGCCTTCTTCCTGGCTCTGGTGGTAAAGACAGTTTTTATGCATCGCATATCCTTAAAGAAAAGTATGGCATGCACCCGTTCACCGTTACCTGGGCGCCACATATTTATACCGAATGGGGTTGGCGAAATTTCCAACGTTGGATTCATGCGGGGTTTGATAATCAGTTGATGACACCAAACGGGCGAGTGCACCGTTTGTTAACTCGCTTATCAGTGGAGAAACTGTTTCATCCGTTTCAAGCCTTTATGATTGGGCAAAAGGCCTTGGCCCCTAAAATGGCAGCCATGTTGAATATCCCGTTGGTGTTTTTTGGTGAAAATGAAGCAGAGTATGGTAATCCTAAAGAAGACACGCAGAAGGCGCAACGAGACTGGGATTATTTTGCGCTGACAGATGAAGCGGAGATTAATATCGGCGGGGTGTCACTACAGTCACTTAAACAAGACTTTGGTTTAAGCAAAGCCGACTTGGAGCCCTATATGCCTGCCGACCCACAACACTTAAAAGAAACCGGAGTCGAGGTGCACTATCTTGGTTATTACCTTAAATGGCACCCACAAAGTTGCTACTACTATGCACATGAACACGGCGGTTTTGAAGCCTCACCAGAACGGACACCGGGCACCTACTCTAAATACAACTCGATTGATGACAAAATTGATGATTTTCATTATTACACCACGGGTATTAAGTTCGGTATTGGCCGCGCCACTTATGATGCGGCGCAAGAGATTCGCTCTGGAGACATTGACCGAGAAGAAGGCGTAGCTTTAGTCAAACGTTTTGATATGGAGTTTCCCGAGCGCTTTGCTGATGAAATTTTCCAATATTTAAGTATTCCCGAAAAAACGTTTCCTAAGGCTAGCACTATGTTCGAGCAACCAATTATGGATCGCCAATACTTTGACCTGCTCACCGATAGCTTCCGTAGCCCGCATCTTTGGAAAAAAGAAAACGGTGTGTGGGTGCAGCGTCACAAGGTGTGGCAATAATAACCAGGCCTGGTGCTTTTAATGATTCGATTAATTCCACGTTTAGATATTAAATCTTCACACTTGATTAAGGGCGTTAAGCTTGAGGGTTTGCGTAAGATTGGTGCGCCAAGTGAATATGCCCGAAAATATTACCAACAAGGAGCCGATGAACTTTTGTATATGGATGCGGTGGCGTCGCTCTATGGTCGCAATAGTCTGACCGATTTAATTAAAGAAACCGTCAAGTCGGTCTTTATACCGATTACCGTCGGAGGAGGCATCCGTTCAGTGGATGATGCGCGCGCAATATTACGTTGCGGCGCGGATAAGGTTGCGATTAATACCGCTGCGGTTCAGCGGCCCGAATTGATTGGTGAGATGGCGCATACCTTTGGTGAGCAATGTGTGGTGTTATCTATTGAAGCGATTCGTCAAGCTGACGGACGATGGCTCGCCTTTACCGACAATGGGCGAGAACATACTGGTTTGGATGTGGTTGAATGGGTAAAAGAAGCGGTTAATCGAGGGGCAGGCGAGATTTTGCTTACTTCTGTGGATCAAGAGGGCGGGCGAAAAGGTTATGATTTGGAGCTGGTACAAGTCGTTTCTTCTGTGGTGAGTGTCCCGGTGATTGCTTCCGGTGGCATGGGGCAAGCCAAAGATGGCATCGCCGCAGTTAAATCGGGTGCGAGTGCAGTAGCGATGGCGGATATTTTGCACTATGAGCGCGACACCGTACCGGGTATCCGCCAGGTGCTTGCGGAAGAAGGCATTCCTGTGCGTCCTCAAGCGTCAATTCAACAGGGTGGTACAGAATGAAGCGGGTCACCTTGATTGACTATGGCGCAGGCAATTTGCTGAATGTACAACGTGCGTTTGAACATGTTGGGGTGCGGGTTGAAATTGCCACTGAGGCAAAGCAGATTGAACAAGCTGAACATCTAGTGTTTCCCGGTGTGGGCGCGTTCCCCGAGGCTATGCGTCGTTTGCAGCAAAAAAATCTGATTGGAGCGATTCAGCAGGCTGCGGTTGATACACCGTTTTTGGGTATCTGTTTGGGTATGCAAATGATGCTGGATCAAGGGGAAGAGTTTGAAAGCACGCCCGGTTTGGGTTTGATTGCCGGCCAGGTTAAAGCCTTGCCGACCCGCACCTTGGATGGTAAGCCGATGAAAGTGCCGCATATGGGCTGGGAATTGATTCGCTCCAATCACCAGGCCTGGTCGAGTAGTTTATTGAACGATATTCCGCCGCAAAACGCGTTTTATTTTGTGCATTCGTATTACGCCGATGTCCAGAATGTCACCGACCAATTGGCTGTGTTTGATTTTGGCGGTCATTCGATTACGGCCGCGATTCAGCGCGAACATTTAATGGGGTGCCAATTCCACCCGGAAAAATCCGGATTGATGGGGTTAAAGGTTATTGAGCGTTTTCTAGATATTTAGTATGGCGCCATTGTGTTTTTTGTGTATTGTTTTTAGCTCACAGGAGCAGTATGACTGATATTTGGGTTCCGAATACGCCTGCGTTTGAAGGACTGCTCCCGCATGAGGTGTCTTGGCTGCCATTGGATTGTGATCAGGCAGAACAAATCCGAAGTATTTGTGGTTTTGATGGGCGCATTGAGCGCATGGTTAGTTACCAGGCCTGGCCTCGCGGTTATTATCGAGTTTTGAATCATCCGAGTTATTTCCTAAAAATTACCGATAAAAGGCATGCGCAACGCCAATTTGAAGCAGATCATATTGTTGAATACCTGCAGGCAAAAGGCGTCACTGTTAATCGACTCTTGCTCGGTTTTCCTAAGTCGGCAGCCGAATTGGGCGATGCCACTTTAAGTTTGATGGCTTATCCTTATCTGAATGCGGAATTTATCCAACCCAATTGCTTTTCGCTGACCATGTTGGGTGAAGCGATGGCTCATTTGCATTCAGCCTTAGCCGAAGCACCGTTTTCTGAACAGGTGAAGTCACGCGGTTTAAAGCGTCATAAGGCGTTGATTGAACGTTGGCGACAAAGCAAAGAGCAGACATTTAGCGATCAGGAAGCGCAGGCGATTTTGGCGCAGGCGGATAAAACCTTATTGGGCTTGTTGATTGAGGATGCGCAATGTGTTCATGGTGATTTGAACTTCGGCAACGTGATGTTAGACTGCAACAACCATGTAGTGTTTTTGGACTTTGAAGACGCGCAGTCGGCCTGGTTTAATCCGCTTAAAGATTTGGCGTTCGTGATTGAGCGTTTTATTTTGATTCACCAGCCACAGGATATGGGTGCGCAATTAAATGCTTTGCTGTCGTCTTATTATCGGGTTTATCCAAAACGTTTTGACCATGCCGATCATTTGGTCGGATTTTTACAGGCCCTGGCGGTGCGAAGCTTACTGATTCTGTCAGAAGCCGAACGGCAAGGGCGTAGCGTGCCACACAGTGAATGGGAAAAATTTGTGTTTTTATATAAGCTGGCACAACAGAACCAATCGCGTTTACAAGACATCTTATGCCAACTCACTCTAACATAAAACTGCTGATTACCGCGCGTGATCCGGCCACCGCTTTATCCTTCCAAGTACTGATTCCCCAGCTTGCGGCAAATTCTGATTTTGATATTCAAGTGTTAGCTCAATTCCCAGCCAGCGAGCTGTTAAATGCGCATCATTCCATTCGAATTTTTGATGCAGAAACATCACTGGAATCTCAAATAAACAAGTTGTCCGAATTTTGTGATACTTTTCAGCCGGATGCTGTACTGACCGGTATTTCGGGGCCGGATGCAGGGGTAGACGAAGTCGCGTTGATTTGGGCAGAGCGTCATGGCGTGCCGAGTTATGCGCTGCAAAGTTATTGGGGTGATATTAATCCACTAATAGATATTTTTCCTAATACGGTGTTTGTCTTAGATCAACTTGCTGTAGAGTTAACACGTAAGCGTTATCCAGCGATAGACTGTATTCCCGTTGGATCGATTAAACACAACGAGTTTGAGGGCTTTGACGCTCTGGCAAGCCGACATTTACTGCGACCAGGCCTGGTGGCTGAAGGGCAAGTGCTATTAGGCTTTTATGGGCAGCCGTTAGAGGACAATCCCGGTTATATTAAAACCCTAGAAAGGTTAGCTGAGCAGCTTCATGTTTGGTCTAGGCCGTTTAAAGTAATGTATCGTCCACACCCTAAAGAGTCGAAAGTATTGCGTCGCAAGACGTTTGCCTTATTAGAACAAGCAGTCGGAGCACGGGTATTTTTTGATCCAGGCTTGGAATTGAAACAAAGTTTAAGTGTGTGCGACTTGGTGGTGAGTGCGTTTTCGACCTGCGGCTTTGACGCACTACATTTAAATAAAATATCACCACGGGCTTTTAGTAGTAGTGTGTACTTATGGTTTGAACCGGAGTTGATTGAATGGTGGCAATCCTATAATCAGTTAAAAAATGACCCACTTTTAGATACAGGTATGATTTTATGTGCCGATAATAATACTGAGCTTTTAGAGACCTTTGAAAAAGGGATTGATCCATCTTTTCAGAAAGAGGTTCGCTTAAAAGCGCTTGAGTACTTTCCAGAATCTAATGATGGATGTAAAAAAATTATAGAAACGATCAGTAACTTGCAAAAGAAGTAGTTAAAATCAGCCTATTTGGAGAAAATTTTGAACGTAATCGAGAAAACAATATCCCTTGTTACAAGACCTTTTTTATTAAAACCCAGATTAGAAGTGAGTCAACCTGGTGAGTACGCTCGAGGCTTTAAAGAAGTAGACCTTGCATATTGTAAAACTTACCATGAATCTTTTGAGTCAAGACCTGGAAGAAAAATGATGTGGCAATTTGAAAAAGCGTTCTTGAAAGATTTTGTTAAGACTAAACTGCCTCGTACATACTTAGACTTCGCAGGCGGTACGGGTCGCGTAGCAAAATTAATGGAAGAGAATACTAAAGCAAATCAGTATATTCTAGATACATCGACTTTAATGCTTGAGGTGGCGCGTAGCCATTTGTCCAAAACCTGTATTTTGAATGCGGATTTTAAAGATGATCCTTCAGAACTCGAGGGCGTTAGGTTCGATTTAATTACGGCATTTCGGTTTTTTCCAAATGCTGAGCCCCCCTTAAGAGATGCAGCAATGAATTTTATATCCACGAAAATGGAGTCAGGTGGATTTTTAATCTGCAATAATCATAGAAATTTTTGGTCGATTCCGTACACACTATCTCGATTAACTTTTCAGGGCGGAGATAAAGGTATGTTGAATTCAGAATTAACAACGCTGGCAGAAAAAAATGGATTTGAACTAGTTAAAGTGTTTTCTATTGGGAAATTGCCACAGAATGAATTTAACACCATTATGCCGTGGCACTGGTTAAGATGGATTGAGCATAAGCTTTTAAGTTGTTGTACGATTTTGGGTTATAACACAATTTTTGTTTTTCGTAAGATCTAGCCGTTGTTCATGTTAATTGTCTTACTTTAATTCTAACGCCTATGGTAGCGCCTATGATGATTACTATTCTTGATAATATCACGGTCAGACTAAATGATTCGTTACGTACAGTCTTAAAAGTTTTGGATGTGAGTTCTATGCAGTTTGTGGTGGTAGTAGATGACAATCTGCGTGTTTGCGGAACCATAACTGATGGTGATATTAGGCGTGCATTATTAAGCGGAGCAACACTTGATCTTGATTCTAGTCTTTTTATGAACCCCAAGCCAACTTGTGGATTAGAAAATAAGAATGAGGCGGCGTGGCGCGCATTAATGCATTCCAAGGGCTTACGGCATTTGCCTATTGTTGATGGTAATGGCATTTTGATTGGGTTGTTTTACGATAAACCTGCAAGGATCGAGAAGTTACGTAATCCCGTTGTTCTGATGCTTGGTGGGAAAGGATTACGGCTTAGACCTTTAACTGAAAATATCCCCAAACCAATGTTGAATGTTGGCGGTAAACCAATACTTGAAACTATTGTTAACCAACTTGTAGAGCAGGGATTTTATAAGTTTTATTTTTGTATCAATTATCTTGGGGATCAGATTAAAGCTTACTTTGGCAATGGAGACAGATGGGGGGTAGACATACAATATATAGAAGAGGGGTCTTCCTTAGGTACGGCAGGCGCTTTGGCTTTACTACCGGATGTAACGGATGATTTTATTGTTATGAATGGTGACCTTTTAACTAAAGTAGATTTCGTGTCCTTATTGAGTTTTCACCTAGCCCATAACAATGTGGTTACCGCTTGTGTAAGAGAATATTCACAACAAATTCCTTATGGAGTTGTGGAGTTCACTGACTCAAAAGTGACTCAAATTATTGAAAAACCGTTGCAGCGATATTTTGTAAACGCTGGCATTTATGCGTTATCTCCAGCTTCACTTAATCAAGTTAGTATTAATGGTTATTATGATATGCCTGCTATGATGAACGACCTTTTAGATCAGAACTGCGCAGTTGGCGGATTTCCTTTAACTGAATATTGGATGGATATTGGCAAGATGCCTGACTATGAACAAGCTCAGGTTGATTACGGGCTGCACTTTCACAGTGAGGAGTTTAATGATGAATAAAAAAATTACAGCCATTATTCCCGCTCGTGGTGGCTCTAAGGGTATCCCAAGAAAAAATCTCTATCCAATTAATGGCAAACCACTCATTCAGTATACTATTGAAGCAGCAAAGAATAGCCATTATTTAGATCAAATTGTGCTTAACTCTGAAGATGAAGAGATAAGACATTTTTGCAGTGATTTAGGTGTAGATGCATCCTACAAAAGGCCTTATTCCTTAGCCGGTGATCAATCAAGATTAGTTGACTCTGTTGTTGAGTGGCTTGATTGGATGGAGGTTAATCATGATTTGCCAGATGTTATAGTCCTATTACAGCCAACTTCGCCACTGCGTACCGCTGAGTTAATTGATTCCGCGATAGAAGCATTTTTGAATAAGCCAGCTGTTTCATTGGTTGGTGTAACTGAGATGAAGGAACATCCTGCGAAAAGTATTTTTGTCGAAAAGGACTCCTGGCGTTATATCGTTGACTCAGGGGCTTATGTTCCTAGAAGACAAGAATTAGAAAAAAACTACTTTACAATTAATGGAGCGATTTATATCGCGACTCCAGAGTGGCTTAGAAACTATAACGATTTTACTGTACAAGGCAAAACACAGCTTTTTGAAACACCTCACGATCAAGCGGTAGATGTGGATGCAATGATAGATGTACATATTGTTGAAGCAATTTTGAATGCAAAAACAATTAAATACGAGTAGTTTATGTTGAATTTAGAAGATAAAAGAGTCAATCCTTTTGGTGAAGTATTTTTTACCGAAGTAAACCAGTTGTTGTTTGCGAAAGAACCTTCGGAAGCAATCTACAAAAGGCACTTTTCCGAGTTACTAAAACATGAAGAGATGTTATTTGTAATTATAGGAACAGACTCGGGTCTTTTTTACAAGTTTATAAAAAACCAAGAGCTACCAGGGCATCTGAAGTTTGTTTTTATTGATTTTGATGAAGTATATGCAGGCATTGATTTACAAGGTGAATTGTCCAATGACCTTGATCAACAAGTAAATTTGGTAACTGCTTCTTTTAATATTGAATTATTAGCAGCCTCTTTTCAAACCTATTTTTTACGGCATAAGGTTCAGCTGATCAAGTCAATGGCCGTCATTGATAGCCCTAATCATGGAAACTATGATTTGCTTTGGCTTGAGAAACAGGCCGCGTTTAATAACTTAGTAAATCGGATTTATATTGCTCAAAATACGATGCAATTTGACAATGCTCGTTTATACAATGTTGCGGATAATGTCATACCGATTAAGCAACTTGGTGAGCCGTTAACTAATCTTACCGCTATTATATTAGGGGGGGGGCCAACATTAGATGAAAATATCGATTGGATAAAACTAAATCAGGAAAATTTAGTTATTTTTTCGGTTGCACGAATTGCTCAGCGCCTAAATGATGAAGGTATCGTGCCTGATTTTTTTGTATCGGTAGATCCTCATGATGTCAGTTTTGATAACTCTAAAGGAATTTTTGCATTTGAAGAAAGATCCATCCTTCTACATAGCTATCATGTAAATCCAAAGTTGCTCTCACAATGGACTGGAATAAAAGCCTATGGTGGCAATAGATATGGATGGAAAAGTACTCTGCCGGTTAATATTGCAGCACCAGGGCCCACTGTAGTGAACACAGCGTTTCATTTCGCAGTTGAAATGGGGTGTCAACATGTATTGTTGTCTGGTGTAGATTTTTGTTTCCCAGCTGGCAAGACACATGAAAAAGGCAGTAATGAGTCAAGGTTATTCGCAAATCTTGCGTTATCTGACTTGATAACAATTACTAATAATGTCGGTGATTTAGTTGAAACAAAACCCACTTTAATGGAGACAAAGCTTTCATTTGAGCGGCAAATTAAGTTCTTTAAAACTAGAGCGAACAGTCTCAAGGTGATTTCTCTTGGCAGTCAGTCCGCTAAAATGGACGACGTTGAATACCAAATGCCAGACCAGCTGAATTTAGATAAAACTCCTAATATTTCTAATGCGCTTAAACATATTAAGAATGAGTTAACTATATCAATAGAGTCTTACCACCAGCACATTAAAAGTACCATTGTAGATATTGATAATCAGTTAAAGCGCTTTAAAACGGTTCACAAATATGCCGTTGATGGTTTTTTAGCCGTTCCTAAATTAATCGACAAGAAGTCTCAGCAACCAAAAAAGAAAACAAAAGATAAGCTCGAAAAACTTAGAAAAAAAATCAACAATGCATTAAATGATGATGCAGATATGTTGATGAATTATAACTTTATTCACTTTATGGATAACTTTAACCCTGATCAGAGTAATATTGAAAATATTGAAGCGGCTTCAGAACAATTAAGTGTTTTTTTTCATTCAGTTAAACAGTCCAGCCAAGAGTTTCTTCATCTTTTAGAAATTAGTAAAGAAAGAGCTCAATTGAGGTTGAGCGAAGTTGTGGGTGACGACCCAACTAAGCTTTTTCCCTATTGGTTAAAGTATGAAGAATTCGGACGGAGTCGCTTTTGGCTGAGATTTAATGAAATGCCAAATAGTGATGATGAAATATCGTGCATTAATGATGCTTTCAATAGCTTTAAAGCTGAGCTAGCAAATGTTGATACAAAGTTGGCTGGTAAGCTCAAACAATCGATACATTCGTTGCCTGTGTTGCTTGAAAGAATAAAGCAAGCTAGAAAAGAAGGGAAGTTTGACAAGTTGAATGATATCGTAGAGGTCGCTAGTCAGTTAACTGATACAAGTGATAAAAAAGCGATAATGCAATTAGTTGAAGCGATGCAAGCCGAGATATTAAGTGATAAAGAAAATGCTTTCAAGTTGTATACAACATTAGAAGAGCATCGGTGTCGTCAGCTTGGACTACAATATGCTGCAGATATTGCTATTGACCTTCAGCGTTACCATGATGCGATGCAAGTTCTTGAAGAGTTGTGTCGATTCTCTATTGACTACATGTTGCCATACGCTGATCTTGTTGATTTGCTTGGTCAAACTGCGTTTGCTGTAGATATTTTAAATCTATATATCACTCAAAAGCCTGATGCATACCTTATAAATGTAAAAATAGCAAATATGTATACCAAGCTTGGGCAAAAAGCTGATGCAATTGCTGCATTACAAAGAGTTTTACTAGTGGAGCCAGAGAATAAAACAGCACTATCTCTATTGAAAGCGCTTCAATAATTGGCATGATTATAGCTTGTTAGAATGAAGAAGATCGTTTTTCAATTTTAACAATCTGTTTATGGAGACAAATCATGTCAATGGTAATTAACACAAACATGGGTGCTGTGAACGCGCAACGTATATTAGACACGACTTCACGTCAGCAAGCAGACTCAATGGAGCGCTTAACATCTGGGTTAAGAATCAATAAGGCGGCTGATGATGCGGCAGGTCTTGCCGTAGTTACCGGCATGGATACCCAGTCAATTGGTACACAGCAAGCAATACGCAATGCTAACGACAGTATTGGAATGGTTCAAACATTGGATGGCGCATCTGAAGAAGTCGTTAATATGTTGCAACGCATGCGTGAACTTTCCCTGCAGTCGATGAATGGTACCTACAACAACGAAAACCGGGTACAGATGCAGTCTGAGTTTACTCAGCTGCAAAATGAAATTGGTCGTATTGCAGATACGACTAAATTTAATGGTCAGAATATTATGAACTCAGCAAGTTTTGTCGGTTCAGCTGTTCTTGGTATTGGTTCGGCAAATAACGCGGATTTTGCCATTGCAGCCAGTGCAGCAGGAGCATTTAGGGCGCATGTTGGCTGGGAAGGTGGTAGTGATAATCGAGTTGGTGTAGCTTTACTTGACTTTAATACTTTGTCTGCAAGGTCAAGTACTGTGTTTCTGTTTTCTGGTGATACAGCAACTGTTCCTTTTGTTTCCGCAGTTGCTTATGCTTCAGCGGCACTTAATGCAATTGATAATGACCTTGAGGCGCTTTCCACTATGCGGGCAAATTGGGGTGCCATTCAAAACCGTTTGGAGTACACTGTTTCCAATTTACAAAATGTAGATGAGAATATTCAAGCCTCGCGTTCACGCATCGAAGACGCAGACTTTGCTGCCGAGTCGGCAAACCTAGCTCGTACTCAGGTGTTGCAGCAAGCCGGTATGACTATGTTAAGTCAAGCTAATCAAGAATCACAAAATGTGCTTTCGTTACTAAGGTAAAAGATCAATTTTTATTAACAATATTTAGTTTTAATTGCCGTATTGTATGAATTGACCTTGGTTGATAAACAATACGGCACAAGCCAGGTTGTAACCTAAGTAACCTAATGATCGCCTAACCGCATTGTTCACGTACACGCTTAAATCCCCAAAGTAAAATTTTTTAAAAACATTATTAAAGTTTCATTGGCATGAGCCGTTATCTATTTCAGGAACCGGAGCCTAGGTGGCAAATGGTAAGTCTAGAGAGTAGAAAGGAGAAATATCATGTCAATGGTAATTAATACAAACATGGGTGCTGTGAACGCGCAACGTATTCTTGATACAACTTCACGCGAACAATCAGTTTCGATGGAACGTTTAACGTCGGGTTTAAGAATTAATAAAGCGGCTGATGATGCAGCAGGTCTTGCAGTTGTAACGGGCATGAATACTCAGTCTATTGGTACGCAACAAGCCATTCGAAATGCCAATGACAGTATTGGTATGGTGCAAACGCTTGATGGTGCATCTGAAGAAGTTGTGAACATGTTGCAACGTATGCGAGAACTTTCATTGCAATCGATGAATGGTACCTACAACAACGAAAACCGTGTACAGATGCAAGCTGAATTTTCGCAGTTACAAAGTGAAATTGAGCGTGTGGCGGATACCACTAAGTTTAATGGTCAGAATATTATGAATGCATCAAGTTTTGCTGCAAGTGCTGTTTTAAGTATTGGTCAGGTGGCTAATTCAGCATTCGAAGCTGCTGCAAGTGCTGCGGGTGCCTTCAGGGCTCACGTTGGTTGGGAAGGTGGCAACGATAATCGTGTTGGCGTCGCATTACTCGACTTCAATACATTGCAGGCTGCAAGTACGGGTACTCAATTGATGACTGGTAATGGTTCTGGTATCACGTTTGCATCTGCTGTTGAATTTGCCTCTGCCGCATTGAGCGCAATTGATAACGATTTAGAAGCTATTTCAACCATGCGCGCAAACTGGGGTGCTATTCAGAACCGTCTTGATTACACTGTTGCGAATTTACAGAATGTTGACGAAAACATTCAAGCTTCACGCTCTCGTATTGAAGATGCCGATTTTGCTGCAGAATCAGCTAACCTAGCGCGTACTCAGGTATTGCAGCAGGCCGGTATGAGTATGTTGAGTCAGTCTAACCAGCAGTCGCAAAACGTGCTATCATTATTAAGATAATCAATGATTAGCTAGGAGGGTTGTGTCATGGACTCCACGATACAAAATCCAACCGCTGTTGAGTTTAAACCGGTCGTCTCCGGTTTAAACTCGGGTACGAATCTTAAAGAATCGACTGAACTTGCGAAAGCCAATGCGCTTTCGCAAGAGGTTTCACAGGTACAGCCTGAATCAGAAGAGTTAAAACTAAACATTAATGATGCATTAATTGAACGTATCAACCAGCGACTTGAAGATCTCAATGTTGGTCTTGCATTTAGTTTAGATGAGGCAACACGTTCTTCTATCATGAAGTTGATCGATCGATCGACTACAGAAGTAGTTAGGCAGTATCCTAGTGAAGAGGCTTTAAGAGTTATACAAAATATTCAAGCGTTTTTGGATTCATCAACGGTGGTGCCAGCTAAAGATGGCAAAGGTTTAACTGGCGCATTACTAAATCAGATTATTTGACTTAAATCATATATATTATAAGTCTAGTGACCAATGTGTTGCTAGGCTTTTTTTGTATCTAATAGTTATTAAAGTTTAAACTAGGTTCTTAAGGTTTCTATGTTTATGCCGTTAATAATACTAGTAAGATATTTTCGAGGTGGATCATGGCTAATACAATCGGTAGTAATATTGTAAACAGCATTACCGGGGGGCGTTTAGATGCTGGTAATATGGCTAAGGTTATTGCAGAAGCTGAGGTGGCTGGACAACGTGCCATTGTCGATAGAAATTTATCTCGAGTAGAAAAAGAGCAAAGTGGACTTGAGTATCTTAATCTCAACCTAACAGGCTTTAATAGTTTTCTAACTGATTTATCTCGCCCAGACTTTTTCCGTGATATCAATGCTTCTGCAGCTAATCCAGAACAGTTGGGCGTCAGCGTGAGTGAAAATGCGGCACCAGGTAATTATAGTGTTGCGGTTAATCAGTTAGCGCAGTCCCAGACGATTGTATTGAATCAGGTTTTTAGCTCGCAAGACTCTGCGCTTGCAGAAGGTACGGTGGTTTTTAATCAAGGTGGTCAATCTAAGACCTTTGAAATTGGTCCTGCCAATAATACACTTGAAAGTTTTCAACGAAGCTTAAATGCTGCGGATTTGGGTGTGACCGCTGCGGTAATTAATGATGGTGGAGAGTTTCGGTTAATGTTAAGTTCATCGTTAAGTGGTGAGCAGCAAGCATTCAGTGTAAGCGGTATGCCTGGTTTTAATTTTGATATCAATGACCCTGCAAGTGGTGATGCACAACTGACCTCAACGGCTCAAAATGCCCAGATAGCAGTTAATGGTGTGACAATCAACAGCAACACGAATCAGTTTGATAATGTGATTGGTGGTTTGAATTTTACGGCCAAACAAGTCGCTGGACCTCAGCTTGTATCTGTTGAGCGTAATACGGCGGATGTTGTTGAGGCGGTTCAAGATTTTGTATTGGTCTACAATCAGCTGCGTGATATTCTGCGCGATGTGGGCTCAACTGAAACGCTAACTGAGGCGCAGCGTGAAGACCCTGCTAAAGAATTTACTGGTGTGTTGGCTGGTAGTTCCATTTTGCGTAATGTGCAAAGCCAGCTACGCGAATTGGTAACCTCAACGGTGCCTGGCCTACAGGCTCCATTAAATAATCTCGGCTCTATTGGTGTTAGTGTGAATGCTGAGGGTGAAATGTCGCTAGATGAAACTATGCTTAACCAAGCACTGACCGCTAACCCCGCTGCGGTAGCGGCTATTTTTTCTAGGGGTGGACAATCTGACGAGGGACTGGTTGAGGTATTAGGCGGGTCTGATCGTACGGAAACAGGGGATTACCAAGTCTTTGTGACGAGTCATGCAACGCGTGCAAGTTTGCAAACAGATACCACTACATTAAATGCCAGTAATGAAATTGAAATTGGTCCTGACGCTAGCTTTGATATTGCATTAAATGGCTTAGATCCTGTTAGTATATCTTTGGCGGAGGGCAATTATACGCAACAAGATTTTGCGCAGGCACTCCAGTTGGCTATTAACAGTCAGCCCACCATTGCGGCGAGTAGCGCGAGAGTAGATGTCCAGCTTGATAATAATCAGTTTGTGTTAACATCAAGCCAGTTTGGTCGCAACTCTGAAGTACGGTTAGAAAATGTTACTAACCTTGCAAATGCTGGGCTTGTAGATGATGCTGCATCAGGGAGCGATGTGCAGGGGCAAATAGTTACTGCCTCTGGTGATGCGGTGGATCTTGGGACATATGCCAATGAATCGGATGGTCGTCGTATAAAGGTCTCCGAATTCGCGGTAAGTTTATCGGGTAACCCGGTTGGTGTAAGGGGATTAGAACTTAGGGTGTTAGGCGGGAATACAGATGGGGCTACACCTACGGCTAATATTACCTTTAGCCAAGGTTTTGCCGCTCAGATGAGTGAGCGCGTGAGTAACATTCAAGATAAGGATACGGGTTTAATCGGCCAGCGGTTAGCAGGTCTAGAAACGCGAGCAGAGAACTTAGCCGAGCAACAATCAAAACTGGATATACGTTTTGAATTAGCCGAACAACGATATCGCTTACAGTTTTCGGCATTACAAACGCTATTATCACAATTTGACCAAACCCGTGAGTTTTTAACTAACACCTTTAACAGACCCAGAAATTAAGCATTGATTTGAGGAGAAGATTGATGAGTTATGCAATGCAAAAAATGGCACAACAATACCAGAATCATGCTTTGGAAACGTCTATTCCTCAGGCTACGCCATTTCAGCTTGTGAAGATTTTATATGAGTCTGGCATTAAGCACATGAAGGTTATGCGGTTTTTTATTGAGCGCAAGCAAATTTCCGAAAAAACACAAGAGGCTAACCGTGTGATTGGGATAGTTTACGGTTTAAAAGGTGGCTTAGATTTGGAAGCGGGTGGTGAAGTCGCACAAAATTTAAATAGCTTGTATGACTATATTGCTAGACGAGTGACTGAGGCATCTTTTCATAATGATGTAGCTATTTTAAACGAAGCTGTAGAGTTAATGGAGAGTTTACAAGAAGCGTGGTTGCTCATGCCAGATAACTATCAGCAGTTGACTCAACAAGAGCTTAATGACATGCGAAGCCAACGATTAGCCAGTTGATCTATCTCTAGAGTTCAGGACTTGTATGAATGAAAAGCAATCGCTTAGACTAGGATTACTCGCTGCTTCACAACATCAGGTGTTGCTGGCAGAAAAGGGGGACTGGCTTGCCCTTGAAGCCGCGCATAACCAGTTTGTTCAGCAGTTAGAGAGCTACAAAAGTAGCTATTCCATGCAGCAACTTCAACAGGATTCAGCGCTTTATGAAGCCTTAATGTCTAACAATCAGCAGTTGATTCGGTTAACTAAAGATCAGCAGGCCTGCTTGCAAAGTGATTATGTTAAAGAAAAAAAACAGTTTGCTCAAACACGCCAATATGTGACTTAATGTCATTATTATAGCGAATCCTATATACTAGCCTCTAAGTCTTATTGTACGATGATTTGGTACTAAGGGAGCTAAGGTGTGTCGATAAAAGATAGTGATAGACTCGCTGAACTAGAGCAGGCCTTTAGTCTGTTCAACAAAACGTCTGAAAACCTTACCAAAGCTTACTCTTCTCTGCAGCAGCAGGTTGTTCACTTACAGTCTCAGCTTACTCAAAGTAATTTGGAAAAACGGCGCGTTGCCGATCGTTTAGAGCGCCTATTAGCTTTATTGCCAGCAGGCGTTATGGTGCTAAATGATGATAACCAAGTTATTGAGATGAATGCGAGTGCTCATGATATTCTGGGTGCAGATGCACTGGGAATGAGCTGGGAGGGCCTTGTTGAGCAGCGTTTTACTTCTCGTAATGATGCACAGGAATTAGTATCGGAATCTGGCTCTATTTATCATTTGTCACAAGTCGCGCTTGACGAAACCTTGGGTAAAATTTTACTGATTCAGGACGTCACTGCAGCGCGACAATTGCAAAATCATGTTAACCGTCATCAACGCCTAAAATCAATGGGTGAAATGGCGGCCTCTCTTGCCCATCAAATTCGTACACCCTTATCAGCTGCATTGCTATACATTTCCCAGTTAGAACAAGTTTTAACGCGTGAACAAAATGATCGAGCGGCGCGTTTTTCACAAAAGGCGTTAACGAATTTGAAGCATTTAGAATCTTTAATCACTGATATGCTGCAATATGCTAAAGGGGGAGAGGTTGGCCAAAACCCAGTTGAAGTAAGTGAACTAGTACAGCATGTTATGTTGCAACTTGAGCCAGTTCTGAGCAAGTCAAAAAGTGAGGCACTGTTTCAGCCCAATCCTGAGCGAGCATGGGTATTAGGTGATGCGGATGCGTTGCAGACGGCCTTACAAAATTTAGTGGTTAATGCGACTGATGTTGTTAAAGAGCAAGCGGTCATTAGATTGGCGGTCTATTTGAAACCTGACTGGGTAGATTTGATTGTTTGTGATAATGGTCCCGGTATATCGGCTGATTTGTATGAGAAAATTTTTGAGCCTTTTTATACTAGTCGAGCCAAGGGCACGGGTTTAGGTCTAGCGGTCGTTCGTGCGGTTGCTGAGGCTCATGGTGGTCATGTTTGGGTGGAGTCAACTGAAGGAAAGGGTAGCTGTTTTGGATTACGTTTACCTCGTTGTTACCCACAGCAATCGAGTGAACGGCAAAATGAATCTAGTTAAAAAGGGATATCAGTGTTTGAAACAAAAATCTTAGTTGTTGAGGATGATCCAGCGTTACAAGAAGCGCTAGTCGATATCTTATCGGTGCATGATTATGATGTTGTAGCGGTCAGTAACGCCGAAGATGCCTTGGTGGCGTTAAATGATGAAATTGCGATGGTTTTCAGTGATATACGGATGGATGGCTTGTTGGATGGTTATCAGCTAATGCAGCGAATCCGTGCACTTAAACCACATTTGCCCATTGTGTTGATGACCGCCTATGGCTCGATTGAACAAGCGGTTTCAGCGATGAAGTATGGCGCCGTTGACTACTTAGCAAAGCCATTTGAGGCGTCTGTACTGGTGGAAAAGGCTAAACTCTACTTTCAAAGGGATGCGAGTCAGGAAGATGCTTTTATTGCCGTCGACCCAAAAACACAGCAGGTCAAAAAACTAGCAGATAAAGTGGCAAAGACTGAGGCGAGTGTATTGATTCAAGGGGCCAGTGGATCTGGTAAAGAGGTGTTAGCACGTTATGTTCACCAGCAGTCGATGCGTGCTGACCAGCCTTTTGTGGCAATCAATTGTGCAGCTATTCCCGAAAATATGATTGAGGCCGTCTTATTCGGTTATGAGAAGGGGGCTTTCACTGGTGCGCTAAAAGCGATGCCAGGAAAGTTTGAACAAGCCCAGGGTGGAACACTTTTTTTGGATGAAATTGGTGAGTTGAAGGCGGATTTGCAAGCTAAGTTGTTACGTGTTTTGCAAGAGCGCGAAGTGGAGCGGATTGGTTCGACCAAAACCCTATCACTTGATGTGAGGGTGATTAGTGCAACCAATATTGATATGTCTAAAGCGATTCATGAAGGCGGTTTTCGTGAAGATTTATACTATCGTTTAAATGTTTTTCCGCTGACGTTGCCGGCATTGTCAGCGCGACCAGACGATATTGAACCGATTGCACAGCGGTTGATTAAGCGTTATCAAACACTTGGCCAGCCCTGTGAAGGTGTTGCAGAAGAGGCACTAGTTTGTTTAAAACAGCATAATTGGCCTGGAAATATTCGAGAGCTTGATAACGTTATTCAAAGAGCAATGGTCATGCGTACAGGAACAAAAATAGAGCGGGATGACTTGCTGTTTGACGCTGTGTCAGTGCAGAACCTTGAGCAGAATAACCATGTGGATACGAGCAGTTCTGGTGACAGTGATCTTAAAACACAAGAAATGAAATTGATCTTAACGGTGTTAAAGAAACATAACGGTCATCGGCAAAAAACAGCAGATGAACTTAACCTAAGCACGCGCACGCTGCGTTACAAGTTAGCAAAGTACAAAGAGTTGGGTATTGAGTTCAATTAATTGGCACATGGATTGCTGTAAGATCATATTAATTATGATACTATTTTCACATCAATAGGTAGTGAGTCCTTATGGATAAAGTGGATACACAAAGTTTATTGCTACAAATGCAGGCTTTGAGTGCTCAGGCGCAAAATAAACCTCAGGACATTAGTGCCGCATCTAGTGCAGATGCGGCCGGGTTTGGTCAAATGTTGCAGGAGTCTTTGGCGGCAGTTAATTCTCAAGCTCAACAAACAGAGCAAATGAGAGAAGCCCTTGTAACAGGTGATCCGTCGGCTGATTTAACAGAGGTTATGCTGCAAGCACAGAAAGCAAGCTTGTCTTTTGAAGCCATGACCCAGGTACGCAATAAACTCGTTGAAGCTTACAAAGATGTTATGAATATGCCTATATAGGTTTAAAGAATTTCAATTAAGAGACAGGTATGGCGGAATCGGCTTCAATAAATAAAAATGACAATGCCCGTCAGTCTTTTAGTTTTGATAATATAATCAATAATATGACCGCTCTACCGGTCGCTCGTCAAATAAGCCTAATTGTAGGCCTTTCTGCTTCAGTTGCGCTCATAGTTGCGATTTTACTATGGTCGCAGTCCACAAACTACGCATTGTTGTTTGGCAATATGGAGCCAAGCGAACTCAATGAAGTGGTTCAAATTCTTGATTCTCAGCGAGTTAATTATAAGCTTGACTCAACGGGTTCTAGTGTCTTGGTTCCTGCTAATCAGGTGCATTCATTGCGGTTGCAGCTTGCTGCTGACGGTTATCCACGGCCAGTTGAATCAGGTTACCAGCTGCTTGATCGGGATCAGGGCTTTGGCATTTCGCAGTTTCGTGAAACAACCCAATTTCATCGTGCCTTGGAAGGTGAGCTAGCAAGGTCTGTTGCCTCAATTAATCAAGTCGAATCGGCACGTGTCATGCTTGGTTTACCCAAAAGGTCCGTTTTCGTGCGAGAGCAGCAGGCGGCTAGTGCATCAGTCGTTTTGCGTTTGCGTTCTGGCCGTAGTTTAGATGAGCAAAATGTTGCCGCTATAGTGCACCTTGTTGCCGCTAGTGTCCCGAACTTAGATTCAGCTAATGTTACAGTGGTAGACCAGTTTGGTAATCTATTGTCTAATTCGTTGCGTACCTCAGATTTGCACTTAAGCATGCGCCAATTAGATTACACGCGTGACATTGAAGACTCCTTATCACAGAGAGTGATCAATTTAATGGCGCCGATTTTAGGGGGCGCCAATCGCGTTAGAGCGCAAGTGAGTGCAGAGCTTGATTTTACGCAAGTTGAGCAGACAAGAGAAAACTTTGATCCTGATCCTCGAGCCATTCGTTCAGAGCAGGAGATTCGAGAAATTAATCGTGATGTTGGTCCCCAAGGGATACCGGGCGCTTTAACTAACCAGCCACCACCAGCAGGCCTGGCGCCAGAAGAGTTATTAGATCCTGCTAATGATCCAAGTGTACGCAATTTATCAGAGCGTCGCACGCGTAATTTTGAAATTGATCGCACTATCAGTCATATTAAAAATCCTGCTGGCGCGCTAAAACGTTTGTCAGTAGCTGTTGTCTTAGACGATCGTTTAGTGAATGTTGATGGTGAAATACAACGCCAGGCACTTACCGAAGATGAATTAGCCAGCTTTAGACAAATTATTTCGGATAGTTTAGGGCTTGATACCGCACGAGGTGATACTTTATCGTTAATAAATACCGCGTTTGTAGCGCCTGAGGAATCATTCTTTGAATCGGGTCCTATTTGGGAGGAGGTTTGGTTCTGGGATGCCATTAAGCATTTGGTTGCAGCGATTGCTATTTTAGTAATTGTATTTGGAGTTGTGCGACCCATGCTTCGTGACCTTGGTCAAAAAAACTGGGAACAGGTTGCTTATCCTGAGGATGTGTTAGATGAAGAGCTTACACTGGCTACGCCTGATATTAGTCAAGCACTGGATCAAATGAACAGGGAAATTGGCAACGAAAGTCAAACAGAGGATGAGTCCACAAATAACTCGGAATTGTTTGATAAGGTCAGGGAGTTGGCAACAAGTGATCCTAAGCTTGTTGCAATGGTGCTCAAAGAGTGGATGCAGGAGAAAAAGTAAGATATGGCTGATGAGTCTGCTGAGTTAGAAGTGCCCGAATTTGATCTATCAGGCACTGAAAAAGTGTCCATTCTATTGTTATCACTTGGCAAGGAGACAGCCGAGGGCATCTTAAAACATTTAAATCCGCGTGAGGTGCAACGCTTAGGCAATACGATGGCTGATCTTGATAAAATCAGCCATGATAAAGTTCAGTTTGTGATGAAAAGCTTTCTGGATACGCTAAGCATGGATGCGCTGGGTGTTGACCCGGGCGAGTATGCTCAGTCATTGATGTCTGATGCCTTAAGTGGAGGCAGCGGGGGGTACAGTATGGATGCTTCGATGCTAGCAGACCAAGTACGTGGTTTGGAGGCGCTAAAATGGATGCATCCTTCATCTATAGCCAACATGCTAAAAAATGAACATCCACAAGTCGTGGCCATTATTCTGTCTTATTTTGATGCATCTACGGCGGCCGAGGTCTTAAAAGGTATTCCAGAACGTTTTCAAGCAGAGGTTATTTATCGTGTGGCCAACCTCTCCACCATTCAGCCTAGAGCACTCTTTGACCTTAATGATGTGTTGGAAAGTGCTTCACGCGATGGTGAGGGCGGTAAGCTTGCTACGATTGGGGGGGTTAAACGTGCTGCGGAAATGTTGAACCTTGTCGGTGGCGGTTTAGATAAGAAAATCCTGGATAAAATTTCAGAGGATAGTGCCGATTTGGCCACGTCTATTGAAGATAAGATGTTTGTATTTGACGATATGGTTGGTATTGATGACCGAGGCATGCAAACCTTTGCAGCTGAAATTCCCCCCGATGTATTGGTGCTCGCTCTTAAGGGGGCAGATAACGAATTGAAGGAAAAAATCCTCAATAATATGTCAAAACGCCAAGCAGATATCTTGCGTGATGATCTTGAGGCCGGCGGTCCAGTTAAATTGAGTGAAGTTGAAGAAGCGCAGCGCACCGCCGTGCAGCTGGTTCGTCGTTTAGCCGATGAAGGCAAGTTGATGATGCCTGGCGGTGGTGAAGAGATGATTTGATGAGCAAGACATCCGATGCAGCAGACTTTACTATCTTAAAAAATAACCAGGTTGATCAGCAGGGCGTTCAAGCTTGGCAATTTGTAGACTTAGACCAACAGCGTAAAGAGCTGATCGCTCGTCAAGCAGCAGAAAATAAAAATAAAGCCGCGCAGCCCGCTAAACTAATCAAACAAGAAGCGTTTGAGCAGGCAAAGCGAGATGGTTTTGAGCAGGGCTACCAAGAGGGCTTTGAGCAGGGGCAAGAAGCAGGCCTGCAGGCGGCAGCGCAAGAGAATAACCAGAAGTTACAAGAACTCGAACAGCGAGTTAAGTCGCTCATCAGTTTTTTAAAGCAGCCGCATCAACAGCTGCAAGATATTGTTTTTGAACAGGTTGCTGAACTTGCGATACAGCTTGCTGAAAATTTTATTTCGAGTGAGGTTCCAGCCAATAAAGAGCAGTTAATTGCGCTGATCAAAGAGGCCATCACGCAACTCAACCCACATCCACAAACTGACGATCCCGTTATGGCCCTGAAATTAGCTCATGAAGACTTGGCCGCAATTGAAAAAGTACTCAAGTCTACAGAGACTAATCTAAAAATCATTGTGGATGAGCAGCTTGAATCGGGTTGTTTTAAGCTGAACTATCAATACTCTGAGGTGAGTTATGATTGGCGAGCTGAAATGAAAAACTACCTTGAAAATGCTGCGGAAGTTTTGCAGCTTGTACAGCAAAAAGAGCATGTGACGGGTTAGTTATGGACGATGCGATAAATGCATTAAGTCAGCAGGTCAGTGATCGTTTAGTTCAGTCATGTTCAAAAATCCCACCTAAGCCAAGTATCAAAGTAACGGGTCGATTAGTGCGCGTCGTCGGCATGACGTTAGAAGTTGTCGGTACGTTTGCCCCTGTTGGTAGTCGTTGTTTGGTGTCTCATCCTAAAGGCCATAGTGTCGTTGCTGAAGTCGTTGGTTTTCAGCAAGATCGTTTGTTTTTAATGCCGATATCACGTACCCATGGTTTGGCTCCCAATGCTAAGGTAACGCCCTTGGAAGGCGGTGTGTCTGTGCCGGTAGGTGAAGCAATGTTAGGGCGTGTTATTAATGGTCATGGTGCCCCCTTGGATGGTAAGGGAGAACTCAAGACGTCTGCTTGGGTAAGTTTGGTGGGTGAGGCGATTAATCCCTTAGATCGTGCACCGATTGAACAACCTTTGGATGTAGGCATTAAAGCGATAAATGCCTTATTAACATTAGGCCGTGGGCAGCGTTTAGGTTTGATGGCGGGTACCGGTGTGGGTAAAAGCGTCTTGATGGGTATGATGACGCGTTTTACGCAAGCGGATATAGTGGTTGTCGGTCTCGTGGGCGAGCGTGGGAGAGAAGTTAATGACTTTGTACGGCATAATTTAGGCGAGGAGGGTTTAAAGCGTGCGGTTGTGATTGCGTCTCCCGCGGATGACCCTCCGCTCATGCGCTTGCATGCGGCTATGCTGGCAACTGCGGTGGCAGAATATTTTCGCGATCAGGGGCGTCATGTATTGCTGTTAATGGATTCTTTAACGCGTTTTGCCCAAGCCCAACGTGAGATTGCGCTTGCGATTGGTGAACCCCCTGCAAGCAAAGGCTATCCACCTTCTGTTTTTTTTCGGTTGCCTCAGTTGGTTGAGCGAGCGGGAAATGGGCGAGAGCATAGTGGCTCAATCACAGCTATATATACTGTCTTAGCAGAAGGCGATGATCAAGCCGATCCCATAGTGGATGCCGCTAGAGGCGTTTTAGATGGTCATATTGTTTTATCTCGAACAATTGCAGAGTCGGGACGATATCCAGCAATAGACATTGAGGCATCCATTAGTCGACTTATGATTGAGGTGGCAAAACCTGATCAGTTTAAGCAGGCTTTAGTGATAAAAAAGTGGTTGAGTCTGTATGAGCAACAGAGAGATCTTATTAACTTAGGGGCTTATCGAAAAGGAACGCAACCAGAACTGGATTTAGCTATTCAAAAGTTGCCTGAGATACAGCAGTTTCTTGCTCAGGGTATTGATGAGTCTTTTACATTGGAGCAGAGTGTTGCCGCTTTAGCTCAGGTTGTTTCCACTAAGGTGGGTGGATGAATTGGCGGCATAGAATTGAGCGCCTAGAGCGATTGCGAGTTTGGGCTGAGCAAGAACGTGACCAGGTATCGAGTCAGTTGGCGGCGCTTGAAGAGCAGAAGCAAGCACTTTCTTTACAAGTTGATCAGTTAAAAAATTATTTGGGAGAATATGTCGATGATATGGGCAAAGACATCAGTTTTGTGTCGCAACTGGTTGCCCAGCATGAATTTGTCGAGCGTATCAATCAAGCCATAACTGCGACTTTGGCCAAAATTTCGCCCTTGGACGATCAGATTGATGGCTTGCAGAAGGTGTTTGCCGAGAAGCAACAGCGCGTTAGGTTATTAGAGATCTTATCTGAGCGCTGGCAAAAAAGTTATCAAAAACATCTTTCAAAACAAGAACAACAAATGCTCGATGAGTGGGTGCAACAAAAAAATAGTAATCTGTTTCAGGAATAGGCACGCATGTTGCTAGTGTTTAAATAGGTTTTAAATGCTAAGGGTCATGCGCTATGCTGCCATTTTTACTGGGTACAAGTTCATCAGAGTCATCAAAGTGGGTGGTGTCTGATAGTGGTGTAGCAAAAGCTTTCAATCAAAATCAATCTGGCGAACTGAGTGGTTTTGAAACCTTGCTAAACAAAGTTTTAGAAAGTCCGGTGTTAGAAAGCCCATTACCAGCGGGTGGGGTTGATATACCGCTTGAAGTTGACCTGCTAGTATCTACTCAAAATCCTGAGTATCAAGAAGGTTTTGCTAACCATGAGCGTTTTAATCCGTTCGCAGAGTTGTTTTATAGCTTAAAATATCAGCAAGCTAACAGTGAAGCTGAGCAGGCTACATTCTCGTCTCTAGCCATTTCTGACTTGGATCCATTACGCCCTCTAGTACCAGTGTTAGCGGAAGATAGCCGTTTAGAATTAACTGATACAATAACATTCAATCCGCTGATAGCAAGTCTAGAGCTGGAGGGTATGCCGGTTCAGGGTATGCCGGTTCAGAACTTACCAATACAAGATCTACTGACTGCTTCTTTGTCGCCTTTAGCAGAATCGATCCTGCAGGAAATAACTGATGCTAATCCTGTCGCAATTAATCATGCTTTGCCCTATACCACTAGTGGCATTATGCCAGCAAATTATGCAGCGCGATTCTTTGGGGCTCAAAATGACGCTGCTAGTATAAGGTTGCCAGAATTCTTGAGCTCAAAAAATCAGCTAACAGGGTTACCTATCTTTTCCAGCGATTCTTTAGTTAAAGAGAACCTTCAGGCTAAGTTTTTTTTCAACCAAATGACATTGGGACAAAATCAGCAGTTAATAGAACAGTTTGTGACCAATCAAATGAGTTTAGCGGGAGGGGCAGGTTTAGATCGGGAAGTAGAATCGAGTGCGCAAATTTTAAATACGGGTCAAAGCAGTACGAGTTTAACGAGTACTGAACGGCTAGTAGTGAACTTACCGACAATTAATTACGCCCTGCGTCAATCGCAGTGGGAGACCGCACTAGGCCAACGGCTTATGTATATGGTCAACCAGCAGGTGTCACAAGCACAAATTCAACTTAATCCTGCTCATCTTGGTCCTATTAGGTTAATGATTAGTTTAGATAGAGAGCAGGCTGTTCAGGTTCAAATGTTTGCTCAACACCCTCAAACTAAAGAGGCTATGGAGCAAGCTCTGCCAAGGCTTAGAGAAATGTTAAATGAGGCAGGTATTAAATATGACCAGCTTAATGTAGCACAAGACAATTTGTCTGATAGCCAGTCAGGCTTTTTCAATGGTGAGCAGGCAACGAACGATTTACGGGATGGCATTGGAGAAGACAGTGATGAAGACGAGTCCACTTCTCAACGGTTGCTAGGTAGGCCAGAATTAAATACTATAGATTATTATGTTTAGGAGAGTGGGATGAAAAACCTATTTCGTCCAATCGGACTGAGTTTGAGCTTGTTGCTTTGGCCAACATGGGTGTTAGCTAGTACTGATTCATTAAGTGCATCAGCACTATTAGGGTATGGTGCGATTTTAGTGGGTGTAACCAGTGTGATAGTGGCAGCCATCGTATATCTTTTTTGGTGTAATAGACAAGCTGAGTTCGATCAAGGTGAATTGATTGGTACTTTGCATGATCTAAATCGCGCAGCAGAAATTGATCCGCCTGTTGCTGCACGCTATGATCAGCGTGTCATTGATTTACTTAATCAAGTTCTTTTTAAAATAAAAGATCAAACAGACAACCTCAAATCCCAGCTTAGCCAAAAAGAACAGCAGGTGTATGATTTAGAGTCAAAAATCCAAAACTATTCCTCGTCTTTGGCCAATATGGAAGAGCAGCTAGCACAAGCGGAACAAGCCAAATTGGCCAGTAATGAAGCAGCGCTAACTTCATCGCCCGCGCCATCGGTTAATCCTGCTTTATTGACCTTGGTTGAGAAAATGGGTACTGAGATGGTACAGGCATCACGTAGTTCAGAGGCTGGTTTATCGTCTGTGAATCAAGTGGTTTCAGAAGTGGATGGACTTGGTCAAGAAGTGTCTAGAGCAACTGAAGTGATTGAGCAGCTTGAATCAGATAGTAATAATATTGGAACCGTGTTGGTGTTGATTCGAGATATTGCTGAGCAAACAAATTTATTGGCTTTAAATGCGGCTATCGAAGCAGCACGTGCTGGTGAGCATGGTCGAGGTTTTGCTGTTGTGGCCGATGAAGTGCGTGTCCTAGCCGGTAGAACACAGCAAGCAACGAGAGAGATTCAAGGTATTATTGAAGAGCTTCAAAGCCGCGCAAGGAGTGCCGTTCGGGTCATGGAGGATGGTCAAAGTCGTGTTGATTCTAGTCGTTTGCAAGCAACCAAAGTATTAGACAGTTTACAGCTAATTGAACAAACTCTTGATGCATTAGAGCAAACACAACTAGATATTTCGAAGCTTATGCCCTTAAGCTAGTTAGCTTTGTTATAATTTCAACGGTTGTCATTAACTGGATCTGAGTCGTGAAAGCAATTGTTGGAACAATTATTGTATTAGTCTGTTTTTTTGGGGGATATCTTCCTCACGGCAGTGCTGCAATTTTATTTCAACCGCTTGAAATGGTTATCATTTTCGGATGTGCTTTTGGTGCTTATGTTATTGCCAATCCGGGTTGGGTTATTAAAGCAGGTTTGACGCAAGCATTGGGTTTGGTTAAAAAACCTGCTATTAGTAAAGCGCTCTATGTTGATTTACTGGGTCTATTATTTCGTCTTTTTAATCAAGCTCGTCGCGAGGGTTTGATGTCTTTGGAAGCGCATATTGACGACCCTCATTCCAGTGATATCTTTAACCGTTTTCCCTCTTTGCTAAACAATCAACATGCTGTTGATTTTATATGTGATTATTTGCGGTTAATTATTACTGGGGTTAGTAACCCTTATCAGCTTGAAGATTTGATGGTTATGGAGCTTGAAGTGAATCATCATGAAGAAATGATGCCGGCAGAAGCAGTTAACCGAGTGGCTGAAGCACTGCCAGGTTTTGGTATTATTGCGGCTGTTCTGGGTATTATTATAACCATGTCTTATCTTGATGCTGGACCACTTGAAATTGCGCATCACATGTCCGTCGCTTTGGTAGGTACTTTCCTAGGCATTCTAGCGTCTTATGCATTTGTGGGTCCCATTGCAAATGATATGCGGGGGCGCGCTGAGCAGGTTAGTGCCTTTTTTCTGACGATTAAAACTTGTTTAATGGCTAACGTTAATGGTTATGCGCCAACAATTGCTGTTGAGTTTGGTCGTAAGTCTATTCCGGCTCATTATCGTCCTAGCTTTCACGAGTTGGAGGATTATCTGCGAACGCAGAAGTAATTCCTAAAGGGTGCTTGGGTGAATAAAGAGCCAGCGGTTATTATAAAAAGAGTAAAAAAGGCTCCCCATCATGGCCACGGTAGTAGTGCATGGAAGGTTGCGCTAGCGGACTTTATGACCGCTGCAATGGCATTTTTTTTAATGCTATGGATTTTAAGCGGTAGTAGTGATTCTGAACTTAAAATGATGGCGGAATACTTTCGTGACCCAAGTATAATCAGTGGTTCACCTCATACATTAATCGAATCTGAACGTCAGGGACGTGCAACAGATTCGATCATAGATATGGGTGGTATGTTAGATCCAAGTCGATCGGCTGATCCTGATTTACAGCAGGAACGAGATCTTGAAGATATGCAGCGACTCAAAGAGGAAATCGAAAATCGGATTGAGGCGTCACCCGTACTTCAAGAATTTAAAAACCAAATTCGTTTAGACATTACGCCTAATGGTCTACAAATTCAAATTATCGATGACCAAGGACGCCCCATGTTTGGTACTGGAGGCGACCAGCCTAGAGCTTACGCACAAACAATTATTCGCGAGTTAGGCACTGTTTTAGGACGGTCCTCGAGTAAAATTAGTATTACTGGGCACACAGATTCTATTTTATTTGGCGGTGAAGCTGTCTATACTAATTGGGAACTTTCTGCCGATAGAGCTAATGCAGCTCGGCGTTTAATGCTACAGGGTGGTGTGCAACCGGAACAGGTAGTTCAGGTTGTGGGTTTGGCTGATACAGTTCATCTTGATAAGGCTGACCCCTATAATCCTCGCAATCGCAGAATCAGTATTGTGGTATTAAATAATGAAGCTATTAGTAGAATTCGATCAATTACTGATGCACCAGCAGCATCAACTATTCAATAGTTTAAGGAGGGAGTATGGCGGATACAAAACCAACTGATGGCGATGATGGTGAACAACCAAAATCAAAGAAGGGCTTAATAATTGCGTTAGGCGCTGTTGTTGGTCTACTTATAATTGCACTGATCGCAGTCGTTTTTTTATTTGTTTTAAAAGACTCCGAACCGCTAACACCGGAACAGCAGGCACAAAAAGAGTTTATGGCGCAGTTTAAGGATTATTCAGATCCGCCCTCTGGTACCCCACCCGCATTTTTTGACATGAAGTTCGTGGTGAACTTTCAAGGTGAAGGGCGAGCAAGATTTTTAGCTATTGATTTACAATTTATGTCTAGTAATCCAGCGGTTATTGAAGATATGGAGGTTATGCGTCCTCATTTAATGAACGATATCCAAAATGTATTAAGACGTAAAACCTATAGTCAAATAAATGATCCTGATGGTGTGGAAGAATTAAGGCTGGAACTTCTTGAGATCGCTCGGGAAATTTCACCTCGCTACCGTATCTTTCCAGAATTAATTGAAGATGTTTTTTTAACTCGAATTGTGACCCAGTAGTCGTTTATGGATGATATCTTAAGTCAAGACGAGGTTGATGCGCTCCTTCGAGGCATGGGTGATGGTGATGTAGACGTTGAAGATGACGCTGCTTCCCCTGCAGGTGAGGTGAAAAGTTTTGATTTTACCAATCAAGAACGTATCATTCGTGGCCGCCTGCCTGCTTTGGATATTATCAATGAGCGTTTTTCACGAGGGTTTCAGCGCCATTTTAATGAAATGATCTTAGCGAGTGTTGAAGTCAGTGCATCAGAAGTTAAGATCATTAAAATGATAGATTACCTGCGTAATTTATATGTTCCAACCAGTCTTAATATATATCGTATTAATCCGCTCAATGGTGTCGCGTTATTTACGTTAGATTCTAAACTTATCTTCACTGCCGTAGATATTTATTTTGGTGGCAATGGCACACTACCCTTTAAAATAGAAGGACGTGACTATACGCCCGTTGAAATGAGTATGATTCGTAGTGTGCTTGATATGATTAATGAGCATCTGCGACGTGCTTGGGCGCCACTGATGAATATTGAAGTAGAGTATATGCATTCAGAAATGAATCCAAAGTTTGCTTCGATTGTTGATGCAACTGATATGGTTGTAGTTAGCCCAATTAATATTCGTTTTGAGCAAATCGATGGGCGTATTGACCTTGTTTTGCCCTATGCCATGCTTGAACCCGTACGAGACAAGCTTGAAGAGGCGATGCAAAGCCTCAAAGGTGAAGCAGACAACCGCTGGTCCAAAACGCTTAAAGATGAAGTTCAGGGTGTTAAAGTGGGTGTTTCGGCTAACTTGGCTGAAATTGGATTGAGTATGGCAGATGTGATGAATATGGAAGTAGGCGATATTATTCCATTTGAGATGCCGAATACGGTCACATTGTTAGCCGAGGATATTGCATTTGCGCGGGGTAAGCTTGGGCGTAAAGAGGATAAAAAAGCTATACAAATCAATGAAGTGTTGCATCACCCGGCTTATAAAGAGAAAATGGTTAAAAATGTGAAGGATTGGTTTAATGACTGAAAAAGAAGAAGATGCGGCGGATTGGGGGGATGCGCTTGCGGAGCAAGCTGCTGCTGAAGGTGGTGAAGACGCACAAATCGCTGATGAAGATGATCCTTGGGGTGCGGCACTAAGTGAACAAGCTGATGCAGAACAATCTGCGGAGAAAGGAGCAGGGGAGGCAGCAAGTTTAGATGCATTAAAAGCGCAGGACTCTTCTGGTAAAGAAAAAGTAGACATGGATGTACTACTGGATATTCCGGTCACTTTGCAACTTGAAATTGGCCGAGCTAAGGTGTCGATTCGAAATCTACTTTCATATACTCAGGGATCCATTGTTGAGATGGATCGGTTAGCTGGTGAGCCACTCGATCTTTTGGTAAATGGTACCTTAATAGCGCATGGCGAAGTGGTCGTAGTAAATGATAAGTTTGGTGTGCGCTTAACTGACGTGATTAGTCCTCAAGAGCGAATTAAGAAGTTGCGTTAAATGGAACAGGTATTTAATCCCGCCGACTACTTAGGCAAGATTATGCTCGCACTTGTGTTTGTGCTGCTGGCTATTTTTGCTTTAGCTTGGTCGTTGAAACGATTTGGGCAGTTTGGACAATTGTCTGATTCACAGTTGCGATTAGTGGGTCAAGTATCAATAGGGCAGCGCGAAAAGCTTGTGATTGTGGAAGTAGGTCAAGAACAATTATTGTTAGGAGTCACCCCCTCGCAGATTACGATGCTGCACCAATTACCTGCGCCTGTAGAGTCCGACAGCGCTATTAAAAAACAAGCCCCCCCTGCATTTGCAGCACGCTTACAGCAAGCGTTTAATGAAATTAAGCGAGGCAAAAATAGATGATAAAGCATTCACTGGTTGGTGCTTTAGCATTGCTTTTTAGTGTTTTTCCTCTCGTTGCTTTTTCGATGCCCACGATCCCTGCTTTTACCATTGAGATGGATGACCAGGGCAACCAAGATATCTCTTTGAGTTTGCAAATTCTGCTAATTATGACTGCGCTAACACTGTTACCCGCGGTTTTAATTGCAACAACAGCATTCCTTCGTATCATCATTGTACTGGCTTTGTTACGACAAGCGCTTGGCACCATGCAGACCCCTTCAACCCAGGTGTTAATTGGATTGGCACTGTTTTTAACCTTCTTTATTATGGCACCGGTATATGACCGGATTAACCAAACAGCGATACAGCCCTATTTAAGTGAAGAACTCGGTTTTGAAGAAGCGGTTAACCAAGCATTGATACCGATGCATCAATTTATGATCGAGCAAACGCGTGAAAATGATTTGGCTCTTTTTGCTGAAATGGCTGGCGAGACGTTGATGTCGCCTGAAGAGGTTCCGTTACGCATTTTGGTGCCGGCGTTTATTACCAGTGAACTCAAGACGGCGTTTATGATAGGGTTTATGATTTTTATCCCATTCTTAATTATTGATTTAGTCATTGCCAGTTTGCTGATGTCCATGGGGATGATGATGCTTTCCCCTATGATAATTTCGCTACCATTTAAGATTATGTTATTTGTATTAATAGATGGCTGGACCCTCATAGTAGGTACCTTGGCGAACAGTTTTGTTGTTGCGGGAGCGGTTTAATGGCACCAGAAATGGTTCTTACCCTTGGAACGCGTATGCTAGAAGTCACGGTGATGTTAGCTGCGCCACTGTTAATTCCTGCGTTATTGGTAGGCTTGCTTGTGGGGATGTTTCAAGCTGCGACTCAAATTAATGAGATGACCTTAAGCTTTATCCCAAAATTAGCTGTCGTGGTGATTGTTTTGATGGTGGTTGGCCCATGGATGTTAACTACTTTGCTTTCTTTTACGCTCGAACTTTACCAACTTATCCCTGAGTTGATAGGTTCGCAATGACCTTTACTTACACTGAATTTATGCAAGGCCTTGGACTATATTTTTGGCCTTTTGTAAGAATCGGTGCCATGTTATCAATCCTGCCATTGTTTGGTATGCGAGGTGTTCCCGCCCGGGTACGAATTTTATTGTCACTTCTGGTTGCAATCGTGATTGCGCCCATGATTCCCTTACCGCCTCCAGTTGATCCACTGTCTTGGACAGGTTTGAGTTATATGCTACAGCAAATAATAATTGGTCTTGCAATGGGGGTGATTTTTTTGGTTGTGTTTCAAGCATTCGTGATTGCGGGGCAAATAATTGCGATGGGTATGGGGTTGGCATTTTCGGTAATGGTCGACCCTGCAACCGGGGTTCAAACGCCGGTGGTGTCGCAATACTTCACCATTCTTGTTACGTTATTATTCTTGGCGCTTGATGGTCACATGATGGTCATTTATGTGCTTGTGGGAAGTTTTGAGTTATTACCCATTGGCGCTAATTTACTCACGGTTGAAAGTTTCCGGTTAGTTTATGAATTTGGGCGTTTTATTTTTAGTGGCGGGGTTTTAGTTGCATTACCGGCCATTACCGCCTTGCTATTAATTAATATTTCGTTTGGTGTTATTACTCGAGCGGCGCCTGCGCTAAATATTTTTGCGGTCGGCTTTCCTGTTACTCTATTAGCAGGCCTGGTTATGCTGATGTTTATAACGCCGATGGTTTTACCTCATTTACAAGAAATGTTGCACAGAGCCATAGATACGATTGAGCAGCTACGGCTCAACCCTGTCTAATGAATACAAAGGTGGTAAATAATGGCTGAGAATGCTGACGGCCAGGAAAAAACCGAAGAACCCTCCGAAAAAAAGCTTCGAGAAGCACGTGAAAAAGGGGATATTGCTCGCTCGCGAGAGCTGACTACCTTTTTAATGGTGATATCGGCAGCACTATTCCTGTATTTCTTTGGCCCAGGGATGATGGCCTCCTTTGAACAGATCATGGTTTCTGCGATGAGCCTTGATCGAGATCATATTTATGACCTCAAAAAAGCGGTCGATTTAATTATGGGAATGGCTGCAGCGGCTTTGCTAATGATCTTACCTTTTTTAATTGTTATGCTGGCTGTTGCGGTGATTGGCTCATCGTTATTGGGTGGGTTTAATTTTAGTGTCAAAGCCTTGGCCCCCAAGTTTGAGAAACTCAATCCGCTCAAAGGCATCAAGCGGATGGTATCTATGCAGGCGCTTATGGAGTTACTTAAAGCCCTTGCGAAGTTTAGCTTGGTGCTGTTAGTAGCTGTTACCTTCATTTATTTTGTGTTTGGCGAATTGTTATCACTGGGGCTTGAAGCTGAAAAGCAAGCGCTAGCCCATGCAGCCAAAATTATCATTGAAGCTTTTATTGTTGTGAGTTTAGCATTGATTGTGGTCGCGATTATCGATGTACCATTTCAGTTGTGGCAGCATCAAAATAAATTGAAAATGACTAAGCAAGAAGTTAAAGAAGAATTTAAGCAGCAAGAAGGTAACCCTGAGGTTAAGGCAAGAATTAGAGCGATTCAGCGTGAAATGTCCCAAAAGCGTATGATGCAGAAGGTTCCTGAAGCGGATGTCATTGTAACCAACCCCACCCATTTTGCAGTCGCCTTGTCATATAAGCCGAATAAAATGTCAGCTCCTATTGTTTTGGCAATGGGGGCCGACTTTCAGGCTCTACAGATCAGAACCTTAGCCAATGAAAATGATGTCGCAATTATTGAAGCGCCTGCTTTAGCTCGTGCGTTATACTATAATGCTGAGATAGATCAGCCCATTCCAGATGGGTTGTTCCGTGCCGTTGCTGCTGTATTGGCTTATGTCTTTAGCTTGCGTGACGGCCGGAATGCAAGTTTTGATCCTGAAAACTTATTTATTCCTCCTGACCTAAAACAAGAGCCCTAAGTAAAACAACATGATTGCCGAAACAACGCGAATACAACAAGTGCAACGTTGGTTTAAGCAGGGCTTAGGGGCACCGCTCGCTATCCTCGCTTTGTTAGGCATGATTACCATTCCGCTGCCACCATGGCTATTGGATGTTTTTTTTACCTTTAACATTGTGCTTTCGTTAGTGATTCTGATGGTCACTGTATATGCTCGTAAGGTGTTAGATTTTGCCGTTTTTCCGACTATTATTTTGGTGGCAACACTATTTAGGCTGTCATTAAATATAGCTTCTACGCGCGTTATATTACTTGAGGGTCAAAATGGAGGTGATGCCGCCGGTAAGGTCATTGAAGCCTTTGGTGCTTTTGTCATTGGCGGCAATTACGCTGTCGGGATCATCGTTTTTGCAATACTGGTTATTATTAACTTTGTTGTGGTCACCAAAGGTGCAGGGCGTGTTGCAGAAGTCAGTGCAAGGTTTACCTTAGACTCGATGCCTGGTAAGCAGATGGCAATTGATGCAGACCTAAGTGCGGGTTTGATTACCCAAGAGCAAGCCCAAGAGCGGCGAAAGCAAATCACGCAGGAAGCTGATTTCTATGGTTCTATGGATGGTGCAAGCAAGTTTGTACGAGGTGATGCTGTAGCCGGTATTATTATATTGTTAATCAATATTATTGGTGGCTTTGCAATTGGTGTGGGGCAACATGGTTTAAGTTTTGGAGAAGCCGTTGAGATTTATACGCTCTTAACGATTGGCGATGGTCTGGTTGCCCAAATTCCAGCACTGTTATTGTCATCGGCAACGGCCATTATCGTAACCCGTGTGTCAGGAGAGAGCGCTGACATGGGAGAGCAGGTAGAGAGCCAGCTATTTTCAGACCCAAGAGCCTTGGGTGTGACAGCGGGTATTATGGCTGTCATGGGCGTGATTCCAGGGATGCCCAATTTTGCGTTTTTAACTTTTGCCTTGATTGCAGGAGCCGGGGCGTATTTGATCTATCGCAATCAGCAGCAAGCTAAACGCGCACAGCCGTTAACCAACGAAAGCGAGGATGATAAGCCGGCCAAACCAGCCGAGTTGGGTTGGGATGATGTGAATCATGTTGATTTATTAGGTTTAGAGGTTGGGTATCGGATTATTTCGTTAGTTGATCAGTCACAAAATGGTCAGTTGCTTGATCGTGTACGAGGCGTTAGAAGAAAGATTTCACAAGAACTCGGTTTTCTCGTGTCGCCGGTGCATATTCGTGATAATCTTGAACTAAAACCTAATCAGTACCGAATAATGTTGATGGGTGTAGCTGTGGGTGAAGGTGAGGTTATGCCTGATCGTGAATTAGCCATTAACCCTGGGCAGGTTTTTGGAGACATCGCTGGCACCAAGACGAAAGACCCGACATTTGGGCTTGAAGCCGTTTGGATCAAACTGGAGGACCGTGAAGAAGCGCAAGCTTTGGGTTATACCGTTGTTGATGCGAGTACGGTTATTGCTACTCATATCAGCCAGGTTATTCAAGATAATGCAGCCGAACTACTTGGTTTTGATGAAACGCAGCAGCTGCTCGATAAATTGAAGCAAAGCGCGCCCAAGCTAGTTGATCATTTGGTGCCAGAAAGCTTGCCTCTTGCAACCGTGGTAAAGGTATTACAAGGGCTATTAGCTGAAAAAGTACCCATTAAAGACCTACGTAATATAGTTGCGGCACTGGCTGAGAAGGCTGTTCATACAAAAGACGCTGCTCAGTTATTGATGCATGTACGTGCTGCGCTGGGACGCGCGATTGTACAAGCGATTATTGGCATGAAAAATAACATGCAAGTTATCACACTGGACCCTTCGCTTGAACAGCTGCTTATGCAGGCAAGTCAAGGCGCACCAGAAGGTCAGTTAGCTATCGAGCCTGGTTTAGCTGATCGGTTACACAAAACTTTGAAGGCCGAAATAGAAAAGTTGGAAGTTCAAGGTGAACCATCCATTTTATTGGTGTCACCGCAAATTAGAGCTCAGTTGGTCAAGCTGTTTCGTTTCAGTTTGCCAAGTCTAAATATTTTGGCGTACACTGAGGTGCCGGAGGGGTTGCAAATCGGTGTAGTAGCAAGGGTGGGTAATAGTTGATCAAAGCAACAAGGTGCGCAGGGTGAAAGTAAAACGTTTTACTGCAGACACAATGCGGCAAGCAATGGCAAAAGTGCGCCATGAGCTTGGTGATGATGCGATTATTTTGTCTTCTCGCCAGCTTGATCGTGGAGTAGAAGTGGTGGTTAACTTAGATGTTAAACCATCATCTACCGAGCGAGCCGATGCGGCATCAAGCTTGTTGCGCCCTGAGTTAGTTGCCATGAACCATCAACAAGACATGAACCGGATGGCTCAGGACATCCAAGCATTAAAAAGTTTGGTGGAACAGCAGTTGTCCAGTCTTGCATGGGGACAGGTTGCGCAGGCAAAGCCGGCAAAAATGCAGCTAATAAAGCGGTTAATGGCGATTGGTCTCAGTGTTGAATTATGTCAAAAGCTTGTCGCGGATTGTGAACAGGACGAAGACCAGGCCTGGTCATTTATTATGCAAGATATTGAAGCTATGATACCAACCATGTCTCAGGATGTTATTGAGCAAGGGGGCATCATTGCTTTGGTAGGACCCACAGGCGTTGGTAAAACTACCAGTATCGCCAAAATTGCAAGTCGCTTTGTTCTACGTTATGGTGCAAGTCATCTTGCGCTTATCACCACAGATTGCTATAAAATTGGCGCGCAAGAGCAGCTAAAAACCTTTGCTGATTTAATCGGTGTACCAGTCTATGTTGCTAACACGCAAGCGGAACTCAACATTTTACTTGACACCCTAACCAATAAGCGACTGATCCTGATTGATACAGCGGGCATGAGCCAACGTGATTTGCATTTGTCTCGCCAATTAACCGCGGGCCAATCAACGCAACGCTCACTGCGTAATTTGCTTGTTTTATCAGCCGCTACACAACTTAATGTTATGCGTGACATTGTGAAATCCTTTAGCCAGGTTACATTGCATGGCTGTATTCTGACTAAGCTTGATGAGGCACTTCAGTTGGGTCACGCAATTAATGTGTTAGTAGATACAGAGTTACCGCTAGCCTATACCTCAGTAGGGCAGCGAGTGCCAGAAGATCTGCAACGCTTGACTGCTCATGAGCTTGTAGATCGTGCCATGTTGTTGGGACAGCAAAATCTAGCACAAAATACGACTGATTATGATCAGTTACTCAAAATGGGTTGGGCGAAGGAGGTAGGCGGTGCTTAAAGACCAAGCTGCGGGTTTGCGTGCTATGAAAAGCCAGTTTAAGCAAACTGTTGCATCACCCAAAAAAACGCCTGATAGTGAAACGGGTGCAGATAATCTGGTGCGTGTTATCGCGGTCGCCAGTGGTAAAGGTGGCGTGGGCAAAACCAATGTCTCAGTTAATTTGGGTGTAGCCTTGTCCAAGCTAGGGCAGAAAGTGATGTTGATGGATGCAGACTTTAGCCTTGCTAATGTTGATATTATGTTAGGTTTAAATACCCCGTTTAACTTATCGCATGTCATTAATGGCGAAAAGACGTTGCGAGATATCTTACAATCTGGCCCATCAGGACTCAAAATCATTCCTGCATCCTCGGGGGTAAAACGCTTAGCCAATTTGTCGCCACAAGAAAATATGGGGCTGCTAAGAGAGTTTGAACGTCTTGGCTCGGACATGGATATACTGATAATTGATACTGCTGCAGGGATCGCGGATAGTGTTGTTACTTTTTGTCAAGCTGCAAACGATGTATTAGTGGTAGTATGTGATGAACCTGCATCAATTACTGATGCGTATGCGCTGGTGAAGGTATTAAGTAAAGACTATCAAGTACAAGACTTTAAACTTGTCGTAAATATGAGCCGGTCGCCGGCACAAAGTAAGCGCTTGTATGAAAAGTTTTCTCGAGTGTGCCAGCAGTACTTGGGTGTTTCGATAACATTTTTTGGGGCAATCCCGTTTGATCATGACTTACGTAGTGCTGTCCAAAAACAATCGCCCGTCATCTTGAGCTTTCCCGAGAGTGCTGCGGCAAAGTCATTTAGAGCAATGGCAGCAGGTCTTACAAATAAATCCGCTCACAAAAGTACCCATTATTTTGGACAGTTTGTGCGAAATATGTTGAAACTTTAAATTTATCAACCTTGATGAGAGTATAAATGAGTCAAACGCTTGCTTATCAACAAATTGCTAACCAACAACCCAATTGGCAAGAAGTTGAGCAACATATGCCACTGGTAAAAAAGATTGCTTTTCACTTGCGTGGAAGGTTGCCGAGTTCGGTGTTGGTAGATGACTTAATTCAAGCGGGTGTTGTAGGGTTACTTGAGGCGTTACAAAAATATTCACAGCAGCAAGGTGCTAGTTTTGAAACCTATGCGTCGATTAGAATTCGCGGTGCTATGATCGATGAAATGCGCCGCGGTGATTGGACACCACGATCAGTCCATCGTAAATCGCGAGAAATTAGTCGTGTGATTGCCGAACTTGAAAAGCAGTTGGGTCGCCATCCAAGTGATGATGATATTGCTGAAGCTTTGGGCACAACACTTGCTGAGTATCATCAAATGTTACGAGACACTCAGGGCGCATCTTTATTATCTATCGATGAACCGGATCATTTTGAGTTAGCAGAATCTCAAATACCGGACGAAAAAGATGAAAACCCACTGAGTATTTTGTCTCAAGATAAATTCAAGCATGCCCTTGCTAATTATATTGGACAACTTCCAGAAAAAGAGAAGCTAGTCATGGCTCTTTATTATGATGAAGAACTTAATTTAAAAGAGATTGGTGAAGTTTTAGGCGTGAGTGAATCTAGAGTGAGCCAGATTCATTCGTCTGCGATAAAAAGATTACGCTCAAAATTAATAGATTGGATGTGATTTAAATCTTAAACTATATAAAAGTTAATAACGATAGGTGCTGTTGATGATAAACCGTGATATGAAAATTCTAGTTGTTGATGACTTCTCAACTATGCGTAGAATTGTTAAGAATCTCCTGAAAGAACTAGGTTTTAGTCATTTTGATGAAGCTGATGACGGAGCGACTGCATGGCCAATGGTGCAAACAGGTAAATATGACTTTATTGTAAGTGACTGGAATATGCCTAAAATGACCGGTATTGACCTTTTGCGTCATGTTCGAGCCGACCCGAACTTAAAATCCACGCCATTTTTGCTGATCACCGCTGAAGCAAAACGCAGCCAAATTTTAGAAGCAGCACAAGCAGGCGTGGATGGTTATATTGTAAAACCTTTTACGGCGGCTACACTGAATGAAAAAATTGAAAAGATTTTTGAGCGAGTTGCTCAACGTTCAACTTAACCCAGTAATCGAGGGTCGTATATGAATGATGCTAACGCGCAAAACAATCAAAAATTTTGTGATGAGATGATAAGTCTATGGCGAGATCAGCTTGGTGATCAGCAATTACAGTGGCTTGAGGCTTATGATTATTTGTTTAACCGTAGTCAAGATGCGGCTAATGAAGTGCTTGAGGTTTGTGAGCAGCTGCAGAGCAGTTTAACCAAGGAAGATGCCATGCATTTGGCTATTCAAAAAATAATTCAAGCTCAAGAATTTGCTGACTTGCACGGACAGTTAATTAATCGATTAAAAGCAGAACTACTGGATCAGCACCAAAAAATGTCAGCGCTCCTAGGTGAGTTTAATATTGCAGAACGCGACGAAGGAAGCAATCTAGCTCATGGTGTAGGACCTAACATAACGCAGCGTAGTAAGAAAGACAGTGTGTCGTCACAGCAGGAAGCAGATGATTTACTTGCACAACTGGGACTATAGCAGCACTCTGCATCATTAATTAATACTGAAAAGGATTGTTGGCAGTGGATGAAGAAATATTACAAGACTTTTTAGTTGAGGCTGATGAATTATTGGTTCAGCTAGATGAGCAATTAATCTCTCTTGAAGCGGCTCCGCAAGACACTGACCTCTTGAATGCAATTTTTCGCGGTTTTCATACTATCAAAGGGGGTGCAGGGTTTTTGGGTGTGACCCCGTTGGTTAGCGTATGCCATCTTGCAGAAAACGTTTTTGATCGTATTCGTAACCAACAGATTGACTATGATCCAAGTGTTGCAGATGCTATTCTCAATGCATTTGATGTGGTACGCGACATGATCAGCGCGCTCCAGCAAGGAGAGCGTGAGTTAGAGGAACCGCCTGCCAGTTTACTCACGAGTCTTGAAGCTATTTATCGTGGTGATGTCTCTGAGTCAGCAGATGATAGTACAGGCTCGGAACCATCATCTACCGAGTCTGAAGCAAGTGATGCGGATCTGACCACGCTAGCATTGCCAGATGATTTAGATCCCGATGGTGACATAACCGACGATGAATTTGAAGCTTTACTTGCACAGCGTGATAACCTAGGCTCTGCCACAAAATCGAATGAACCGGCTTCATCTGTTAGCCTAGCGCTGCCAGAAGGTGTTGATCCTGATGGTGAAATAACCGACGACGAATTTGAAGCCCTGCTTGCACAACGTGATAGTCTTGACTCTGCCACAAAATCGAATGAATCCGCATCAGCCGTTAACCTAGCGCTTCCAGAAGGGGTTGACCCAGATGGAGAAATAACCGATGAAGAGTTTGAGGCGCTGCTGGCGCAACGTGATCAAACAGTTTTGGCTGCAGACAATTCCATGCCTACAACATCGGTTAAGCCCAAAGTTGATCAAACCGAACCACCTAACTCAGTCTCAAAGCCAGTCTCCAAGACTGCCCCGACAGTATCTAAGTCCGTTGCTAAAGCCGATACAGCGCCAAAACATAAACTAGCGCCAACGGCTGCAGCACCTGAATCCACTGTTAGGGTGGATACGCGTCGTCTTGACGAAATTATGAACCTTGTGGGCGAACTGGTGCTAGTAAGAAATAGACTTCTGACTATTCGAAGTCAGGATGCAGAGACCGAAGCCTTGGCCAATGCCGTATCTAATCTTGATCATGTTACAACCGATTTGCAAGCTGCGGTGATGAAGACGCGGATGCAGCCGGTTAAAAAAGTGTTTGGGCGTTTTCCACGTGTTGTTAGAGATTTGTCACGAAAACTAGGTAAGCAAATTGATCTTGAGCTGCGTGGTGAAGATACCGATCTCGATAAAAACCTCGTTGAGGCCTTATCAGACCCTTTAGTGCATTTGGTACGCAATTCGGTGGACCATGGTATTGAAATGCCGGAGGATAGAGCAAACCAGGGCAAGGATAAGACGGGAAAAATTATCTTGGCAGCGGAGCAAGAAGGTGACCATATCTTGTTGTCAATATTAGACGATGGCAAGGGAATGGATCCAGACCTTTTAAGGCGCAAAGCTGTTGAAAAAGGTTTAATGGATGAGTTAGCCGCACAACAGCTAGAAGATAGCAAGGCATTTATGCTGATTATGGCGGCAGGTTTTTCAACGGCCGAGCAGGTGAGTGATATTTCTGGTCGTGGTGTCGGTATGGATGTGGTTAAGAATATGATCACAAAATTGAACGGCAGTATTGAGATTGACTCTCGTTTAGGAGAGGGCACGCGTATTTTGATTCGTGTACCCTTAACGCTTGCTATTTTGCCAACCTTAATGGTGTCGTTTGATGGTGATAGTTACGCTATTCCGTTGACAAGTGTGCAGGAAATATTTGATTACAATGCTGATAACGTTAACTTTATTGATAATCGTAAAATGGTGCGCTTAAGAGATAAAAGCGTTCCCCTATTATTTTTGTCTAACTGGTTAAAACCTGATGCTATGGTAGATGATTTTACCGGTTACAAGGTTGTGATGGTGTCGTTTGGTAACCAGCGAGTAGGCTTCGTCGTTGAGCAGGTTAATGGCCAGGAAGAAGTGGTTATCAAGCCATTAGGGGTTAAATTATCTAATTTACAGGGTTATGCGGGTGCTACCATCACTGGTAATGGCAGTATTGCACTTATTTTAGATGTTCCAGGTGTGGTTGAACGATTTGAGTAGGTGTTCTAGTGAAAGAAGCAGATAGAGCAATGTTAGAGGATGCTGATTACGATGAAGATAACCGTCTTCACAATACAGTTCGTTTTGTGGTGTTCAGTCTTGAAGGCGAGCGATATGGTTTAACGGTTAGTCGTATCCGTGAGGTATTACGTGTGGGTGAGATTCGTGATGTGCCCGGATCAGCGGCGGAAGTATTGGGTGTGATTAATGTGCGTGGGATCATTATTACCGTGCTAAGTGCCAGGCGATTATTTCAATTACCAGATAAACCACATCAAGATCAGGCGCGAATCATTGTTGTCGAGCTTGACGAATCCCATGCAATTGGGCTACTGGTTGATCAAGTTCAAGAAGTACAAGATATTCCTGAACACTTGTTTGAACCTTTATCTAACTATAACAATAGCCGTGGCGCTAAAGGCATTTCAAGTATTGCGCATTATCGCGATCAAGTAATTATTCAGGTGGATTTAGAAAGTTTATTTGAGTGATTTTTCCAGTTGTTTTGGGTACATAATATTTTGCAGCGTGAACGGGCCGACCTATTGTGCTAGGAACGTTATCTTTGGTTAGTTTTTCTTTAACCTTTTGTTGTGCTAACGCCCAAAGGATATGTTCGTCGACCATCTCACTCACCATACCCAGTTTTTGCTTTAAAAGCGCAGTAACATTCGAATTATGAGGGGCGTTACCAAGTGCAATTGCTAAATTCCGTTGCCATTTTTCAAATCCTATTCGTCTGATAGCTGATCCCGCTGTTCTTGTTTCAAATTCATCTAAAGTCCAGTTAAATAGCTCAAGTAAAGTGGCTTGATCTAAATCATGGCGAACTTTAAAGTCTTGTTGTTGGTTTGCAGGTGTAAAGTGGTTCCAAGGGCACACTAGTTGGCAATCATCACACCCGTATATCCGATTCCCCATAAGGGGGCGTAATGACTCGTCAATTGAACCTGGGTGCTCGATTGTCAAATAGGAGATGCATCGGCGAGAGTCGATTACGCCATCAGCGACTATGGCTTGGGTAGGGCATTCTACTTTACAGGCCTGGCAACTACCACAACCGTCTTTAATTGGGTTGGTATTGGCAGGCAGGCAAAGATCGGTATAAAGTTCACCAATAAAAAACCAAGAGCCAGCTTTAGGGTGAATAAGAAGACTGTTTTTGCCAAGAAATCCCAGTCCAGCACGATAAGCAAGTTGTCTCTCTAGAACGGGAGCGGAGTCTACAAAACCTCGCAAAGCCGCCGTTGGCTGCAAAGTGAGAATAAACTCAGCGAGTTTTGCTAGCTTTTTGCGAAGCAACTTATGATAATCTCGTCCAAGTGCATAACGTGAGATATACGCATGCTGAGGTGATTGCAGTTGCTGAATGGGATGGTGTTGATCATACTCGAAGTAGGGCATCAATAGGCTAATTACACTTTGAGTGCCTGGAATAAGTTCCGAGGGGCGTGTTCTTTTTGTGCCATGTTTATCCATGTAGCTCATTGTGCCATGATACTTTAACCCTATCCAATTGAAATAGTCTGCCTCATAGGCACTTAGGTCAGTATCACTAATACCGCAATGACTAAAACCCAGCTCCAATGCTTGTTGGGAAATAAGTTGGGTCAATTCAACTAAATCGTTATCTTTAGACGAGGAGTATTCATGTTTCATAATGCCTATACTACCAAACAATGTTATCTTGCGGATAAAGATGCCACAGATTCATTTGCACAAAACTTGGCCGAATATTGGTTACAAAGCCCCGTGCATACTCGTCCAAAAGTTTGGTATTTACAAGGTGACTTGGGTGCAGGCAAGACGAGTTTTTCGCAAGCATTTATTCGTGGTTTGTTAAAAGATCCGACATTAAGAGTAAAAAGTCCCACCTATACGTTACTTGAAAGTTATGCAACGGAAGTCTGTTATGTGTTGCATGCTGACTTATATCGTCTTGTAGAAGCTGAAGAACTTGAGTATTTGGGTTTTCGAGATTTTGAGCAACAGGCTGATGTGATTTTACTGGAGTGGCCATCTAAGGCCGGGGGTTTGTTACCCGTGCCCGATATAATATTGGACTTAAGTATTCATGAAACTGGTCGTTATATATCATTGCAGTCAATAAAGATGCCAATGCAATTATGGTTAAGTGGTTTTAAGTTAAGCTAGTTTTTACTTTAAGTCTTGCTCACAACTTATTGTTGTTGTTGATTTTTGCATTAATTGTGGTCTATACTGATTCCAAGAACTAATCAGCAGGTGCTGTTACGATGTATGTCTTTAAATTAATACATATTAAACATAAGCTGGGTATAGCGCTCAAAGCGCTGCTGACGGGCTTTTTATTAATGACAAGCCAAGTTGTGATTGCCGCTGAGTTGAATAGTGTTCGTTTGGGTCAAACACCTGATCAAACACGGGTCGTGTTTGAAATGGCTAATACCGATGTTTATCGTGTTATGCATCTAGACAACCCACCTCGAATTGTCATCGATTTTCCCAATGCGAAAAGTAACATAAGTTTCAGAAATCAGCGTTTTCAGGATGTACGTTTATCGGGTATTCGCATGGCGACTGATGAACGACGTACACGCGTTGTGCTAGACCTGTCGGAAAATTATCAATACAAACATTTTGTTTTAGCCAAAACAGCGCAGCGTCCACAACGTCTAGTTGTTGACATCAGTCAGCGTGTTAGACAGGCGCCGCAGTTAGCAGAAACGCTTATCGCTCAGGCTCCTGAATCATCGCAAACAGCTGTGAAGCCATCACCAGCTCCGTCAGTAGCAAGGCAAGTCAAAGCCGATGAAAACCAAGTTGCACAGCCGGTGCCAGTTGCTACACAGCCAGCTGTACGTGAGTCGTTACAACACCATAATAGAGTTGGTAGGGAGTTTGTAGTTGCTATTGATCCGGGCCACGGTGGTAACGACGTAGGTGCTATTGGCCCAACGGGTGTATTTGAAAAAGATGTGGTGCTGGCTATTTCTAAATTACTCAAAGACGAGATTGATCGATTACCAGGAATGCGCGCGGTTTTAACCCGTGATCGCGATGTGTATGTGAGTCTTGATGAGCGAGCTCGTATTGCACGCCGTCACCAAGCTGATTTATTCGTTTCAGTTCATGCAGACGCCTATACAAGCCCACAACCCCGTGGCGGTTCGGTGTATGTATTATCACAGCGTGGCGCGTCCAGTGCCATGGCGCGAGCCATGGCTGAGCGTGAGAATGAAGCCCTTGGAATTGTAACCTTGGCAGGGCGTAATGAAGATGTAGCATTTGTTTTGAGTGATTTATCACGCGAGTCAAGTTTACAAGCAAGTCGGAAATTAGGGTCGCAAGTATTATCTTCTATGAGCGGTGGCGGATTGCACCTACATAAATCAACCGTTCAGGCTGCAAATTTTGCGGTACTGCGTTCAATTGATATGCCCTCAATCTTAGTAGAGGCCGCGTTTATTTCTAACCCAGAAGATGAAAGATTACTCGTTAATCCAAGATTTCAGCGCCAGTTTGCCCGTTCTTTAGCTGATGGATTGCAAACCTTTGTAAAAGAAACTGGCCATAAGCCAAACTGGGGTGAACCATTATTCGTCCGTCATTCTATTCAAAGAGGTGACAACCTTTCAACAATAGCGGCTACTTATGGTGTAACCACACGTGAGTTGATGCGATTAAATGGGTTGCGTAACCCAAATCAATTAGTTGTAGGTCGTAGCCTTCGGATACCTGTTACTGATGCAATGACAGTACAGTATCATCGCTCATATCAAGTGCAGTCTGGAGATACACTATCTCGCATTGCACAGCGTCATGGTGTGTCTATTAATGAAATTATGCAAATGAATAATTTGACCAATGCGAATCAGTTAAGAGTGGGTACAGAGTTGCGCATTCCTATTAGACAGCAATTATTAGCGGCTAACTAATCGCCTTTTAAACTGGTTGGTTGTTGATGATATTGTTAGAATAACGCTCTTTTTAATTCACACTATTATCCTATGACTGACCATCGCATTATTCAAATGCCTGATAATTTAGCTAATCAGATTGCGGCTGGCGAAGTGGTTGAACGCCCGGTATCTGTGGTAAAAGAACTGGTTGAAAATGCGTTGGATGCTGGGGCTACTCAAATAAATATATGGCTTGAGAATGCAGGCATAGAGCTGATTGAGGTACAAGATAATGGTCGGGGTATTTTAGCTGAAGATTTACCGCTCGCTGTAGAGCGACATGCCACAAGCAAAGTAAAAAGCTACCAAGACTTATCCTGTGTTGCCAGTTTGGGCTTTCGCGGTGAGGCTTTGGCCAGTATTGCATCAGTCAGTCAGTTTGGCATATCTAGTTATCATCAAAGTGAATCTCATGCTTGGTTATTACAAAATAACCATGACGGCAGCTGGAACGCTTTAACGCCAGTAGCAGCACCTATTGGTACGCGTATAAAAGTGGCTTCTCTATTTTACAATACACCAGCACGTCGAAAATTTCTTAAAACACCTCGCGCAGAATTCACCCAAATAGAAGACTATCTCAAGCGCAGTCTGCTCGTTAACCCTGGTGTTGGGGTCAGCCTTGTTCATAATGGTAAGCAAGTGTTTGATTTTGCGCCTGCTAGTGAGCGTGAGTTGTATCTAGTCCGACTAGCAGCCTTGTTAGGTGAAGCTTTTGTAGAGCAGTCCTTGCATATCAGGCAGTCTTTGCCCGGTGTAAGCCTTGAGGGCTGGGTGAGTCTGCCTACTTATCACCGCGGATTGGCCGACAAACAGTTTGTATTTGTCAATGGACGCATTGTACGCGACCGCCAATTATTGCAAGCAGTCAAGCTGGCTTATGCCGATGTGCTTTATCATGGACGTCATCCAGTATTTGTACTATTTATTAATGTGCCCTTTGATCAAGTGGACGTGAATGTGCATCCGGCTAAGTATGAAGTGCGTTTTCAACATGCCAGGCAGGTTTTTGATCATGTCCGGCGCGCAATTCGAGATGCCGTGATGCAGCCGCTTGTATCGGGTCATGAGGGCGCGACCAGGCCTGCAAGCGAGCATGCTAGTAACGAATTGTCCGATCAGTCATTGTTACCATCAACGCATTTACGCCAAGCACCCCTGGTTTTAGCTGCTGATCATGCAAATTCAACTCAAGACTTAGCTGGTGCCTTTGCTTTTCAGCAGCCCGATCAATCAAGCTATGCCATAGGGATACAGTCAAATAGTCCATCAGTTATTCAAGAGTCTAGTGAGCAGCAATCACTGGCGCCCAAGTTGGGTTTTGCCAAAGCGCAAATAAAAGGGGTGTTTATTTTGGCGGAAAATGCAGCAGGCCTGGTACTGGTGGATATGCATGCTGCCCATGAACGCATTGTCTATGAAGATTTAAAAGAGCAATGGCGCAAGCAACAGATTGTCTCGCAACCTTTGCTGGTGCCTTTAGTGCTGCATCTTTCATCTGCAGCCATCATGCACTGGGAGGCGAATGTGGCTTGGTGGCAAGGCTGGGGCTTTGAGTTTGAGCAGCTTGGACCAGAACAACTTCGTGTTATGGCCGTTCCCGCAGTGTTGCAGGGTTTAAATCTGATGGAGTTACTTGAAAAAGTCTTTGCAGATTGGCTGACCGAGCAACGACCTGAAACAATGCTAGAAGAAGAGTTTGCCGCGATCTTATCCCGACGTGCTTGTCATGGTTCGGTACGCGCTAATCGTCAACTAACCCTTGCGGAGATGAATCAACTGTTACGTGATATGGAGCGCACGCCTGCCTCTTCACAATGTAATCATGGTCGTCCAACTTGGGTGCAGCTCTCCGTAGAGCAGCTTGATCAATTATTTATGCGAGGTCGTTAATGTCAGAGCCGACCTGTAACTGGAATCAGTTTATCGAGCAGCCCACTGCTATAGCCATTATGGGGCCTACTGCTAGTGGCAAGACTGCTCTAGCTTTAGCGCTCGCCAAGTATTTGCCTATCGAAATTATCAATGTAGATTCAGTGCTGATTTATCGTGATCTAAACATCGGCGCAGCCAAGCCGACGGATACGGAGTTAGCCACAGTACCGCATCACTTGATTAATTTCTTGGGGCAGGCGCAAAGCTATTCCGTGGCTGAATTTGTAACGGACGCACAGCGCATTGCTACAGAGATTTTTGCACGCGGTAAGATTCCTGTCCTTGTGGGCGGGACGATGATGTACTTTAATGCCTTGACGCAAGGGTTGTCGGATTTACCAACGGCCGATGCTGATATACGCGCTAGGTTGCAGGCTGAATTTGAGCAAAATCCAGCAGCGCTGCATGCCAAATTACGGAAAGTTGACCCTCAAGCGGCGGCGCGGATTAATCAAGCTGACCAGCAACGGTTGATTCGTGCATTAGAAGTTTATGAAGTCAGTGGTAAGAGTTTAAGTAGTTTGCAACATAGTCGCTCGACGCCATGGACCTACCCATTACTTAAGGTTGCATTGATGCCTGTATCACGTCAAGCCTTGCATATCAAAATCGCGCAGCGGTTACAGGGCATGTTTGCAGCAGGCCTGGTGGAAGAGGTGGCTTCACTGGCGCAGCAGCCAGAACACAACCCAGAAAGTCCAGCCATGCGCAGTGTCGGTTATCGTCAGGTGCTGGAGTTTTTTGCCGGTCACTACCCTGAAGACGTGTTATATGATAAGGCGTTAGTGGCAACTCGGCAGTTGGCTAAACGCCAGATAACCTGGTTGCGTAAAGAGACCGATGCTGTCATTTTGGATCCCTATGCCCATAGCCCTGAACAGCTGATCACGCGGGTGCTTCAAGAGGTGGCTCGAAAATGTAAAGATATGGCTGAATAGTTGTGATATGCTTTTTGGGTTAAAAAAATAATACCATTTACAATAATAAGGATAGCAAAATGGACAAGCTAAAACCGGCAAAGGCCGTTCCGATTCAAGACCCCTATTTAAACGCCCTGCGTAAAGAACGTATTAACGTGTCTATTTATCTGGTTAACGGTGTCAAGCTACAGGGTCGTATTGACTCGTTTGATCAGTTTGTGGTGTTGTTGCGTAGCAATGTCACGCAAATGGTTTATAAACACGCCATTTCTACTATTGTGCCAATGCGTGACCCGAAAGCCTATGATTTCGCTACTCAAAACGACTCTGACAAAGCCGACGCGGAATAACCACCCTTTAGTATGGAATTATTTGGGCGCTTAGAGCGTAAACAGCTTGATGTAGCAGTGCTGGTTCATGTCGATTTTGAAGATGAAACTTGTCGAGAAGAGTTAACTGAGTTTTTAGAACTAGTCGAATCGGCAGGCGCAGAGCAGGCCGAGTTAATCAAAACCAAGCGCGATCGTCCAGACGCTAAACTATTTATTGGTTCAGGCAAGTTAGATGAAGTCGCGGCAGCGGTGGCATTACACCAAGCCGATGTGGTGATTTTTAACCATGCATTAAGTCCGGGACAAGAACGTAATATAGAACGTGTGGTTAAAGCCCGCGTGATTGACCGAGTAGGGTTGATCCTGGATATCTTTGCACAGCGTGCGCGTTCTCATGAAGGTAAGTTGCAAGTTGAGTTGGCGCAGTTACGCCACATGTCCACGCGTCTGGTGCGTGGTTGGACTCACTTGGAGCGTCAGAAGGGCGGTATTGGGTTGCGTGGTCCGGGTGAGACACAGCTTGAGTCAGATAAACGTCTGTTGCAGGAGCGCATCAAGCATTTATTAAAACGTATTGATAAAGTTCGCAAACAACGGGCGTTAGGTAGGCAGTCTCGTCAACGCTCTGACCATCCTACTATTACGCTTGTTGGTTATACTAATGCGGGTAAATCAACACTGTTTAACCAACTTACATCGGCAGATGTGTATGCTGAGGATAGATTGTTTGCTACTTTGGATGCGACACTACGGAGTGTACACCTTCCGGGTGGTGGTCAAGCTATTATGGCCGATACAGTCGGGTTTATTCGACATATTCCTCATGATCTTGTTACGGCATTTCGATCCACCTTGGAAGAAACCAGTGAAGCTGATTTATTGATCCATTTGGTTGATGCAGCTGACCCACTTCGAGATGACAAGATAGCGCAAGTACAACAGGTCATAACAGAAGTGGGTGCGGATGAAGTCCCTCAGCTCCTTGTTTATAACAAGATTGATCTATTGCAACCCGCCTTGGAACCCCGTGTCGATTATGATGAATCGGGATACCCTGCTAGAGTATGGATATCGGCTCAAAACGATCTTGGTATATCGGCACTTAAAGACGCCCTAGCCAGTTTTTTTAAAGGTCAGTTTGTTAGAATGCACATCAAGCTAGGTGCAGAAGCAGGTCGCCGTCGAGCACAACTTTATGCTTTAGGTAAAGTAGAGCAAGAAGCGTGTGACGAGGATGGCACAATTGGTATGCAGGTGTACTTAACTGAACAGCAATATCATCAAGTTAGCAAATGGCCTGAGTGCCAATATATTGAAAAATTGCAGTAAGCTGCCCGTGTTAGACTAGCTATGAACTACAATTAATGCGATTATCCGCAATGAATATAAGTTAATGGATGACAACTCAGCCTTATAACCCTAAAATATAGCATCCCAAAATGACTGGAGAACAAAATGGCATGGAATGAACCCGGAAAGCCCGGACAGGACCCTTGGGGAAATCCTGGTAAAGGCTCTGGCAATAACAATGAGCCACCTAAACGACCACAGCGCAAATCAGATCAAGAACTTGATGAGTTGTTAAAAAAAGCGCAGCAAATGTTTAGCGGTGGCGGCGGAAACTTTAGTGGTGGTCTTACCGGTAAACATATTAGTGTTGCCTTTTTGGTTTTACTCGTAATTTGGTTATTATCGGGTGTTTACATCGTTGATACCGCCGAAAGAGGTGTCGTAAAACGTTTTGGTTCGTATGTAACAGAAACGGGCCCAGGACCTCATTGGCATATTCCATTTCCTGTTGAGTCGGTCACTAAAGTTAACGTAGATCGTATTCGTACCACTGAAATTGGCTATCGAACGGATGATCAAAATCGCACAGGCAGCATCCTATCAGAAGCATTAATGCTTACACGTGATGAAAATATCGTCGATGTGCGTATTGCGGTGCAATATCGTATTCAATCAGCGCCTGATTACTTATTCAATGTCCGTGATCCAGACACCACCTTACGGGCCGCTTCTGAAAGTGCGTTGCGTGAGATTGTTGGCCGTAACTCGCTGGATTTTGTATTGACCCAAGGTCGTACTGAAGTGGTAGCACTGGTACGTGAGCTTACTCAGCGTAACCTGGATCAATACGAAGCAGGTTTGTTTATTACGTCTGTGAACCTACAGGATGCACAGCCACCAGAGCAAGTTCAATCAGCATTTGCTGATGTTGTTAGGGCTCGTGAGGACCGTGAGCGTTTGATTAACGAAGCAGAAGCATATGCCAACCAGGTTATTCCAGAAGCGCGTGGTCAAGCAGCACGTATCGTTGAAGAAGCACGCGCATATCGCGACCAAGTCGTGGCCAGAGCAGAGGGTCAAGCATCACGTTTTGTGAGTGTTGTTACCGAGTATCAAAACGCGCCTGAAATCATGCGCGAACGTCTATATATTGAAGCCATGACCAATGTTCTAAACAATACGTCTAAAGTGTTTATGGGTGTTGAGAATGGTAACAATATGATGTTTCTACCCTTAGATAAGATGATGGGCGGTGCCGCTTCAGCTGGAAGTGTGCCATTTGCACCCATACAGCCGGCAGCAGGTTCTACGGCTAGTTCATCCAATCAAACGAATACAGCAAGTTCGCGTCAGGCGGAAAGCAATGTTCGTGACTTTTTAAGAAACAGGGAGTTACGTTAAGATGAAAGCGATTTTAGGACTTGGTATCGCAGCAGTACTCTTCATCGGCAGTAATTCGTTATTTGTTGTGCAAGAGTCGGAAACCGGCGTCGTGTTCCGCTTAGGTGAAATTGTCAGATCTGACCTTCAACCTGGCTTACACGTTAAGATGCCATTTGTAAACAATGTAAGAACCTACGATCAGCGTATTCAAACTTTAGATGCGACGCCAGAGCGTTATTTGACGGGTGAGTTAAAGAACCTTGAAGTAGATTCATACATCAAGTGGCGTGTGACGAGTGCGGAACGCTTCTACACTGCAATGGGTGGCGACTTCACCTTAGCGAATCAACGTTTGTCTCAAATTATTAAAGATGGTTTACGCTCACAGTTTGGTTCACGTACGGTTGAAGATATTGTTTCAGGTGAACGTGTTGCCATTGCTGACAACATTACTCGCCAAGCTAACAGAGAAGCTATCCAATTTGGTATCGAGGTGGTCGATGTGCGTTTGAAGCGTATTGACTTACCTCGCGACATTAGTGAATCAGTATTCCGTCGTATGGAAGCAGAACGTCAACGTGTGGCGGCCGACCTTCGCTCTTTGGGTGGCGAATCAGCTGAACGTATTCGTGCTGATGCAGACCGTCAACGCACAGTATTACTAGCAGAGGCCTTCCGAGAAGCAGAGCAAACGCGAGGTGAAGGGGATGCCATTGCTGCTTCTATATATGCAGAAGCCTATGGTATTGATCCTGAGTTCTACTCTTTCTATCAGAGTTTGAATGCCTACCAAGAGTCATTCTCGTCTAAAAGCGACATGATAGTGTTAGATCCTAACTTGGATTTCTTTAAACACTTAACACGTTAATCAAGAAGGTGGGCTAGCCCACCTTTTTTTTGGATACCTCAAGATGTTAGCCACCGCCTTAATAACAGCTTTTGCATTAGTGTTAATAATTGAAGGTTTGTTACCTTTGTTATTTCCAAAATTATGGCGAAGAATGGTTCTAAGTGCGGCTAATTTACCACTTAATCATCTCCGTATGACAGGCTTGGCACTTGTTCTAATTGGCCTGGCTATGTTAATGCTGTGGGGTTAAATTTTTAATATAAGATGAAAGTTATGCAACAAAATATATGGTTAACCCCAGAGGGGATTGAAGACCTTCTTCCGCCACAAGCGGCACGATTAGAATTCTATCGTCGTCATTTAGTGGACACATTTACCTCAGCCGGTTACGACTTGGTTCTGCCGCCTGTGGCCGAATTTACAGACTCTTTGTTAACAGGTACTGGACGAAAACTGGCACTGGATACGTGTCGTTTCACTGATAACGAGAGTGGTCGGATGATGGGGGTGCGTGCAGACATGACACCGCAAGTAGCCCGTATTGTGAGTAATAGACTTAAGCCAAGTGCTAATGCAATTACACGTTTGTGCTATGTCGGTGAGGTTTTAAAATCACGTAATAATAAAGCCAAAGGTTCGAGAAGCCCGATACAAGTCGGTGCAGAATTATTTGGTCATCAGGGTATTGCCAGTGATATCGAGATGATTGACTTGATGCTCTCGGGATCACAAGCACTTGGTTTTTCAAATGTATCATTAAGTTTAGGTCATGTTGGTATTGTGCAACGTTTAATGAACCTAGCCCAATTAGATACGAGCAATCAAAATGAATTGGTTGATATTCTAAAACGCAAAGCGCTACCTGAATACCAGGCCTGGTTAGACAAGCAAGCGTTTTCAGCTTCCCTTACATTGGCTTTTGCCAGCTTAATTACCTTTACGGGTGAGGCGACTGATGTACTAACTGCGGCAAGTCAATCATTACTTGGACTTGATGCTGAATTAGATCAGTGTTTGCAAGACTTGAATTTAGTGGTGGATTACTTTGTTGGCCTAAAAGGGATTGACATTCATTTAGACTTGGCAGATTTACGTGGTTTTCAATATCACACGGGCTTAATATTCGCATGCTATCAAGCTAATGTAAGTTCGATACTTATTGCTAAAGGCGGTCGCTATGATCGTGTATGTTCTGCTTTTGGCGCTGATTATCCAGCGACTGGCTTCAGTATTGATTTACGTAATCTAATAGATAGTCTTGCAGATCAGTCTGTTACGGATACACCTGTCTATGCGATTTTTGAAGCCTCTGAATCATGGCTAGAACAGGTTAATGAATTAAAAATATCGGGTAAACGTGTGATCCGTGCTTATCAGATAGCTGACATCCCCGCAGGTGCGCAACAATTGCTCAACCAAGATGGTCAGTGGGTTATTAAGATTAAAGAGTAGAAGATTAAATACATGAGCAAACGTAATCTAGTGGTAGTAGGCACCCAATGGGGCGACGAGGGTAAGGGCAAGATCGTGGATCTTTTAACGGATCGGGTTGCTGCGGTGGTACGATTCCAAGGTGGACATAATGCAGGCCATACGCTTGTTATTGATGGTCAGAAAACGGTATTACATCTTATTCCTTCCGGCATCCTTCGTGAGCACGTGGATTGTCTGATTGGCAACGGTGTGGTACTGGCGCCAGATGCGCTTCAAAAAGAAGTAGCAGAGCTCGAAGGTAATGGTCTTAATGTTCGCAATCGTCTAAAAGTAAGTGATGCTTGTCCTTTAATTCTTGATTATCATGTTGCGATTGATCAGGCACGAGAGCGTGCGAGGGGCAATCAAGCGATTGGTACAACGGGGCGTGGTATTGGGCCGGCTTATGAAGATAAGGTTGCTCGTCGCGGCTTACGTGCCGGTGATTTGAAAGACATGACCAAATTCAAGCAACTGTTAGCGGAAACGGTTGCTTATCACAATTTTATGTTAACTGAGTATTTTAAAGTTGAAGCGGTTGACTTTGATCATTTATGGCAAAAATGCCAAAGCTATGCCGCCTTGATTGTACCGATGCTAGCAGATGTGCCTGCCGTGATTGCTGAACTCAATGCAAAAGGTCAAAATATTTTATTTGAAGGTGCGCAAGGCACTTTATTAGATATAGATCACGGCACCTATCCTTATGTAACCTCGTCTAATACCACGGCAGGTGGTGCGGCGTCAGGTGCAGGCATTGGCCCGACGGCATTGGATTATGTGCTTGGGATTACTAAAGCTTATGCAACGCGTGTCGGGGGTGGGCCCTTCCCAACAGAGTTAGTTTATTCAGTTGAAGACGATAAAGGCGATGCGATTGGTAAGGAGTTGGGGCAACGTGGTTTTGAATTCGGTGCGACAACGGGTCGTCAGCGCCGCTGTGGCTGGTTTGATGCGGTCGCCTTGCGCCGTTCCGCACAAATTAATGGTTTAACCGGGATATGTTTAACCAAGCTTGATGTGATGGATGAGTTACAAGAAATAAAGGTTTGTACCGCTTATCGTTATCAAGGTCAACGGCTCGATCTACCGCCAGCAAGTGCCGATGAGTATGCGCAGTGTGAACCGGTCTATGAGACCATGCCAGGTTGGCAGTCATCAACAGTGGGGATTGCTAGCTGGGAAGCCTTGCCCGAGCAGGCTAAGCACTACATTCGCTTCCTAGAGCAGGCGGTAGGGGTGCCGGTGACCATTTTATCAACCGGACCTGACCGTGCAGAAACCTTGATTTTGGAAGAAATTTTTTAAGTTATTCCGTCAACTCACGCTTTCTTGATGATGAGCTGAAACCCCGCTTCTTCAGTAATGAGGGGGTGGGGTTTCTTCGTTTAGGGCCTTAATTTGAGGCTCTTTAAGAGATTTGAGGTAGTCGGTGAGCAAGTTTAACTGTCGCTCTAAGTGTTGAATTTGGCGCTGCTGAATTTGTAAAGTTTGTTGGGTGGCCTGCAAGGTGTCATCTTGGTAAGCCACCAACATTTCTAATTCATTTACTCGTTCAATTAACGGGCTATCCATCACTATTTCTCCGGCCAGTTACATGGCGTTGTTGGGCTAAGTACTACACGGTCAGCGGGTGGTATATCTAATGTGATTTCTGTCTGACCAAGCTCATCACGCCTAAAATAGTGGCAGGTCAAACGATCGCCGACAGGACGACGTTGTAAATAGGCCTCTAGTTGGCTGGCATTGTTCATGCGGATCCCATCAAGGGCAATGATTTCATCACCACCACTTAACCCGGCACGATGGGCTGGACGCTCATGCCACACATGGGTCAGCTTAACGCTGTTGTTGGTGCTGTTCACTAAATTGGCGCCTAAGTTTAAATAGGGTTTGGTACCTGCTTCAGTGGCTTTATCATGCGGACCGCCCAAATCCTGGCTCGCGTAGGGTGGGCGCAAGGAAAAATTAACACCAACTTGAGCAAATAATTGTTCAAGCGGTAGGTCCTCTGTGGCATAAAGTGCCTGATTAAAGAATTCGTTGAGATCACTACCTGCGAGTTGACTTGCTAGTTGTTCAATCGTGTGTTCAGTCAACCCCTGCTCTGTTATGCCGTAGTCTTGCCACAACAGTCGCATTAGATCATCTAGGTTTTTTTGTCCTTTCGTGCGAATGCGCAGGGTTAAATCAAGCGCAATAACCGCTAGGGCCCCTTTGGTGTAGTAACTAATAATCGCATTGGGGGCATTTTCATCTTGTTGATAGAATTTAGTCCAGGCCTGCTTACTCGCGTCGGCCAGGCTTTGCTGAAAGCGTCCTGGCATTCGATAAACACGAGTTAACTGTTCTGCGAGTTTATTAAGGTAGGTTGGATGATCTATCGTGCCTGCCCGATACAAAAATAACAGGTCGTAGTAAGAGGTCGCCCCCTCAAACCACCAAAGCAATTGCGTAGTCGCAGGGCTCTGCAAATCACTTTGTTGTAACCGTGCCGGTTGAATACGTTTAACATTCCAGCTGTGGAAATATTCGTGTGAGCAAAGTTCTAAAAATTGTTGGTATTTATCACTGGGTTCGCCCATGCCTTGATAGGGTAGACTATCGCGCGAACACATTAAAGCCGTAGAACTGCGATGTTCTAAGCCACCGTAACCATTACCGGTTACCATCACCATAAAAATATAGCGCTCAAAGGGAGCGGGCTGGCCAAAAAAAGCTAATTGGGCGGCACAAATCGGGGCTAAGTCCGCGGCAATCCTATCCAAATCGGCATCATGCACACCGGTTAAAACCATCCGGTGTTCAATTCCGCCCGCTTCAAAACGCAGCTCAGCAAATTTGGCCATTTCAATGGGGTGGTCAATCAGCTCGGCATAGTTTGCAGCCTGATAGCGCCCAAATCCCTGTTGATTAACCGCTAGCGCTGGCAAGGTGGTCGCCACTGACCAGGCCTGATGCTGTGCCCACTCATCAGCAAGAAGGTCCAAGGTTTGTGGTTGCTGGCTTTGACCAACCACTTCTAAAAAACAACTGGTGCCATTTAAAAAAGCGTGTTGTTGATCATAATGTGCGCCCCGGACTGACAAGTCCCAAGCATAGACTTCATAATGAACTTTGATGCTGCCATGATGCGGTGCCACTTGCCAATGGCTCGGATCGACCACGCTAACCTTCAAGGCCTCACCATCAAATGTGGTCGCGCGCACATTAATAATGTGTTTACTAAAATCGCGAATCATGTAACTGCCGGGAATCCACTTGGGCAACCGAAGCAATTGGCCAACTGGATCGGGTTGTTCAATAATTAAGGTGATGGCAAAACGGTGTGAGCGGTAGTCGTGCAGGGTTAGTTGGTAGTGGAGTGGGTTCATCATTATCCTAGAGTATTACAAAAGTTACGTTTATCTAATGAACGTTATTATGCCTTAAAGCGCAGATAACTTGCTAATTCTGCCGGTTATCCCGCAAAATAGCGCCTTAATAAAAAACATCAACTCAGGAGTAAGGCGCATCATGGAAACCTGGTTAGGCAGTATTGGCATTACCCATCCTATTCTGTTGGCAGTGGGATATTTATTGATCGCGGTGGTGGCCGCTTGGATGATTAATTTGGCTATTACACTCGGCCCCAAGCGTTGGGCGATACAAAAAAATCGCGAGATTTTAGCCTTTGCGCTGACCCATATTCGATTGCCCATTATGGTGTCGGTGGTGTTTATTGCGATTAGTACGATTATGAATTTGCAATTTAATCTGCCTGATGAGCTATTACTCTACGCCAATCGTATTTTAACCAGTATTAATATTTTAATTTGGGGGCAGTTTATTTATCGTGCTTCGCAATTTGGCTTGAAATTGCAAAGCACCCGTCAGCAAGAAGGGTCATTTATTCGACCACAAACCTTGCCGGTGTTGGATAACTTGTCGGCGGTGTTGATTATTTTAGTGGTGGTGTATTTATTGTTTTTAACCTGGAATATAAATATGACCGCTTGGCTCGCTTCGGCCGGTGTTATAGGTATTGCAGTTGGTTTTGCCGCTCGCGATACGCTCGCCAATATTTTATCCGGTTTGTTTATCATGGCCGATTCACCCTTTAAAATCGGCGACTACATTGTGGTGGATGGCACGGATCGTGGCAAGGTGACGCAAATTGGTTTGCGCTCGACCCGAATTTTGACCCGAGATGATGTCGAGATTAATATTCCCAACTCCGTGCTAGCCAACGGCAAAGTCGTTAACCAATCATCGGGTCGTTTTGTCAGTATGCGCATGAGTGTTAATGTCGGGGTATCTTATGATAGTGATATTGATCAGGTTCGCCAAATCCTGCTCGAGATTGCCCAAGCAGACCCACAAGTATTGCAAGACCCGGTGCCCGCAGTCAGGTTTATGGGCTTTGGTGCGTCAAGTTTAGATTTTTCATTGCGGGTATGGATTGCTGACCCTGAAATACGTTCGCGAGTGCTTGATAGTTTAAACACCACAATTTTCAAACGCTTTCAACAAGCCGGTATCGAAATTCCATACAGCAAGCATGATTTATATATAAAGTCTATGCCAGCAGGCCTGCAGGATAGTTTAAATCCATCGCGCAGCGAGGCGAAGGAATGAGTGATCACACGCAGTTAATGGCGTTTCAATTAAGTCAGGCACAATTAGCCGCCTTACCTGTGTTAGGTATTGCAGGTAATTTTGCTGAACACTTAAATCAGGCGGGTGAGGCAGCTGATTTTATCGCCATTGCCACTGAATCAGTTGAAGCGCCAAAAGGTTTGTTTCCAATCTATCTGCCCGACCAGCCAAGCTTTTTGGGAGTTTATCCGCTTTCTCATGAGCAGATTGTGGCTGATTTTAGTCAAACAGATCCGCTTCCCAAGTTGCAAATTGAACCTGAGCTCGCACTGTTGTTGGATGTTTTTTATGATGCAACGGGGCAGGTAACTGGATTAGCGCCTGTTGCCTTTAGCGCATTTAATGATTGTTCTAATCGGATTCATGCGCCCAAAATCAGCGTCAAGAAAAACTGGGGGCCTGCTTCAACCGGCATTGCGCAACACTGGTTTAAGCTTGAAAATTGGGGCGAGCATAGCGATTTGCAAAACTATGCCATTGCCTGTTATCACCAACGAGCAGGCCTGCTGCAAGCCTATGGTCAAACGACACCGGTTAAGCACTATAGTTATTGGAATGAACGATTAATAAACTGGATACTTAAACAGTTAAACACTCAGTTAGATGAAGGCCCGTTGGAAGATATGCCGGCGATATTACAGGCCTTAGATTATCCCAAGCAACTCATCGTGTCGTTGGGTGCAACGCGTTACACCACCTTTGGGGAGCAGTGTTATTTACAACCGGGTGACCAACTAAGTGTATGGCTTGTGCCCTTAGCGCTTGTTGAACAATTACCCCTATTGGAGTCTGAGCCAGCCGAAAGACTAGTTGATCAAGGTATTATTCGACTCAAACAATCAGTTCAAGATGGGCGCTAAGCAATAGTCGCTTTAAGGGCTAAGGATGGTTATAATTCAGTCTTATTTTTTGATAAGGAGTCTGCTGTGATTCGCACTCGATTTGCCCCAAGTCCAACCGGTTATCTACACATTGGTGGCGTTCGTACCGCCTTATTCTCATGGTTATATGCACGCAAAATGGGCGGCGAGTTTATTTTACGAATTGAAGACACAGATCTAGAGCGCTCCACACAAGAATCAGTGAATGCCATTTTGGAAGGGATGGCTTGGTTAGGCTTGGATTACGATCATGGTCCTTTTTATCAAACGCACCACTTTGATCGCTATAAAGCGGTTGTATCACAACTCTTAGCGCAAGGCGATGCTTATTATTGTTATGCATCACCCGAAGAGTTAGATGCGATGCGTGAGCAGCAACGGCAGAAGGGTGAAAAACCGCGTTACGATGGCCGCTATCGTAATTTTACCGGTACGCCACCTGAAGGCATTAAACCAGTCGTGCGCTTTAAAAATCCGCTGGATGGCAAAGTGGTAATTGATGATATGGTTAAAGGCCAAGTGACGGTCAAAAATGCCGAAATAGATGACTTAATTATTGCCCGTTCTGATGGCACGCCGACTTATAATCTAACAGTCGTAGTGGATGACTGGGACATGGGCATTACCCACGTTATTCGCGGTGATGATCATTTAAACAATACCCCTCGCCAAATTAATATTCTCAAAGCGCTAGGCGCGCCGATTCCAAAGTATGCGCATATACCCATGGTATTAGGCTCAGATGGTGCGCGTTTGTCAAAGCGTCATGGTGCGGTGAGTGTCTTACAATATAAAGAAGAAGGTTACCTGCCAGAAGCACTACTCAATTACCTAGTAAGACTAGGCTGGTCACATGGCGATCAAGAAATATTTTCAATGGATCAAATGGTCGAAGCCTTTGATTTGGATTCGGTTAATGCGGCGCCTTCCACATTTAATGAAGAAAAATGTATTTGGGTCAATCAGCAGCATATTCAGCAAGCTGCAGGGGGACATTTAACCAGACACTTATCACATTTTATGGCCGAGCGGGGCTGTGATTTATCGCAAGGCCCGGCACTAGATCAAGTGGCTGATTTACTGCGAGAGCGTGCGCGTGACTTGACTGAAATGGCCGACAGTGCGTTGTACTTTTATCAAGATTTTACCGAGTTTGATGCGACAGCGGCTAAAAAGCATTTGCGTCCGGTGGCGGCTGAGCCATTGGCTAAGTTGTTACAAAAATTTAGCCAGCTAAAAACGTGGGATACGGCCAATATTCATCAAGCGATTCAGGATACCGCAACCGAGCTAGATATAGGTATGGGCAAGGTGGGGATGCCTTTGCGAGTTGCGATAACCGGCGCAGGCCAGTCGCCGTCTATTGATGCAACGGCGGCGTTAATTGGTCAGCATCGTTGTATCGTCCGTTTACAAATGGCCTTGGATTTTATCGCCGCTCGGGCAGAGCAAGGCTAAGTGATGGCGATGGGTGACGCAACCTTCAGTCAAGATGATGCACGCATTTGGGTGGAAAAATTCACCGAAATGCTCGATCCGGCACGTAAATCGGCGCGCCCACCGCATATGGCCTATCAGCGTGATCGCGCTCGTGTTATTCATTCGGCTTCCTTTCGACGCCTACAGTCCAAAACGCAAATTTTCGGCTTAAATGAGTCGGATTTTTTTCGCACACGTTTAACCCATTCAATGGAAGTGGCGCAAATTGGCTCAGGTATTGTCGAGCATTTAGCCTTGCGTGAAGAGGCCGACCATTACCAGGCCTGGTTACCCTCGCCCTATTTAATTGAAGCGATTTGTTTAGCGCATGATCTGGGTCATCCACCCTTTGGGCATGGTGGTGAAGTGGCGCTTAACTACATGATGCGTCATCATGGTGGTTTTGAAGGTAATGCGCAAACCTTGCGTATTTTGGCTTACTTGGGCGAATACACGCCTCAAAATGGCCTAGACCTAACTCGGCGTGCAACGCTAGGTGTAATGAAGTATCCAGCAATTTATGAGGATATTATCCAACAAGATGCCGCTTACCAGGCCTGCTTAAACCTACCTACTATCACCGACTTTAAAACCTGGAATATGAAACCTTGGCATCCGCCTAAGTGTTTATATCAAGAAGAAGCATCGGTGGTTGACTGGGTGTTATCGCCCTTTAGTGAGCAGGATCGAGCGGTGTTTTTAGCCATCAAACCGCCAATTGATCCCGCATCAACCCAACGGGTTCGCACCCAATTTAAAGCCTTCGACACCACGATTATGGAGCTGGCTGATGACATTGCCTATGGCATCCATGATTTAGAAGATGCGGTGGCGATGAAAATGGTCACGCGTGATCTGTGGCAAGCCGAAGTGATGGAGCATCCGCATTTTATAGCGCATCGTTTATGGGATAACACCATGACCGAGCGATTGTTTAGCGGCAGCTCCAAGCAGCGCAAACATGCGGTATCAAAAATGGTTGGCATTATGGTGGAAGAGATTTTTGTGATTGAGCGTGATCAATTCGCGCATCCACTATTGCGTTACCAGGCCTGCTTACCGACGGCACAAGCGCAAGTGTTAGAACTGTTAAAACAATTCGTGTTTAAAAATGTCATCACCATTCCTGAAGTGAAGGGGATGGAGTACAAGGGGCAACTGATTGTGATGACCCTATTTGAAGCACTTGAGGCCAATGCCGATCGATTATTACCCGCTAATACCTTAGCCAAGTTTAATCAGGCGGATTCTGAACGGGCGCGTAAACGGGTGATTTGTGACTATATTGCCGGTATGACCAATAACTACGCGTCGAAACTCTATGAAAAATTCTTCCTACCTAAACAAGGTTCGGTATTTGATCGAATTTAGCGTATAATAATGAGTCACTCGCGGGGCTGTACTTGGTTTCGACGGGGAGATTGAAGTTTGAGAGGCATGTCGTGCCTGAATGATGCACGTAAATCTTAATTCACATTGTTATAGTTGCAAACGACGATAACTACGCTCTAGCGGCTTAATCCCGCTGGTGCGGCCCGGGGTAGTTGTTCGTGGCACCCGACGCCGTATCATCTCACACGGAATCGCCAACATCGCGTGTTTGGGTAGATGGTGGTTAAAACAGACAAACTCGTCGGACGCGTTCCCTGCTAGTCGGGCAGCGTTTTGATTAAATCAGTAGACTAAATAAACATGTAGATTCTCCGATGGATGCTTTCCGGACGGCGGTTCGAATCCGCCCAGCTCCACCAAACACCTAAGCCCGCCTCTGCGGGTTTTTTTGTGGCTTGAAAAAATGGGTTCCCAAGTACTAACCGACCATCCACAAAATTTTGATAGGTCACACTTTGCGGTGTTAGCGTTGTCGGTTTTAACGAGTGTTGCTATACCGGTGTTACTAAAGTATTACCAAGGCTTTATGAAGGAGTGGCGATGAAGACGATTACGATTAAAGCATCTGATGAGTTTGCGCAAAATCTGGTGGATTTAGCGGGGCAGTTGCACCTGTCTAAAAGTGAGCTGATTCGTCAAGCGGTTGAGCGTTTCCGTCAGCAACAAGAGCAGACTTTGTTAAAGGCCAAAATGCAAGCGGCCGCCAAAAAAGTGCGTTCACAGACATACGATGAGCTAAACGATTGGGAAGCAACACTGGAAGATGGTCTGAAGGGGTTGTGATGATGGAAGCACCACAACTACTGCGCGGCGGTGTTTATCTCGCCAACTTACATCCATCAAAAGGTAATGAGCCGGGAAAAGTGCGACCGGTATTGGTTTTGCAAAACAACTGGCTTAATGAATTCCCTCACCCAACAGTGATTGTATTACCCTTGAGTAGCAGTTTGATAGACGATGCCGAGCCATTACGGTTTCGATTGCAATCGAGAGATCGCTTGCACAAAGCATCGGATGCACTCTGCGACCAAATACGAGCCTTGGATATTTGCAGAATCACACCTGATTGTTTAACGCTGTTAACACCTAATGAAATGCAGCGAATTGAGCACAATATACAGCAAGTATTGGGTTTTTTGAACTGAGGGTGAAACTTGTCGGCAGGCGTTAGCAGGCCTGCTTACCATGACCCTACCGGACAAACCGAGTAGCCCAAAACAGAAATACCAAACCGTGCCAGTAGTTGTCAGCGAAGGATAATAATGACGAAATCAACCGACCTACAAAACACCGTAGCTACAGAATTGGGTAACCTAATCAGCGGCATTACGCGGATTGTTGAGCAGGCCGCAAAGTTGGCGGTGGGTTAGTTATTGTTAATTTGATTTTTAGTAACGATTTGGGTTGGTTTAGTTTGCCGTTTCGTTATGTCTAAAACGGTATAACGATTGAACAAAGCCTGTCGTTTGAGGTGTTTTTATTAAATTGGATATAATGGTAGCCATTTATGGCTTTTAACCCATATAATGGACATAACTGTATCCAACAGGTTGTTGCGGATGAATCTTACCTTACTTGATGATACCGATGTAAGCCAAGCTTATGCGGCTTATTTGCGTGGGTTACGCCAGCAAGCCAAACTGTCGCGCGCGGCCTTGGCAGAGCGAAGCTGCGTGCCTGCGGCCACGATTAAGAAGTTTGAGCTGACTGGGAAAATTTCATTTCGCCAATTGTTGTTGCTTTGGCAGACCCTCGATTCGCTAGACAGACTCTATCAACTCACACAATCTAACATAGCGCGCGACACCATGCCCTCTAGCATTGATGAGGTGCTAAAAGATGCCTTTTAAACCCATGTAAGGGATAACCATGAAGCTCGGTCGTAACGATCCTTGCCACTGTGGCAGCGGTGAAAAATTTAAACGTTGTTGTATGAACAACGTATCTAAGCAACATGCTCAAGTTATGGATGAGGTAGAAGCTATGCTGGCCATGAGTCCAAATTTGAGTATTGATGAACTTAATGTCGCTTTGCAACACAAAATGAAAGATCGAAACAATCAACCACAATCTGATTTTTGTGGCATGACGCCAACGCAAATGGCTAATTGGCTTTATGCGCCTTTTGATGAATTACAGTGGGTGACAATCAGCATACCAGATGAGTTTTGCTCCAGCCCTGTGATGCGTTATCTCGGCCTCATTCTTGATGAGGCGATGGCGCAAGAGGGGTCGTTTAAAGCCACAACTAAAGGCAACTTACCGGCAAAGTTGGTTAAACAGGCAAGTGAATTATTATCTGATTTTTCAGTTGCTCAATATGAAGATGACATCAGTATCAGTGAGTTTGCAGGCAGTAATGAAGATAAATTTAATGCCTTGCACTACACGAGGGTGTTAGCAGAAATTAGCGGCATTATTTATCAACGTAGCGGTCGCTATCATGTAAAAAAAGCCGCGCAAAAACAGTATCAGCAATTAGGTTTACAGGCATTTTTTACACCTATGTTAGAAGCCGCTGTTAGCCAATATAACTGGGGCTACTTCGACGGTTTTGAATACGATATCGATTTGCGATTCATTTGGGTATTTATGTTGTGGCGCATTCAGAGTCACAAGAGTGTAGATCTGTTGATTGAGGAAGTGATGACAGCCTTTCCAGATTTACTGAGGGCATTTCCTATGGATGATTACTTCTCGCCAGAAAAGGGTTTAAGCTTAATTATTGAATCACGGTTTATTAAGCGATTTTTACAGTTTTGGGGCTTTGTGATCATGGATCCAAGGCGTTATAAAGATGCTGAACCTGTCGCCAGAGTAGTTCAGCTACAGCCGTTGTTAAAGCAAACTTTTCAATTTAGCATTAACGCATAGGAAGTTTATCCTATGAGCAGGATGAGTTTGGTTTGGATGGCTAATCAAAACTACTGGCTTGGCTAGCGTTATGATTTTTAGCACCCGGTAGTCATGCCGTAATATTAAAAAGTGAACACTATGCAAATTTGGGTGGATGCGGACGCTTGTCCGGCGGTCATTAAAGAAATCATTTTTAAAGCGGCGAAGCGTACCGAAACCTCGGTGACCTTGGTCGCTAATCACGCGATGGCCATTGCGGGTAGCCCCTATATTCGCTTGATCCAAGTGCCTAAAGGTTTTGATGTCGCCGATAATCACATTGTGCAGGCGCTGTCTGCCGGCGATTTGGTGATTACGGCGGATATTCCACTGGCGGCCGAGGTGATTGCCAAAGGCGGTTTAGCGCTAAATCCGCGTGGCGAACTCTATACCGAAAGCAATATTAAGGCGCGTTTGACTATGCGTGATTTTATGGAAAACCTGCGCTCAAGCGGGATTCAAACCGGTGGGCCAGCGAGCTTTAATCAAGCTGACCGACAAGCCTTTGCGAACCAGCTGGATCGTTGGTTACAACAAAAGTCACGTCAAACGCCGCGCTAAACCACTGTGGCGCGCTATCGCGTTGTTAACGCATTGCGTGAGTAGGCTGTCACTGGCGACCAGTGTCACTTGGCGTTTGGCACGGGTGATGGCGGTATAGAGTAGTTCTTTGGTCACTAAGGATTCGGTTTGGCTATTGAGCTGGTTGCCCAGCGCAATCATCACGTGCGCAAATTCCGAGCCTTGGCTTTTGTGAATCGTCATCGCAAACGCGGTTTGATGGCTGGGTAAGCGACTGGGCACAAACGCACGCAGTTGGTTGGCGAGCAGAAAATACACTTTCAATTGGCCGCTGTTCGGTGCGTGAATATCCGGTAAACACAGGCCGATATCGCCGTTGTATAAACCGGTGCTCGGGTCGTTTTTGTCAATCATTACTGGGCGTCCGGCGTACCATGGCGTGGTCACCAGGCCTGGTTGCGCAAGCTGATTAAACGCACTTAAACCAAATTCGCCTTCACGCGTCGCGGTGAGAATTTTAAATTGGTTAAAGGTTTGAAACAGCGCGTGAATGTCTTGCTCGTTCTGAACGCTTTCCACTTGGGCAAAATAATCGCGGTAATGGCGTTGAATAAAGCCGCTCAGTTCGCTGGCTTTTTGCACGTTTTTTAAGCCAATGACGGCTTCGCTGTCGCGGTTTTCTGCCGCTTTGCACAGTGCCAATACGTTTTTAGCGTCTTGTTGATTCACCGCGTGTGCCAGTTGTTTGATCTGTTCGTTAAAGCGGTAGGTGGTTTGCAGTTCGACCCGATTATCGGCTAAGGCGCGATAACAATCGGACAGCACCGCACCGGATTCGACCGAGGCGAGTTGATCTTTATCGCCGAGCAGAATGAGTTTGGCATTCGGTTTAAGGGCATTGACCAATTTACTCATCAGCGCCAAATCAATCATGGAGGCTTCATCGACCACCAGCACATCGTGACTGAGCGGGTTTTCGGCATGGTGTTTAAATTCCGGCGTCAGCGGTCGTGCGCCCAATAAGCGATGCAAGGTACTGACTTGGTGAGGAATCTTTTCGAGCAGGTCGGCTGGAAACAAATCGGTCAGCTGCGCTTTGCTATTGGCGATGGATTCTTGCAAGCGCATCGCCGCTTTGCCGGTGGGCGCGGCCAACGCAAAAGTGGCGTTGGTATGTTGTTGAATGAGTAGGGCGAGAATTTTGACCACGGTAGTGGTTTTGCCGGTGCCAGGGCCGCCGGTAATCAGCGCGAGTCGTTTGGTCAGTGCCAATTCAGCGGCTTGTTGCTGCAACGGGTCGTTAAACAGCGCGTTCAGACTTTGCGCGTTTAATTGCAGCGGCTCGCTGGCAGCGGCTTTGCGTTTGAGTTGTTGCGCCAGTTGGGTTTCGTATTGATGGTAGCGGCTGAAATAGAGCAAATCGTCATCCAGCACCCAGGCTTCGCTCGGGTTGGCGCGAATCACCGCTTGTTGGTCGGCATCGAGTTGAATGCAACTGTGACCTTCACTGAGCGCGCGCGATAGCTGTTTAATGATTTGCGCCAGTTCGGGGTTGTGCGGCGTAAAAAACGCCGCTAAACGATGATCTAAAAACGATTGTTGTGGATTCATGATGCGACTCCCTGTGATGGCGCGTATTGTGGGCTTAAACATGCGGCTAAGCGTTCAAGGTCGGCCAGTTTGGGGCGATAGTGATACACGCCAGTGTCGGCGTTCTCACCGTTCATGCCGCGCACAAAACCATAGACTACGCCGGCAAAGTGGCGTTCGTAATCGTAGTCGGGCAAGCGATGGCATAAATATTGATGCAGTGCGAGGCAATAAAGCATAAATTGCAAGCCGTAACTGTGATGCTGCATTTCTGCAAACAGCCGGTCTGGCGTATAGTCGTTCGGGTCGGAACCGAGGTAATTGGTTTTGTAATCAAGCAGATAAAACTGTCCCTGATGCTCGAACACCAAATCGATAAAACCGTTCAGATAGCCGGCCAGTTGTTGCGCTTTGAGCGGTAAAAACGGCACGTCGCTGGGCATGGCGTGGTTCAGTTGCAAGGTCGAGCTAGGCGAGAGCGCATAGTAAAACGCCATTTCTTTCAGCACCTTATTGCTGGGCAGTTGCTCGAGAGTTAAACCGGGTTGATCGCTGCGCAGTGGTGTGGTGACGATGCGTTGCATTAAGTTATCCAACGCGAGTTGTTGGTTTGGGTTGAGTTTTAGGCCGTATTTTTGGCACAGCGCTTGGCGCAGTTCAGGATCAACGCCCTGCGCCAGTTGTGCAAAATCCTGCTGCTCCAATAGGTCATGTACCAGATTACCAAAGTCCGCTCCGCGCGCGATATCGCGCTCTTTATCGAACGCATCGATCGCCGCCGGTTCTTGTGGCAGCAGGTTTTCTTGTGCCTTATCGGTGGGGGTTTCGTTAACGGCTTCAAGTTCGGCGGAAGGCGTGCTGGCGGCACTGTGACCGGCTTTGACCAATCCGGTAAAGCTAAACAGTCGATAACGCGTATCCACCGAAGTGCGTTGCATTGAGCAGGCCTGGTAATCGCGTGGCGCACTGGGTGGTTGATAAACCTGCGGTTGAGCATCTAGTAAGAGTTCGCGGCGGGTAAACAGGCTGTCATGGCGTTCAGTGCGCGGTGGCTGTTGGTGCAAATACCCGAGCGGCGAGAGTTCAAAGCCTTTCAAGTTTTCGCCGGTCACCACCGTGTTGCGGATTTTGGCGCGGGTCAGCGCGACATAGGCCAGACGCAAGTCTTCGGCTTGTTGTTCTTGATAGGCTTGATCATGGTGTTGCGCAAATTGCTCGGAACCCAAATCCAATAGCCATTCGCCATTTTGATACACGCGTACCGGGTCTTTCGGGTTTTTTTCCGGGTCTTTGGCTTGCCATAAATCCGGGCAGAACACATAGTCGTATTCCAAGCCTTTGGCGGCGTGAACCGTGACGATTTGCAAGGCTTCGTCATCGCGGTCGAGGCGGACAATTGTGGCGTCCGAGCCATCCGGCTCCGTGAGCTGGTGCGCCAAAAAATCGAGGGTTTTGGCGGGGGTTAAATGGCGCTGATGGATTTCAGTTTGCAGGATTTCCGCCAGTTGTTGGATATTGGCAATGCGCCGTTCGGCATCGTTAAATTTCGTTAAATGTTCCAATACCTGTTGCTGTTCCAGCAGTGCATAGAGCGCGGCGATAAACGAGGTTTTGTGCCAGAGTTGATTGAGTCGTTGCATCAATTCAAACCAGTGTTCAAGGGCATCGCTGTGCAGAACTTGATACACCTGTTCGCTGTTCAAGCCAAACCAATCGAGTGCCAATAACGGCTTAATCAGGCGGCTGTCGTTGTGCTGTAACATCGCCGCCATCACCCGATAAAGTTGCTCGGCTTGTGCGGTTTGATAAATGGATTGGCGACTTTTAATCACCGCCGGAATGCCGAGTTTGGCGAGCGCTTGACGATAGGATTCAGCACGATGATTGGCGCGCACCAAAATCGCGATTTGTTTCGGTTGCACGCCGTGATGCTGCAACAAGTCGCTGATTTCAGCGAGCAGATTTTGTTGAATCAGCGACTCGGCGGCATTGTTGGCCCAGGGTTTGCCATCGTCTTTATCGGGAAGGGTAAGCCAATGCCACGCCGGTTGCGCCGCAAGTTGTGGGTCAGAATTGACGCCGGCGTTGACCGGTTGAAAATGCAGTGAGTCAAATCGAAACGGGTTGTCCACGTCAAACACCTGATTCACCGCTTGCACTAAATTCGGTTGTGAACGCCAGTTGGTATCGAGGGTGTAATGCGCTTGGCATTGGTTCGCGGCGGCAAAGTAGGCGTGAATATCGGCACCACGGAATTTGTAAATCGCTTGTTTGGGGTCGCCGATTAAAAACAAATACGCGGGGTCGGTTTGCGGATTTTGAGCGGTCTGTGTGTTTTGATTAAACAGCGCGGAAAAAATCCCCCATTGCCATTGGTCGGTGTCTTGGAATTCGTCAATTAGCGCCGCTTGATAGCTGCTGCGCACTCGCTCGATTAGTGTGCTCGCTTGCGGTTGTTGCAAAGCCTGATACAAGCGTTGAATGAGATCGTCAAAACTCATCAGGTTTTGCGCTTGCAGTTTGACGCTGAGTTGTTGTTGAAAGTGCGCGGCAAACGCCGATTGCAGCGCAATTTTCAGTTGCTGGTGGAGTTGCGTTTGGTTGGTAAGCAGGGTGTCACCGGGATGAATCTGGGCAACGAATTCAGCCGCAGCGGGTTTGCCTTGTTTGTTAAAGGGCGTGCCTTTCGCCAAATAATCAAGCAGCGTGAGTGGGTCGTTGTTGAAATTGGCTTGATGTCCAGCCAGCGCGCCTAAACTGCGCGCATTAATCCAGTTATGTGCTTGTGCCTCGGCGATAAAGGCGTCGATTTTCGGTTGCGTTTGCGTAAGCCAGGTTTGCCAGGCCTGCTGATGCGCGAGCAACTCCGGCATAAGCGTGTCGATGTCTTTCACTTCTGGCGTGATACGCAAGCCGGGTTGTTTAATGTCATACAGCAGGCTGTATAGGTTTTTCGGTGAAGGCAGCGCCGCTAAGATCAACGCCACCTGCTCTTTGGGGCGCTCGTAAACGGTTTGGCGCCAAAAGTCGGCGACCAATTCATCGTAAAGGCCGGTCATATCGGTGGTGAGGGTTTGCCCAAACGCCTGTTCGCTCTCCAGCGGGTATTCGGTGAGGATTTTTTGACAAAAACCGTGAATGGTCGAGATGCTGGCTTGGTCGATGTTCGCTAACGCCTGCACCAAACGAGCCTGAGCATCGGCGTGTTGCACTTGGGATGCCAATTGAGTCAGCCAGTCATTGAGCAGCTTATCTTCACTGGTGGCGCCGTTGAGTGCGTTTTTCGCTTCCACCAAGCGCTGGCGCACCCGTTCGCGCAGCTCTTGGGTGGCGGCATCGGTAAAGGTCACAATCAAAATCTGTTCAATCGGCAGTGCTTTTTCCACCACTAAACGCAACACCAAAAACGCAATCGAGAAGGTTTTGCCGGTGCCGGCGCTGGCTTCAATCAGGCAGGAGCCGGGATTTAGCGGATGGTTTAGTACATCAAACGGCGCAAGGGTGGGTGATGTATTAGTCATTTGCAGACGTCTCCTTGTCGTTCAGCGCTTGCCAGATCGGCGTGATCAGTTGTTCGGTGAGGGTTAAAAATGCGTCGCTGTAGAGTTCATCGACCATGATGCCTTGGTACAGCAAGGCGATTTCCGCTTTGGGCGGACGGCTGGTGTTGCTAGCCCAGTCTTTCGTGCCTTCCACTTTGTCACGCATTGCATTGAGCGCATCGCGTTCGGCGTTTTCCGGTTTTTTGGCGCTGACATACGCCCAAGCCGCTTCAAGAATGAGTGCCGAGGGTTCGGTTACGTTGTGTTGATAGGTTTGTAACCAGTTGTTCAACTGCGCCATGCGCTCGGTTTGATCGAGCGGCGCAAACGCATACGCCTGCGGTTTATTATTTTTGTCCAAACCAATAAGCCAAGTCGGTTGATCGCCGGTTAAATGCCACAACCAGGCCTGCACGAAATCCTTCGGTTTAAGTTTGCTGTAGCGATAATGCAATTGACCATTGGCATGATGCTGGCGCCAGCCGTTTAGGCGTCCGGCAGGCAAATCGAGTTCCAGCCAGTTGGCGGGTTGCGCTTTGCCGATGTGCGTTAGCGTGTCCTCAATCAACGCGGCGATGGCCTGCAAACCGCTGAGTTGCTCGTCGAGCTTTATGTCACCAAATTGACCGGATAACCATTCGCCGGAGTGTCGCAGACGCTCAACAAGCGCGTTGAGTTGCGCATCGCCTTTGAGTTTGGCGGCCAGTAAGCGTTGATTGAGATGGTAGTTTTCCAAACCATCGAGCGCAAAGGGTTCGCTGGCGCTTTGTTGTTGCGCCACGTCATCAAAGCGTATGCCCATGATGTTTTGCATAAAATACAACGGCGGGTCACCGGCAAAGCGCACCAGCTCCTCAATAAGCAGGCCTGCTGACGGGGTTTCATCCGAGTTTTGAGCGCCAATGGCGCCTTGCCACCAGCGCGGGGCCTGTTTAAAGCGTTCACTCTGGGCAAACGCCTGCGCAATCCGCGCAGCGCGCGGTTGGTAGGTTCGCAAGGCTTTGGGCGACGCTGTCGAGGAAAAATAGGCTTGCGAAAAGCCGTGTAGCGGTCTTTTCAGCGGTGTAAGCGCCAGCACATCGCGTAATTCACTCACCACCACCGACGGCGGTAAATCGTCATTGGTTTTTATCGATTGGCCGACATAACTCAAATACAGCGTCTGACGTGCAGATAAAATCGCGTCGAGAAATTGATAACGGTCATCGCGGCGTGCAGAACGGTCGCCCTGGCGAAATTGTCCCGCCAAGCCCATTAAATCAAAACTTGGATGGCGGTCGATTTTTGGGAAATCACCGTCATTGAGTCCCAAAATCGCAATCATTTTAAATGGAATCGAGCGCATCGGTAGCATCGAACAGAAGGTCAGTTGTCCGGCCAAAAAGCCTTGTGAGGTTTTGTGTTCACCCGCCGCCAAATCTAGCCAGCGCACAATCACACTGAGCGGATAGCTTTCGTTGCTCGGCATCTGCGCCAAACGTTGCAAAATGTCACGCAAGGGCGTGAGTTGTTGGTAGGCATTGTCTTGCAGGGTTTTGTCGATCAGGTTGAGCAGTAGCGTTGACCAGGCCTGCAAACTTAACGGTTTGCTGGTGCGCTCGGCATAGTCAAACAATACTTCACGTACAAACGCATCCAAGCCGCCGAGTGCTTGCGCGGCGGAGCCTTCGATTTCCAAACCGGTGCCTTGTTTAACAAAACCCCACATCATTTGGCTTAAGCCCGCGTGCCAAGTGTTTTGTTCCAAAGCCGGCAGTTGCAGTTGTTGGCGATGCGCGCCATCGCGTCCCCAGTGGATATGGGTTTGCGCAACCCAACTGCGAATATAGGCGAGGCTGTCGGCGTCCAAATCAAAGCGGGGATAGACCGATTCGCGCTCTAAAACATCCAACACCGCGTGCCATTCAAATCGGCTTGATAATAGGTTCAGCAGGTTAATTAAGGTATCGAGTAGTTCGTTTGACGAGCGCAAACTGCGGTCGGCAATCGCATAGCGAAAGGTGGGTTGGGTCGGCGAGGCACTTTGTGTGTTCGACGAAGCGCTATCAAACACTGCCGAGATAAAGGGTTCGTACACCGAAATGTCAGGCGCCATCACCAAAATATCGCGCAGTTCTAAGCTCGGATTTTGATCCAGTTGCTTTAAGAGCGCGTCTTTAAGCACTTCGAGTTCGCGCATCGGGCTGTGGCAACTGACCAGTTGAATCGAGTCGTCTTGCACCGCGATTTTATCGGTGTGCTGACCTTCAAGCAGACTGTTTTGCAATTGCACCAGTGCCGAGCGCGGGGTTGAATCGTCGCAGGCATCGTCGCTTGCATCGCCAAACGGCTCAAAACTGTCAAACTCCCAGTCGAGTTCGCCGCGCTCCAAAATCATCTGTTGAAACTCACGCCCTTGTTGCCCGAGCAGCGATAACAGCGGATGTCTGATGTCGCCAATCTGTTCCAGCTGTTCGGCTTGCAGGCGTTCGATGCGCATTTGTTTGCCGGAGCGAATGTCGCCCCAATAGTGTTGGCAAGGCTGCATTAAATACAAATGCACCTGGGTATGCCGCGCCAGCGCGTGCAAAAAATCTAATAACAGCGGGGGCATGGTGGTTAATCCAAAGACCGAAATGCGTTCCGGCAGCGCAAAGTCGCTGTTGTTGGGTTCGGTATTTTTTAGGCGCTCGATCACCCGTAACCAGGCCTGGCCACGATGCGGATGTTCGGTATCAGCGATTAAATCCAGCCACAAACGCCGTTGCCAGATTTCTGCCGGATGGGTTGTGAAGGTTTGGCCGGCTTGCCAGCGATCTAATAAATCCAAGCGCATCAGTTGATATTGGTCAAACACCTGCGCCAGTTGTTGCGCCAAACCAAAGCGTTTAATCGCCAACTGATCGCCTTGCAAATAGGTTTGTAACGGCGCCAATTCGGCATGACTGAGATCACGTAAGCGCGCGTCAAGCCGCCACATCAGCTGTTCGCGCTCAAAAAAATCACTTGCAAGTGTGGGATCAATCGCTTGTGCAATTTGATTGTAAAACTTGCCCGGAAACAGAAAATCTACGTTCGCGCAAACGCCGAACGCATCCGCTAGCCGTTGCGATAACCAACGCTCCATGCCTTGCGATTGAATTAAAAACACGTCGCGGGAAAATGGACTGGATAAAGGTTGCATTTCTAACACCTTATTCAGATGCGCCAGCAGATTTTCAGTTTTATTCGAGGTGTGGAGGGTAAACATAGTCAACGTGCCTTTGAGTCAAAATAAGGGAGATGTTCTACCTAATGTTGATATTGTAAAGGCTGAGAAGAATTTAGCTAGAGAGCTATGGATTTGTTGCGACAGCTGATGTCGCGTTTGAATGGCCAGTAAAGTTTTGACTAGCCGAGGGCACCACACCACCGGCTAAGTTGGTAAGTCTGCTAAAAGTAATGCTTTTATGACGCCTGTGCAACGGCCAAGGTATTTTGTAATAAGGTAGCGATCGTCATCGGACCCACGCCGCCAGGTACAGGTGTAATCCAACTGGCGCGCGTTTTTGCAGATTCAAACTCAACATCACCACATAAACGGCCATCGTCTAAACGGTTTATGCCTACATCAATGACAATTGCGCCCGGCTTAATCCAATCGCCTTTAACCATGTTAGGAATACCTACACCCACAACGACCAAGTCAGCTTCGGCAATTTTGGCAGGCAGGTCTTTGGTGGCACTGTGACAAATAGTCACTGTAGCGCGCGCGTTTAATAATTCCAGCGCCATAGGTACACCAACAATATTGGATGCCCCCACGACCACCGCATTTAAGCCGCGTAGTTCGATACCGGTTTTTGCCAACATTGTCATTACACCATGAGGTGTACAAGGGGCGAGTTTTGGCATCCGTGTCGCTAAGCGACCTACATTATATGGATGGAAGCCATCAACATCCTTGGCTGGGCTAATACGCTCAATCACTGTCTCAGGGTTAATATGATCAGGAAGCGGCAGTTGCACTAAAATGCCATGCACTTCAGGATTGTCATTAAGCTCGTCAATCAAGGCCAACAAATCTACTTGGGTGGTGCTTGCAGGTAGGTCATAGGCAAAGTCGGCAAAACCGACTTCTTTACAGGCATTTTTCTTATTGCGTACATACACCTGAGAAGCAGGGTTTTCACCGACTAAAATCACCGCCAAGCCTGGTGGCAGTTGATCTTGCTCTAAACGTTCAGTCACTTGTGTTTTGACTTCTGCGCGCACCTCGGCGGCAATCGCTTTACCATCTAAAATGTTTGCGGACATAGCTTAAAAAACTCCTTCTATTTACTCTGCAAATTATCATAACCGAAATATCACAAAATGAATGCAAAAAAAGCATAGAGGCTAGTTGACAGTATTAAATGTGGTCTATACAATACGCGCATCTTTTGGCAGTAAAGATAAATTTTATTAAATTCACTGCAATGTTTTATATTTCGGAGTGTGGCGCAGCCTGGCTAGCGCATCTGCTTTGGGTGCAGAGGGTCGGGGGTTCGAATCCCTCCACTCCGACCATTTTTCGTTTATTAAAGTCAATTTAATAAACAACCCAGGTTCGAATGAGCGCCCATAGCTCAACTGGATAGAGCATCGCCCTTCTAAGGCGAGGGTTGCAGGTTCGAGTCCTGCTGGGCGTACCATTTAACGCCTTTCAATTATGGTGACCGTAGCTCAGTTGGTAGAGCCCAGGATTGTGATTCCTGTTGTCGCGGGTTCGATCCCCGTCGGCCACCCCATTTTTTTCAAATAATGTATCTCTAAGTTACATCAGCAATAACAAAACTCCTGCTCGCACCTTAATTCTGTGGTTTTTCTGTAAAAATTGTGATTCCGGTTAATTGTTAATTTTACCCGTGGTAATATGCTATTGGTAAATTTAAAATTTAAATCATGTAGCATTTATCGCCTCATATCACTTTTAACTATACAGAATTTAACTATGTCGCCCAAAACCAAAGTAATATCACCGCCAGTTAACCCTTTCTGGGTGATTATTGGTGCCTCAGCTGGAGGCCTTGACGCGCTCAAAGAGCTGTTGTCTGACCTTGATAAATCGCTACCAGCAATCTATTTAATCGCGCAGCACCTTGATCCAAAACACCCAACCATTTTGCGTGATTTGTTATCTCGCATTACAGATATTCCTGTCGAGTTAGTTGATCAAGATATAGTGCCGAAACCGAACAAAATTTATATTGTCTCGCCCGGTCATAATGCGGTTGTAGAACAAGGTCGCATTAAATTAACACCTGCTGCAGAAATTGGTCCTAAGCCGTCGGTGAATTTGCTGTTAAATAGTGCCGCAGAAGGCTTGGGTGAAAAAGCAATTGCGGTCATTTTATCGGGAACAGGGTCTGATGGAGCGCAAGGAGTTGGTGCAATAAAAGCAGCTGGTGGTATTGTTATTGCACAAACTGAAAGCACGGCAAAGTATTCTGGCATGCCGAATGCGGCCATTGATTCAGGCGCTGTTGATTTAATTTTAGATCCAGAAAATATGGCTAAAGAGTTAAAAGGGTATATTGAATCATCAGGTACTTTGCTACAGAAGATTGCGATTCCGCAAGCTAAAACGACCTTAGAATCTATCTTTCAAAAACTATTAGATCAAACAGGTTATGACTTTAGTGGTTATAAACTTAAAACGATTCAGCGTCGTATTGCCCGTCGCATGGCCGTTCACAAACTCGTTGTGTTGGAAGATTATCTAACCCTGCTGTCGTCCTCAATTACTGAAGTAGAAAGCCTGTTTAAAGACCTACTGATCTCGGTAACAGATTTTTTTCGCGACTCAGAGGCCTTCGCCGATTTAGAATTTGTCATTAACCAGTTGGTGGATAATTGCGAGGAGGGTGGGCATATTCGTGTATGGGTTCCCGGGTGTGCTGGTGGCGAAGAACCCTATTCCATATCCATCCTGTTTCATCAATCAAGGCAAAAATACAAAAAACACGTCAATTTTCAAATTTTTGCAACAGATATTGATGAAAATGCTCTAAGTAGTGCCCGCAAAGGGCAATTTACCGTTACACAGGTTAAAAATCTAGACCCAGAGCTTTTGAAACAATATTTTGTCGAAAAAGATGGGATTTACAGTATTTATAAATCAATTCGTGATCAAGTTGTATTTGCGCGCCAAAACCTTGTTATGGATCCACCATTTTCACGATTAGATTTAATCAGTTGTCGCAATGTATTAATTTATTTCTCGCATGAGTTGCAAAAACAGGTTTTTCAAACCTTCCATTTTGCATTAAAACCCAATGGATACTTATTTTTAGGTAAATCGGAATCGGCAACATCATGTACCCCTGAACTATTTGATGTTTACAAAAAACGTAGTCAATTATTTAGGCGCAAAAAAACCAGCCTATCGAACCAGCTTGACCACGTCTCGAGTGCGGCATCCGTTGCGCGGATCAGGCAAAGTCGCGATATGGGTAAACCCTTGATGCAGAATAAAAATAGCATCGTTGATTCTCTTGATCAGATATTGTTAGATCAAATTGTGCCGACGGTTGTCGTCGTGGATGAGTCTGGTCACGTTATGCATATCCGAGGTGATGTCAGTCGTTATCTCAATTTCCCGCAAGGTCGTATTGATACAAACATACTAACCCTTATCCGCGATGATATTAAGGTTGACGTACGTGCTTTATTACAAAAAGCTAAGCGTGATGGACAGGCATCAACCCAAGCACTTTTTTATAAACATGATGATGCCGAGAGCGCGCTATTTATTGCTATTAAGCGTATTGCTATTGAAGGTATTGGCGCGCAGGGCGCCTTTTTGATTAGCTTTACCCTGGTTGATTTATCTGAAGCTTTTGTAAGTGGCACCGGCTTACTCAGTGAAGATGCACACGTGTCAAACGAAAATTTGCGTAAAGAAATTGCTGTTTTTAAAGAGCGATTGCAAACTTCGATTGAAGAGCTAGAGACGACAAACGAAGAATTACAGTCAACTAATGAAGAACTTCAGTCCGCAAATGAGGAGTTGCAATCAGCAAATGAAGAACTACAGACGGCGAATGAAGAGATGCAGTCAACCAATGAAGAGCTCTCAACCGTTAATCAAGAGTTAGAAGTTAAAACTTATGAGCTAGAACAGGTTAACAATGATTTAGAAAACATGCTTGCCAAAATGAACGAAGTGATTGTTTTAGTCGATAATCGCTTGCGCGTTCAACGTTTAACTAAATTAGCAAGGGAGGTATTGGGTCTTGATAAAGATGTTGTGGGTCAAACGATTACCACTCTGGGGATGCAGGTAGACGTACCTAATTTGCGCCAAGAGCTGTTAAATGTTATCGAAACAGAAAAGTCAGTCACTCTGCGGGTTCGGCGTGGATCCGTAGTTTATCACCTCAGAATGGTGCCCTATAAATCTGATCTAGTCAAAGTAGTGGGCGTCATGATGTTTTTTGAGAATACCGTACATAGATCAAAACTTGACCCTTCTATCGATTGCCATATCACTTTGAAGCATCTTGCAGACTATTTGCCCTTTACATTAATTAGTATTGATGAAATTGGCGTAATGACTTTTGTTAGTCCTAATATTATGGAACTGCTAGGTTACGACTCCAAAGAGTTGCTTCACCAGAATGTAAGCGTTCTAATGCCAGAACCCTATTCGAGTCATCATGACGGATATTTAACTGATTTTATTGATGGTAAAACTGAGGGAATGATGTCGCAGTGGCGTGATGTGACGGCATTGCACCAAAGCGGCAAGAGGATGTTGTTAAAACTCAGAGTTGAAGATACTTGGATTAACGCTGAACGTCATTTTTTAGGCTACCTGTGTTTGCCGGAGAAACTACATGAATGCGCAAGATTATAGCCATCTTGAACAAGATATCCTGGCCTATCGTGAAGAAAATTCTCGGTTGAATGAAGAGCGGCAATCTTTAGAGCATATAGCTGCTTTTTTTGAACAGCGAATCAGCGAACTTGAGGCAGAGCTTGAGCTGCAAACTCGCCAAGAAATGGATAATGAGGATGGAAGGGCTTTTTATCAAACTCTCTATATGGAGTCGCCACTTGCGCTTGTGTTGATTGATCATCATGGTGAAATACTATTAGTTAATACAAAAGCTAGATCATTGCTTGCAAACAAGGATAGTCAATTTGAGGGTCGTAATTTCCGGAAGTTTTTGAGTAAACCAAGTCGTATTCTGTTTATAAAGTTACTAAAAAACCTTAGTTTGTCTGAAAAAAATGTGACGGCTGATACGATTTTTACCCACCAAGATGGGCAAGATTTTACCTTGAGGGCTCAGAAAATAGTTTTGGGTGATGTTAAATCGCCACGCTTTTTAATGTCGTTAACTGAGGTTTCGTTGACGCAATTATCAGATAGTTCTATTCGACTGGCATCAAGTATTATTGATCAGATTCGAGAAGGTTTAATGATAACCGATCATCGAGGTAAGATCATTAAGGTTAACCATGCCTTTACCGAAATTACTGGTTTCTCTCAGCTTGATGCACTTGGTGCAACGCCTGCCATTTTACACTCAGGGCGTCATCCTCAAGAATTTTACCAAGATATGTGGACTGAAATTCATCACCATGGTTGGTGGGCTGGAGAGATTTGGAACAAGCGCAAAACCGGTGAGGTGTTTCCAGAGTGGTTACAAATAAGCCGAATCAAAGATGATGTGACGGATAAAGTATTTTATGCTGCAACCTTTTCTGATATCACAGATCGAAAATATCATCAAAATCAACTTGATCGTCTTGCCTTTTACGATAGCTTAACAGGCCTGCCTAATCGTACCTTATTGAACCAAACGCTAGATGCGCGATTATCGCGTTTGAAAAATGAGCATCCATACCAGATTGCGGTGATGTTTTTAGATCTTGATAAGTTTAAAGATGTTAATGACCATTATGGGCATGCGGAAGGCGATAAGGTTCTACGCGAAGCAACCCAGCGAATCGTTTCGAGGATTCGAGAAAATGATATGACAGCACGTATTGGCGGGGACGAATTTGTATTGGTGTTAACCAGGATTCAATCTAAACAAGATGCTGAGCATGTTACTGAGGATTTGTTAGCTATCCTATCGGAACCTTATGTAACCCAAAAGGGTAAACACTTTTTGAGTGCATCGATTGGCATCGCATTTTCACCCAAAGATGGAAACAATGTCGAGGATTTAATGCGCCGTGCTGATGCGGCAATGTATGTGGCTAAAAACAAAGGTCGAAACACATTTCATGTGTTTGAGCCCAAGCAAGAAGATCAACTTATTGAATCAAATGTGATGCTGAGTCAGATTCGTTTGGCAGTAGCTCAGCCGTTAAAGCATATTCAAATGCATTACCAGCCTATTTTTAGCGCAGATCAACCTGATAAACCTATTCATTATGAAGCCTTGATCCGCCTGATAGATACCCATGGAAATCTTGTTTATCCCAATCTATTCATTGAGCTGGCTGAACAGCATGGTTTGATTGGCCAGCTGGGTATGGCTTTGTTTGAAAAGGTGTGCGAGGATATTGCAGGCTCGACGCTTGATGAAACTATTAAAATAGCGGTAAATCTATCGCCTTTACAGTTTTATATTGAACATTTAGCGTTTCAGTTATCCTCGATTGCTGAAAAGTCAGGATTAAGTCTTTCGCGTTTTTATTTTGAAATTACTGAAACCGCGACCATGCAAAATCTGTCATTAATGATCAGTGTGCTCTCAGAGTTAAGGAGTCAAGGCGCTCAGATTATGCTCGATGACTTTGGGACGGGCTATGCTTCGTTATCAATGCTTAAAAATATTCCGGTTAACGTGTTAAAAATTGATCAGTCCTTTGTGTTTGAGTTGGCTGAGTCACCGCAAACACAATCTTTGGTTAGGGCGATGATCGGTATGGCGCAGGCGCTAGACTTGAAAACGGTTGCCGAGGGTGTCGAAACGCAGCAACAAGCAGAATGGCTAGAAAGGTATGGCGCGGATTATCTACAAGGCTATTTGTTGGGACGACCTCAGGCTGAGTTCTTAAGCAATGGAACTGTTTAAAAATGGCTCTGGACGCTGATTCATCAGACACGGGTCAAATGACTGTTGTTGTAGATCGGCATAACGTCATTATTTCATTGTCAACGCATTGGACAGAAGCTGCAGAGCAGGCTGGGGCAGCTGATTCCTTAGCACCCGAAAAAATCATTGGACGTCCTTTGTCATCTTTTATTCGCAGTGATTCAACTCGAATGTATATTGAAAGCTGCCTTCAGGTGTGCCGACTAAAGCAGAGTGTGATGTTTCGTGAATATAGGTGTGATAGCCCTAGTCACAAGCGTTTTATGGAGTTGCAATTAACGCCATGTCCTGATGGAGCTGTTGCAATGACGCATAGCTTACTCAGGGAAGAGGCTTTTGAATATAGTGTAAATATTGAAGATAGTACACCCGATGAAGGAAAACCTTCAGGAGTAGATTATAAGTATATTCGTTGTAGTATGTGTAATAGCCTTAAACCTCTTGGTTCGAATAGCTGGACAGATCCAGCGGAACTAGGTGACAAGTTGGTCAAGCCGACCAAGGTTATTTATAGCGTGTGCCCTAAGTGTCTCAATAAATTGTGGCAAAAACGTAACTAGTCCAGGGTAAAAAGGCGCTAGCTAATTCCGCAGCCCTCTGATTTTTTTCACTAGAATGCTTGGTTTTTATCCGTAATGAAGCAAATAAATAACGACAAATAGCGTTAATAAGCTTAATTGTTGGGCCTTTTAGCCAGAGAAGACCATGATCATGATAGTCATGGTGAAATAAGAGTTTGGTTGACCTCTAAACTCGCATTGCGTAACGAGCAAGGTGATGTGATTGGGATGTTGGGCTCGTATGAGGATGTGACTCATTTAAAAAAAATGGAGTTACAGTTGGAAAAACAGGCGGAATTGTTAGCGCATCAGCATTATCACGATAATCTAACTCAATTGCCTAATCGTGTACTAATGCAAGACAGATTGCAGCATGCGATAGAAAAATGCCAGTTACATGACCAGCACTTCTCGGTGTTGTTTATTGATTTAGACATGTTTAAAAAATCAATGATTCACTGGGTCATGAATTGGGCGATAAAGTGCTGTGTGAACTGGCCAAGCGATTAAGTATGTTGTTGAACGGCGATGATACCTTAGCGCGCTTAGGGGGCGATGAGTTTGTTATTTTGCATGAGTCCTTTGATCAGCTACACGAGGTGAGTGGGTTAGCGCAAAAAATTAATCAATCCTTAGCACAGCCTATTGTAATTGAACCCCATGAGTTTTATGTGTCTGCCAGTATTGGAATCAGCTTATATCCTCAGGATGGAACCAGTGTTGAGGATTTGCTTCGTTGTGCTGATGCCGCGATGTTTCGTGCAAAAGATATAGGGCGAAATCAATTTCAGTTTTACACCGAGGATATGACTTCTCAAGCCGTTGAGCAGATGGCAATACAGGCAGGATTACGACAGGCTTTAAGGTTTAATCAATTTGAAGTTCATTACCAGCCACAAGTCGATGCCTATTCAAATTCAATTGTTGGTATGGAGGCGTTAATTCGTTGGCATCACCCTGAGCAGGGCTTGCTCGCGCCAGATCGTTTTGTACCTATTGCAGAAGAGGCTGGCATCATGTGGGAAGTTGATCGCTGGGTTATTAATCATGCTACCCAGCAGCTCAAGTCATGGATTGATGAGGGACTCAAACCGGGTAAGTTGTCTCTTAACTTGAGCGTGAAGCAAATTCAACAAGATGATTTCATTGACTGGTTGCAGGCGTGTTTAAAAAGCAACGAGTGCCAAGCAGACTGGCTAGAGTTTGAAATAACCGAAACGCAATTGATGACTAATTTTGAGCAAGTCAAGTCGCGCTTACACACCATAGAACAGATGGGAATAAGCCTAGCCATTGATGATTTTGGCACCGGCTATTCTTCACTTGCTTACATAAAGCGTTTACCTATAAACAAAATTAAGATTGACCGATCCTTTATTCGAGATCTGTTAATTGATGAAGAAGATGCGGTTATTACCCGCACTATTATCGCCATGGCAAGTCAGTTGGGTTTGAATGTGCTGGCTGAGGGGGTAGAAACCCAAGCACAAAACACCTTTCTGCTTAATGAAAAGTGCTCGACTATACAGGGTTATTTGTACAGTAAACCTGTGAATCGGACACGAATGGGTGACTTATTAATAAAAGGTCTTCAATTTGACTAATCAGTTGCCGTTAAAAGCTTGTCTATTTCTTGTTTAAGCGCATTTTCATCCCTAAGCTGGTCAAACCAGTCGTCAAATGCATTAGGGTTTATCAGCCCTAATAGCACACCCAATATCATGCCTCGATGTGCGTTATCACCGCCTAAATTGGCGTTGGCCAGCAGGCCTGCTATAGGGTCCTGAGCGTATTTATGCGCTAAATAGAGCACACTTGGCCAGGAATCACTAATATAACAAGCGGGTGAAAACACTTGGCCGACCACCTCGCGATCCGTTAGGTTTTTAGCAAGCAGTTTTGGCAGGTTGAATCCGCTGTTTTTCGCGGTATGCTCTAGCTGCAGACGCGTGTCGTCTGGGTTAGCGGTGTGCCAAAGCGCGACTATTAAGCTTACGTACTGGTCACATACTTTTGCCAAGGATGCATCAGGATGGGTTAAATAAAGATGCTGTTTAGCCTGTTGTTGAATGCTCGCCAAGTCTGCGCCATGTAAATGGGCGGCAAAAACCAGTGGGGCGAGGGTGACCAGCCCGCCAACCGATGCCGTATCGTGGGTCACCGCTGCACATTTTTCTGGTGGGATGCCTTGGATGTAGTTGGCAAAAAACCCACGATGATAAGATTCGGCATAGGTGTCAGGGTGTTGAGCGGGATCGGCGGTCATAAACGCAATATAGTCGGCTAAAAAAGTCCGCGGATCATAGTGGCCTTGCTGACGTGCAAGGTTGCGCATCAGCAAACGTGCGCAATGCGCGTTGAGGGTATTGTCACCGGCTTGCATGCCCTGATGGTAGTGTTGAAAGGGTTGATCCCAAAATGCCCGTTTTCCTTTTAAAATCACCTCGCCAATAATGTGGGGTTGCGGCTGTTTGTGTGCGTTTTTGCGTCCGCCTGCTGCAGTGGAGTGCAATGACATGATCGATGATGGATGATGTTTCGGCGCGGCTTCGAATTGGGTAATGCCGCCGTTAAACGCCTGTTCGATATCAAATACCCGATAAAACCAGTGGGCGGGCATGGCAAGACTATCACCAATATACATGGCTTGCAGCGCACTGCGAGCTTGGGCGTGTTCGAGATTGGGTGGTGTCATGGTGGCTCCAAAGTATGGCGAGAAAAGTTTATGAATTAAGTTTAGAGGTTTAATTGTAAAAAGCTGTGTAAGTATTTTGATGTTATAGTGCGTACTTTTACAAAAGAATAGGGCTGAAGGTTTATGGCTATTCATCTGATTTTGGGTGGTGCGCGTTCGGGTAAAAGTGCTTATGCTGAAAAACTTGTCGAACAGTTTGCAGCCGTGCAGGGTGCTCCGGTTTGTTATATCGCCACGGCGCAGGTACAGGATGTTGAAATGCAACAGCGCATCGCGCACCATCAAGCGAGCAGGCCTGCTGGTTGGCAAACCTATGAAGTTCAAACAGACTTAGCCGGTGCACTGTTTCAACAGTCGCAGGAGGGTGTGGTGATCATAGATTGTTTAACCCTCTGGTTGATGAGCTGCTTTAGTCAGTATCCGACGATTAATCAGGCGGCGATTGATGAGTTTATGGCCGCTTTGTCGGTGTTTAAAGGCGAGCTTTATATGGTGTCCAATGAGATTTCAATGGGGGTCGTGCCAATGGGGGCGATCTCGCGAGATTATGTGGATGCCCTAGGGCGGATGCATCAGAATATTGCCGCTATGGCTGACCGAGTGACGCTGATGGTTGCCGGTATTCCGATGAAGGTTAAAGGATAGCAAGGGTAATAAGGATAACAAGGATGAAACATGTCAGATAAATGGATGCAGCAGCCGATCAAATTACTCGATGAGCAGGCGGCGGAGTCGGCGCGTTTGCGTCAGGCACAATTGACTAAGCCAGCGGGTTCGCTGGGTCGACTGGAGGAGTTGGCAATTAGATTAGCGGCAATCCAGGGCACCGAGCAACCGCAAATGCGCAAGGCTTGGGTGAGTGTATTTGCCGCTGATCATGGCTTAGCACAAGCGGGTGTGTCGGCTTTTCCAGCCGAAGTGACCGCTCAAATGGTGCATAACTTTTTGAACGGCGGGGCGGCGATTGCGGTGTTAGCCAAACAGCAGCAGATGGCGTTTGAGGTGGTGGACGTGGGCGTTAATGCTGAATTTACACCGCAACCAGGCCTGGTGATCGCGAAGGTAGCTAAAGGCACGGCATCGAGTTTAAACGGTACAGCCATGACGGATTCGCAATGTCTGGCGGCGTTGGAGGTTGGCAAACAGGCGGCTGATCGCGCTTTTCAAGCGGGGGTCGATTGTTTTATTGGTGGTGAAATGGGCATTGGCAATACCGCCGCAGCGAGTTTACTGATTGCTAAGCTAACGGGCTTGGATTTAGCGCCTTTGGTCGGTGCCGGTACCGGGTTGGATGCGACCGGCTTAGCGCATAAGCGTCAGGTACTTGCGCAGGTGATGGTGCAGCATCAAGCGTTGGATGCACGTGATCCTATCGCGGTGTTAGCCTGTTTGGGTGGGTTGGAAATCGCGGCGCTAGCCGGAGCCTATTTGCGCTGTGCGCAATTGGGTTTGCCGGTGTTGGTGGATGGCGTGATTACTACCGCCGCAGCCTTAGTCGCGGAACAGCTCGCACCCGGGGCCAAGCACGGGTGGCTGTTTAGTCATCGTTCGGTTGAACCTGCGCATCAAGCCTGTTTTGACGCCCTTCAAGTTCAGCCTTTATTACAACTCGATCTGCGTTTGGGCGAAGGCTCGGGTGCGGCCATTGCTTGGCCTTTATTGCAGCAGGGCTGCTGGTTACATAATCAAATGGCGACTTTTGCTGAGGCGGCCGTGTCTGCATCTTAATGGTCGCTTTTTAATGAATAGGTCTGTTGATGAATAGCATTTATCTGGTTCGCCATCCTGCTTTAATGGCACAGTTCTCAGGGACACCGTTTATTGGGCGCACCGATTGTTTGGCGGAGGCTGACAGTGCATCACGACTGCAGCAAGCCTTGTTGGCCTTGAAGGTGGATAGACTGGTGAGTTCACCGCTAGCGCGCTGTGCGAATTTAGCCCAGGACTTAGCCGCGCAAATGCAGCGTCCTTTGCTATTGGATAGCAACTGGCAAGAGCGCGATTGGGGCGCCTGGGATGGCTGTGCCTTAGCCGATATTAATCCCCAAGCCTTACAAGCCTATTACGATGAACCATTTGACTATGCTATTGCTCAGGCTGAAACCTTTGTGGCGATGCAAAGCCGTATTCAGCAGGCCTGGTTGGATTTGGTCGCGTTAAAGCAGGATGTGTTGTGTATTTGTCATGGCGGGCCGATGCGTTTGGTGTTGCAGCAGCAATTAGGTTTAGCAAATGAGGCGTTGTTCCAGTTGAGAATCGATTATGGTACTTTGATTGGATTTGAGGTGCATCACACCGAACAGGGCGTGTTTAGTCAATTATGTCTAATGCAGCCTCTGTTAGAACGCAGGTTAGATAGCAAGGGCTAGGTTTATGGCGCAGGGTTTGAAGTCTTTTTGGTTGGCTTTACAGTTTTTTACGCGCTGGCCGACTCCGCAGTTTGCCCAGGTGACCGAACAGGATATGGGGCGCGCTTTAGCTTGGTTACCGGTGATTGGATTGTTGATTGGGGCAGGCTTGTGGCTGCTTAGCCTAGTGCAATTTGCTTTGCCTACCAGTGTGGTGGCCTTGTTGATTTTGGCATTTTGGGTTTGGCAAACCGGCGCACTGCATATTGATGGTGTCGCGGATTTTGCCGATGGCTGGTTGGCAGGTTGTGGCAATCAGCAACGCGCGTTAGAGGTGATGAAGGACAGTCGAATTGGTACGGGCGGTGGCGTAGCCATCGCTTTGTTGCTGTTAGCCAAATGGGTGCTGTTGGTCGAGTTACTGACGTTGGATTTGGCGGTTTGGTTGTTGCTGATTCCGCTGGTAGCCAGGGTTGCCTCGTTAGTGTTAATGGTCACCACGTCTTATGCCAGTCAACATGGCATGGCGAAATCCATGTTCCGTTGTTTAAACCGCAAATGGGTGGTGTTTTGGAGCTTATTCGTGGTGCTCCTGTTGTTGGTGCTGCAACCAGGCCTGCTCTTGTTAGGCTTGGTTTGGTGGTGGGTTCGTTTTGTTATTGTTAGAACCCTCGGCGGGATGAATGGCGACACGGCAGGCATGATGACGGAGCTGATCGAACTGGCGATGATGCTGGGTTTGATTGCGTTAGTCAGTCTGAATCTAACGGGTTGGGCGAGCTTGATTTCGAGCTTGGTCAATTAGCTGACACAAATCCGCTAGGCCATCAATTAGGCGCGCCGTCGGGCGTTGGTATTGATCGGCATTCAGCGTGATGATCTGTCCATTTTGTTGTGCGGTTAAAAAGGTCAAGGCTTGCCAGCTTTTTAACCAGGCCTGCTGCACCTCGTCCATGCCACCGAGTAATATCATGTCCGGGTTAGCCTTAATCACCGCTTCTCGACTCACTTGGGGCGCGAGGGCCGTTTGGTCGGCAAAAACATTGATCCCACCGCACAGTGCCATCGCCTGACCAATAAATTGTTCACCATTGACGGTAATCAGCGGTTGGTTCCACACTTGGTAAAACACCTTGACGGGGCTTTTATCTTGATACTGTGCGCGCAGATAGTTTAGTTGTTGGCGTAAGCGTTCGGCTTCTGTTCGCGCTGTGTCAGTCTGGTCGGTCAGTCTACCGATTTCTTCAATTAAATTTGGAATGTCATCGAGTTGTTGGGTATCGCGCACCAATACACGAAAGCCCATGTTTTGTAAGCGAGCAATGTCTTGCGGTTTATTACCTGATGCCCAAGCGAGAATTAAATCGGGGTTGAGTTCGATAATGCGTTCTAGGTTAAGGGCATTGTAACTGCCGACATGGGCACGATTTAACGCCTCAGGCGGGTAATCCGAAAAGCTGACCACACCCACCAGTTTATCGCCAGCACCGGCGGAAAACACCAACTCGGTTAGGCTGGGTGCAAGAGAAATAATCCGCTCTACGGGTTGTGCTAAACTGGCCGATGAGGCGAGGATCAGCAGGCTAAATACCCAAGCCTTTAAAGGATTTGAATTAATAAAATGCATAGCTGATGATTCCTATCATACTTATCACGAGCAATAAACTGCCATCGATGCGATTACGCAGCGCCAACGCAGTTTGCAGATGCTTGAGGTCAATCTCGCGTGAAGCTTGTGCGGGCCCAAAATAGGGTTTGGCTTTTAATTCGCCAAAATAACGGGTTGGGCCACCGAGTTGCGCCTTAATCACCCAAGCCATTGCGCTAATTGGATAACCGGCATTGGGGCTGTCATGGCCTCGCGCTTGCTGCCAGACGTTTTTAGCGGCAGCTTGACGACCCAATAACAGGATCAAGCCAGCGGTTAGGCGCGCCGGAATCCAGTTGGCGAGATCATCCAGTCTTGCCGCGATTTTACCAAAGCGTTCATAACGGGGTGTGCGATAACCGACCATCGAATCCAAGGTGTTAATCGCCTTGTAGATGACTAAACCGGGGAGACCAAACAGTAACAAATAAAACAATGGCGCGACTAGACCATCACTGAGGTTTTCAGCATAGCTTTCAATTCCGGCTTTGTAACAGTCTGAGTGACAAAGGTCAGCAGTGTCGCGACTGACCAGCATGGCTACCGCCTGCTGCGGATGTGGATGGTTTTGTAAGGCGTTGACCGAGTCATAGAGCATGCGATGCGCCAACAGGGTGGAGGCGAACAGTGCACTGAGCAACAGTGCAAGCGTTGGATGAAGACTGTTTGTCATGGCATTTAACAGGTAAACCAGCGCAAAAGTCGCAAGTCCGCATAGCGTCAGGACCCAGATAACTAATAGCCCACCACGCAGCCGACTATCAAGATAAAACCACTTTTCAAACAGGCTGATGAGTTTGCCGATAAATACCACTGGATGTGTTCGGTTTAAAAACTCACCGCAGAGACGGTCTATCAGCAACGCCAATAGTGCGATTAGCAGGATCGTTAAAGGATCAAAGATTAACATGGGTAGTTATCAAGTGCGGTTGCGAGACGCTGGTGGGCGGCGGGTGTTTTAACCGCCAGCCGGATATGAGGTTGGTTAAAACCAAAGTTATCGCAGGCTCGAATCAGCAGGCCTTGGCGGGCTAAATACTCGGCTAGCGGTTGTGCCGGGGTATGGAGTTTAAGCAAGATAAAATTGGCTTCGCTTGGGTAGATTTTTTCAATCAAACGGCAATCATTTAATTGCGTAATCAAATCCTGTTTGGCTTGCTTTAACCAGGCCTGGGTGCGGGCATCAAAATTAGCCTGCAGCAAGGCTTGCGTCATTAAAAGGCTATCCAAGGTCGCAATCGGCCAAGTGGCCTGAGGCCAATTTTCTAGCTGAGTAGGGTGGGCCAATATTGCGCCAATACGAATACCGGCACAGCCATAGTATTTGGTCAGCGATTGAAAAATAATCAGTTTGGGATAGTGTGCAAGCTGGTCACGCAGGCTGTGCTCGGTTTGCCAGCCGATAAAGGGCAAAAAGGACTCATCAATACACAACCAGGCCTGGTGTGCTTGGCAATGTTGTAATAAGGCGATGAGCTGTGTACGTGGATACCGTCGTCCGTCCGGTGTGGCTGGATTGACCAATACCACGATACTATCAGCATTCAGTTGGCTGGGGAACACCAAGCTATCGCTATCAAGGTCGCGGCGTATCAATTGGGTGTGCGGGCTAAATAACTTGGCTGCGCGTGCATATTCACCGTAAAGCGGCGAATATAACAGGGTTTGTTTAGGACGCAGCCAGTTAAAAAAGTCAAAAATCGCTGCGGATATGCCGTTGGTTAAGCGAATCTGCGCGGTGTGGAGTTGCAGTTTTTCTGCCAGCAGCTGTTGCAGTGGACTAGCCTGTTCGGGCGGGTAGTGCATCAGTAAGGCTGGGTTGATGTTTAAATCAAAATCCGGCTGTAGCGGGTTTAAACTGGCCGAAAAGTCCAGCAATTGATTCAATGCCTGTTCTGTTGACCAGCCTAACTGCTGGGCCGCGGCAAAAAACTGCCCCCCGTGTGCCGTCATTTACAGATCGATGCCTTTTTGCGCTTGAATGCCGCTTTTATAGGCATGTTTCTCGTCTTTGATTTCAGATACCGTATCCGCAAGCTCTCGTAATTCGGCAATCGCAGAGCGTCCGGTGACCACGACATGCTGCATCTCGGGTTTTTGGCTTAGGCCATTAAGCACCTCATCTTTGTCAAGATAGTCATAGCTGAGTAGGTAGGTCAGCTCATCCAGTACAACCAGATCATAACTTGGGTCGGTCAGCATGTTCATTGCCACCTGCCAGCCATTTTTTGACGTGGCGATGTCCTGTTCGCGGTTCTGCGTATCCCAGGTAAATCCATCGCCCAGTACATGCCATTCGCAGTTTGGAAACTGACTAAAAAACGCTTCTTCGCCGGTGTCGGTGCGGCTTTTAATAAACTGACAAACGCCGACCTTCATGCCGTGGCCTAACGCACGCGCCACCATGCCAAATGCCGAAGTCGATTTGCCTTTGCCATTGCCGGTTATGACCAGCAGCAGGCCTTTTTTCTGGTCGGCACGCGCAATCGCGGCGTCGATTTGCGCCTTCTTGCGCGCCATACGGATTTTATGAAATTCGGATTTTTGCGAGTCTGTATGCATGTTTGTATCACCTTTAAAAATTAAGCGTACAGTGTACAAAAAGTTCAACAGAGGTGTTGATTAAAATTGGTGAACTCTAGGGGCAAACACCGACTTTGAACCCTTATGCCGCTAGTGAACCGGCTGAATTTTTGCGGTCAGCACGGAATATTTTTTTTACCGCTCCTGATCATCTCGCGCATCGTCAAGACCCACTAACTTGATTGGGTTGAAGAAAATTGGGTTTGTTGACGGAGTCGAGATAGAGTTGTTCAACTTGCGTGCGCGCCCAAGGCGTTTTTCTTAAAAATTTAAGACTGGACTTGATCGAGAGGTCTTTGTTAAAGCAGTTGATGCGAATTAGATTGCCCAAGCCAATCCAGCCATAATAGTCAACGAGTGCGACCAGCATTTTCTCAAGCGTCACGCCATGCAATGGGTTGTTAGCTTGGCTGTTCATCTGGATACTTCTTGAAGTTGAGTCCAGTGACATTCGCAGTCACCGCTATCGGTTGCAATATAGGCCGAATCGCCGGTTAGGCTGATCGAAAAATCCATCGTGCGGCTAATGCGTTTGGCCAGCGCCTGAACTTCATCCCAGTTAAACCGAATAATATCCACCTTGAGGCTTTGTAGCTTGGTTTGGTTTTGTGACCACCAAACGTCTGATTTGGAATTGAAACTGTAGATTTTGGTGGTGCGAGCCAAGCGGCTGGCTTTTTTTATGCGCTCTAGGTTTTCAGAAGGGTGTTGCGCCAGCGTTAGGTTAAGGGTTTGATATAAATGGCGGTTCATATCCGACAACGCAATATTAAATTTGTATATGGTTGGTTTTAACGCCACGTTATGATCCTGTTTTATTTTAAATGCTGATTAGTATAGCAAGCTTTTGTCGCAATACTGCTTATCGCTTTGATGGGCGGGATATTGAATTTTTAGGCTTAACGATTACCGACCAGATGGCATTTTTTGCAATAATGCAGCTCAAAGTCATCTAACGTTAGCTCAAACTGTCCTTTCGCGATTGCGTTACGCCACTTTGCTGTTTGTTCAAAACCGCCCAGAGGGAAGAGGTGGCAACCTGTGATCTTCGCCTCAGGCGTTTTTAATGTGTAATCTGCCAAATCACGAATGAGCTTATTGGGTGCTTGGAGTGATAAGAGTTTGTGAATGTTTTTGGCTTGTTTGAGCAGCAGGGTTTTGGACGCGCCAATGCCGCAGGCCTGTGCATGTCCTATCAAAGATCTAAGCGAGGCGATGCCTGGAATGCCGACATGAACCGCTAACGGATTGCCTTCTTCACGAATGCGTTCAACCCAGTCAATAATGGGTTGTGCTTCAAACACAAATTGGGTGACCATGTACATATCAATCTCGCTCACTTCGGAAAATTGAATTTTCCGTTGCTTATGCGCCTTTAAGCTAGCCGGTGCAATATCGGGACAGCCCTCAGGGTGGGCTGCGATACCGATGGATTGAATACCGTATTTTTCAAACAGGCCGGTTTCTAACATTGAAATAGTATCTGAAAATGCACCCGCTGGCTGTTTATCAGCACCGGCTAGTGCCAAGATTTGAGTGACACCACATTCCTCTGTTGCAGTCGCAAGTTGGAGTTCAAGCTGCGCTCGGTTTTAAAAGCGTCTGGCAGTAAAGTGAGGCACAGGAATCATGCCTTCGTTTGCAAGTCTTTTACAGGTGTGAAGGGTGTCGGCAAAATCCATACCAGGCAAAGCGGTGACATAAACGGGCGTGCTTGGTTGCAAAAAATCGGCAAAATTTGCAACGCTGAGTGAGCCCTTGGGGGTGACTTCGATAGAACTATGTTTGATTAAGTGGGTAATGGTGGGTTTCATTTTAATGTTTGAATATTTTAATGTTGTCCGAGCCTAAGCGATAAAGTGTTGTTTATCTAAACCAGCGGTTATAAATGCGTGCTTTGCCAATGGCAGCATCATGGGTGGGCCACATAAGTAAACACGGTGGGCGGTTAAATCTGGATAATCCTCTACAACCTTTTCGTGTACCGCGCCGGTTTCGCCTTGCCAATCCGCATCGGGTTCAGAAACCACGGCGGTGTATAGGATGTTTTGGTGCTGCTGTGCCAGTTGTTGCATCCAATCATGTTGATAGAGGTCGGCGGCTTGGCGCACGCCCCAATAAACATGAATTGGAAAAGTCGGCTGCGTTTTTAACAACGCTTCTAACAAGGATTGCACCAGCGCAAAGCCGGTTCCTCCGGCAACAAAAATCGTAGGCATCGCCTGTGCTTTTAAGCTGACATGATCGATTGGACCTTGCCAGTAGAGCGTCTCCCCCTGTTCTTTGCTGAATAGCTTTTGCATCCAAGGACTCGCAGGGTTTTTACGAATATGGCACTCCAATTCGCCGCTGCCATCTGGTGCGATGGCCAGGCTAAAGGGTTTGAGTTCTTCGCTATCTAAGCCCAGCAAAATATATTGCCCAGCTTGAAACTCAATCGGCAAGTCTGTCGCTAATCGTAAGCGCAGAATATCATCGGTAAAAAAGGATTTTTTTACAATTCGGATAGCGGCTGCAGACATCGTTATTGCCCTTGATTCAAAAATTCGTTGCGCAACAGCGCTGCGCCGTCATGCAGTGCTTTTAGCTTATTCCGCGCTACATGACGGGGTAGGGGAGTCATGCCGCAGTTGGTACAGGGATAAAGCTTATCGGCATCAACAAATTGCAACGCCTTGCGCAGGGTAGCGGCAACCTCCTCTGGTGTTTCAATCGCATGGGTCGCCACATCAATCGCGCCCACCATGACTTTTTTGCCACGAATCAGTTCCATTAAATCCAAAGGTACGTTTGAATTTTGATATTCCAAAGAAATAATGTCGATATTGGATTGCTGCAAACTCGGGAAGGTTTTTTCATAATGACGCCACTCTGAACCCAAGGTTTTTTTCCAATCGGTGTTGGCTTTAATGCCGTAGCCGTAGCAGATATGCACCGCTGATTCACAGGTTAAGTTTTCTACCGCCCGATTGAGCGCGGGTACGCCCCATTCATCGACCTCATCAATAAACACATTAAACGCCGGTTCATCAAATTGGATAATGTCGATACCGGCTGCCGCCAGTTCTTTGGCTTCTTCATTTAGGATTTCCGCCAACACCATCGCGAGGGTGGCGCGGTCTTTATAATGTCCATCGAACAGGGTGTCGATCATGGTCATCGGCCCAGGTAGCGTCCATTTAATCGGCTGATCGGTGAGTTGGCGTAAAAATTTGGCATCTTCGACAAACACGGATTTTTTTCGACTTACCGGCCCGACAATAGAAGGGACTTGGGCATCATAGCGATTGCGGATACGCATCGTGGTGCGTTTCTCGAAATCAACGCCAGCGAGGTTTTCGGTGAAGGTGGTGACAAAGTGTTGGCGCGTTTGCTCGCCGTCACTGACAATATCAATACCGGCATGCAGCTGCTCTTGAAGGGTGACGCGCAAGGCATCTTCTTTGGCTTCAATCAGTGCATCGCCTTCAAGTTTCCATTTTGGCCAAAGTTTTTCGGTCTCCGCCAACCAAGAAGGTTTGGGTAGACTGCCCACGGTAGAGGTAGGGAAAAGTGTATTCATTTAGTTGCTCCAATTCGTTGAAAGTTTTAAGCGTAATTCGCAGCCCATTGAGTCAGCAGGGTTTGATAGGGTTTTATAAAATGTTCTTGCGCCCATTTGCCTTGTTCAATCGCCAAGCGGCTGCGTTCTTCGCGGTCATAAACAATACGCGTGAGTGAGTGGTCTTCATGTTTTAAACTCGGTTTAAAGACATCTCCAGCGTAGGCATTGGCGTTGTAAATTTCAGGGCGGTAGATTTTTTGGAACGTCTCCATCGTACTTAGGGTGCTGATGAGCTCAAGGTTGGTATAATCGGTCAGTAGATCGCCAAAGAAAAAGAACGCATAGGGCGCAACACTATTGGGCGGCATAAAATAACGCACTTCGAGCCCCATTTTTTTGAAATAAAGTTCAGTCAAAGAGGATTCGTTTGGCAGATATTCAACGCCCAGTACCGGATGCTGGTTTTCACAGCGCTCATAGGTTTTGTTTTCCGATACACTGAGACAAATGACTGGGGGTTTGTGAAAGTGTGTTTTGTAGGCCTCTGAGTGAATAAAAGCTTTAAATAGCTTGCCATGCAGGTTGCCAAAATCATCTGGCACGCTAAATTGGCTTTTACCTTTGTTGTGCTCCAATAGACGGACACTGAAATCGTAATCCCGCACATAGGACGAGAAGTTATTGCCAATAATGCCATTAATCCGCTGTTGGATTTTGTGATCGACAATCGTAGTTTTCAAAATTTCAATGGTTGGGAAGGTTTTGCCATTGCCTTCTACATCGACATCGACATGCACAATCTCCAGTTCAATGGCGTAGCGATCCGCATTGGGGTTGTCCCAGTGAGCGCGTGCATTGAAGTTGTTGTTAATCATGTTGATGGCTCTGCGCAAGTTTTCTTGGCGGCGTTCACCGCGCGCTAGGTTGGCAAAGTTAGTTGTTAATCGTGTATCGTTTGATGGCGAATAGTGTTCATCAAACACAATACGTTTAATGCTAAAGGTGAGTGAGTCTTTCATTATTGTTAATCCTGCATTTAATTGACGGGTAAATGTTACGGATGCCGCGCAAAAAATAAAAATGACTTTATTTCAACTCAACTTGAATAAATATCATGCGGTTATTTAGGCTTTGCTCTCTATAATTTGGCCAGAACAAAATTGAAGGATTCAGTGTGGCGGAACCATTTTTATTGGAATTTTTACTCTACTTAGTAACCGGAGCTGTTGTTGGCTTGGCAGCGGGTTTGCTCGGCATTGGCGGTGGGTTGATCATTGTGCCGGTGTTAGCAACCGGGTTAACCTTCTTTATTGATTCTGAGCAGATCGTGCATATCGCAATTGGTACGTCTTTAGCCACCATTCTGGTGACATCGCTCGCGTCTGCCTATGCGCATCATCAGCATGGCGCTGTGCGTTGGGATATTTTTCGCATGTTGGCTGTGGGTGTCTTGGCTGGGGCGTTTATTGGCGGTTGGCTATCCCAGTTTATTGCATCGGCGACACTTGCAAAATTGTTTGGCATTTTAGGGGTATTGATTGCCCTAAATATGTTGTTAGCATTTAAACCCAAGCCGACTCGACAATTGCCCGGCTTGGCGGGTAATACAGTGGCAGGCAGCGTCATTGGCAGCTTGTCGTCCATTGTGGGGATTGGCGGTGGCACCTTTACCACGCCTTATCAAGTTTGGAACAATGTATCCATGCATCAAGCTGTTGCGACCTCTGCCGCCGTCAGTCTGCCAGTGGCTTTGGCCGGTTCGATCGGTTATGTGCTGGCAGGACTTCAGGCGACGGATTTACCCGCTTACACCACCGGCTATATTTACTGGCCAGCCTTTTTGGGGATAGTACTGGCCAGTGTTTTTACCGCCCCCATGGGCGCAAAACTCGCGCATCAGCTGCCAGTGAAGGTTTTAAAGCGCGCTTTTGGGGTCTTTTTGCTGTTACTTTCCGCTAAGATGTTATTTTTTACTCACTAGAGGTGTTCGCAAAATCATGTTGGATATTAAACACCTGAAAACAATGGAAGCCCTGCACAAGCAGGGGAGTTTGGTAAAAGCGGCCGATTCCATGAATATGACCCAGTCGGCTTTGTCGCACCAAATTAAGCTTTTGGAACAGCATTTAGAAATGGAGCTCTTTAAGCGAAAAACCCATCCATTGCAGTTTACCCCTGCCGGGCGTTTGTTGTTAGACAGTGCGCTGACGATTTTGCCGCAGATGCAACAACTTGAACGCCAGTTGGTCATGCTAATCCAAGGCGAGACCGGGCGTTTATGGATTGGGATTGATTGTCATACCTGTTTTGAATGGATCTTACCGTTGTTGAAGCCTTATCTGGAAAAATGGCCAAGCGTTGATTTCGATATCGTTCCTAGTTTTCAAGCGCCGCCTTTACAAAAGTTGCAGCAACAGCAAGTTGATTTTGTGGTGACGTCTGACCCTGAAAAAATAGAGGGCATAGACTATACCGCGCTATTTAGTTACGAGTTGGTTGCGGTTTTGCCCCCCAATAGTGAGTTGTCTAAAAAAGACTATTTGTTGCCGGAAGACTTCAGTGACCAGACCTTGATTACCTATCCGGTGTCGGAACAGAAGTTGGACGTGTTTAAACAATTTTTAACGCCAGCCGGCATTGAACCTCAAGCGGTCACCTATTCGGAATTAACCTTAATGATGTTGCAAAGAGTGGCGGCATCCAGAGGGATTTGCGTGCTGCCGCAATGGTTGGTTGATAATCAGGTTGATTTCCAACACCTGCCGCGCCGCGCTTTAGGTAAAGAGGGCTTATGGACTAAACTCTATGCCGCCACCCCGCAAGTGCTGACGCAACAGCCCTATATTCAAGAGTTCATTCAGCTTATTGCTAATGAGATGGATGTTTAAGTCTTCGGCTTGCTCGATTTTTAGCGATTAAGAATGAATCGTTTTAGCCAATACACTTTCAACCCATTTATTCATGCTTTTACCACTTTGTTGCGCCGATTTCAAGGCAGCGGCGTGAATTTTTGGTGAAATACGCAGCATTAATTTGCCACTTGCAGGCTTCTCAGGCACTTGTTCAAGTTGTTCACAGGCTGCTAAATAATCATCAATGGATTGATGAAACGCTTGTTCAAATCCGTCAACTGATTCGGCATGAAAACTGATAATGTCGTCAATGTTAAGCACGCGCCCGACAATAATTTTATCGTCCGGATCAAACTCCATGCTTGCACTGTATCCTTTATAAGTCATGATGTTTTTCATGGCTTGACTCCTAATTTTAGTAAAAACTCGCGTACTAATTTAACGCGATATTTAAGCGCTTCCTTTTGTGGGTGCGGGCGATGAAAGTAAGCGCGTTTACCATCCTTTTCAAAGGTCACTGATGAGCCTGAACCTTCAATCACTTGGCACCCCAATGCAACGAGCAAGCTTTCAATTTTTGACCACTCAATGTTGCCGTTGACGGGGTCGTTAAAAAGGGTAGCGAGTGTTTTTTGATGTTTGTTATTCATAGCGCAATGATAGCACTTTTGGATTTATGTGCAATCAAAAATCTAAAGCTTAGCGTTCTAGAAGGTTTAAGATATTTTCTAGGTCTAGATGCTGTTCCAGCGTGTCGGCAAGGCGATTGAGTTGTTGTTCGCGTTGTTGGTTGAGGTCAAAGGTTTCGGTTTCCGCCAGGCCTGCCCAGTTAAGTAGGGTTTGCAGGGCTTCGGGCTGGTCGAATAGACCGTGACAATAGCTGACAAAAATTTGATTATCGTTGGACACGGCACCATCGGTGTCGCCATTTTGCCATTGAATGGCGGGCGCATAGTGGTTAAAGTCGGTTATGCCTTGATGGATTTCATAACCGCTGATCTTGGCCGGTTCAACCAGGCCTGGTAGCTGCAATAAACCTTGGCGATTGATGAGTTGTTTGTGCGGGTAAAAGGTCGTGGTGTAATCCATTAAACCCAGGCCGGGTATTTGGGTTTGATCAGACTCAATATGATTCGGGTCGTTGATCATTGTGCCGAGCATTTGCAAGCCACCGCAAATACCGATTAGTTTGCCGCCATAACGTAAGTGTTTTTGTAAGTAGGGCAACCAGGCCTGGTTGTGGTTTTGTAACCAATCCAAATCAAACGCGACATTTTTTGAGCCGGGCAGAATCACTAAGTCCGCCGCTGGAATGGGTTCATTATGTTTTACCCATTGAAAATCGACTTTTGGATGCTGAATCAGCGGATCAAGATCGGTATGGTTAGAAATATGCGGAAACAACGGGGCAATCACTTTTAAAACGTCGTGGCCTTCGTGTACTTGGTGGTTATATTCCAACGAACCAACCGCATCTTCGGCATCCAAGTGTAAGCCGTGTAAATAAGGCAATACACCTAAAACGGGTTTGCCGGTTTCACGTTCCAGCCAATCCAATCCGTCTTGCAATAACGCAATATCGCCACGAAAACGGTTAATCACAAAACCTTTAATTCGATTCCTTTCAGATGCTGACAAACAGGCGAGGGTGCCGACAATGTGCGCAAACACGCCGCCCTTGTCGATGTCGGCAATTAAAATCACCGGACAATCCACCGCTTCGGCAAACCCCATATTGGCAATATCGCCTTCACGCAGATTGATTTCGGCAGGCGAGCCAGCGCCTTCGACCAAAATAAACGGATAGTCATTTGACAGCATTTGAAAAGAATCGGACACCGCTTGCGCGGCCTTCGGTTTATAAGCATGGTAGTCAAGCGCGTTGAGATTGCCGATCGACTGACCTTGTAAAATCACCTGTGCACCGGTATCACTACTGGGTTTGAGCAATACCGGGTTCATGTGAACCGTGGGCGCGATATTAGCCGCTTGCGCTTGCAACGCCTGCGCCCGACCAATTTCGCCACCATCGGAGGTGACGGCGCTGTTTAGTGCCATATTTTGTGGTTTAAACGGCGCGACGTTAAAGCCGCGCCGCACCAACACCCGACACAAGCCTGCGACCAAGGTGCTTTTGCCGGCATCCGAGGTGCAGCCTTGAATCATGAGGGTGGCGGATTTGGTCATTTATAACTTGCCTCGGATACCGACAAAGTACTGGGTGCCGCCATTACCATAAACGAAACGTGGCGTTATGTCGTCGGCTTCGTATGCTGCAACTGCCGGGATAAAATCTTCATTAAATAAGTTTTGCACTTTGCTGTACAAGCTGATGTGTTTATTTAATTGGTAATCAGCCGTGATATCCGTTACAAAGTATTCACCAATTTGTGCGCCTTTTTGATCTGCTTTGTCATAGGTTGTCCCTATGTAACGAGTTTCTAAGCCTAATCGAGTATTGTTGAAACCATAAAAGTCTAGGCTGATATTTGCTTGCTGTTCTGGACGACGTGCAAACCATTTACCTTCGCTATCTTTTGCAATTAGGTGGGTATAGCTAAGATTCAGGTCGGTTTGAATGGCGTTTATGTGACGTTTAAACAAAACCTCCATGCCTTCAAAGGTCGATTTTCCTTCCGTGTTTCGATAGTTAGTAATCGGCCAGCCGCTGACATAAGTAATTTTATTGTCGGTGATTTGATGGTAGTAGGTTACCTCTAACCCATAAGCGCCTAGCGTAATGTCATGCGCTTCGGTGGATTCAGGTTTTAAGCGAGAATAGGCGCTCTCGGATAAATTGGGGGCACGGTAACCCGTGCCGTAGTTGGCGCTGATAAAAATATCGTCGGTAAAATAATTTTTTACGCCCAATTTTCCAGTTACCTTATCTTCAAAGGCATTGTATCTGTCAGAGCGTATTGCTTGAGTAATAATTAAGCTTTGGTTATTGAATTGGTTGGTGTTTGTAATACCTAACCCAGTATTAATATAGCCTTGACCATTGAGTTTGTTTTCTAATGTTCGTTCATTGGCCGAAACTTGGATCTGATGCACACCATATTGATAACTTACGAGCGCACCTAAATCTACAATGCTGCTGTCAGCTTTAAAAGGAAAGTTGTCAAAACTTTCGCGCTGAATTTGATTATCTTGCGCATAGAGCTTCAACCTTAATTGATTAAAGTTGCCTTGATAATTTATTTGTCTGAGTGTGGAGGTGAATTCGCTATAAAAATCAGCATTCGGTGCGTTTGTACCGGTCGTAGCATCATAGTCAGTAGTTGCATCCGATTGTTGAAGATTTGCTTCAATACGCTGGGTGGATGTTAAATTAAATCCAAGTTTAAGACTTAAGTCAGTTTGCTGATAACCGTCTCTTTCGAAGTCGTACTCTGACCTTTTATAGGGTTTCACTGAAGAGAACCCATCTGTTTTGATGTTGGTAAGTCCAAATAAAAAATCGAACCGATCGTTGCCGCTGCCAACGTGCCAAGAAAGTTTTCGAAATGCATTTGAACCAATTTCCAGGTCTGCATTTAGAATAGTGTCGCTCTCACTGCGGCGAGTAATGATGTTGATGACCCCTGCCACTGCATCAGCTCCCCAGACACCTGATTGCGCACCTTTAACTACTTCTATACGTTCTACGTTATTTATTAATATGTGGTTAAAGTTTGCACCACTCAGTCCCATTGGTTCATTGACTGTAACACCGTCAATGAGCACAAGAATATTTTTGCCATCTAAGCCGCGCATGAATATTGTTGTAGAGCTTCCCATTGAGCCGTTGCTGTAGGTGTTAATACCTGGTATAGCTCTTAATGCCTCGGCGACAGTCTTGTATTGTCTAGCTTCAATCTCCTCCCGCGTAATAACGTGCATATTAGCGGTTACGGAGCGCTGGGTTTGTTCGGTGTTATTCGCTGTCACCACTATCTGAGACAATGGATTGTCGGCCGCCACCAGGCCTGGTGATAGTGCAAGCGCAACAATAAGGGGTTTTAGAGTCAGGTTTTTGGGTTTGTGTAACATGGATATGTCCTTCAATTCATTTAGTATGAACGAAGGCAAAACGGACTTAACCCAAAGCCATGCAACAAAATGCAGGATGCTTTAGGTGTTTCGAGTTTTAACGCGAAATTTTTACAAGTTCCCGTATTGCCCACCGCAATAGGTTAGTTTGAAGCAAGCTTCAAGACCTGAGGCCGGTATCCGGGCTGAGGAGCGGTTTCCTTTCCCTTCCCAATTCAGTGGCTTGCACCTGGCTGAATCAGTGGGTTATTAAAGGTCTTCTCCATCACCGTTGCGGGGGCAGCGTTCGATTTGAGGCTAGTTAGCCTCGTACGACTCTTCCCGTTTAACGCAGTATCTAAACCGCGCACCTTTAGGTTGTGCAAATTATAGAGGGTTAAAGGATTTATTCAATCTTTGTTTTCAGGCGATTGGGCGTGTTTATCGGCCATTTTTTTCGCGAGTTTATTGGCCAGTTGATAAGAAAACCAAAATGCAGGGGTGATAATCATAAAGGTGAACAGGGCCGTGAGTCCCGACTCCATCAAACCATTGTCTTGCCACAGCATCACTAAACCGACGGCTATACTGAGAAGTGCGCTGTTGCGAAGGGCGCGTTTAAGCGGATTGAATAACATGATGTAAGCCTTTGTTGGATGGGTTTAAGGTTAGTTGATTAATTGCATTAAGCAGGCCTGGTAGGCAAGCTCGTCAGGCGCTTGTTGGTTTTTTTGGCTTTGCCACAGGGCTTCGGCCAGGCAGTCCATCATTGCGTGTTCCGCCTCTAACGCACTGCCTAGTTTTAAGCTTAATACCCGGTGAACCTGCGCGATGCCGGCAGGGCGGTCGGTAGCGACTTGTTCACGAATGCCTAAATGCATCCCCATGTGCAAAAACGGATTGGTTTCGCCCATTTCGGGCAGGTATTCGTTTTTGATATGTTGGCGGTTTTCGAGCATTTTATGATATTCCGGGTGTTGCTCAATCACCAATGCGATTTGCTGTTCCAACGCATCGAGCGGTTGATTGGCGCGCGCTTTTTGCCAAATATCGGCATAGTGTTGGCGCAGTTTGTCACGTTCTGAAGTGTACATAGTTTCTGTTACTCTTTTATGAAAAGGGTGTTGAATTGCATCACCAGGCCTGGTTATTCAATATAGCGTTCTTTATCTTTAAATTCACACAGATCAAAAATGACGCAACTGCCACAGCGGGGTTTACGCGCCATGCAGGTGTAGCGGCCGTGCAGAATCAGCAAATGGTGTGCATCCATTAAATGTTCTTTAGGGGTGAATTTTAACAGTTTCTTTTCTACTTCAAGCACATCCTTACCCGGTGCAATTTTAGTGCGATTGGACACGCGGAAAATATGGGTATCGACCGCCATCGCAATTTGCCCAAATGCGGTATTGAGCACCACATTGGCGGTTTTGCGACCGACGCCGGGCAGGGCTTCGAGGGCTTCACGGGTTTGCGGCACTTGGCTGTTATGCAATTCGATCAGCATCTTGCAGGCTTTGATAATGTTCTCGGCTTTGGAGTTAAACAAACCAATGGTTTTGATATAGCTTTTTAAACCGTCCACACCGAGTGCATAAATGGCTTCCGGCGTATTCGCCACCGGAAAGAGTTTAGCCGTGGCAATATTGACGCCTTTATCCGTTGCCTGCGCCGACAAAATCACCGCAATCAACAGTTCAAACGGCGTGCTGTAATTCAGCTCGGTTTCCGGCTCAGGAATCGCTTCGGCAAGTCGATCAAAAATCTGTTGGCGCTTGAGTTTGTTCATAATCTAGGGTGTCTTTATTTCCAAGGATTAACAATATGCAATTTGGCTATGGATTCAAAGTCCTTTGTATTGCGCGTGACTAGGGTAAATTGATGCGTCAGAGCTATGGCTGCGATTTGAGCGTCTTCAACACTGCTGGCTAATTCTAGTTTTCTTCGCTGAACAATGACTTCCGCATAATGCTTGGCCGCTTGTTTGTCGAAGTCTAAACAGCGACCTTGAAAGTCATGTTCAAACATTTCTAATGCTTTTAGGGTCAAATCAGTTTTGCATTTGCCATCGTCTAACAAGCCTAAACCTAGCAAAATCTCGGCTTGGCTTATGGCAGAAATATAGAGTGTGGAAGGGTTTTGAGCATCTAGCCATTCGACAACCTTGGTGGACGGGTTAGGGCGCATAAATTCTGAAAGCACATTGGTATCAAGCAAATACATTGCTATATTTCAGCTTAATCAAAGTTTGCTATGCGCGGCGTTTGGCGTTCCGGCAGGCTAAACGCCTCGGTGGCTACGTCTTCAAACCGGGCTTTTAGTTTTGAGCCGAGTCCTTTTTCAAGCGGCGCGCGCTGACCAATAACCTGACGCAAAATACAACGCACCTCCTCTTCCATCGAATGACCATGTTGCGCCGCAATAATGCGCAAGTTGGCTTTTAAATCCTCTTCAAGGTTCCGAATTGTAATACTTGCCATTTTGCTCTCCGTGCAATCAATGATTGCGCACTATTGTAACTCAATTGTATTTACTTTTTTAACCTGAAGTGGCGGATGTTAAAGCGATTCGTGCGGAGCTGAATGTGACTCAAACCGAGTTCGCAATCGCTTTAGGTACGAGTGTTGGCACTGTTTTTATGGGCGCGTGAGTCAAAAACAGTACTAACTTGTGGGTTTCACTTCTACCGGGATAGCCGTCAGAGTGGTTTTTTTGACTTTTTGGTCAACCAGGTTTTTAAGCGCAATCAGTAGACCAAGAGCAATAAATGCACCGGGTGGCAGAATGGCTAGCATCACGGGATTGTAGCTGTCGGGCAAGTGTATAGTCCAGTTTTGCGCCACATCGCCAAACAATAACCAGGCCTGGTCAAATAAGGTGCCATTGCCGATTAGCTCACGCAATGCACCCAGCACAATTAGCACTAACGTAAAGCCTATGCCAATAAACAGGGCATCGACAATCGATTTATCAACGGGATTTTTGGAAGCAAAGGCTTCAGCACGCGCCAGAATCGCGCAGTTGGTTACAATCAAGGGAATAAATATCCCCAAAATGCCATGCAGGGTATAGAAATAGGCGTGCATGAGCATGTCAATCACCGTCACCGCGCAGGCGATGATAGCAATAAATACTGGGATACGAATCTCTGAGGGAACATGGTCCCGAATCAGTGATACCAGAATATTCGAGGTCAGCAGTACCGCCATGGTGGCCAGCCCCAGTCCCAAGCCATTAACGGTGTTATTGGTCACGGCCAGTAATGGGCATAACCCTAGCAGGGCAACTAGGGCTTGGTTATTATTCCACAGGCCTTTTTGGGCAATATCTTGATAGTCTTGCCATTTTTGTTGCCATAGGCTACTCATAGAGGCGCACTCCTTGTAGGTTGACATAGTCAAGCGTATGTTTAACGGCGTTTATGACTGCGCGTGGTGTGATGGTTGCACCAGTGAATTGCTCAAAGTCGCCGCGATCCCGTTTGACGGCCCAAGTGTGAGCATTGTCTTTAGTGAGTTGGCGACCATTAAAGCTTAATATCCAATTGTCTTTTCGTAGTTCTATTTTATCGCCAAGCCCGGGGGTCTCGCGATGACTCAACACCCGTACCCCAGCAATACGGCCATCGGCAAATACACCCATTAGAAGATGGATATTGCCACTATAACCATCGGGTGCGATCGTCTCAATCACCAGGCCTGCTGGTTCGCCATCAAGGCGCGCTCGATAGATGGGCATCGGCTGTGTTGTGCCGAGCGCGTCAGGCGCAGTCACCCAGGTCATATCCTCAATTAGATTATTGTTGTAATAGCGAGTTGGCATGACTTGGTTGAGTGTATTAAGCATAACTTGACGTTCTACTTCAGCAATTTTGGGTTGAGTGAAACTGTTAACGGCCACCAGTAAGCCAACACTTACAACGACAAATAATCCCATTAAACCGGCGGCACGGAGCATTGTTGTAGAGAGCGTGGTCGTTTTCATCGGCTGTGTCCTACTACTCTGGGTTGCGTATAACGATCTATTAAGGGTACAGCAATGTTCATTAATAAAATAGCAAAGGCTATACCGTCTGGGAAGGTGCCCCAGTTACGAATGACATACACCAATAACCCAATACCCGCGGCATAAATTAAGCGACCATAGGGTGTGGTGCTAGAGCTGACCGGGTCGGTGATGATAAAAAAAGCGGCCAGCATCGTACCACCGGCAAGTAAATGAAAACTGACTGGTGCGTAGACGTCAGGGTTTAGGGTATGAAAAAACCAAGCGGTAATAATCAGCGCACCTAAAAAACCGACTGGGTATTGCCAACGAATTGTGCGCGTAAGGAGTAAATAGAGTCCACCAATAAAAAAAGCAATATTGACCCACGCCCAGGCATTCAGTCCAAACCAACCACTACCTAGAATAGGACTCATCATGACATTAACCGCAGATACACCTTCATGTAACCCAGAGCGCATTAGGCTCAACGGAGTGGCTCCGGTATAAATTTCAGGTTCGGTACTGAGGCCAAAAAAGATGACTTGAAAGGTGTCCCAAAACGGACGGTGCAAGCCAGTAAGCTCAGTCGGTAACGTCCACTGGGTCATTTGTGCGGGAAAGGAAAGCAGCAAAAATGCATAACCTAGCATCGCGGGATTAAAAGGATTGTAGCCTAAGCCGCCATAAAGATGTTTGCCAAAAATTAATGCAAACGCACTGCCCAGTACTACGACCCACCAAGGCGATTCCGGTGGAATACAAAACACTAAGCCTGTGACGGTAATCAGCGCGCTGAAATCCGTCATATTGGGCAGTAGTGGGCGGCCACGCAGTTTGAGCATGACATATTCCACTAGCAGTGCGGTGGCCACGGCTAAAAACCATTGAATGACTATGCCGTATCCAAATAGGAGCAAATGAACAACAAGCGCAGGTAGGGCGGCCAGTTGCACTTGGAGCATCACTTTTTGGACTGAGCTGTTATTGTGCGCAAAGGGTGAACTGGTATAAATATTATGCATCGGATGATTCCTGTTGCGCTTTTTTAGCAGCGGCACGGGCTTTTGCTGCGGCCATGGCTGCCTTACGTTTATCTTCTACAGATACGGACTCTGTAGCAGACTTTTTGTCTGATTGTTGAGCCTGTTTTGCCTGCTTAGCAGCGGCACGGGCTTTTGCGGCCGCCATCGCAGCCTTACGTTTATCCTCCGCTGAAGGTGCGGCTGGCTCGGATTTTACAGCTGCGGAATCTGCTTTTTTAGAGGATGCGGCAGCGGCGGCTTGACGTGCTTTTGCCGCTTGCATGGCTTTTTCGCGTGCAGAGAGTTTTGTAGTAGCTGGCTCGGCTGTCACGTCTTTTTTGGGGGTGGCTTCGGCTGCCTGCGCCTTAACGGCCGCTTTTTTTGCTGCTAATTTGGCTTCTCGTTCTAATTTTTCTCGTTCTATGCGAGCAAGGCGCGCTTCATGTCGTTGTTTAGCTTGTTCCGCGAGTGCGGCTTGGGCGTGCTGTTCACGAATTTCTGCTTTCGCATTCCGGTAATATTGCACCAGTGGAATATGACTAGGGCAAACATAAGCACAGCAGCCACACTCAATACAATCAAAGAGTTTGTAATCTTGGGTTTTATCAAATTCTTGGGCTTTTGCGTGCCAATAAAGTTGTTGCGGTAAGAGGTTGACGGGGCAGACTTCGGCACACTCACCACATCGAATACAGGCCATCGCTTGATGGATCGGCTCTGGCGGGTTCGCCAGAATACAGTTGGTGGTTTTGATGACTGGCACATGATTGTTGACTAAACGCACGCCCATCATCGGACCCCCCATAATCAGAGAGTAGTTGATGGAAGAGGCGGGCTTAGCCAGCATCGCAAGTTCATCAAAAGGGGTGCCTATCATCGTTTCAATGTTAAAAGGCTCCTTCAAGCCGTGCCCAGATACGGTCACAAAACGTGATACTGAGGGTAAGCCTAAATTAATAGCATGATGAATAGCGCGCAAGGTGGCCACATTCATCATCACAATACCAATATCAATCGCATGTTTGTTGTGGGGGATTTCAAGACCAAGCAATTCTTGAATAAGCTGTTTTTGGCCACCCATTGGATAAACCGTGGCAACCTCAACGAGTTGAACCTTGACGACAGAATTGGACGCTTGCCCAGCTATGGCGTGACGCACAGCTTTAATTGCATTGGGTTTATTGCTTTCAATTGCAAAAATGATATTTGGAATTTGAAACGCGGTTGCCAGTGCGTGTGCTCCAGCGAGTATTTCAGCCGGATGGGTTTGCATGAGCATATCATCACAGGTGATAAAGGGTTCGCATTCGGCACCATTGATAATAAGGTGTTTAACCAGGCCTGGTTGGTTGGGTAATTTGGCATAACTTGGAAAGCCCGCGCCGCCCATGCCGACCACACCTGCATTGAGTATTGTATGTTTGAAAGCGGCGATGGGGTCTTGTTTGTTATTAGGAGGCAGTTGATCTTGCTGTAATGGATTTGTTAAGGCTTCATCTAAGCCATCCGGCTCAATAACAATAGCCATTTCGGCCACGCCTGAAGCATGAGGCAGGGGTTGGGGCGCTATCGCTACTACTTTGCCAGAGGTAGGGGCATGTAAGGGTACACTGCGCGGCTCAATCGCTTGAGCAATAACCTGATATTTAAGTACATTCTCACCAACCTTAACACAAGCTGTAGCCGGCTCACCCATATGTTGTTGTAAGGGCAGAATCAGTTTTTTGGGCATATAGCCTTGGCGAAGTGGTTGTTTGAGGGCTAAATCTTTATGATAGTCTGGGAAAATGCCACCATGAAATTTGTATAGCCAATGTTTTGCCAGCGGCACAATAGCACTTAGTTTGGTGAGAAATTGATGTGACAATTGACTCATACGCATAGTTTTAGTGCTCATGACTCCACCGCCTTTACCTCAACAGGGATTCGAGTAACCGAGTTAGGTTGTGGCCATTTCCAGTTTTTACTGCTGACTTCTTCAGTGACCATGCTAATACAATCAACTGGACATACTGGAATGCAAAGTTCGCAGCCGGTACATTCTTTAGCAATCACCGTGTGCATCATTTTGGTTGCACCCAGTATTGCATCCACCGGACAGGCCTTGATACATAATACACAGCCGATACATAGATTTTCATCAATTAAGGCAACCATTGGCGGCTTGGGTTCTGTCGCTTCGGCTGCCATTGGCTTAGGGTCTTTTTTTAAAATCTCAGCAATTTCAAGCATGGTCGGCTCACCACCTGGAATGCAAAGATTGACGTCTGCTTCACCTTTCGCCAATGCTTCGGCATAGGGTTTACAGCCCGGGTAGCCACATTGACCGCATTGAGTTTGCGGCAGTTTCTGGTCAATGATCTCAACAACTGGATCGCCTTCTACTTTAAAGCGCACCGCCGCATAGCCCAGCAATAAGCCAAACGCAACCGCAAGGGCTAAGAAGAGTAAAATGCCTAACCATGCATTCATGGCAGCATGCCTCCAAAGCCCATAAAGGCTAGGGACATTAAACCAGCGGTAATTAAGGCAATGGGCGCGCCTTTAAATGGTGTGGGCACATCGCCAGCGTCAATGCGTTCACGTAACGAAGCAAAAAGCACCATGACGAGTGTAAACCCAATCGCTGCACCCATGCCGAACACCGCTGATTGTAAAAAGTTATGGTCTTCACCAATATTAAGGAGCGCAACTCCGAGAACCGCACAATTAGTGGTGATGAGCGGCAAATAAATACCAAGCACTTGGTAAAGCACCGGACTGGTTTTGTGAATTGCCATTTCAGTAAAGCCAACAACTGTTGCAATGGCTAAAATAAATCCAATAGTACGTAAGTACTCAAGCTCGAAAGGGACAAGTAGATAAGTATAGAGTAAGTAGCTCATGACCGATGACAGGGTTAGCACAAAGGTGGTGGCTAAGCCCATGCCAAGCGCCGCATCGGTTTTTTTCGACACGCCCATAAACGGGCACAGGCCAAGAAACTTGACCAGTACGAAGTTATTGACCAGTACGGTGCTAATTAAAATAATGACGTATTCGGTCATAAGCGTCTCTAATTATTTAACGCGCATGCCCGGTTGAGCGCCGTCATCCGGGTTAAGGATAAACAGGTCCTTGCCACCCGGGCCTGCTGCCAGCACCATGCCCCCAGATAATCCAAAGCGCATTTTACGCGGTGCAAGATTGGCGACCATGACGGTGAGTTTACCAATTAAGTCTTCGGGTTCATAGGCGGATTTAATGCCGGCAAATACTTGGCGTTCGCCCAGGCCAATATCAAGCGTCAGTTTCAGTAGCTTGTTCGCTTCCGGAACCGCTTCGGCATTGACAATCTTGGCGATGCGTAGATCAATTTTAGCAAAGTCGTCAATGGTGATTTCTGGTGCAATCGGGTCGATAGCACTATCAGCCGCAGGTTGTTGTGTAGCCTGTAAGGTTTGTTTTGAATCTTCGAGCATTTTGTCTACCTGTGTCATATCTAAACGCGTTAATAGGGCTTGGTAAGTTTGAATCTGGTGGCCTAATAAAGGTGTATTGGCCGAGCTCCAGTCCCATACGTTTTCGTTAAAGAATTCGCGTGCTTTTTGCGCGGTTTCCGGCAAGACCGGGGCAAGATAAATCATCAGCACACGGAATAGGTTTAAGCCTAAACTGACCGATTCATGCAATTCAGCATCCTTGCCTTCTTGTTTGGCTAGAACCCAGGGGGCGGTTTCGGCAATATATTCATTGGCCTTATCGGCCAGCGCCATAATGTCTCGCATCGCTTGACCATATTCACGTTTTTCATAAAGTTCGGCAATGGCGTCACCTTGATCGGCAAACTGTTGGAATAGCGCTTGTGCCTCGGATGACCAGGCCTGGTTGAGCTTGCCATCAAAGCGTTTGCTGACAAATCCGGCGCAGCGGCTGGCGATATTGACCACTTTGCCAATCAGGTCTGAGTTAACCCGCTGAACAAAGTCGTCCAGATTTAAGTCAAGGTCGTCAATGCGACTATTGAGCTTGGTGGCAAAGTAATAGCGCAGATACTCCGGGTTAAGGTGTTTTAAATAGGTGCTGGCCATAATAAAGGTGCCACGCGACTTGGACATTTTCGCGCCATCTACCGTCAAGAAACCATGGGCGAAAATCGCCGAAGGCGTTCTAAAACCGGCACCGGCTAACATCGCCGGGAAGAACAGGGCGTGGAAATAGACGATGTCTTTGCCGATAAAATGATACAGCTCCGCGTCAGAATCTTTGGCCCAGTAGTCATCAAAGTTGACTTGGTTCCTGTCGCAGTATTTTTTAAATGATGCCAAATACCCAATCGGTGCATCTAGCCATACATAGAAGAATTTATTGTCTTCGCCGGGTATTTCAAAACCAAAGTAAGGCGCATCACGGCTGATGTCCCATTTTTGCAGGCCGGACTCAAACCACTCATTGAGTTTGTTGGCAATTTGGCTTTGTAGGTGACCGCCTTGGGTCCAGTCTTTTAACATTGGCTCAAAATGGCCGAGTTCAAAAAACAGGTGTTCACTGTCTTTTTCTATCGGGGTCGCACCGGACACGACTGATTTTGGATTTTTCAGTTCGGTTGGGCTATAGGTCGCGCCGCAGACTTCGCAGTTATCGCCGTATTGATCTTCAGCACCACACTTAGGGCAGGTGCCTTTGATAAAACGGTCCGGCAAAAACATGTTTTTTTCCGGGTCAAACGCCTGCTTAATGGTTTTGCGGCTAATGTGATTATTCGCTTTGAGCTGGTTATAGATAAAGCTGGAATAATGGCGGTTTTCGTCTGAGTGGGTGCTGTGATATTGATCAAATTCAATATGAAAACCGGCAAAGTCGCGTTGATGTTCTTCAGAAACACGTGCAATCAGCTGTTCCGGGCTAATGCCCTCAGACTGCGCACGTAGCATAATTGGGGTGCCATGGGCATCATCGGCACAGACATAAATACAGTGGTGACCGCGTTGTTTTTGAAAGCGCGACCAGATGTCCGTTTGGATATATTCAACTAAATGACCTAAATGAATTGGGCCATTGGCATAGGGGAGCGCACTGGTAATTAAGATTTTTCTGGCCTGAGTCATCACATTATCCGTTTTAAAATTTAAAACCCCAAATTATAAAGGGTTTTATAGGGCTTTGCTGAGTTAGCTGTTTTGTACTACGATATTTGGAAAAGCGTGGCTGTAATTTTTTCGGTGCTGCAACAGTTGTGCGCCAAGCTTGTGTGCGATTTTTATGTAACGCTGTGCTAAATCCTGTGCCGGATCATGTGCTACCGTTGGGCAGCCTGAGTCGGCTTGTAAGCGAATGTCAATGTTTAGTGGTAGTTGACCTAGTACATCGATCTTGTATTCTTTAGCCAGTTTGACTCCGCCATCATGGCCAAAGATGGCTTCTTCGTGGCCACAGTTGCTACAAATATGAGTACTCATGTTTTCGACAAGGCCAAGCACAGGAATATTCACCTTTTCAAACATCTTAACCGCTTTTTTGGCATCAATTAAGGCAAGATCTTGTGGGGTAGTAACGATAATTGCACCCGTGACCGGAATTTGTTGTGCAAGTGTTAGCTGGACATCTCCCGTTCCTGGCGGCAGGTCAATAATAAGAAAATCAAGTGCTTGCCAGCGTGTTTCTTTAAGCAATTGAGTGAGGGTTTGTGTGACAATCGGACCACGCCAAATCATCGGTGTATCTTCTTCAATTAGACAGCCAATAGACATGGCTTGTAGACCGTAAGCTTGCATGGGTTCCATACTCTTGCCATCGCTGGTTTGCGGCTTTCCTGTTAGTTTTAACAATGTCGGTATGCTTGGGCCATAAATATCGGCATCTAAAATTCCCACATTCGCACCTTGATTCTGTAAAGCCAAGGCCAAGTTAACACTGGTCGTTGACTTGCCAACTCCGCCTTTACCCGATGCCACAGCAATAATGTTTTTAATACCGGGTAGTGCGGCCACACTGGGCTGAGTTTGATAGGCTTGAATTCGTGTAATGGGTTGGATGCTAAGTTGAGTCACCCCTGGAATTTGGCTAGCAGCTTGCTCAATGGTTTTATTAAGTTGATTGTGAAGTGTTTTTGCAGCAAAAGGCCAAATGAGGTCGAACGAAAGACGTCCATCCTTAAACGCTATATTTTTAATGGCATTTGATTTATTGAGTGACTGCTCTGTTAAGGGGAAAGTCAGTTGGCCAATATGTTGTTCAAATAAAACGCGCTGCTCATCGTCAAGTGATGGTGCGGCATTGTTGCCAAGTAGTTTGCTAATAAGTCCCATGAATAGCCCCGTGTTAAAGCCCTAAAATAATTCCCGACTAATTTTATCAGGAATTAGCTTGCTAACCAAATATCATTGGGGTTAGCCAAGTAAATTAAGTTGTCTTTCGTCAGGTTGGTCGTGGTTAATGCGACTGGCAGTGGGACCGTTTTGATTACGATATTTTGCATCGGCACGTTTGTTATAGGGAGTAGTGCTTGGACTTGATAAGGTTTCAAAGTTTATTGCACAAATATCCATGCCTGGTCTAAGTGCAAGAGGGAGTTTACCGCTGTTAAAAATTTCCAGCACAATTTGTCCTTGCCAACCTGGATCAATACGGTGAGCGGTAACGTGTACCATTAAACCGAGTCGTGCAAGGCTTGAACGACCATCTAGCCAGCCTACCAAGTCATCAGGAATGCGGATAGATTCAAAGGTGGATGCGAGCGCTAATTCGCCAGGGTGAAGGAAAAAAGCTTGGTCATCCTCGATCAAAATTTCATTGCCCATGACTTTATCGAGCAGTGTTTGCACTTCTTCACGCGGACCGCTCAAATCAATAAAAGGTGCTGTGTGATCGTTAAAGACGCGGAATCGATTGTCCAAGCGTAAATCTACGCTAATGCCTTTAATTTTGTTGGCAGCAGGTTCAGGCTCGATGCCGATTCGCCCTTGCTTTAATGCGCTAATAATGTCTTGATCGGAAAGTTTCATGTTGAATTAAATCTCATTAAAAAGTGGGTTCAGATCGTAAACTAAGAATAACGCTGCGGTTACTATCCTGATGGGTAAGTTCGATTCGGCCAGGAAAGAAATCCAACGCATCAAGCAACCATATTTTGACCTGAATATCTTCAGATGCCCATTCATAGAAGCGGGCGTTCATGTTACTTCGAAACTGGGTGTGAACCTGTGTTTCGAGGTTGGCTTTTACAAAATTTATCTGAGTCTGGCGCTTGTCTTCCTGAAGAAACAGTGTCGGGTAAGGTTGGCCGTTAAGCAAGTTCTGCCGTAATGCATAAATGATCGAGATCATGTCAAATGCCTGATCATTAGCAGGCCAGCTTTGATTGCGGTCAGGGTTTAATATTTGGTCTGATGCTTGATCCCAAAAAAAGTGTGTAACCTGTGGTGCGGTATTACCTCGATAACGCTCTAGCGTTTTGTGGTAACTTAGCCAACGAAGTTGATTATTAGTTGTTAGGTTTAATTTAATACGTTCATGGGTTTGTTCGTTAGCAAGACGGCGTGCCCAGCGATCAGGTATGGCACTCGTTTCTAAGATACAAGACCCTGTTTCACATTGAAGTCTTTGGGTGGCAGTGCCAACATTAATACCCATAACGCGAACCGAAAACTCGGCGTCAAAATCAGGCGTGTTGGTCGCGTTTGCAGTATTCAAACTGAATACAAGTAGCAGTCCGATGACTTTATGAAATAAACGCATGGTTTACTCCTGTTGGCTAATTGAGGTCAGCAAGCATCTCAAGTGAGAGTGGCTGAATAAGCTGGCTTTGGTTAAATATCACTTGGTGAGCATGACTGTTATATCTAATCTTATTACTTGCGATAGCCGTTACGACAGCCGGCAGCAGTTGGTGTTCAAGATGATGGATGCGCTCTGCGAGTGTTTCCGCATTATCATTTGAGGTAATGTTGAGTGACGCCTGAGCAATTATTGGCCCCCCATCGACTTCAGCATTCACATAGTGAATGCTGATGCCGTGTATGCTATCGCCGGCATCAATAGCGCGTTGATGGGTGTTTAAGCCTGGGTATTTCGGTAAAAGTGAGGGGTGGATGTTAATCAACTTGTGCTGCCATCGGTCGGTAAACTTAGCCGAAAGAATACGCATGAAACCCGCCATTACAATCAAGTCGGGTTGTAACTCGTCAAGCTGTTGACTCAATTTTTGGTCATAATCATCACGTGTTTGACCCGGTTTAGCCGAAATAACATAACTAGGTATGTTGGCTAAACGCGCACGTTCCAGAGCATAGACCTGTTCTCGATTACTGATGACCGCTCGAATACTGAAGGTGTCAGGTTCTTGCTGGGCTTGATTGATAAGCGCTTGTAAATTTGAGCCAAAACCTGACACAAGTACAACAATTTGAAAAGCCATGCAAAATTAACTGAGTTCTACATAGGGTTGTTGTGTATCAGAGTGAACGATGTCACCAATCATCCACGCTGTTTCGCCAAGCGCTTCGAGTTGTGCTAAAGCAGATTCAGCCTGATCAGCCGCTACAATAATTACCATGCCAATACCGCAATTAAAGGTGCGGTGCATTTCAATGTTATCAACGTTACCTTGTTCTTGTAGCCAATCAAATACCGCTGGTCGCTGCCAAGTTTGGCTGTTAATCCTAGCGCAGGTATTATCGGGCATCACGCGCGGTAGGTTTTCAATTAACCCGCCTCCGGTGATGTGCGATAGCCCATGTATGTCAATTGTTTTTAGTAATTCCAGTAGGGACTTTACATATATTTTGGTGGGTGCCATCAATGCATCAATCAGTTTTTGGCCGTTTAGGTCTTGGTTTAAATCGGCTCCGCTAACATCAATGATTTTGCGTACCAATGAATAGCCATTGGAGTGGGGGCCTGACGAGGCGATGCCAATTAATTTATCGCCCGCTTGTACTTTTGAGCCATCAATTAATTGATCTTTTTCAACTATGCCTACACAGAAACCAGCTAAATCATAGTCACCTACAGGATACATTCCCGGCATTTCAGCTGTTTCGCCACCAATAAGTGCACAGCCTGCTTGTTGACAGCCTTCTCCGATGCCACTTACAACATCTTTTGCAACGTGGATATCAAGCTTGCCTGTTGCGTAATAGTCTAGAAAGAACAAGGGTTCGGCACCTTGTACAATAAGATCATTTACACACATAGCGACTAAGTCAATACCTACTTGGTCGTGCTTGTCGGTATCTATGGCTAAACGTAGCTTAGTACCTACACCATCTGTTCCTGATACAAGTACAGGGTTTTTATATTTATTAATGGGCAGTTCGAAAAGCGCACCAAACCCACCTAAAGATGCCATTACTTCAGGTCGTGCAGTGGCTTTAGCAATGGGCTTAATCGCTTGGACTAGGGCATCACCAGCATCAATATCAACGCCGGCATCTTTATAGCTTAGGGAGGGTTTTGTAGACATAGTAATTTGATAAGTTAACTTTAATTAAATGAATTCTTGCAACAGAATATTGTAAATCTGCCGCACGGGTCTGATTAAAAACATTATTATATTGTAACTAAAAATTCTGAGAGACGTATGAGAAGTTTATCTAACATTACCTGGTTGTATGGGTTTTTGTTTATCTTGTTTTGGCCGGTGTTTGCCCCTGTACAGGCTAGTGAGGACTTTTACACAGTCGATATCGAGGTCGAAAGTTTTCAGCAAGCAGAGTTAGATAATTATTTTGCCGAGGCGATTAAAGTATTGTCGGTCAGGTTGTCAGGTAACCCTGAGATAACAGTGCACCCAGCGGTGCAAGCGTTAATACAACAACCAAGAAGTTGGGTACGAAATTATCAGCTGGTCAATAGACAAGTAGACGGCGTTGTATTGGGACAGAATGTTCGTGTTGAGTTTAATTCGGCTAGAGTTATTGAGCAGTTACAGCAAGCCACTATTCCGGTATGGCCTGAATCGGAACGTCCAACTATTCTAGTTCTTGGGGATTGGTTGCAAAGTGGTCTTCGTGCCGATTTTTCTGCTGAAGGGTTAAGTTTTAGACCAGACCTCGACTTTAGAGGCTACCCTGACATGATTGGTTTGCCGCAAATATATTTGCGGGACACTAACACCTACTCTTCTTTGGAATTGGTGCCAGTGCCTTCAAATCTTAATCAGCGTCAGTTGCAGCAGTTAAAAACACAGTTTCAATCGGCTAGTCACGTATTAGTTCTTTCGGCTCAAGTAGTCGGTGAAGTTGTGCAGGTACGGGGCCAGTTTTATGATCTATTGACTGGGCAACTGGTATGGTCGGAGTTAGCGTTAGGTGATACCTTGCAAAGCTTAATTGAAGACCAATTTGATAGAGTGTTGCGTGAAGAGTCAGCACGTTATTATGCCAGCATCGATTTGATGTCAGAGTTTTGGCTAGAAATAAATGATATACCCGATGCCAAGACGCTAACTAGTTTTGAACAGCAGTTAGCCCAATCAAGGTTAATTTTCGATCAAATTCGCTTAATACAAGTTGAAGGTCGCGCAGCAAGCTTTGTAATTCGCTATCGTGGTGACCTTGATGTCATGTTGCGTAACGTTGAACAGGCTTTACCGCTTAATGTGGTCGTGGATGATAGAAACCTAAGTTACATGCGATACCAATACCTTTATTTACCTTAATTTGCATAGCTAAATCTTAATGTTAATTCAATTACCCCTTAAAATTAATCTACCAGATACGGCCTGTTTTGAAACCTTTGTTGCGCCAGATGCGTCTGTTGCGCTTACATTGAGTCGACTTCAATCTGCGGACTCAGCTGGCTTAAATCAGGGCGTTTATTTTTATGGTGCAAGTGCGGTTGGCAAAACACACCTTTTACAAGCGGCTTCTCGAGCCGTATCCTTAAGAGGCGGACGTAGTGTTTACTTTCCACTGAAGGATAAAAATTTACCGCTTATACCGGATGTGTTGAAGGGTTTAGAAGTGATGGACTTGATTTGCTTAGATGATGTAGATCACGTGATTCATCAACCCGCTTGGCAAATTGCGCTGCAGGATTTACAAGCTAAATCAAGTGCATTGGGACATCCTCTGTTGTTATCAGGGCGGATGCCAATGAGTTTATGGCCAACTTCTGTGCCGGAATTGCGCGATGCAATGTTTACCTTGCTGCCAGTGGAACTTAATCCGCTAACAGAGATTGATGATTTGATTTTGGCTTTGCAGCGTCATGCGATGATCAGGGGGTTTGATTTGCCAAAAGACGTTGCCAAGTTCATTATCAAGCGCTTTTCGACTAGCTTGGAAGAGTTGTTAGCCGTTTTGCAAATGCTCGAGCAGGCCACATTGGCAGAGCAGCGACGTTTAACCTTGCCTTTTGCTAAATTGGTATTAGCTCGCTAGCTTGTTGAAGTTTTTTTTAGTTATATTAGGAGTGTTTTGTGAAGTTAGATCTTAGTAGTGTCTTTAAAAAATGGCGTAATTTTGTACTAGCAGGCCTGCTTGTTATAAGTGGTCATGCGATTGCGGAGCCCATGGATGTTGAGTTTGTTGACATGGAGGGTAACACGGTAATGTTGTCAGATTTTAGAGGTCAGTGGGTGGTGGTTAACCTATGGGCAACCTGGTGTCCTCCTTGTATTAAAGAGATGCCGGATTTAACCTTGTTTCATGAAGAACATAAGGACTCTAAAGCCATTGTGCTAGGGGTTAATTATGAAAATATCCCTATAGAAAAAATCAATAATTTCACCGAAGAATTAATGATAACGTTTCCAATAGTCAGGTTTAAAGAAATAGATTTAAACGCAAACCACACCCCATTTGGCCCATTGCGCGGATTGCCTAGTACTTATATGGTGACGCCAAGTGGTCATGTTGTTGCCGGTCGTGCAGGCCTGGTAGATGGTGAGCTGTTAGAAAACTTCATTGCCGAATTTGAGAGTCGAAATCCATAGGAGCTTTTTGATGCGTACTACCTTGACTTTGTCTGTGCTACTCATGTTTGTGATTGCAGCGCCACTAAAAGCCGCAGAGTTTTTTGATCACAGCTTCGGTAACTATCTAGAAGAACTTGAGATAGCACGTGAAGAAGGCAAAAAAGGAGTGTTTGTTTTTTTTGAAATGGATGATTGTCCATTTTGTCATCGCATGAAAGAAACGATTCTGCAGGAACAGGATGTGATTGAGTATTTTCATGAGCATTTTAAGGTCTACCGCTTTGATATTGAAGGTTCTAATCCAGTGACTAATTTTGATGGACGTGAGTTTGACACTGAAAAAGAAATGGCTGAACGTCAGTTTCGTGTCAGAGCAACGCCTGTTATGATTATTTTTGATTTGAACGGTGAACCAGTAGCACGTTTTACAGGGCCGACGCGTAGTAAAGAAGAGTTTTTGCTTTTCGGACGTTTTGTGGTGGAAGGCCATCATAAAGAGATGAACTTTAACCGGTTTAGACGCCAAGCAGACGCATTTTGAGGCTGCAGATGAAAGCACTGTTAGTCGTCTTACTATTATCAGCTTCAATGGTTGCGCCGGCCCAAGCTGACCAGAGTATGCTACCTAATCCATTTACATTAGATGATGCACTCAATTGGTCAGTTGAGGCCAGTCCCGCTTTCGTGAGGCAGCAAGCACTTCAGGCATTGAACGATGCTAAGCAAGCCGAAGCTTCTGCTCAGCAGGGCTTAAACATTGGCTTTGTTGGTCGATTAGGGCAGCGTGAGTTTATGAATGAGCGTCAAGACTTTAATCTAGCCGCGTTATCTTTTTCTGCCCCATTGTATGATTTTGGTCGACATGATCAGTTATTGTCGGCACTTGCTATAGAGTCATCTGCCAATGAACAATTAAAGCACTATTACACGCTACAGTATCGTTGGGCACTTATGCAGGGTGTTTTTGATGTTTTATTGGCCGATTTGCATTATCGTGTTAAGAACGAAGCCATGGCGATTGCCTTTGTTACGCTAGATAGAGTAGAAGAAGACTTTGCGCTTGATCGAGTTTCTGAGCAAAGGTTAACCGAGTCTCGGCGTGATTATCAAGCTGCGTTTTTGGCCCGGCAACAAGCTCAATTGGGCATGCGTCAAGCTAGAATGCGCTTAGGAAATGCATTAGGCCTTGGGGCAACCATCGTACCGCGTGTCGAAGTGCCGCGAGAAATCAAGTTGCCTACCCAGTTAGAATCCTTGGATACATATCAACAGCGTTTAGAGGCTCAAAACCCGTTACTTCGAGCCTTAAATTTTACCCAACAAGCTAAGCAGCAGCGTGTGGATTTTGCGCGTTACGGGCAAAGACCACTTATTCGTGCAGAAGCAAGAGTTGGGCAACTATCAAGTTATCCTAGATTGCGAGAAGGTCGCTGGGAGGCTGGATTAATCCTCGAAGTCCCGCTTTATGACAGTGGTCTTACGCAGACCCATGTAGATAAAGCAATGGCAAATGTTTCGCTGGCTCAAGCGGATTATGATCAACAGGCACAGTTATTACGAAATCAACTGACAGAATTATATTTTGAGTTAAGCTTGCTTGCTGTCGAAGAGCAAGCAATAAAAGAGAATCAGAATTTCGCTCATGTGAACTTTGATTTGGCTCGCGCCTTGTATGAAAATGAGTTGCAAGCGGACTTTGGCAATGCATTAGTAGAAATTTCACAATCTGACTTAGATGAACTAGCTTTTCGTTTTCGTAAAGTGCTCTTGTGGTCACAGTTAAATCTATTATTGGGTGCGGAAGATTTATTAAATTTTGATCAGATGGTTAAGGAATCAACAAATGATTAAGTTAGCCGATTTATGTCAGCGTGTTGTTGCGGTAGGTTTTTTGGTAACTTTGAGTGCATTTGCACTAACGGTTCATGCACAAACATTGGTGGTGGGTTCACTGGTTTCAGGCCAAGTAATGCAAGTTTTACATCCAGAAGGCAGCCAGGTTAACCAAGGTGATTTAATTTTGGTCATTGATGATCGTGAATATCAAGCACGCTTACGTATGCTGGAAGCAAAGCGTGATCGTGCGGCAGCACTCTTTACAGATGCTGAAATTGAAATGGCCAATGTTGAAGACTTATTTGATAGAACAGTTATTGCCCAAAGGCCCTATCAACAAGCGCAACGCGATTTTGCGGTTGCAAAAGCCAATTTAGCCATAGCTGAAGCGAAATTGGCCGCACACCAGACCTGGTTAAATTATTATCATGTTCGCGCACCCCAGCAGGGTAGAATCAAACAACTCATCGTGAACGCGGGTTCGACCGTATTTAAAGAAAACCAGCCATTATTTGAATTGGAGGTAGGTGTTGAATAAGTTGCAATATTGGCGTTTAGCCGTGCATTTGATTTTTAAAACGCAGCATTTTGGGGTGAATAATCAATGGTGGTCACGTCACCCTTCGGCAATTGGGTGGAGCTGGTCACAACGTATAGTGGGTATGTTGACCATTATGCCCATAGTGAGAAACTATCAGTCGCTCAAGGTAAGAAGTCGGATTGGTTGGATGCCCGATGCAGAAGCAACGAGTTTGTTTGGTAAGGATCCCCACTTTAAATAAACCGGTTATAAAAGTGGGGCAAATGAGCAATAAACGATTGAGTTTATTTGTTTAACTGAGCCATTAAGAACGATATAAATTCAGCTTCAGCAATATTCTGAGGTTCGGCGTCGCGTCGATGCTTATATTCAATCTGTTGTTGATCTAATCCACGCTCACCAATAACAATACGATGCGGGATACCAATCAGCTCCATGTCATTGAACATGACGCCTGGGCGTTCATCACGATCATCAAGTAACACACTCACGCCTTGTTTTTGCAAGCTGTCATAAAGTTGTTCTACTGCCTTGGCAACGCGTGGTGACTTATGCATCTGCATGGGTACAATGCAAACTTGGAAGGGCGCGATAGCGTCTGGCCAAATAATGCCTTTGTCATCATGGTTTTGTTCAATCGCAGCCGCAATAACGCGGGTCACTCCAATACCATAACAACCCATTTCTAAAATCTGAGCGCGACTATGTTCATTCAATACATTGGCATTGAGCGCCTTAGAGTACTTGTCACCCAATTGAAAGATGTGCCCGACCTCAATCCCCCGTTTGATTTGAATTTCACCTTTGCCATCCGGACTTGGATCCCCTTCAACGATATTTCGGATATCGGTCACCAGGCCTGGTTGCACATCTCGATCCCAGTTAACACCAGTTAAATGGAAGCCGCTTTTATTTGCACCACATACAAAGTCAGCACAGTGAGCGGCTGCACGATCAACTACCATAGGAATGGTTAAACCCACCGGGCCAATTGAACCCGCATCACAACCGCACACTTGTTTGATTTGATCCGCAGAAGCAAACGTCATAGGGCTTGCGACTAGTGGATGTTTTTCGACTTTAATGTCGTTCACTTCGTGATCACCACGTAAAACCAAGGCAATGACGGGGTTATCTTCATTGGCACCCAGTACCAGTAAGGTTTTAAGGGTTTGACTAGCTTGAACGGATAAAAATTGACACACGTCTTCAATACTGTGGATGTTTGGTGTGGCGACCTCTGTTAAGGCTTGAGAGGGTAATGGGCGTGGGCCAGTAGGTGCAAGCGCTTCAGCCAGTTCAATATTGGCTGCAAAATCGCTCGCGGATGAAAACGCAATCGCATCTTCACCAGAATCAGCCAAAACGTGAAACTCATGTGAGCCATCGCCACCAATCGATCCCGTGTCGGCTTGAACGGCACGAAAATCCAGTCCAATACGTTCAAAGATACGATGATAGGTGTCATACATGACTTGATAGGTTTGTTCTAAACATTCACGATTTAAGTGGAATGAGTAGGCGTCCTTCATAATAAATTCACGGGAGCGCATCACGCCAAAACGAGGTCTAATTTCATCACGAAATTTGGTTTGAATTTGGTAGTAATTGGCTGGCAACTGTTTGTAGCTGCGAATTTCTTTGCGCACCATATCGGTGATGACTTCTTCATGAGTTGGACCTAGGCAAAAGTCGCGTTGGTGTCGATCCTTAATGCGCAGTAACTCTGGTCCATATTGTTGCCAGCGTCCTGATTCTTCCCAAAGTTCAGACGGTTGAACCACTGGCATTAATACTTCTTGTGCGCCTGCACGATTCATTTCTTCGCGAATGATCTGTTCAATGTTGCGTAGCACGCGAACACCCAATGGCAGCCAAGTATAAAGACCACCGGCTAGGCGGCGGATTATGCCTGCGCGAATCATTAATTGATGGCTGATGACTTCAGCATCAGCTGGGGTTTCACGGGTTGTGGCTAGTAATAATTGGGATGTTTTCATAGTCATATGTATGTAAATTAAAAAGCAGATTTTAGCATAGTGATTATGGTTGACATGCAGCTTATTCATAGTTTGCGTTTATGTGCCTGTCGTTTTGGGTAAAATGGCCGTCATCAAGATTAAATTTTAAAGGTTAATAAAGGTGTCTAGTGTAAAAGAGATGGCGGATAAGCTTTTTTTAGCCTCGGGGTCACCAAGGCGTTTAGCGCTGCTAAACCAACTTGGTTTGTCGGCTAAAGTCGTGGACGCACCGATTGAGGAGGTGGCATTGCCTAATGAATCGCCGCGATCATTTGTGATGCGTATGGCAATTGAAAAAGCTTTTGCAGGCTATAACAAATTAGAGGGACATGATATTTGGGTGATGGGTGGCGATACCTTGGTTGAATTAGAGGGGGTTGTATTGGGTAAACCCAGAAATCAACTGCAAGCACGTGATTATTTAACCAAGCTGTCTGGAAAAACCCATCAAGTGATGTCAGCTGTTGCAGTTATTCATCAAGGCGAGGTTTTTTCTGACTTGTGCTTGACCAAGGTAACCTTTACTAAACTGACTGAAACCCAGGTTTCACATTATTTGGCTACTAATGAGTGGCAGGGTAAAGCGGGTGGGTATGCGATACAGGGCGTAGCAGCACAATTTATTAATAACATTAACGGTAGTTATTCTGGTGTAATGGGATTGCCACTATTTGAAACAAGCGAACTATTGGTTCGTGCCGGCTTCCCAATATATAACTCTAGCTCTACAAAATAAGATAACAATTCATGAACGATGAACAGAAGGTTTTAGTTAATATCACACCCAATGAAACCCGGGTTGCTTGGATTGAAAATGGTGTGTTGCAAGAAATTTGGGTTGAGCGCAATAAAAAGCGTGGTTTAGTAGGCAACATTTATCTGGGGCGTATCGATCGTGTTCTACCTGGCATGCAAGCTGCGTTTATTGATATAGGTTTAACTAGAGCCGCTTTTTTACATGTTTCGGATGTGACGCAAGCATTAGTATCAGCTCGCAGTCCTGACGATCCCGAAGATATTGGTCGGCTGCTTTATGAAGGGCAGCGTGTTTTGGTTCAGGTCGTAAAAGACCCATTAGGTACCAAGGGGGCTAGGGTAACGATGCAGGTTTCGATCGCATCGCGTTTATTGGTTTACATGCCAGATGAGCAAAATGTGGGTGTGTCACAAAAAATAGATTCATCTGTCGAGCGTGAGCGCTTGCGTGAGATGGTGAAGTTGATTCCGGAATCTTCTCCGTCTTCGGGTGGTTTTATTGTGAGAACGGTTGCAGAAAACGCAGATTTTCACGAACTTCGGGCTGACGTCATGTTTTTGCAGCAGCTATGGAAGCAGGCAAGTCATAGAGCTGTTGAATCGAAAAAGCCGCGACTTGTCTATGAAGACTTGCCACTCTACCTACGTATCTTGCGTGATGTACCGAAAGAGGGTATTGAAAAAATCCGTGTGGATTCTGCCGAAACCTTTCAGAAGATGAAAAGTTTTGCCAAGATGTATTCACTTGAAATAACAGATAAGATTGGTCATTATCAGGGTGATCGTCCCATATTCGATTTATATAACATAGAAGATGAAATTCAAACCGCACTTGAAAAGAAAGTGATGCTCAAGTCGGGTGGTTATCTCATCATTGATCAAACTGAAGCGATGACCACAATAGATGTGAATACTGGCGGGTTTGTCGGTCATAAGAATCTAGAGGAAACTATTTATCGCACTAACCTTGAGGCAACGCAAGCGATTGCAAGACAGTTAAGGCTGCGCAACCTTGGTGGCATTATTATCCTTGACCTGATTGATATGGAGGATGATGAACACAAGAAGCACGTTTATGAAAGTCTGCAAAAAGCATTGATGCAAGATCGGGTGAAAACGTCGATAAGTGAAATATCGCGATTAGGTTTAATTGAAATGACCCGTAAACGTACCCGCGAATCCTTAGAGCGGACATTGTGTGAGCCTTGCCCTATGTGTCATGGACGTGGAGTAGTTAAAACGGCTGAAACAGTAGGCTATGAGATATTCAGGGAGATAACCCGTATGGATAAATCTTTTAATGCCGAGCGCTACCGTGTTATTGCTGCAGAAAGTGTAGTGGCCAGAATTCTTGACGAGGAATCTGATAGTGTTGCTGCTCTGGAGGCCTTTTTGGGTAAATCAATAAGATTTCAAGCTGAAAGTAGCTATCCTCCAGAATATTTTGACGTGGTGATGATGTAGCTGTGGGTAAGTCTGTTATTAACTCAGGTAAATACTGTTGATAAAAAAGAAAATTAAAATTTATTAAAAAAATCTAAAAAAAGAGTTGCAAGGAAGCGGGGAGTCTGTAGAATACGCCTCACTTCGAAGCGATGCGCTAAGAAGTGAAGAAACAAGCGGTTTGAGTGAAAAGATATTTGAAAATAAATATTGACACTAAAACGCAGGCCTGGTTATAATAGCGGGCTTCCAAGCGACGATATGTTGGTTTGGTAAAGTTAGAAAGAAGTTCTTTAAAAAGTAGGTAATTCAGAGATAATTTATGTGGAAGTGCTTGAATGAGTATCTGCAAAAATTAACTCGAAACGACAAATGTAAGTATAGGTAGAAGTAATTCTTCCATGTTAACTTTGTCAATTCCGAGTGTTTATATATGTTCAAGATTAAACTGAAGAGTTTGATCCTGGCTCAGAATGAACGCTGGCGGCAGGCCTAACACATGCAAGTCGAACGGTAACAGAAGAGCTTGCTCTTGCTGACGAGTGGCGGACGGGTGAGTAATGCATGGGAATCTGCCCTTTGGTTGGGGATACCGTATGGAAACGTACGTTAATACCGAA
>NZ_FOYY01000007.1 GCF_900112445.1 Thiomicrospira sp. ALE5 | reverse complement strand
AGTGGTATCACGAATACCTACGATTTCGATCTCGTCACCCACTTTTACAACACCCGTCTCAACACGACCGGTTACTACCGTACCACGACCCTGGATTGAGAATACATCTTCAACCGGCATTAGGAACGGCTTGTCAGTTTCACGCGTTGGCTCTGGAATGTACGTATCAAGCGCTTCAATTAGCTGACCAATCGCTGGCTCACCAATGTCAGACTGGTCACCTTCGATCGCTTTTAGTGCAGAACCTTTGATTACTGGTGTGTCATCACCTGGGAAGTCATACTCAGACAACAACTCACGCACTTCCATCTCAACCAATTCTAACAACTCTTCGTCATCAACCATGTCCGCTTTGTTTAGGAACACAACGATGTAAGGTACACCTACCTGACGTGATAACAAAATGTGCTCACGCGTTTGTGGCATAGGGCCGTCAGCGGCCGAACATACTAGAATCGCACCATCCATCTGCGCCGCACCAGTGATCATGTTTTTAACATAGTCAGCATGCCCTGGACAGTCAACGTGCGCATAGTGACGAGTGTCTGACTCATACTCTACGTGAGCTGTCGAAATGGTGATACCACGCGCCTTTTCTTCTGGTGCGTTATCAATCTGATCGTAACCTTTTACGTCACCACCAAACTTCTTACCTTGAACAATCGTTAACGCCGCTGTTAAGGTAGTTTTACCATGGTCAACGTGACCAATCGTGCCCACGTTTACGTGCGGCTTTGTACGTTCAAACTTTGCTTTTGCCATTTAAAAATCCCTCTAAATTAAATGATTAAGAACCTTTTTTCGATTTTGCAATAATTTCTTCCTGAACTGAAGCAGGTGCTTCCGCGTATTTCGAGAAAGTCATAGTGTAACTCGCACGACCCTGTGACAAGGAACGGACATTCGTTGCGTAACCAAACATTTCAGAAAGTGGCACATCAGCCTTCAATTCTTTACCAGTTGGTGTATCTTCCATACCTTGGATCATGCCACGACGACGGTTTAAGTCACCCATTACATCACCCATATATTCTTCTGGCGTAATAACTTCTACAGCCATAATAGGCTCAAGAATTACCGGACGAGCTTGCTCAACACCATTTTTGATACCCATAGACGCAGCAATTTTAAATGCCATTTCATTCGAGTCAACGTCATGATAGGAACCGTCAAACACAGTTACCTTAACATCGACTACTGGGTAACCAGCGATTACACCGTTTTCAAGCTGCTCCTTAGCACCTTTTTCAACGGCAGGGATGTATTCACGTGGAACTACACCACCTACAATCGCATTCTCAAACTGGAAGCCAGTGCCCGGCTCTTGAGGTTCAATACGAAGCACAACATGACCATACTGACCACGACCACCAGACTGGCGAACAAACTTACCGTCAGCTTCAACTGATTGGCGAATGGTTTCACGATATGAAACTTGAGGTGCGCCTATGTTAGCTTCTACGTTAAACTCACGCTTCATACGGTCAACGATAATATCTAGGTGCAACTCACCCATACCTGAAATAATAGTTTGACCCGTTTCCTCATCCGTACGGACACGGAATGATGGATCCTCTGCAGCCAGCTTCTGGAGCGCGATACCCATTTTTTCTTGGTCGGCTTTTGTTTTTGGCTCAACAGCGATCGAAATAACAGGTTCTGGGAACTCCATACGCTCAAGGGTAATGATATTATTTAGATCACAAATTGTATCGCCTGTCGTTACATCTTTAAGCCCAACCACACAACCGATATCACCAGCACGTAACTCTTTGATTTCCTCGCGCGAATTAGCATGCATCTGAATCAAACGGCCTGCACGCTCTTTTTTACTCTTAACTGGGTTATAAACTGCTTCACCAGAATTAAGCACACCCGAGTAAACGCGTACAAAGGTCAGAGTACCAACATAAGGGTCGGTCATCATCTTAAAGGCTAGGGCTGAGAAAGGCGCATCATCGGATGATTCACGCGTTGCCTTATCGCCGCTTTCAAGCTCACCTTCAATAGCTGGAACATCAACAGGTGATGGGAAATACTCAATTACCGCATCTAGTAAAGCCTGTACACCCATATTCTTGAAGCTTGACCCACAGAACATTGGAATAACTTCGTTATTGATACAACGCGTGCGAATACCTTGCTTAATTTGCTCTTCAGTTAGCTCACCACTCTCAAGATAAGCATCCATAAACTCTTCGCTAGCTTCCGCAGCGGCTTCTACCATCTGTTCCCGATAGGCCTCGCAGTCTGCAACCATATCAGCTGGAATATCTTGATACTCAAAATTTAGACCTTGAGTCGCTTTATCCCAAATAACTGCTTTCATTTTTATCAGGTCAACTACACCACTAAAATTGTCTTCGGCTCCAATTGGTAGCTGCATTACAACAGGCGTCGCACCTAAACGCGTTTTGATCTGCTCAACAACACGTAAGAAATCAGCACCAGCGCGGTCCATTTTATTGACGTAACCCATACGAGGTACACCATACTTATCCGCCTGACGCCATACCGTTTCTGATTGAGGCTGCACGCCACCAACTGAACAGAAGGTCGTTACTGCACCATCAAGTACACGCAATGAACGCTCTACTTCAATAGTGAAATCAACGTGACCAGGGGTATCAATAACATTAATGCGGTGCTCTTGAAATTGCTTAGCCATGCCAGACCACATACAGGTTGTTGCAGCAGATGTAATGGTTATACCACGCTCTTGCTCCTGTGCCATCCAATCCATGGTTGCACCACCATCGTGAACCTCACCGATTTTGTGGGATTTACCAGTATAAAAAAGAATTCGCTCGGTAGTTGTGGTTTTACCAGCATCAATGTGAGCCATGATACCTATATTACGGTAACGCTCTAGAGGGGTTTGACGTGCCACTTTATAAACCTTTTTACTTTGAAATTTATTAAAGAATAAAGGCCCGTCAAGGGCCCTTGTACTGAATTACCAACGGAAATGAGAGAAAGCCTTGTTGGCCTCAGCCATTCGGTGGGTATCTTCTTTTTTCTTGATTGCGGAACCGCGATTTTCAAGTGCATCAGCAAGTTCACCAGCTAAACGCAACATCATACCTTTTTCGTTACGCTTGCGTGCTGCTTCAACAATCCAGCGCATTGACAAAGCCATTTTACGCTCAGGGCGCACTTCAACAGGCACCTGATATGTTGCTCCACCCACACGACGAGACTTTACTTCAACCAATGGACCAACGTTTTCCAACGCATCACGTAATAGAGCAGCGTGATCGCCACCTTTACGACGCTCGACAACTTTATCTAGCGCACCATATACAATTTTTTCAGCAACTGCTTTTTTGCCGCTGACCATAATCATGTTAACAAATTTTGTTAATACAACATCACCAAACTTAGGATCTGGTAGAACCAGACGTTTGGGTATCTCTCTTCTTCTTGCCATTCTTCACGCTTCCGGTATTAAAGAAAAAAATTGGCTAGCGTATGTCAAAAGGTCTACTTACCTTTTGGACGCTTAGCACCGTACTTAGAACGACCTTGTTTACGCTCATTAACGCCTGCACAGTCAAGTGCACCACGAACAGTATGATAACGCACACCAGGCAAATCCTTAACACGCCCACCACGAATCAGGATGACCGAGTGCTCCTGAAGGTTATGACCTTCACCACCAATGTATGAAGTCACTTCATAACCATTGGTTAGACGAACACGCGCAACCTTACGCAAGGCAGAGTTAGGCTTTTTAGGGGTAGTGGTGTAAACACGCGTACAAACACCGCGACGCTGAGGACAAGCTTCCAAAGCAGGCACGGCTGATTTCTTAATTTTGTCTTTACGCGGCTTACGAACCAACTGGTTAATTGTAGCCATTAAAACTTTCTCCAAATTTGAGACTTAACTCTTTAGCCAAATGTTTGCAGGCAAGATAGCCCACAAACAAGGTTTCAGAATTTTAGTTACCCATTTACTAGAAGTCAAGCAATAAGTTATTGAATTTTCTTATTGATCTGACTCTTCAACTTCAATCACCCGGTCATCTACAACCGGCATTTCTTCGAGAATATCCTCACTGACAGTATCATCAGCGAAAACATCGCTATGTATAAAGGCTTGCAGCTCACTATCAACCAACTCCGTTGCCTTGCGGCGAGCCTGATGATAGGCAAAACCTGTTCCAGCCGGAATCAAACGTCCAACAATAACATTTTCTTTAAGGCCAACAAGCGTATCACGCTTACCACTAACGGCCGCCTCAGTTAAGACACGTGTGGTCTCCTGGAACGAGGCTGCCGAGATAAAGGACTCTGTGGCAAGTGAAGCTTTAGTTATACCAAGCAATACACGCTCATACGTTGCTTCAACTTTGCCTTCCTCACGCATCTTCTCATTTAGCTCAAGTACGCGCGCGTACTCTGCCTGCTCGCCTCTAATAAGACCCGTATCGCCTGCAGATTTAATTTCAACCTTACGCAGCATTTGGCGAATAATCGCTTCAATATGCTTGTCGTTGATGCGCACACCCTGAAGGCGATAAACATCCTGTACTTCATCAACAATATATTCTGCTAAACGCTCAACACCGAGTAGACGCAGAATGTCATGTGCATTGGCATTACCTTCAACAATAATGTCACCACGTTCAACGCGCTCACCCTCAAACACATTCACACTACGCCACTTTGGAATCAGTGATTCGTATTGCTCACCAGAATCTTGGGTAATAATTAAGCGCTGTTTTCCTTTTGTTTCTTTACCAAAGGAGATTACACCACTCACTTCAGCCATAATGGCCGGCTCTTTTGGCTGGCGAGCTTCAAATAAATCGGCAACACGTGGTAGACCACCGGTAATATCTTTTGTTTTTGATGACTCTTGTGGAATACGTGCCAAGACATCACCAGACTTTAACTTTGATCCACCTTGTACCAACACAATGGCATTTTCTGGCAAGTAGTAAACAGCTGGCGTCTGAGTACCAGCAAAACAAACACCTTCACCTTTCTCATCAAGCAAACGAATAAATGGACGCGCATCCTTCATGGCATTGGAACGTTCTTTTGATCCTTTTACAACACGTGTCACGAGACCCGTTAATTCGTCAATCTTCTCTTCAACAGTGCCATCGAAATTACCATACTCAACCTCACCCGCTACTTCAGAAATAACAGGGTGCGTATGCGGATCCCAGGTTGCAATAGCATCGCCTGAGCTTAACTTTTGCCCTTCTGTCGCAACAAGGATTGCACCATAAGGAATCTTATAGCGTTCCTTTTCACGCCCTGCCGCATCCAGTATAGTCACCTCACCAGAACGCGCTGTAACAATCATTTGGTCTTCAGAGTTACGAACAGTCTTAAGGTTATTAAACTTAACCTGGCCTTCATACTTTACTTCCACCTTGCTTTGTGCAGCAGCTTTTGAGGCCGTACCACCAATATGGAATGTACGCATCGTAAGCTGCGTACCCGGCTCACCAATTGACTGAGCCGCCATAACACCAACAGCTTCACCCATGTTAACCAAATGTCCGCGCGCAAGATCACGTCCATAGCACTTTTGGCACACGCCAAACTTAGTTTCGCAAGTAATCGGTGAACGCACCTTGACGCGATCAATACCATTAGCATCAATAAGGTCAACTAACTTTTCATCAAGCAGCGTACCTTCTTCAACTAAAACATTACCCTCTGCATCAAGGACTGAGTCACTTAAAATGCGTCCAAGGATACGCTCGCGTAAAGATTCGATAACGTCGCCACCCTCAACATGTGCCGTCATTTCAATGCCTGCATGAGTACCGCAGTCATGTTCAGTTACAACAACATCTTGTGCAACATCTACTAGGCGTCGAGTCAGGTAACCAGAGTTTGCAGTCTTCAATGCCGTATCAGCAAGACCTTTACGCGCGCCATGTGTTGAAATAAAGTACTGAAGTACGTTTAGACCTTCACGGAAGTTTGCCGTAATCGGTGTTTCAATAATCGAACCATCTGGCTTGGCCATCAAACCACGCATACCACCCAACTGACGCATCTGTGCAACAGAACCACGCGCCCCAGAGTCTGCCATCATGTAGATTGAGTTAAACGAGGTTTCTTTAACCTCCTCACCCTTAGCATCAACGGTTAAGTCATATTGCAACTCTTCCATCATCGCCTTAGTAACCAGCTCGTTGGTATGTGACCAAATATCAACAACCTTGTTATAGCGCTCACCCTCAGTAACCAAACCTTGTGCATACTGAGTCTGAATTTCTTTTACCTGCTCTTCTGCACGATCAAGAATAGGCGCCTTATCATCTGGAATAAGCATGTCATCTGAACAGAAGGATAAACCTGCCATAGTAGACCATTTAAAGCCGGCATACATAAGCTGATCAGCGAAAACAACTGTTTCTTTTGGCCCTAAAACACGATAACAGGTATTCAATACCTTACTAATATTCTTCTTAGTCAAGTTGGTATTGATCAGGTCATAGGACAAGCCTTTTGGTAGCACGCGACTCAACAACGCGCGCCCTACAGTTGTATCGACAATACGTGTCTGGCAACGTTCAACACCGTCTTCAATAAGCGTTTCATTTACTCGCAACTTAATACGTGTGTGTAAATGAACAACTTTTGCCTCTAACGCACGCGTTACTTCTTGCCAATTAACAAATGCCTTACCCTCACCAATTGCGTTAATTTTTTCACGGGTAATATAGTAAAGTCCCAATACAACGTCCTGAGACGGAACAATGATTGGATCCCCATTCGCAGGTGATAACAGGTTGTTAGTCGACATCATTAGCGTGCGGGCTTCAAGCTGAGCTTCTAGTGACAATGGCACGTGAACAGCCATCTGGTCACCATCGAAATCGGCATTAAATGCAGAACAAACCAACGGGTGTAGGTTAATAGCCTTACCTTCAATCAATACGGGTTCAAATGCTTGGATACCCAATCTATGCAGGGTAGGGGCACGGTTTAATAGAACCGGATGCTCGCGAATCACCTCATCAAGCACATCCCATACTTCTGGTAAGCTTTGCTCAACCATTTTCTTCGCCGCTTTAATCGTTGGCGCAGATCCGCGCTTTTGTAACTTGCTGAAAATAAACGGCTTGAACAGTTCCAATGCCATTTTCTTAGGCAGACCGCACTGGTGTAACTTCAAAGTCGGACCAACTACAATGACCGAGCGCCCTGAATAATCAACACGCTTTCCTAGCAAGTTTTGACGGAAACGACCTTGTTTACCTTTAATCATATCAGCCAAAGATTTCAATTGGCGCTTGTTGGTTCCCGTTACCGCACGACCACGACGACCATTATCCAACAAGGAGTCTACCGACTCCTGCAGCATACGTTTTTCATTTCGTACAATAATGTCTGGCGCCATTAACTCTAGCAAGCGCTTCAAACGGTTGTTACGATTTATTACACGGCGATACAGGTCGTTAAGATCCGAAGTTGCAAAACGTCCGCCATCAAGTGGCACTAAAGGACGCAGCTCAGGGGGCAATACTGGCAACACCTCCAATACCATCCACTCAGGGTTATTGCCTGACTGAATAAACGACTCAATTAGTTTTAGGCGCTTAGATATTTTTTTCTGCTTTGTTTCTGAGTTAGTACTTTCTACCTCAGAACGAAGACGAGTCGCCTCTTCAACCAAGTCGATAGACTGAAGCATCCGTTTAATTGCTTCAGCACCCATCATCGCTTCAAACTCATCACCATGCTCTTCTAGCGCATCTAGATACTCTTCCTCCGTTAACAACTGCCATGGTTCTAGTGGCGTTAGTCCTGGATCAACAACCATAAAGGCTTCAAAGTACAACACCGCTTCAATTTCTTTAAGGGTCATGTCTAACATCAAGCCAATACGGCTTGGCAATGATTTCAGGAACCAAATATGTGCTACTGGCGTAGCAAGATCAATATGCCCCATGCGCTCACGACGAACCTTAGACTGTGTTACCTCAACACCACATTTTTCACAAATAACGCCACGGTGCTTTAGGCGTTTATATTTGCCGCACAAACATTCGTAATCGCGAATTGGGCCAAAGATCTTGGCACAAAATAAGCCGTCACGTTCAGGCTTAAAGGTACGATAATTGATAGTCTCAGGCTTTTTAACTTCGCCATAAGACCATGAACGAATTTTTTCAGGTGAAGCAAGTGATACTTTAATCGCATCAAATTCACTGGAAACGTTTTGTTTTTTTAGAAAACCGATTAAATCTTTCATTTAGTCTTGCTCCAACTCAATATCAATACCTAATGCACGAATCTCTTTGCGCAATACGCTAAAGGATTCAGGCATCCCCGGTTCCATGTACTCATTGCCATCTACAATGTTTTTGTACATCCGCGTACGACCATTCAAGTCATCCGACTTCACCGTTAACATTTCCTGCAATGTAAAGGCCGCACCATAGGCTTCAAGAGCCCATACCTCCATCTCACCAAAACGCTGACCACCAAACTGGGCTTTTCCACCCAAAGGTTGTTGAGTAACCAAACTGTATGGACCGGTTGAACGCGCATGCATCTTGTCATCAACCAAATGGTTAAGCTTGAGCATATACATATAACCCACCGTGACTGTACGGTCAAACTCCTCACCTGTACGACCGTCAAACAGGCGCATTTGCCCTGACTCAGGTAGATCAGCCAAACGTAATAATGCTTTGATTTGACCTTCATCAGCCCCATCAAATACAGGTGTAGCCATCGGCACACCCTTACGTAGATTACGAGCAAGTTCAATCAACTCGTCGTCATTAAAAGCTGAAAAATCGACACCCTGACCCTGGGTTTCATTGTAAATCTTGCTCAAGAAGCCGCGAATCTCAGCCAGATCGGCTTCACGGCGCAACATGGCATCAATCTTTTGGCCTAAACCTTCAGCCGCCAGGCCTAGATGGGTTTCCAAAATCTGACCCACGTTCATACGCGAGGGTACACCCAAAGGGTTTAAACAAATATCAACTGGGCGCCCGGTTTCATCAAACGGCATATCCTCAACAGGACAGATACGTGAAATAACACCTTTGTTACCGTGACGACCCGCCATCTTATCGCCTGGTTGAATACGACGCTTGATCGCAACATATACCTTAACCATCTTTGACACCCCCGGTGCAAGATCATCACCCTGGGTCAATTTTTTGCGTTTTTCTTCGAAGGCGGCATTAAGCTCTTTGCGCTTTGTATTCAACTGATCTTCTTGTGCTTCTAACTGGCGCATTAAATCTTCATCAGCAAGATTGAGCAAGAATAGTGCTTTTTTATCCATGCTAGCCAGCTGCTCAGCACTTAGTGTCTTACCATCCATCGTTGACTGACCCGCCAACATGGTGCGTAAGCGTGCCAGGCTATCCTGCTCAAGGATACGATATTGCTCATCAATATCTTTTCGCACGGCATCTAGCTCTTCTTCATGAATGGCTTGAGCACGTGCGTCTTTTTTCATTCCTTCGCGAGTAAAGACTTGAACGTCAATAACAGTTCCTTCAATGCCTTTCGATACTCTTAAAGACGTATCCTTTACATCAGATGCTTTTTCACCAAAAATAGCGCGCAGCAGTTTTTCCTCAGGCGTTAACTGTGTTTCACCTTTTGGCGTGACTTTGCCGACCAAAATATCGCCTTGCTTAACCTCGGCACCAATATACACAATGCCACTCTCATCAAGACGCGACAAAGCGGCTTCACCAACATTCGGGATATCGGCACTAATTTCTTCTGGCCCTAACTTGGTATCGCGTGCAAGGCAAGTAAACTCTTCAATATGAATGGTTGTAAAGCGGTCTTCTTGTACAACACGCTCAGATACCAAAATCGAGTCTTCAAAGTTATAGCCATTCCAAGGCATGAAAGCCACACGCATGTTCTGACCAAGTGCTAACTCACCCAAATCTGTTGACGGGCCGTCAGCCAATACGTCACCACGGGCAACAACATTGCCAGCAGCTACAATCGGTTTCTGGTTAATACAAGTATTTTGGTTAGAACGCTGATACTTAATTAGGTTGTAAATATCGACACCTGTCTCACCCTCACGAATCTCATCTGCATTAACACGAACTACAATACGAGAGGCGTCAGCTGAAACAACTTCACCACCACGTTCTGCAACGACCGTTACGCCTGAATCAATGGCAACCGTTTTTTCGATACCTGTACCCACGAACGGTTTATCCGCACGTAAGGTAGGCACTGCCTGACGCTGCATGTTAGAGCCCATCAGAGCGCGGTTAGCATCATCATGCTCCAAGAAAGGAATTAGGGCGGCCGCAACGGATACGATTTGTTTTGGCGATACATCCATTAAATTAATGTCTTTCGACATCGATAATGTAAATTCGTTCTGATGACGCGCAGAAATCAAGTCATCAACAAAGCGACCTGATTCATCCAATCGTGCACTTGCTTGAGCAATTACATACTGTGCTTCATCGATAGCTGACACATAGACAATATCATTGGTAACCTGCCCATCTACTACGCGACGATAAGGGGTTTCTAAAAAGCCATACTCGTTGGTTTTAGCATAAACAGCCAAAGAATTGATCAATCCAATGTTTGGACCCTCTGGCGTTTCGATTGGACATACTCGACCATAGTGGGTCGGATGTACGTCACGAACCTCAAACCCTGCACGCTCGCGAGTTAAGCCGCCTGGGCCAAGGGCTGAGACACGGCGTTTATGCGTGACTTCTGATAAGGGGTTAACCTGATCCATAAACTGCGAAAGTTGACTAGATCCAAAGAACTCTTTAATGGCTGCAGACACAGGTTTCGCGTTTATTAAATCTTGCGGCATTAACCCATCACTTTCAGCACTATTCAGACGCTCTTTAACTGCACGCTCAACACGAACCAATCCTACACGGAAAGCATTTTCAGCCATTTCACCCACAGCACGAATACGACGGTTACCTAGCGTATCAATATCATCAACTGTGCTTTCGCCATTACGAATGCGAATAAGCTCACGGATAACATCGACAATATCATCTGATTCAAGCACCAAACGACCAGTATTATCATCACGCCCTAAACGACGATTTAACTTCATCCGACCGACCGAAGACAGGTCATAACGGTCTTCTTCAAAGAACAGGCTATTAAATAGCGCCTCAGAAGATTCCTTTGTTGGTGGCTCACCTGGACGCATCATACGATAAATTTCAATCTGAGCTTCTAGCTGCGTACTTGTACTATCAAGATTCAGCGTATCTGAAATGTATGGCCCGTGTAAAAGCTCATCAATAAATAAGACTCCAAACTGGATTTTACCAATATCGTGCATTTTTGCGACAAGATCACTAGTAATAACTGTATTTGCAGAGGCAAGCAGTTCACCCGTTGATTTATCAACAAGGTTTTCAGCTAACACCTTACCGACTAGATATGCTTCTGGTACATCAATTTCTTTAAGACCAGCCTGTTCAAACTGCTTAATGCTACGTGCAGTGATACGGTTTCCAGCCGAAACAATCACCTCACCCTTATCAACGATATCAAATGCCGCAATCTGACCCTTAAGTTGCTCAGGGATAACACCCATTACAATTTTTGTCTTGGTGACACGAATCGGGGTTTTATCAAAAAAAGCCGCAAGGATTTTTTCATTATCATAGCCCATTGCACGCAATAAAATTGATACCGGTAGTTTACGACGACGGTCAATACGCGTAAATAAGCAATCGTTATGATCAAACTCAAAATCAAGCCAAGAACCACGATAAGGAATGATTCGGGCATTAAATAGAATCTTGCCTGAAGAGTGTGACTTACCTTTATCATTGTCAAAAATAACACCTGGTGAACGATGCAACTGCGTCACGATAACGCGCTCAGTTCCGTTGATAACAAAGGTTCCATTATCTGTCATCAAAGGCATGTCGCCCAAGTAAACTTCTTGCTCTTTAATGTCTTTAACAGGGCGATTACTTGCTGGTGCTTCCTTGTCATAAATAACCAAGCGCATTTTTACACGCAAAGGCGCCGCATAGGTTACCCCACGCTGCTTACATTCCTTAACATCAAACTCAGGCTGGCCAAGATTGTAGCTAACGTAGTCAAGGTCAGCTGTACCAGCCACACCCTTAATCGGAAATACTGACTTGAATGCAGAATGAAGACCTACTACAGCACGCGCATTAGGTTTTTTGTCTAGCTGAATAAATTCATGGTAGGAGTTTTTTTGTAATGATAGTAAATAAGGCACATCAAGCATCGATGCTTGAGTAGCAAAGTCTTTACGGATACGCTTCTTTTCGGTTAACGAGTATGACATGGAATACCTCGACAATCGGGTCATAAATATGTGGGGCTTCAAGCAAATGTATAAAAGGGTCGTATCAACCAAAAATATGACGCTTTTACACACTGTTTAAACACAAAAAGGCCGACACAAAAAGTGTCAGCCATTACTACTGCAACAAAGCAGTCATCATCAAGCTATTACTTGATTTCAGCCTGAGCGCCAGCCTCTTCAACTTGCTTCTTAACTTCTTCGGCTTCTTCTTTAGAAACGCCTTCTTTAAGAACAGTTGGTGCGCTTTCAACTGCTTCTTTCGCTTCTTTCAGACCTAAACCTGTGATGGCACGAACTGCTTTGATAGCGCCAACCTTGTTAGAACCAGCACTCGTTAGTACAACATTGAACTCTGACTGCTCTTCTGCCGCTTCAGCAGCAGCTGCTGGGCCAGCAACAGCCATTGCAGCAGCTGATACACCAAATTTTTCTTCCATTGCTGAAATTAATTCAACAACTTCAACTACTGTCATATTAGCAACAGCTTCTAAAATATCGTTTTGTGATACAGACATCTTGATCTCCTAAATGTAAAAAATGACTAATGTATAGGATTAAGCCGCTTCGCGCGATTCTTTGTAAGCAGCAAGGGTACGAGCCAATTTCTCGACTGGCGCCTTCATTACATACATTAGTTTTGCAATTGCTTCGTCGTAAGTTGGTAGTGATGCCACCATATCTAACTGGCTTGCGTCTAGTGCGCCCGAACCAATTGAGACTGACTTAACAACCATTGCATCGTTTTCTTTCTTAAATGCTTTAACAACACGCGCAGCACCAGATAACTCTTTTTGAGAGAACACTAATACCACTGGACCTACTAAAGACGCTGTCATGTCTTCATAGGCAGTACCAGCAAATGCACGGCGTGCTAAAGTATTTTTTACTACACGGACAACGACACCATTATCACGTGCTTGAGAACGAAGCTTAGTCATCTGCTCCACTGTCAACCCACGATATTCAGCTACGACCACAGAAACGGTTTCAGCCAAAAGTGCAGAAACCTCATCTAGGACTAGCTTTTTATCTTCGAGTTTAAGTGCCATTCTAACCTCCATAAGCTTAGTTATTACTAACCAAACTACTCATCTACGTAGGTCGCAAATGCAATTAAGGCTACTATACAAGCAACCACCTACGGTCTGCGATGGGCACTCACATTTAGGAGACCCAAACCGCAACCTATTACATACTGCAATAGGAATTTAGATTGAAGACTGTTCCACTGTTACCGCAGGACCCATGGTACTGGATAACGAAACTTTCTTCATGTACACACCCTTGGCCGCTGAAGGTTTGGCTTTGTGCAAATCTTCAATTAATGCCGCCAAGTTTTCTTTTAATTTCTCGCTGTCAAATGATGCTTTACCAATAGGTGCATGAACAATACCGGCTTTGTCGACACGGTAGCGAACTTGACCTGCTTTAGCATTATTTATTGCTGTTACTACATCTGGGGTAACCGTACCCGTTTTAGGGTTTGGCATTAAACCGCGTGGACCTAGCACTGTACCTAGCGCACCCACAACACGCATTGTATCTGGACTCGCAACAACCACATCAAAATCCATCATGCCTTTTTTAATTTCTGCAGCCAGCTCTTCCATACCAACATAATCTGCACCAGCTTCTTTTGCGGCTGCTTGATTAGCTTCACCAGTAAATACAGCTACACGGATTGTTTTACCCAAACCATTTGGCAACACAGTTGCACCACGTACAACCTGATCAGATTTACGCGGATCAACACCTAGCTTAACTGCAACATCAACAGTTTCGTCAAATTTTGCGGTAGCTAGATCCTTAACCAAATCTAAAGCTGCAATTACTTCATAGGCTGAATCTTTATTTACGCGCTCAGCCATAGCTTTTTGTTTTTTTGTCAACTTTGCCATTTCCAATTACCCCTCAACCGTTAGGCCCATGCTGCGCGCAGAACCTTCTATGATTTTAACTGCTGATTCTAAATCGTTAGCATTTAGGTCAGGCATCTTGGTAGTAGCAATTTCTTCAAGCTGTGCACGTGTAACCTTGCCAACCTTATTAAGGTTAGGCACCGCACTACCGCTTTTAATTCCAGCCGCTTTTTTCAACAAAATTGCAGCAGGTGGTGTCTTAGTGATAAAAGTGAAGCTCTTATCACTGTATACTGTAATCACAACAGGTAGGGGCAAACCCTTTTCGACATTTGAGGTTTGAGCGTTAAATGCTTTACAAAACTCCATAATGTTAACACCACGTTGACCCAATGCTGGCCCGACGGGTGGACTTGGATTCGCTGCACCTGCAGGAATCTGTAACTTGATATAGGCTGCAATCTTCTTAGCCATACATATACTCCTAGTTGGGTAATAGCGCTTTTCAGCTCCCCGTTAAAAAAATCAGCTTTTTACGACTTGGGAAAATTCAAGCTCCACTGGCGTTGAACGACCAAAGATCAAAACTGATACTTGCAATTTATTCTTGTCATAATCGACACCTTCAACCACAGCCTCAAAATCAGTAAAAGGTCCGTCCGTTACACGTACCATTTCACCTGGCTCATAAATGATTTTCGGTCTTGGTTTATCGACATTTTCTTCAACGCGTTGCAGAATACGATCAACTTCTTTTTGGGTGATCGGCGCTGGACGATCACTCTTGCCACCAATAAAGCCAAGTACCTGTGGTACACTTTTAACAAGATGCCAAGTTTCCTCGCTTAATTCCATTTCGACCAACACATAACCAGGAAAAAACTTTCGCTCACTTGTTCTTTTCTTGCCGTCACGAATTTCTACTACTTCTTCAGAAGGTACAAGAATACGACCAAAATGATCTTTCAATTCAGCACGTTCTGCATAATCAACAATACCTGCTTTGACCTTATTCTCATACCCAGAGAACGCATGAACTACATACCAACGTTTTGCCATTCTAGCCCCCTTGTCCGGTTAGTAGTTTGACGGCCCACAAGAAGAACATATCAATCAACCACAGGAAAATACCCACGATAATGACTGCAATAACAACAATTAGTGTAGTTTGCGCCGTTTCTTTTCGTGTTGGCCAGACAACTTGGCGCACTTCTTTTTTAGTTTGGATAAGGTATTTAAACCAAGAACCACCTAGTGCTGTTGTATAAAGCACAGCCGTTGCACCTGCAACACCTGCTAACACAATCAATACACGCACCACCGCATGCAGATCAGACAAGGCATAGTAGGCATAAATACCGCCCAACAGAATGGCTAAGGACAATACCAGCTTAGCGGTATCCGCTGTACTGCGCGCTTCTTGAACTTCCGGTTTCTTATTCATTAGATTCAGTACAATTAAAAAAAACGACCTGTACCCTAGATACAGACCGTTAAAATATGGCAGGGGTAGAGAGATTCGAACTCCCAACCTTCGGATTTGGAATCCGCGGCTCTACCAATTGGAGCTATACCCCTAGAAAATTAAAAAAGGGACTATACCAGTCCCTTTTAGTTTTTGCAAGACCTTATTACTTCAAGATCTTAGAAACAACACCCGCACCAACGGTACGACCACCTTCACGAATCGCAAAACGTAGACCTTCGTCCATTGCGATTGGGTTGATTAGGGTGATCGTCATTTGAATGTTGTCACCCGGCATAACCATTTCTACGCCTGATGGGAGTTCACATGCACCCGTTACGTCCGTTGTACGGAAGTAGAACTGTGGACGGTAACCATTAAAGAATGGGGTATGACGACCACCTTCTTCTTTTGATAACACGTACACTTCGCCTTCAAACTGCGTATGTGGATTAATCTTACCAACATGGCTTAGTACTTGACCACGCTCTACGTCTTCACGCTTAGTACCACGTAATAGAACACCAACGTTATCGCCTGCTTCACCTTGGTCTAACAACTTACGGAACATCTCAACACCGGTTACGGTCGTTTTA